>NZ_CABEHV010000004.1:0-1345000 GCF_901542415.1 Streptococcus mitis | reverse complement strand
GGTCGTAGGTTCAAATCCTGCTCCCGCAATAAGGCTCGGTAGCTCAGTTGGTAGAGCAATGGATTGAAGCTCCATGTGTCGGCGGTTCGATTCCGTCTCGCGCCATTTATATATTTTGGAAGGGTAGCGAAGAGGCTAAACGCGGCGGACTGTAAATCCGCTCCTTCGGGTTCGGGGGTTCGAATCCCTCCCCTTCCATTTTACGGGCATAGTTTAAAGGTAGAACTAAGGTCTCCAAAACCTTCAGTGTGGGTTCAATTCCTACTGCCCGTGTTAATAGAATTATGGCGGGTGTGGTGAAGTGGTTAACACACCAGATTGTGGCTCTGGCATGCGTGGGTTCGATCCCCATCACTCGCCTATTTTATATTATTGGGGTATAGCCAAGCGGTAAGGCAAGGGACTTTGACTCCCTCATGCGTTGGTTCGAATCCAGCTACCCCAGTTACTATTTGCCGGCGTGGCGGAATTGGCAGACGCGCTGGACTCAAAATCCAGTGTCCGCAAGGACGTGCCGGTTCGACCCCGGCCGCCGGTATAGTATAGCGATAAGGAACGTTGTAAGTCTTCGTTCCTTTTTTATGTTATTTTTGGTATAATAATAGTTATTCAAATTTTATTTAGATTATGAAAGTGTAGGGAAGTATGTCTCGTTCTATCGATTTATTAAAACATCGGTATTTGAAAAATATTAAAGAAAATCCTGAATTGTTTGTCGGGATTGAGCTGGAATATCCTGTTGTAAACTTGGAAGGGGATGCTACAGATGTTGAAGTTATCAAGTACTTATTCCGATATTTAGTTTCTTCTTTTGATTTCACTGTCGAAAAGGTAGATGATTTTGGCAATCCGATCCAGTTAGTAGATCCGATAAGTCAGGATGCTATTTTGTTTGAAGTTTCCTATACTACGATTGAGTTTGCATTTGGTAAGGCCGAAACAATTCAAGAGGTCGAAAATCGTTTCAATAATTATATGGATGTAATTCAGAGACAATTAGGCGAATCCAATCATGCTATCGTTGGTTGCGGTATTCATCCTAACTGGGATAAAAATGAGAATTGTCCAGTGGCTTATCCACGCTATCAGATGTTGATGGATTATTTGAATTTGAGTAGGAATGTGATTGAATCAGATTTACATCATTTCCCTGAATATGGTGCTTTTATCTGTGGGAGTCAGGTTCAGCTGGATGTTTCAAAATCTAACTACTTACGGGTGATTAATGCTTTTACTCAAATTGAAGGAGTTAAGGCTTATTTATTTGCCAATTCTGAGTTTTCAGGTGAGGATTGGGATACGAAAATTTCAAGGGATATTTTTTGGGAAGAATCGATGCATGGTATCTATCCAGAGAACGTCGGTGTCAATGCTAGGCTCTTTAAAGATAAGGATGATTTTTTTGATTATCTAGATCATTCTGCAATTTTTACTGCGGAACGTGATGGGCAAACCTATTATTTTTATCCGATTCAGGCTAGGGACTATTTGGATACACCTGAAATCCAAGCATTTGATCTTAATGGGGATGAGGTTCTTATTTCCCCTCAAGAGAAGGATTTTGAAACTCATCGTAGTTATCAGTACCAAGACTTAACGACTCGCGGAACAGTTGAGTTTCGTAGTGTGTGTACTCAATCTCTAGATAGAACCTTCGCTTCAGCAGCTTTTCACTTAGGATTGTTGGTCAATTTATATAAGTTAGAAGCTTACTTAGAAACAGCACCTTTTTTTAAAGAATTTGGGCGAAATTATAAGTTTTTAAGACGACAATTTTCTAAGAAAAAGCTTACAGAACAGGAAGAAACTGCAATTATAGAGTTTTCAAAAGACTTACTCCAGCTAGCTGAGGAAGGTCTGCAGATGAGAAATAAACAAGAAATGATTTATTTACAGCCTTTGAAAGAAGAATTGGGGTAAATTCGCAAACTAAGTTCCACCGCTAGTAGAAGTGGAAGTTAGTCTGATAAAAATCCTAAAAACCAGTGGAAATCCGTGTCAGGGTAAGTTCCACTGGTTTTACTAATGCTTGATTTCATCGCTTTTGTAACCAAAAGGAATCGAAAAAAAGAGCGCACAAAATCCCCTCATCTGAAAGCGTTTCAGATTAAGTTCCGCTATGGTGGAAGTTAGTGTGAGACGTTTGAATGCGGTTAAAGGTTAGTTTTTAGAACTTATGTTGGAGTAATTTCGAAGACTGACAGACGTCTTCTGCAGGTATTTTAGAAATACCTAGAAGCTTAGGAATCTCTTCTCCATAGGTAAAGGCAAAGAGCTCATAGGCTGACTTTCCATTCAAAGCAGCACGTTTGACACTGTTGACATGAGAGCAGACGAGATTGATGTCCTCTTGAGTTAAGTTGTCAAAAGCAGTTCCCTTAGGTAGAATGTCTCGAATCAGTGTGTGGTTTTTCTCAATTCTCCCTTTCTGGTCAGAGCGATTAGGGTCACAAAAGAAGAGTTTACTCTCTCCTCGCACATCCATTTCGATATCATCAACCCTGGCAAACTCTCCACCATTATCGGTAAGAATGACAGGAAAGAGTTGGAAGAAATCTTTATCAGCTTCATGAAGAGTGTTCTTGATGGTATAGAGGTGTTTGGTAACCTCAAGGGCAGTTTTATTATCCAGAAGCCTAGCGAAGATAAAGTTACAGAAAGACAGGTTGAAGGTAAGTAGGACTTTACCTCCCATCCTCCCCAGAACTGTGTCCATTTCCAGCCAAGAGTCTAGTTGATTAAGGACTAAATAGTTTTGGAAATCCTCATAGGAACGGCCTTTTTTAGCTTCTTTAGGGATGGAAGGTAGTTTCCTTTTCCGTCTTTCTTTGAATTTAACGGCTCTGGCTAGGTCAATATGAGCGATAGATAGGTATCCTTTTCGGATGTGTCGATAGACGGTTGAGGAACTGACATCAAGGTTATGAGTTTTGAGGATATGATAGATGTGTTGTCCCTTTTTAACACCATCAGAAATGACTTTGTCCATGTCCCAGAAGGCCTTGGAATTAAGGGGAGTTCCTTCACGAGCTTCGACAAGAGTTTGTTCGTACTGTTTTTGAGCTTGTTTAGCAAGGTAGAAGATTTTTTTAAATCCACAATTTTGTCTTCTTTTAGGGCATCCATTACAGACAAAGGGAGCCTTATCGAGTAAAGGGCAAGGAAGGTTATCGCATGTAGACTCTCGGACTTGTCTGTTTCGTTTGACTTCTTTGGAAACAGTAGTTGGGTCTTTTAGAATGGATTGTCCGATAGCTTTGAAGGTTTCACCGCGCTCTAAGCCTAATTGGATATCATTACGGTCTGAAAGGGTAAGGTGTTTATGTTTTGTCATAGTAGACCTCATTTCTAACTCAAACGTCTCACACTTAATTCCACCATAAAAATCCGTTTTAGACTAATTTCCACTTTGGTTGGGCAAGTGGAAGTTACTTTGAGAAATTAGCAAAGAAGAATTGGGCCTATAATTTCTCTTATAAAAGGAGAATTTTCTGAAAAATCATGATATAATGGATGAGACTATAGATAAAGGATAGAGAGTAATGACATTAGTTTATCAATCAACGCGTGATGCCAACAATACAGTAACTGCTAGCCAAGCTATTTTGCAAGGTTTGGCGACGGATGGTGGTTTGTTTGCACCGCTTACTTATCCAAAGGTAGATTTGGACTTTGACAAATTGAAAGATGCTTCTTACCAGGAAGTTGCTAAGCTTGTTTTGTCAGCATTTTTAGATGACTTTACAGCTGAGGAGTTGGACTACTGTATCAACAATGCCTACGATAGCAAGTTTGATACTCTAGCTATCGCACCATTAGTGAAATTAGACGGGCAATACAATCTGGAGCTTTTCCATGGTTCAACAATTGCCTTTAAGGATATGGCCTTGTCTATTTTGCCATACTTTATGACAACAGCTGCTAAGAAACATGGCTTGGAGAACAAGATTGTCATCTTAACAGCGACATCTGGTGATACTGGAAAAGCTGCTATGGCAGGGTTTGCGGATGTGCCTGGAACTGAGATTATTGTCTTTTATCCAAAGGATGGTGTCAGCAAGGTACAAGAGTTGCAAATGACCACTCAGACTGGTGATAATACTCATGTTATCGCTATTGATGGTAACTTTGACGATGCGCAAACAAATGTGAAGCATATGTTTAATGATGTGGCTCTTCGTGAAAAGTTGGCTACCAATAAACTGCAATTTTCATCTGCCAACTCTATGAATATCGGTCGTTTGGTGCCACAGATTGTTTATTATGTTTATGCCTATGCTCAGTTGGTTAAGACTGGTGAGATTGTGGCTGGTGATAAGGTCAACTTCACAGTACCAACAGGAAATTTTGGAAATATCTTGGCTGCCTTTTATGCTAAGCAAATTGGTCTACCAGTTGGCAAATTAATCTGTGCTTCAAATGACAACAATGTTTTGACAGACTTTTTCAAGACACGTGTTTACGACAAGAAACGTGAGTTTAAAGTGACTACTAGTCCATCTATGGATATTTTGGTATCTTCAAACTTGGAGCGTTTGATTTTCCATCTTTTAGGTAATGATGCGGTTAAAACAGCTGAACTTATGAATGCCTTGAACAAGCAAGGACAATATGAGTTGACAGACTTTGATGCAGAGATTTTGGACCTCTTTGCAGCTGAATATGCGACTGAGGAAGAAACGGCAGCAGAAATCAAGCGTGTTTATGAGGCAGATTCTTATATCGAGGATCCACATACGGCGGTTGCCTCGGCAGTTTATAAGAAATACCAAGCGGCTACTGGCGATGTGACTAAGACAGTGATTGCTTCAACAGCGAGTCCATACAAGTTCCCAGTGGTTGCAGTAGAAGCTGTAACAGGTAAAGTAGGCTTGACTGACTTTGAAGCCTTGGCTCAATTACATGATATTTCAGGAGTTGCAGTACCACCAGCAGTTGACGGGCTTGAAACAGCTCCTGTTCGTCACAAGACAACAGTGGCAGCTGCTGATATGCAAGCAGCGGTTGAGGCTTATCTAGGACTTTAAGACAGAGGGAGTAAACTCGGTTGGGAAACCAACTGAGTTTCTTTTCATCAGGAGGAAGGATTGTTTAAGAAAAATAAAGACATTCTTAATATTGCCTTGCCAGCTATGGGCGAAAATTTTTTGCAGATGCTCATGGGGATGGTGGATAGTTACTTAGTAGCCCACTTGGGCTTGATAGCTATTTCGGGTGTATCAGTAGCTGGCAATATTATCACGATTTATCAGGCGATTTTCATCGCTCTGGGAGCTGCTATTTCCAGTGTTATTTCAAAAAATTTGGGGCAGAAGGATCAATCTATGCTAGCCTATCATGTGACTGAGGCATTGAAGATTA
This sequence comes from Streptococcus mitis, assembly GCF_901542415.1. NCBI lineage: Bacteria > Bacillati > Bacillota > Bacilli > Lactobacillales > Streptococcaceae > Streptococcus > Streptococcus mitis. The sequence continues at coordinate 1,339,639 of NZ_CABEHV010000004.1, read as the reverse complement.
CCTTACTATTAAGTTTCCTTTTAGGATTTTTGTCCATCTTCGCTGGGAAAGAGATGATAGGACTTTTGGGGACGGAGAGAGATGTAGCTGAGAGTGGTGGACTCTACCTATCTTTGGTAGGCGGATCGATTGTTCTCTTAGGTTTAATGACTAGTCTGGGAGCCTTGATTCGTGCAACGCATAATCCACGTCTGCCTCTCTATGTTAGTTTTTTATCCAATGCCTTGAATATTCTTTTTTCAAGTCTAGCTATTTTTGTTCTGGATATGGGGATAGCTGGTGTTGCTTGGGGGACAATTCTGTCTCGTTTGGTAGGTCTTGTGATTTTATGGTCGCAATTAAAGTTGCCTTTTGAGAAACCGACTTTTGGTTTAGATAAGGAACTATTGACCTTAGCGTTGCCAGCAGCTGGAGAGAGGCTCATGATGAGGGCTGGAGATGTCGTGATCATTGCCTTGGTTGTTTCTTTTGGAACGGAGGCGGTGGCTGGAAATGCAGTCGGAGAAGTCTTGACCCAGTTTAACTATATGCCTGCCTTTGGCGTCGCTACTGCAACGGTCATGCTGGTAGCTCGAGCAGTTGGAGAGGATAATTGGGAAAGAGTAGCTAATTTGAGCAAGCAAACCTTTTGGCTTTCTCTGCTTCTCATGTTGCCCTTGACGCTTAGTGTCTATGCCTTGGGTATACCACTAACTCATCTCTATACGACTGATTCTCTAGCGGTGGAGGCTAGTGTGCTAGTGACACTTTTTTCACTACTTGGTACTCCTATGACGATAGGAACAGTCATCTATACAGCAGTCTGGCAGGGTTTGGGCAATGCTCGGCTTCCCTTTTATGCGACAAGTATAGGAATGTGGTGTATCCGCATTGGAACAGGATATCTGATGGGGATTGTGCTTGGTTGGGGCTTGCCCGGTATTTGGGCCGGAACCCTTTTGGATAATGGTTTTCGTTGGTTATTTCTACGTTACCGTTACCAGCGTTATATGAGCTTGAAAGGATAGGAAATGCAAAAAACAGCTTTTATTTGGGATTTAGATGGGACTTTATTGGATTCTTACGAAGCGATTTTATCAGGAATTGAGGAAACTTTTGCTCAGTTTTCTATTCCTTATGATAAGGAGCAGGTGAGGGAGTTTATTCTCAAGTTTTCTGTGCAGGATTTACTTGTGCAGGTGGCAGAAGAGAGAAAGCTGGATGTGGAAATGCTAAATCAGGTGCGTGCCCAGAGTTTGGCTGAGAAGAATGCTCAGGTAGTTTTGATGCCAGGTGCGCGTGATGTGCTAGCTTGGGCAGAGGAATCAGGAATTCAGCAGTTTGTTTACACTCATAAGGGAGACAATGCTCGTACCATTCTCAGAGACTTGGGTTTGGAATCTTATTTTACAGAGATTTTAACCAGTCAGAGTGGTTTTGTGCGGAAGCCAAGTCCAGAAGCGGCTAACTATCTGTTAGGCAAGTATCAGTTGGATTCTGAGAAGACCTATTATATAGGGGATCGGACTCTGGATGTGGAATTTGCCCAGAATAGTGGGATTCAAAGTATCAACTTTTTAGAGTCGACTTATGAAGGAAATCATAGGATTCAAGGGTTAGCAGATATTCCTTATATTTTTGGGGATTGGGAACGATAAGATTGTGTCAGTTTTGTGACAGAGACCTAACAAACTATTTCAAGTAACCAAGTTTGTTACAAGGAATAGACAGTTCTGTTAAATAGGCCCGAGAGGGCTTTTTTTCTGCTTTTTTTGTGTTATCATAGACAGGTACTCATTTGAAAGGAATTTGAAAGAATGAAGAAAAGAATATTATTAGCCTCAACAGTAGCCTTGTCATTTGCCCCAGTATTGGCAACCCAAGCAGAAGAAGTTCTTTGGACTGCACGTAGTGTTGAGCAAATCCAAAATGATTTGACTAAAACGGACAACAAAACAAGTTATACCGTTCAATATGGTGATACCTTGAGCACCATTGCAGAAGCATTGGGGGTAGATGTCACAGTTCTTGCGAATTTGAATAAAATCACCAATATGGACTTGATTTTCCCAGAAACCGTTTTGACAACGACTGTCAATGAAGCAGAAGAAGTAACAGAAGTTGAAATCCAAACACCACAAGCAGATTCTAGTGAGGAAGTGACAACTGCGACAGCAGATTTGACAACAAATCAAGTGACCGTAGATGATCAAACTGTTCAGGTTACAGACCTTTCTCAACCGATTGCAGAAGCGCCAAAAGCGGTAGAAGCTCCAAGCAAAAATGAAGTAGCAACAAGTTCAGAAGTTACAGAGACAGTGACTGCTTCAGAAGAAGTGGCATCATCTACAGAGACTTCTGTCCCAGAGGAGCAAACAGCCGAAACAAGCAGTGCAGTTGCAGAAGTAGCTCCTCAGGCACCGACTCCAGCCGAGAAGCAGGAAACACAAGTAAGTCCTCAAGCTGAATCAGCAGTGGAAGCAACTACAACTCCAGTAGAAGAAAAAGCAACTGAAACAACTGCAACAAGTTCAGCAGAAGCAAAAGAAGCCTCATCAAATGAAGCTACAACATCAGTTTCTACTTATCAACCAGAAGAGACGAAAAGAGCTTCAGCAACTTACGCGGCTCCAGCTGCGCCTGATTATGCTGGACTGGCAGTAGCGAAATCTGAAAATGCAGGACTTCAACCACAAACGGCTGCCTTTAAAGAAGAAATTGCCAACTTGTTTGGTATCACATCCTTTAGTGGTTACCGTCCAGGAGACAGTGGAGATCACGGAAAAGGTTTGGCCATTGACTTCATGGTACCAGAAGGTTCAGAACTAGGGGATAAGATTGCGGAATACGCTATTCAAAACATGGCTAGCCGTGGCATTAGTTACATCATTTGGAAACAACGTTTCTATGCTCCATTTGATAGCAAATATGGACCAGCTAATACTTGGAACCCAATGCCAGACCGTGGTAGCGTGACAGAAAACCATTATGATCACGTTCACGTTTCAATGAATGGATAAACCAGACTTTGTAATAACATTTTGACGAATGAGATCTAGCTTTCGTGATAGGAAGCGAGTCTCATTTGTTTTTTCTTTGTCAATTTGAATGGAAAGTTACCATCTTGTAATAATCCAAGCAACATTCTTGCAATTTATTTTACTTTGCATTATACCTGATTAGTCAACTATTGATCAATCAATAAAAAGGAGGAAGAAATGATAGAGATTCAAGATCTGCTTTATCAACTCCGCTTGTCTGAGCAAGCGAGTACGCAATTGTTTAAAAAAAAACTTGGGATTAGTTTGACACGGTATCAGATTTTACTGTTTCTGCTGAAGCATTCCCCTTGTAATCAAATAGCGGTTCAGGAGCGTTTGAAGATTGATCAGGCTGCTTTGACCCGACATTTCAAAATTCTGGGAAAGGAAGGTTTGGTGGAGCGTCATCGTAATCCTGAAAATCAGCGAGAAGTGTTGGTGGAGGCTACGAAGTATGCCAAAGAGCAGTTAGTTGTGAATCCGCCTCTGCAGCATATCAAGGTTAAGGAAGAGATGGAAAGTATCTTAACAGAGTCTGAAAGAACAGAACTCAGCCGTTTAGTAAATAAATTGGTTTTGGGTATTGAAAATATAGAAATTTAAGGAGAAATAGATGTCAATTATTACAATCATTTTAGCAACGATTGTTGCTTTGGAGCATTTTTACATTTTTTATTTGGAAAGTATTGCAACGCAATCAGATGCAACCAGTCGAGTATTTAACATGGAAAAGGAAGAACTGGCTCGTCCGTCTGTAAGTTCATTGTTTAAAAATCAAGGGATTTATAATGCTCTGTTAGGAGTCTTTCTCTTGTATGGGATTTATTTCTCACAGAATTTAGAAATTGTGACTATTTTTGTTTTATTTGTGATTGGTGCTGCGGCTTATGGCTCTCTCACAGCAGATAAGAAAATTATTTTGAAGCAAGGTGGACCAGCTATTTTGGCCTTGATTAGTATTTTTCTCTTTAAATAAACTTTAATGCCGGTCTGATCCTCTCTAGTCCTTTTCACTCCAGAATAAGGGAAATATGTTATACTTGTTTTTAAGAAAAAGTCTCATTGAATTTGTTTTGAGGAGTAAGAAATGAAAGTATTAGTGACAGGTTTTGAGCCCTTTGGAGGGGAAAAGGTCAATCCAGCTTTGGAAGCCATTAAAGGTTTACCAGCTGAAATCCATGGTGCTGAGGTCCGTTGGCTAGAGGTGCCGACAGTTTTTCACAAATCGGCTCAAGTATTGGAAGAAGAAATGAGTCGTTATCAACCTGACTTTGTCCTTTGTATCGGCCAAGCAGGTGGAAGAACCAGCTTGACACCTGAGCGAGTGGCTATAAATCAAGACGATGCACGCATTCCTGATAACGAAGGTAATCAGCCGATTGACCTTCCCATTCGTCCAGATGGTGCTCCGGCTTACTTTAGTAGTTTGCCGATTAAAGCGATGGTTCAAGCTATAAAAAAAGAGGGATTGCCGGCCTCTGTTTCCAATACTGCAGGGACTTTTGTCTGCAATCATTTGATGTATCAGGCCCTCTATTTGGTAGAAAAGAAATTTCCCCATGTTAAGGCAGGTTTTATGCATATTCCTTATATGATGGAACAGGTGGTGAATCGACCGACTACTCCAGCTATGAGTTTAGTGGACATTAGGCGAGGGATAGAAGCAGCAATCGGAGCCATGATAGAATATGGAGATGAGGACCTCAAGTTGGTAGGCGGAGAAACTCATTGATAGAAAAAGAGCTTGAGGGAAAACCTTCAAGCTTTTGGACGTTTTCGAGCAAGTACTGCTCGGTAAAAAATCATTTTAATGATTTGAATGTAGGGTAGGAGTGAGAAACTAGCAATTCCAAAGGTAATCCAATTGAGGAAGTACCAAGGAAGGAGTTGTAAGTCTAGGACGAAACGCTGGAACTTGTAGCCTTTCATCAGGAAACGGCTGGTTTTTAGGATTTTCCCTGGTTTGGCTTGTCCTAAATCTAGAGTATCACAGAGGAGAAATTCTACCTGTGAATAGGCATAGTATTGTGGGATATAGAGACTATTTCCGACAATCATCAAGAGGATACTTGCTAGAAAGTAAAGACCAAAGGTCATGAGGAAACGCTCGGTTTCAATTGACGAGAGATCCAGATTAGGAAATTCAGGATGGATTGCAACGAATTTCTTGGCTAAAAAGCTACTGTAAAAGAGGAAGTAAATCCCAAGCAAACTAGGAATGCTCCATAAGAAGAGATAGAGACGTTTGAGAAGAAGAGTCAAAAAGGTTTGTGAAAAGTGCTCTTCATTAAAGAGAGTCAGACTATTTTTGACGGATAGTTCTGTATCTGGATTCTTGATGAGTTTCAGTGTTGTATAGACTGAACTGGTTAGAAGAATAGTTCCGATAAAGGAGACTAACAGAGGAAAAAGGTAGGCTTGGAATACATGTCCAAACACGCTTAAAAAGGGTTGTTCTAAAATTGCTTCGTTGATACGCTCTAAGGGATTGAGGAAGCCAGACAAGATAACCAGCATGCTAGGTAAGAGATAGACGAGAAAGAGGCGGGGATTTTCAGCCTGAAATTGTCTAGCTTGCAGACGAACGGTTTTTAAATCAATTTTTGGGTATTTCATTCTCTCATTATACCATAGTTCGTGACAGTTCCAGCTTTTTTTGATAAAATCATACAGTATGCCCTTGGGCACAAAGTATGAACTGGGACTGTCTTTCCCAGCTTCGGAGGTAAAAAATGTCAGATTCACCAATCAAATACCGTTTGATTAAGAAAGAAAAACACACAGGAGCTCGTCTGGGAGAAATCATCACTCCCCACGGTACCTTTCCGACACCTATGTTTATGCCAGTTGGGACACAAGCCACTGTCAAAACTCAGTCGCCTGAAGAATTGAAGGAGATGGGTTCGGGAATTATCCTGTCAAACACTTATCATCTCTGGCTTCGCCCTGGAGATGAACTCATTGCTCGTGCAGGTGGTCTCCACAAGTTCATGAATTGGGACCAGCCTATCTTGACAGATAGTGGTGGTTTTCAGGTTTATTCCTTAGCAGATAGCCGTAATATCACAGAAGAAGGAGTAACCTTTAAAAACCATCTCAATGGTTCTAAGATGTTCTTGTCCCCAGAAAAAGCCATTTCTATTCAGAATAATTTGGGCTCAGACATCATGATGTCCTTTGACGAATGTCCTCAGTTTTATCAACCTTACGACTACGTTAAGAAATCAATTGAGCGTACCAGTCGTTGGGCTGAGCGTGGTTTGAAGGCTCACCGTCGTCCGCATGACCAAGGGTTATTTGGGATTGTGCAGGGGGCTGGATTTGAAGACCTTCGTCGACAATCGGCTCATGACCTTGTCAGCATGGACTTCCCAGGTTACTCTATCGGTGGTTTGGCGGTGGGAGAAACCCACGAAGAGATGAATGCTGTCTTGGACTTTACAACTCAACTGCTGCCTGAAAACAAACCTCGCTATTTGATGGGTGTGGGAGCGCCAGACAGCTTGATTGATGGGGTGATTCGTGGGGTAGACATGTTTGACTGTGTCTTGCCGACTCGTATCGCTCGTAACGGGACTTGTATGACCAGTCAGGGACGTTTGGTTGTCAAAAATGCCCAGTTTGCTGAGGACTTTACGCCACTGGATCCTGAGTGTGATTGCTACACATGTAAGAACTATACACGCGCTTATCTTCGTCACCTGCTCAAGGCTGATGAAACCTTTGGTATCCGCTTGACTAGCTACCACAATCTTTACTTCTTGCTTAACCTGATGGAGCAAGTGCGACAAGCCATCATGGATGACAATCTCTTGGAATTCCGTGAGTATTTTGTTGAAAAATATGGCTATAATAAGTCAGGCCGTAATTTTTAAACTGGAATAGATATAAGCTAAAAATCCTAAGTTTTCTCTTGGGATTTTTCTTCTTTTTTTGATAGAATAAAGTGTATAATGAAAGGGAGAATAAACTCGTATGCGTATTAAATGGTTTTCCTTGATTAGGATTACAGGTTTACTTTTGGTACTCTTGTATCATTTCTTTCAGACGATCTTTCCTGGAGGATTTTTCGGGGTAGATGTCTTTTTTACATTTTCAGGTTTCCTGATTACAGCTCTACTCATCGAAGAATTTTCTAAAAATCATGAAATTGATTTGGTTGGATTTTTTAGGAGACGCTTTTATCGTATCGTACCACCTGTGGTTTTGATGGTCTTGGTAACCATGCCCTTTACTTTTCTAGTTCGCCAAGATTATGTGGCTGGAATTGGGGGTCAGATTGCGGGTGTTTTAGGCTTCATGACCAACTTCTATGAACTCCTAACAGGTGGGAGCTATGAATCTCAGTTCATTCCACATTTGTTTGTTCATAATTGGAGCTTGGCTGTTGAGGTTCACTACTATATCCTCTGGGGCTTGGCAGTTTGGTTCTTATCTAAACAGTCCAGATCAAATGGTCAGTTGAGAGGAATGGTCTTTCTCTTATCTGCTGCTGCCTTCTTGATCAGCTTCTTCTCCATGTTTATTGGTAGTTTTCTAGTAACCTCTTTCTCCTCTGTTTACTTCTCCAGTTTAACTCATGTCTATCCATTCTTTTTGGGAAGTGTGTTAGCAACTATTGTAGGCGTTCGTCAGACGACTTCCCTCGTCAAGCAGTTGGATAAAATTTGGGATTTACGCAAGACCCTTTTAGTTTTTGGGGGAGGTTTTGCCTTCTTACTCATTTTGACCTTCTTTGTCAAATTTACCTATCTCTTTGCCTATCTTATGGGCTTCTTACTTGCCAGCCTTGCAGCCGTTGCTATGATATTGGCAGCGCGTGTCTTACATGAAAAGACTCCTAACGTACAGGAGCCAAAGATAATTAGCTTTTTAGCGGATACTAGCTATGCGGTTTATCTTTTCCATTGGCCTTTCTACATCATTTTATCACAGTTGACCTCAAATCTTCTTGCTGTGTTACTGACTTTGATTTGTTCTTATGGATTTGCCAGTCTTTCATTTTATGTATTGGAACCTTGGATTGCAGGCAAGAACACACCTGTTTTACAAACTCTTCGTCCCCTGCCTTATATTCACGCAATTCTTGCAACAAGTACAGGAATCTTGGCCATCATTGTCTGCATGGTGATTCTGTTGGCACCACAAGTGGGAGCGTTTGAGACAGACTTGACTGTCAATGGTTTGAAGCAAGCTGCAACAAATATTAGCCAAACCAAGGTGATGACAGAACGGGCAGATGCAAATAGTTTAGGAATTGCTGATGGCACTATGTTAATTGGTGACTCGGTTGCTTTAAGGGCAAATACAGCCCTGCAGACAGCCCTTCCTGGAGCACAGATTAACGCGCAGGTCAGCAGAACAACCAAGACCGCCAACGAAATCATGCTCAACAATAGCCAGAATAAATTTCTACCAAAGATGGTGGTCATTGCGACTGGGGTAAATAATCCTGAAAATTACAAGGAAGATTGGGATAGTATCGTAAAAAATCTTCCTAAGGGCCACCATATGATTTTGGTGACACCTTATGAAGGAGATAAAACAAAAGAGACCTATGCAATCGTTGAGAAGGCTGCTACCTACATGAGAGAATTGGCAGAGAAGACTCCTTACATCACGATAGCAGATTGGAATCAAGTTGCTAAGGAACATCCAGAGATCTGGACAGGAACAGACCAAGTCCATTTCGGAAGTGACACTAGCAAAATTGAAGCAGGAGCAAAATTGTATGCAGATACCATTGCCACAGCCTTGCAAACAGCTCAAGACAAGCCAGTCAAATCAAAATAACTTGTATTAAAAAGAGAAGAGTTGGAGAAATCCAGCTCTTTTAAAATATCTCTAGAAAATAGGTCTATACCATTTACAAATGAATCAGAAAGGTTTATAATGTAATTGACATAATAAATATCAAAAGTAATCTTTTAAGGAGGTCATTATTATGCCTAATTACGTTAAAGCGGATCAGTTTTTCTATCCATTTGGCATTCGTCGCGGTGGGTACTTAGAACTTGTTGATGGCAAATTTGGGAAACATGTGGATCAAATTCCTGAAGGAGCAGAGGTTCTTGACTATACTGGTTATAGCATTGCACCAGGTCTTGTGGATACTCATATTCATGGATATGCAGGTGTAGATGTGATGGACAACAACATTGAAGGTACATTGCATACTATGAGTGAAGGACTTCTTAGTACCGGTGTTACCAGTTTCTTGCCCACAACTTTAACAGCCACTTATGAGCAATTGCTTGCAGTCACTGAAAATCTTGGAAACCATTATAAAGAAGCAACAGGTGCTAAGATTCGTGGGATTTATTATGAAGGTCCATATTTCACAGAAACTTTTAAGGGGGCACAAAATCCAACTTATATGAGAGACCCGGGTGTTGAGGAGTTTCATTCTTGGCAGGATGCTGCAAAAGGGATGCTAAATAAAATCGCTATTGCACCAGAACGTGATGGGGTGGAAGATTTTGTACGTACTATTACAGGTGAAGGTGTGACAGTTGCACTTGGACACTCAGATGCGACATTTGAACAAGCTAAGAAGGCAGTTGATGCTGGAGCTAGTGTATGGGTACATGCCTATAATGGGATGCGTGGTTTAACACACCGCGAACTAGGTATGGTAGGAGCTATGTATGAGCTCCCACATACTTACGCAGAATTGATTTGTGATGGTTATCACGTAGATCCAAAAGCTTGTGAGATTTTACTTAAGCAAAAGGGGACAGAAAACATCGCTCTTATTACGGACTGTATGACAGCTGGTGGGCTTGAAGACGGTGACTATATGTTGGGAGAATTCCCTGTTGTAGTAGCAAATGGAACTGCACGTCTCAAATCTACTGGTAATTTGGCAGGTTCTATCCTCAAACTTAAAGATGGTATGAGAAATGTAGTCGAGTGGGGTATTGCGAATCCACACGAAGCAGTCATGATGGCTAGCCTTAACCCAGCAAAATCTGTTCACATTGATGATGTCTGTGGTCAAATCCGTGAAGGTTATGATGCGGACTTTATCGTATTAGATAAAGATTTGGAATTGGTAGCAACCTATCTAGATGGTGTGAAACGTTATCAAGCATAAGAGAAAAAGCAGAAGTTAGAGATTAGCTTCTGCTTTTTTATCTATATTGCTTTACTGGTAAATAAAAAAGTTAAAAAAATCACAAAAAAACTTGAAGAAACAAATGAAAAGGCTTACAATTATATTATAAATAGTACAAATAAAAAAACGGAGGAATGCTTTATGAAAGCCTATACTTATGTTAAACCAGGACTTGCTTCTTTTGTTGATGTAGACAAACCAGTGCTTCGCAAGCCAACAGACGCTATTGTGCGTATCGTAAAAACTACTATTTGTGGAACAGACCTCCATATTATCAAAGGGGATGTTCCTGCTTGCCAAAGTGGTACCATTCTTGGTCACGAAGGGATTGGGATTGTTGAAGAAGTTGGGGAAGGAGTTTCGAACTTCAAAAAAGGCGATAAGGTCTTGATTTCTTGTGTCTGTGCCTGTGGTAAATGCTACTACTGTAAAAAAGGAATTTATGCCCACTGTGAAGACGAAGGGGGCTGGATTTTCGGTCACCTGATTGATGGTATGCAGGCTGAATATTTACGTGTCCCTCATGCAGATAACACTCTTTACCACACTCCAGAAGACTTGTCAGATGAAGCCTTGGTTATGCTATCAGACATTCTGCCTACTGGGTATGAAATTGGTGTCTTGAAAGGGAAAGTAGAACCTGGTTGTAGTGTAGCCATTATTGGTTCAGGACCTGTTGGATTGGCTGCTCTTTTGACAGCCCAATTCTATTCACCAGCTAAATTGATTATGGTGGATTTAGACGATAACCGCTTGGAAACTGCCCTATCATTTGGTGCGACTCATAAGGTTAATTCTTCAGACCCTGAAAAAGCGATTAAAGAAATTTATGATTTGACAGATGGTCGTGGTGTGGATGTCGCTATCGAAGCTGTTGGTATTCCTGCAACATTTGATTTCTGTCAAAAGATTATCGGTGTAGACGGAACAGTTGCTAACTGTGGTGTACATGGTAAACCAGTTGAATTCGATTTAGATAAACTTTGGATTCGCAACATCAATGTAACAACTGGTTTGGTATCTACAAATACAACTCCACAATTGTTGAAAGCTCTTGAAAGTCATAAGATTGAACCAGAAAAATTGGTAACTCACTATTTCAAACTCAGTGAAATTGAAAAAGCCTATGAAGTTTTCAGTAAAGCAGCAGACCACCATGCAATCAAAGTCATTATCGAAAATGATATTTCAGAAGCTTAAGTAGTAAAAACATTTTGGAACATAAGCAAATAGAAATTCAGTCATCATAAGATGGCTGGATTTTTTATCAAAAAATTAAGAAATGAGCATATTTCTTTCCTTGTTTGTCTGAATTGGTTATAATATACGGTACAAAGGAATGAATGAATATGTATCGTGTTATAGAAATGTACGGAGATTTTGAACCGTGGTGGTTCTTAGAAGGTTGGGAAGAAGATATTGTAGCGAGTAAGAAATTTGACCAGTATTATGATGCTCTCAAATACTATAAAACTTGCTGGTTTAGATTGGAACAAGAATCCCCTCTTTATAAAAGCAGAAGTGACTTGATGACCATTTTTTGGGATCCAGAAGACCAACGCTGGTGCGATGAATGTGACGAGTATTTACAACAATACCATTCTTTGGCTCTTTTACAGGATGAGCAGGTTATCCCAGATGAAAAACTACGCCCAGGCTATGAAAAACAAACCGGTAAGGAAAGGCACCGTTCTTGCCGTATGAAATTAAAATAGAGAAAAAGTAACTTTTTGGGAGTTGCTTTTTTTATTTTTCCAAATCTTTGCGAATAGTATAGGTGAGGAGGTAAGTATGGTTCAAGAAATTGCACAAGAAATCATTCGTTCGGCCCGGAAAAAAGGAGCGCAAGACATTTATTTTGTTCCTAAGTTAGACGCTTATGAGCTTCATATGAGGGTGGGAGACGAGCGCTGTAAAATCGGTTGTTATGATTTTGAAAAGTTTGCGGCCGTTATCAGTCACTTTAAGTTTGTGGCGGGTATGAATGTTGGAGAAAAGCGACGTAGTCAACTTGGTTCCTGTGATTATGCCTATGACCAGAAGATGGCATCTCTACGTCTATCTACTGTAGGCGATTATCGAGGACATGAGAGTTTAGTCATTCGCTTGTTGCACGATGAGGAGCAAGATTTACATTTTTGGTTTCAGGATATTGGAGAACTGGGTAAGCAGTACAGGCAACGGGGACTCTATCTTTTTGCTGGTCCAGTCGGCAGTGGCAAGACAACCTTGATGCACGAATTGGCTAAATCAATATTTAAAGGACAGCAAGTTATGTCCATTGAAGATCCTGTCGAAATCAAGCAGGACGACATGCTTCAGTTGCAGTTGAACGAAGCAATCGGGTTGACCTATGAAAATCTCATCAAACTTTCCCTACGTCATCGACCAGATCTCTTGATTATCGGAGAAATTCGTGACAGCGAAACGGCGCGTGCAGTGGTCAGAGCTAGTTTGACAGGGGCGACAGTCTTTTCAACCATTCACGCCAAGAGTATTCGAGGTGTTTATGAGCGCCTGTTGGAGTTGGGTGTGAGTGAGGAGGAATTGGCAGTCGTTCTGCAGGGAGTCTGCTATCAGAGATTAATCGGGGGAGGAGGAATCGTTGACTTTGCAAACAAAGACTATCAAGAACACCAGCCAACTAGCTGGAATGAACAGATTGACCAGCTTCTTAAAGATGGACATATCACAAGTCTTCAGGCTGAAGCGGAAAAAATTAGCTACAGCTAAGCAAAAAAATATCATCACCTTGTTTAACAATCTCTTTTCCAGCGGTTTTCATCTGGTGGAGACCATCTCCTTTTTAGATAGGAGTGCCTTGTTGGACAAGCAGAGTGTGACTCAGATGCGCACGGGCTTGTCTCAGGGGAAATCATTCTCAGAAATGATGGAAAGTTTGGGCTTTTCAAGTGCCATTGTCACTCAGTTATCCCTAGCTGAAGTTCATGGGAATCTTCACCTAAGTTTGGGAAAGATAGAAGAATATTTAGACAATCTGGCAAAGGTAAAGAAAAAACTAATTGAAGTAGCGACCTATCCCTTGATTTTGCTGGGATTTCTTCTCTTAATTATGCTGGGACTACGCAACTACCTACTTCCCCAACTGGATAGTAGCAATATTGCCGCCCAAATTATCGGCAATCTGCCACAAATCTTTCTCGGCATGGTAGGGGTTGTTTCTCTACTTGCCCTTTTAGCACTAACTTTTTATAAAAGAAGTTCTAAGATGCGCGTCTTTTCTATCTTAGCACGCCTTCCTTTTCTTGGAATCTTTGTACAGACCTATTTGACAGCCTATTACGCGCGTGAATGGGGGAATATGATTTCGCAGGGGATGGAGCTGACGCAGATTTTTCAGATCATGCAGGAACAAGGTTCCCAGCTCTTTAAAGAAATCGGTCAAGACTTAGCTCAAGCACTCCAAAATGGTCGCGAATTTTCTCAAACTATAGGAACCTATCCTTTCTTTAGGAAGGAATTAAGTCTCATCATCGAGTATGGGGAAGTCAAGTCCAAGCTGGGGAGTGAGTTGGAAATCTATGCGGAAAAGACTTGGGAAGCCTTTTTTACCCGAGTCAATCGCACCATGAATTTGGTGCAGCCAATGGTTTTTATCTTTGTGGCTCTGATTATCGTTTTACTTTATGCGGCAATGCTCATGCCCATGTATCAAAATATGGAGGTAAATTTTTAACATGAAAAAAATGATGACATTCTTGAAAAAAGCGAAAGTGAAGGCTTTTACACTTGTGGAGATGTTGGTGGTTTTGCTCATCATCAGCGTGCTTCTATTACTCTTTGTACCTAATCTGACCAAGCAAAAAGAAGCAGTTAACGACAAAGGAAAAGCAGCTGTTGTGAAGGTGGTAGAAAGCCAGGCAGAGCTTTATAGCTTAGATAAAAATGAAGAGGCTAGCCTAAGCAAGTTACAAGCAGATGGGCGAATCACAGAAGAGCAGGCTAAAGCCTATAATGAATACTATACAAAAAATGGAGGAAAAAATCGTACAGTCAATGATTAAGGCATTTACCATGCTGGAAAGTCTCTTGGTTTTGGGTCTTGTGAGTATCCTTGCCTTGGCTTTGTCAGGTTCTGTTCAGTCTAGTTTTGCGGCAGTAGAGGAGCAGATTTTCTTTATGGAGTTTGAAGAACTCTATCGGGAAACTCAAAAACGCAGTGTAGCCAGTCAGCAAAAGACTAGTCTAAACTTAGATGGGCAGACGATCAGTAATGGCAGTCAAAAGTTGACAGTTCCTAAAGGAATTCAGGTACCATCAGGACAAAGTATTACATTTGATCGAGCTGGGGGCAATTCGTCCCTGGCTAAGGTTGAATTTCAGACCAGCAAAGGAGCGATTCGTTATCAATTATATCTAGGAAATGGAAAAATTAAACGCATTAAGGAAACAAAAAATTAGGGCAGTAATTTTACTAGAAGCAGTAGTTGCTCTAGCTATCTTTGCCAGTATTGCTACCCTTCTTTTGGGACAAATTCAAAAGAATAGGCAAGAAGAAGCAAAAATCTTGCAGAAAGAAGAAGTTGTGCGTGTAGCTAAGATGGCACTGCAGACAGGTCAAAATCAGGTAAACGTAAACGGAGTTGAGATTCAGGTATTTTCTAATGAAAAGGGATTGGAGGTCTACCATGGTTCAGAACAGTTGTTGGCTATCAAGGAGCCATAAAATCAAGGCTTTTACCCTGTTAGAATCCCTGATTGCCCTCATTGTCATCAGTGGAAGTTTACTTCTCTTTCAAGCCATGAGTCAGCTCCTCATTTCAGAAGTTCGTTATCAGCAGCAAAGTGAGCAAAAGGAGTGGCTCCTATTTGTGGACCAGTTGGAGGCAGAATTAGACCGTTCGCAGTTCGAAAAAGTGGAGGGCAATCGACTCTATATGAAGCAGGATGGCAAGGATATCGCTATAGGTAAGTCAAAATCGGATGATTTTCGGAAAACCGATGCCAGTGGACGAGGCTATCAGCCTATGGTTTATGGCCTCAAATCAGCTCAGATTACAGAGGAGAATAAACTGGTTCGCTTTCATTTTCAGTTCCAAAAAGGCTTAGAAAGGGAGTTCATCTATCGTGTGGAAAAAGAAAAAAGTTAAGGCAGGAGTCCTCCTCTATGCGGTAAGCATAGCAGCTATCTTTAGTCTCTTGTTACAATTTTACTTGAACCGACAAGTCGCCCACTATCAAGACTATGCTTTAAATAAAGAAAAGTTGGTTGCTTTTGCCATGGCCAAGCGAACCAAAGATAAGGTTGATAAGGAAAGTGGGGAACAGGCCTTTAATATGGGTCAGGTGAGTTATCAAAATAAGAAAACAAGCTTAGTGACAAGGATTCGTACGCCTAAGAGCCAATATGAGTTCATCTTTCCTTCCGTCAAAATAAAAGAAGAGAAAACGGATAAAAAGGAAGAGGTAGCGACCGATTCAAGTGATCAAGCAGAGAAGAAAAAAACAGAAGAGAAGGTTGAAAAGAAAGAGAATTCCTAGCCAATCAAGCTACTTTGTGCTAAACTAAAAATATGAAACATGATTTTAACCACAAAGCAGAAACTTTTGATTCCCCTAAAAATATCTTCCTTGCAAACTTGGTTTGTCAAGCAGTCGAGAAACAGATTGATCTTCTATCAGACAAAGAAATTTTGGATTTCGGTGGAGGGACGGGTCTGTTAACCTTGCCCCTAGCCAAGCAGGCCAAGTCTGTAACATTGGTGGATATTTCGGAGAAAATGCTGGAGCAAGCTCGTTTGAAAGCGGAGCAGCAAGACATCAAGAATATCCAGTTTTTGGAGCAAGATTTACTGGAAAAACCCTTGGAGAAAGAGTTTGATCTCATTGTTGTTTGTCGGGTTCTTCATCATATGCCTGATTTGGATGCGGCTCTCTCACTGTTTCATCAACATCTGAGAGAAAATGGACAACTTTTACTTGCTGATTTTACCAAGACAGAAGCTAGCCATCATGGATTTGAATTGGTTGAACTGGAAAACAAGCTAGCCCAGTTTGGTTTTTCATCTGTGCATAGTCAGATTCTCTATAGCGCTGAAGACCTGTTTCAAGGAAATTACTCAGAACTCTTTTTAACAGTAGCCCAAAAATCACTCGCCTAGTCAGGGAGTGATTTTTCTATAAGGATGGAAAAAAGAAGGGAAATTTGATAAGATAGGAATATGGATTTTGAAAAAATTGAACAAGCTTATACCTATTTACTAGAGAATGTCCAAGTCATTCAAAGTGATTTGGCGACCAACTTTTATGACGCCCTGGTGGAGCAAAACAGCATCTATCTGGATGGAGAAACTGAGCTAGAGCAGGTCAAAGAGAACAATCAGGCCCTTAAACGTTTAGCGCTACGCAAAGAAGAATGGCTCAAGACCTACCAGTTTCTCTTGATGAAGGCTGGGCAAACAGAACCCCTACAGGCTAATCACCAGTTTACACCGGATGCTATTGCCTTACTTTTGGTGTTTATTGTGGAAGAGTTGTTTAAAGAGGAGGAAATCACTATTCTCGAAATGGGTTCTGGCATGGGAATTTTGGGCGCTACTTTCTTGACCTCGCTTGATAAAAAGGTGGATTACTTGGGAATGGAAGTGGATGATTTGCTGATTGATTTGGCAGCTAGCATGGCAGATGTAATTGGTTTACAGGCTGGCTTTGTCCAAGGGGATGCCGTTCGTCCACAGATGCTCAAAGAAAGCGACGTGGTCATCAGCGACTTGCCTGTCGGCTATTATCCTGATGATGCCGTTGCGTTGCGTCATCAAGTTGCTTCTAGCCAAGAACATACTTACGCCCATCACTTGCTCATGGAACAAGGACTTAAGTATCTCAAGTCAGATGGATACGCTATTTTTCTCGCTCCGAGTGATTTGTTGACCAGCCCTCAAAGTGATTTGTTGAAAGGGTGGTTGAAAGAGGAAGCGAGTCTGGTTGCGATGATCAGTCTGCCTGAAAATCTCTTTGCTAATGCTAAACAATCAAAGACGATTTTTATCTTACAGAAGAAAAGTGAAACAGCAGTAGATCCTTTTGTTTATCCGCTTGCTAGCTTGCAAGATGCAGGTGTTTTAATGAAATTTAAAGAAAATTTTCAAAAATGGACTCAAGGTACTGAAATATAAAATAGATTTTGTTATAATAGATGAAAACGCTTAAAAAGGGGTATCATGTTATGACAAAAACAATTGCAATCAATGCGGGAAGTTCAAGTTTGAAATGGCAACTTTATCAAATGCCAGAGGAAAAAGTTCTTGCTAAAGGTTTAATTGAACGGATTGGTTTGAAAGATTCTATTTCAACTGTAAAATTTGACGGCCGTTCTGAACAACAAATTTTGGATATCGAAAATCACACACAAGCTGTTAAAATCTTATTGGATGACTTGATTCGTTTCGATATTATCAAGGCTTATGATGAGATTACAGGTGTTGGACACCGTGTTGTTGCAGGTGGAGAATATTTTAAAGAATCAACAGTCGTTGAGGGAGATGTTTTAGAAAAAGTTGAAGAGTTGAGCTTGTTAGCTCCTCTCCACAATCCAGCCAATGCAGCAGGTGTTCGTGCCTTCAAGGAATTGTTGCCAGACATTACCAGTGTAGTTGTTTTTGATACTTCATTCCACACAACTATGCCAGAGAAAGCTTATCGCTATCCTCTACCAACAAAATATTACACAGAAAACAAGGTTCGTAAATATGGTGCCCACGGTACAAGTCACCAGTTTGTAGCAGGAGAAGCTGCAAAACTCTTGGGACGTCCATTAGAAGATTTGAAATTGATTACTTGCCACATCGGTAATGGTGCTTCTATTACAGCAGTTAAGGGTGGTCAATCTGTTGATACTTCAATGGGATTCACTCCACTTGGTGGTGTGATGATGGGAACTCGTACAGGAGATATTGACCCAGCTATCATTCCTTACTTAATGCAATATACAGAGGACTTTAACACGCCTGAAGACATTAGTCACGTTCTTAATCGTGAATCAGGACTAATGGGGGTTTCAGGTAAATCCAGTGATATGCGTGATGTGATTGCTGCTATGGAAGAAGGGGACCACGATGCCACTTTAGCCTATGAAATGTATGTTGACCGTATCCAAAAACATATCGGTCAATACCTTGCGGTCCTAAATGGAGCAGATGCTATTATCTTTACTGCAGGTATCGGTGAAAATGCTGCAAACGTACGTGAAGATGTTATCTCAGGTATCTCTTGGTTTGGCTGTGATGTTGACCCAGAAAAGAATGTCTTTGGTGTGACAGGAGACATCTCAACAGAGGCAGCGAAAATACGTGTCCTGGTTATTCCAACAGATGAAGAATTGGTCATTGCCCGTGACGTTGAACGCTTGAAAAAATAACTAAAATCAGAAAAAATATTCAGTACAAGGAGTTGGGAAAGAGATTTTTCCAGCTTCTTTTTCTGATGGAAATGTCCAAAACCTTGCTATGATTGGCTTTTTTGAAAAATATGGTATAATAGTAGTAATTTAATAGATGGAGTTGAGTTTTGAAGAAAAACTTTCGTGTAAAAAGAGAGAAAGATTTTAAGGCGATTTTCAAGGAAGGAACCAGTTTTGCTAACCGAAAATTTGTTGTCTACCAATTAGAAAACCAGAAAAACCATTTTCGAGTAGGTCTATCAGTTAGCAAAAAGCTGGGGAATGCAGTCACTAGAAATCAAATCAAGCGACGAATTAGACATATTATCCAGAATGCAAAAGAGAGTCTGGTAGAAGATGTCGACTTTGTTGTCATTGCTCGAAAAGGGGTCGAAACCTTGGAATACGCAGAGATGGAGAAAAATCTACTCCACGTATTAAAATTATCAAAGATTTACCAGGAAGGAAATGGGAGTGAAAAAGAAAATACAGTTGACTAGTTTGCTAGGACTGTCCCTATTGATCATGACAGCTTGTGCGACTAATGGGACAACTAGCGATATTACAGCCAATTCGGCTGATTTTTGGAGTAAATTTGTTTACTTCTTTGCAGAAATTATTCGCTTTTTATCGTTTGATATCAGTATCGGAGTGGGGATTATTCTCTTTACGGTTTTGATTCGTACACTGCTCTTGCCAGTCTTTCAAGTGCAAATGGTGGCTTCTAGGAAAATGCAGGAAGTTCAACCACGTATTAAGGCGCTTAGAGAACAATATCCAGGTCGAGATATGGAAAGCAGAACCAAGCTAGAGCAGGAAATGCGTAAAGTCTTTAAAGAAATGGGTGTCAGACAGTCAGATTCTCTTTGGCCGATTTTGATTCAGATGCCGGTTATTTTGGCCTTGTTCCAAGCTCTATCAAGAGTTGACTTTTTAAAGACAGGTCATTTTTTATGGATTAACCTTGGCGGTGTGGATACAACCCTTGTGCTTCCGATTTTAGCAGCAGTATTTACCTTTTTAAGTACTTGGTTATCCAATAAAGCCTTACCTGAGCGTAATGGAGCTACGACAGCGATGATGTATGGGATTCCAGTCTTGATTTTTGTTTTTGGGGTCTATGCTCCGAGTGGAGTAGCGCTCTACTGGGCAGTATCCAATGCCTATCAAGTCTTGCAAACCTATTTCTTGAACAATCCATTCAAGATTATCGCAGAACGTGAGGCGGTAGTACAGGCACAGAAAGATTTGGAAAATAGAAAAAGAAAAGCCAAGAAAAAGGCTCAGAAAACGAAATAATAAGGAGGAATCTGGTAATGGTAGTATTTACAGGTTCAACTGTTGAAGAAGCAATCCAGAAAGGATTGAAGGAGTTAGATATTCCAAGAATGAAGGCTCATATCAAAGTCATTTCTCGTGAAAAAAATGGATTTCTTGGTTTATTTGGTAAAAAACCAGCTCAGGTTGACATTGAAGCTATTAGTGAAACAACTGTCATTAAAGCAAATCAACAAGCTGTAAAGGGTGTTCCTAAAGAAATTAATGAACAAAATGAACCAGTTAAAACAGTCAGTGAAGCAACCGTTGATTTGGGTCATGTTGTAGAAGCAATTAAAAAGATTGAAGAAGAAGGCCAAGGGGTTTCTGATAAAGTTAAGGCTGAGATCTTGAAAAATGAAAAACATGCTAACACCATTTTAGAAGAAACTGGGCATATTGAGATTTTAAATGAATTACAGCTTGAAGAAGCTGATTTCGGGGAAGAAGTAGAAATTCCCACTGTTGAGAGTCAAGCTGAACAAACTGAAAGTCAAGAATTAGAAGATTTGGGCTTAAAGGTTGAATCGAGCTTTGATATTGAACAAGTAGCTATGGAAGTAACGACTTATGTTCAAACGATTATTGATGATATGGACGTTGAGGCGACGATTTCAAATGACTATAACCGTCGTAGTATCAATCTACAAATTGATACCAACGAACCAGGTCGTATTATCGGTTACCATGGCAAAGTCTTAAAAGCTTTGCAACTATTGGCTCAAAATTATCTTTATAACCGCTATTCAAGAACCTTCTATATCACAATCAATGTTAATGATTATGTTGAACACCGTGCCGAAGTCTTGCAGACCTATGCTCAAAAATTGGCGACTCGTGTTTTAGAAGAAGGCCGCAGTCATCAAACAGATCCAATGTCAAATAGCGAACGTAAGATTATCCATCGTATTATTTCACGTATGGATGGCGTGACTAGTTACTCTGAAGGTGACGAGCCAAATCGCTATGTCGTTGTAGATACAGAATAAGTAAAATCAGGTTTATCCTGATTTTTTGCTAGCTAGAGGAGATTAAACGGATGTTAAATGAAATAAGAAATTATCTAGAATTTGCTGGTTTGCAGTACCGTAATCCTGATAAAGCAGGAGAAGAGCGAGAAAAAATGCTGGAATTCCGCCACAAAGGTCAAGAGGCACGAAAGGCTTTTACAGAACTGGCCAAAGTCTTTCAAGCAAGCCATCCAGAATGGCAACTCCAACAGACTAGCCAGTGGATGAACCAAGCGCAGCGTTTGCGACCACATTTTTGGGTTTATCTACAGAGAGACGGACAAGTGACAGAACCTATGATGGCTTTACGTTTGTACGGAAGTTCTTCTGATTTTGGAGTCTCACTAGAAGTCAGTTTCATCGAGCGCAAAAAAGATGAGCAAACTATAGGCAAGCAGGCCAAGGTCTTAGAAGTTCCAGTGGTAGAAGGGATTTATTATCTAGTCTACTCTGATGGTCAAAGTCAACGGTGGGAGGCGAACGAAGAGAATCGTCAGGTCTTAGTTGAGAAGATAGGCAGTCAAGAAATCCGAAAAGTGTTAGTTAAAGCAGATGTTTCTTTTATAGAAAATCAATCATTAGAAGTGATTTTAGAAAAATTAGATGAAGCTTATAAGCGCTTATTTCCCTATTATCAGGCGACTAGAGGGTAGAAATCAGGAGACTTATCTAGCGTCGAATTGTTTAATTGCTATTCTATGTATTTTTTCATATAATAGTAAAATAGAATGTGTGATTCAATAATCACCTCAAATAGAAAGGAAATTCTATGTCAAATCTATCTGTTAATGCAATTCGTTTCCTAGGTATTGACGCCATTAATAAAGCTAACTCAGGTCACCCAGGTGTGGTTATGGGAGCGGCTCCGATGGCTTACAGCCTCTTTACAAAACAACTTCGTATCAATCCAGCTCAACCAAACTGGATTAACCGTGACCGCTTTATTCTTTCAGCTGGTCATGGTTCAATGCTTCTTTATGCCCTTCTTCACCTTTCTGGTTTTGAAGATGTCAGCATGGATGAAATCAAGAGCTTCCGTCAATGGGGTTCAAAAACACCAGGTCACCCAGAATTTGGCCATACAGCAGGGATTGATGCTACAACAGGTCCTCTAGGACAAGGTATTTCCACTGCTACTGGTTTTGCTCAGGCAGAACGTTTCTTGGCAGCCAAATATAACCGTGAAGGCTACAATATCTTTGACCACTATACTTACGTTATCTGTGGAGACGGAGACTTGATGGAAGGTGTCTCAAGTGAGGCGGCTTCATACGCAGGTTTGCAAAAGCTAGATAAGTTGGTAGTCCTTTATGATTCAAATGACATCAACTTAGATGGTGAGACAAAGGATTCCTTCACTGAAAGCGTTCGTGATCGTTACAATGCCTATGGTTGGCATACTGCCTTGGTTGAAGATGGAACAGATTTAGAAGCAATCCATGCTGCTATCGAAACAGCTAAAGCTTCGGGCAAACCATCTTTGATTGAAGTGAAGACTGTCATTGGATATGGTTCTCCAAACAAACAAGGAACTAATGCTGTACATGGTGCCCCTCTTGGAGCAGATGAAACTGCAGCAACTCGTCAAACCCTTGGTTGGGACTACGAACCATTTGAAATCCCAGAACAAGTATATGCTGATTTCAAAGAACATGTTGCAGACCGTGGTGCATCAGCTTATCAAACTTGGACAAAGCTAGTTGCTGATTATAAAGAAGCTCACCCAGAACTGGCTGCAGAAGTAGAGGCTATCATCGATGGACGTGATCCAGTTGAAGTGACTCCAGCAGACTTCCCAGCATTAGAAAATGGCTTCTCTCAAGCAACTCGTAACTCGAGTCAGGATGCCTTAAACGTTGTAGCGGCTAAGTTGCCAACCTTCTTAGGAGGTTCAGCTGACCTCGCTCACTCAAACATGACTTATATCAAGACTGATGGACTTCAAGATGATGCCAATCGCTTGAACCGTAACATTCAGTTTGGTGTTCGTGAATTTGCAATGGGAACTATCTTGAACGGGATGGCTCTTCATGGTGGACTTCGTGTATATGGTGGAACTTTCTTCGTCTTTTCTGACTATGTGAAAGCAGCTGTCCGCTTGTCAGCCTTGCAAGGTCTTCCTGTGACTTATGTCTTTACCCACGATTCAATCGCAGTTGGAGAAGATGGCCCAACGCACGAACCAGTTGAGCACTTGGCAGGTCTTCGTGCTATGCCAAATCTAAATGTTTTCCGTCCAGCAGATGCGCGTGAAACTCAAGCAGCTTGGTACCTTGCAGTGACAAGTGAGAAAACACCAACTGCTCTTGTTTTGACACGTCAAAACTTGACTGTTGAAGAGGGAACAGACTTTGAAAAGGTTGCAAAAGGTGCTTATGTTGTCTATGAAAATGCAGCAGATTTTGATACAATCTTGATTGCGACAGGTTCAGAGGTCAATCTAGCTGTCTCAGCTGCCAAAGAATTGGCTAGTCAAGGAGCAAAAATCCGCGTAGTCAGCATGCCGTCTACAGATGTTTTTGATAAACAAGATGAATCATACAAGGAAGAAATTCTTCCAAATGCAGTTCGCCGTCGTGTTGCAGTCGAAATGGGTGCAAGTCAAAACTGGTACAAATACGTTGGTCTTGATGGTGCCGTTCTCGGTATTGATACCTTCGGAGCCTCTGCACCAGCACCAAAAGTATTGGCAGAATATGGCTTTACTGTAGAAAATCTTGTAAAAGTCGTTCAAAACTTGAAATAATCCTAAAAATCAGGGCGTAAGCTCTGGTTTTTTCTTACTAGAAAAGTAAGGTACAATCTTGTAAAAGTAGCTGAAATTTGATATAGTAGTCCTATGTAAAAGACAAAGGAGAATATAATGGAATCACAATATACATTTTTAATCATTCTTGTGGCTATGTTGGGCTTGATGTTCTTTACGCAACGCTCTCAAAAGAAGCAAGCGCAAAAACGTATGGAAAGTTTAAACAAACTGCAAAAAGGCTATGAAGTGATTACAATCGGTGGACTTTACGGAACAGTTGATGAAGTAGATACGGAGAAAAGAACGATTGTTCTTGATGTAGATGGAGTTTACTTGACTTTTGAACTAGCTGCTATCAAGACAGTATTACCGCTGAAAGAAACAGCTTCACTCGAAGGCGCAATTGAAAAATAAGACGGGATTACTAACTCCCGTTTTTCTATAGAAGAAAGGAAATGGGATGAAAAAACTAGTCTTTGTCTGTCTGGGAAATATTTGCCGTAGCCCTATGGCTGAGTTTGTTATGAAATCAATGACAGATAACTACGAAATCCAAAGTCGAGCGACTTCCTCTTGGGAACATGGGAATCCGATTCATAAGGGCACTCAAGGGATTTTTCAACAGTATCAGATTCCGTATGAAAAAGGCAAAACATCGCTTCAGATTAGTAAGGAAGATTTTGAAGACTTTGATTATATTATCGGAATGGATGCTTCAAATGTTTCTGACTTACGTCAGATGTGTCCAGGAGACTGTCAAGATAAGATTCACTTATTTGCATCTGAAAGTGTTCCAGATCCTTGGTATACAGGAGATTTTGAAGAGACTTATCGGCGTGTTCAAGAGGGATGCCAAGTGTGGTTAGAACGTTTAGAGGAGAGTGAATATGGAGAATTTTAAGAATTTCTATGGGAAATATTATATCTATCTGAGTCGTTCTCATTTAGAGATTCTAGCAGCAGTAACGATTGTTTTTTGTGCTGTACTCGTCTTTTTTCTAAATATTCCCGGAAAAGGTGTTCTAAAGCTTGATAATGGAACAATTGTTTACGACGGCAGTCTTGTCCGTGGTAAAATGAATGGCCAAGGTACCATTACCTTCCAAAATGGAGACCAGTATACAGGTGGTTTCATCAATGGTTCCTTCAATGGAAAAGGAACTTTTCAATCCAAAGAAGGCTGGACTTACGAAGGTGATTTTGTAAATGGTCAGGCTGAAGGAAAAGGGAAACTAACAACAGAACAAGAAGTCGTTTATGAAGGGACTTTTAAACAAGGCGTTTTTCAACAAAAATAAAGCCTCCTTATTAAAGGAGGTATTGTTAGAAACAAAAAGTAAGCGCTTACTCGAAAATCTATCTCTTTCCAAGTCTCTTTTCCAAGCAAGTTTGTGAAATAAAAAATATTTGAAATAAATTTCACAAACTCTAAAGGAAAAACCTGATGAGTAAAGAGGATGGGAAAAATTTCACAAATAACTAAAAATTCTTTGTGAAATGTTTATGAAACTGTTTACAAAGTTGAAATAATGCGATATAATAAACTTGTGAAAAAATTAACAAAGGATTAAATCCTTGAAAGCTATGGAGGAAAATATGGCTGATAAAAAAACTGTGACACCAGAGGAAAAGAAACTCGCTGCTGAAAAACATGTAGATGAGTTGGTGCAAAAAGCTCTCGTAGCCCTTGAAGAAATGCGTAAATTGGATCAAGAGCAAGTCGACTATATTGTAGCCAAAGCGTCAGTAGCAGCTTTGGATGCCCATGGAGAATTGGCTTTACATGCCTTTGAAGAAACAGGACGTGGTGTATTTGAAGATAAAGCGACTAAGAACTTGTTTGCTTGTGAACACGTGGTAAACAACATGCGCCACACTAAAACAGTTGGCGTTATCGAAGAAGACGATGTAACAGGATTGACTCTCATCGCTGAACCGGTTGGTGTTGTCTGTGGTATTACTCCTACAACAAACCCAACATCAACAGCAATCTTCAAATCATTGATTTCATTGAAGACACGTAATCCAATCGTTTTTGCCTTCCACCCATCAGCACAAGAATCATCTGCTCATGCAGCACGTATCGTCCGCGATGCAGCTATCGCAGCTGGTGCTCCTGAAAACTGTGTACAATGGATTACTCAACCATCTATGGAAGCAACTAGTGCCCTTATGAACCACGAAGGTATTGCAACAATCCTTGCAACGGGTGGTAATGCTATGGTTAAAGCCGCATACTCATGTGGTAAACCAGCTCTTGGGGTAGGTGCCGGTAACGTTCCAGCTTATGTTGAAAAATCAGCAAACATTCGTCAAGCAGCACACGATATCGTCATGTCTAAATCATTTGATAACGGTATGGTCTGTGCATCTGAACAAGCGGTTATCATTGATAAAGAAATCTACGATGAATTTGTAGCAGAGTTCAAATCTTACCACACTTACTTTGTAAACAAAAAAGAAAAAGCACTTCTTGAAGAATTCTGCTTCGGCGTGAAAGCAAACAGCAAAAACTGTGCTGGTGCAAAATTGAACGCTGATATCGTTGGTAAACCGGCAACCTGGATTGCAGAACAAGCAGGATTTACAGTTCCAGAAGGAACAAACATTCTTGCTGCTGAATGTAAAGAAGTTGGTGAAAATGAGCCATTGACTCGTGAAAAATTGTCACCAGTTATCGCAGTTTTGAAATCTGAAAGCCGTGAAGATGGTATTACTAAGGCTCGTCAAATGGTTGAATTTAACGGTCTTGGACACTCAGCTGCCATTCATACTGCTGATGAAGAATTGACTAAAGAATTTGGTAAAGCTGTTAAAGCTATTCGTGTTATCTGTAACTCACCTTCTACTTTCGGTGGTATCGGGGACGTTTACAATGCCTTCTTACCATCATTGACACTCGGATGTGGTTCTTACGGACGCAACTCAGTTGGGGATAACGTTAGTGCCATTAACCTCTTGAATATCAAAAAAGTCGGAAGACGGAGAAATAACATGCAATGGATGAAACTTCCTTCAAAAACATACTTTGAACGTGATTCAATTCAATACCTTCAAAAATGTCGTGACGTTGAACGTGTCATGATCGTTACTGACCATGCCATGGTAGAGCTTGGTTTCCTTGATCGTATCATCGAACAACTTGACCTTCGTCGCAATAAGGTGGTTTACCAAATCTTTGCTGATGTAGAACCAGATCCAGATATCACTACAGTTGAACGTGGTACTGAGATTATGCGTGCCTTCAAACCAGATACAATCATCGCTCTCGGCGGTGGATCTCCAATGGATGCTGCTAAAGTAATGTGGCTCTTCTACGAACAACCAGAAGTGGACTTCCGTGACCTTGTTCAAAAATTTATGGATATCCGTAAACGTGCCTTCAAGTTCCCATTGCTTGGTAAGAAGACTAAATTCATCGCGATTCCAACTACATCTGGTACAGGATCTGAAGTAACACCATTTGCCGTTATCTCTGATAAAGCAAACAACCGTAAATATCCAATAGCTGACTACTCATTGACACCAACTGTGGCAATCGTAGACCCTGCTTTGGTATTGACAGTTCCAGGATTTGTAGCTGCAGATACTGGTATGGACGTATTGACCCACGCGACTGAAGCTTACGTATCACAAATGGCTAGCGACTACACTGACGGTCTTGCACTTCAAGCCATCAAACTTGTATTCGAAAACCTTGAAAGCTCAGTTAAGAACGCAGACTTCCATTCACGTGAGAAAATGCATAACGCTTCAACAATCGCTGGTATGGCCTTTGCCAATGCCTTCCTAGGTATTTCTCACTCAATGGCCCATAAGATTGGTGCGCAATTCCACACAATCCACGGACGTACTAATGCTATCTTGCTTCCATATGTCATCCGCTACAACGGTACACGTCCAGCTAAGACAGCAACATGGCCTAAGTACAACTACTACCGTGCAGATGAAAAATACCAAGATATTGCTCGTATGCTTGGGCTTCCAGCTTCTACACCAGAGGAAGGGGTTGAATCTTACGCAAAAGCTGTTTACGAACTTGGTGAGCGCGTAGGTATCCAAATGAACTTCAAAGCACAAGGAATCGATGAAAAAGAATGGAAAGAACATTCTCGTGAATTGGCCTTCCTTGCTTATGAAGACCAATGTTCACCTGCCAACCCACGTCTTCCAATGGTTGACCATATGCAAGAAATCATCGAAGATTCTTACTATGGCTACAAAGAAAGACCAGGACGCCGTAAATAATCGTTATCAGCCTAGAGGCAGGAATTTCCTGTCTCTTTTTTGTAAAATTGGAAGATTGAAAATAATTTTTAGCTTTTCTATTTTCACTTTTCTTTTTAAAAGGAAACCGGTAAATGACTAGGTAGACAAAGAAAGACAGCAGTATAGGCTTTCAAAGGGGAAAGAAAAATAAGTGAGGTGTAGACAAAAAACAACGCCCGTACTTGCAATTAAACTTAAATAGTTATATAATAGGTTTGTTGAAAGGTGATTTGTAGTGATTCAAGTTACTCTTTTCACAATAAAAATTTCATGATTTTCATAAGGAGGAAATCACTAATGGTAGTTAAAGTTGGTATTAACGGTTTCGGACGTATCGGTCGTCTTGCTTTCCGTCGTATCCAAAACGTAGAAGGTGTTGAAGTTACTCGTATCAACGACCTTACAGATCCAGTTATGCTTGCACACTTGTTGAAATACGACACAACTCAAGGTCGTTTCGATGGTACTGTTGAAGTTAAAGAAGGTGGATTTGAAGTTAACGGTAAATTCATCAAAGTTTCTGCTGAACGTGATCCAGAACAAATCGACTGGGCTAACGACGGTGTAGAAATCGTTCTTGAAGCTACTGGTTTCTTTGCTAAGAAAGCAGCTGCTGAAAAACACTTGCACGCTGGTGGAGCTAAAAAAGTTGTTATCACTGCTCCTGGTGGAAACGACGTTAAAACAGTTGTATTCAACACTAACCACGACGTTCTTGACGGTACTGAAACAGTTATCTCAGGTGCTTCATGTACTACAAACTGCTTGGCTCCAATGGCTAAAGCTCTTCAAGACAACTTTGGTGTTGTAGAAGGATTGATGACTACTATCCACGCTTACACTGGTGACCAAATGATTCTTGACGGACCACACCGTGGTGGTGACCTTCGCCGTGCTCGCGCTGGTGCTGTAAACATCGTTCCTAACTCAACTGGTGCTGCAAAAGCTATCGGTCTTGTAATCCCAGAATTGAACGGTAAATTGGACGGAGCTGCTCAACGTGTTCCTGTTCCAGCAGGTTCTGTAACTGAGTTGGTAGCAGTTCTTGAAAAGAACGTTACTGTTGACGAAGTGAACGCAGCTATGAAAGCAGCTTCAAACGAATCATACGGATACACTGAAGATCCAATCGTATCTTCAGATATCCTAGGTATGTCTTACGGTTCATTGTTTGACGCAACTCAAACTAAAGTTCTTGACGTTGACGGTAAACAATTGGTTAAAGTTGTATCATGGTACGACAACGAAATGTCATACACTGCACAACTTGTTCGTACTCTTGAATACTTCGCAAAAATCGCTAAATAATTCATGAGTCGATAAAAAGCAAGGCCTCTTGGTCTTGCTTTTCTTATATGGAAAAATGGATGACGGAATCATCCATTCTTTTTTAATTCTTTTTCAAAAGTATCTGAAAGGGCAGTGAAGCTTAATTTCTCTAATGTAAGCGGATGGGTAAAGGACAGTCGAAAGGCGTGGAGCATAAGCCGACTCGTCTTTGATTTGCTATTATAGAGAGGGTCACCTAAAATAGGGAAATTATGATGCGAAAGGTGCACACGAATTTGATGTGTTCGCCCTGTCTTTAGTTTGCAACGAACCAAGGAAGTTTTGTTTGGAAATTGCTTTAATCTGCTTACATGTGTTTCAGCATATTGTCCATTTTTTGTATCAACTATTCGCTTTCTGCGATCATGGCGATCACGTCCAATTTTGTCTTTGAAAACAAGTTCTTTGCTGTTGATATGTCCGTCGACCTGTGCCCAATATTCCCTAGAAATCTCTTTTTTCTCCAGTAAGCGATTGAGAATGGGCAGGATAAAAGGATTTTTGGCAAAGAGAACCAAGCCACTGGTTTCCATGTCCAGACGATGAACGACATAGCAGGTTTGGCCAACATAGGCACTGACATGGTTAAGAAGGGCGATTTCGTTTGGCTGATTACCATGCGTTTTCATCCCCTCGGGTTTGTTTACAATAATCAAGTGTTGATCTTGATAAACTTTCTGAACGAGGTTAGGATTGCCCCAAGGAATTTCTTTTTCGGGATAATCTTCCTTGTCAAAAGTTAACTGGCAAATATCTCCAGGATTTACGATTTCGTTCCAGTGGACTTCTTCTTGGTTTATCAAAATGTGTTTCTTGATTCTCAAAAAATGACGGATTTTTCTAGGAATGAGGAGTTGTTCCTCAAGTAATTGCTTTACCGTTATTTGAGGTAGAGAGTCTGGTAATGTAAATGTGAATTTCATACAGATATTGTAACAAAAAAAGCCCTATTTGGATAGGAAATAGCTAAATTCTTGTCTTCCTATGATGAAGATGATAAAATAAACGCATGAAATTAGATAAATTGTTTGAGAAATTTCTTTCTCTTTTTAAAAAAGAAACAAGTGAATCAGAGGACTCTGATTCTACTAGCTTACGTCGCTCTCGTAGTGATCGAAAAAAATTAGCCCAAGTGGGTCCAATTCGAAAATTCTGGCGTCGCTATCATCTAACAAAGATTGTCCTTATACTAGGATTGAGTGCAGGCTTGCTAGTCGGAACCTATTTGTTTGCTGTTGCCAAATCAACCAATGTCAATGATTTGCAAAATGCCTTGAAAACTCGAACTCTCATTTTTGACCGTGAAGAAAAGGAGGCTGGTGCCTTGTCTGGTCAAAAAGGAACTTATGTTGAATTGACTGATATCAGTAAAAATTTGCAGAATGCCGTTATTGCGACAGAAGATCGTTCTTTTTATAAAAATGACGGGATTAACTATGGTCGTTTCTTCTTGGCTATTGTAACTGCTGGTCGTTCAGGTGGTGGTTCTACTATTACCCAACAGCTGGCTAAAAACGCCTATCTATCACAGGATCAAACTGTCGAGAGAAAAGCAAAAGAATTTTTCCTTGCCTTAGAATTAACAAAAAAATATAGTAAGGATCAAATTTTAACCATGTACCTTAACAATGCCTATTTTGGAAATGGTGTGTGGGGTGTAGAAGATGCGAGTAAGAAATACTTTGGAGTTTCTGCGTCAGAAGTGAGTTTGGATCAAGCTGCGACTCTGGCAGGGATGCTCAAAGGGCCGGAACTGTATAATCCTTTGAATTCCGTACAAGATTCGACTAATCGTCGCGACACTGTCTTACAAAATATGCTTGCAGCGGGTTACATTGATAAAAACCAAGAAACCGAAGCTGCAGAAGTTGATATGACTTCGCAATTGCACGATAAGTATGAAGGAAAGATTTCAGATTACCGCTATCCTTCTTACTTTGATGCGGTTGTTAATGAGGCTGTTTCCAAGTATAGTCTAACAGAGGAAGAAATTGTCAATAATGGCTATCGCATTTACACAGAGCTGGACCAAAACTACCAAGCAAATATGCAGGTTGTCTATGAAAATACAGCGCTATTTCCGAGGGCGGAGGATGGAACATTTGCTCAATCAGGAAGTGTAGCTCTCGAACCGAAAACAGGTGGAGTTCGTGGAGTTGTCGGTCAGGTTGCTGACAATGATAAAACTGGATTCCGGAATTTCAACTATGCAACTCAATCAAAACGTAGCCCTGGTTCTACAATTAAGCCTTTAGTTGTTTATACGCCTGCAGTTGAAGCTGGCTGGGCTTTGAATAAGCAGTTGGATAACCATACCATGCAGTATGACAGCTATAAGGTTGATAACTATGCAGGGATCAAAACGAGTCGAGAAGTTCCTATGTATCAAGCCTTGGCAGAGTCGCTTAATCTACCTGCTGTTGCCACTGTTAATGATTTGGGCGTCGACAAGGC
Organism: Streptococcus mitis; assembly: GCF_901542415.1. Lineage (NCBI taxonomy): Bacteria > Bacillati > Bacillota > Bacilli > Lactobacillales > Streptococcaceae > Streptococcus > Streptococcus mitis. The sequence continues at coordinate 1,307,976 of NZ_CABEHV010000004.1, read as the reverse complement.
TTTTGAGGCAGGCGAAAAATTCGGACTCAACATGGAAAAGGTCGACCGTGTTCTTGGTGTCGCCTTGGGAAGTGGTGTCGAAACCAATCCTCTGCAAATGGCTCAAGCATATGCTGCCTTTGCAAATGAAGGTTTAATGCCTGAAGCTCATTTTATTAGTAGAATTGAAAATGCTAGTGGACAAGTTATTGCAAGCCATAAAAATTCACAAAAACGGGTGATTGATAAGTCTGTAGCTGACAAGATGACCAGTATGATGTTGGGAACATTTACAAACGGAACAGGTATTAGTTCATCGCCTGCAGACTATGTCATGGCAGGAAAAACTGGAACAACTGAAGCTGTTTTCAATCCGGAATACACAAGTGACCAGTGGGTAATTGGTTATACTCCGGATGTAGTGATTAGTCACTGGCTTGGTTTCCCTACCACTGATGAAAATCACTATCTAGCAGGATCTACTTCAAACGGTGCAGCTCATGTCTTTAGAAACATTGCTAATACCATTTTACCTTATACGCCAGGAAGTACCTTTACGGTTGAAAATGCTTATAAGCAAAATGGAATTGCACCAGCCAATACAAAAAGACAAGTACAAACCAATGATAATAGCCAGACAGATGATAATTTGTCTGATATTCGAGGACGTGCGCAAAGTCTAGTAGATGAGGCTAGTCGGGCTATCTCGGATGCTAAGATTAAGGAAAAGGCTCAAACAATATGGGATTCGGTAGTCAATCTATTTCGCTAAGATGCTTGTCAAAGCCTAGCTTTCTTGTTATAATAGATAAGATGGAGGCGTTATGGCACTAAAAAAAGCAAGCCTAGCTTGTGCGGTTTGTGGTTCGAGAAACTATTCAATAAAGATTAGTGGAACCCCCAAGCCTACACGACTAGAAGTAAATAAATTTTGTAAGCATTGTGGCAAGTACACTACACACAGAGAAACGAGATAGGAGAGAGCGATGCGTTTTATTGGAGATATTTTTAGACTTCTTAAAGACACAACATGGCCAACTCGCAAGGAAAGCTGGAGAGATTTTCGTTCTATAATGGAATACACAGCTTTCTTTGTAATAATTATTTACATTTTTGACCAGTTGATTGTTTCAAGTTTGATTCGATTTATTAACATTTTTTAGAAGGTTAGTGGAGTTAATTACACTAGAAATCTTCTATTTATGAAAGGAAATATCATGGATAGTTTTGATAAAGGGTGGTTTGTTTTACAAACTTATTCTGGTTATGAAAATAAGGTAAAAGAAAATCTATTGCAACGTGCGCAAACCTACAATATGTTGGATAATATTCTACGTGTTGAAATTCCAACACAAACAGTGCAAGTTGAAAAAAATGGAAAGAGAAAAGAAGTAGAAGAAAATCGATTTCCAGGTTATGTTCTTGTAGAAATGGTCATGACAGATGAAGCTTGGTTTGTTGTTCGAAATACTCCGAACGTTACAGGATTTGTCGGGTCACACGGGAATAGATCAAAACCAACTCCATTATTGGAACAAGAAATTCGTGACATTTTGATATCTATGGGACAAACTGTTCAAGAGTTTGATATCGATGTTGAGGTTGGTCAAACTGTACGTATTATTGATGGTGCTTTTGCAGATTACACTGGTAAGATTACAGAAATTGATAATAACAAAGTGAAGATGATTATCTCTATGTTTGGTAATGACACAGTTGCAGAAGTAAACCTAAACCAAATCGCAGAATTATAACCCCAAGAGAGGCATGTCCTCTCTTTTTTGTGCATTTGAGACGGTGAAGAGAACAGAATGGATGAAATGAATCAAATTAGCTTCATTATTTGTTAGACTGTATCTAGAAAGGGGAACGTTATGTTTAAAGAATTGTATAAAGAAGTCCAGGGAATTGTGTACAAGTGTAGAAATGAATATTACTTGCATTTATGGGAACTATCGGATTGGGACCAAGAAGGCATGATTTGCTTACATGAATTGATCAGTAGAGAAGAAGGGCTTGTAGAAGATATCCCACGTTTACGTAAATACTTCAAAACTAAATTCCGAAATAGAATTCTAGACTATATCCGTAAACAAGAAAGCCAGAAGCGTAGATATGATAAAGAACCTTATGAAGAAGTAGGTGAGATTAGTCATCGTATCAGTGAGGGAGGTCTGTGGCTAGATGAGTATTATCTCTTTCATGAGACACTAAGAGATTATAGAAACAAACAAAGTAAAGAGCAACAAGAAGAACTAGAACGTGTTTTAAGAAATGAACGATTCCGAGGTCGTCAAAGAGTATTAAGAGACTTACGTATTGTGTTTAAAGAGTTTGATATCCGTACCCGGTAAGAAGCTATGCAAAAAAAAGGTAAATTCGCAAACTAAGTTCCACCGCTAGTAGAAGTGGAAGTTAGTCTGATAAAAATCCTAAAAACCAGTGGAAATCCGTGTCAGGGTAAGTTCCACTGGTTTTACTAATGCTTGATTTCATCGCTTTTGTAACCAAAAGGAATCGAAAAAAAGAGCGCACAAAATCCCCTCATCTGAAAGCGTTTCAGATTAAGTTCCGCTATGGTGGAAGTTAGTGTGAGACGTTTGAATGCGGTTAAAGGTTAGTTTTTAGAACTTATGTTGGAGTAATTTCGAAGACTGACAGACGTCTTCTGCAGGTATTTTAGAAATACCTAGAAGCTTAGGAATCTCTTCTCCATAGGTAAAGGCAAAGAGCTCATAGGCTGACTTTCCATTCAAAGCAGCACGTTTGACACTGTTGACATGAGAGCAGACGAGATTGATGTCCTCTTGAGTTAAGTTGTCAAAAGCAGTTCCCTTAGGTAGAATGTCTCGAATCAGTGTGTGGTTTTTCTCAATTCTCCCTTTCTGGTCAGAGCGATTAGGGTCACAAAAGAAGAGTTTACTCTCTCCTCGCACATCCATTTCGATATCATCAACCCTGGCAAACTCTCCACCATTATCGGTAAGAATGACAGGAAAGAGTTGGAAGAAATCTTTATCAGCTTCATGAAGAGTGTTCTTGATGGTATAGAGGTGTTTGGTAACCTCAAGGGCAGTTTTATTATCCAGAAGCCTAGCGAAGATAAAGTTACAGAAAGACAGGTTGAAGGTAAGTAGGACTTTACCTCCCATCCTCCCCAGAACTGTGTCCATTTCCAGCCAAGAGTCTAGTTGATTAAGGACTAAATAGTTTTGGAAATCCTCATAGGAACGGCCTTTTTTAGCTTCTTTAGGGATGGAAGGTAGTTTCCTTTTCCGTCTTTCTTTGAATTTAACGGCTCTGGCTAGGTCAATATGAGCGATAGATAGGTATCCTTTTCGGATGTGTCGATAGACGGTTGAGGAACTGACATCAAGGTTATGAGTTTTGAGGATATGATAGATGTGTTGTCCCTTTTTAACACCATCAGAAATGACTTTGTCCATGTCCCAGAAGGCCTTGGAATTAAGGGGAGTTCCTTCACGAGCTTCGACAAGAGTTTGTTCGTACTGTTTTTGAGCTTGTTTAGCAAGGTAGAAGATTTTTTTAAATCCACAATTTTGTCTTCTTTTAGGGCATCCATTACAGACAAAGGGAGCCTTATCGAGTAAAGGGCAAGGAAGGTTATCGCATGTAGACTCTCGGACTTGTCTGTTTCGTTTGACTTCTTTGGAAACAGTAGTTGGGTCTTTTAGAATGGATTGTCCGATAGCTTTGAAGGTTTCACCGCGCTCTAAGCCTAATTGGATATCATTACGGTCTGAAAGGGTAAGGTGTTTATGTTTTGTCATAGTAGACCTCATTTCTAACTCAAACGTCTCACACTTAATTCCACCATAAAAATCCGTTTTAGACTAATTTCCACTTTGGTTGGGCAAGTGGAAGTTACTTTGAGAAATTAGCTATGCAAAAAAAATGAAAAAAATTAGAAAAAGGTGTTGACAAAGTTTGAAAAGTCGGTATAATAGTAAGAGTTGAAAATAACAACTCCGGTCCGTTGGTCAAGGGGTTAAGACACCGCCTTTTCACGGCGGTAACACGGGTTCGAATCCCGTACGGACTATGGTATATTGCAGAAGAAATACTGATTGAAAAAAATTAAAAAAAGTTTCAAAAAAGTGTTGACAAGCGAAAGCGACTGTGATATACTAATATAGTTGTCACTTGAGAGAAGTGAGTGACAAAGACCTTTGAAAACTGAACAAGACGAACCAATGTGCAGGGCACTACAACTAAGGTTGTAGTACTGAACAATGAAAAAAAACAATAAATCTGTCAGTGACAGAAATGAGTGAGAACTCAAACTTTTAATGAGAGTTTGATCCTGGCTCAGGACGAACGCTGGCGGCGTGCCTAATACATGCAAGTAGAACGCTGAAGGAGGAGCTTGCTTCTCCGGATGAGTTGCGAACGGGTGAGTAACGCGTAGGTAACCTGCCTGGTAGCGGGGGATAACTATTGGAAACGATAGCTAATACCGCATAAGAGTAGATGTTGCATGACATTTGCTTAAAAGGTGCAATTGCATCACTACCAGATGGACCTGCGTTGTATTAGCTAGTTGGTGGGGTAACGGCTCACCAAGGCGACGATACATAGCCGACCTGAGAGGGTGATCGGCCACACTGGGACTGAGACACGGCCCAGACTCCTACGGGAGGCAGCAGTAGGGAATCTTCGGCAATGGACGGAAGTCTGACCGAGCAACGCCGCGTGAGTGAAGAAGGTTTTCGGATCGTAAAGCTCTGTTGTAAGAGAAGAACGAGTGTGAGAGTGGAAAGTTCACACTGTGACGGTATCTTACCAGAAAGGGACGGCTAACTACGTGCCAGCAGCCGCGGTAATACGTAGGTCCCAAGCGTTGTCCGGATTTATTGGGCGTAAAGCGAGCGCAGGCGGTTAGATAAGTCTGAAGTTAAAGGCTGTGGCTTAACCATAGTACGCTTTGGAAACTGTTTAACTTGAGTGCAAGAGGGGAGAGTGGAATTCCATGTGTAGCGGTGAAATGCGTAGATATATGGAGGAACACCGGTGGCGAAAGCGGCTCTCTGGCTTGTAACTGACGCTGAGGCTCGAAAGCGTGGGGAGCAAACAGGATTAGATACCCTGGTAGTCCACGCCGTAAACGATGAGTGCTAGGTGTTAGACCCTTTCCGGGGTTTAGTGCCGCAGCTAACGCATTAAGCACTCCGCCTGGGGAGTACGACCGCAAGGTTGAAACTCAAAGGAATTGACGGGGGCCCGCACAAGCGGTGGAGCATGTGGTTTAATTCGAAGCAACGCGAAGAACCTTACCAGGTCTTGACATCCCTCTGACCGCTCTAGAGATAGAGCTTTCCTTCGGGACAGAGGTGACAGGTGGTGCATGGTTGTCGTCAGCTCGTGTCGTGAGATGTTGGGTTAAGTCCCGCAACGAGCGCAACCCCTATTGTTAGTTGCCATCATTCAGTTGGGCACTCTAGCGAGACTGCCGGTAATAAACCGGAGGAAGGTGGGGATGACGTCAAATCATCATGCCCCTTATGACCTGGGCTACACACGTGCTACAATGGCTGGTACAACGAGTCGCAAGCCGGTGACGGCAAGCTAATCTCTTAAAGCCAGTCTCAGTTCGGATTGTAGGCTGCAACTCGCCTACATGAAGTCGGAATCGCTAGTAATCGCGGATCAGCACGCCGCGGTGAATACGTTCCCGGGCCTTGTACACACCGCCCGTCACACCACGAGAGTTTGTAACACCCGAAGTCGGTGAGGTAACCTTTTAGGAGCCAGCCGCCTAAGGTGGGATAGATGATTGGGGTGAAGTCGTAACAAGGTAGCCGTATCGGAAGGTGCGGCTGGATCACCTCCTTTCTAAGGATAAGGAACTGCGCATTGGTCTTGTTTAGTCTTGAGAGGTCTTGTGGGGCCTTAGCTCAGCTGGGAGAGCGCCTGCTTTGCACGCAGGAGGTCAGCGGTTCGATCCCGCTAGGCTCCATTGGTGAGAGATCACCAAGTAATGCACATTGAAAATTGAATATCTATATCAAATAGTAACAAGAAAATAAACCGAAAACGCTGTAGTATTAATAAGAGTTTATGACTGAAAGGTCAAAAAATAAGGTTAAGTTAATAAGGGCGCACGGTGGATGCCTTGGCACTAGGAGCCGAAGAAGGACGTGACAAACGACGATATGCCTTGGGTAGCTGTAAGTAAGCGATGATCCAGGGATTTCCGAATGGGGGAACCCAACAGGTACTACCTGTTACCCGCATCTGTTAAGGATGTGAGGAGGAAGACGCAGTGAACTGAAACATCTAAGTAGCTGCAGGAAGAGAAAGCAAAAGCGATTGCCTTAGTAGCGGCGAGCGAAACGGCAGGAGGGCAAACCGAAGAGTTTACTCTTCGGGGTTGTAGGACTGCAATGTGGACTCAAAGATTATAGAAGAATGATTTGGGAAGATCAGCCAAAGAGAGTAATAGCCTCGTATTTAAAATAGTCTTTGTACCTAGCAGTATCCTGAGTACGGCGGGACACGCGAAATCCCGTCGGAATCTGGGAGGACCATCTCCCAACCCTAAATACTCCCTAGTGACCGATAGTGAACCAGTACCGTGAGGGAAAGGTGAAAAGCACCCCGGGAGGGGAGTGAAATAGAACCTGAAACCGTGTGCCTACAACAAGTTCGAGCCCGTTAATGGGTGAGAGCGTGCCTTTTGTAGAATGAACCGGCGAGTTACGTTATGATGCGAGGTTAAGTTGAAGAGACGGAGCCGTAGGGAAACCGAGTCTGAATAGGGCGAATTAGTATCATGACGTAGACCCGAAACCATGTGACCTACCCATGAGCAGGTTGAAGGTGCGGTAAGACGCACTGGAGGACCGAACCAGGGCACGTTGAAAAGTGCTTGGATGACTTGTGGGTAGCGGAGAAATTCCAAACGAACTTGGAGATAGCTGGTTCTCTCCGAAATAGCTTTAGGGCTAGCGTCGACATTAAGATTCTTGGAGGTAGAGCACTGTTTGGGTGAGGGGTCCATCCCGGATTACCAATCTCAGATAAACTCCGAATGCCAATGAATTATGGTCGGCAGTCAGACTGCGAGTGCTAAGATCCGTAGTCGAAAGGGAAACAGCCCAGACCACCAGCTAAGGTCCCAAAATAATTGTTAAGTGGAAAAGGATGTGGGGTTGCACAGACAACTAGGATGTTAGCTTAGAAGCAGCTATTCATTCAAAGAGTGCGTAATAGCTCACTAGTCGAGTGACCCTGCGCCGAAAATGTACCGGGGCTAAAACAATTTACCGAAGCTGTGGATACCTTTATAGGTATGGTAGGAGAGCGTTCTATGTGTGAAGAAGGTGTACCGTGAGGAGTGCTGGAACGCATAGAAGTGAGAATGCCGGTATGAGTAGCGAAAGACAGGTGAGAATCCTGTCCACCGTAAGACTAAGGTTTCCAGGGGAAGGCTCGTCCGCCCTGGGTTAGTCGGGACCTAAGGAGAGACCGAAAGGTGTATCCGATGGACAACAGGTTGATATTCCTGTACTAGAGTATGTAGTGATGGAGGGACGCAGTAGGCTAACTAAAGCAGACGATTGGAAGAGTCTGTCTAAGCAGTGAGGTGTGATATGAGTCAAATGCTTATATCTATAACATTGAGCTGTGATGGGGAGCGAAGTTTAGTAGCGAAGTTAGTGACGTCACACTGCCAAGAAAAGCTTCTAGCGTTTAAACATACTCTACCCGTACCGCAAACCGACACAGGTAGTCGAGGCGAGTAGCCTCAGGTGAGCGAGAGAACTCTCGTTAAGGAACTCGGCAAAATGACCCCGTAACTTCGGGAGAAGGGGTGCTGACTTTAAGTCAGCCGCAGTGAATAGGCCCAAGCAACTGTTTATCAAAAACACAGCTCTCTGCTAAATCGTAAGATGATGTATAGGGGGTGACGCCTGCCCGGTGCTGGAAGGTTAAGAGGAGTGCTTAGCGTAAGCGAAGGTATGAATTGAAGCCCCAGTAAACGGCGGCCGTAACTATAACGGTCCTAAGGTAGCGAAATTCCTTGTCGGGTAAGTTCCGACCCGCACGAAAGGCGTAATGATTTGGGCACTGTCTCAACGAGAGACTCGGTGAAATTTTAGTACCTGTGAAGATGCAGGTTACCCGCGACAGGACGGAAAGACCCCATGGAGCTTTACTGCAGTTTGATATTGAGTGTCTGTACCACATGTACAGGATAGGTAGGAGTCTATGAGATCGGGACGCCAGTTTCGAAGGAGACGTTGTTGGGATACTACCCTTGTGTTATGGCCACTCTAACCCGGATAGGTGATCCCTATCGGAGACAGTGTCTGACGGGCAGTTTGACTGGGGCGGTCGCCTCCTAAAAGGTAACGGAGGCGCCCAAAGGTTCCCTCAGAATGGTTGGAAATCATTCGCAGAGTGTAAAGGTATAAGGGAGCTTGACTGCGAGAGCTACAACTCGAGCAGGGACGAAAGTCGGGCTTAGTGATCCGGTGGTTCCGTATGGAAGGGCCATCGCTCAACGGATAAAAGCTACCCTGGGGATAACAGGCTTATCTCCCCCAAGAGTTCACATCGACGGGGAGGTTTGGCACCTCGATGTCGGCTCGTCGCATCCTGGGGCTGTAGTCGGTCCCAAGGGTTGGGCTGTTCGCCCATTAAAGCGGCACGCGAGCTGGGTTCAGAACGTCGTGAGACAGTTCGGTCCCTATCCGTCGCGGGCGTAGGAAATTTGAGAGGATCTGCTCCTAGTACGAGAGGACCAGAGTGGACTTACCGCTGGTGTACCAGTTGTCTTGCCAAAGGCATCGCTGGGTAGCTATGTAGGGAAGGGATAAACGCTGAAAGCATCTAAGTGTGAAACCCACCTCAAGATGAGATTTCCCATGATTTTATATCAGTAAGAGCCCTGAGAGATGATCAGGTAGATAGGTTAGAAGTGGAAGTGTGGCGACACATGTAGCGGACTAATACTAATAGCTCGAGGACTTATCCAAAGTAACTGAGAATATGAAAGCGAGAGGTTTTCTTGGTTTGAATAGATATTCAATTTTGAGTAGGTATTACTCAGAGTTAAGTGACGATAGCCTAGGAGATACACCTGTACCCATGCCGAACACAGAAGTTAAGCCCTAGAACGCCGGAAGTAGTTGGGGGTTGCCCCCTGTGAGATATGGAAGTCGCTTAGCTCTAGGGAGTTTAGCTCAGCTGGGAGAGCATCTGCCTTACAAGCAGAGGGTCAGCGGTTCGATCCCGTTAACTCCCATAGGTCCCGTAGTGTAGCGGTTATCACGTCGCCCTGTCACGGCGAAGATCGCGGGTTCGATTCCCGTCGGGACCGTTTAAGGTAATGAAAGTTACTTTAGACTCGTTAGCTCAGTTGGTAGAGCAATTGACTTTTAATCAATGGGTCACTGGTTCGAGCCCAGTACGGGTCATATATGCGGGTTTGGCGGAATTGGCAGACGCACCAGATTTAGGATCTGGCGCTTAACGGCGTGGGGGTTCAAGTCCCTTAACCCGCATTAAGATATAATAAATGAGCCGGCTTAGCTCAGTTGGTAGAGCATCTGATTTGTAATCAGAGGGTCGCGTGTTCAAGTCATGTAGCCGGCATTTTTAGATAGAAGAAAACAGTGCGAACGTAGTTCAGTGGTAGAACACCACCTTGCCAAGGTGGGGGTCGCGGGTTCGAATCCCGTCGTTCGCTTAGAGAGGCCGGGGTGGCGGAACTGGCAGACGCACAGGACTTAAAATCCTGCGATTGGTAACGATCGTACCGGTTCGATTCCGGTCCTCGGCATAAACTAATGAGCACCCTTAGCTCAACTGGATAGAGTACCTGACTACGAATCAGGCGGTTAGAGGTTCGACTCCTCTAGGGTGCATTTTTCTATTTAACTCGGGAAGTAGCTCAGCTTGGTAGAGTACTTGGTTTGGGACCAAGGTGTCGCAGGTTCGAATCCTGTCTTCCCGATTCATTACAGAGATACGTAAGCGTATCTTTTTTGTTTGGCTCTTTGTCAACTGTAGTGGGTTGAAGAAAAGCTAAGCTCGAGAAAGGACACATTTCGTCCTTTCTTTTTTGATATTGAGAGCGATAAAAATTCGTTTTTTGAAGTTTTCAAAGTTCCGAAAACCAAAGGCATTGCGCTTGATAAGTTTTATGAGATTATTGGTCGCTTCCAGTTTGGCGTTAGAATAAGGTAATTGAAGAGCGTTGACGATTTTCTCTTTATCCTTGAGAAAAGTTTTAAAGACAGTCTGAAAAAGAGGATGAATCTTCTTTAGATTGTCCTCAATGAGTCCGAAGAATTTGTCAGACTCTTTATTCTGGAAGTGAAAAAGTAAGAGCTGATAGAGATTGTAGTGGTGTTTCAAGTCTTCTGAATAGCTCAAAAGCTTATCTAGAATCTCTTTATTTGTTAAGTGCATACGAAAAGTAGGGCGATAAAATCGTTTATCGCTGAGTTTACGACTATCCTGTTGAATGAGCTTCCAGTAACGCTTGATAGCCTTGTATTCATGGGATTTTCGCTCAAATTGATTCATGATTTGGACACGTACACGACTCATAGCACGGCTGAGATGTTGGACAATGTGAAAGCGGTCGAGAACGATTTTAGCGTTAGGAAAAAGTTTACTGGCAATATCGTAGTAAGGGCTAAACATATCCATCGTAATGATTTTCACCTGACAACGAACAGCTCGCTCGTAGCGCAGAAAGTGATTTCGGATGATAGCCTGTGTTCTGCCTTCAAGAACAGTGATGATGTTGAGATTATCAAAATCTTGTGCAATGAAACTCATCTTTCCCTTAGTGAAGGCATACTCGTCCCAGTACATAATCTCAGGAAGACGAGAAAAATCATGCTTAAAGTGGAAATCATTGAGCTTTCGAATGACAGTTGAAATTGAAATGGAAAGTTGATGGGCAATATCGGTCATAGAAGTCTTTTCAATTAACTTTTGCGCAATCTTTTGCTTGATAATACGAGGAATCTGATGATTCTTCTTGACGAGTGAGGTCTCGGCGACCATCACTTTCGAGCAATGATAGCACTTGAAACGACGCTTTTTCAGAAGAATTCTAGTAGGCCTACCAGTCGTTTTGAGGTAAGGAATCTTAGACGGTTTTTGAAAGTCATATTTTTTCATTTGACTTCCGCAATAAGGACAAGATGGAGCATCGTAGTCCAGTCTAGCGATAATTTCCTTGTGTGTATCCCTATTGATGATATCCATAAATTGGATATTTGGGTCTTTGATATCGAGTAGTTTTGTGATAAAATGTAATTGTTCCATATGAATCTTTCTAATGAGTTGTTTGGTCGCTTTTCATTATAGATCTTATGGGACTTTTTTTCTACACAAAAATAGGCTCCATAATATCTATAGGGGGTTACCCACTACAAATATTATAGAGCCTTTTGTTTTAACTAGATATTATATACATTAAGAGAGAATCAGTTTGCTTCTCTCTTTTTTAATTTCAGTAATTCATTTTGATCGCGTATACTTTTTTGTTTCCTGATTTGTTCAATGAATACTGTAGTTTAGGTACATAAATTAAAATTTAACAGATTGTATAACTCTTACAAACTTTTAAGAAAGTAATTGAAGAGTTTTTTCGCTCTGCCTATAATATATGTGTTTTGTACGTTAAAAATTTCCGCTCTTTTGATTTTAAATAAGTATTAGTTTTCAATATAGTGTGAATTGGGTTTGATATTTCTTTTAAGGAAGCTTCCTTAGATTTTTCTACTTTTGTTTTATTGTATAGTGTATCTTGCTTGTTTTGAACAGAATCTTTTATGACATTTGTCATATTTCCTTGTGACAGAAGCATCTAGCTCCGCTAACTTTAAAAGACTATAATTGAAGTATGAAAGGGAGGAAGAAAAAATGAAACATAAAGTAATTGTCGCAATGAGTTTAGTAGCAGCAGGAGTCATGACTTATCTCATGTTTTCAGGATTGGATGAAGGCTTCTATCATTTTCCTTGGGAGTTGTTTGCAGGATTTGGCATGATGTCTTGGCTTATCCGAGAAGGATTGAAATTGGTCTCAGATGTGAAAAAGGAGTTTGAAAAATGAAAAAAGCGATTCTATATATTTTTATTGGACTATCACTAGTGGTATGGTTGGTAGAAATGTTTACAGGTTGGTTTGATCAAGCCTTCCTTCACCAATTCATCCGTGGTGCCTGGGGATTAGGATTTATGATTTTTATCGCCTTTCCGATGGGAAAGGAGTGGCTGAAAGGAGAATATCATGAACATGATTAAGGTAGAAAGCTTAAATAAAATCATCAAGGGCAAGGCTATTTTGAAGGATATTTCCTTTGAGGTAGCTGAAGGTGAATGCGTCGCCTTGATTGGTCCCAATGGTGCTGGGAAGACCACACTCTTGGACTGTTTGCTTGGAGATAAACTGGTCACAAGCGGTCAAGTATCCATCCAAGGCTTGCCAGTGACGAGTTCTCAGTTAGACTATATTAGAGGTTATCTGCCTCAAGAAAATGTCATCGTTCAGAAATTAAAGGTCAAAGAGTTGATTGCTTTCTTTCAAAGTATTTATCCAAATCCCTTGAGCAATCAGGAGATCGATCAACTATTGCAGTTTGACAAGCAACAAAAAGAGCAATTTGCAGAAAAATTGTCAGGTGGGCAAAAGCGTCTTTTCTCTTTTGTCTTGACCTTGATTGGCCGACCAAAACTTGTCTTTTTAGATGAGCCAACTGCGGCCATGGATACCTCAACACGCCAACGTTTTTGGGAAATTGTTCAGGATCTAAAAGCGCAGGGAGTTACCATTCTCTATTCGTCCCATTACATCGAAGAGGTAGAGCATACAGCGGACCGGATTTTGGTCTTGAATAAGGGAGAGTTGATTCGTGATACGACGCCTCTAGCCATGCGTAGTGAGGGAATTGAAAAGCACTTTATCCTTCCTCTAGCATACAAGGAAGTCATTGAGCAGTCTAACTTGGTTGAAAACTGGTCACAAAAACAAGATGCTTTGCAAGTAGTTACACGTGAAGCGGATGCTTTCTGGGAACTATTAGTTCAGGCAGGATGTAGGATTCAAGAAATTGAAGTTAATAATCGTAGTTTGCTGGATACAATCTTTGAAGAAACACAAAAGGGAGATGACTAAGATGAAACGATGGATCGCACTAAACAAGATAGAATTTCTATTGACCAAACGACAATTAGTCTATTATCTGTTATCCGTAGGGATGCCGACAGCCTTCTATTTATTCTTTTCAGGCATGTACCAGGACACATCAGGTGGACTGGCTAATTTTATGCGCGACTACCTCATCTCCATGACGGCTTTTTCCATGATGTCGACAGCTATGTTTTCATTCCCAGCTGTTTTACATACCGATAAAATCAACAACTGGCAGAAAACATTGCGCCATACCCCTGTAAATATGGTAGAATATTATCTATCAAAGATAACAAGTATGATGGTTGATTATTTGGTCTCAATCCTGGTTGTTTTCTCAGTTGGGCACTTGGTCAGAGGTGTGGATATGTCTTTAGGAAGCTGGATTGGGGCTGCGTTCTTGCTGATAGTAGGAAGTGTAGCTTTTGTAGCGCTTGGCTTGACCTTGACACTCTTGCCTTCTAGTCAGCTGATGTCTGTTGTGGGCAATCTTCTCTATCTAGGCTTGGCTGTTTTAGGCGGACTCTGGATGCCCGTCTCTTTATTTCCAGACTGGATGCAAGCAATCGGGAAGTGCCTACCAACTTATCAGTTGATGGAGTTGCTCAAGACCTTCTTAAACGAGGGTAGCATCAATCTATCAGCCACAGTTTATCTACTTGTTTTTTCAGCAGTTTTGTTTGGTTTGACCATTTACCTTCAAGGTCATAAGGAGAATGCTTAATGCTTGAAAGACTGAAAAGCATACACTATATGTTTTGGGCCAGTTTAATTTTTATGATTTTCCCCATCCTACCTGTAGTGACTGGGTGGCTTTCTGTCTGGCATTTATTCATTGATATTCTATTTGTAGTGGCATATTTGGGTGTTTTAACAACTAAGAGCCAGCGCCTATCTTGGCTATATTGGGGTCTCATGCTGACTTATGTAGTTGGGAATACTGCCTTTGTTGCTGTTAATTATATCTGGTTCTTCTTTTTCCTTTCTAACCTCTTAAGTTATCATTTTGGCGTACGTAGTTTAAAGTCTTTACATGTCTGGACTTTTCTTCTTGCTCAAGTCCTTGTTGTGGGCCAACTGTTGATTTTTCAGAGAATCGAAGTTGAGTTTTTAGTCTATCTACTTGGAATTCTCACTTTTATCGATTTAATGACTTTTGGCTTGGTTCGGATTCGGATTGTGGAGGATTTGAAAGAAGCGCAGGCTAAGCAAAATGCCCAGATAAATCTATTACTTGCTGAAAATGAACGTAGTCGTATCGGTCAGGATTTGCATGATAGCTTGGGACATACCTTTGCTATGCTTAGTGTTAAAACTGATCTAGCCTTGCAGTTATTTCAAATGCAGGCTTATCCACAGGTGGAAAAGGAATTAAGAGAAATACAGCAAATTAGCAAAGAATCAATGCGTGAAGTGCGAACCATTGTGGAAAATCTTAAGTCTAGAACTTTGACATCCGAACTAGAGACTGTGAAAAAGATGTTAGAAATTGCTGGAATTGAGGTGGAAATAGCTAATCAACTAGATACAGCTAGCTTAACTCAGGAATTGGAGTCAACGGCTTCCATGATTTTGCTTGAATTGGTGACTAATATCATCAAACATGCCAAAGCTTCTAAAGTCTACTTAAAATTAGAACGGACAGAGAAAGAACTCATTCTAACAGTGGGAGATGATGGCTGTGGCTTTGCTTCTATAAAGGGGGATGACCTCCATACAGTTCGAGATCGTGTTCTTCCATTTTCGGGAGAAGTAAAGGTAATTAGTTGGAAGCAACCGACAGAAGTTCAGGTTCGACTACCTTATAAGGAGAGAAACTAAGATGAAACTACTTGTTGCAGAAGATCAAAGTATGTTGCGAGATGCCATGTGCCAGTTGCTCACGCTTCAACCAGATGTAGAGTCTGTCTTTCAAGCCAAGAATGGGCAAGAAGCAATCCAACTATTAGAAAAGGAGTCTGTAGATATCGCCATCCTTGACGTAGAAATGCCTGTTAAGACAGGTCTTGAAGTCTTGGAGTGGATACGAGCAGAAAATCTAGAAACAAAGGTGGTTGTAGTGACGACCTTCAAGCGTCCTGGGTATTTTGAACGTGCGGTCAAGGCTGGAGTAGATGCTTATGTATTAAAAGAAAGAAACATTGCAGACCTCATGCAAACCTTGCACACCGTCCTCGAAGGACGCAAGGAGTATTCGCCTGAATTGATGGAAGTGGTGATGACGCATCCCAATCCATTCACAGAACAAGAAATCGCAGTTTTAAAGGGAATTGCTCAAGGCTTCTCTAACCAAGAAATTGCAGACAAACTTTATCTATCCAACGGAACAGTCCGAAACTATGTCACCAATATTCTTTCAAAACTAGATGCAGGTAATCGAACAGAGGCAGCTAATATCGCGAAAGAATCTGGTTGGTTGTGATGATATAATTTTTTTGAACATTATGTGCTAAAATTGATGGGATTGAATGGAACAATACTAACTTTAGGAGGGTGGGATTCCTCCTTTTTCTTTTTTGGTGGAGCACTACAAAAGAGCTAAAATTAACAATAAAAAAGAAAAATATCTTGACAACCAATGGAAAAATTTGTTACAATAATAGACGGTACTTTTTACTTTTGGTCTCTCAAGAGTGTACAGGGACGTGCTGACAAATGTTGCAAAAGTACACACAGATGATAGCTGTCACCAAGTGTATCATCACCAAAAATAAAAAAACACAGGAGAATGTAGATGCCTACAATTAACCAATTGGTTCGCAAACCGCGTAAATCAAAAGTAGAAAAATCTAAATCACCAGCTTTGAACGTTGGTTACAACAGTCATAAAAAAGTTCAAACAAACGTTTCTTCACCACAAAAACGTGGTGTTGCAACTCGTGTTGGAACAATGACACCTAAAAAACCTAACTCAGCCCTTCGTAAATTCGCTCGTGTACGTTTGAGCAACCTTATTGAAGTTACTGCCTACATCCCAGGTATCGGACACAACTTGCAAGAGCACAGCGTAGTTCTTCTTCGTGGTGGACGTGTAAAAGACCTTCCAGGGGTACGTTACCATATCGTCCGTGGTGCACTTGATACTGCAGGTGTTAACGATCGTAAACAAGGCCGTTCTAAATACGGTACTAAACGTCCAAAAGCATAAGGAAAGGGGATAAAGAGAAATGAGTCGTAAAAATAGAGCTCCAAAACGTGACGTATTGCCAGATCCGCTTTACAATTCACAACTAGTTACTCGTCTTATCAACCGCGTTATGCTTGACGGTAAACGTGGTACAGCTGCTTCAATCGTTTACGGTGCTTTTGAGCAAATCAAAGAAGCTACTGGAAACGATGCACTTGAAGTATTTGAAACAGCTATGGAAAACATCATGCCTGTACTTGAAGTACGTGCACGTCGTGTTGGTGGTTCTAACTACCAAGTCCCAGTTGAAGTTCGTCCAGAACGTCGTACAACACTTGGACTTCGTTGGTTGGTAACAATCGCTCGTCTTCGTGGTGAACACACAATGCAAGACCGTCTTGCAAAAGAAATCTTGGATGCTGCTAACAACACTGGTGCAGCTGTTAAGAAACGTGAAGACACTCACCGTATGGCTGAAGCTAACCGTGCATTCGCACACTTCCGTTGGTAATATAGGATGCGAAAGCGTTAAGAAAGTCCCAGAGGAAATAGGGAATCAAAGCAGGTAGCGATTGCAACCAATGAGATTCATCTTTTTCTCCAGACTTTTAGCTTGAGCTCAACTATATCATGATGCTAGGAACAGTAAGGATGCAAGGTGAAAATAGGAAACTGACGCAGTATTCGACGAATACAAGGAAGTTTATCTTTTTCACACAGCATCCCATTCCGGCTCAAATCGGCTAATTAACTTTAGCCCGAGTTCAATTCAACTTGTAAATCTACAAGTTGAAACCAACAATAGCATGAAAACATTGAGAACGGGTAGGTCCTGCCTATCCGTTTTTATTAAAATCATGTTATAATAGAATAGAAATCAAAAATAAATAGGAGAAACAAACCTCATGGCACGCGAATTTTCACTTGAAAAAACTCGTAATATCGGTATCATGGCTCACGTCGATGCTGGTAAAACAACAACTACTGAGCGTATTCTTTACTACACTGGTAAAATCCACAAAATCGGTGAAACTCACGAAGGTGCGTCACAAATGGACTGGATGGAGCAAGAGCAAGAGCGTGGTATCACTATCACATCTGCTGCGACAACAGCTCAATGGAACAACCACCGCGTAAACATCATCGACACACCAGGACACGTGGACTTCACAATCGAAGTACAACGTTCTCTTCGTGTATTGGATGGTGCTGTTACCGTTCTTGACTCACAATCAGGTGTTGAGCCTCAAACTGAAACAGTTTGGCGTCAAGCAACTGAGTATGGAGTTCCACGTATCGTATTTGCCAACAAAATGGACAAAATCGGTGCTGACTTCCTTTACTCTGTAAGCACACTTCACGATCGTCTTCAAGCAAATGCACACCCAATCCAATTGCCAATCGGTTCTGAAGATGACTTCCGTGGTATCATCGACTTGATCAAGATGAAAGCTGAAATCTATACTAACGACCTTGGTACAGATATCCTTGAAGAAGATATCCCAGCTGAATACCTTGACCAAGCTCAAGAATACCGTGAAAAATTGATCGAAGCAGTTGCTGAAACTGACGAAGAATTGATGATGAAATACCTCGAAGGTGAAGAAATCACTAACGAAGAATTGAAAGCTGGTATCCGTAAAGCAACTATCAACGTTGAATTCTTCCCAGTATTGTGTGGTTCTGCCTTCAAGAACAAAGGTGTTCAATTGATGCTTGATGCGGTTATTGACTACCTTCCAAGCCCACTTGACATCCCAGCGATCAAAGGTATCAACCCAGATACAGATGAAGAAGAAACTCGTCCAGCATCTGATGAAGAGCCATTTGCAGCTCTTGCCTTCAAGATCATGACAGACCCATTCGTAGGTCGTTTGACATTCTTCCGTGTATACTCAGGTGTTCTTCAATCAGGTTCATACGTATTGAACACTTCTAAAGGTAAACGTGAGCGTATCGGACGTATCCTTCAAATGCACGCTAACAGCCGTCAAGAAATCGACACTGTTTACTCAGGTGACATTGCTGCTGCCGTTGGTTTGAAAGATACTACAACTGGTGACTCATTGACAGATGAAAAAGCTAAAATCATCCTTGAGTCAATCAACGTTCCAGAACCAGTTATCCAATTGATGGTTGAGCCAAAATCTAAAGCTGACCAAGACAAGATGGGTATCGCCCTTCAAAAATTGGCTGAAGAAGATCCAACATTCCGCGTTGAAACAAACGTTGAAACTGGTGAGACAGTTATCTCTGGTATGGGTGAGCTTCACCTTGACGTCCTTGTTGACCGTATGCGTCGTGAGTTCAAAGTTGAAGCGAACGTAGGTGCTCCTCAAGTATCTTACCGTGAAACATTCCGCGCTTCTACTCAAGCACGTGGATTCTTCAAACGCCAGTCTGGTGGTAAAGGTCAATTCGGTGATGTATGGATTGAATTTACTCCAAACGAAGAAGGTAAAGGATTCGAATTCGAAAACGCAATCGTCGGTGGTGTGGTTCCTCGTGAATTTATCCCAGCGGTTGAAAAAGGTTTGGTAGAATCTATGGCTAACGGTGTTCTTGCAGGTTACCCAATGGTTGACGTTAAAGCTAAACTTTACGATGGTTCATACCACGATGTCGACTCTTCTGAAACTGCCTTCAAGATCGCAGCATCACTTGCTCTTAAAGAAGCTGCTAAATCAGCACAACCAGCTATCCTTGAGCCAATGATGCTTGTAACAATCACTGTTCCAGAAGAAAACCTTGGTGATGTTATGGGTCACGTAACTGCTCGTCGTGGACGTGTAGATGGTATGGAAGCACATGGTAACAGCCAAATCGTTCGTGCTTACGTTCCACTTGCTGAAATGTTCGGTTACGCCACAGTTCTTCGTTCTGCATCTCAAGGACGTGGTACATTCATGATGGTATTTGACCACTACGAAGATGTACCTAAGTCAGTACAAGAAGAAATCATTAAGAAAAACAAAGGTGAAGACTAATCAGTCCTCACTCTAGAAGGAAGTCACTTAGTGGCTTCCTTTTGTCTTTAGAAAACACCTCTAAGTATGGTAAAATAGTAGGAGAATAATGTGAGGAAAATGAATGTCAAATAGTTTTGAAATTTTGATGAATCAACTGGGGATGCCTACTGAAATGAGACAGGCTCCTGCTTTAGCACAGGCCGATATTGAGCGAGTTGTGGTTCATAAAATTAGTAAGATATGGGAGTTTCATTTCGTATTTTCTAATATTTTACCGATTGAAATCTTTTTAGAATTAAAGAAAGGTTTGAGCGAAGAATTTTCTAAGACAGGCAATAAAGCTGTTTTCGAAATCAAGGCTCGGTCTCAAGAATTTTCAAATCAACTCTTGCAGGCCTATTATAGAGAAGCTTTTTCTGAGGGGCCATGTGCTAGTCAAGGTTTTAAGTCCCTTTATCAAAATTTGCAAGTTCGTGCTGAGGGCAATAAGCTATTTATTGAAGGATCTGAGGCGATTGATAAGGAGCATTTTAAGAAAAATCACCTTCCTAATTTAGCGAAACAACTTGAAAAGTTTGGTTTTCCAGCTTTTAATTGTCAAGTAGAGAAGAATGATGTCCTGACACAAGAGCAGGAAGAGGCCTTTCATGCTGAAAATGAGCAGATTGTTCAAGCTGCTAACGAGGAAGCGCTCCGTGCTATGGAACAACTAGAACAGATGGCACCTCCTCCAGCGGAAGAGAAACCATCCTTTGATTTTCAAGCTAAAAAAGCTGCAGCTAAACCGAAGCTGGATAAGGCAGAGATTACTCCTATGATCGAAGTGACGACGGAGGAAAATCGTTTGGTCTTTGAAGGGGTTGTTTTTGATGTGGAGCAAAAAGTGACCAGAACAGGGCGTGTTTTGATCAACTTTAAAATGACGGACTACACTTCAAGTTTTTCGATGCAAAAGTGGGTTAAGAATGAAGAGGAAGCTCAGAAATTTGATCTCATCAAAAAGAATTCTTGGCTTCGTGTTCGTGGGAATGTAGAGATGAATAACTTCACACGCGATTTGACTATGAACGTGCAAGACGTGCAGGAAGTTATTCACTATGAGCGGAAGGATTTAATGCCAGAAGGAGAACGACGGGTTGAGTTTCATGCTCATACTAATATGTCGACCATGGATGCACTACCAGAGGTAGAAGAAATCGTTGCGACAGCTGCTAAGTGGGGACACAAGGCGGTTGCCATCACAGACCATGGAAATGTTCAG
Organism: Streptococcus mitis; assembly: GCF_901542415.1. NCBI lineage: Bacteria > Bacillati > Bacillota > Bacilli > Lactobacillales > Streptococcaceae > Streptococcus > Streptococcus mitis. The sequence continues at coordinate 1,287,461 of NZ_CABEHV010000004.1, read as the reverse complement.
TCCTTCCCACATGGCTATAAGCCTGCTAAGAAAGCGGGAATCCAGCTGATCTATGGTATGGAAGCCAATATCGTGGAGGACCGTGTCCCTATCGTCTACAACGAAGTGGAGATGGACTTGTCGGAAGCGACCTACGTGGTCTTTGACGTGGAAACGACGGGGCTTTCAGCTATCTATAATGATTTGATTCAGGTTGCGGCCTCTAAGATGTACAAGGGGAATGTTATTGCTGAATTTGATGAATTTATCAATCCTGGACATCCCTTGTCAGCTTTTACTACTGAGTTGACTGGAATTACAGATGACCATGTCAAAAATGCCAAACCACTGGAACAAGTTTTGCAAGAATTCCAAGAATTCTGCAAGGATACGGTCTTAGTTGCCCACAATGCTACCTTTGACGTTGGATTTATGAATGCCAACTATGAGCGTCATGGTCTTCCAAGGATTAGTCAGCCAGTTATCGATACGTTAGAGTTTGCTAGAAACCTCTATCCTGAGTATAAGCGTCATGGTTTGGGACCTTTGACCAAGCGTTTTGGTGTGGCCTTAGAACATCACCACATGGCCAACTACGATGCGGAAGCTACTGGTCGTCTGCTCTTCATCTTTATCAAAGAGGTAGCAGAAAAACATGGTGTGACCGATCTAGTTAGACTTAATATTGATTTGATTAGTCCAGATTCTTATAAAAAAGCTCGGATCAAGCATGCGACTATTTATGTCAAGAATCAGGTAGGTCTAAAAAATATCTTTAAGTTGGTTTCTTTGTCCAATACCAAGTATTTTGAAGGGGTGCCACGAATTCCGAGAACAGTTTTAGATGCCCATCGGGAAGGATTGATTCTGGGGTCGGCTTGTTCAGAAGGTGAAGTTTTTGATGCGGTTGTTTCCCAAGGTGTGGATGCGGCGGTTGAGGTGGCCAAGTATTATGACTTTATCGAGGTCATGCCACCAGCTATCTATGCTCCCTTGATTGCCAAGGAGCAGGTCAAGGATATGGAAGAACTCCAGACCATTATCAAGAGTTTGATAGAGGTGGGAGACCGTCTTGGCAAGCCCGTTTTGGCTACGGGAAATGTCCACTATATCGAACCAGAAGAAGAGATTTACCGTGAAATTATCGTCCGTAGTTTGGGACAGGGGGCGATGATTAACCGAACTATCGGTCATGGGGAACATGCTCAACCAGCTCCTCTGCCAAAAGCCCATTTTAGAACGACTAATGAGATGTTGGATGAATTTGCCTTCTTGGGAGAGGAACTAGCTCGCAAATTGGTTATTGAAAACACCAATGCCTTGACAGAAATCTTTGAACCCGTTGAGGTTGTTAAGGGTGACTTGTACACGCCTTTCATCGACAAAGCTGAAGAAACGGTCGCTGAGCTGACCTATAAGAAAGCTTTTGAGATTTATGGAAATCCGTTGCCAGATATCGTTGATTTGCGGATTGAAAAAGAATTAACTTCTATTCTGGGGAATGGATTTGCTGTGATTTATCTGGCTTCGCAGATGCTAGTGCAACGTTCCAATGAACGGGGTTACTTGGTTGGTTCCCGTGGATCTGTTGGTTCCAGTTTTGTTGCGACCATGATTGGGATTACGGAGGTTAATCCTCTCTCTCCTCACTATGTCTGTGGTCAGTGTCAATACAGCGAGTTTATCACCGATGGTTCTTATGGTTCAGGATTTGATATGCCCAATAAGGATTGTCCAAACTGTGGTCACAAACTCAGCAAAAATGGGCAGGATATTCCGTTTGAGACCTTCCTTGGTTTTGATGGGGATAAGGTTCCCGATATTGACTTGAACTTTTCGGGAGAGGATCAGCCTAGCGCCCACTTGGATGTGCGTGATATCTTTGGTGAGGAATATGCCTTCCGTGCAGGAACGGTTGGTACGGTGGCTGCCAAGACTGCCTATGGATTTGTAAAGGGCTATGAGCGAGATTATGGCAAGTTTTATCGTGATGCAGAAGTGGAACGTCTCGCTCAAGGTGCTGCTGGTGTCAAACGGACAACAGGCCAACACCCAGGGGGAATCGTTGTTATTCCTAACTACATGGATGTCTACGACTTTACGCCTGTCCAGTATCCAGCAGATGATGTGACGGCTGAATGGCAGACCACTCACTTTAACTTCCATGATATCGACGAGAACGTCCTCAAACTTGATGTATTGGGACATGATGATCCGACCATGATTCGGAAATTGCAGGACTTGTCTGGGATTGATCCTAATGAAATCCCTATGGATGACGAAGGTGTGATGGCCCTCTTTTCTGGGACGGATGTGTTAGGGGTAACACCTGAACAAATTGGAACGCCTACGGGTATGTTGGGGATTCCAGAGTTTGGAACCAACTTTGTTCGTGGAATGGTGGACGAGACGCACCCAACGACTTTTGCGGAGTTGCTGCAGTTGTCTGGATTGTCCCACGGTACTGATGTCTGGTTGGGAAATGCCCAGGATTTAATCAAGCAAGGAATTGCGGACCTGTCGACCGTTATCGGTTGTCGGGACGACATCATGGTTTACCTCATGCATGCGGGTCTGGAACCTAAGATGGCTTTTACCATTATGGAACGGGTACGTAAGGGCTTGTGGCTCAAAATCTCTGAAGAAGAGCGCAATGGTTATATCGAAGCTATGAAGGCCAACAATGTTCCTGAGTGGTATATCGAATCTTGTGGAAAAATCAAGTACATGTTCCCTAAAGCCCATGCGGCAGCCTACGTTATGATGGCTCTTCGTGTAGCTTACTTCAAGGTTCATCACCCTATTTATTACTACTGTGCTTACTTCTCGATCCGTGCTAAGGCTTTTGATATCAAGACCATGGGGGCGGGCTTGGATGCTATCAAGCGCAGAATGGAAGAAATCTCTGAAAAACGGAAGAACAATGAGGCCTCTAATGTGGAGATTGACCTCTATACAACTCTTGAGATTGTCAATGAAATGTGGGAACGTGGTTTCAAGTTTGGGAAGTTAGACCTCTACCGTAGTGATGCGACTGAATTCATCATTGACGGAGATACACTGATTCCACCATTCGTTGCTATGGATGGTCTGGGAGAGAACGTTGCCAAGCAATTGGTGCGAGCGCGTGAAGAGGGAGAATTCCTATCTAAAACAGAATTGCGCAAGCGTGGTGGACTCTCATCAACCTTGGTTGAAAAGATGGATGAAATGGGTATTCTTGGAAATATGCCAGAGGATAATCAGTTGAGTTTGTTTGATGAGTTGTTTTAAGGTCTTGGAGGAAAAAAGATGAAACTAAGAATTTTTGCGGAAGACAAGCCGGCTGAGAAGGTGTTTGAGTATCAATTGGAACTTGCTGACCAGACAATTCTTCTATCAACAGCACTTTTGTCGAGTGCCATTGCTTTAGCAGGATTATTTTCTGCTTTGAAAGAAAAATAGAAAAGGAAAAATAGAATGGTTTTACCAAATTTTAAAGAAAATCTAGAAAAATATGCGAAATTGTTGGTTTCGAATGGAATTAACGTGCAGCCTGGTCACACTTTGGCTCTCTCAATTGATGTGGAGCAACGCGAGTTGGCTCATTTAATCGTGAAAGAAGCTTATGCCTTGGGTGCGCATGAGGTTATCGTTCAGTGGACAGATGATGTGATTAACCGTGAGAAATTCCTACATGCTCCGATGGAGCGTCTGGACAATGTGCCAGAATACAAGATTGCTGAGATGAACTATCTCTTGGAGAACAAGGCTAGCCGTCTTGGGGTTCGTTCTTCTGACCCAGGTGCCTTGAACGGTGTGGATGCTGACAAGCTTTCAGCTTCTGCTAAAGCGATGGGACTTGCCATGAAGCCAATGCGTATCGCAACACAATCCAATAAGGTTAGCTGGACTGTAGCAGCCGCTGCTGGACTTGAGTGGGCTAAAAAAGTCTTTCCAAATGCTGCGAGCGATGAAGAAGCAGTTGATCTCCTTTGGGACCAAATCTTCAAGACTTGTCGCGTTTATGAAGCAGATCCTGTTAAGGCTTGGGAAGAGCATGCAGCCATCCTCAAGAGTAAGGCTGATATGCTTAATAAAGAACAATTTTCAGCCCTTCACTACACAGCACCAGGGACAGATTTGACACTTGGCTTGCCTAAGAACCACGTTTGGGAATCAGCTGGTGCTATCAATGCGCAGGGAGAAGGATTCTTGCCAAATATGCCGACAGAGGAAGTCTTCACAGCGCCTGACTTCCGTCGTGCAGATGGTTATGTCACTTCTACAAAACCGCTTAGTTATAACGGAAATATCATTGAAGGTATTAAGGTAACCTTTAAGGATGGACAAATTGTGGATATCACTGCTGAGAAGGGTGATCAGGTCATGAAAGACCTTGTCTTTGAAAATATGGGTGCGCGTGCCTTGGGTGAATGTGCATTGGTACCAGATCCAAGCCCAATTTCTCAGTCAGGCATTACCTTCTTTAACACCCTTTTCGATGAAAATGCGTCAAATCACTTGGCTATCGGTGCAGCTTATGCGACTAGCGTAGTTGGTGGAGCGGAGATGAGCGAAGAGGAGCTTGAAGCTGCGGGGCTTAACCGTTCAGATGTTCACGTGGACTTTATGATTGGGTCTAGTCAAATGGATATCGATGGTATCCGTGAGGATGGGACACGTGTACCACTCTTCCGTAACGGAGATTGGGCAAATTAAGGAGATAATATGTTAGGAAGTATGTTCGTTGGTCTCCTAGTGGGATTTTTAGCAGGTACTCTGACCAATCGTGGAGAACACATGGGATGTTTTGGAAAAATGTTTCTCGGATGGATTGGTGCCTTTATAGGCCATTTGCTTTTTGGGACTTGGGGACCGATAATAGCAGGAACTGCCATTATTCCGGCAGTACTAGGTTCCATGATTGTTTTAGCTATTTTTTGGAGACGAGGAAGTTAATTTCCTAAATCTGATACTCAATGAAAATCAAAGAGCAAACTAGGAAACTAGCCGCAGGTTGCTCAAATCACTGCTTTGAGGTTGTAGATAGAACTAACGAAGTCAGCTCAAAACACTGTTTTGAGGTTGCAGATAGAACTGACGAAGTCAGTAACATATATACGGCAAGGCGACGTTGACGCGGTTTGAAGAGATTTTTGAAGAGTATGAAACGAAAAGGAGGTTGGTCATTGAGACAGCCTCCTTTTGAGTGTGATATAATAGTTCTATGAGATTGGATAAATTTTTAGTTGCCTGCGCTGTAGGGAGTCGGACAGAGGTCAAAAACATGCTCAAGTCTGGGCGCGTGACGGTAAATGGTAAAAAAGAAAAGTCAGCTAAATTGCAGATTGATGAAGAAAGAGATGAGATTCGCTTTGATGGGCAAGTGTTGGAGTATGAAGAGTTTGTCTACTACATGATGAACAAGCCCAAAGGAGTTATCTCAGCGACTGAGGATCCCAAGCACAGAACCGTTCTGGACTTGCTGGATGATATTGCTCGGAGCAAGGAAGTTTTCCCAGTAGGACGCTTGGATATTGACACGCATGGTCTTTTACTCTTGACCAATGACGGCAAGCTTGCCCATGCTCTTCTTTCACCCAAGCGTCATGTGGATAAGACGTATCTGGCTCAGGTCAAGGGAATTATGACCCAAGAAGATGCGGAGACATTTGCCAAGGGAATTCCTCTTAAAGACTTTACTTGTCAGCCTGCTAGACTGGAGCTTGTGTCTGTAGATACAAAAAAGAATCAAAGCCAAATCCGTGTGACCATTGCAGAAGGGAAGTTTCATCAGGTCAAGCGTATGGTGGGCTATTGCGGCAAGGAAGTAGTAGACTTGCAACGTTTGACTATGGGAACTTTAGTATTGGATGAGAACTTGCAGCGAGGAGAATGGCGTCGCTTGACCAAGGAAGAGTTAGAAGCTCTCCTTGCGAATATTGCTTAATTTGATTTATATTCGAAAAGGTGAGGAAGAATATCCTTGCCTTTTATATTTTTCAGTTGCTTCCTTTGTGAAAAGAGTTATAATAGACTGTAGAATAAAAGGAGGAATCTATGAACGTGATTCAAGAATCATTTACTGATAAACTATTTGCTAACTATGAAGCAAATGTTAAATACCAAGCGATTGAAAATGCTGCCAGCCACAACGGAATTTTTGCAGCTCTAGAACGTCGCCAAAGCCATGTAGACAATACCCCTGTTTTCTCATTGGATTTGACCAAGGACAAGGTAACTAACCAGAAAGCGTCTGGTCGTTGCTGGATGTTTGCGGCTCTCAACACCTTCCGCCACAAACTCATTTCACAATACAAATTGGAAAACTTTGAGTTGTCACAGGCCCACACTTTCTTCTGGGACAAGTATGAGAAATCAAACTGGTTCTTGGAGCAAGTCATTGCGACTGCAGACCAAGACTTGACCAGCCGTAAGGTTAAATTCCTACTCCAAACACCACAACAAGACGGAGGTCAGTGGGATATGGTGGTGTCTCTCTTTGAGAAATACGGTGTCGTTCCTAAGTCGGTTTACCCTGAATCTGTTTCATCTAGCAGTAGTCGTGAGCTAAATGCCATTCTCAACAAATTGCTTCGTCAAGATGCTCAAATCTTGCGTGACTTGCTCGCTTCTGGTGCAGACCAAGCGACTGTTCAAGCTAAGAAAGAAGACCTCTTGCAAGAAATCTTTAATTTTCTTGCTATGTCCCTAGGCCTTCCACCACGTAAATTTGACTTTGCTTATCGCGATAAGGATAACAACTACCAAAGCGAAAAGGGCATCACACCACAAGAGTTTTACAAGAAATATGTCAATCTTCCTCTAGAGGACTATGTTTCTGTTATCAATGCCCCAACTGCTGACAAGCCTTACGGCAAATCTTACACAGTTGAGATGTTGGGGAATGTGGTTGGTAGCCGTGCGGTTCGTTACATCAATGTACCGATGGAACGCTTGAAAGAATTAGCGATTGCCCAAATGCAAGCAGGTGAGACTGTTTGGTTTGGATCAGATGTCGGTCAACTCAGCAATCGTAAAGCTGGGATCCTTGCGACAGATGTTTATGACTTTGAATCAAGCATGGACATTAAACTCACTCAAGACAAGGCTGGACGTTTGGATTACAGTGAGAGCTTGATGACCCACGCCATGGTCTTGACAGGTGTGGATTTGGATGAAAATGGCAAGTCAACCAAGTGGAAGGTTGAAAACTCATGGGGAGACAAGGTTGGTACAGATGGTTACTTTGTTGCTTCAGATGCTTGGATGGACGAATACACTTATCAAATTGTTGTTCGTAAGGAATTACTAACAGCAGAAGAACTAGCTGCCTATGAAGCAGAACCAATCGTCCTTGCACCATGGGATCCAATGGGTGCCTTGGCATAATAAATGAGATATAAAAAGAACGGTTCTATAATTTTTAGGGTTGATGGAAATTTTCCACCAACCCTATTTTAGTGTATACAAAAAGGCCAACATCCATTATATTAAAAGCGCTGAAACCTAAAACAAAAGAATGATGACCATATGAACAATATACTAGAAGCTACACTACAAATCAAAGATAAAAACATTATTTGGGATAATAATGTTCAAGAGAAGATATTAAAAAATAGAAAATCTTTATTTTATTCAGCTACATATACGCATAAACCAGAATTTTGTGCCGTTTGTGGGTGCGTTAGCCAAAATAACAATATAGTTAAAAACGGGACGAAAACTTCTCGTATCACTCTCTGTTCTGTTTCAGGCCTTCCAGCCTACTTAAATCTACGAAATCAGAGATTTCTCTGTAGAGAATGTGGTTCTTCATTTACTGCAGATACTAGTCGAATTGTAGAAAAATACTGTCATATCTCGAAACGATTAAAAAATGAAATTAAGACAAAAATAAGTGAAACAGTATCTGAAACATATATTGCCAAAGAAACAAATGTTTCAATTCATACCGTTAGACGTATCATATATGATACAGCACGATTATTAACGATTAAACCATTACATGATTTACCTGAGCATTTGTGTTTTGATGAATTTAAATCTGTTAAATCTTCCGATTGCAATATGAGCTTCATTATTTTTGATAGCACTACACACAAGTTGGTCGATGTTGTACGAGATAGAAAATCTTACAGTTTGAAACAATATTTTTATCGTTTTGAGCCTAAGACTAGATTAAAGGTGAAAACTATCTCCATCGATATGTACTTGCCATACATTCAATTAATAAAAGAAATGTTTCCTAACGCAAAAATTATCATTGATCCTTTTCACATTGTACAAGCCTTGAATAGAGAATTAAATAGAACTCGGGTACGTATCATGAATCAGCATCGTTATAAAAATCCTAAATTATATCGAAAGTTAAAATATTATTGGAAGTTAATTTTAAAGAACTCTAATGAACTTCAGAACTATAAATATAATCGTTATAAGCTTTTTGAAAGCTTCATAACAAGTAAAGGAATCGTAGATTATATCTTAGAAAAAATCCATCTCTTAAAAATGATTATGAGGTTGTATATTCACTTCGTGAATGTATACAGGATAGAGATTATATAGAATTCAAGGAAACGATTGAAGCAGCTACGCAATTAGACCTATCTCCTGGTTTAAAAAGAGTTTTAAAGACTCTTATGACTTACTTGCCATATATTCAAAATACTTGTGAGTATCCAACTAGAACAAATGGCCCTATTGAAGGAATAAACAATAAAATAAAAGCGCTTAAAAGAAATGCCTACGGCTTTAGAAACTATTACCATTTTAGAAATAGGATTATTTTAATAACAAAAATGTTTGGCCCAAAACAAAAAGGAATTAAGCAACAATTAGTTGTTTAATCCCTTCCTAAATTTCTTCATCAACACTATTTGACAAAGAGCCCTTTTTTAGTGCTCAAAATAGCACTCAATTTTAAATGGATTTGGTGTTCAAAAAATATAATCAAATGCAACAAACTAATTTCATTTTTAATAGGCACAATTAATTTTAGAAGATAGTACGAAAAAATATTGACTATTTTCTTTAGAAAGTGTAAAATTTAGATAGATTATTTAAAATGAGGTTTTTTTATCTTGTCTATATTAAAGAAGAAAGTTAATATGTTTAGTGTACTATTGAATGTGGTATTAATAGCTATTATAGCTATTGGAGTGCTATTTTTCTTACCTAAGGAACATAAATCAGAAGTCAAATCGTCAATTAATATCGAAAGTATTGAAAAAGTGAATGAAGTTGTATTTTTGAATGCGGGAATTAATGAAATTATTTCTGAAACAAAAACAACTCAAGTTTTTGGGTTTGATGTGCCGTTCTCTAAAAAAGCAGCATTAGTAATTTTAAATTATAAAGCTAAATTTGGAATTAAAAGTAGTGTAAAGGTTGAACAAATAAGCGAAAAAGAATATAAGGTTATTGTTCCAAAATTGGAAGTAATTGGTGTTGAACTTTCAAAAGATAATCCTTATGATTTATATGATAGTCATGGAGAGTTATTAAGTGGAACTACAGAAGATATTGATACTGGGAAATTGGTCGCTAACCAACTTTCTAGTGATAGACAAGCAGAGTATTTAGATAAATTTAAGAGTGAAATTAAAGAATCTGCAATCAATTATTATAAAACAATATTTTCTTCAATGGATTCTGAAGTAAAAGTAACTATAGAATTTACAGAATAATTTTTGAAATACAAACCCCTGGCCATCTCTGGTCAGGGTTTTGTGTGGTTCTATAATTTTTAGGGTTGATGGAAATTTTCCACCAACCCTATTTTAGTGTATACAAAAAGGCCAACATCCATTATATTAAAAGCGCTGAAACCTAAAACAAAAGAATGATGACCATATGAACAATATACTAGAAGCTACACTACAAATCAAAGATGCACACAATGAAGGTGTTACATTCCATTTTTTAGAGAATATTAAAGAAGTATTGCGTGATGAGAGTGGGAAAGTAACTGGTGTAAAGGTTATTACAATGGAACTTGGTGAATCAGATGAAAGTGGAAGAAGATCAACGCATGAAGTGGCAGGTAGTGAACATATTATTCCATGTGACCTTGTCGTTGCAGCAATTGAACAAAAGTAGACTTTAGTGTTCTAGATGAAAGGTAAAAATTTGACTTTCGGTCAACATCAGAATACAATAGAAATGAACTAATAACAGGGGATGCATATTTAGGTCCTCAATCTATCGCAACCGCAATTAAAGGCGGGTGAGAAGTTGCGACAGAAGTACATGAGTCGTTTAAAGAAAACACATAAATAACTTGTGGTGCCTTTCGTTTTTTTACTGGTGGGAAAATTAAGGAACTATAGTTATAAATCCTTGAAGATATTAATATATTAACATGCGTATATTTATGGGAAGAAGGTTATGTCATCTATAGTTGTACTTCTGACGATAAGGTTGTTCGTGTACCAAAGGAAATTAAAGGTAAACCTGTTATCGCAATTGGAGAACGTGGTCTTGCGAACTTGAAACATTGTGAGGCAATCGTTTTACCAGATACAGTACGATATATTGGAAAAGGTGCGTTTACGATTGACAATAAGTTAAAGTATGTCCACTTTGGTAAGTCAATAGAAACAGTAGAAGATGATGTTTTCAACTCTGATAGTTCATTAGAATCAGTTGTATTCCCAGAAGGAACAAAGAGTATTGGAACATTAGTATTTTGGGGGACATCATCAATTAAATCTATTACAATTCCAGCAAGTGTAACAGAAATTACAGAATACTTCTATTTTGTGGATAACTGTAACCCAGATGTAGAAATCCATACACCTAAGGGATCAAAGGCAGAAGAAGTAGCTAAAGCAATGCAACTTAAAGTAGTAAATGACTAAAGGGGAATAGTATGAACAAAAAATTACTATCAGGCTTAGGGACTGACCCCAAAAAGTGAGAATTTAATAAAAACACCCTAGGGCTACCGTCTTCGGTATTCAACCGGAGACAGGTAGTCCAATTTTTGTTGGATTCTTTTTTCATTAGGTTCTTCATCAACACTATTTGACAAAGAGCCAAAAGAATCAGGTGATAAACCTGATTCTTTTTTTGTTTGTACATTCTCACTAAGATTACATGATACCGAAGAAACGAGCTGCGATACCTACTGCAAAGAGTGCAAGGATGATTGAGATTGGTGATACTTTTTTCTTAAGCAACCACATGCAAAGGAAAGTAAGGAGAAGTCCCATCAATCCTGGAATCAATGAATTCAACTGACCTTGAAGGGTTTGTGGTTGAATCTTATCTAGGCTCAATCCACCAAGGGCTTGACCAAGGATACCTTTCAATTCAGCACCTGATACAGGTCCTTCTGGGAAGTTGATGTAGGCACCTTCAGCCAGTTGTTTACCTGGAAGGTTAACAGTAAAGTTAATCGATACCCAACGTTGTACAAGAACGGCAAGAATGAACATACCAAGGATAGAAGCACCTTTAGTGATGTCTTTCAAGATACCACCAGACATGTCTTTAGTGATTTCAGAACCAGCCTTGTAACCAAACTCTTGTGTGTACCATAGGAAGGCCATACGGATAGCATTCCATCCGAAGAAGAAGAGAAGTGGACCAACCAAGTTACCAGATGCAGCAAGTGATGCACCAAGAGCTCCAAGGATAGGACGAACTGTAAACCAGAATACTGGGTCACCGATACCTGCAAGAGGTCCCATCATACCGATTTTAACCCCTTGGATAGCAGCATCATCAATTTCAACACCGTTTGCACGTTCTTCTTCAAGTGCAAGAGTAACCCCCATGATTGGAGCAGCTACGTATGGGTGTGTGTTGAAGAACTCAAGGTGACGCTCAAGAGCAGCAGCTTGGTCTTCTTTAGTAGTGTACAATTTTTTGATAGCTGGGATCAATGAGTAAGCCCAACCCAAGTTTTGCATACGCTCGTAGTTCCAAGAACCTTGAAGGAATTGTGAACGCCACCAAACTTTTTTACGATCTGATTTTGATAATTGAAGTTTTTCAGTCATGATTGTTCCCCTTTCTAGTAGTCTTCTAGGATATCACCGATTGGGTCGTTAGAAGTCGCAGCTCCGCCGCCACCGTTACCACCTTGTTTTGAAAGGTTAAGGTAGATGAAGGCAAGGGCAACACCGACTACACCAAGGGCAATCAAAGTCAATTGAGAAATCGCAGCAAGTGCAAAACCGATTGCGAAGAATGGCCATACTTCACGAGTTGCCATCATGTTGATAACCATAGCGTAACCAACGGCAACGACCATAGCACCACCGACAGCCATACCACCGTTCAACCATTCTGGCATCAATTTAAGAGCATCTTGAACGGCAGAAGCTGGGATAGCGATAAGGAAGGCTGCAGGGATAGCAATACGAAGACCTTGAAGAAGAAGTGCGATAAAGTGAGCACGTTCAACAGCTGCAATATTTCCTTCTTTAGCAGCAGCATCTGCAGTGTGAACCAAACCAACTGAGATTGTACGAACAATCATAGTCAAGAAAAGTCCAGCTACGGCAAGAGGGATAGCTGTTGCTGTTGCAACGGCGATACCTTCAGTAGTAAAGTTACCACCTTTGATCAAGATGATTGCTGCGGCAACAGATGCAAGAGCAGCGTCAGGAGCTACGGCAGCTCCGATGTTTGCCCAACCAAGGGCAATCATTTGAAGTGATCCACCAAGCATAACCCCTGCTTCGAGGTTACCAGTTGCAAGTCCGATAAGGGTACATGCGACGATTGGTTGATGGAATTGGAATTGGTCGAGGATACCTTCAAGACCTGCAAGGAAGGCAACAACTACAACCAAGACAGCAGAAATAATTGAAATATCTGACATGGTTTTATTCCTTTTCTATTTAATGATAATAAAGTGAAAAATTTTCTTAGAATTCTTCTATAGTTTGATATTTGTTATTGAACGTTGGCTTTGCTAATCAAGTCAAACAAATCTTTTTTAGTGTCGTTTGGTACTTTACGTACGTCAAATTCAACACCGAGGTCACGCATTTTTTCAAATGTAGCAACGTCATCTTTGTCCATAGACAAAACGTTGTTGACCATTGTTTTACCTGTTGAGTGAGCCATTGATCCTACGTTAAGGGTCTTGATTGGCACGCCACCTTCGATTGCACGAAGGGCATCTTGAGGTGTTTCAAACAAGATAAGGGCATGTGTTTCTCCAAAGCGTGGGTCTTTTGAAACCTCAATCAATTTTTGAATTGGAACCACATTGGCTCTGACATTATTTGGAGCTGCTTGTTTAATCAATTCTTTACGAAGATCGTCGTTGGCAACGTTATCTGAAGCAACGATAATACGGTCTGCTTTTGAATCTGGAGTCCAAGCAGTTGCAACCTGACCGTGAAGGAGACGAGTGTCAAGACGGGCAAGGTTAATCTTGAGTTTTCCATCTCCGATAACAGTTCCTTCTGGGATAGCAGCTTGGGCAACTGGAGCAGCTGCAGCACTTGCAACTTCTTCAGCTGGATTGAGCTCTTCTGGAAGAGCTTTGATGCCATCTTTGGCTTCTTTAATGATATTCGCAGCAACTTTTTCTACACCTGCAGCAGCGTCCATCAGGCGCTCTGTATAGGCTTGAATCAACATCGGTAAGTTAAGTCCTGTGATGATGGCAAACTTACGCTCAGGATTTTCTCCCATCACGCGACTAGCTTGGTTAAATGGAGATCCACTCCAAAGGTCAGCCAAAACTAGAACCTCATCTTCTGCGTCAAATGCAGCAACAGCGTTATTAAACTTAGCGTATAAATCATCAGGACCTTCATTTGGCATAAAGGTTACAACTTGAACCTTTTCTTGTTCACCAAAGATCATAGATCCTGACTGATGAATACCCGCAGCAAATTCGCCGTGGCTCGCAATAATGATTCCGATACTCATTATTGTCATTCCTCCTTTTTTGTTTTAGTTTTCGTTTAAGAAAACTTTAAGACTTTTTAAGTATAAACCGTTTTCATCTAAAAATCAACTATTTATCATAAAATAATTAAAAAGATTACATCTGAAAATATTGATATATTGAGTTTTAGAGAAGTTTTTTTGAATCCTTATTTAAAAATTTAATATAAAAAAGTTGGAAGCGTATTCCAACTTTTAAAATAGGTTTTTATTAGATTAGTGGGTGAAATCGAGTACCATACGTCCTTGGATTTGACCTTTTTCCATTTCGTCGAAAATGGCTACGGCATCTTCTATTGGACGTTTTTGAACAACTGGAACTACCAAACCTTCTGCACCGAATTGGAAGGCTTCTTCCAAGTCTTTACGAGTTCCAACAAGAGAACCAATAACTTGGATTCCATCTAGAACCGTTTTCACGATGCTGAGTTCCATCATTTCAGAAGGAAGACCAACAGCGACTACGCGACCACCGGCACGAACTGAGTCAACAGCCTGGTTGAAGGCAACTTTAGACACAGCAGTTACGACAGCTGAATGAGCTCCACCATCAGTTTTTTCCTTTATGAGTCCAGGGACATCTTCAACTTCGAGTCCGTTAATCACAATGTCAGCGCCAACTTCTTTTGCAAGAGCAAGTTTGTCGTTATTGATATCAACTGCGATGACATGAGCGTTGAAAACTTTTTTAGCATATTGAACTGCGAGGTTACCAAGTCCACCAGCACCGTAAAGAACAACCCATTGGCCTGGTTCAACTTTGGCTTCTTTAATCGCTTTATAGGTTGTTACACCAGCACATGTGATAGAAGAAGCTTGGGCTGGATCAAGTCCGTCAGGAACTTTGACAGCATAGTCTGCAGTTACGATACACTGTTCAGCCATACCACCGTCTACTGAGTAACCAGCATTTTTTACTGTACGGCAAAGGGTTTCGCGACCAGTTGTACAGTATTCGCAAGTACCACATCCTTCAAAGAACCAAGCAACGCTGACGCGGTCACCGACTTTAAGACTTTTAACATCTGGTGCAATTTCTTTAACGATACCAACACCTTCATGTCCTAGGACACGTCCTGGTACCTGACCGAAGTCACCATGGGCAACGTGGAGGTCAGTGTGGCAAACACCACAGTATTCAATTTCTACAAGTGCTTCCCCAGTTTCAAGTGGACGGAGTACTTTTTCTTCAACAGCAACACCAGTGCTTTCTGGATTTACAACAACAGCTTTCATAGCTATCCTCCTTGATATTGGCCGAGAACAGGGACAACAGGACTGGATTGATTTTGTGTCAACAGAGTCGAGTGTGACGAGCTCTCTTGTATTTATATGTGAATTATATCACAAAAGAAAGCCTTTTCCAAGGTTTTGGAGGCAAAAAGTAGAACAATCGATTAACTGGTTGATGAGACTGTGAAAAGAACACAAAGACCAGCTCGCAAGCTGGTCAGAATGGACTATAAGAATAAATCTTGCAGGGTTTTGGCAACCCCGTCTTGGTCGTTGGTCAGAGAAATTTGCTCATCCGCATAAGGGAGTAGCTCTGGATTGGCATTTTTCATGGCATAACCTTTCCCAGCAAAAGCGAGCATTTCGGTATCGTTGTGTTCATCTCCAAAGGCAATCAAATCCTTTTTATCGCGGTTCATTACCTTGAGCAAGTAGTCCAAAGCAAAGGCCTTATTGACACCTTTGGGTGTACACTCAAGGATATTGAGCGGACCTCCCCAGGTATTGATAGACAGTTGATGCTGGTAGAAGGCGTTCATTTCTTTTGCCAAGGCATATTTGTCACTGGCTCTGGTTTGCAGCAGAATACAGTTAGGATCCTTGGTTACCAACTCAGGCTGGAATTGATCTTCAGGGTGGAAAGCTTCTACGCCAAATAGTTTGGGATTGGCAATTTCTTTATTAAGATTTGTAATGTAGAATTTTTTACGGTATTCTCCAGCGATAAAATCGGCTTGAATGTCCTCTGAACGTTGAACCATGTCTAGCAGATATTTTTTGTCTACCGTCAAACACTTTTCAAAATCCCAAACTTGGTCTGGTAAATGAGTAAGGGAGCCGTTGAAATTAATCATAGGAGTGTTTAAGCCTAGTTCACGGTAAAAATCTTTTGACATGCGGTAAGGACGCCCTGTCGTAATAATAACTTGATGGCCTTTTTCAGTAACTTTTTTTATGGTTTTTTTGGTAAAGTCAGAAATTTGACTGTCTGAGTTGAGCAGGGTTCCATCCAGGTCAACTGCAATAATTTTTTTCGTCATAGGGACCTTTCTAGTGTCTTTTCAGATAAGATGTCTTCTATTATAACAGAAAGTAGGCAGAAAAGCAGATTTGAAACAAAAAAAGAAATTTCATCAAATTCTTAAATAAATCAAACAAAGATATTGAAAAAGTGAATGATAAATGATATAATTCTATTATTGTTCGTAAAAATTAAAAGGAGATTGATAATGGACAAATTATTTAAACTAAAAGAGAACGGTACAGACGTTCGTACAGAGGTTCTCGCTGGTTTAACAACTTTCTTTGCAATGAGCTATATTCTCTTTGTAAACCCACAAATTCTTTCGCAAACAGGAATGCCTGCTCAGGGTGTATTCCTCGCAACGATTATCGGTGCAGTTGCTGGTACCCTGATGATGGCCTTCTATGCCAACTTGCCATATGCTCAAGCACCAGGTATGGGACTCAATGCCTTCTTTACCTTTACAGTTGTATTTGGACTCGGGTATTCTTGGCAAGAAGCCCTAGCTATGGTCTTCATTTGTGGAATTATCTCATTGATTATTACCTTGACAAATGTTCGTAAAATGATCATTGAATCGATTCCAAACGCCCTTCGCTCAGCAATTTCAGCTGGTATCGGTGTCTTTCTTGCCTACGTAGGGATTAAGAATGCTGGGCTTTTGAAATTCTCTATCGATCCAGGGAACTACACGGTTGCAGGAGAAGGAGCTGACAAGGCTCAAGCAGCGATTACAGCAAACTCTTCAGCAGTTCCAGGCCTGGTCAGCTTTAATAATCCAGCTGTTTTGGTGGCTCTTGCAGGACTTGCCATTACTATCTTCTTTGTTATCAAAGGAATTAAAGGGGGAATTATCCTCTCTATCTTGACAACAACTGTTCTTGCTATTGCAGTTGGTTTGGTAGATTTGTCTAGTATCGATTTTGCTAACAACCATGTTGGTGCAGCCTTTGAAGACTTGAAGACAGTCTTTGGTGCAGCTCTTGGTTCAGAAGGTTTGGGAGCTTTGATTTCAGATACAGCTCGCTTACCTGAAACTCTGATGGCCATTCTTGCCTTCTCATTGACAGATATTTTTGACACGATTGGTACCTTGATTGGTACAGGTGAAAAAGTTGGTATCGTAGCGACAAATGGTGAAAATCACCAATCAGCTAAGTTGGATAAGGCTCTTTACTCTGACTTGATTGGTACTTCAATTGGTGCCATCGCTGGTACTTCGAACGTAACGACTTATGTCGAGTCTGCTGCTGGTATTGGTGCAGGTGGACGTACAGGTTTGACAGCCTTGGTTGTGGCAATCTGTTTTGCAATCTCAAGCTTCTTTAGCCCACTTCTAGCTATCGTACCAACAGCTGCTACAGCTCCAATCTTGATTATCGTTGGGATTATGATGTTGGCTAGCTTGAAAAATATCCATTGGGACGATATGTCTGAAGCGGTTCCTGCTTTCTTCACATCTATCTTTATGGGATTCAGCTACTCTATCACTCAAGGGATTGCAGTTGGTTTCTTGACTTACACTTTGACTAAGCTTGTCAAAGGTCAAGCTAAAGATGTTCATGTCATGATTTGGATTTTGGATGCCTTGTTTATCCTTAACTACATCAGCATGGCACTATAAATGCTATAATATAAAAAGGGGTTTTCCCCTTTTTATATTATAGTTACTTGAAAATTGCTTCAAACTAGGTAGGTGATTTTGATTGAATGGTAGGAGTATGATTGATGATAAGAAAGAATATTTGGGGTGAAGTATTAAACAGGGGGAAGTGGTTAATAATCTTTCTAGTAGGGCTTTTGTTTTCTCAGTTTCCTTTAGCCCTAGCAACTTTTCTAACTAGCAGAAAATTTCCACTGCTTCAAACGGGACTATTAGTAGGGGCCTTATCTCTTGTGGTTTTAACTGTATTTATAATAGGTGCTAGGAAAACACAGTTGGCTAGTTTTGGTTTATCGTTTTTCAAGGCTAAGGATTTGGCTAGATTGGCCTTAAGCTATCTAGTGATTCTTGCCTTTAATATTCTTGGTGTGGTCTTACTGCATTTGATGAATGAAACAACAACCAGCAATCAATCAAATATTAATGATTTGGTCCAGAATAGTTCCTTAATTTCCAGTTTTTTCTTACTGGTTCTAATAGCTCCTATTTGTGAGGAGATTTTATGTCGAGGAGTGATTCCTAAAAAACTCTTTCGTGGTAAAGAAAATGTGGGTTATATAGTCGGTGCTATTATCTTTGCCTTGCTTCATTTACCGACAAATCTACCTTCTCTTCTTATCTATGGAGGAATGTCAACTGTGCTAACTTGGACAGTTTATAAAACCCAACGTTTGGAAATGTCTATCTTACTTCACATGATTGTTAATGGAGTTTTTTTCTGTTTGTTGGCTCTCGTGGTGATTTTGAGTCGGATATTAGGGATTTCTGTTTAAGATTTTTGACAATTGCTTACTTGTTTCTACTGGGAAAAAGATGAATGCAATCGTGTCCATCTTTTTCTTTTTATGGTAAAATAGAGAAATAATATGGTGAAAAGCCTTGAGGGAGTGACCGATATGTCAAGTAAAGCCAATCATGCAAAGACAGCTATTTGCGGAATTATCAATGTAACCCCAGATTCCTTTTCGGATGGTGGTCAATTTTTTGCTCTTGAGCAGGCACTCCAGCAGGCTCGTAAATTGATAGCAGAAGGGGCTAGTATGCTAGATATCGGCGGAGAATCAACTCGGCCGGGAAGTAGCTATGTTGAGATAGAAGAGGAAATCCAGCGTGTTGTTCCAGTGATTAAAGCGATTCGCAAGGAAAGTGATGTTCTCATCTCTATTGATACTTGGAAGAGTCAAGTAGCAGAAGCTGCTTTGGCTGCTGGTGCCAATCTAGTCAATGATATCACTGGTCTTATGGGTGATGAGAAAATGGCCTATGAGGTTGCTAAGGCTGGTGCGAAAGTAGTCATTATGTTTAATCCAGTCATGGCACGACCTCAGCACCCTAGCTCGCTCATCTTCCCTCATTTTGGCTTTGGTCAAGCTTTTACAGAAAAAGAGTTAGCTGACTTTGAAAAATTGCCAATCGAAGACTTGATAGAGGCTTTCTTTGAACGAGCACTAGCGAGAGCAGAGGAAGCTGGTATTGCACCAGAAAATATCCTGTTGGATCCAGGAATTGGCTTTGGTCTTACCAAGAAAGAAAATCTGCTTCTTTTACGGGATCTGGATAAACTACATCAGAAAGGTTATCCAGTCTTTCTCGGAGTGTCGCGCAAGCGGTTTGTCATCAATATCCTTGAAGAAAGTGGTTTTGAAGTCAATCCTGAGACAGAACTTGGTTTCCGCAATCGAGATACGGCTTCTGCTCATGTAACCAGTATCGCTGCGAGACAGGGTGTGGAAGTGGTACGAGTGCATGACGTAGCTAGTCACAGGATGGCGGTTGAAATTGCCTCCGCTATTCGTCTGGCTGATGAAGCGGAAAATCTAGATTTAAAACAATATAAATAAGATGAAAGAAATTGAAAATAATCAGTGGATTGCTAACTACCGGACGGACCAACCGCATTTTGGCTTGGAACGCATGGTGGAACTGTTAGCTTTGCGTGGCAATCCCCATCTCAAACTCAAGGTCATCCATATCGGAGGGACCAATGGCAAGGGGTCTACCATTGCTTTTTTGAAAAATATGCTAGAAAAGATGGGGCTGATAGTTGGTGTTTTCAGCTCGCCCTATCTCATTCATTACACAGATCAGATTAGCATCAATGGGGAATCTATCCCAGAAGCGAGACTAGAAGCTCTCATGGTGGACTATCAGTCTTTGCTTGAGGGGGAGAAGGGCCTTGCTTTACAAGGAACGACCGAATTTGAGATTATCACAGCCATAGCCTATGACTACTTTGCTTCAGAGCAAGTAGATGTGGCCATCATGGAAGTCGGCATGGGTGGACTTTTAGATAGTACCAATGTCTGTCAGCCTATTTTGACAGGAATTACGACTATTGGATTGGACCATGTAGCCCTACTTGGTGACACCTTGGAAGCCATAGCAGAGCAGAAAGCTGGTATTATCAAACAAGGTATTCCCTTGGTGACAGGTCGTATCGCTCCAGAAGCTTTGGCTGTGATTGACCGCATTGCGGAAGGGAAAGATGCACCGAGATTTGCCTACGGGACAGATTATCAGGTTCGTCACCAAGAGAGTGTGGTGACAGGCGAAGTCTTTGACTATACCAGAGCTGTCAGACAAGGTCGCTTCCAGACTGGCCTGCTTGGTTTGCACCAGATAGAGAATGCTGGGATGGCCATAGCTTTACTTGATACTTTTTGTAAAGAAGATGGTCGAGAGTTACCAGCTAATACTTTGCTTGCTCAAGCACTGGAAGAAACAAGATGGCCGGGGCGTTTGGAAATCGTGTTAAGAGATCCCCTGATGATTTTGGATGGAGCCCACAATCCTCATGCTATTAAGGCTTTATTAGCAACCTTGCAAGAACGTTTTGCGGATTATCGTAAGGATATCCTCTTTACTTGCATCAAAACCAAGGCCTTGGAGGATATGTTGGACTTGTTGGAGCAAATCCCAGATACCGAGCTTACTCTGACACATTTTGACGATAGTCGGGCGACTGATGAAAGTGTGCTGAAAGAGGCAGCCAAATCTAGAAATCTCAGCTACCAAGGTTGGCGGGATTTTCTAGAGCAGAAATTGACAGATAAAAAAGAAGAGAAAAAAACGGTTAGGATTGTCACGGGTTCCTTGTATTTCTTGAGCCAAGTGAGGGCCTATCTGATGGAGAGGAAGAACGAAAATGGATACACAAAAGATTGAAGCAGCTGTAAAAATGATTATCGAGGCTGTCGGAGAGGACGCTAACCGTGAGGGCTTGCAGGAAACGCCTGCTCGTGTGGCCCGTATGTACCAAGAGATTTTTTCAGGGCTTGGTCAAACAGCGGAGGAACATTTGTCAAAATCCTTTGAGATTATTGATGATAATATGGTGGTAGAAAAGGATATTTTTTTCCATACCATGTGTGAACACCACTTTCTACCATTTTATGGGAGAGCACATATTGCCTACATTCCAGATGGTCGTGTGGCAGGTTTGTCTAAGTTAGCCCGTACGGTTGAAGTTTATTCTAAAAAGCCACAAATTCAAGAACGTTTGAATATCGAGGTGGCCGATGCCTTGATGGAGTATTTAGGTGCTAAAGGAGCCTTTGTTGTCATTGAGGCGGAACATATGTGTATGAGCATGCGTGGTGTCAGAAAACCAGGCACTGCAACCTTGACAACAGTAGCTCGTGGTCTATTTGAAACAGATAAGGACCTCCGCGATCAGGCTTATCGTTTAATGGGACTATAAAAAAGAATCCGCTTTGTGCGGATTTTTCTAGAAAGGAATCATTATGGATCAACTGCAGATTAAAGATTTGGAAATTTTTGCCTATCATGGTCTTTTTCCTAGTGAAAAAGAATTGGGGCAGAAGTTTGTCGTTTCAGCCATCTTATCCTATGATATGACCAAGGCGGCTACAGACTTGGATTTAACAGCCTCTGTCCATTACGGAGAATTGTGTCAGCAGTGGACGACTTGGTTTCAGGAAAGCACTGAGGATTTGATTGAAACGGTAGCTTATAAACTGGTAGAACGTACTTTTGAGGCCTATCCTCTTGTCCAAGAAATGAAGCTGGAACTCAAAAAACCTTGGGCACCAGTGCATTTGCCGCTAGATACTTGCTCTGTAACCATCCATCGCCGCAAGCAACGGGCCTTTATCGCCCTAGGAAGTAACATGGGAGATAAGCAAGCGAATTTGGAACAAGCCATTGAGAAGATGCGAGCTCGAGGTATCCATATTCTCAAAGAGTCCAGTGTCTTAGCGACGGAGCCTTGGGGTGGAGTGGAGCAGGATAGCTTTGCAAATCAGGTGGTTGAGGTGGAAACCTGGCTACCTGCTCCAGTCTTGCTAGAAACCTTGTTGGCTATTGAGGCGGAGCTAGGACGAGTTAGAGAAGTGCATTGGGGACCTCGTTTGATTGATTTGGACCTGCTCTTTGTGGAGGACCGGGTAATTTATACAGACGACCTTATTTTGCCTCATCCTTACATAGCGGAACGCCTGTTTGTTCTTGAGTCTCTACAAGAAATTGCGCCTCATTTTATCCATCCGACATTAAAGCAACCTATCCGCAACTTGTATGATGCTTTGAAAAAATAGAAAAAACTCTAGTTTTCAGTTACTTGCAACTGAAGGCTAGAGTTTTTAAAATAGGTCATTTTCTTCTGGGAGGAGGATAGTCTCTCTACCATCCATGTCTAAAACCAAGACTCTGGGGGGATAAAGAGGGTCAAAGGGATGGTTAAAATCAAAATCAATGGCTGTAGGGAGGTGTTGACTTGAGAAGTGGAAGGTAATTTTTCCGTGGTTATTGAGCAATTGAAACTCGAGTTCTTCTTCCAATTCAAAGACATTTTTTAAGAAATGGTCGATGATATACCAAAAAGAGTCAATGACATCATCAGGCAAGCTGGTAACAATGCCAAAACTAGCCGACCGCATGTGAGTATTGGTAAAAGCCATATTTTTTCCCCCCTTTCTTTTCCCTTATCATACAGCAAATAGGATTAAAAATCAAGAAAAGGTCATTTTTTCTTCATAAACATAGTTTTCTATGAAATTTTTTTCAAACAATCTTCAAAAAAAGCTTGAAAGTGTTTACAAATAGTGATAAAATGGAATAAGTGGAATCATGAAAACGAAATTTTCATACCGTCTCTTTTTTGGAGTCTCGTGAGGTATGATATAGAAAGGAAATGGAATGAATACAGACGATACAGTAACGATTTATGATGTCGCCCGTGAAGCAGGAGTTTCAATGGCGACGGTTAGCCGTGTAGTCAATGGCAATAAGAATGTAAAAGAGAACACCCGTAAAAAAGTGCTTGAGGTGATTGATCGTTTGGATTACCGTCCAAATGCAGTGGCGCGTGGTCTTGCAAGTAAAAAGACAACCACTGTCGGTGTTGTGATCCCCAATATTACCAATGGTTATTTCTCAACGCTTGCCAAAGGGATTGATGATATCGCTGAAATGTACAAGTACAATATTGTCCTTGCTAATAGTGATGAGGACGATGACAAGGAAGTTTCAGTTGTCAATACCCTGTTTTCTAAGCAAGTGGATGGTATCATCTTTATGGGCTACCACTTGACTGAAAAAATTCGTTCAGAGTTTTCTCGCTCTCGGACACCAGTTGTTCTTGCAGGAACTGTGGATGTAGAACATCAGCTTCCAAGTGTCAATATTGACTACAAACAAGCAACGATTGATGCAGTAACCTACCTTGCTAAAGAAAATGAGCGCATTGCTTTCGTTAGCGGTCCACTAGTGGATGATATCAATGGTAAGGTTCGTTTGGTTGGCTACAAGGAAGCCCTGAAAAAAGCAGGTATTTCTTATAGCGAAGGATTGGTATTTGAATCCAAATACACTTATGAAGACGGTTATGCCTTGGCAGAACGCTTGATTTCATCAAACGCAACTGCAGCAGTTGTAACAGGTGATGAGTTGGCAGCAGGTGTCTTGAACGGCCTTGCTGATAAGGGTGTGTCAGTACCAGAAGAGTTTGAAATCATTACTAGTGATGATTCACAAGTCTCTCGCTTTACCCGTCCAAACTTGACAACTATTGCCCAACCTCTTTATGACCTTGGTGCTATTAGTATGCGTATGTTGACTAAGATTATGCACAAGGAAGAGTTGGAAGAACGTGAAGTTCTCTTACCTCATGGTTTGACAGAACGTCGTTCGACACGAAAACGGAAATAGAAAAAATCAGGGAATCGTGAAGATTTCCTGATTTGTTTTTAGAGAAGAGACTTACCCTTCCATATAGTCTTTCAAAGCTGGCCCTGTTAGTCCGGCATTGAGGGCGATGAGGAGTTTCAAGCGGGCTTTTTGGGCGTTGAGTTCTTTAACAAAGAAAACGCCTGATTTTTGCAACTGTATGCCCCCACCTTGGTAGGCATAAACAGGCTCAGCGATACCGTTAAAGCATCGTGAAACCAGGGCAACTGGGATTCCTCTTTGCAGAAGGCTTTCTAATTTTTGAGCCGTTTCTTTGGGAATATTACCAGCTCCGAAGGCTTGTATAATCAAACCGTCCAATTGTTCCAAATCCAGCATATCAATCAGCTCATCTGTCATACCAGCATAAGCCGAGATGATAGGGACTAAGCCTTGTATGTGATCAAGGTCAAAGCGAACACGAGGTTCAGCTGTTTTGAAGTAGAGGATTTCGTGTTTCATGATGAGGCCAAGGGGGCCGTGGGTAGGAGTCTGGAAGGTACTGACGTTGGTCGTATGTGTTTTGGTAACATACTTGGCAGCGTGGATTTCATCGTTCATAACGACCAAAACTCCTTTGTCAGCAGCCCTGTCATCGCTAGCCACTCGTAAAGCGCTTAGATAATTATAAACACCGTCACTACCGAGCTCGTTGGAGCTGCGCATGGCTCCTGTTAGAACGATAGGCATATGGGGAACTTCCATGGTATCAAGGAAATAGGCTGTTTCCTCTAAAGTATCGGTCCCGTGTGTGATTACCACTCCATCGTAGTTAGCAGCTTCCTCTTTAATTTTCTGGTAGAGGGCTAGCATATGCTTGGGTTTGATATGGGGGCTTGGCAGGTTAAAAAAGTCTAGGGCGTGAACTTGGATTCCTTCAAGAGGATTGGACACATGGTTCATGGGATTATCTGAACTCATCACAACAGCGCCAGAAGTATCGGCCTGCATGGAAATAGTCCCGCCCGTATGTAAAACAAGGATTTTCTTAGGCATGATTTACTCACTCTTTCTGAAATGTGGTATAATCATTGTATCACAAAAGGGGAGATTGGGATAGGATGGAAGTCAAAGCTGTTTTTTTTGATATCGATGGAACCTTGGTCAACGATCGCAAGAGTGTTTTGAAATCCACTAAGGACGCGATTAAAATTGTCAAAGAACAAGGGGTGCTAGTTGGTGTAGCGACAGGGCGAGGACCTTTTTTTGTTAAGGAATTGATGGACGATTTGGATCTGGATTTTGCGGTAACCTATAATGGCCAGTATATCTTTAATAAGGAAAGAGTCCTGTTCACGAGCCCAATTTCCAAGTTACATTTGCGTCATCTCATTACGTATGCTAAAAAAGAGGGCAAGGAGATTGCCCTAGGGACCAAGGATGCCATGCTGGGTTCTAAAATCATGTCCTTTGGTCTAGGTTCTTTTTCTCAACGAATCAGTCGCTTCGTTCCCTCTGTTTTAACTAGGACGGTGAGTCATTCCTTTAATCATATGGTCAGTAAGGTTGTTCCCCAAAAGGAAGAAGACCTGCTTCATCTAATGAATCAGCCTATCTACCAAGTTTTGATGTTGATGACGCCAGAAGAATCTGAGAAGGCAGCAGCTGATTTTGAAGATTTGAAATTGACACGTAGTAATCCATTTGCAGCGGATGTCATCAATCAAGGAAATTCTAAATTGGAAGGTATTCGCAGAGTTGGGAAAGAATATGGCTTTGACCTCAACCAAGTGATGGCCTTTGGTGACTCAGATAACGACCTAGAAATGCTGGCGGGTGTTGGGATGTCGGTCGCTATGGGAAATGGTAGTAGCAGTGTCAAGGAAGTGGCCAAGCACATCACCACTAGCAATCAGCAAGATGGAATCCACAAGGCCCTGGAACATTTTGGTGTTTTGGCCTCAGAAAAAGTCTTTGTCAGCCGTGACTATCATTTCAATAAGGTCAAGACCTTCCACCACATGATGGATGAACGGACCCAAGAAGAACCACGAGCTTGGGATGTAGAAGGTGCAACCCACAGGGCTGGCTTTAAAATAGAAGAATTAGTGGAGTTTGTTCGAGCGGCCAGTCCTTCTGAAGAGGACTTTGGTCAAGCTCTATCGCAACTTCATCAAGCTCTTGATAAGGCAGCAGAGAAAGTAGCCAAGAAGACACCTGCTCAGCAAGATTTGATAGGGCAGGTGGATGCCTTGATTGACACGCTTTACTTTACCTACGGTAGTTTTGTCTTGATGGGGGTGGACCCAGAACGTATTTTTGATATTGTCCATCAGGCCAATATGGGGAAAATTTTCCCAGATGGCAAGGCTCATTTTGATCCAGTGACCCACAAAATTTTAAAACCAGATGATTGGGAAGAAAAATATGCTCCAGAACCTGCTATTAAAAAGGAACTGCAGCGTCAGCTCAAAGCTTATGAACGTCATAAAGAGAGAAATAAATCGTAAAGAAAAAGGAGCTTTGGGCTCCTTTTTCTTTGTGACTATAAAGTTTTTTCTTGTTCTCTCACAACCAGCAAATCAACCTTAGCATGGCGGAGAATGTATTCAGATGAAGAACCGACCAAGAGGCGTTCAAAGGCGTTGAGACCAGTTGCACCAACGAGGATGAGGTCTACTTCCTCTGCATCTGGAATAGTACGTGCTAGTAGGGTCTTTGGATTTCCCATTTCAATGACGATGTGAACATCTGCCACACCAGCATCTTTAGCACGTTTTTCGTACTCTTTCATCAGACTTTCAGCGTCGACTTGGAGTTCTTCGTAAACTTCAGCATCAAAGGTGGATACGCTTTGGAGTGCGCGTGTGTCAATGACATGTGCGATGGTAAGTTTAGCGTCGTTTCGTAGAGCAGAATGAACTCCCTTGACAAAAGCCAAGTCCGCTTCTTTAGAACCATCGATTGCGACCATGATATTTTGGTAACGTTGTGCCATAATGAAACCTCCTGAAATTTTCTTACTATAATTGTAAACCTTTTCACTATAGAAGTAAAGCAAAAAAGATATTTTTTAAAAGAATGTTAGCGCTTAAAATCTATATAAATATATGATAAAATAAAAGAAAGGATAACAGGAAACAAGTGAAGGGAGGGAGAATGATGAAAAACTCTTTTCAAAAATCAAATTTCCTTTATTATGGAATCATCCTAGTTTCAGTCTTGGTAGAAGTTGTCATGATCTGGCAATTAGAGAGACTGATTCCCCTTCTTTATTCAGGTTTTATCGGCTTTTTAGTCTTTCATATACTCTACCATCTGTTCTTATTCCTAGTTGCTAAACGAAGTGGGCATTGGAATTACTTGACGATATGGGGGCTTTTCCTCATGTTCAATCTTCTTTATGACTCCTTTTTAGGCTTGCTTTTTCTAGGTTTATCTTTTGGTATGTGATCTGTCTTTGGCAAAATTCCTGCTATTTCCCCTGTCTTGACCTCGCTTTTAGTGAGGTTTTTCTTCTATACGAATCTAGTAACACATTTCAGCAAACTTGTCGCATTCTCTTTCTAGTGGTATAATGTTACTATCCTGAAGAATTGAGGAAACAAGATGAAAGAATATAACAAGTCTAGTAAGTTAGAGCATGTTGCTTATGATATCCGTGGTCCTGTTTTGGAAGAAGCCATGCGAATGCGAGCAAACGGAGAAAAGATTTTACGTCTGAATACAGGAAATCCAGCAGAATTTGGCTTTACAGCGCCAGACGAGGTCATTCATGACTTGATTATGAATGCGCGTGATAGTGAAGGTTATTCTGACTCCAAAGGGATTTTCTCAGCCCGTAAGGCTATCATGCAGTATTGCCAATTGAAAAAATTTCCAAACGTAGATATTGATGATATCTACCTTGGAAATGGTGTCAGTGAGTTGATTGTCATGTCCATGCAGGGGCTTTTGGACAATGGGGATGAGGTCTTAGTCCCAATGCCAGACTATCCTCTCTGGACAGCGGCTGTCAGTCTAGCTGGAGGAAATGCCGTTCACTATATCTGTGATGAAGCTGCAGAATGGTACCCAGATATTGACGATATCAAGTCAAAAATCACTTCCAATACCAAGGCAATCGTCCTTATCAATCCAAACAACCCAACTGGAGCCCTTTATCCTAAAGAACTCTTGCTGGAGATTATTGAGATTGCCCGTCAAAATGATTTGATTATCTTTGCGGATGAAATTTACGACCGCATGGTAATGGATGGACATGTGCATACGCCTGTGGCTAGCTTGGCACCAGATGTTTTCTGTGTCAGCATGAATGGTCTATCAAAATCCCACCGTATTGCTGGTTTCCGTGTGGGTTGGATGGTCTTGTCTGGACCTAAAACGCACGTCAAGGGCTATATTGAAGGTCTCAATATGCTGTCCAATATGCGCCTTTGCTCTAACGTTTTGGCCCAACAAGTCGTACAAACTTCCTTGGGGGGGCACCAATCAGTTGATGAATTGCTCCTTCCTGGTGGACGAATTTACGAGCAAAGAAATTTCATCTATAATGCCATTCAAGATATTCCAGGTCTCTCTGCGGTTAAACCCAAGGCGGGGCTCTATATCTTCCCTAAAATCGATCGCAATATGTACCGTATCGATGATGATGAGCAGTTTGTCCTTGATTTCTTGAAACAGGAAAAGGTTCTCTTGGTTCATGGTCGAGGCTTTAACTGGCAGGAACCAGACCACTTCCGTATCGTTTATCTTCCTCGTGTTGATGAACTGGCCCAAATCCAAGAAAAGATGACTCGTTTCTTGAAACAGTATCGTAGATAGGGCTTACATTCGAAAAAGCTGGAAACATTTGCCTTGAGCTATTGACAAAAGTGAAAGAATCAGATAGAATAGTAAAGTATGTTTAGTAACTGATCACTTTATAGCCGGCTAAACGAATACAAAATCTATGAGGAGGTATTCATCGTGAAACGTACTTATCAACCAAGTAAACTTCGTCGTGCGCGCAAACACGGATTCCGTAACCGTATGTCAACTAAAAACGGTCGTCGCGTATTGGCAGCTCGTCGTCGTAAAGGACGCAAAGTTTTGGCTGCATAATCCAAACGAACCATAACAAAAATCAGTAGGAACTCGAGTCTACTGATTTTTATTTTTGTAAAAAAAGTTCAAAAGGCTTTATATTTTTGCTCAAATAGTGTATAATATTTCACATACTGTAAAAATGGAGAATAATCATGAAGAAATCAAAAGTTATGCTTTTTGGAGCTATGGCTTTGACAGCAGGTCTAGCTCTAGCGGCATGTGGGTCTTCCCAATCAAGTAATGCAGACAAGACTTACTCTTATATCTTTGTCAGCAACCCAGATACCTTGGATTACATTACCTCTACACGAGATTCTACATCTAGTATCACAACCAACTTGATTGATGGTTTGTTAGAAAATGACCAGTATGGCAATCTCATCCCGTCTATGGCTGAGTCATGGACAGTGTCAAAAGATGGTTTGACTTACACTTATAAAATCCGTCAGGGAGCTAAATGGTATACTTCTGAAGGAGAAGAGTATGCGGATGTAACAGCTCATGACTTTGTGACTGGTCTCAAGTATGCGGCTGATAAAAAGGCTGAAAACTTGTACTTGGTACAAGACTCTATCAAGGGACTAGCAGACTATGTTGAAGGGAAATCATCTGATTTTGCAACTGTTGGTGTTAAGGCGGTGGATGATTACACGCTACAATACACTCTCAACCAACCTGAGAGTTATTGGAACTCTAAAACAACAGCAAGTATTCTTAGTCCTGTAAATGAAGCTTTCTTGAAGTCTAAGGGAGATGACTTTGGAAGTGTGACACCATCAAGTATCTTGTCAAATGGTCCTTACTTGTTTAAGTCCTTCACATCAAAATCTTTGATTGAGTTTGATAAAAACCCTAACTACTGGGATAAGGACAATGTCAAAATCGAGAAAGTGAAACTCTCTTTCTTTGACGGTTCTGACCAAGACAGTATTGCAAGAGGATTCTTGGATGGTAACTATACAGATGGTCGTATTTTCCCAACAAGTTCAGTATTTGCTGAACTCAAGAAGGGGAATGAGGACAAGATTACCTATACACCGCAAAACTCAGTGACTTTCTATTATCTTTTCAACGTTAATCGTCAAAGCTACAAGCAGACTATGAAACAGTCTGATAAGGAAAAGACAGATTCACGCGCAGCTATGCAAAATAAAGATTTCCGTCAGGCTATCAACTTTGCCTTTGACCGTCATGCTTATGCAGCGCAGACAAATGGTGAAGATGGAGCAGACCGTATCTTGCGTAACACGGTTACACCAAGTAACTTTGTCCAAGTTGGTGATAAGAACTTCGGTGATATTGTCAATGAGAAAATTGTCAACTACGGTAAAGATTGGGCGAATATCGACCTAAACGATGGTAAGCAAGCCTTCTTGAATCCTGAAAAGGCCAAAGAGAAGTTTGCGAAGGTCAAAGAAAGTCTGCAAGCTCAGGGAGTAACTTTCCCAATTCATTTGGATATGCCAGTTGACCAGACTGCTAAGTTAGATGTGCAACAGGCTGGTTCTTTCAAGCAAACAGTAGAAGAAACCCTTGGTAAGGAGAATGTGGTCATCGATGTTATCCAACTATCTCCAGATAAAAAAGACCAAGCAACCTACTTTGCAGATACAGCAGAGCAAAAAGACTACGATATTGACATTTCAGGATGGGGTGGAGATTACTCAGATCCTAAGACTTACCTAGATATTCTTGATCCAGAGACAGGTTCTCAGTTGAAAAACATGGGCTTGTCTGAAGGGAAAGATAAGGAAGTTAAGGACAAGATTGGTCTTGCTGACTACAAGAAACTCTTGGATCAGGCAGACGCAGAAATCACAGACACTCAGGCTCGCTATGAAAAATATGCTGAAGCCCAAGCTTGGTTGACAGATAGCGCCCTCTTCCTACCAGTTCAAAGTGGTGGAGCCAATCCAATCTTCCGTAAGACTGTACCGTTTACAGGACCATTCTCATTCGTTGGTCATAAAGGAAATGCGGACAACTACAAATATGTTGAATTGCAAAAAGAGCCAGTAACTGCTAAACAGTACCAAGAACTCTATGAAAAATGGCTAAAAGAAAAAGCTGAGTCAAATAAAAAAGCTCAGGAAGATTTAGCTAACCACATTCAATAATATTCCTAGTCATGCTTTTCATTGAGTATAAGCATAGTGACTGGATTCAGAAAAAGGCCTTACCAGAGCTTCTTGCTTCTGGTAGGGCCTTTTCTTTATTCTTTTAAGTGATAGGAATAGCTAGCGACAACGACGTCTTGGTGCCAACGGAGGGCATATTTGAGTTTGAGACTCATCTGATTGTGTAGGATATTTTGCCAAGGTTTATTAGGGATAAACTGGGGTACCAGAACAGTGACTGTATAGTTCTTTTTCTGGGCTTCCTCGGATATCCGTTTGACATACTTGACAGTAGGCGTGATGATATCGCGGTAGCTGGTCTTGATATTTTTCAGAGTAATGGTTGGGAAGTAATCGGCAAATTCTTGGAGAATTTCTTGGTCTTTCTCTGCTGTTTCCTTAGTAGAAATGTGCATGGCTAAGACTTCGTCACCGATACTTTGGGCGTAGTTAATGGCTCCAACGCTGACTCGGGTGACATTTCCTACGAGGACCAGAACCAGATTGCCGTCGTAAGTACGTTTTTCGATTCCTTCATAGAGTCGTAGTTGTTGGGCCACTTTTTGGTAATGACTGTGAATCGCCAAGAAGAGTAGGGTGAGTACGAGAATAATCGGGAAGAAAGGCCAGATATCACTGAGACGGAAAAAGAGCAGGATTAGCACGATAGCGTAGCAAATGATAGCTCCAAGGATATTGGCAAGGGCAGGTTTTAAGAAGTTGGCCCCTTTTTCTTTTTTCCAATGGCGAATCATCCCAGTCTGAGAAAGGGCAAAGGGAACGAAAACCCCGATAGTATAAAGAGGAATCAAACGTTCGGTATTACCATTAAAAATGAGAAGAAGAATCATAGCCCCAAATGCCAGAGTTAAGATTCCGTTGGAGTAGCCTAGTCGGTCTCCTTTTTCCATAAATAGATGAGGCATGTACTTGTTTTTAGCCATATTATAGGCCAGCATAGGGAAGGCTGAAAAGCCGGTATTTGCAGCTACGGCCAAAATTAAGGCTGTGGAGAATTGGAAGGTATAATAGCCAAGGTGGCCTAAGAAGGAATTACCAAGGATACCTTGAGCCATCTGTGAGAGGATGGTTTCTCCGTGTTGCGGCATAATTCCCATCCAGTAGTTTAGGAAGGTAATACCAGCAAACAGAAAACCTAAAATCAGTGACATGATGGTCAAGGTCTGAGCTGCATTCTTTTCTTTTGGAGCCTTGAAAAAGGGAACGGCATTTGAAATAGCTTCAACCCCTGTCAGAGAGGCAGAACCACTGGTAAATGCTCTTAGAATGAGAACGATAGACAGACTCGGTACAGCATGCCCAATAGGAGAAGTTGCCTGATAGCTGAGAGAACCAGTTACTAGTTGAAAGATTCCATAGAGCAAGAGAAAGACAGTACTGATGATAAAGAGATAGACAGGAATCATCAGTGAACTGGCAGATTCTTTCAACCCCCGTAAGTTCAAGAGCATGAGCAAGCAAACTAGAAAAATGGAGATGTGGAGGTTGTAAGGGTGGAGGGCAGGGAGGGCTGCTGTGATAGCGTCAGCTCCAGATGATACCGATACCGCTACGGTCAGCATGTAGTCAACTAGCAGACTACCTCCAGCGATTAAGCCAAGTTCGGGAGATAGATTTTCTCGAGTAACCATATAGGCCCCTCCCCCTTGAGGGTAGGCGTGGATGATTTGACGGTAGGAGACGGTCAGGCTAGCTAGGAGCAGGAGGACAAAAAGGCCGATAGGAAGGCTCCACCATATAGCAAGTGGAGAGAGACTAGCCAAGACGAGGACTACTTGCTCAGGTCCATAGGCAATGGAAGATAGAGCGTCGCTTGACAACATGGCCAAGGCCTGCATTTTTCCCAGCAGCCCTCCCTCGCCTTCTGTTAAGGATTTAAGAGGACGACCGATAAAGGTCTGTTTTAATTTTGTAAACATGGTCATTTCCTTTTCTGAAAATTTCAATAAGTGCTATTATACTGCTTTGGAAAAATAGCGTCAAGAGACGACGATGGATTTTAGAATATTTTTTACAGATGAGGAGAGAGGGCAGTTTTTTGGTATAATAGAAGATAGAAAACGAGGTTAGAAGAGATGATTTTTGATACACATACACACTTGAATGTAGAAGAATTTGCAGGTCATGAGGCAGAAGAAATCGCCTTAGCTGCTGAGATGGGTGTGACACAGATGAATATTGTTGGTTTTGATAAACCGACGATTGAGCGTGCCTTGGAGTTGGTAGATGAGTATGACCAGCTCTATGCGACTATTGGTTGGCATCCGACAGAAGCAGGGACTTACACGGAGGAGATTGAAGCCTACTTGCTTGATAAGCTCAAGCATCCCAAGGTTGTTGCTTTAGGTGAAATTGGATTGGACTACCATTGGATGACAGCACCGAAAGAGGTGCAGGAGCAGGTTTTTCGCCGTCAGATTCAGTTATCTAAGGACTTGGATTTGCCTTTTGTAGTTCATACCCGTGATGCGTTGGAAGATACCTATGAGATTATTAAGAGCGAGGGAGTTGGTCCTCGAGGTGGGATTATGCACTCATTTTCAGGGACGCTTGAGTGGGCAGAGAAGTTTGTCGCGCTTGGCATGACTATTTCCTTCTCAGGAGTGGTGACTTTTAAGAAGGCAACTGACATCCAAGAAGCAGCTAAAGAGTTACCTTTGGACAAGATTTTGGTAGAGACAGATGCGCCTTACTTGGCTCCTGTTCCTAAACGTGGTCGTGAAAATAAAACAGCCTACACTCGCTATGTAGTGGACTTTATCGCTGACTTGCGTGGCATGACGGCAGAAGAGCTAGCGGCGGTAACAACTGCAAATGCGGAGCGAATTTTTGGATTGGACAGCAAGTAATGAAAGAAAAAATTTCTCAAGTCATCGTGGTTGAAGGTCGC
This sequence comes from Streptococcus mitis, assembly GCF_901542415.1. NCBI lineage: Bacteria > Bacillati > Bacillota > Bacilli > Lactobacillales > Streptococcaceae > Streptococcus > Streptococcus mitis. The sequence continues at coordinate 1,253,421 of NZ_CABEHV010000004.1, read as the reverse complement.
GATGATACGGTCAATCTCAAACGTTACTTCGATGTAGAGACCTATGAGACACGAGGTTCTGCTATCAATGACCAGGATATAGAGCGGATTCAGCGTCTACACCAACGCCATGGAGTCATTGTCTTTACAGACCCAGATTTTAATGGGGAGCGGATTCGTCGCATGATTATGACGGCCATTCCAACAGTTCAGCATGCTTTCCTCAAACGCGATGAAGCTGTTCCTAAGTCCAAGACCAAGGGGCGGTCTCTAGGGATTGAGCATGCCAGCTATGAAGACCTGAAAACGGCTCTAGCTCAGATAACAGAACAATTTGAACATGAGAGTCAGTTTGACATCAGTCGTAGCGACTTGATTCGCCTTGGTTTTCTAGCAGGAGCAGATAGCCGTAAGCGACGAGAATATCTAGGAGAGGCTCTCCGAATCGGCTATTCCAACGGCAAGCAACTCCTCAAGCGCTTAGAGTTGTTTGGGATCACCTTGACAGAAGTGGAAGAAGCTATGAAATCTTATGAGAACAGCTAAGCAGACCCCAAATGTAAGGGGAATGTGTTACAATAGGAGTAACAGATAATAGAAAAGAGAATAGATGAGAATTGCAGATTATAGCGTGACCAAGGCAGTGCTGGAGCGTCACGGTTTTACCTTTAAAAAGTCCTTTGGGCAAAATTTCTTGACGGATACCAATATCCTACAAAAAATCGTGGATACGGCTGAGATTGATGACCAGGTCAATGTCATCGAAATCGGGCCAGGGATTGGTGCCTTGACGGAGTTTTTGGCTGAGCGTGCAGCAGAAGTTATGGCCTTTGAGATCGACCACCGTTTGGTACCGATTTTGGCAGATACCCTACGTGATTTTGACAATGTGACAGTGGTTAACGAGGACATTCTCAAGGTCGATTTGGCGCAGCATATCAAGAATTTCAAAAATCCTGACCTGCCCATCAAGGTAGTGGCTAATTTGCCTTACTACATCACAACACCTATTCTCATGCACTTGATTGAAAGTGGGATTCCTTTTAGTGAGTTTGTGGTCATGATGCAAAAAGAGGTAGCAGACCGTATTTCGGCTCAACCAAATACCAAGGCATATGGTAGCTTGTCGATTGCTGTACAGTATTACATGACAGCCAAGGTTGCCTTTATCGTGCCTCGTACGGTCTTTGTGCCAGCGCCCAATGTGGATTCAGCTATTTTGAAAATGGTGCGCCGTCCAGAGCCAGCTGTAGCAGTAGAAGATGAGAACTTCTTCTTTAGGGTCTCTAAGGAAAGTTTCACCCATCGCCGTAAGACCTTGTGGAACAACTTAACAGGTTACTTTGGTAAGACTGAAGAAGTCAAGGACAAACTGACCAAGGCGCTAGACCAAGCAGGATTATCACCAAGTGTGCGTGGGGAAGCTCTCAGTTTGGAAGAGTTTGCAAGCCTAGCAGATGCGCTTAAAGGACAAGGACTATAAGATGCAGGGACAAATCATTAAAGCCTTGGCAGGCTTCTACTATGTGGAAAGCCAAGGTCAGGTTTATCAGACACGCGCGCGTGGAAATTTCCGTAAAAAAGGGCATACACCCTATGTTGGGGACTGGGTAGATTTCTCTGCCGAGGAAAATTCAGAAGGCTATATCCTCAAGATTCATGAACGCAAAAACAGTCTGGTCCGTCCGCCTATTGTCAATATTGACCAAGCTGTGGTGATCATGTCTGTCAAGGAACCTGATTTTAACAGCAATTTGCTGGATCGCTTCTTGGTTCTTTTGGAGCACAAGGACATCCATCCCATCATTTATATTTCTAAAATGGATTTGTTGGAAGATAGAGGAGAACTGGATTTTTATGAACAGACTTATGGTGACATCGGCTATGACTTTGTGACCAGTAAAGAAGAACTTTTGCCCTTGTTAACAGGCAAGGTTACAGTTTTCATGGGGCAGACAGGTGTTGGAAAATCAACTCTTCTCAATAAAATCGCACCAGACCTTAATCTTGAAACAGGAGAAATCTCAGATAGTCTGGGTCGCGGGCGCCACACTACTCGAGCTGTTAGTTTTTACAATCTCAATGGGGGTAAAATCGCAGACACACCAGGCTTTTCATCCTTGGACTATGAAGTGTCAACGGCGGAAGACCTCAATCAGGCCTTCCCAGAGATTGCCAGTGTCAGCCGAGACTGCAAATTCCGCACTTGTACCCATACCCATGAGCCAGCTTGCGCGGTTAAGCCTGCTATAGAAGAAGGGACCATTGCCACCTTCCGTTTTGACAACTACCTGCAATTCCTCAGTGAGATTGAAAATCGCAGAGAAACTTATAAAAAAGTCAGCAAAAAAATTCCAAAATAAGGAGAAACCTATGTCTCAATACAAGATTGCTCCGTCAATTCTGGCAGCAGATTATGCCAACTTTGAACGTGAAATCAAACGTCTAGAAGCAACTGGTGCAGAATATGCCCATATCGATATCATGGATGGGCATTTTGTGCCACAAATCAGTTTTGGTGCAGGTGTGGTCGAAGCTCTTCGCCCTCATAGCAAGATGGTCTTTGACTGCCACTTGATGGTAGCTAATCCAGAGCATCATCTGGAAGACTTTGCGCGCGCAGGTGCAGATATCATCAGTATCCATGTAGAAGCAACGCCTCATATCCACGGTGCCCTCCAAAAAATTCGTTCTCTAGGTGTCAAGCCATCAGTTGTTATTAATCCTGGTACGCCAGTTGAAGCTATAAAGCATGTGCTTCATCTAGTTGACCAAGTCTTGGTCATGACGGTTAACCCGGGCTTCGGTGGACAAGCCTTTCTGCCAGAAACTATGGATAAGGTTCGTGAGTTAGTTGCTCTTCGTGATGAAAAAGGTTTGAACTTTGAAATCGAAGTGGATGGCGGGATTGATGACCAAACTATTGCTCAGGCCAAAGAAGCTGGTGCGACCGTTTTTGTAGCAGGTTCCTATGTCTTTAAGGGAGATGTCAATGAGCGAGTACAAACTCTCAGAAAACAACTGGACTAGTGTTGCCGTTTTTGCAGGAGGAGACCGTGGTCATTATCGGACGGACTTTGATGGTTTTGTTGGTGTGGATCGAGGCTCGCTCTGGGTCTTGGAGGAAAACCTACCTCTTGCTCTAGCGGTTGGAGATTTTGATTCTGTGACGGAAGAAGAGCGACAGGTGATTCAAAAACGTGCCCAGTATTTTGTTCAAGCCCGACCAGAAAAAGATGATACCGATTTGGAATTGGCTCTCTTGACTATTTTTGAGAAAAATCCTCAGGCTGAGGTTACTATTTTCGGTGCTTTGGGTGGCCGTATTGATCACATGCTGGCCAATGTTTTTCTTCCTAGCAATCCCAAGTTGGCGCCTTATATGCGTCAGATAGAAATTGAGGATGGGCAAAACTTGATTGCCTATTGTCCAGAAGGGACCAGTCAGCTAGAACCTCGTTTAGACTATGACTATCTAGCTTTTATGCCAGTTCGGGATAGTCAGCTGACCATTCTCGGAGCCAAGTATGAGTTGACAGAGGAAAATTTTTTCTTTAAAAAAGTGTACGCTTCTAACGAATATATAGATAGGGAAGTTTCGGTGACTTGCCCAGATGGCTATGTGGTCGTGCTACATAGTAAGGACAGGAGGTAGGATGGAAAGTTTACTTGTTCTATTATTGATTGCCAACCTAGCTGGACTCTTTCTGATTTGGCAGAGGCAGGATAAGCAGGAAAAACATCTCAGCAAGAGCTTGGAGGATCAGGCAGATCACTTGTCAGACCAGTTGGATTACCGTTTTGAACAAGCCAGACAAGCCAGCCAGTTGGACCAAAAAGATTTGGAAGTGGCTGTCAGTGACCGTTTGCAAGAAGTGCGAATCGAGTTGCACCAAGGCTTAACTCAGGTCCGTCAAGAAATGACGGAAAATCTCCTCCAAACCAGGGATAAGACTGACCAACGTCTCCAAGCCCTGCAGGAATCAAATGAGCAACGTTTGGAACAAATGCGCCAGACAGTCGAGGAAAAACTAGAAAAGACCTTGCAGACACGCTTACAAGCCTCCTTCGAGACAGTTTCCAAACAACTGGAGTCTGTCAATCGTGGTCTTGGAGAAATGCAGACAGTTGCCCGCGATGTCGGAGCCCTCAACAAGGTTCTCTCTGGAACCAAAACGCGAGGGATTCTGGGAGAATTGCAACTGGGGCAAATCATCGAAGACATCATGACACCTGCCCAGTACGAACGAGAATACGCAACGGTTGAAAACTCTAGTGAACGAGTGGAGTATGCCATCAAGTTGCCTGGACAGGGTGACCAGGAATATGTCTACTTACCGATTGACTCCAAGTTTCCACTGGCAGATTATTACCGCTTAGAAGAAGCCTATGAAGCGGGTGACAAGGACGAGATCGAACGCTGTCGTAAGTCGCTCCTAGCCAGCGTCAAACGCTTTGCCAAGGATATCAAGAGCAAGTACATAGCACCGCCTCGGACTACCAATTTTGGAGTTTTGTTTGTTCCGACAGAAGGTCTCTACTCAGAAATCGTCCGCAATCCGGTCTTCTTTGATGACTTGAGACGGGAAGAGCAGATTATTGTCGCAGGTCCAAGTACCCTATCAGCTCTTCTCAATTCCCTATCAGTTGGTTTCAAAACCCTTAATATCCAAAAGAGTGCTGACCATATTAGTAAGACTCTTGCTAGTGTTAAGACCGAGTTTGGCAAGTTTGGTGGCATTCTGGTCAAGGCACAAAAACACCTCCAACATGCCTCTGGCAATATTGATGAACTATTAAACCGTCGTACCACAGCTATCGAGCGGACGCTCCGTCACATTGAGTTGTCAGAAGGTGAGCCTGCGCTTGATCTACTCCATTTCCAAGAAGATGAGGAAGAATATGAAGATTAGTCACATGAAAAAAGATGAGCTATTTGAAGGCTTTTACCTAATCAAGTCAGCTGACCTGAGGCAAACTCGAGCTGGGAAAAATTACCTAGCTTTTACCTTTCAAGATGATAGTGGCGAGATTGAAGGGAAACTCTGGGATGCCCAACCTCATAACGTTGAGGCCTTTACCGCAGGTAAGGTTGTCCACATGAAAGGACGCCGAGAAGTTTATAACAATACCCCTCAAGTCAATCAAATTACCCTCCGCCTGCCTCAGCCTGGTGAACCCAATGATCCAGCTGATTTCAAGGTCAAGTCGCCAGTTGATGTCAAGGAAATCCGTGACTATATGTCGCAAATGATTTTTAAAATTGAAAATCCTGTCTGGCAACGGATTGTCCGAAATCTCTACACCAAGTATGATAAGGAATTTTACTCCTATCCAGCAGCCAAGACCAACCACCATGCCTTTGAAACGGGTTTGGCTTTCCACACTGCAACCATGGTGCGTTTGGCAGATGCTATTAGCGAAGTTTATCCTCAGCTCAATAAGAGCCTGCTCTATGCGGGGATTATGCTGCATGACTTGGCTAAGGTCATTGAGTTGACGGGACCAGACCAGACCGAGTATACAGTGCGAGGCAATCTCCTTGGGCATATTGCTTTGATTGATAGCGAAATTACTAAAACAGTTATGGAACTCGGTATCGATGATACCAAGGAAGAAGTCGTTCTGCTTCGTCACGTCATCCTTAGTCACCACGGCTTGCTTGAGTATGGAAGTCCAGTCCGTCCACGCATTATGGAAGCAGAGATTATCCATATGATTGACAATCTGGATGCAAGCATGATGATGATGTCAACTGCTCTTGCTTTGGTGGATAAAGGAGAGATGACCAATAAAATCTTCGCAATGGACAATCGTTCCTTCTATAAACCAGATTTAGATTAATAATTTAAGAAAAATGAGCATTTTTAGGATAAGAATGTTCGTTTTTTATGTGAATATGGTATAATAGATAAAATATCAAAATTAAATGAAGTGGGAAATAGAAATGAAATTAAGAAGAAGTGATCGGATGGTTGTCATTTCCAACTATTTGATTAATAATCCTTATAAACTAACTAGTCTCAATACTTTTGCTGAAAAGTATGAATCTGCTAAATCATCCATCTCAGAGGATATCGTCATTATCAAACGTGGCTTTGAGGAAATTGAAATCGGTCATATCCAGACAGTAACTGGTGCTGGTGGTGGTGTCATTTTCACACCATCAATCTCAAGCCATGATGCCAAGGAAATGGTTGAGGACTTGCGTGCCAAGTTGTCAGAAAGTGACCGTATCTTGCCAGGTGGCTATATCTACCTGTCTGATTTGCTTAGCACACCAGCTATCTTGAAAAATATTGGTCGCATTATTGCCAAGAGCTTTATGGACCAAAAAATTGATGCGGTTATGACAGTAGCGACTAAGGGTGTTCCTCTTGCAAATGCAGTTGCCAATGTACTCAATGTTCCCTTTGTTATTGTGCGCCGTGACCTGAAAATTACAGAAGGTTCAACTGTCAGCGTCAACTATGTATCCGGTTCAAGTGGTGACCGTATTGAGAAAATGTTCCTTTCAAAACGTAGTCTCAAGGCAGGCAGCCGTGTCTTGATTGTGGATGACTTCTTGAAAGGTGGCGGAACGGTCAATGGGATGATCAGCCTCTTGCGTGAGTTCGATTCAGAATTAGCAGGTGTAGCCGTCTTTGCGGACAATGCCCAAGAAGAACGTGAAAAGCAGTTTGACTACAAGTCACTCTTGAAGGTAACCAATATTGATGTCAAGAATCAAGCCATTGATGTTGAGGTTGGCAATATCTTTGACGAAGATAAATAAGAGATAGAACTAAAGGTTGGAACGCTTGTCCCAGCCTTTCTTTGCAAATAGAATAGAAGGAAGCTTATGAAAACACCATTTATCAATAGAGAAGAGTTAGAAGCGATTGTTGCCGAGTTCCCCACTCCCTTTCACTTGTATGACGAGAAGGGGATTCGTGAGAAGGCAAGAGCTGTCAACCAAGCCTTTTCGTGGAACAAGGGCTTTAAGGAATATTTTGCAGTTAAGGCTACTCCAACTCCAGCTATTTTGAAAATTCTCCAAGAGGAAGGTTGCGGTGTGGACTGCTCTAGTTATGTAGAACTTTTGATGAGTCATAAACTGAACTTCCCTGGTTCTGAGATTATGTTCTCTTCCAACAACACGCCAGATAAGGAATATGCCTATGCGCGTGAATTGGGTGCGACCATTAACTTGGATGCCTTTGAAGATATTGAACATCTGGAGCGAGCAGCAGGCATTCCAGAAATCATCTCTTGTCGTTACAATCCTGGAGGTGTTTTTGAGCTAGGAACAGATATTATGGACAATCCTGGAGAAGCCAAGTTTGGCATGACCAAGGACCAGCTCTTTGAAGCTTTTGCTATCTTGAAGGAAAAAGGAGCCAAGACTTTTGGGATTCACTCCTTCCTAGCATCCAATACCGTGACCCATCTCTATTATCCAGAGTTGGCGCGTCAGCTTTTTGAATTGGCTGTTGAAATCAAGGAAAAGTTGGGTATTTCACTAGACTTTATCAATCTTTCTGGCGGTATTGGAGTCAACTATCGTCCAGACCAGGAGCCAAATGATATTGCTTTGATTGGTGAGGGGGTTCGTAAGGTTTATGAAGAGGTCCTTACGCCAGCAGGTCTTGGTCAGGTCAAGATTTTTACCGAATTGGGTCGTTTTATGTTAGCCCCTCACGGTGCTTTGGTTACAAGAGTCACTCATAAGAAGAAAACCTACCGTACCTATCTAGGTGTGGATGCATCAGCAGTCAACCTCATGCGTCCAGCTATGTACGGAGCTTATCATCACATTACTAACGTGACCCATCCAGATGGACCAGCTGAAGCGGTAGATGTGGTTGGTTCACTCTGTGAAAACAATGATAAATTTGCAGTGAATCGCGAACTTCCTCATACAGAAATCGGTGATTTGCTGGTCATTCATGATACAGGTGCTCACGGTTTTTCAATGGGCTACCAGTACAACGCCAAACTTCGTTCTGCGGAAATCCTCTATACCGAAGAAGGTAAAGCCCGTCAAATCCGCCGTGCAGAGCGCCCTGAGGACTACTTTGCAACCTTGTATGGCTTTGATTTTGAAGAATAAAATGATAAGTAATTGAAAATGAAATTGAAAAACAGATTGCTTTCTAAAAAATAGGCAAAAATCTTGTTTTTCCTTCAAGTCGTGATATAATAAAACTATAAAACGTTTTCAAGGAAGGTAACGATATGTCTGAAGAAACAATTGATTATGGACAAGTGACAGGAATGGTGCATTCGACAGAAAGCTTTGGGTCAGTAGATGGGCCTGGTATTCGCTTTATTGTCTTTTTGCAGGGCTGTCACATGCGTTGCCAGTATTGCCACAACCCTGACACTTGGGCTATGGAGTCCAATAAGTCACGTGAACGGACGGTAGATGATGTCTTGACAGAAGCCTTGCGTTACCGCGGTTTCTGGGGAAATAAGGGTGGGATTACAGTTAGTGGAGGAGAAGCTCTCTTGCAGATTGATTTCTTGATTGCCCTCTTCACTAAGGCTAAGGAACAAGGAATCCACTGTACTTTAGACACCTGTGCCCTTCCATTCCGTAATAAACCACGTTACCTTGAAAAGTTTGACAAACTCATGGCTGTCACTGACTTGGTTCTCTTAGATATCAAGGAAATTAACGAAGAACAGCACAAGATTGTTACTAGCCAAACTAATAAAAACATCTTAGCCTGTGCCCAGTATCTATCAGATATTGGAAAACCTGTCTGGATTCGCCACGTGCTAGTTCCGGGATTGACAGACAGAGATGGTGACTTGATTGAACTTGGTAAGTTCGTCAAAACCCTCAAAAACGTTGACAAATTTGAAATTCTGCCTTATCACACTATGGGTGAGTTCAAATGGCGTGAATTGGGAATTCCATATTCACTTGAAGGAGTCAAACCACCAACAGCAGACCGCGTCAAGAACGCTAAAAAACTCATGGATACCGAAAGTTACCAAGACTATATGAAACGTGTACATGGATAAAAAAGAAGCCTGATGGAAACGAGCCTACTGAAAAAGTCATCAAATTGATGGCTTTTTTGTTATACTAGAGATGAGGTGAAATGATGCTTGATAATCAGTTAACTATGGATGTCAGTCCTTATTCTAGTTTGTATGATATCGTGGTTCCTAAAAACCACTTTTTACGTCAGCTAACTGAACTCTGTGATTTTAGCTTTATTTATGATGAACTAGAAAAGAATTATCGTCCCGATTTTGGGCGTAAAGCTTATTCACCGATTATGATGTTCAAATATCTCTTGTTAAAAGATATTTATAAGTTATCAGATGTAGATGTGGTAGGACGTTCCTTGTCAGATATGGCCTTTAAATTTTTTCTTGGTCTAGCTCCTGAAGATTCTGTTATCGAGCCATCCTCTCTGACAAAATTTAGAAAGCTAAGAATTAAAGATGACAAACTGCTTGATGTATTGATTCAGAAGTCTGTTCAAATTGCACTCGAACATAACTTGATTAAGAGTAAAATCCTCATTGTGGATGCCACTCACACCAAATCTCATTATAATCATAAGAAACCCCAAGAAATCCTTAGAGAGCGTTCAAAAGCTTTACGTAAAACAATTTATCAACATTCAGAAGATATCAAAATAGAATTTCCAAAGAAACCTCAAGAAGATAACCTCGAAGCAGAGTTGACCTATACAGAGGAGTTAATGGCTGTGGTTGAAAAACACGAGGAACTCTTAGCCCTACCGGCTGTTTCTCAAAAGTTCAATTACCTAAAAGAGGCTGTCGAGGACGACTTAGAACATTTGGAAGCTTCTGTTAAGGAGGAGGCTAGGCTCGGACATAAGACAGCCGACAGCTCTTTCTATGGATATAAAAGTCATATCGCTATGACGGATGAACGGATTATTACTGCTTGTGTGGTTACTTCTGGTGAACAAAGCGATGGGAAATATTTACCTGAATTATATGCCAAAACAAAGGAAAATAGTCTGGACATCGAGACTATTATTGGTGATGCGGCTTATTCAGGAAAGGACAACATTCAACTAGCTCGCAAAGAAAAGATTCATTTGGTTTCAAAACTGAATCCTTCTGTTTCAAAAGGTTACCGTAAAGAAGAGGATGCGTTTGAATTTAATAAAGATGCAGGGCTATTTGTCTGTCCAGAAGGACACATGGCTGTTCGCAAAGCAAGGACAGGGAAAAAATATCAAAATAAGAATCAAGTTGTCACTCATTACTTTGACATTGAGAAGTGCAAGAGTTGCCTTTCCAAGGAAGGATGTTATAAGGAGGGGGCAAAGTCTAAAACTTATTCAATAGCCATTAAGAGTGACGACCATCTTTTCCAGAAGAAATTTCAGGAAACACCTTATTTTAAAGAAATGGCCAGACATCGCTATAAAATCGAAGCAAAGAATGCCGAACTAAAACAGAGACATGGCTTTGATGTCGCGAGAGCATCGGGTCTTTTCAGCATGGAGTTACAGGCAGCAACAACCATTTTCGTGGTCAATATGAAACGAATTATGACCTTAATAAATACAAAATAACCGAGGAATTCGCTCAAATTAACGAGAGATTCCTCGGTTTTCATTTCATTAAAAGTAAGAGACCTGTTTTTTCAGTGGACTCGATGGAAACATCGGGCTTTTGATACTCAATGAAAATCAAAGAGCAAACTAGGAAGCTAGCCGCAGGTTGCTCAAAACAGTGTTTTGAGGTTGTGGATAGAACTGACGAAGTCAGTAACATATATACGGCAAGGCGAAGCTGACGTGGTTTGAAGAGATTTTCGAAGAGTATGACTTGCAAAAAGACTTAGCAAACCAGCTAAGCCTTTTTCTTCTATCTCGAACGTTGTTTTCCAGCGTTGCGATTTTTGTGTTTTTTCTTGCTTGTGATAGCAGTTGGTTGTTCAGGAGTAACGTCTTTTCGTCCACTTGGTGTAGAGAAAGCACGTGCTTTTGGTGGGTTCTTGGCTAGTTCTTCACGGACTTTTTTGCGAAGTTTTGGACGAACGATATAGTTGACGATAAACTGTTGGAGAATCATCATGAAACCACCGACAACCCAGTAAAGTGTGACACTGGCTGGTGAAATGAGGGAGAAGACAACAATCGTGATTGGGCTCACGTAAGCCATTTTCTTGATTTGTTCTCTTTGCGTTTCGTCTTCTACTCCGTGAAGTGAAAGGAGCGATTGAAGATAGTAAAGGACACCTGCGCAGGCAACCAAAATCATACTTGGAGAACCTAGAGGAATGCCTAGGTAGCTTGCTTGAGCAACCCCTTCAGTATGTTGGGCAGCAAAGTAAATTGCAGAGAAGAAAGGCATTTGAAGGAGGATAGGGAAGCATCCTACACCACCAAACATGCTGATGCCGTGTTCTTTTTGAGCGGCAAAGAGAGCTTGTTGGGCTTCGAGTTTTTCTTCTTGAGTAGTCGCTTCCTTGAGACGTGTTTGGTGTGGCTCAAGGACGTGCTTGAGGGCGTTCATCTTTTCAGAATGAAGCGTTGCCTTCCATGATTGGTAGATACCAAGTGGCAAGATAATCAAGCGCACGATAATGGTTACGATGATGATAGCGGCACCGAAACCTAGACCTTTATCAGTAGCGAAGTACTTGATAGCTTCAGCCATAGGCGCTCCAATCGTATTCCAAATAAATCCTATTGGCTTTCCTGTGGCTTTATCGACGCTAACACAGCCAGTCAAGACTAGCAACATAGCCACTCCCATAGCCGAGAGTGCAAAACGTTTAATAGATTTCACTGTTTTTATTCCTTCTTTAAAAATTATACCTTTCTATTCTACTGTTTTTTTACAAAATATACAATAGTTCTAGAGACCTAATTTGCGATTTTAAAGTCAGGGTAGGGAGGAAAGTTGCTCAGTTGGACATCTAAGTAGCTGACTTTTGAAAAAGGTGTGGGTCCTTTGCGGATTTCTTGGATAAATTTTGCCATGGTAGCAGATGAGTCTGCTTGGGCTAAGATTTCCACTGTTCCGTCGTCGTTATTCCATACTCGACCTGTGATGCCACCAATTTCAAGTGCCAAGCTGTAAACACCCCAACGAAAGCCGACTCCTTGCACCCTACCTTGGGCAATCATTCTAACCTTTTGCATACCAAACCCCTTTGATTGTGTTATAATATTTCTATGACTATTATAACCTCAAAAGCCAATTCTGTGGTAAAAAATGCCAAGAAATTACACCAAAAAAAATACCGCAAGTCTGCTTATTTGATTGAAGGCTGGCACTTGTTTGAAGAAGCTGTTCAAGCTGGAGTGACGATTGAGAAAATCTTTGCCCTAGAAAATTACCGAGATCAGTTAGCTGCTTTTCCGCAAACTGTCTGGGTTTCAGAGGATATTTTACTAGATTTGGCGGATTCTCAGACTCCACAGGGAATTGTTGCCGTGGTTCAAAAAGAAGAAGTAGGACAAGCTGATTTGAGTCAGGGCAAGTTCTTGTTTTTGGAAGATGTGCAAGATCCTGGTAATGTGGGAACGATTATTCGAACTGCGGATGCAGCAGGTTTTACTGGAGTGATTGTTTCAGATAAATCAGCAGATATCTACAGTCTCAAGACTCTACGTTCCATGCAAGGCAGTCATTTTCATCTGCCCATTTACCGAATGTCTAGTCAAAGGCTTCTCGAGGAAGCTAAAAAGGCTGCTATCCCTGTGCTAGCAACAACCCTATCTAAAGATTCTGTTGATTACAGAGAACTGCCTCCTATAGAAAATTTTGTACTAGTTATGGGAAACGAAGGTCAAGGAATTAGTCCCCTCATGGCTGAAAGTGCAGACCAGTTGGTTCACATTAGTATGAAGGGACAGGCCGAGAGTTTGAATGTTGCCGTTGCAGCCGGTATTTTAATTTTCCATTTAAGCTAATTTTAACTTTCTTTGTTATAATCAAGGAAAGACATTCATAGAAAAGGAGAAAAGATGAATCACACTATTATTCAGGACCGCGCAGGTCTCAATCAATTTTACGCTAAGGTTTATGCCTTTGTTGGTCTGGGGATAGGATTATCCGCTTTAGTATCAGGTCTTATGTTGACCATCTTTCAGTCTCAGCTGGTTTACTTTTTGATGCAGGGGCGTCTCTGGTTGACCATTGCTACTTTTGCAGAGCTAGCCCTAGTCTTCGTTGCTAGTAGCATGGCTTCAAGGAATAGTCCAGCGGCTCTTCCAGTATTTTTACTTTACTCAGTATTAAACGGCTTTACCCTCAGTTTTGTGGTGGCTTTCTATACTCCAGGTACAGTTTTATCTGCCTTTGTATCGAGCGCCCTTCTCTTCTTTGTCATGGCGGCAGTTGGTATGTTCACTAAGAAAGATTTGAGTGGGGTTGGTCGTGCTATGATGGCAGCCCTCATCGGTTTGCTGATTGCCATGGTAGTTAATATTTTTTTGGCTAGCGGTTTCTTTGATTATATGATTAGCGTAGCTATGGTCTTGGTCTTCTCTGGGCTGATTGCTTGGGACAATCAAAGGATTCGCCTTGCTTATGAACAATCACAAGGCCGTGTAGCGACAGGTTGGGTTGTGTCAATGGCTCTCAGTATCTATCTTGATTTTATCAATCTTTTCCTAAGTATTCTACGTATCTTTGGTCGTAATGACTAGAAGGTCTATGAAATCAGTGTTTTGAGTAGCACTGATTTTTTTCGTATTTGCTCTTTCCTTTTCTTGAAAATAGGTGTATAATGCTTTTAATTAATTTTTTGAGGAGTAGTTTATGAAGAAAAGTTTTATCCATCAACAAGAAGAGATTTCCTTTGTCAAAAACACTTTTACCCAGTATTTGAAAGATAAGTTAGAAGTTGTCGAAGTTCAAGGTCCTATCTTGAGCAGAGTCGGCGACGGGATGCAGGACAACTTATCAGGTGTGGAGAACGCCGTATCGGTCAAGGTTCTCCAAATCCCTGATGCTACTTATGAAGTGGTGCACTCCCTTGCTAAATGGAAACGCCATACCTTGGCTCGCTTTGGTTTCGGTGAAGGTGAAGGTCTTTTCGTCCACATGAAGGCCCTTCGTCCAGACGAAGACTCGTTGGATGCGACCCACTCTGTTTATGTTGACCAGTGGGACTGGGAGAAGGTTATCCCAAATGGTAAGCGTAACATCGCTTATCTAAAAGAAACAGTTGAGAAGATTTATAAGGCTATTCGCCTGACAGAGCTAGCTGTTGAAGCCCGTTATGACATCGAATCTATCTTGCCAAAACAAATCACTTTTATCCATACAGAGGAGTTGGTCGAGCGTTACCCAGACTTGACACCGAAAGAACGTGAAAATGCTATCTGTAAAGAATTTGGAGCCGTCTTTTTGATTGGTATCGGTGGCGAGTTGCCAGATGGTAAACCGCACGATGGACGTGCACCAGACTACGATGACTGGACAAGCGAGTCTGAAAATGGCTACAAGGGTCTAAATGGCGATATTCTTGTCTGGAATGAATCTCTAGGTGGAGCCTTTGAGTTGTCTTCTATGGGGATTCGTGTAGATGAAGAAACCCTTCGCCGTCAAGTAGAAATTACCGGTGATGAAGACCGTTTAGAATTGGAATGGCACAAGGCTTTGTTGAATGGCCTATTCCCATTGACAATCGGTGGAGGAATTGGACAATCTCGTATGGCCATGTTCCTACTTCGCAAGAAACACATTGGAGAAGTGCAAACAAGTGTTTGGCCTCAAGAAGTCCGCGATACTTACGAAAATATTTTGTAGAGAATCGAACCGCAAGGTTCGGTTTTCTTTCTCTTTTCGCCCATAATTTGGTATAATAAACGGTATGAAAATCGTATCAGGAATCTATGGGGGACGTCCCCTCAAGACACTAGAAGGAAAGACGACAAGACCAACTTCGGATAAGGTTAGGGGAGCCATTTTTAACATGATTGGTCCCTACTTTGAAGGTGGACGCGTCTTGGACCTTTATGCAGGTAGTGGTGGTTTATCTATCGAGGCAGTATCGCGTGGCATGTCCAGTGCTGTTTTGGTGGAGCGAGACCGTAAGGCTCAGGCTATCGTGGCTGAAAATATTCAGATGACCAAGGAAGTGGGAAAATTTCAACTTCTCAAGATGGATGCAGAAAGGGCATTGGAACAGGTATCTGGGGAATTTGATCTCATTTTCTTAGACCCTCCGTATGCCAAGGAACAAATCGTAGCAGATATTGAAAAAATGGCTGAGAGAGAGCTATTTTCTGAAGATGTCATGGTTGTGTGTGAGACGGATAAGGCCGTTGAACTTCCAGAAGAAATTGCCTGCCTGGGCATCTGGAAGGAAAAGATTTATGGAATTAGTAAGGTGACAGTTTATGTCAGATAAGATTGGCTTATTCACAGGCTCGTTTGATCCGATGACAAATGGGCATCTGGATATGATTGAACGGGCGAGCAGACTTTTTGATAAGCTCTATGTCGGTATTTTTTTTAATCCTCACAAACAAGGATTTCTCCCTATCGAAAATCGTAAACGGGGATTAGAAAAGGCTGTGAAACATTTGGAAAATGTTGAAGTCGTGTCTTCTTATGATGAATTGGTGGTCGATGTCGCAAAAAGACTG
Organism: Streptococcus mitis; assembly: GCF_901542415.1. NCBI lineage: Bacteria > Bacillati > Bacillota > Bacilli > Lactobacillales > Streptococcaceae > Streptococcus > Streptococcus mitis. The sequence continues at coordinate 1,237,852 of NZ_CABEHV010000004.1, read as the reverse complement.
GGTGCTACTTGTCTAGTGCGTGGTTTGAGGAATGCAGCGGATTTGCAATATGAAGCCAGTTTTGATTACTACAATCATCAGCTGTCTCCTAATATAGAGACCATTTATTTACATAGTCGACCTGAACATCTCTATCTCAGTTCATCAGGCGTTAGAGAGCTTTTGAAATTTAGTCAGGGTATTGCCTGCTATGTTCCCGAGAGTATTTTGGAGGAAATAAGAAATGAAAAAAAAGATTAGATGGCCCTTATATGTCATTGCGGCCTTGATTGTGACTTTCTTGGCGTTTGTAGTGCCTTTGCCTTATTATATAGAGGTTCCAGGTGGTTCGGAAGATATTCGCCAAGTCCTTAAAGTCAATGACACAGAAGATAAGGAAGCTGGTGCCTATCAATTCGTTACGGTTGGTGTCCAGCATGCCACTTTAGCTCATATGATTTATGCATGGTTGACGCCTTTTACAGATATTCGTAGTGCTCAGGAGACTACAGGTGGTTCTTCCGATGTTGAATTTATGCGGATCAATCAATTCTACATGCAAACATCGCAAAATATGGCCAAGTATCAAGGGTTAAAAACAGCTGGTAAGGATATTGAACTCAAATATCTTGGGGTTTATGTCTTGACTGTGACGGATAATTCGACCTTTAAAGGGATTCTCAACATTTCTGATACGGTCACAGCAGTCAATGATCAGACCTTTGATAGTTCCAAAGACTTGATTGATTACGTCAATTCTCAAAAATTAGGGGATTCTGTCAAGGTCACCTATGAAGAAGATGGGCAAACCAAGTCTGCAGAAGGAAAAATCATTACGCTAGAAAATGGCAAAAATGGAATTGGAATCGGCTTGATTGACCGTACAGAAGTAACCAGTGATGTCCCAATTCGCTTTTCAACAGCTGGTATTGGCGGTCCAAGTGCAGGTCTCATGTTTAGTCTGGCCATCTATACCCAAATAGCTGACCCAGGCCTTCGAAATGGCCGTATCGTTGCCGGTACAGGAACCATTGACCGCGATGGGAATGTGGGGGATATTGGAGGTATTGATAAAAAAGTTGTAGCTTCGGCTAGAGAAGGTGCCGCGATTTTCTTTGCCCCTGATAACCCTGTTAGCGAAGAAGAACAAAAAGCACATCCAGACGCGAAAAACAACTACCAAACAGCCCTAGAAGCAGCTAAAACAATCAAGACGGATATGAAAATCGTGCCTGTTAAAACCTTACAAGATGCAATTGATTACTTGAAAAACAATCCTTAGTTTTTAAGTGAAGTTTCCAAACTAGCGCACAAACAGAGAAGATGGTATAATAGTCAAATGGTTCAATTATTATTCACTCTAAGCAGTCACATGCTCTTTATTTATGTGAGTTTTTACCTTTTAAAGAATCTTGTTAGATGGGAAAAAGTCTTAAAAGTAACAGCTGAGAACACAGGAAAAGTTCGTTTACTAGTAGCCTTTTTCAGCATTGTAATGGGCTACATCATGAGTTCTTTCTTCATCAGCCTATATCAGTTGTGGCAAGAAGCGCTTAGAGGATTATTATAAAATCAAATGTAAAGGAAATAAGTATGGAAAAAATTGTGGTTCAAGGTGGCGATAATCGTCTGGTAGGAAGTGTTACGATCGAAGGAGCAAAGAATGCAGTCTTGCCCTTGTTGGCAGCGACTATTCTAGCAAGTGAAGGAAAGACCGTCTTGCAGAATGTTCCTATCTTGTCAGATGTTTTCACTATGAATCAGGTGGTTCGTGGTTTGAATGCCAAGGTGGACTTTAATGAAGAAGCTCATCTTGTTGAGGTGGACGCGACTGGCGATATCACTGAGGAAGCTCCTTACAAGTATGTCAGCAAGATGCGCGCATCTATTGTTGTCTTGGGACCGATTCTTGCTCGTGTAGGTCATGCCAAGGTATCCATGCCAGGCGGTTGTACAATTGGTAGCCGTCCTATTGACCTTCATTTGAAAGGCCTGGAAGCTATGGGGGCTAAGATTAGTCAGACTGCTGGTTATATCGAAGCCAAGGCTGATCGCTTACATGGAGCTCATATCTATATGGATTTCCCAAGTGTTGGCGCTACGCAGAACTTGATGATGGCAGCAACTCTAGCTGATGGTGTGACAGTGATTGAAAATGCTGCGCGTGAGCCTGAGATTGTTGACCTAGCCATTCTCCTCAATGAAATGGGAGCTAAGGTTAAGGGTGCTGGTACAGAGACCATTACCATTACCGGTGTTGAGAAACTTCATGGCACGACTCACAATGTAGTGCAAGACCGTATCGAAGCCGGAACCTTTATGGTAGCTGCTGCCATGACTGGTGGTGATGTCTTGATTAAAGACGCTGTCTGGGAGCACAACCGTCCCTTGATTGCCAAATTGCTTGAAATGGGAGTGGAAGTGACAGAGGAAACTGAAGGAATTCGAGTTCGTTCTCAACTAGAAAATCTAAAAGCTGTTCATGTGAAAACCTTGCCCCACCCAGGATTTCCAACAGATATGCAGGCTCAATTTACAGCCTTGATGACCGTCGCAAAAGGGGAATCAACTATGGTGGAGACAGTTTTCGAAAATCGTTTCCAACATCTAGAAGAAATGCGTCGCATGGGCTTGCACTCTGAGATTATCCGTGATACAGCTCGTATTGTTGGTGGTCAACCTTTGCAGGGGGCAGAAGTTCTTTCAACTGACCTTCGTGCCAGTGCAGCCTTGATTTTGACAGGTTTGGTAGCACAAGGAGAAACTGTAGTCGGTAAATTGGTTCACTTGGATAGAGGTTACTACCGTTTCCATGAGAAGTTGGCGCAGCTAGGCGCTAAGATTCAGCGGATTGAGGCAAGTGATGAAGATGAATAAGAGATCAAGCTACGTAATCAAGCGTTTACTTTTAGTCATTTTAGTACTGTTTTTAGGTGCTCTAGCCTTAGGTATCGGCTTAATGGTAGGTTATGGAATCTTGGGCAAGGGTCAAGATCCATGGGCTATCCTGTCTCCAGCAAAATGGCAGGAATTGATTCATAAATTTACAGGAAATTAGGCTGGAGAACCAGTCTTTTTCTAGAGATAAGGAGAAAAATGGATAAAAAAACAAGACAGACACTGATTGGACTGCTAGTGTTATTGCTTTTATCTGCGGGAAGCTATTATATCAAGCAGATGCAGTCGACAGCTAATAGTCCTAAAACAAAGGTTAGTCAGAAAAAACAAGCGTCTGAAGCTCCTAGTCAAGAGTTGGCAGAGAGTGTTTTAACAGACACGGTCAAGAGTCAAATAAAAGGGAGTCTGGAGTGGAATGGCTCAGGTGCTTTTATCGTCAATGGCAATAAAACAAATCTAGATGCCAAGGTTTCAAGTAAGCCCTACGCTGATAACAAAACAAAGACAGTGGGCAAGGAAACAGTGCCAACCGTAGCAAACGCCCTCTTGTCTAAGGCTACTCGCCAGTACAAGAATCGTGAAGAAACTGGTAATGGTTCGACTTCATGGACTCCTCCAGGCTGGCATCAGGTCAAGAATCTAAAGGGATCTTATACCCATGCTGTCGATAGAGGTCACTTGTTAGGCTATGCCTTAATCGGTGGCTTGGATGGTTTTGATGCCTCAACAAGCAATCCTAAAAACATTGCTGTTCAGACAGCCTGGGCAAATCAGGCACAAGCCGAGGATTCGACTGGTCAAAACTACTATGAAAGCATGGTGCGTAAGGCCTTGGATAAAAACAAGCGTGTCCGTTACCGTGTAACTCTTTATTATGCTTCAAACGAGGATTTAGTTCCGTCAGCTTCACAGATTGAAGCCAAGTCTTCAGACGGCGAATTGGAATTCAATGTTCTAGTTCCCAATGTTCAAAAAGGGCTTCAACTGGATTACCGAACTGGAGAAGTAACGGTTACTCAGTAAAATATAACATAAACTCCTATGTCATTTGTGGATATAGGAGTTCTTTCTTACTAGTTTAAGCAGAGCTACAATAGACACGGATACTCAATGAAAATCAAAGTGCAAATTAGGAAGCTAGCCGCAGCTTGCTCAAAGCACAGCTTTGAGGTTGCAGATGAAGCTGACGTGGTTTAAAGAGATTTTCGAAGAGTATGAGAAAAAATAATATGTAATATGTACTGGACTATATTTTGTGATATAATAGAGGGTAAGATACTATTTTAGGAGAAGAACTATGGAAGACCCAAGTAGTCAGAATTTGTTGCTACAATTTGTTTTATTGTTTATCTTGACGGTGTTAAATGCCTTTTTCTCAGCCACAGAAATGGCCATGGTGTCACTAAATCGTGCGCGGGTTGAACAAAAGGCAGAAGAAGGAGATAGACGCTATATCCGTCTGCTGAAGGTACTAGAAAATCCTAACCACTTTTTATCAACCATTCAAGTAGGGATTACCCTGATTACGATCTTATCAGGGGCGAGTTTGGCAGAAACTCTGGGACGAGAAATTGCATCTTGGCTTGGAAATGGCGAAACATCTTATGCCGTTGCAAGTTTTCTATCTTTAGCATTTTTGACTTATATTTCCATCGTTTTTGGGGAATTGTATCCTAAGAGAATCGCTCTTAATCTAAAGGATGCCTTGGCGATTCGTACAGCGCCAGTTATCATTGGGCTTGGGAAACTAGTTAGTCCCTTTGTTTGGCTCTTGTCTGCATCTACCAATCTCTTGAGTCGCTTGACTCCAATGACTTTTGATGATGCTGATGAAAAAATGACCCGTGATGAAATTGAGTACATGCTGACAAATAGTGAAGAAACACTAGATGCTGACGAAATTGAGATGTTACAAGGGATTTTTTCACTGGACGAATTAATGGCCAGAGAAGTCATGGTTCCTCGAACGGATGCCTTTATGGTGGATATTCAGGATGATAGTCAGACCATCATCCAAAGTATTTTAAAACAAAATTATTCTCGTATCCCTGTCTATGATGGGGATAAGGACAATGTGATTGGGATTATTCACACCAAGAGTCTCCTTAAGGCGGGCTTTGAGGACGGTTTTGACAATATTGTTTGGAAGAAAATCTTACAAGATCCACTTTTTGTTCCTGAAACTATTTTTGTGGATGACTTGTTAAAAGAATTGCGCAATACCCAAAGACAAATGGCAATCTTGCTAGATGAATACGGTGGGATGGCTGGTTTGGTGACCCTAGAAGACCTCTTAGAAGAAATCGTTGGGGAAATCGATGACGAAACAGATAAGGCTGAAATCGAAGTTCATAAAATTGGAGAAGATACTTATATTGTTCAAGGTACCATGAATCTCAATGATTTTAATGACTACTTTGATGTTGAACTGGAAAGTGATGACGTTGATACCATCGCTGGTTACTATTTGACAGGAGTGGGGACCATTCCAACGACTGAGAAACTCAGTTATGAATTAGTCAGCCAAAACAAACAACTTATCCTAACCAATGATAAGGTGAAAAATGGACGTGTTACCAAGGTAAAAGTCCAAATTACCGAAGTTGAAATAGAAGAAGAAACAGAGTAAACTAGAGGCTTTTGTCACCAGGCGTGACGAAGCTTTTTTCAGTTGATTTCAAGAGGGAATTGTGCCCTCGAAAAACTCAGCCCCAAACTCGCCCCAAAAGTTTTTTAAAGTTATCCTTTTTTATCATGAAATAAAAATAAAAAAGCCCTATTTTACGGGCTTTTTGTCTTGATAAATTCCGATAAATTCGGTATTGAAAGGCGGTAGACGGATTTGAACCGACGATCAAGCTTTTGCAGAGCCGTGCCTTACCACTTGGCTATACCGCCTTAACGTTTATTATTATACCTTGAAAATGATTTTCAGTCAATAGCTTTTTCAGATTTTTTGTATCAATAGGTAAATTCGCAAACTAAGTTCCACCGCTAGTAGAAGTGGAAGTTAGTCTGATAAAAATCCTAAAAACCAGTGGAAATCCGTGTCAGGGTAAGTTCCACTGGTTTTACTAATGCTTGATTTCATCGCTTTTGTAACCAAAAGGAATCGAAAAAAAGAGCGCACAAAATCCCCTCATCTGAAAGCGTTTCAGATTAAGTTCCGCTATGGTGGAAGTTAGTGTGAGACGTTTGAATGCGGTTAAAGGTTAGTTTTTAGAACTTATGTTGGAGTAATTTCGAAGACTGACAGACGTCTTCTGCAGGTATTTTAGAAATACCTAGAAGCTTAGGAATCTCTTCTCCATAGGTAAAGGCAAAGAGCTCATAGGCTGACTTTCCATTCAAAGCAGCACGTTTGACACTGTTGACATGAGAGCAGACGAGATTGATGTCCTCTTGAGTTAAGTTGTCAAAAGCAGTTCCCTTAGGTAGAATGTCTCGAATCAGTGTGTGGTTTTTCTCAATTCTCCCTTTCTGGTCAGAGCGATTAGGGTCACAAAAGAAGAGTTTACTCTCTCCTCGCACATCCATTTCGATATCATCAACCCTGGCAAACTCTCCACCATTATCGGTAAGAATGACAGGAAAGAGTTGGAAGAAATCTTTATCAGCTTCATGAAGAGTGTTCTTGATGGTATAGAGGTGTTTGGTAACCTCAAGGGCAGTTTTATTATCCAGAAGCCTAGCGAAGATAAAGTTACAGAAAGACAGGTTGAAGGTAAGTAGGACTTTACCTCCCATCCTCCCCAGAACTGTGTCCATTTCCAGCCAAGAGTCTAGTTGATTAAGGACTAAATAGTTTTGGAAATCCTCATAGGAACGGCCTTTTTTAGCTTCTTTAGGGATGGAAGGTAGTTTCCTTTTCCGTCTTTCTTTGAATTTAACGGCTCTGGCTAGGTCAATATGAGCGATAGATAGGTATCCTTTTCGGATGTGTCGATAGACGGTTGAGGAACTGACATCAAGGTTATGAGTTTTGAGGATATGATAGATGTGTTGTCCCTTTTTAACACCATCAGAAATGACTTTGTCCATGTCCCAGAAGGCCTTGGAATTAAGGGGAGTTCCTTCACGAGCTTCGACAAGAGTTTGTTCGTACTGTTTTTGAGCTTGTTTAGCAAGGTAGAAGATTTTTTTAAATCCACAATTTTGTCTTCTTTTAGGGCATCCATTACAGACAAAGGGAGCCTTATCGAGTAAAGGGCAAGGAAGGTTATCGCATGTAGACTCTCGGACTTGTCTGTTTCGTTTGACTTCTTTGGAAACAGTAGTTGGGTCTTTTAGAATGGATTGTCCGATAGCTTTGAAGGTTTCACCGCGCTCTAAGCCTAATTGGATATCATTACGGTCTGAAAGGGTAAGGTGTTTATGTTTTGTCATAGTAGACCTCATTTCTAACTCAAACGTCTCACACTTAATTCCACCATAAAAATCCGTTTTAGACTAATTTCCACTTTGGTTGGGCAAGTGGAAGTTACTTTGAGAAATTAGCTTTTGTATCAATAAGCCTAAATATTCTGAAAATTCGTTTACTTTTCTTGAAATCTATGATATAATTGATGATAACCTATACTTTATTTATAAGAGGAGTAAATAAATGAAAAAAAGTCAAGTGCTTGCTGTAGCGGGAGCTACCTTATTAGCGTCAGGAGTTCTAGCTGCGTGTTCAAACACTAGTTCGAATAATGCTAAACTAGCAAAAGATTACCAATATGTTTATCAAACAGATCCAGAAACCTTGGATTATATCGTCAGCAATATCGATTCAACATCATTCGTCACAACAAATGCTGTAGATGGTTTGTTGGCTAATGATAAATATGGTAACTTGGTTCCTTCTATTGCTGAATCATGGACAGTTTCAAAAGATGGTTTGACTTATACCTATAAAATCCGTAAGGATGCTAAATGGGTTACAGCAGAGGGAGAAGAATACGCTCCTGTAACTGCTAAAGACTTCGTTACTGGTTTGAAACACGCCGTAGATGGAAAATCAAAAGGACTTTCAATCGTTAGCTCTTCTATTAAGGGATTAGAAGCCTATATCAAGGGTGAAACAAGCGATTTTTCAACCGTTGGAGTAAAAGCGCTTGATGATCAAACACTAGAATATACCTTGAACCAGCCAGAAACTTTCTGGAATGACAAGACCACTAGTGGTGTTTTGATGCCGGTTAATGAAGAATTCTTAACTTCAAAAGGGGAAGGTTTTGGTGCCCCAACCGATGCTAACTCTATTCTTTATAACGGTCCATTTGTCTTAAAATCTGTAACTCCAAAATCATCTATCGAGATGGCTAAAAATGATGCTTACTGGGACAAAGAAAATGTAAAAATTGAGAACGTTAAGTTCACTTTCTGGGATGGTAAGGACCAAGATGTGATTGCTAAAGGTTTTGCCGATGGTCAATATAGCAAGGCTCGTATCTTCCCTACAAGTTCTACATATGAAAAATATGCAGCCGACTTCAAAGATAACATTTACTTTAACGAACCAGGTGCGGGTGTTGCAACTGTCAGCTTGAACTATGGCCGTACAACCTATAACCACACTGCCAAAACAAGTGATGCCCAAAAGACATCTACTCAGAAAGCATTGCTAAATAAAGAATTCCGTCAAGCCTTGAACTTTGCGGTCGATCGCAATTCTTATTCAGCTCAAACAAATGGTACTGATGGAGCTGCAGTAGCCATCCGTAATACGTTTGCACCTTATAATCTTCAAGTTGGTAAGAAAACATTTGGTGAATTGGTACAAGATAGCTTGGCTAAGACAAATTCTTCTACTTGGTCAAACGTGTCTCTAGCAGATTCTCAAAATGGACTTTACAATGAAGAAAAAGCTAAAGAAGTCTTTGCTAAAGCTAAATCAAGCCTACAAGCTGACGGTGTTGAATTCCCAATCCACTTGGATGCCTTGGTTATCCAAGAATCAACAGCGGTTGTAAACCGTGTTCAATCATTGAAACAATCAATTGAAAAAGTATTGGGTTCAGATAATGTTGTTGTAGACTTACAACAAATGACTCAAGCAGAAGCTTTACCAATTTCATTTAGCGCTCCAACAGCTAAAGAACAAGACTGGGATATCCATACCTTGCTAGGATGGAACCCTGACTATCAAGATCCTTCTACTTTCTTGGATCAATTCGTCCTTAAGGGAGGAAGTACTCGTCTTTACCTTGGTATTGACCAAAACACAGATGCATCAGTAGTAAGCAAACTTGGTTTAGCTGACTATGGAAAATTACTTGATGACGCAAACAGCGAAAACCAAGATGTTCAAAAACGTTATGAAAAATACGCGGTAGCACAAGCTTGGTTGACTGACAATGCTTTGACAATTCCAGTAATGGCTTCTCCTAAAGAAACAGCCGTTTCATATGTTTCAAAAGTTCTACCATTTAGCTCCTCATATTCAGTAGCCGGCCTTAAAGGTGAAAATTCAGGATACTTGAAGTACACTGAAGTTGGTGAAAAAGCAATCACCAAAGAAGAGTATGAAAAAGCTCGTGAAAAATGGTTGAAAGAAAAGACTGAGTCAAACGAGAAAGCTCAAAAAGAATTGGCAAGTCATGTGAAGTAAATAATTTTCAATAGAACTTTCTCTCCATGAGGAGAAGGTTCTTTTGGGATTTTTAAAGGAAATGATATGAAAAAATATATTTTTATGCGTGTTTTGCGGTCATTGGTTTCTATCTTCTTAGTAACAACCTTGACTTACACGATTATCTATACAATGGTTCCTCGAAAATTGATTTTCAAACAGGATACCAACTATAACAAGATTGCGACAACTGCTGATAAACGTGATAACTATGAGAATACTGTTTATGAGCGTATGGGCTATATCGAGTACTACGATACCAAAGAGTTGCAAGAAAAAGCTAGCCAGATGGATGCTTCTGTAACCGTTGAAGCGAATGACACAAACAAGGCTATCTATGAAAAATACATCAAACAAATCGGTCATGGTTGGACCCTGGGAGAATTTACTGAAAGTGGCCAATTCTACGCTACGCGTGAAATCCCGATTTTTGAACGTGTTTTCAAATTCTATGCTAACTTGATTGACATTGACCATACAAATAAAATTCAAGACCCTGAAAATCCAGACTTGAAACGTTACCTTCGTTTCGAAAACGATCCAGCTATCGGATGGTCCTTGGTCGGTTCAGGAACTAAACACAAATATCTCTTGTACTTCAACAGTCAGTTCCCATTTGTGCATCAAAATTTTGTGAACATTAATTTAGGTGACTCTTATCCAACCTATGCTAATAGCCCTGTTTTACAGGTTATTACTCAGGGACAAGGACAAACAAAAACATCTCAAGTTCAGTTCCCAACAGGTAAGAAAACTTCTTCTGTAAATATTTACTCAAGAACCTACAAATCACCTAGTCAGGCTGACTCTCGTGAAGTAGCCAACTACGGAAAAGATGACCCTTATACAGCTACGGAAAGCAATTACCAATATCCTTCTATGATTGCCAGCTCTGCTGTCGTTGGATTGATCGGTTTGGTGATTTCTTATGCGATTGCTGTGCCACTTGGTTCAGCTATGGCTCGCTTCAAGAACACTTGGATTGATAGCTTCTCAACAGGGGCTTTGACCTTCTTGATGGCTCTTCCAACAATTGCCTTGGTTTATATTATCCGTTTGGCTGGTTCTTCAATCGGCTTGCCAGATTCATTCCCTATCTTGGGTGCTGGAGATTGGCGTTCGTATGTTTTACCAGCAGTTATCCTTGGTTTGTTGGGTGCTCCTGGTACAGCTATTTGGATTCGTCGTTACATGATTGACTTGCAATCTCAAGATTTTGTTCGTTTCGCTCGTGCAAAAGGTTTGTCTGAAAAAGAAATTTCAAACAAACACATCTTTAAAAATGCCATGGTTCCGCTGGTTTCAGGAATTCCTGGTGCTGTTATCGGGGTTATCGGTGGTGCAACCCTTACTGAAACAGTCTTCGCTTTCCCAGGTATGGGTAAAATGTTGATTGACTCTGTAAAAGCATCTAATAACTCTATGGTCGTTGGTCTTGTCTTCATCTTTACATGTATTTCTATCTTCTCACTTCTTTTAGGAGATATTTGGATGACTATTATTGACCCACGTATTAAATTGACTGAGAAAGGAGGCAAATAATGTCTACAATCGATAAAGAAAAATTTCAGTTCGTAAAACGTGACGATTTTGCCTCTGAAGCCATTGATGCGCCAGCCTATTCATACTGGGGCTCAGTGTTTAGACAATTTATGAAGAAAAAATCAACTGTAGTCATGCTGGGAATTTTGGTAGCTATCATTTTGATGAGTTTCATCTACCCAATGTTTTCTAAGTTTGATTTCAATGATGTCAGCAAGGTAAACGACTTTAGTGCTCGTTATATCAAGCCAAATGCTGAGCATTGGTTCGGTACAGACAGTAACGGTAAATCTCTTTTTGACGGTGTCTGGTTCGGAGCTCGTAACTCTATCCTCATTTCTGTGATTGCGACAGTGATTAACTTGGTTATCGGTGTTTTTGTCGGTGGTATTTGGGGAATTTCAAAATCAGTTGACCGCGTGATGATGGAAGTCTATAACGTCATCTCAAACATCCCATCTCTTTTGATTGTCATTGTCTTGACTTACTCAATCGGAGCTGGATTCTGGAATCTGATTTTTGCCATGAGTGTGACAACATGGATTGGGATTGCCTTTATGATCCGTGTGCAAATTTTGCGCTATCGTGATTTGGAATACAACTTAGCATCACGTACTTTGGGAACACCAACCTTGAAGATTGTTGCCAAAAACATTATGCCACAATTGGTATCTGTTATTGTGACGACCATGACTCAAATGCTTCCAAGTTTTATCTCATACGAAGCCTTCTTGTCATTCTTCGGTCTTGGATTACCGATTACCGTGCCAAGTTTGGGGCGTTTGATTTCAGATTATTCACAAAACGTAACAACAAATGCTTACTTGTTCTGGATTCCATTGACAACTCTTGTCTTGGTATCCTTGTCCCTTTTCGTAGTTGGTCAAAACTTAGCGGATGCTAGTGATCCACGTACACATAGATAGGAGTAGAAATGACAAAAGAAAAAAATGTAATTTTGACTGCTCGCGATATTGTCGTGGAATTTGACGTTCGTGACAAAGTATTGACAGCCATTCGAGGCGTTTCCCTTGAACTAGTTGAAGGAGAAGTATTAGCCTTGGTAGGTGAGTCAGGATCAGGAAAATCTGTTTTGACAAAGACTTTCACAGGTATGCTTGAAGAAAATGGTCGCATTGCCCAAGGTAGTATTGACTACCGTGGTCAAGATTTGACAGCTTTATCTTCTCATAAAGATTGGGAACAAATTCGTGGGGCTAAGATTGCGACTATCTTCCAAGATCCAATGACTAGTTTGGACCCAATTAAAACAATTGGTAGTCAGATTACAGAAGTTATTGTAAAACACCAAGGAAAAACAGCTAAAGAAGCGAAAGAATTGGCCATTGACTACATGAATAAGGTTGGGATTCCAGACGCAGATAGACGTTTTGATGAATACCCATTCCAATATTCTGGAGGAATGCGTCAACGTATCGTTATTGCCATTGCCCTTGCTTGCCGACCTGATGTCTTGATATGTGATGAGCCAACAACTGCCTTGGATGTGACCATCCAAGCACAGATTATTGATTTGCTGAAATCTTTACAAAACGAGTACCATTTCACAACAATCTTTATCACTCACGACCTTGGTGTGGTAGCAAGTATTGCGGATAAGGTAGCGGTTATGTATGCAGGAGAAATCGTTGAGTATGGAACTGTTGAGGAAGTCTTCTATGACCCTCGCCATCCATATACATGGAGTCTCTTGTCTAGCTTGCCTCAGCTTGCTGATGATAAAGGGGATCTTTACTCAATCCCAGGAACACCTCCGTCACTTTATACTGACCTGAAAGGGGATGCCTTTGCCTTGCGTTCTGACTATGCAATGCAGATTGACTTCGAACAAAAAGCTCCTCAATTCTCAGTATCAGAGACACATTGGGCTAAAACTTGGCTACTTCATGAGGATGCTCCAAAAGTAGAAAAACCAGCTGTGATTGCAAATCTCCATGATAAGATCCGTGAAAAAATGGGATTTGCCCATCTGGCTGACTAGGAGGAAGGAAATGTCTGAAAAATTAGTAGAAATCAAAGATTTAGAAATTTCCTTCGGTGAAGGAAGTAAGAAGTTTGTCGCGGTTAAAAATGCTAACTTCTTTATCAACAAGGGGGAAACTTTCTCGCTTGTAGGTGAGTCAGGTAGTGGGAAAACAACTATTGGTCGTGCCATCATTGGTCTAAATGACACAAGTAATGGAGATATCATTTTTGATGGTCAAAAGATTAATGGTAAGAAATCGCGTGAACAAGCTGCAGAATTGATTCGTCGTATCCAGATGATTTTCCAAGACCCTGCGGCAAGTTTGAATGAACGTGCCACTGTTGATTATATTATTTCTGAAGGTCTTTACAATCACCGTTTATTTAAGGATGAAGAAGAACGTAAAGAGAAAGTTCAAAATATTATCCGTGAAGTAGGTCTTCTTGCTGAGCACTTGACTCGTTACCCTCATGAGTTTTCAGGTGGTCAACGTCAACGTATCGGTATTGCCCGTGCCTTGGTCATGCAACCAGACTTTGTTATTGCGGATGAGCCCATTTCAGCCTTGGACGTTTCTGTTCGTGCACAAGTCTTGAACTTGCTCAAAAAATTCCAAAAAGAACTTGGCTTGACCTATCTCTTTATCGCCCATGACTTGTCTGTCGTTCGTTTTATTTCAGATCGTATCGCGGTTATTTACAAGGGTGTTATTGTAGAGGTTGCAGAAACAGAAGAATTGTTTAACAATCCAATTCATCCATATACTCAAGCCTTGCTTTCAGCGGTACCAATCCCAGACCCAATCTTGGAACGCAAGAAGGTCTTGAAGGTTTACGACCCAAGTCAACACGACTATGAGACTGATAAGCCATCTATGGTAGAAATCCGTCCAGGTCACTATGTTTGGGCTAACCAAGCCGAATTGGCACGTTATCAAAAAGGACTAAACTAATAATGGTTTTATAATTTCCATGTCAACTTTTATGGAAATTATAAACCTTTTTTGTTGGACTGATTTGAAAAACTTTTGAAAGCGTTCTGAAAGAATTTTCGAAAGAAATAGAATTCTTAGAAAACCATTGAATTATAGTGAGATGAAATAAAATCTGAACAACTCGATTCGGAAAGTCAAATTAATTTCTAGAAAAGGTTTAGAAGTCGCGGCGTATTACTCTAGCTTCAATCTACTGTATTCTAATACTCTTCGAAAATCTCTTCAAACCACGTCAGCTCTATCTGCCACCTCAAAACAGTGTTTTGAGCAACCTGAGGTTAGCTTCCTAGTTTGCTTTTTGATTTTCATTGAGTCTAATATCTACAATGTAAAAAACTCTAGCTATCAGTTCATTGATAGTTAGAGTTTTTTCTATTCATATGATTTAAGGAGATTAAATAAGGCTTCTACTTCTGATGACGGTGTAGCTGATTTAAGGTAGGCGTAATAAACTGTAAAAGTTATCTTATCCTTCGGTATAAGCGGAATTTTTATTAAATCATCATCTTCCTCAGAAAGTGCGATATCAGCTAGTAAACTAAGGCCAATCCCTTTCTTTAAAAGTTCTTTAAGGATGGCAATGTCATCAGTCTTAAAGAATATTTCTGCCTTGTTTTGATACTTTTGATTAAGCGTTTCAAAAGCTTTCAGGTGAACAAAGTGTTCGTCTAAGAGTATAAAGGATTGATCTGCTAATTCTTCAAAAGCGAGGGAAGGAGCAGTGGCAAAAGGATGGTTCTTAGATAAAACGACATACAGTTCTTTATGAAATAGCTCGTGTGTCTCTATTGAAGGATAATTGAGAGGTTCAATTAAACCGAGTAGGCTTGCATTAAGGTCTCCCTTAAGGAGAAGGTTTAATAACTCTACGGAGCCACCGCGGATAGGGCGTATCTTTTTTAAAAAATCGAATTTATCTTTTTCGTTTAAGGCAGCAAAGAGATACTGAATGATAATATGAGGGAATCCTACAGTAGAGTATTGTGCCAAGGAGCGATTAATTTCTTTGCGAGTAGAAATGACCTCAGGTAAAATCAGTTCTGTATGCTTTAGAAGGATTTGTCCTTGAGGAGTTAGCTTGAAGGAACGATGCGAGGGGTCATGGTGAATCAATTTGCAGTTAAAGGATTCCTCTAAGCGCTTGATAGCATAAGAAATAGATGGTTGGCTGACTTTATGTTGTTTTGCTACTTCCGTATAGGATTGAAGCTGGCAGAGGTCATAAAAATATTGTAGATCTTTTAAATTCATATGGGTTCACTTTCATTAGTTGGAGAAGGAAAATAAGTGGAAAACAGCAGATAAATAATTTTTATCCGTATCCTACAATTTGACTATACGAGTATTCACCAGTTAAAATGTAAGTGAGTCAGGGATCTCAAAGATTATCTAAGATACTCTCAAAAATGACCAACATTTTTTCTCGTTTATCAATAGGGAGCTGTTTAATCTTCATGTTGATTCTTTTGAGTGAAAGATTGTCACTCTTATCAGAGGTTGATTCAAGGCTATCAAAATTGAAAAATTCCTCTGGGGTTATTTCTAGGGCGTCAATCACTTTTTCAAGACTGTGAATGGTCAGATTCACATTTTGGTTTTCAAGTTGATTGATATACTTAAGCCCGAGTCCAGCTTGTTCCGAAAGTTCTTCCTGGCTCATTTTATTCTGTGTTCGAAAATATTTCACTTTTTGGGAAATATATTGTTGTAAATAGTTTTTAGTTGTCATATAAATAGAATACAAGTTTTATATGACAAAAAACACCTTAAAAAATACAAAGTATTACATAACATACCTAGATGATATTTATTTTAATTAGGATTGTCAATTTGTATGATTGGTTTATTTTACTCGAAACTTTTAGTAAAGAGAGATCATCGAGAGTTTGATGAGTTCAGAAATTTATAACATATGCGTATACAATTGTATTATTTAAACAACAACGTTTTACGAACAATTCGTTTCATGTGGTATAATATAAGTAAAAAGGAGCTTGCACTATGACTGCACATGATATTTTAAACAATCCTTTCCTCAATAAAGGTACTGCTTTTACCTTAGAGGAGCGAAAGGAACTAGGCCTTATTGGTTTACTGCCACCGTATGTTCAAACGATTGAAGAACAAGCAGCGCAAACTTATACACAAATGCAAACAAAAGCCAATAACTTGGAAAAACGTCTTTTCCTAATGAAAATTTTTAATACCAACAGGACTCTTTTCTATTACCTCTTTTCTCAACATTTGGAAGAATTCAATCCAATTGTATATGATCCAACCATTGCAGATACGATTGAGGGCTATAGTGATCTTTTTGTAGATCCCCAATATGCGGGATATCTTGATATTAATCATCCTGAAAATATTGAAGCTACTTTGAAAAACGCTGCCGGGGGTCGCGAGATTCGTCTCATTGTTGTAACAGATGCAGAAGGAATCCTTGGAATTGGCGACTGGGGAACAAATGGTGTCGATATTTCTGTTGGGAAATTGATGGTCTATACAGGTGCTGCTGGAATCGATCCTTCGATGGTCCTTCCTTTAGTCATTGATGCAGGGACTAACCGTGAAGAACTTCGTAACAATCCTAATTACTTAGGAAATCGTCACGAACGGGTCCGCGGAGATCGTTACTACGACTTCATTGACCAATTTGTTCAAACAGCAGAACGTCTCTTTCCTAAACTCTACCTTCACTGGGAAGACTTCGGCCGCTTGAATGCTGCCAATATTCTTGAAAAATACCGGAAACAAATTCCGACCTTTAATGATGATATTCAAGGTACAGGAATCGTTACCTTGGGTGGTATCTTTGGTTCGCTGGATATTAGTGGTGAAAAATTAACAGATCAAGTTTATCTCTGCTATGGTGGTGGTACTGCGGGTGCAGGAATTGCCTCTCGTGTTCTTCGTGAAATGGTAAGTGAAGGTCTTTCTGAAGAAGAAGCCTATAAACGTTTCTTTATGGTTGATAAACAAGGTCTTCTCTTTGATGACATGGATGACTTGACACCAGAGCAAAAACCATTTGCTAAGAAACGTGCTGACTTTAGTAACGCAGATAAGTTGACTGACCTGCTTGAAGTAGTGAAGACTGTGAAGCCAACCATTCTTGTAGGAACTTCAACTCAGCCTAATACCTTCACTAAAGAAATAGTAGAAGCTATGTGTGAAAACATAGAACGTCCAATGATCTTCCCTTTGTCAAATCCAACTAAATTGGCAGAAGCTAGTGCCAAAGATTTGATTGAATGGTCAGATGGCAAAGCTTTTGTCGCAACAGGAATTCCTGCTGATACGGTTTCTTATAAAGGTGTAGACTATGTGATTGGTCAAGCAAATAATGCCCTGATTTACCCAGGTCTTGGTCTAGGTATGCTGGCTTCTGAAGCAAGTCTTTTGACTGATGAAATGATTGGAGCAGCGGCGCATTCATTGAGTGGTATTGTCAATCCAGGCCAACCAGGAGCTCCTGTCTTGCCACCATTCAAGTATGTAGCAGATGTTTCTATTAAAGTAGCAGAAGCAGTCGCTAAAAAAGCACAAGAGCAAGGTCTTGCACGCGCTAAGGAAACAGATATGGCCAAAGCAGTTCGTGATTTGAAGTGGTATCCAGAGTATAAATAATTCATTTCTGCTGCCTATCCTCGGGATACTTAGCTTATTTTGGATATGTTAGCAATCTACAGAGTTGATAACCGAAAAGTAAAGAGATTATCGTATTGACTATTGGTTTTAAACAGTATAAAATAACTGTCGATTTTTTGTCCGACTGCCAAGAGTCAGTTTAATACTACACTAAAATCAAAATGCATTATATAATAGTGATATGAAATCAACCAAAGAAGAAATACAAGCCATCAAAACACTTTTAAAAAACTCTAGTACAACTGAATACCATAAAAGTCTTCAAATCGTTCTATTTTGTCTAATGGGCAAATCTTTGAAATTATCCTAAAAGAATTGAAAGAATTATGAAAGAATTTTCGAAAAATTTTAAAAAATTCTGAAATATTCTTGACAGGTGATGAAAAAGGTGGTAAGATAGGAAACATCAAAAAAGAAAGCAGAAAAAGAAATGAATAAGAGACAAGCTGTAACGATGAATCAAAACTTTTACTTTAGCTACTTTAGATAGTGTTTGTAGACATGTCACCATGGATGCAAACAGTTCAAGCAATTTGTTTGTATCTATGTGGCTAAGATTTTTGATTGTGGTCCATATAGATGAATATCTAAATGGACTAGCTAAGTTGTAACTTGTTAGATTATTTCAAGCATCCGTTTAGATAGTATCTAGGCGGTTTTTTGTTTTATCTTTTCTGAGAAGGAGTTTCATTATGAAAGTTGTTCGAAAATTACTAGCACCCCTCTTGGTAGTGGCGATTCTCTTGACCTCTCTGATCAGTTTGCATCAGTTGAAGGCAGATAAGAAAAAAGATGTATTTCGTATCGGTATTTCACAATTTATTACCCACCAGTCTCTAGACGCTACCAGAGAAGGCTTTGTGGATGAGCTGGCCAAACAAGGCTATGTTGAGGGGAAAAATATTGAGATTGATTTGCAAAATGCACAAGGAGAACAACGAAATCTTAAAACGATTTCCCAGCAACTAGCAGAATCTAGTGATGTCGTTCTAGCTATCGCAACGCCTTCTGCTCAGAGTTTGGCCAATACAACACAAACGACGCCTGTTATCTTTTCAGCGGTAACAGATCCTGTCAGTGCCAAGTTGGTTGAGTCAAGAGAGCATCCTGGGGGCAATGTAACTGGGACAAGCGATCAGTCATCAGATGCCATTTCAACCCAAATCAATTTGATAAAGAAAGTGTTGCCAAAAGCTAAAACGATTGGAATTCTCTATACTCAGAGCGAGCCAAACTCAGTTGTCCAAAAGGATGAAGCTAAGCGCCTTTTGGAAGAAAAAGGCTTTACCGTTGTTGAAAAAACAATCTTGGACAGTAACAACGTCAAGGCGGCAGCAGAAAGCTTGATGGCAGAGGTGGATATGGTTTTTGTCCCAACGGATAATATCATTTCATCAACCATGGAAACAGTCAAGCAGGTTTCTATTAAACACAAGGTTCCAGTATTCGGTGGTTCAACAGAAATGATTGCTGTGGGTGGTTTGTATAACTACGGAACCAATTACGAAGAATTGGGAAGACAGACAGCTCGCATGCTGATTCGTGTTTTAAAAGGTGAGAAGCCAGAAAATATAGCAGTTGAGTTGCCTGAAAAACTGGAATTGCATACCAATCAAGAAATGGCAGAAGTATTGGGAATTGATATTAGTAAGTTAGAAGGCAAGGAATAAGGAGGTTTAAGATGAATTTTGTATTATCTAGTTTATCAGAAGGTTTGCTATGGTCGATTATGGCGATTGGGGTCTACTTGACTTTCCGTATTTTGGATATTGCGGATATGACTGCTGAGGGAGCCTTTCCTCTGGGGGCGGCTGTCGTCGTATCTCAGATACAGGCAGGGACAAATCCTTGGATTGCGACCTTACTTGCTTTGCTGGCAGGTATGGTAGCAGGTCTTGTATCAGGAATGCTCCACACCAAGATGAAAATCCCAGCTCTCTTGACAGGGATTGTGACCTTGACAGGACTTTATTCGATCAATATTAAAATCATGGGAAGCGTGCCTAATCTTTCCTTGGGAGATTCTTCAACCGTCTTTAAACAGTTGGCTAGCTTGGGACTGACAAATGAAGAAGCTGTTTTCTCATTCAGTTTGGCCTGTCTCTTACTTGTTTGTTTGGTCTTGACTCTTTTGATGAAAACAGAGATTGGCTTGGTCTTGCGTTCGACTGGGGACAATATTCCGATGAGTGAGGCCAATGGGGTCAATGTAGACACCATGAAGATTGTTGGTTACATGATTTCAAACGGTTTGATTGCCCTATGTGGTTCCTTGTTTGCCCAAAATGATGGATTTTCGGATGTAACTTCTGGGACAGGAACTATTGTTGTTGGTTTGAGTGCAGTGATTATTGCGGAAGTCTTGATTCACGACTTGACCATTGGAGGTCGCCTGTTATCTATCGGAATTGGTGCAATTGTTTACCGTTTGATTATTTTAAATATCTATGAAATTCCAAATCTAGATCAAAACTTGGTACGTCTCTTTAATGCAATTTTGCTCGCCTTAGTTTTATTTGCACCAGAATTGCAAAAGAGATTAAAGATTCGTGGTCTGAAATTGAGAAATGAATAGGAGGAGAAAGTTATGGCAAGTTTGTTAACACTTGAAAATATTCACAAAACATTTGAAGCAGGGACGGTCAATGAGAACCATGTCCTCAAAGGATTAGATTTAGAGGTTGAAGAGGGAGATTTTATCTCTGTAATTGGTGGAAATGGAGCAGGGAAATCCACTTTGATGAATATCTTGGCTGGTAATCTATCGGTGGATCAAGGGGACCTTCTACTGGCAGGCAAATCTATTAAAAATCTGAGTGTAAGAAAGAGAGCCAAGGATATTGCCCGTGTTTTTCAAGATCCTAAGATGGGAACAGCTTCTCGTTTGACGATTGAGGAGAATATGGCTATTGCCTTGAGACGCGGGCAGAAGAGAGGGCTTGGTTGGGGCGTGAAGGAGAAGGATAGAATCCAGTTCCAAGAAGCCTTGAAAGAGCTGAATATTGGCCTTGAAAACCGCTTAAAAGTAGATACTCAATATCTCTCAGGAGGACAAAGACAGGCCTTGACCCTAGTCATGGCAGCTCTGGTGAAACCTAAACTTTTGCTTTTGGATGAACATACTGCGGCACTTGATCCGAAAACGAGTCAAATGGTGATGGACTTGACGCAAAAGATTGTGGAACACCATCAATTGACGACTTTGATGATTACCCACGATATGAATCATGCGATTGAGTACGGCAATCGCCTCGTCATGCTCTATCAGGGTAAGATAGTGGTGGATGTCAAGGGAGAGGAAAAAAAGCATCTGACAGTTGAAGATCTCATGCATCTCTTCCAGAAAAATAGTGGCCAAAGTCTAGTTAGTGATGAATTGGTTTTAGGATAAAGAAAAAGGCTGAGATCCAGTGTCTCAGTCTTTTATTTCTTACGCTTTGCAAAATCTACAAATAGAAATTCTCGTGGAACACCTTATATTTATATGGGGGAGGAAATCGGGATGATTGACCCAGACTATGATTCGATGGCTGATTATGTGGATGTCGAATCGATCAATGCTTATCAGATGCTCTTAGAGGAAGGGAAGAGTCAGGAAGAAGCCTTCCTGATTATTCAGGCTAAGTCGCGTGATAATTCACGAATTCCCATGCAGTGGGATTCTTCGGAAAATGCAGGATTTACAGTAGGCACACCTTGGCTCAAGGCAGGAAAATCCTACCCTCACATCAATGTAGAAAATGAAATCCAAGGCCCGATTTTCACCTTCTACCAAGACTTGATTCGACTTCGTAAAGAAATGCCTATCATATCAGAAGGAAGTTACAAACCAGTCTTTGAAGATAGCAAACAAGTCTATGCTTTTGAACGCCAGTATGAGGATCAAAAGTTACTAGTGCTCAATAATTTTTATGGCACAGAAGTGGAAATCGACTTACCTCTAGCCTACCAAAATGGACAGATTTTGCTTTCAAACTATGAAGATGCAGAAGTGTCTGAAAAAATTCTACTCAAACCCTATCAAACACTGGCTATCTATGTAAATTAAACTCAGTAAGGAGCCCTCTTTTGCAGAAAAGCAGGGTTCTTTTTGCTGTCTATTCCATCCCTGAAAGCGTAAAACAAACTAGTCAGGGTGGCTAGTTTGTGGTATAATGAAAGGGACTCAAAAAGAAACAGGAGAAATATGATGGATTTACTTTTAGCAATTGTATTGATTGTGCTAGCTTTTCTAGGAGGAGCTCTTGGAGGAATGTACTTGGTTCGTAAGCAAATTGAAAAAGAATTCGCTGACAACCCACGTTTGAATGCTGAAGCAGTTCGTACTCTTTTGAGTGCAAATGGTCAAAAACCAAGCGAAGCTAAGGTACAACAAGTTTACCACCAAATCATCCGCCAACAAAAGGCAGCCCTTGCTAACAATAAAAAGAAAAAATAAATAAGGAAAAGTCTGGGATGAAAGTTCCAGACTTCTCACTATGTTAGTTATGTTTAGGGATGAGACTTTTTCCTTGCATTCTATTGATATTTGATTATGATTAAGAGAGATAGTTATTGATTAGGCTGTTATTCAGTTCATAAGGAACGGTAATCATAATGAACTATCAATCAGAAAAAAGACTAGAAAGAAGACTGTATGGATAATCGACCAATTGGTTTTTTGGATTCGGGTGTCGGGGGCTTGACCGTTGTGCGCGAGCTCATGCGCCAACTTCCCCATGAAGAAATCGTCTATATTGGAGATTCGGCACGGGCGCCTTACGGGCCCCGTCCTGCTGAGCAAATTCGTGAATATACTTGGCAGTTGGTCAACTTTCTTTTGACCAAGGATGTCAAGATGATTGTCATTGCTTGTAATACTGCGACTGCGGTCGTCTGGGAAGAAATCAAGGCTCAACTAGATATTCCCGTCCTAGGTGTAATTTTACCAGGAGCTTCGGCAGCCATCAAGTCCAGCCAAGGTGGGAAAATCGGAGTGATTGGAACGCCCATGACGGTCCAATCTGACATTTATCGTCAGAAAATCAACGATCTGGATCCGGACTTACAGGTGGAGAGCTTGGCTTGTCCCAAGTTTGCTCCCTTGGTGGAGTCGGGTGCCCTGTCAACCAGTGTTACCAAGAAAGTGGTCTATGAAACTCTGCGTCCCTTGGTTGGAAAGGTAGATAGCCTGATTTTGGGCTGTACCCATTACCCACTGCTCAGACCTATTATTCAAAATGTCATGGGGCCCAAGGTTCAGCTCATTGATAGTGGGGCAGAGTGCGTACGGGATATCTCAGTCTTACTTAATTATTTTGAAATCAATCGTGGTCGCGATGCTGGAACACTTCATCACCGTTTTTACACAACAGCCAGCAGCCAAAGTTTTGCACAAATTGGTGAAGAATGGCTGGAAAAAGAGATTCATGTGGAGCATGTAGAATTATGACAAATAAAATTTATGAATATAAGGATGAACAGGACTGGTATGTCGGGTCCTATGGTATTTTTGGTGGCGTTCGGACGTTGACGGATGATGACTTGGATTTTCCTCTATTGGAGTTTGCCCAAAGATTTCGAGATAAGGATCGAGGTTTTCCTGTTTCTGTTACTGTTTTACGCTATGGTTCTCTCTACCGTTTATTGTCTTTTGTGGTAGATATCCTCAACCAAGAAATGGGGCGAAATGTGGAAGTCATCCAACGTCAGGGGGCTTTACTCTTGGTTGAAAATGGGCAACTCCTGCATGTGGAATTGCCTAAAGAAGGGGTCAATGTTCATGATTTCTTTGAGACAAACAAGGTCAGAGAAACCTTATTGATTGCGACTCGTAACGAGGGCAAGACCAAGGAATTCCGAGCTATCTTTGATAAGTTAGGCTACGATGTGGAAAATCTTAATGACTATCCTGACTTGCCTGAAGTAGCAGAAACAGGTATGACCTTCGAAGAAAATGCCCGCCTCAAGGCAGAAACCATTTCTCAATTAACGGGCAAGATGGTTTTGGCAGATGATTCTGGACTTAAAGTTGATGTCCTTGGTGGCTTGCCAGGTGTCTGGTCAGCTCGTTTCGCAGGTGTGGGAGCTACTGACCGTGAAAACAATGCCAAACTCTTGCACGAATTGGCCATGGTCTTTGAACTCAAGGATCGTTCGGCTCAATTCCATACAACCCTAGTCGTAGCCAGTCCAAACAAGGAAAGTTTGGTTGTTGAAGCAGACTGGCCAGGCTACATTAACTTTGAACCTAAGGGTGAAAATGGCTTCGGCTATGACCCTCTCTTCCTTGTAGGAGAGACAGGCAAGTCATCAGCTGAATTAACCCTTGAAGAAAAAAATAGTCAATCTCACCGTGCCTTAGCCGTTAAGAAACTTTTGGAGGTATTTCCATCATGGCAAAGCAAACCATCATTGTAATGAGCGATTCTCATGGCGATAGCTTGATTGTGGAAGAAATCCGTGATCGCTATGTAGGCAAAGTTGATGCCGTTTTTCATAACGGCGATTCTGAACTGCGTCCTGATTCTCCCCTTTGGGAAGGCATACGTGTTGTTAAAGGGAACATGGACTTCTACGCCGGCTACCCAGAACGTTTGGTGACCGAGCTTGGTTCGACCAAGATTATCCAAACCCATGGACACCTGTTTGACATCAATTTCAACTTTCAAAAGTTGGACTACTGGGCTCAGGAAGAAGAGGCCGATATCTGTCTCTATGGTCACTTGCATGTGCCAAATGCTTGGATGGAAGGAAAGACTCTTTTTCTAAATCCAGGTTCCATCAGTCAACCACGTGGGACTATCAGAGAATGTCTCTATGCTCGTGTGGAGATTGATGATAGTTATTTCAAAGTGGACTTTTTAACACGAAACCATGAGGTGTATCCGGGCTTGTCCAAGGAGTTTAGCCGATGATTGCCAAGGAGTTTGAGACTTTCTTGTTGGGGCAGGAGGAAACCTTTTTGACCCCTGCTGAAAATCTAGCTGTGTTGATTGATACCCACAATGCGGATCATGCGACCCTCTTGCTCAGTCAGATGACCTATACCCGTGTTCCTGTTGTAACAGATGAAAAACAGTTTGTTGGGACGATTGGGCTCAGAGATATTATGGCTTATCAGATGGAGCATGATTTGAGTCAAGAAATTATGGCAGATACGGATATCGTTCATATGACGAGAACGGACGTAGCGGTCGTCTCGCCTGATTTTACTATTACAGAGGTCTTGCACAAGCTGGTAGATGAGTCCTTCTTGCCGGTTGTGGATGCGTCTGGTATTTTCCAAGGGATTATCACGCGCAAGTCTATCCTCAAGGCAGTCAATGCCCTCTTGCATGACTTTAGTAAGGAATATGAGATTCGATGCAAATGAGAGATAGGATTTCAGCCTTTTTAGAAGAAAAGCAGGGCTTGTCTGTCAATTCAAAGCAGTCCTATAAGTATGATCTGGAGCAATTTTTAGACATTGTAGGCGAGCGGATTTCTGAGACCAGTCTCAAGATTTACCAAGGACAGCTAGCCAATCTAAAAATCAGCGCCCAGAAGCGAAAGATTTCGGCTTGTAATCAATTTCTCTACTTTCTCTATCAAACAGGAGAAGTGGACAGCTTTTACCGTTTGGAATTAGCTAAACAAGCTGAAAAGAAGACCGAAAAGCCAGAACTGTTAGACCTAGACTCTTTTTGGCAAGAAAGTGACTATCCAGAGGGTCGCTTGCTAGCGCTCTTAATCCTAGAAATGGGGCTCTTGCCGAGTGAGATTTTAGCCCTTAATGTTGCAGATATCAATCTGGATTTTCAGGTGCTGCGAATCAATAAGGCTTCCCAACAGAGGATTGTCACCATTCCCACGACCTTGCTTTCAGAATTGGAACCCTTGATGGGGCAGACCTATCTCTTTGAAAGGGGAGGGAAAGCCTATTCCCGTCAGTGGGCCTTTCGTCAGTTAGAAGCTTTTGTCAAGGAGAAAGGTTTTCCAGCCTTATCAGCCCAAGCCTTGCGGGAACAGTTCATTCTACGACAAATTGAAAACAAGGTCGATTTGTACGAAATTGCAAAAAAATTAGGATTAAAAACAGTCCTGACCTTAGAAAAATATAGATAATGGATATTAAATTAAAAGATTTTGAAGGGCCCCTGGACTTGCTTTTGCACCTGGTTTCTAAGTACCAGATGGATATCTACGATGTGCCCATTACGGAAGTTATCGAACAGTATCTAGCTTATGTCTCAACCCTGCAGGCCATGCGTCTGGAAGTGACGGGCGAGTACATGGTCATGGCCAGTCAGCTCATGCTGATTAAGAGCCGCAAGCTCTTGCCAAAGGTAGCAGAAGTGACAAATTTAGAAGATGACCTAGAGCAGGATCTTCTCTCCCAAATTGAAGAATACCGCAAGTTCAAGCTCTTGGGTGAGCACTTGGAAGCCAAGCACCAAGAACGGGCCCAGCACTATTCCAAAGCGCCGACAGAGTTGATTTACGAAGATGCGGAGCTTGTGCATGACAAGACGACCATTGACCTCTTTTTGGCTTTTTCAAATATCCTAGCCAAGAAAAAAGAGGAGTTTGCACAGAATCACACGACTATCTTGCGGGATGAGTATAAGATTGAGGACATGATGGTTATCGTGAAAGAGTCCTTGACTGGACGAGCTCAATTGTGCTTGCAGGATTTGTTCAAGGAAGCCCAGAATGTCCAAGAGATCATTACCCTCTTTTTGGCAACCTTGGAGTTAATCAAAACCCAGGAGCTGACCCTCGTGCAAGAGGAGAGTTTTGGAGATATCTATCTCATGAAAAAGAAGGAAGAAAGTCAAGTGGCCCAAAGCTAGACTTGATAGAGAGGAAAGATGAGTACTTTAGCAAAAATAGAAGCGCTCTTGTTTGTAGCGGGTGAAGATGGGATTCGGGTCCGCCAGTTAGCTGAACTCCTCTCTCTGCCACCGACAGGCATCCAACAGAGTTTAGAAAAATTAGCCCAGAAGTATGAAAAGGCCCCAGATTCCAGTTTGGCTCTGATTGAGACAGGGGGTGCTTATAGATTGGTGACCAAGCCTCAATTTGCAGAGATTTTGAAGGAATACTCTAAGGCACCTATCAACCAGAGTTTATCTCGGGCTGCCCTTGAGACCTTGTCCATCATTGCCTATAAGCAGCCTATCACACGGATAGAAATTGATGCCATCCGTGGAGTCAACTCGAGTGGGGCCTTGGCAAAGTTACAGGCTTTTGACCTAATCAAAGAAGACGGGAAAAAAGAAGTGTTGGGGCGCCCCAACCTCTATGTGACTACGGATTATTTCCTAGATTACATGGGGATAAACCATTTAGAAGAATTACCAGTGATTGATGAGCTTGAGATTCAAGCCCAAGAAAGCCAATTATTTGGTGAAAGGATAGAAGAAGATGAGAATCAATAGGTATATTGCCCACGCAGGTGTGGCCAGTAGGAGAAAAGCAGAAGAGCTGATCAAGCAAGGCTTGGTGACGGTTAACGGCCAAGTGGTACGTGAACTAGCAACGACTATCAAGTCAGGCGACAAGGTCGAAGTTGAAGGTCAACCTATCTACAACGAAGAAAAGGTCTATTATCTGCTTAACAAACCACGCGGTGTGATTTCCAGTGTGACAGATGACAAGGGTCGCAAGACTGTTGTGGACCTCTTGCCCAACGTGAAAGAGCGCATCTACCCTGTAGGTCGTTTGGACTGGGATACATCCGGTGTTTTGATTTTGACCAATGACGGGGATTTTACAGATGAGATGATTCACCCTCGTAATGAGATTGACAAGGTTTATGTCGCGCGTGTTAAAGGTGTGGCCAATAAGGATAATCTCCGCCCCTTGACCCGTGGACTTGAGATTGATGGTAAGAAAACCAAGCCGGCTGTCTATGAGATTCTCAAAGTGGATCCAGTTAAAAACCGCTCTGTGGTGCAGTTGACCATCCATGAAGGGCGTAACCACCAGGTTAAAAAGATGTTTGAAGCTGTCGGTCTCCAAGTGGACAAGTTGTCACGGACCCGTTTTGGACATCTAGACTTGACAGGACTCCGTCCAGGCGAATCCCGTCGTCTTAACAAAAAAGAAATCAGCCAACTACACACCATGGCTGTAACCAAGAAATAATGAAACGAATTTTAATAGCGCCTGTGCGCTTTTACCAACGGTTTATCTCACCAGCCTTTCCACCCTCTTGTCGCTTTGAGCCTACCTGCTCAAACTATATGATTGAGGCTATTGAAAAACATGGCTTCAAGGGTGTCTTGATGGGCTTGGCTCGGATTTTACGTTGCCACCCCTGGTCGAAAACAGGTAAGGACCCCGTCCCAGACCATTTTTCACTCAAACGGAATCAAGAAGGGGAATGAGGTTGGGCAAAAGGTTTCAAAATGATAAAAACGCATCCTATCAGGTTTGAGTAAACTTGATAGGATGCGTTTTAGAATGTAAAGATGTGATTGAGTTTAAAGTAGCTTATTTCAAGGCTTTTTGTGCGTCTTCAATCATGAGTTTTGTTGATTCAAGACCGCCTCCGCTTAGATACCAGAGGTCTGGTGTGAGTTGGATAATTTTACCATTTTTAGCGGCAGGAGTTTCAGCGATGAGGGCATTTTCTAGGACGCCATCGTTGCTGGAGTTGTCCCCACCAATGGCAAGGGTACGGTTGATGACAAAGAGGATGTCAGGATTGATTTCTTTGACGCTTTCAAAGCTGACTTCTTGTCCGTGGCGAGAATCTTCAAATTTTGTATCAGTTGGCTTGAATTTCAAGGTTTGATACAAGAAAGAGAAACGAGATTGGGCACCAAAGGCAGCCATTTTTCCTTCATTGAGGAGAATCGCGAGGGCTTTTTTGTCAGAACTTTCGTTTTTAGTAGCGACTTCTTGGATGCTCTTGTCTAGCTTGGCTAATTCTTCCTTGGCTTTCTGTG
Organism: Streptococcus mitis; assembly: GCF_901542415.1. Lineage (NCBI taxonomy): Bacteria > Bacillati > Bacillota > Bacilli > Lactobacillales > Streptococcaceae > Streptococcus > Streptococcus mitis. The sequence continues at coordinate 1,209,275 of NZ_CABEHV010000004.1, read as the reverse complement.
CGCCAGTTTCACCAAAGGCGCTTGCTAGGGATTCGATATTGACCTTGGTAGAAGTCCAGTAGTCGTCCTTGCTCGCTTGGAAGAGAACAGTCGGAGCGATTTCGTTGAACTTGTCTACGAATTTTTGGGTACGTGGTGAAGCGATAATTAGGTCTGGTTCAAGAGCAGCAAGGGCTTCTAGGTCTGGCTCAACCATAGAACCAACATTTTTAACTTTTCCAGCCAGGTCTTTAAGATAAGTCGGAACAGTTTTTGTAGGCATTCCGACGATATTCTTTTCAAAACCTACAGCGCGAATAGTATCCGCAGCACCGAGGTCAAAGGTCACAATCTTTTCAGGGACTTTTGAAAGTGTGACTACACCTAGTGAACTTTTAATGGTTACCTCTGTTGGAGCAGAGCTACTTGACTCCGTCTTACTAGTGCTTGAGTTTGTACTACATGCACCAAGTAGGAGCAAGAAGCTGGCCGCTAGGGCAGTGAGATAAAATTTAAGGGATGTTTTCATGATTTCTCCTTTTTAAAATATGATAACGATGTAGGGAGTCTCTAGGTTTTATTGACTAAGAGACTGAAGGTTCTATAACTTGAGTTTCTATGTTACTAGCTATAGATACAGATCTTTTTGCCATTGATATCAGCTAGCGTGATGGGAATCTCATAGAGTTGACTGAGCAGGTCAGACTGCATGATTTGATCTGTTCTTCCCTTGCTAAAGACTTGACCGTCTTTGAAGGCGACAATTTCATCTGCATACTGACTGGCCATGTTGATATCGTGGAGGACGATGATAATGGTCTTTCCGAGTTCCTCCACCAGTCGCTTGAGAATCTGCATCATACTGACGCTTTGCTTGATATCGAGATTGTTGAGTGGTTCGTCCAGCAAGATAAAGTCTGTATCCTGGGCCAGTACCATAGCGATAAAGACGCGCTGGAGCTGGCCCCCAGACAGGCTATCGATGTAGCGGTCTTTTAAGTCTGTCAGTTCCAGATAGTCCAGAGTTTCTCGGATTTTTCCCCAATCTTCTGGTCTCAGTCGACCTCGGCTGTAGGGAAAACGTCCAAAACTGACCAGTTCTTCAACAGTCAATTTGGCTTGGTAATTGATTTTCTGCTTTAGGATAGTCAGTTCTTGGGCCAGTTCTTGCGAATTCCAGCTCTCGATTTCACGACCTTTGATACTAAGAATTCCCTGATCTTTCTTGGTCAGTCTGCTCATGATGGAGAGGAGACTCGATTTTCCAGCACCATTTGGACCAATGAAGGCTGTCAGTTTCTGAGGACTGACTTCAAGCGAAATGCCTTGCAAAATATCCTGTTTTTGAATGGATTTGCCAATGTTTTCCAGTTTCACTGACGCGCCCTCCTGTATAGTAAGATAAAGAATAGGAGCCCCCCTACACTCTCGATGATCATGCTGATGCGAATTTCCAGTGCAAAGACTCGTTCAATCAGGGCCTGCCCCAAGGTCAAACTGATAAATCCGATCAGAATGGCCACGATAAAGAGCAACTTGTGCCGATAGTCTTTGACGATTAGGTAGGTGAGATTGGCTAGCATAAAGCCGAAGAAGGCCATAGGACCTACCAAGGCAGTGGCCGTTGAGGTCAAAAGTACGATGCCCCAGAGGAGTTCTTTCTGTTCTTTTTCAACATCGAGTCCCAATATCTGAGCCGTTTCTCTTTGTAGGTGCAAGACATCCAGAATGACTGCTTTCCGAAAGAAAAAGATTGTCAAAGCAAGGATAATCAGAGAGCCGATGGCTAGGATGGAAGTGTTGAGATGTTGAAAGGAGGCAAAGAGACTGTTTTGCAGTTTATCGTATTCGTTTGGATCCATTAGGACCTGGAGGAAGGTACTGATATTTCGAAAGAGACTTCCAAGGGCTAGACAGATCAGCAGGATGAAGACCAGATCTTGCTTCATCAGTGTCTTCAAGTAGCCTTGTAAGGCAAGAAAGAAGAGGGATTGAAGCAGAAGTAAAACTAGGAATTCTAAGATGGGAGACTTCCCGAGTTGAAGAAACTTACTTTCAAAAACCAGTAGTAGGGTTTGTAGTAGGACGTAGAAGGATTCGATTCCTAAAATACTAGGCGTCAGGAAGCGATTTTCCGTCAGGGTTTGAAAACTAATGGTTGAAATCCCAGTCGCGATGGCTACCAAGAGATAAACGATGATCTTTTGGGAACGCAACTTCCAAGCAAAGGATGACAAGTGAGTGATGGGCCAAAAGTAGAGAAGACAAGCTCCGATGGCCAGAATAATGAGAAGGCAGAAGAGTTTGATATGTTTGCTTTTAAACTGCATCTTTTCGTCCCCCTCTCCAGAGAAGTAGGATAAAGACGAGGCTACCGATGATTCCTAGCAAGAGACTGACAGACAGCTCATAGGGCCGAATTAGAACTCGGGATAGGATATCGCAGGCCAGAACTAGATTGGCGCCAACCAGAGCGACGATGAGTTTGGTCTGACTTAGATTATCTCCATAGTGCTTGCGAACAAGATTGGGAACGATGACCCCGAGAAATGGCAAGCCACCTACGGTAATCATGGTGACACTAGTCGTTAGCGCCACCAGAAAGAGGGCCAGTTTTTCAAGTAGGGAGTATGAAATCCCCAAACTCTCGCTGGTTTCTTTCCCTAGATTCATGATGGTAAAAGTTTGGGATAATTTCCAAACGGCTACCAGGATAATGAGCCCTAAGAAAAGCCACTCATACTGATGGGTCTGAATCATGGAGAAGGAGCCCTGGGTCCAAGCTGTCATACTCTGAACCAGATTGAAACGGTAGGCGATAACTTCTGTCACAGAACCGATAATCCCGCTATAGATGATTCCAATCAGAGGCAACATCCACCTTTCCTTTACAGAGAAAATAGTCATAAAGGCTAGAAAGAAGAGGGTGAATGTGATGGATGAAACAAAAGCAAAGAGCATCTTTTGGCTCAGACTAGCCGATGGAAAGACAAAGAGGCTCAATACCATTCCTAGTTTGGCGGCTTCAGTGGTCCCAACTGTACTTGGAGCAGCAAACTGATTTTGAGTGATAGTCTGCATGAGAAGTCCTGCCATACTCATACTAGAGGCCGTCAGGAGAATGCTAATGGTTCTTGGAAGACGGGACTCTTGAAAGAGAAGCCAAGTTTCATGATCCAGTGCAAAGAGCTTTCCCCATGAAAAATCACTGGTCCCAATGCTAATAGAGAGAAAGACTAGGAGTAGAAGTAAGCCAATTAAATAATGAGAAAGTTTCATGCCCCGTCCTTTCAAATAGATTTGGTATCGAAAGATACCTGCGGATATTACTGTAACACGATTTCTTTAATCTGTCAATAAATTTTCTGACAATTTAATGAATAAAACAAGGAGAGAGTACCAGGACCTTCTCCTCTGTTTTCCTATTCTAAAATGTTTTTGCCTTCTTTAACACGCCAATGATAATCCGATAAAATAATATCTTCAAGAGAGTAACTAGCCTTCCAATCAAGGTATTTTTTAGCTTTTGAAGCATCTGCTAGAACGCTAGCTGGGTCACCAGCACGACGCGCAACAATCTCGTGTGGGATTTTTTGGTTTAGTAGTTCTTCAGCAGTTGTAAAGATTTCTTTGACGGTATAGCCTTTTTCAGTCCCTAAGTTAAAGATTTGAGAAGAACTGTCTTCTTGAAAGAGGTAGTTCATTCCTTTAACATGAGCCTGTGCAAGATCCAAGACATGAATGTAATCTCGAATACATGAACCATCACGTGTATCGTAGTCATCTCCAAATATTTTGAGGCTATCATTTTGTCCCAATGCGGTCTTGTTGATATTGGGAATGATGTGAGTTGGATTTTTTACACGCAGACCATTTGAAGCATCCATTTCAGCCCCAGCAACATTAAAGTAACGGAAAATAACATATTTCCAATCGTAGCGATTAGCCATCCAGTAAATCATTCGTTCGCCCATCAGTTTTGTCTCTGCATAAGGGTTGACGGGGTCGAGCAGGGTATCTTCAGTAGCTGGCTTGTCAATACAGTTATTACCATAGAGGGAGGCAGTCGAAGAGAACATGATTTTTTGAATGCCAACTTCAGATAAGACTTTGAGAACTTGGTTCATACCAGCAACATTGGCAGTGAAGTATTTACTTGGATTTTCAATACTTTCGCTCACAACAATCTCACCTGCACAATGAAGAACAGCGTCAATCTTGTTTTCTTCCAAGTAGGTTTTTAAGGCACTAGCATCATAAACGTCCTGTTGTTTAAAGCTAGCACGACTATCTACAGCTGAACGATTTCCTGTAGAGAGATTATCTAGGACATGCACCTGGTAGCCAGCATTTAAAAGAGCTTTAACGGTATGGGAGCCAATGTAGCCAGCTCCACCTGTAACAAGAATTGTTTTTGTCATGATTTTTTCCTTTTCTAGTTTTTTTCCATTTTAAAAAAAGAAGAAGGGAAAGTCAACTATTTTCTGCGAATTTTGTGAAAAACTGAACGAATATATTATCGAATTGTTTTTTTATTTGGAAATTAATGATTTGCTTAATCTTGGAAAGTTTTTTAGATTTTACCTCACATGAAAGAGAATAAAATCTTTTTCTAAGATACAGCAAGAATATGATACTAATTTAGAAATCCACCTTCCCACTATCCTTCTCCTATAAAAAGTGGTAAAATGGATGAAAGAAAGAAGGAACTGAAATGACAACATTATTTTCAAAAATCAAAGAAGTAACAGAACTTGCTGCGATCTCAGGTCATGAAGCGCCTGTTCGTGCCTATCTTCGTGAAAAGTTGACACCGCACGTGGATGAGGTCGTAACAGATGGCTTGGGTGGTATTTTTGGTATCAAACATTCAGACGCTGCGGATGCACCGCGCGTCTTGGTCGCTTCTCATATGGATGAAGTTGGTTTTATGGTTAGCGAAATCAAGCCAGACGGTACCTTCCGTGTGGTTGAAATCGGTGGTTGGAATCCTATGGTGGTCAGCAGCCAACGTTTCAAACTCTTGACTCGTGATGGTCGTGAAATACCAGTGATTTCGGGTTCTGTTCCGCCACATTTGACACGTGGAACAGGTGGACCAACCATGCCAGCTATTTCAGATATTATTTTTGATGGTGGGTTTGCGGATAAGGCTGAGGCAGAAAGCTTTGGCATCCGTCCTGGTGACACCATTGTTCCAGATAGTTCTGCAATCTTGACAGCAAATGAAAAAAATATCATCTCAAAAGCTTGGGACAACCGCTACGGAGTCCTCATGGTAAGCGAGCTGGCAGAAGCCTTGTCAGGTCAAAAACTCGGAAATGAACTCTATCTTGGCTCGAACGTCCAAGAAGAGGTTGGTCTTCGTGGTGCTCATACATCTACAACCAAGTTTGATCCAGAAGTCTTCCTAGCAGTTGATTGCTCACCAGCAGGTGATGTCTACGGTGGCCAAGGCAAGATTGGGGATGGAACCTTGATTCGCTTCTACGATCCAGGTCACTTACTCCTCCCAGGGATGAAGGATTTCCTTTTGACAACAGCTGAAGAAGCTGGTATCAAGTACCAATACTACTGTGGAAAAGGCGGAACGGACGCTGGCGCAGCTCATCTGAAAAATGGAGGTGTTCCTTCTACAACTATAGGTGTCTGCGCTCGTTATATCCACTCTCATCAAACCCTCTATGCGATGGATGACTTCCTAGAAGCGCAAGCCTTCTTGCAAGCCTTGGTGAAAAAATTGGATCGTTCAACAGTTGACTTGATTAAAAATTATTAAACCATAAGGGAGGTGGTAGGGATGGTAGAACCAAACCTAGAAAGCCTTGTAAAAGATCTTTACAATCATGCTCGACATGATTTGAGTGAAGATTTAGTTGCTGCTCTCCTAGAGACGGCTAAAAAACTGCCTACTACAAATGAGCAATTGCTGGCAGTTCGTCTCTCAGGTCTGGTCAATCATGAATTGCTCCTAAATCCCAAACATCCAGCACCTGAGTTGCTCAACTTGGCTCGTTTTATTAAAAGAGAAGAAGTTAAGTATCGAGGAACTGCGGCTTCTGCGCTTATGTACGGGGAGCTCTTTAAAATGCTTTGATTCCATTGTGAATCAAAGCATTTTTTTATATGGCAGAAAAGCTATTCTTGATTAGGAGAAGAAAAAGCCATCCCATTTAGGAGAGTCCACTGAAAAAACAGGTCTCTTACTTTTAATGAAATGAAAACCGAGGAATCTCTCGTTAATTTGAGCGAATTCCTCGGTTATTTTGTATTTATTAAGGTCATAATTCGTTTCATATTGACCACGAAAATGGTTGTTGCTGCCTGTAACTCCATGCTGAAAAGACCCGATGCTCTCGCGACATCAAAGCCATGTCTCTGTTTTAGTTCGGCATTCTTTGCTTCGATTTTATAGCGATGTCTGGCCATTTCTTTAAAATAAGGTGTTTCCTGAAATTTCTTCTGGAAAAGATGGTCGTCACTCTTAATGGCTATTGAATAAGTTTTAGACTTTGCCCCCTCCTTATAACATCCTTCCTTGGAAAGGCAACTCTTGCACTTCTCAATGTCAAAGTAATGAGTGACAACTTGATTCTTATTTTGATATTTTTTCCCTGTCCTTGCTTTGCGAACAGCCATGTGTCCTTCTGGACAGACAAATAGCCCTGCATCTTTATTAAATTCAAACGCATCCTCTTCTTTACGGTAACCTTTTGAAACAGAAGGATTCAGTTTTGAAACCAAATGAATCTTTTCTTTGCGAGCTAGTTGAATGTTGTCCTTTCCTGAATAAGCCGCATCACCAATAATAGTCTCGATGTCCAGACTATTTTCCTTTGTTTTGGCATATAATTCAGGTAAATATTTCCCATCGCTTTGTTCACCAGAAGTAACCACACAAGCAGTAATAATCCGTTCATCCGTCATAGCGATATGACTTTTATATCCATAGAAAGAGCTGTCGGCTGTCTTATGTCCGAGCCTAGCCTCCTCCTTAACAGAAGCTTCCAAATGTTCTAAGTCGTCCTCGACAGCCTCTTTTAGGTAATTGAACTTTTGAGAAACAGCCGGTAGGGCTAAGAGTTCCTCGTGTTTTTCAACCACAGCCATTAACTCCTCTGTATAGGTCAACTCTGCTTCGAGGTTATCTTCTTGAGGTTTCTTTGGAAATTCTATTTTGATATCTTCTGAATGTTGATAAATTGTTTTACGTAAAGCTTTTGAACGCTCTCTAAGGATTTCTTGGGGTTTCTTATGATTATAATGAGATTTGGTGTGAGTGGCATCCACAATGAGGATTTTACTCTTAATCAAGTTATGTTCGAGTGCAATTTGAACAGACTTCTGAATCAATACATCAAGCAGTTTGTCATCTTTAATTCTTAGCTTTCTAAATTTTGTCAGAGAGGATGGCTCGATAACAGAATCTTCAGGAGCTAGACCAAGAAAAAATTTAAAGGCCATATCTGACAAGGAACGTCCTACCACATCTACATCTGATAACTTATAAATATCTTTTAACAAGAGATATTTGAACATCATAATCGGTGAATAAGCTTTACGCCCAAAATCGGGACGATAATTCTTTTCTAGTTCATCATAAATAAAGCTAAAATCACAGAGTTCAGTTAGCTGACGTAAAAAGTGGTTTTTAGGAACCACGATATCATACAAACTAGAATAAGGACTGACATCCATAGTTAACTGATTATCAAGCATCATTTCACCTCATCTCTAGTATAACAAAAAAGCCATCAAGTTGATGACTTTTTCAGTGGGCTCCCACCAAATGGATAGATCTTTATACTCAATGAAAATCAAAGAGCAAACTAGGAAGCTAGCCGCAGGCTGCTCAAAACATGGTTTTGAGGTTGTGGATAGAACTGACGAAGTCAGTAACATATATACGGCAAGGCGAAGCTGACGTGGTTTGAATTTGATTTTCGAAGAGCATTAGATTTGTTCAGCGATGACCTTTTCAGCAAGATTCATAGCGTGATCAGATACACGAGTATAGTGGGAAATGATGTCGATAAAGTTGACCCCAGCTTGTGTTGAACACTCGCCCTTGTTGAGGCGCTTGATGTGGGTCTTTCTGAGAACACGTTCCATATTGTTGATTTCTTTATGGCGTTCAATCAGACTTTGAGCTTTTTCGATATCATTGTTTTCCACACTATCAAGGGCATCCTTGATAAAGCCAGTGGTTTTTTGATAGATATCAGCCAATTCCTGTAAAGCAGCTTCAGAGAACTCAACATTTTTACGTTGAAGGTAGTCAGTCAGATTGATTAGCGCTTCTGCGTGGTCCCCAATCCGTTCCAAATCGCGGGATGAATCCAGGATGTTGGTGAGCACTTCACTTTCTTTCTGGCTAAGAGCTTCGCTTGAAAGAGTAATAAGATAGCGAGTCAATTTTTCATCAATGGTATTGATGGCTTCTTCTGTCTTGTGGCCTTTTTCAGCAACCTTTTCATTGAGGTCAATGATGTAGTTGTATGAAAGGTCAAAGGCTTTAGAAGCATAATTTCCTAAGTGAAGGAGTTCTTTTTTCGCATTTCCGAGAGCGATTGATGGAGCTTGTTTAATCAAATGCTCATCAAGATAAAGTGGCTCGTACTTGACAACTTCATCTTCACCAGGGATGAGCTTGGTTACAAAGTAGGCCAAGGCTCCAATGAATGGAAATTGTACAATGGTGTTACTTACGTTAAAGGCACCGTGAGAGAAGGCGATGGTCATCTCAGGTGAGAGGTGAAGGAGTGCCTGGAAGTACTCAATCATAGACGTAAATGGACCTAATAAGATTAAGCAAAGAATAGTTCCCAAAACGTTAAAGGTAACGTGGGTTGCAGCAACGCGTTTTGCAGAGATATTGGCTCCAGCTGCCGCGATGATAACTGTTAGGGTTGTCCCGATATTATCCCCGAAGAGAACTGGTAGCGAACCTTTAAGGTCAAGGAATCCACCTGCATAGAGACCTTGCAAAATCCCGATTGTCGCAGAAGAAGCTTGGATGAGAACGGTAATCACTGCACCGGCAAAAACTCCTAATACAGGATTTTGTCCCAAGGTTACCATATATTCCTTGAATTGTGGTAGATCTTTAAGAGGACTCATACCGGCACTGATAAGGTTGAGGGCGTAGAAGATTCCTCCTACACCAAACAGGATGCGTCCGATATTGTTTGCTGTTCTATTTTTGGTAAAGAAGAGGAACATGGTTCCAAGGAAAATCAGGGGTAAAGCATACTCACCAAGCTTGAAACCAATGATAAAGGAAGTAACGGTGGTTCCGATGTTGGCTCCCATGATAATTCCGATAGCCTGTCTAAGAGTGAGAAGACTAGCGCTGACCAGTCCAACCGTGATAACTGTAACACCTGTACTTGACTGAATCAGGGCAGTCACGACAATTCCGACTAGAACACCTAAAAAGGGATTGCTAGTGTACTTGTCAATGTAAAAACGAAGGCGATCTCCAGCAGCTTGTTGCAAACCGTCTCCCATGGTCTTGATACTATATAAGAATAGTCCCAGACCACCTAAAAAGTGAAATAAAATTTCCTGCCAATTGATGGACATTTCTTTTTCCTCCGAAAAATAATAACGGAATTTCTCCTATTCTATTTTAAAGGATAAAAGTAAATCTAACAAGTGTTAAGCTAAGATTTTAGAAAGAAAATTCGTGAGGCTAATTTCTCAAAGTAACTTCCACTTGCCCAACCAAAGTGGAAATTAGTCTAAAACGGATTTTTATGGTGGAATTAAGTGTGAGACGTTTGAGTTAGAAATGAGGTCTACTATGACAAAACATAAACACCTTACCCTTTCAGACCGTAATGATATCCAATTAGGCTTAGAGTGCGGTGAAACCTTCAAAGCTATCGGACAATCCATTCTAAAAGACCCAACTACTGTTTCCAAAGAAGTCAAACGAAACAGACAAGTCCGAGAGTCTACATGCGATAACCTTCCTTGCCCTTTACTCGATAAGGCTCCCTTTGTCTGTAATGGATGCCCTAAAAGAAGACAAAATTGTGGATTTAAAAAAATCTTCTACCTTGCTAAACAAGCTCAAAAACAGTACGAACAAACTCTTGTCGAAGCTCGTGAAGGAACTCCCCTTAATTCCAAGGCCTTCTGGGACATGGACAAAGTCATTTCTGATGGTGTTAAAAAGGGACAACACATCTATCATATCCTCAAAACTCATAACCTTGATGTCAGTTCCTCAACCGTCTATCGACACATCCGAAAAGGATACCTATCTATCGCTCATATTGACCTAGCCAGAGCCGTTAAATTCAAAGAAAGACGGAAAAGGAAACTACCTTCCATCCCTAAAGAAGCTAAAAAAGGCCGTTCCTATGAGGATTTCCAAAACTATTTAGTCCTTAATCAACTAGACTCTTGGCTGGAAATGGACACAGTTCTGGGGAGGATGGGAGGTAAAGTCCTACTTACCTTCAACCTGTCTTTCTGTAACTTTATCTTCGCTAGGCTTCTGGATAATAAAACTGCCCTTGAGGTTACCAAACACCTCTATACCATCAAGACACTCTTCATGAAGCTGATAAAGATTTCTTCCAACTCTTTCCTGTCATTCTTACCGATAATGGTGGAGAGTTTGCCAGGGTTGATGATATCGAAATGGATGTGCGAGGAGAGAGTAAACTCTTCTTTTGTGACCCTAATCGCTCTGACCAGAAAGGGAGAATTGAGAAAAACCACACACTGATTCGAGACATTCTACCTAAGGGAACTGCTTTTGACAACTTAACTCAAGAGGACATCAATCTCGTCTGCTCTCATGTCAACAGTGTCAAACGTGCTGCTTTGAATGGAAAGTCAGCCTATGAGCTCTTTGCCTTTACCTATGGAGAAGAGATTCCTAAGCTTCTAGGTATTTCTAAAATACCTGCAGAAGACGTCTGTCAGTCTTCGAAATTACTCCAACATAAGTTCTAAAAACTAACCTTTAACCGCATTCAAACGTCTCAGACTAACTTCCACCATAGCGGAACTTAATCTGAAACGCTTTCAGATGAGGGGATTTTGTGCGCTCTTTTTTTCGATTCCTTTTGGTTACAAAAGCGATGAAATCAAGCATTAGTAAAACCAGTGGAACTTACCCTGACACGGATTTCCACTGGTTTTTAGGATTTTTATCAGACTAACTTCCACTTCTACTAGCGGTGGAACTTAGTTTGCGAATTTACCGAAAATTCGTGAGAAAAAGTAAAAATAATATACTCTAGCATGTCACAAAGATTAAATATCGAAAAATCTTGTGAAATCTTTCCTTATATTTCCAAAGTGTGATATAATAGTTTCGAATAAAATAAATAAAGGGGTTTTTGTAACATGGCAAAACTTACTGTTAAAGACGTTGACTTGAAAGGTAAAAAAGTCCTCGTTCGTGTTGATTTCAATGTACCATTGAAAGATGGCGTAATCACTAACGACAACCGTATCACAGCAGCTCTTCCAACTATTAAGTACATCATCGAACAAGGTGGACGTGCAATTCTTTTCTCTCACCTTGGACGTGTGAAAGAAGAAGCTGATAAAGCTGGTAAATCACTTGCTCCTGTAGCAGCAGACTTGGCAGCAAAACTTGGCCAAGACGTTGTTTTCCCAGGTGTTACTCGTGGTGCTGAATTGGAAGCAGCTATCAACGCTCTTGAAGATGGACAAGTTCTCTTGGTTGAAAACACTCGTTATGAAGATGTTGACGGCAAGAAAGAATCTAAAAACGATCCTGAACTTGGTAAATACTGGGCATCACTTGGAGATGGTATCTTCGTAAACGATGCATTCGGTACAGCTCACCGTGCACACGCATCTAACGTTGGTATCTCAGCAAACGTTGAAAAAGCAGTTGCTGGTTTCCTTCTTGAAAACGAAATTGCTTACATCCAAGAAGCAGTTGAAACTCCAGAACGTCCATTCGTAGCGATCCTTGGTGGTTCAAAAGTTTCAGACAAGATTGGTGTTATCGAAAACTTGCTTGAAAAAGCTGATAAAGTCCTTATCGGTGGTGGTATGACTTACACATTCTACAAAGCACAAGGTATCGAAATCGGTAACTCACTTGTAGAAGAAGACAAATTGGATGTTGCGAAAGCTCTTCTTGAAAAAGCAAACGGTAAATTGATCTTGCCAGTTGACTCAAAAGAAGCTAACGCATTTGCTGGCTACACTGAAGTGCGTGACACTGAAGGTGAAGCAGTTTCTGAAGGCTTCCTTGGTCTTGACATCGGTCCAAAATCTATCGCTAAATTTGACGAAGCTTTGACTGGTGCCAAAACAGTTGTATGGAACGGACCTATGGGTGTATTTGAAAACCCAGATTTCCAAGCTGGTACAATCGGTGTGATGGACGCTATCGTGAAACAACCAGGAGTTAAATCAATCATTGGTGGTGGTGACTCAGCTGCCGCAGCGATTAACCTTGGCCGCGCAGACAAATTCTCATGGATCTCTACTGGTGGTGGAGCATCAATGGAACTTCTTGAAGGTAAAGTTCTTCCAGGACTTGCAGCCTTGACAGAAAAATAAGGTTTTATAATGAATCAAAGAAGAGAGGGATGAAAGTTCCTCTTTTCTTTTGCTTAAAATAAAAACGCTTCCTCTCAACTATTCCTCATAAAATCACCCAAATTATGATAAAATGGAAATAGAAAGTTGAGATTATGAGTTATTTTAAAAAATATAAATTCGATAAATCCCAGTTCAAACTTGGTATGCGAACCTTTAAAACAGGTATTGCTGTTTTTCTAGTTCTCTTGATTTTTGGCTTTTTTGGCTGGAAAGGTCTTCAAATCGGTGCTTTGACAGCGGTTTTTAGTCTGAGGGAGAGCTTTGATAAGAGTGTTCATTTTGGGACTTCGCGTATTCTAGGAAATAGTATCGGTGGCCTCTATGCCTTGGTTTTCTTCCTAATAAATAGTTTTTTCCACGAAGCCTTTTGGGTAACCTTAGTTGTTGTTCCAATCTGCACCATGTTAACCATTATGACAAATGTAGCCATGAATAACAAAGCAGGGGTTATTGGTGGTGTAGCAGCCATGTTAATCATTACCCTATCGATTCCGAGCGGCGAAACAATTTTGTACGTGTTTGCACGTGTATCAGAAACTTTCATGGGAGTTTTTGTCGCAATTCTCGTAAATTACGATATTGATCGTATTCGGCTCTTTTTAGAGAAAAAAGAAAAATAATGTTACATTTTATAACATTATCAATTGACGTTTGTCTTTTTTTAGACTATAATAGACAGAAAGAAGGAAATTGTAAATGAAGGAAAAAGAATTTCGCCGAAATATGGCTGTTTTTCCTATCGGCAGTGTTATGAAGTTGACCGATCTATCGGCGCGTCAGATTCGTTATTATGAAGATCAAGAGTTGATCAAACCTGATCGAAACGAAGGAAATCGTCGCATGTATTCCTTGAATGACATGGATCGTCTGCTTGAAATCAAAGATTATATCTCTGAAGGTTATAATATCGCTGCCATTAAGAAAAAATATGCTGAACGTGAAGCGAAATCCAAGAAAGCGGTGAGTCAGACTGAGGTGCGTCGTGCACTTCATAATGAACTCCTCCAACAGGGTCGCTTTGCTTCAGTACGGTCACCTTTTGGTCGCGGTTAGGCAACCGCAAGTAGTCATACATTAAGGAGAAAACTCATGCCAATCACAGCTGCAGATATTCGTCGTGAAGTCAAGGAAAAAAATGTTACCTTTATTCGTCTCATGTTCTCAGATATTTTGGGAACCATGAAAAACGTCGAAATTCCTGCTACAGATGAACAGTTAGATAAAGTCTTGTCAAACAAGGCTATGTTTGATGGATCTTCTATTGAAGGTTTTGTACGTATCAATGAGTCGGATATGTACTTGTACCCAGACTTGGATACATGGACAGTCTTCCCTTGGGGAGATGAAAATGGAAGTGTTGCAGGTTTGATCTGTGATGTCTATACAACAGAAGGTGAACCATTTGCAGGTGACCCTCGTGGCAATTTGAAACGTGCTCTTCGTCACATGGAAGAAGTGGGATTCAAGTCCTTCAACCTTGGACCAGAGCCAGAATTCTTCCTATTTAAATTGGATGAAAATGGAGACCCAACACTTGAAGTAAATGACAAGGGTGGTTACTTTGATTTGGCACCTACTGACCTTGCGGATAATACACGTCGTGAGATTGTGAATGTCTTGACCAAAATGGGATTTGAAGTAGAAGCGAGTCACCACGAGGTTGCGGTTGGACAACACGAGATTGACTTTAAGTACGATGAAGTTCTTCGTGCTTGTGATAAGATTCAAATCTTTAAACTTGTTGTTAAAACCATTGCTCGCAAACATGGTCTTTACGCAACCTTTATGGCAAAACCAAAATTTGGTATTGCTGGATCAGGTATGCACTGTAATATGTCCTTGTTTGATGCAGAAGGAAACAATGCCTTCTTTGATCCAAATGATCCAAAAGGAATGCAGTTGTCAGAAACGGCCTACCATTTCCTTGGTGGTTTGATCAAACATGCTTACAACTATACTGCCATCATGAACCCAACGGTTAACTCATACAAACGTTTGGTTCCAGGTTATGAAGCGCCGGTTTACATTGCTTGGGCTGGTCGTAATCGTTCGCCACTTGTGCGCGTGCCTGCTTCACGTGGTATGGGAACTCGTCTTGAGTTGCGTTCAGTGGATCCAATGGCTAACCCATACATTGCTATGGCGGTTCTTTTGGAGGTTGGTTTGCATGGTATTGAAAATAAAATCGAAGCACCAGCTCCTATCGAAGAAAATATCTACATCATGACAGCAGAAGAGCGCAAGGAAGCTGGTATTACAGACCTTCCATCAACCCTTCACAACGCTTTGAAAGCTCTGACTGAAGATGAAGTTGTCAGAGCGGCTCTCGGAGAACATATCTATACTAGTTTCCTTGAAGCCAAATGAATCGAATGGGCAAGTTATGCAACCTTCGTTTCACAATGGGAAATTGATAATTATTTGGACCTTTACTAATACTAATATAGAAGAAAGATTGCCTGAGGGCGGTCTTTTTTCTAGGTCCTCAGACTGATTTTTAGCACTCTTGGTAAAAGAGTGCTAATTTTTTGAGTTTTTATCTTGACATTCTCTTTTAAGGGTGTATAATAGAATCATAAGTTAGCACTTGAGTGCATCGAGTGCTAATCAATCAGACAGAGAGGAGTGATGAGATGGTTACAGAGCGTCAGCAGGATATTTTAAATCTGATTATTGACATCTTTACCAAAACGCACGAACCTGTCGGATCCAAAGCTTTGCAAGAGTCTATTAACTCTAGCAGTGCAACCATTCGTAATGATATGGCAGCTCTAGAAAAGCAAGGTTTGCTTGAAAAGGCCCATACTTCAAGTGGTCGGATGCCAAGTGTTGCTGGTTTTCAGTACTATGTGAAACACTCACTGGATTTTGACCGACTAGCTGAAAATGAGGTTTATGAGATTGTCAAAGCCTTTGATCAGGAATTCTTCAAATTGGAGGATATTCTGCAAGAGGCTGCTAATCTACTGACAGACCTGAGTGGCTGTACGGTAGTAGCACTGGATGTTGAACCGAGCAGGCAACGTTTGACAGCCTTTGATATCGTTGTTTTGGGGCAACATACAGCCTTGGCAGTATTCACCCTAGACGAGTCGCGAACGGTTACCAGTCAGTTTCTGATTCCAAGGAACTTCTTGCAGGAGGACTTGCTGAAACTGAAGAGCATCATTCAGGAACGCTTCCTCGGTCACACCGTTCTAGATATTCACTACAAGATTCGAACGGAGATTCCGCAGATTATCCAGCGTTACTTTACAACGACGGACAATGTCATGGATCTCTTTGAGCACATTTTTAAGGAAATGTTCAACGAAAATATTGTGGTAGCGGGCAAGGTCAATCTCTTGAATTTTGCCAATCTAGCAGCCTATCAGTTCTTTGACCAACCGCAAAAGGTGGCTCTGGAGATTCGTGAGGGGCTGCATGAGGATCAGATGCAAAATGTTCGTGTTGCGGACAGTCAAGAGTCTTGTCTAGCTGACCTAGCGGTGATTAGTAGCAAGTTCCTCATTCCTTATCGGGGAGTTGGAATTCTAGCCATTATCGGTCCGGTTAATCTGGATTACCAACAGCTAATCAACCAAGTCAATGTAGTCAATCGTGTTTTGACTATGAAGTTGACAGATTTTTACCGCTACCTCAGCAGTAATCATTACGAAGTACATTAAGATTGAAATCATTAAAGGAGGCGAAAATGGCCCAAGATATAAAAAATGAAGAAGTAGAAGAAGTTCAAGAAGAGGAAGTTGTGGAAACAACTGAAGAAATGACTCCTGAGAAATCTGAGTTGGACTTGGCAAATGAACGTGCAGATGAGTTTGAGAACAAATACCTTCGTGCTCATGCAGAAATGCAAAATATCCAACGCCGTGCCAATGAAGAGCGTCAAAACTTGCAACGTTATCGTAGCCAAGACTTGGCAAAAGCAATCTTACCATCGCTTGACAACCTTGAGCGTGCACTCGCAGTTGAAGGCTTGACAGACGATGTCAAAAAGGGATTGGAGATGGTGCAAGAAAGCTTGATTCATGCTTTGAAAGAAGAAGGAATTGAAGAAATCGCAGCTGATGGTGAATTTGACCATAACTACCATATGGCCATCCAAACTCTCCCAGCAGACGATGAACACCCAGCAGATACCATCGCCCAAGTCTTCCAAAAAGGCTACAAGCTCCATGACCGCATCCTACGCCCAGCAATGGTAGTGGTGTACAACTAAGATACAAAGCCCGTAAAAAGCTCACAGTAAAAATAGGAGATTGACGAAGTGTTCGATGAACACAAGGAAATCTATCTTTTTTACCCAGAGCTTAGGGCGTGTTCGATTAGGCAATTCTGACGGTTGCAACATATATAATAGAAAATTTGTCCGAAACGACAATAAACTATGAAGAAAGATAAGAGGCAAGCCGGAGGCTTGCAAGGAAGATATTTCCCACCGTGGTGAAAGTTTCAGTAGCTTTGGCTACTGAAACAGGGGATTTTTGAGACAATAGGCTCAAAAATAAGTGATGAAATCCCGTAGGGAGTTGCTCACGTCCCCACCACTTAAGGGAAATATAAAAAAAGAAAATTTACTAATAAGGAGAAAAACACATGTCTAAAATTATCGGTATTGACTTAGGTACAACAAACTCAGCAGTTGCAGTTCTTGAAGGAACTGAATCAAAAATCATCGCAAACCCAGAAGGTAACCGCACAACTCCATCTGTAGTATCATTTAAAAACGGCGAAATCATCGTTGGTGATGCTGCAAAACGTCAAGCAGTTACAAATCCAGATACAGTTATCTCTATCAAATCTAAGATGGGAACTTCTGAAAAAGTTTCTGCAAATGGAAAAGAATACACTCCACAAGAAATCTCAGCTATGATTCTTCAATATTTGAAAGGCTACGCTGAAGATTACCTTGGCGAAAAAGTAACTAAAGCAGTTATCACAGTTCCAGCTTACTTCAACGATGCTCAACGTCAAGCAACAAAAGACGCTGGTAAAATCGCTGGTCTTGAAGTAGAACGTATCGTCAACGAACCAACTGCAGCAGCCCTTGCTTACGGTTTGGACAAGACTGATAAAGAAGAAAAAATCTTGGTATTTGACCTTGGTGGTGGTACATTCGACGTATCTATCCTTGAATTGGGTGACGGTGTCTTCGACGTATTGTCAACTGCAGGGGACAACAAACTTGGTGGTGATGACTTTGACCAAAAAATCATTGACCACTTGGTAGCAGAATTCAAGAAAGAAAATGGTATTGACTTGTCTACTGACAAGATGGCAATGCAACGTTTGAAAGATGCTGCTGAAAAAGCGAAGAAAGACCTTTCTGGTGTGACTTCAACTCAAATCAGCTTGCCATTTATCACTGCAGGTGAGGCTGGACCTCTTCACTTGGAAATGACCTTGACTCGTGCGAAATTTGACGATTTAACTCGTGACCTTGTAGAACGTACAAAAGTTCCAGTTCGTCAAGCCCTTTCAGATGCAGGTTTGAGCTTGTCAGAAATCGACGAAGTTATCCTTGTTGGTGGTTCAACTCGTATCCCAGCTGTTGTAGAAGCAGTTAAGGCTGAAACTGGTAAAGAACCAAATAAATCAGTAAACCCTGACGAAGTAGTTGCTATGGGTGCTGCCATCCAAGGTGGTGTTATCACTGGTGATGTCAAAGACGTTGTTCTTCTTGATGTAACACCATTGTCACTTGGTATCGAAACAATGGGTGGTGTCTTCACAAAACTCATCGACCGTAACACAACTATTCCAACATCTAAATCACAAGTCTTCTCAACAGCAGCAGACAACCAACCAGCCGTTGATATCCACGTTCTTCAAGGTGAACGCCCAATGGCAGCAGATAACAAGACTCTTGGACGCTTCCAATTGACAGATATCCCAGCTGCACCTCGTGGTATCCCACAAATCGAAGTAACATTTGATATCGACAAGAACGGTATCGTGTCTGTTAAGGCCAAAGACCTTGGAACTCAAAAAGAACAAACAATTGTGATCCAATCTAACTCAGGTTTGACTGACGAAGAAATCGACCGCATGATGAAAGATGCAGAAGCAAACGCTGAAGCAGATAAGAAACGTAAAGAAGAAGTAGACCTTCGTAACGAAGTAGACCAAGCTATCTTTGCGACTGAAAAGACAATCAAGGAAACTGAAGGCAAAGGCTTTGATGCAGAACGTGATGCTGCCCAAGCTGCCCTTGATGACCTTAAGAAAGCGCAAGAAGATAACAACTTGGACGAAATGAAAGCAAAACTTGAAGCATTGAACGAAAAAGCTCAAGGCCTTGCTGTTAAACTCTACGAACAAGCCGCAGCAGCCCAACAAGCTCAAGCAGGAGCAGAAGGTGCACAGGCAACAGGAAACGCAGGCGATGACGTCGTAGACGGAGAGTTTACGGAAAAATAAGATGTTGAGGCGTTAAGAAAACGAAAGAAAAATAGGAAGCCATCGCCTTGTGCGATGCACAAAAGATGGCTTATCTTTTTTCCGAAGTTTTTAGCCGAAACTCAGTTAAGCCTAACTCGTCAAGAATGACTAATCATTAGACTGATTGTCCTTCTACGGTGCTTTACTTAAATGTTAATGTGATAGGAAGAAATCCAGAGGTTGCAACCCAGCCTCTGTTTTTCGATAAAATAGAGGATGTTGCGTATGAAAAAAGTACTTTGTGTCATTTATCCTAATTTTTCTCTTTATGAGATAGCCTCTTTAACAAGTACTTTAGCTCTGTCTTTTGATATCACGATTGATTATGTAGCTTCAGATCATTTGATGGTGGTCTCTGAGGATGGTTTGCCCTGTCAACCGACGAAAACATTGGATCAAATCCGTATAGAAGATTATTCTTGTGTGATTTTGCCAGGAATGGTAAATATAGGTCCTGCTCTACAAGATGAGAAATTGATCTCGTTTTTGAGAAGTCTTAATGAGCAAGATATCCTAATTGCAGCTATTTCTTCAGCGCCCCTTTTATTGGCGAAAGCAGGCTTGTTGAACGACACGAAATTTACAGGTGGGATTTGGCAAAACTTCTTTGACTATTTTGAATTTCTTCCACGTGAGAATTTCCAACCCAAACTGGTTGTTCAAGATAAAAATATCATTACGGCTATAGGCTTTGCACATCTAGAGTTTGCAAGAAAAGTGATTCTTGGTCTAGGTTTGGCAGAAAATACTGACAACTATTTTAAAGAACAGAACGAATATTCAGAAGAGAATTTGATTTTTACTCTATCGGACAAAGAGTATGATGAAGTGAAACAGAGTATAGAAAATGCCCTCTAAATATTTACTTATAAATTATAGAAAGGAACAAGGGTGTTCGTAACTGAACACGGGTTCCCAAATTTCTTACTCAATATAAAAGAAAGGAATTGAACCCGACCTAAATTCTCGGAAAAAAGATAAATCTGCCTAGGAGCATCGCTTCAGCGTCAGATTTCCTATTTTTCAGTCGAATTTTACGGTCTTGGTATCTTGTATGAACAATACTGAATTTTATGATCGTCTGGGGGTGTCAAAAAACGCTTCGGCAGACGAAATCAAAAAGGCTTATCGTAAGCTTTCGAAAAAATACCACCCAGATATCAACAAGGAGCCTGGTGCTGAGGAAAAATACAAGGAAGTTCAGGAAGCCTATGAGACTTTGAGTGACGACCAAAAACGTGCTGCCTATGACCAATACGGTGCTGCTGGAGCCAACGGTGGTTTTGGTGGAGCTGGTGGTTTCGGCGGTTTCGATGGGGCAGGAGGCTTCGGTGGTTTTGAAGATATCTTCTCAAGTTTCTTCGGCGGAGGCGGTGCTTCACGCAATCCAAATGCTCCTCGTCAAGGGGATGATCTCCAGTATCGTGTGAATTTGACCTTTGAAGAAGCTATTTTTGGAGCTGAAAAAGAGGTTAAGTACAATCGTGAAGCAAGCTGTAGTACATGTAATGGCTCAGGTGCTAAGCCAGGAACAAGTCCAGTCACTTGTGGACGCTGTCATGGTGCTGGTGTCATTAACGTCGATACGCAGACTCCGCTTGGTATGATGCGTCGTCAAGTAACCTGTGATGTCTGTCACGGTCGTGGAAAAGAAATCAAAGATCCATGTACAACATGTCACGGAACAGGGCATGAAAAACAAGCCCATAGCGTACATGTGAAAATCCCTGCTGGTGTGGAAACTGGTCAACAAATTCGCCTGGCTGGTCAAGGTGAAGCTGGATTTAACGGTGGACCTTATGGTGACTTGTATGTAGTGGTTTCTGTGGAAGCCAGCGACAAGTTTGAACGTGAAGGAACCACTATCTTCTACAATCTCAACCTCAACTTTGTCCAAGCAGCTCTTGGTGATACAGTAGATATTCCAACTGTTCACGGTGATGTTGAATTGGTTATCCCAGAGGGAACTCAGACTGGTAAGAAATTCCGTCTACGTGGCAAGGGAGCTCCGAGCCTTCGTGGTGGTGCAGTTGGTGACCAATACGTTACAGTTAATGTCGTAACACCGACAGGCTTGAACGACCGCCAAAAAGCAGCCTTGAAAGAATTCGCAGCTGCTGGTGATTTAAAAGTCAATCCAAAGAAAAAGGGCTTCTTTGACCATATTAAAGATGCCTTTGAAGGAGAATAAAAGTAAAAAGAGCCGTTGGGCTCTTTTTACTTATCTTCAATTTCCTGTGTTTCTTTGATAACAGCTAGTCTAGTCTGGATATCTTTTTCCAAGACCTTAAACTTGTAAGTGAGGTCTTCTTGGTATTCCTTGATGAGTTCTTTTTGCTGGTCGATGATTTGCAGGCTGTTTTGGATAATATCTACATCGTCCTTGATAGCTTGAACGCGGTCAGTGGTATTCAAGACTTCATCTGTGATGGTTTGGCGATTTTTTGTGACCAGATAACTTCCGGCTGCAGCTCCTGCAAATAGCAGTAGGTTGGATAATTTCATGGCAACTCCTTAGGCATTTTTGATGGTTTCAGCGACTTGAGCAAGTTTGTCAAAGTCTGGTTCGTGGGCGATAAAATCAATCTTGAGGTCATCGTCCGCACTGTAGCGAGGCACGAGGTGAACGTGGGTATGAAAGACGGTTTGACCAGCGACTTCTTCACAGTTGGCAATGATATTCATGCCAGCAGCCTTGGTAGCTTTCATGACTTTTTGAGCTACTTTTGGTACTTGGGCAAAGAGTTGGCTGGCGCTAGTAGCGTCCATTTCTAAAAGATTGAGATAGTGTTCCTTTGGCACGACCAAGGTGTGGCCTGGTGTCACTTGAGAGATATCAAGAAAGGCAAGAACCTGCTCATCTTCATATACTTTTGAAGCAGGAATTTCCCCTGCGATGATTTTACAAAAAATGCAATCTGACATAAAATCTACCTCTACTGTATTGAATTTTGATATAATATAGCTACATTATACCAGATTTGGAGAAAATATGTTAGAAATTAAAAACCTGACAGGTGGCTATGTTCATGTCCCTGTCTTGAAAGATGTGTCCTTTACTGTTGAAAGTGGGCAGCTGGTCGGTCTGATTGGTCTCAATGGTGCTGGGAAATCGACGACTATTAATGAAATTATCGGTCTGTTAACACCCTATAGTGGTTCTATCAATATCAATGGCTTGACCCTGCAAGAAGATGCGACAAGTTACCGCAAGCAGATTGGCTACATTCCTGAGACACCTAGTCTGTATGAGGAACTGACCCTCAGAGAGCATATCGAAACGGTTGCCATGGCTTATGGTATTGAGCAGAAAGTGGCTTTTGATCGAGTAGAACCTTTATTAAAAATGTTTCGTCTGGATCAGAAATTGGACTGGTTCCCTGTTCATTTTTCAAAAGGGATGAAGCAGAAGGTCATGATTATTTGTGCTTTTGTGGTGGATCCAAGTCTCTTTATCGTGGATGAGCCTTTCCTTGGTCTTGATCCATTGGCTATTGCAGACTTGATTCAGCTTTTGGAAGTGGAAAAGCAAAAGGGTAAGTCCATTCTCATGAGTACCCACGTGCTGGATTCTGCGGAGAAGATGTGTGATGCCTTTGTCATTCTTCACAAGGGAGAGGTGCGTGCCAAAGGCAATCTCCTGCAACTGCGCGAAGCCTTTAACATGCCTGAGGCTAGTTTGAATGATATCTACTTGGCTCTGACCAAAGAGGAGGAGCTATGAAAGACTTGTTTTTAAAGAGAAAGCAGGCTTTTCGTAAGGAGTGTCTTGGTTATCTGCGTTATGTTCTCAATGACCACTTTGTCTTATTCCTGCTGGTTCTCATCGGTTTTCTAGCCTACCAGTACAGTCAACTCTTGCAACATTTTCCTGAAAATCATTGGCCCATCCTTTTGTTTGTAGGAATTACGTCTGTTTTACTTTTACTTTGGGGAGGAATTGCCACCTATATGGAGGCTCCAGACAAGCTCTTTCTCTTAGTCGGAGAAGAGGAAATCAAACTCCATCTCAAGCGTCAAACTGGCATTTCCCTAGTCTTTTGGCTCTTTGTCCAGACCCTTTTCTTGCTGTTATTTGCGCCCCTATTTTTGGCGATGGGTTATGGCTTGCCACTTTTTCTGGTCTATGTGCTTTTATTGGGGGTAGGAAAATATTTCCTCTTTCGTCAAAAGGCCAGCAAATTTTTCACGGAAACTGGACTGAACTGGGACTATGTCATTTCCCAAGAAAGCAAGCGTAAGCAAGTCTTGCTTCGTTTCTTTGCCCTCTTTACGCAGGTCAAGGGAATTTCAAACAGCGTCAAGCGTCGTGCCTATCTGGACTTTATCCTAAAGGCTGTTCAGAAGGTGCCTGGGAAGATTTGGCAAAATCTCTATCTACGTTCTTATTTGCGAAATGGAGACCTCTTTGCGCTCAGTCTCCGTCTGCTCCTACTTTCCTTGCTGGCGCAGGTCTTTATCGAGCAAGCTTGGATTGCGACAGCAGTGGTGGTTCTCTTTAACTACCTCTTGCTCTTCCAGTTGCTGGCCCTCTATCATGCCTTTGACTACCAGTATTTGACCCAACTCTTTCCACTGGACAAGGGGCAAAAGGAAAAAGGCTTGCAGGCTGTAGTCCGAGGATTGAACAGTTTTGTTTTACTTGTGGAATTAGTTGTTGGGTTGATTACCTTCCAAGAAAAACTAGCCCTTCTAGCCTTGCTGGGAGCTGGTTTGGTTTTACTAGTCTTGTACTTACCTTATCAGGTCAAACGTCAGATGCAGGACTAACATTGCCTATATGATATTAAAAAAGAAGTTGAGTTCAGTTTGTCTCAGCTTCTTTTATTTTCTACAGGATAATGGTTGGTCCGTAGAGACTCAACTTGGTCTTGACTTGGTCAAAGTGGAAGCGGTCATAGGCACGCCAAGCGGCGCGAGTAGGAGCGTCTGGATCAAGAGCGCTGAGTCCCATGAGAAGACTGGAAGTCTGGTAAAATTTTTCCAGTTCAATCAAGACTCGATTATCCACTGTCTCAGCCTTGGCTAGAAAGCCAAGAATAGAGTTTAATTGTTCCTGAAAGCGGATGTCGTCAGCGGTTGCCTGTTTGCATGCTTGATAGGCTTTGTTTAAGTCAGTAATCAAAGCCTGAGCTCTTTTGATAGGGTCTGTATCTGTCATGAGAATTCCTCCTCTAATCTGGGTGCTAGTCTTGATTATAGCAAGTGTATTTTGATACTGTCAGTCTATCACTTTTAGAGGTTTTTTCAGTCTCAAATCTTTAATTGTCATTGAAATGTCTTGAATTGCGCTGAGTGAATTTTATGATAAAATAGTTGTAAGATTATCATGCTTATTTGAGGAATTAGACACCTTTCAGGAGCTTTGAAGGCCTGTTTAAGATTTGGTGGGCTTGTATCAAAGTATTTTTGCTATTCTCTTTTTAGGAAGAAATTGAAACAAGGGGAGTAAGAAGATGAGAATATTTGTTTTAGAAGATGATTTTTCCCAACAGACTAGAATTGAAACGACGATTGAGAAACTTTTGAAGGAACATCAGATCACTCCCAGTTCTTTTGAAGTTTTTGGCAAACCAGACCAGCTGCTGTCAGAGGTGCATGAGAAGGGAGCCCATCAGCTATTCTTTTTGGATATTGAGATTCGAAATGAGGAGATGAAGGGGCTGGAAGTGGCTAGAAAAATTCGGGATCGAGATCCTTATGCTCTCATCGTCTTTGTGACGACTCACTCGGAGTTTATGCCTCTATCTTTTCGCTACCAAGTGTCTGCTCTGGACTACATTGATAAGGCCTTGTCAGTAGAGGAGTTTGAATCTC
Organism: Streptococcus mitis; assembly: GCF_901542415.1. Classification (NCBI taxonomy): domain Bacteria; kingdom Bacillati; phylum Bacillota; class Bacilli; order Lactobacillales; family Streptococcaceae; genus Streptococcus; species Streptococcus mitis. The sequence goes on along the minus strand of NZ_CABEHV010000004.1, from coordinate 1,184,432 downwards.
GGATCGAGACAGCCCTTCTCTATGCCAATAGTCAAGACAGTAAAAGTCTGGCGGAAGATTGCTTTTACTTTAAATCAAAATTTGCCCAATTCCAGTATCCTTTTAAAGAGGTCTACTATCTCGAAACATCGCCCAGAGCCCATCGTGTTATTCTCTATACTAAGACGGATAGGTTGGAATTTACAGCGAGTTTAGAGGAGGTTTTCAAGCAGGAACCCCGTCTCTTGCAGTGCCACCGCTCTTTTCTCATCAATCCTGCAAATGTGGTTCGTTTGGATAAGAAAGAAAAACTTCTTTACTTTCCCAATGGTGGAAGCTGTATGATCGCGCGTTATAAGGTCAGGGAAGTGTCTGAAGCCATCAATAACTTACACTGAGCTAGGAGAGTTTATGAATATTGCTTGGATATTGTTGTATACACTTGTTACTCATGGACTAGAAATTGTCATTTTCTTTAAGGTGGATGGAATTGGTCTCACTTTTGAGAGGATTTTTAAGGCCTTTCTTTTTAAGATACTGTTGGCATTTGTTTTTGTAACAATTAACTATATAGTAGGAAATACTTACCTATCTTATTTTACGGAACCATTGTACGGTATCGGCTTATCTTTCTTATTGTTTAGAGGGCTTCCTAAAAAACTCCTTATCTTTTATGGTCTCTTTCCAATGATATTGGTAAATCTCTTTTATAGAGGTGTTTCCTATTTTTTGCTTCCGTTTTTAGAGCAAGGGCAACTATATAATGACTACTCATTTACTTGGTTATGTATAATAATTTTCAATTTCTTCATTTCTCTAGCCTTTTTGAGATGGTTAGACTATGATTTCACTAGCTTGAGAAAGGAGTTTCTAGATAAAGGTTTTCAAAAGTCCCTGACTAAGATTAACTGGATAATGGGGGCTTACTATCTAGTGATGCAAAGTCTGTCTTATTTTGAATATGTACAAGGTATTCAATCAACGACTGTTCGCCATCTGATTCTAGTGTTTTACTTGCTCTTTTTTATGGGGATTATCAAGAAGCTGGATACCTATTTGAAGGAAAAACTTCAGGAAAAACTGAACCAAGAGCAGACCTTGCGCTATAGAGATATGGAACGCTATAGTCGGCATATAGAGGAGCTTTATAAGGAAGTGCGGAGCTTTCGACATGACTACACCAACCTCTTAACCAGTTTACGTCTGGGTATTGAAGAGGAGGATATAGAGCAGATAAAAGAGATTTACGACTCTGTTTTAAAGGATTCTAGTCAGAAATTGCAGGACAATAAATATGACCTGGGCAGATTGGTGAATATTCGTGACCGTGCCCTCAAAAGTCTCCTCGCGGGGAAATTTCTAAAAGCCATAGATAAGAAGATTATCTTTAATGTCGAAGTTCCTGAGGAGATTCAGGTAGAGGGGATGAGCCTGCTTGATTTTCTGACTATTGTGTCTATCCTTTGTGACAACGCTATTGAAGCTAGTATAGAGGCTAGTCAACCTCATGTTTCAATCGCTTTTTTTAAAAATGGAGAACAGGAGACCTTTATCATTGAAAACTCCATCAAAGAAGATAGCATAGATATTTCTGAAATCTTCTCCTTTGGAGCAAGTTCTAAAGGGGAGGAGAGAGGAGTTGGCCTCTATACCGTCATGAAGATTGTGGAAAGTTATCCCAATACTAGTCTCAATACCACCTGTCAAGATCAAGTCTTTCGTCAGGTTTTAACGGTTCACTTGCTGTAGGTTTATTATTAGAAAATTTGTGAAAAAATTGGCAGAAGTTAACAGATAAAGTTTGTCTTTATCGAGCCAGACTTTTGCTATAGTATGTGAGGTATATTAAATGAATAAGAAATCCTTTTTTATCATCTGCTCTACGTTGATCATAGCATCAAATCTTCTCATGATTTCCGTGGTGAACAAGGGAGAAGAAACGGGGGGCAATCTGTTTGTGATTGCTATAGCCTGTGTTATGCTACCAGCCTTTTTATATGCAGTTGAGAACCGAATGGCTTCTTTAATTCGGACAGGGTCAGTAGCTTTACTCTTATTGACAGTATTGTCTTTAGTCCGTCTTGTCAACAGAATAGAGAGGACGCCTGAAATTCTCAACATTATCATTACCCTTATCGCTTTGGCAAGTGGAACAGCTGCTATCCTTGTTGCGATTATGAGAATATATGAGAACATACGGAAGTGAGGGTGAGTAGTTTTCTATTTTGTATTTTCACATTGTCAAGTTCCCCCAGGGCAAGTATGTTTTCCATGCTTGCTTTTTAAATATTTTACAATTCAAGATGTTTTGATGACCATTTGTGATTTGGATGGAAAATTTTAAAAAATAGTAGTATACTAACCTTATTAAAGTTGTAATAGGACGAAAGTAAAAAGAGGTATTCCTCGTGAATGCAAAAACAATGTTACAATTGGCTATTATGGTTGCTTAAAGGCTTGAGCTTGTGTACTTGGAGGTAATTATGGATTTCAAAAGTTTTCTTATTGCTTTTGTTGTTGGCATGTTTGTTTCTTATATTACTTCTTTAATTAGGGAAAAATTTTTAAAATCTCCAAAGAAGAATAAAGATAGATCTAATTAGATAAAGAGATTTTTTATCGCTAGTTTAATCTACAGGGGAGTTTCTTTAATATTGTTTCGCCTGTCAAAATGATATGTGATAGCAGGATAAAAAATCTACAAATTAAGTTGGTATCAATATGGTGTAAAGGGCAAGTATGTTTTTCATGCTTGCTTTTTTAATTTTTTACAATTCAAGATGTTTTGATGACCATTTATGATTTGAGTGTTCCAAGGATAAAATGAGTGCTATACTAGCAGTGTAAAGGTCGTAGCTAAACTAAGATAAAGCATACATTTAGGAGGAAATTTTATGAAGAAAAAAATACTGATTATTTTCGTTCTATATCTGATCATGTCTATCCTTCTTTATCCGCTTAGGGAGAGTATTTGGTATCATCTATTTTATACCATAGCCTATATGATTGCGGTTGTGATCTATTTTGCCTTAACTAAAAAGAAAGGAGCAAAGAAATGAAAACTTTTCTTGCTAAAAAACGGAACATCTTCCTTGCGAGATTGTTCTTAGGTCAGTTGCCTTTACTTGTCTCTACTTATCTATTTCTATCTCGTCAGTTTTTAAATTTTTCCTTGGTTTTCCAATTTCTTTTAGTGGTTATTAACTTGGCTTCTATTTTGGTCACTGTTTATCTCACTAGAGAAATGAGGATAAGAGAGTTTGAAGATGATGATTTGGTTAGTCCTAGAACCAATCAACTCATGTTCATCGGCTTGACAGGTTTTATGTCTATTATTTGTTTGTATAGAGGTGTCACAGCAGGAGAATCTTACCAACAACTAATTGCCTATATTGGCGCTATTCTCTGCTTGATTATTATGCTTCTACTCATTTGGGGCTTGAAGTATTATAAAAAGTAGGGAAGAACTTGCGGCTAGTCTATAGTCTGATAAGAGGAGGTCATCATGTATAAACACTTATTTTTCCTAGATTCCAAAACTTTAGACCGGTTGACACCCTATATTCTAGTCTTGGCTTCTGACACCATTGCCTTTAATGTTTTTGTGCTAACCTTTGTATCTGCGGTGGTCTTTAATTCCCTAAATTCCCTGCTAGCTTTAATGGCTATATTCTTAGGGGCTGGCTATGTGGTCGGATTTTGGTTACTCAAATGGTTTGTTTTGGAAAGGCTAGAACTAAAGAATGACGTGTAGGAAGTCTGTTTGGTGGGGAGGCTAGTTTTATGAGAATTTTTAATAAGTGCCATGCCTTATTTTTGGGATTTTTAGTATTTGCAATCGTTGGTGCAGCGGGTTATTCCATTAATCAAGGGGATTATTTTCAACACCAGTACACATTCATTATGATAAAGAGTCTCTTGCTTTTCCTTAGTTTTGGCTATGCTAAATGGTTTGATATGATTTCTTTTGGGATTTTAAGCAAGAAACAACTCTTGCTCTTCATTGGCATTTTTCTTCTCACTGTGCTGGTAAGTATTAGCTATCATGCCTTTTTCTCAGTTGCTTCTGGTGCTTCGGCTCAACACCTTGAGAAAACGAGTAATGGACTTTCGCTTTCCTTTATTGTAAATGTCACGGTTTTGGCACCTATCCATGAGGAACTCCTGTTTAGAGGACTTCTTCAGGGTGCGTTTTTTGACAATTCTTGGCTAGGACTTGTACTGACTTCCTCTCTCTTTTCTTTCATGCATGAACCTTATGATATTCCTTCGTTTTGCTATTATCTTTTCGGGGGCTTGTTGCTGGGCTTTGCTTATAAAAAGAGCCAAAACCTATGGGTTTCTACTCTAGTCCACATGTTTTACAATGCTTGGCCACTCTTATATTATTTATAAAAATCATGAAAAGGTAAGCAGAAGACGGTGCTTTCCTTTTTCTTTCTATAATGATACCCAAGTCAATCCAGAGGTTTTTCTTTGAGAATCGGGTCTGGAGCGGTTGACGAATAGGCCAAAAACTAGTAGAATAGTAAGGAAACTTTATACGGAGGAAAGAAATGGATTTGGGTGATAATGAGCTAACACTGACTCCCATACCTGGGAAAAGTGGCAAGGCTTATATGGGTAGCTATCCTGATGGGAAGCGCATCTTTGTAAAAATGAACACCTCTCCAATCCTACCTGGTCTAGCTAGAGAACAAATTGCTCCACAATTATTATGGAGTCGCCGTTTGGCAGATGGGCGTGATATGTGTGCTCAAGAATGGTTGACAGGCAAGATATTGACCCCCTATGATATGAATCGTAAGCAAATCGTCAATATTTTAACTCGTCTGCATCGCTCACGTCCGTTGATGACACAGTTGAATCGTTTGGGTTATGCTATGGAAACACCTGTAGATTTACTACAGTCTTGGCAAGAAACGGCTCCAGATGCTTTGCGTAAAAATCATTTTATCAGTGAAGTGATGGCTGATTTACGTCAGACTATTCCAGGATTTAGAGAGGACCATGCGACCATTGTCCATGGAGATGTACGACATAGTAATTGGATTGAGACAGACAGTGGCTTGATTTATTTGGTGGATTGGGATTCGGTTCGTTTGACCGACCGCATGTTTGATGTGGCCCATATGCTCTGCCATTATATTCCAGAACATCAGTGGAAGGAATGGTTGACCTACTACGGTTACAAGTACAATCAAACGGTATTAAATAAATTGTATTGGTATGGTCAATTGTCTTATTTGAGCCAGATTTCCAAGTATTATATGAACCAAGATTTAGAAAATGTTAATCGGGAGATTCATGGCTTGCGTCACTTCCGAGACAAGTATGGAAAGAGAAGATGAGAGTTAGAAATCGTAAAGGGGCGACAGAATTACTAGAGGCAAATCCCCAGTATGTGGTCCTCAATCCCTTGGAAGCCAAGGGAAAATGGCGGGACTTGTTTGGCAATGATAATCCCATTCATGTGGAAGTTGGAAGTGGAAAGGGTGCCTTTGTTTCAGGTATGGCAAAGCAAAACCCTGATATCAACTATATCGGGATTGATATTCAAAAGTCTGTTTTGAGCTACGCTTTGGACAAGGTGCTTGAAGTTGGAGTGCCTAACATCAAGCTCTTGTGGGTGGATGGTTCTGATTTGACAGACTACTTTGAAGACGGTGAGATTGATCGCTTGTATCTGAACTTTTCAGATCCTTGGCCTAAAAAACGCCATGAAAAGCGTCGTTTGACCTACAAAACCTTCTTGGATACCTTCAAACGTATCTTGCCTGAAAATGGAGAAATTCATTTCAAGACGGATAACCGTGGCTTGTTTGAGTACAGCCTAGTGAGTTTTTCTCAGTATGGCATGAAACTCAATGGTGTCTGGTTAGATTTACATGCTAGTGATTTTGAAGGCAATGTCATGACAGAATACGAGCAAAAATTCTCCAACAAGGGGCAAGTTATCTATCGAGTTGAGGCAGAATTTTAAGAAATAGCCTAAAATCAGGCTGTATAAGTGCTTTTGCTTTACATAAGTTGGCAAACGTGCTATACTAATAGTAAGAATATGAAAAGTGAGGCGGGGAAATATCTTCGCCTCTTGCTTATGAGGAGGTGGACGCAATCGCAACAATCGTAGAATTAGTCAGAGAAGTTGTAGAACCTGTCATACAAGCGCCTTTCGAACTCGTGGATATCGAGTATGGAAAGATTGGCAGTGACATGATTCTCAGTATTTTTGTAGATAAACCTGAAGGAATTACCTTGAACGACACAGCAGACTTGACAGAAATTATCAGTCCTGTCCTAGACACCATCAAGCCAGATCCCTTCCCAGAACAATATTTCCTAGAAATCACCAGTCCGGGCTTGGAACGTCCTTTGAAAACCAAGGATGCCGTCGCTGGAGCGGTTGGGAAATACATCCATGTCGGGCTCTACCAAGCCATCGATAAGCAAAAGGTCTTTGAAGGAACCTTGTTGGCCTTCGAAGAGGACGAGTTGACTATGGAATATATGGACAAGACGCGTAAGAAAACCGTCCAAATTCCATACAGTTTAGTATCAAAAGCACGTTTAGCAGTTAAATTATAGAAAAAGAAAGGATAGCTTTTGAGGATTCAAAAGTGAAGAAAACATGAGTAAAGAAATGCTAGAGGCCTTCCGCATTTTGGAAGAAGACAAGGGAATCAAAAAAGAAGATATCATCGACGCAGTAGTAGAGTCGCTTCGTTCCGCTTATCGCAGACGCTATGGTCAGTCGGACAGTGTAGCTATTGACTTTAACGAGAAAACAGGTGACTTTACAGTCTATACTGTCCGTGAAGTGGTTGATGAAGTATTTGATAGCCGTTTGGAAATCAGCTTAAAAGATGCTCTTGCCATTAATTCAGCCTATGAGCTTGGGGATAAAATCAAGTTTGAAGAAGCACCTGCTGAGTTTGGTCGTGTAGCAGCCCAATCTGCCAAACAAACCATCATGGAAAAAATGCGCAAGCAAACACGTGCCATTACCTATAACACTTACAAAGAGCATGAACAAGAAATCATGTCTGGTACAGTAGAACGCTTTGACAACCGCTTCATCTATGTCAACCTTGGCAGCATTGAAGCCCAATTGTCAAAACAAGACCAAATCCCTGGAGAAGTTTTTGCTTCTCATGATCGTATCGAAGTATATGTTTATAAAGTTGAAGACAACCCTCGTGGTGTCAACGTCTTTGTTAGCCGTAGCCATCCAGAAATGATCAAACGTTTGATGGAGCAAGAAATTCCAGAAGTTTATGATGGAACTGTTGAAATTATGAGCGTGGCTCGTGAAGCTGGTGACCGTACGAAGGTTGCCGTTCGCAGTCATAATCCAAATGTGGACGCTATCGGTACAATCGTTGGACGTGGTGGTGCTAATATCAAGAAGATTACCAGCAAATTCCACCCAGCTCGCTACGATGCTAAGAGCGACCGTATGGTACCAATCGAAGAAAATATCGACGTTATCGAATGGGTAGCTGATCCAGCTGAATTTATCTACAATGCTATCGCTCCTGCTGAAGTTGACCAAGTTATATTTGATGAAAACGACAGCAAACGTGCCTTGGTGGTTGTACCAGATAACAAGCTTTCTCTTGCTATCGGTCGTCGTGGGCAAAATGTTCGCTTGGCGGCTCACTTGACTGGTTACCGTATCGATATCAAGTCTGCTAGCGAATTTGAAGCCATGGAAGAAGCTGGTTCGGTAGAGTTGGAAGCAGAAAACGATACTGTAGAAGAATAAAAGCTGCTAGAGGAGGGGAAGATGAAAACGAGAAAAATCCCTTTGCGCAAGTCTGTTGTGTCTAATGAAGTGATTGATAAGCGTGATTTGCTCCGCATTGTCAAGAACAAGGAAGGACAAGTCTTTATTGATCCTACAGGCAAGGCTAATGGCCGTGGCGCTTATATCAAGCTAGACAATGCAGAAGCCTTAGAGGCGAAAAAGAAGAAGGTCTTTAACCGCAACTTTAGCATGGAAGTGGATGAAAGCTTTTATGACGAGTTGATCGCTTATGTGGATCACAAAGTGAAAAGAAGAGAGTTAGGACTTGAATAAGCAAAAGATAAGCAATCTCTTGGGACTTGCTCAGCGAGCAGGGCGGATCATATCGGGTGAAGAATTGGTGGTTAAGGCCATTCAAGACGGCAAGGCCAAGATGGTCTTTCTAGCCCATGATGCTGGACCCAATCTGACCAAGAAGATTCAAGATAAAAGTCAGTATTATCAAGTAGAAATTGTAACCGTGTTTTCAACACTGGAATTAAGCATAGCAGTCGGGAAATCGAGAAAGGTTTTGGCTGTAACAGATGCTGGATTTACAAAGAAAATGAGGTCTCTTATGGAATAGAAGAGGAGGACATGATTTGTCTAAGAAAAGATTGTACGAAATCGCAAAAGAACTTGGAAAAGAAAGCAAAGAAGTTGTAGCGCGTGCAAAAGAGTTGGGCTTGGATGTGAAAAGCCACTCATCAAGTGTGGAAGAAGCTGTCGCTGCAAAAATCGCTGCTAGCTTTAAGTCTGCAGCTGCTCCGAAATCAGAAGAAAAACCGGTAGCACCAAAAGCAAGTGCAGAAAAAAAAGCCGAAAAATCTGAGCCAGCTAAACCAGCTGTAGCCAAGGAAGAGGCAAAACCTGCAGAGCAAGTTGCTCCTAAAACAGAAAAAGCAGCAGCTAAGCCACAAAGCCGTAATTTCAAGGCTGAGCGTGAAGCCCGTGCCAAAGAGCAGGCAGAACGACGCAAGCAGAATAAGGGCAATAACCGTGACCAACAACAAAACGGCAACCGTCAGAAAAACGACGGCCGTAATGGTGGAAAACAAGGTCAAGGCAACCGCGACAATCATCGCTTTAATGACCAAGCTAAGAAACAGCAAGGTCAGCAAAATCGTGGAAACGAGCGCCGTCAACAAGAGGACAAACGTCCAAATCAAGCTGCTCCACGTATTGACTTTAAAGCCCGTGCAGCAGCCCTAAAAGCAGAACAAAATGCTGAATATGCACGTTCAAGTGAGGAACGCTTCAAGCAGTATCAGGCCGCTAAAGAAGCCTTAGCTCAAGCAAACAAACGCAAGGAGCCAGAGGAAATCTTTGAAGAGGTTGCTAAACTAGCTGAACAAGCCCAACAAGAGCAACAGGTTCAAGCAGTGGTTGAAGTCGTCCCTGAGAAAAAAGAACCTGCAGTGGATACACGTCGTAAAAAACAAGCTCGACCAGATAAAGAACGTGACGATTATGATCGCGAAGAAGATGGTCCTAGAAAAAACCAAAAGAATCGAAGTAGTCAAAATCAAGTGAGAAATCAAAAGAATAGTAACTGGAATAATAGTAATAACAAAAAGAATAAAAAAGGCAATAAGCAAAACAACCGCAATCAGGCTCCAAAACCTGTTACAGAGCGTAAATTCCATGAATTGCCAACAGAATTTGAGTATACAGATGGTATGACGGTTGCGGAAATCGCAAAACGTATCAAACGTGAACCAGCTGAAATCGTTAAGAAACTCTTTATGATGGGTGTCATGGCCACACAAAACCAATCCTTGGATGGAGAAACCATCGAACTCCTCATGGTGGATTACGGTATTGAAGCTAAGCAAAAGGTTGAAGTGGATAATGCCGACATCGAACGTTTCTTTGTCGAAGATGGTTATCTCAATGAAGATGAATTGGTTGAGCGTCCACCAGTTGTAACTATCATGGGACACGTTGACCATGGTAAAACAACCCTCCTAGATACCCTTCGTAACTCTCGTGTTGCGACAGGTGAAGCAGGTGGTATCACTCAGCATATCGGTGCCTACCAAATTGTTGAAAATGGCAAGAAGATTACCTTCCTTGATACACCAGGACACGCAGCCTTTACATCTATGCGTGCGCGCGGTGCTTCTGTTACCGATATTACTATCTTGGTCGTAGCGGCAGATGACGGGGTTATGCCTCAGACTATCGAAGCCATTAACCACTCAAAAGCGGCCAACGTTCCAATCATCGTAGCCATTAACAAGATTGATAAACCAGGTGCTAACCCAGAACGTGTTATCGGTGAATTGGCAGAGCATGGTGTCATGTCAACTGCTTGGGGTGGAGATTCTGAATTTGTTGAAATCTCAGCTAAATTCAATCAAAACATTGAAGAATTGTTGGAAACAGTCCTTCTTGTGGCTGAAATCCAAGAACTCAAGGCAGACCCAACAGTGCGTGCTATCGGTACAGTTATCGAAGCTCGCTTGGATAAAGGAAAAGGTGCGGTCGCAACCCTTCTTGTTCAACAAGGTACCTTGAATGTTCAAGACCCAATCGTTGTCGGAAATACTTTCGGTCGTGTCCGTGCTATGACCAACGACCTTGGTCGTCGTGTTAAGGTTGCTGGGCCATCAACACCAGTTTCAATCACAGGTTTGAACGAAGCGCCAATGGCGGGTGACCACTTTGCCGTTTACGAAGATGAAAAATCTGCGCGTGCAGCAGGTGAAGAGCGTGCCAAACGTGCCCTTATGAAACAACGTCAAGCTACCCAACGTGTCAGCCTTGAAAACCTCTTTGATACCCTTAAAGCTGGTGAACTCAAGTCTGTTAACGTTATCATCAAGGCAGACGTACAAGGTTCTGTTGAAGCCCTTTCTGCCTCACTTCAAAAGATCGACGTGGAAGGTGTCAAAGTGACCATCGTCCACTCGGCAGTCGGTGCCATCAACGAATCTGACGTGACTCTTGCCGAAGCTTCAAATGCCTTTATCGTTGGTTTCAATGTACGCCCTACACCACAAGCTCGTCAACAAGCCGAAGCTGACGATGTGGAAATCCGTCTTCACAGCATTATCTACAAGGTTATCGAAGAGATGGAAGAAGCCATGAAGGGGATGCTTGATCCAGAATTTGAAGAAAAAATTATCGGTGAAGCAGTTATCCGTGAAACCTTCAAGGTGTCTAAAGTGGGAACTATCGGTGGATTCATGGTTATCAACGGTAAGGTTACCCGTGACTCTAAAGTTCGTGTTATCCGTGACGGTGTCGTTATCTATGATGGCGAACTTGCAAGCTTGAAACACTACAAAGACGACGTCAAAGAAGTTACAAACGGTCGTGAAGGTGGATTGATGATCGATGGTTACAATGATATCAAGATGGATGATGTTATTGAGGCTTATGTCATGGAAGAAATCAAACGATAAGATTTTTTGCTCCTTTCTTAGGTGGTGAGGGACGCAAGCAAACCGATGGTTTCATTGCTTATTTTTGAGCCTAGGGTCTCAAAAATCCCCTGTGATGGGACTGATAAATCAGTTCCATCACTTTCACCACGGCGAAAGAAGCAGATGATTTCAAATTGAACTTCGTTTCAATTTGAAATGAAAATCAAGAAGTTTAAAAATAGCTAGGTCTGCTGGCCTAGCTTTTGGTTCAAAGTAGAGAAAGGAATATCATGGCAAATCATTTCCGTACGGATCGTGTGGGCATGGAAATCAAGCGTGAAGTCAATGAGATTTTGCAAAAGAAAGTCCGTGATCCGCGTGTCCAAGGCGTGACCATCACAGATGTTCAGATGTTAGGTGACTTGTCTGTTGCCAAGGTTTACTACACCATTTTGAGTAACCTTGCTTCAGATAATCAAAAAGCCCAAATCGGGCTTGAAAAAGCAACTGGTACCATCAAACGTGAACTTGGTCGCAATTTGAAATTGTACAAAATCCCAGATTTGACCTTCGTCAAAGACGAGTCCATCGAGTATGGAAACAAGATTGACGAAATGCTACGCAATCTGGATAAGAACTAAAAAGGAGGGGTAACCCTCTTTTTTGGTGGGGGAAAATAGGTGGAATTTGAAATGGGAAAATATTCTTTTATAGTGGATTGAAAATCAAATTAATTTCTAAAAATGTTTTAGCAATCGTTTCCTACTATTCTAGATTCAATATACTATAACTAGAATTCTGTATTTTTAAAGGTTAGCTAATTAGAAAATGCTTTTTTTTTTTAGCAAATATGATATGATGATTTCATAAATAAAAGGAGATTCTATTAATGAATAATGTAAAAAAAGTTTGTCGTTTAGCTTTGCTATGTCTTTCCGTCTCTACCCTAGTTGCTTGTAGTTCTCTATCTGAAAAAACAAGTAGCTCTTCTAGTGAGGATCAAACAGAAGCTTCATCTAGTAGTTCTGAAAAGAAAGGGTTGCTTGCTAAAGCAAAAGAAAAACTCAGTTCAGGCGATTTCAACCCACAAGATGTTAGTGATGCGACAATTGAGTCTATAAAAACTTATGAAGATTACTTGATTATGAATGAGAAAATAATCGATAATTACTATACAGAAGCAGACGAAGCCTTTAAAGGGACAGTTTTAGAAGATAGCGCTGCTATCCAAGAACTAAAAGATAGCACTAAAAAAGAGATGGAAGATCTGAAAAAACAATATGGTCCACTCAAGAAAGCACCGATTCAAGGGAAAGAAGAAGTTATTAAGACTCTAAAAGATTATCGTGACAATCTACATGAGCAAGTGGAGCAGTGGAAAGCTAGTCTTTAATAGGAAGAGTGGGGTTCAAGATGGATTATCAATTATTGCCACATGAATACATGGTTATGAATAGTGACCATGTGAGTTTTGGGAAAAATGGTTTGTCTACAGATGAATTAATTTTAACGAATCTACACTTAATACATATCAAAAAAGGTTTTTGGGGAGGAAAAAAAGACCAAGTTACCATACCCATTAACCAGATTAAAATTTTTGAAGGGAAACCTCAAGTTTCAGTAACCAAAACCAATGGTGTGAAACGGCTAGAAATTTATTATAATGGCGGACAAGCTATCTTTGCATTTAATAATACTAAGGATACTGACAAGTGGGCTAGAAACATTATTAAATTGATATCAGGTGATACAAGCAATTTTGAAACCTTGGGGGATAGCAGCTTATTCGGAGCAGATGTTTTGGCAGAAACATTTAAGGATACATTTGACACTTTTAAAGCAGGACTTGGGATTAAGGATGCAGAGCCAGAAAAGATTTCAACCAAGTGTAGCTTTTGTGGAGCACCTTTGTCAGGTCAAGTGAAGCAAACAGTAAGATGTGCCTATTGTGATATGGATCAGAGTTTATAAGGGGGCAATTAAATGGGGTTGATAAAAGCAATTACAGATTCTATTGGTGGGACATTTGCAGATCAGTGGAAAGAAATTATCACAGTTCAAGCTTTTGATGAACATACAGCTGTAAGTCCCGGTATTGTTCAAGAAAGTAATAATGGTAGGGGTGTCAATACGAAGGGATCTGCAGGTGTTATTTCCAACGGATCCAAGATTTTTATTCCAGAAAATACTGCAGCCTTTATCTTTAGTCAGTCTGGTATCGAGGAAATTATTACAGAACCAGGTGGATATGAATATCAAAATGGTGAGAGCAGTGTTTTTAACGGTGATGGATTGAAAAAGTCACTGTTTGACAATGTTGTTAATCGTGTTGGATTCGGTGGTCAAAGTGATCAGCAAAAACAGATTTGTTTTGTTAATTTGAGAGAAATTCGTGATATTAAATTTGGAACTCGTGGTCCAGTCATGTATAATGATTTGTTTTATGGTACAGATTTAGAAGTACGTGCTTTTGGAACATTTTCTATCCAAATTACAGATGCTAAGCAATTTATCAGAAATTTTCTTCCTGCCAATGTGACTTATTATACTTTCGACAGTGCTCAAGCTAGATCACAAATAGTGACAGAGTTTCTCCAATCTTTTATTGTTGCACTCAATTCTTTGTCAACAACTTATCGTATTTCACAATTACCGTCACAAGCTTCAATTCTTGCAACCCAAGTATCGAATGATGGACAGTATGCAGGGACTTGGAAAGAACGTTTTGGATTTGAGATTGTAAAAGTTGCCATTGCTAATATTGAGTTCTCACCAGAATCTAAGGAATTGGTTAAACAATTTTCATCAAATAAGATGAATTTAAAGGCTTATGATGATGTATCGCAGAAAGCTTCTAATATTGCAGCACAACAAAAAATTGCATCAGGAGTGGAGCAACATGGTCTAGGTGATGGTGCAGGGATGATTTTTGGTATGAATATGGCACAAGGTTTAGATGAAAAAGCAATGAAACCAAGTTTATCATTAGATGAACAAATCGAAGCCCTTACAAAACTAAAATCTCTTTTAGATGCTGGGATACTATCTCAGGAAGAGTTTGATCGAAAGAAAAAAGAAATTATGGATTTATAAAATGAGACTCGAAAGTTCATAGTTAGTACGTATTCAAGGGACATTCTAGGTAAAACAACAATAGACTATCGTTCATAGATAGAATATCAAGTTGTAAAGGTAGAGTTGAATATTCGAGTTGTAAAGGTAGAGTTGAATATTCGAGTTGTCTCTACAAAGGCTATTAAGGTTCTTTAACAAATAAGTTGCCAAGGATTTTGATTTTGTGTATTGGACTATTTATCTAAAAAAATAAGGAGTTTTGAAAACTTTTGAGGGGAATTTGAAACATACTTTAAAAGAGTATGCTATCATAGACTATAACTTACAGAAGTAAAAGGAGTTTGTATATGGCTGAACAAGAGTTAGCTATGCAAGTATTGCAACAAGTGGTAAAATTACCAGTTGTTAAGGTTGATCGTTCGAAATTTTTAGTGGATAAGTTTTCCAAAGAATTGGATCCACAGGACATTCCTACCTTATTAGAACAAGGCCCAACGTCTCTCTTATCTCAAGAAACTTTAGATCGAGTGGCTAATGCCTGCATTAGGGATAATGTTTTATTGGCGAGTGGAACCTCTGTTTTGGCAGGATTACCAGGTGGACTTGCCATGGCAATTACCATACCAGCGGATGTAGCTCAATTTTATGGTTTCTCTCTGAAATTGGCTCAAGAATTAGGTTATATTTATGGTTATGAAGATCTTTGGGCTTCACGCGATGAGTTGAGTGAAGATGCTCAAAATACCCTCTTGCTTTATCTAGGTGTCATGTTGGGGGTGAATGGAACCGCTGCCTTGCTACGTGCAGGTGGTATAACAATTGCCAAACAAGTAATGAAAACAGTACCTAATAAAGCTTTAACAAAGACGCTTTGGTACCCTATTTTGAAAAAAGTCTTAAGAATATTTGGTGTGAATCTTACCAAGGGAGGGCTGGCCAAAGGAATGGGAAAATTCATTCCTATCTTGGGTGGTATCATTTCAGGTGGTTTAACCTTTGCAACTATGAAACCAATGGGTGAAAGCTTGCAGAAAGAATTATCCAAAATAGTCAATTATAGTGAAGTTCAATATCAAGAAGATGTTGAAACAATCCGAAAAGAGGCTGAAATAATCGAGGGTGAGTGAGATGAATCCTATCAAAGCTTTTGCTAAAATTTACGGGAATTACTTTTTGACCATGCAAGGTGTAAAAGTAATGAAAACGATAAAGAAAGATGACAATGTTGTTGTCGGTCTGGGGAAATTATTTATTGCAGACAAGCTAATGGATACGGCTCGGTGGATCATCAAGCCAGAGGATAGAGAATGAAATTTTTCTGGGGACTTCTTGCCATTATTTTTATCAAACCGATTATTGGAATTGTGAAATTCTTTTGGATAATCATCTCTTTTGCAGTCCAATTGCTGTTTTACAAGCTATTATTTAAGATATTGGATTGGCTATTTAAACTTATTTAGATGGTAATCCAAATCGCAGAGAACTAGCAGGAACTTCACTGCTAGTTTTTTAATCTCTTTCCTTGTGGTATAATAAAAGCAGTAAAATCATTTTAGAACATACAATGGAGGTCGTCATGGACAATATCATCGATGTGTCAATTCCTGTTGCAGAAGTGGTGGATAAGCATCCAGAAGTCTTGGAAATTCTAGTCGAGCTTGGTTTTAAACCTCTTGCCAATCCCTTAATGCGCAATACAGTTGGTCGTAAAGTATCACTTAAACAGGGTTCTAAGCTGGAAGGAACCCCTATGGACAAGATTGTCCGCACACTGGAAGCGAATGGCTACGAAGTGGTTGGATTAGACTAATGGCAGATGAAAGGATTCATGTCCTACGGGATATTTTGTTAGAATTGCATAATGGCGCCTCTCCTGAGTCGGTTCAGGAGCTCTTTGATGCGACCTTTACAGGTGTTTCAGCCATCGAGATTTCCCTCATGGAGCACGAGCTGATGAACTCGGACTCGGGCGTCACTTTTGAAGATGTCATGGAACTCTGTGATGTCCATGCCAATCTTTTTAAAAATGCTATTAAAGGTGTCGAAGTAGAGGATACCGAGCATCCAGGTCACCCAGTTCGTGTCTTCAAGGATGAAAATCTGGCCCTCCGTGCTGCCTTGATTCGCATTCGAAGATTGTTAGATACCTATGAGTCTATGGAAGATGAAGAAATGCTGGCGGAGATGCGCAAGGGTTTGGTCCGTCAAATGGGTCTTGTGGGACAATTTGACATCCATTACCAACGTAAAGAAGAACTCTTCTTTCCTATCATGGAGCGTTATGGGCACGATTCGCCTCCTAAGGTCATGTGGGGAGTGGATGATCAGATCAGGGAACTCTTTCAAACAGCTATAGCGGAAGCCAAATCACTACCTGAAGTGTCGATTAGTATTGTAAAAGAAATTTTTGAAGCCTTTGCGACAGAGTTTGAAAGTATGATTCTCAAGGAAGAGTCCATCCTTCTCATGATTCTCCTTGAGTCCTTTACTCAGGATGACTGGCTTCAGATTGCGGAGGAGAGCGATGCTTATGGTTATGCCATCATCCGTCCGTCTGAGAAATGGGTGCCAGAAAGACAGAGCTTTGTTGAGGAAGATAGTGCAGGGGAGCCTGTGCAGCTAGATACGGCAGAAGGTCAAGTTCAGCAAGTTATCGATACGCCAGAAGGCCAGTTCACCATTACCTTTACCCCTAAGGAAAAGGAAGCAGTGCTGGACCGCCATAGTCAACAGACTTTTGGGAATGGCTATCTTTCAGTCGAGCAGGCCAATCTCATCCTCAATCATCTCCCCATGGAGATTACCTTTGTCAATAAAGACGATATTTTCCAGTATTACAATGACAATACTTCAGCTGATGAGATGATTTTCAAACGGACGCCGTCCCAAGTCGGACGCAATGTTGAACTCTGCCATCCACCTAAGTACTTGGACAAGGTCAAGACTATCATGAAGGGGCTTCGTGAGGGAAGAAAAGACAAGTATGAAATGTGGTTCAAGTCTGAGTCGCGAGGTAAGTTTGTCCACATCACCTACGCTGCAGTGCACGATGAAAACGGAGAATTCCAAGGTGTGCTGGAATACGTTCAGGATATCCAGTCCTACCGTGAGATTGACACGGACTATTTCCGTGGATTAGAATAAGGAGAAAAAATGAGTTACGAACAAGAATTTATGAAGGAATTTGAAGCCTGGGTCAATACCCAGATCATGATCAACGACATGGCGCACAAGGAAAGTCAAAAAGTCTACGAAGAAGACCAAGACGAGCGTGCCAAAGATGCCATGATTCGCTACGAAAGCCGCTTGGATGCTTATCAGTTCTTGCTTGGAAAATTTGAAAATTTCAAAGCAGGCAAAGGATTCCATGATTTGCCAGAAGGCTTGTTTGGTGAGAGAAATTATTAAACGAGATAGATTCTTGATTTTTTACTAAAATCTTGATAGAATATTCATATTAAATCCTTGTCAGAGCAGGGGTTTTTTATTGAAAGGATTTTATCATGTCAAAGAAACTCAATCGTAAAAAACAATTACGAAATAGCCTCCGTCGTGCCGGTGCCTTTTCAAGTACTGTGACTAAGGTTGTAGAAGAGACAAAAAAAGTCGTGAAACGTGCAGAACAGTCAGCAAGCGAAGCTGGTAAGGCTGTTTCTAAAAAAGTTGAACAAGCAGTAGAAGCTACTAAAGAGCAAGCTCAAAAAGTAGCCAATTCTGTAGAAGATTTTGCAGCAAACTTGGGTGGGCTTCCACTTGATCGTGCCAAAACTTTCTATGATGAAGGAATCAAGTCTGCTTCAGATTTCAAAAACTGGACTGAAAAAGAACTCCTTGCCTTGAAAGGAATCGGCCCAGCTACCATCAAGAAATTGAAGGAAAATGGTATCAAGTTCAAGTAATTTTTCTTGTGCCTTGCATTTCCGAAAAAATCTTGCTACAATAGAGCCATTAGAGGTGTTTTGAATCCCACATTTTACAGAAAGTGGCGGTGCTGAGAAGTCCACAAATGTGTCAAAACTAGTTGCTAATGGATGAAAAAATGAAATAAAAGTGTCTTTTTGTTTCCGTCTAGGACTAGGCAACGAGTTGCAGGCTGTACTCAAGTACGCCAAAGCGAGCTAACGACGTCATAAAGGAGAAACAGGAAGATTAAAGTTGCGGGCGCTGCCCGAATTTGGGTGGTACCGCGGATAAATACATTCGTCCCTGTCATGTAGATGGCAGGGATTTTCTTTTGCGTCTTAGTAAAAGGAGGTTGTTATGAAGCAATCTTTTAACACAAGTAAGCTCTATTATGGTTTTCCTATCTTCATTTTGGGGTATCAGGATCAGAATTTTGGACACAATATTACGACCTGTAGCTCCTCTTATAGCTTGGGAAATTGGCTAGTCATCGGTGTCGGAGCTGAGGAAAATGCGGCTGAGCAAATCAAGCATTACCAGAAGTTTACTGTGAATATTCCTGATGAAAATGTCATGCTCGAGATGGAGCAGGCTGGTTTTATCAGTCATCGAGAGAAATTGAAACACCTGGGGCTAGACTACGAGATTTCTAAACGGACTCAGGCACCGATTTTAGAGGCCTGTCCAGTCGTATTGGACTGTCAGGTAGATCGGATTATCGAGGAAGATGGAATCTGTCATATCTTTGCTAAGATTATCGAGCGACTTGCTGATACAGATCTCTTGGATGAGAAAGGGCATTTTAAAAATGACCGTTTTTCACCGACTTACTTTATGGGGGACGGCCATCAGCGCGTTTATCGTTATCTAGATGACCGAGTCAATCCCATGGGAAGCTTTATCAAGAAAGCGAGGAAGAAGGATGTCAAGAGCTGAATTACCAGAACGCTTGGAAACAGAACGTCTCGTTTTACGAGTCCGGACAGTCGCAGATGCTGAGGATATGTATACCTACGCTAGTCTCCCAGAGGTCGCCTATCCAGCAGGCTTTCCTCCAGTCAAGACCTTGGAAGATGAGGTTTACTATCTAGAGCATATTCTTCCAGAACGCAATCAAAAGGAAAATCTCCCAGCTGGCTATGGGCTTGTCGTCAAAGGAACAGATAAAGTCATTGGTTCGGTTGACTTCAACCACCGCTATGCGGATGATGTGCTAGAGCTTGGCTATACCTTGCATCCAGACTATTGGGGTCGAGGCTATGTACCAGAAGCAGCGCTTGCCTTGATTGACTTAGCCTTTAAAGATTTGGATCTTCACAAGATTGAACTGACTTGTTTTGGATACAATGTCCAAAGTCAACGAGTCTCAGAGAAGCTTGGATTTACCCTCGAAGCTCGAATAAGAGACAGAAAGGATGTTCAAGGAAACCGCTGTGACAGTCTGATATATGGTTTGCTGAGAAGTGAGTGGGAGGTGATTTGATGCATCTTTTCATCATTGGTGCTCCGGCCTCAGGAAAAATGACGATTGGTCAAGAGTTATCTCGACTGACAGATGCTACCCTCTTTTATAACCATCAAGCCATCGATTTTGCACTGGAAATCTATCAGGGCTTTACAGAGGAAATGTGGGAATTTGTTCGTGGAATTACCTTTTCTTTCCTTGGAGCTAGCGCTAGAAATCAGCGATATGTGATTTTAACAGACGTGATTGATTTTTCAAATCAGTACCAGCTGATGTATTTGAAGCAAATTCAGAATTTGTTGGATGATTATCATCAAGAGATTCTTTTTGTTGAATTGGAAACAAGCCTTGAAGAGCGCTTACGTCGAAATCGAACGGAGAATCGATTAAAGCACAAACCCTTAAAACGACATATTGAGGTATCTGAAAGAGAAATTTTAGAGACAGCTGAAACCCTTCAATTAAATTCCCAACATCAACCGAATGAGTTGCACCACTACTTTAAAATAAATAATACGAATTTGTCTGCAGAAGAAGCTGCTAAGCAAATTCAAAATAAAATGAATACAATAGAGAAAGGACAAACACATGTCTAAAGAACTTTCACCTAAATACAATCCAGCCGAAGTTGAGGCTGGTCGTTACCAAAAATGGCTTGATGCGGATGTTTTCAAGCCTTCAGGCGATCAAAAGGCTAAGCCTTATTCAATCGTCATTCCGCCACCAAACGTAACTGGTAAACTTCACCTTGGTCACGCTTGGGATACGACTTTGCAAGATATCATCATCCGTCAAAAACGTATGCAAGGTTTTGATACACTTTGGCTTCCAGGGATGGACCACGCTGGGATTGCCACTCAAGCTAAAGTTGAGGAGCGCTTGCGTGGTGAGGGCATCAGCCGCTATGACCTCGGTCGTGAAAAATTCCTCGACAAGGTCTGGGAATGGAAAGACGAATATGCCACTACCATCAAGGAACAATGGGGCAAGATGGGGCTCTCTGTAGACTACTCTCGCGAGCGTTTCACTCTTGATGAAGGTTTGTCAAAAGCTGTTCGTAAGGTCTTTGTGGACCTTTACAAGAAAGGTTGGATCTACCGTGGTGAGTTTATCATCAACTGGGACCCAGCTGCTCGCACAGCCCTTTCTGATATCGAAGTTATCCACAAGGACGTAGAAGGTGCCTTCTATCACATGAACTACATGCTAGAAGACGGTTCTCGCGTCCTTGAAGTTGCCACAACTCGTCCTGAGACTATGTTTGGGGACGTTGCCGTTGCGGTCAATCCAGAAGACCCACGCTACAAGGACTTGATTGGAAAAAACGTTATCCTTCCAATCGCTAACAAACTAATCCCAATCGTTGGAGACGAACATGCCGATCCAGAGTTTGGTACTGGTGTCGTGAAAATCACACCTGCCCACGATCCAAACGACTTCTTGGTTGGTCAACGCCACAACTTGCCACAAGTCAACGTCATGAACGACGACGGTACTATGAATGAGCTTGCCTTCGAATTTGCAGGTATGGACCGTTTTGAAGCTCGTAAGGCAGTCGTTGCCAAGTTGGAAGAAATCGGTGGCCTCGTCAAAATCGAAAAACGTGTCCACAGTGTTGGTCACTCAGAGCGTACAGGTGTTGTGGTGGAGCCACGCTTGTCTACTCAATGGTTTGTTAAGATGGACCAATTGGCCAAAAATGCTATTGCCAACCAAGACACAGATGACAAGGTCGAATTCTACCCACCTCGTTTCAACGATACCTTCCTCCAGTGGATGGAAAATGTTCACGACTGGGTTATCTCTCGTCAACTTTGGTGGGGTCACCAAATCCCTGCTTGGTACAATGCTGAGGGTGAAATGTACGTCGGTGAAGAAGCTCCAGAAGGTGACGGATGGACTCAGGACGAAGACGTCTTGGATACTTGGTTCAGTTCAGCACTTTGGCCGTTCTCAACCATGGGCTGGCCTGATGTCGACTCAGAAGACTTCAAACGTTACTTCCCAACTTCAACCTTGGTTACAGGTTACGACATCATCTTCTTCTGGGTATCTCGTATGATCTTCCAATCCTTGGAATTCACTGGCCGTCAGCCATTCCAAAACGTGCTTATCCACGGTCTTATTCGTGATGAGCAAGGACGCAAGATGTCTAAATCTCTCGGGAACGGGATTGACCCGATGGACGTCATCGAGAAATACGGTGCTGATGCCCTTCGTTGGTTCCTTTCAAACGGTTCTGCACCAGGACAAGACGTGCGCTTCTCTTACGAAAAAATGGATGCTTCGTGGAACTTCATCAACAAGATCTGGAACATCTCTCGCTACATCCTCATGAACAATGAAGGATTGACCCTTGAGCAAGCAACTGCCAATGTCGAAAAAGTTGTTAACAAGGAAGCTGGCAACGTTACAGACCGCTGGATTCTCCACAACCTCAATGAAACTATCGGAAAAGCAACTGCCAACTTTGATAAGTTTGAGTTTGGTGTCGCTGGACATATCCTCTACAATTTCATCTGGGATGAGTTTGCGGACTGGTACGTTGAGTTGACTAAGGAAGTCCTTTACAGCGATAATGAAGAAGAGAAAGTCATCACACGCTCTGTTCTCCTTTATACTTTGGACAAGATTCTTCGTCTCCTTCACCCAATCATGCCATTTGTGACAGAGGAAATCTTTGGACAAATCTCAGAAGGCTCTATCGTTACAGCAGAATACCCAACTGTCAACCCAGTCTTTGAAGACCTTGTGGCTCACACTGGTGTGGAAAGTCTTAAAGACTTGATCCGTGCCGTTCGTAATGCGCGTGCGGAAGTAAACGTTGCTCCAAGCAAGCCTATCACCATCCTTGTTAAGACAAGCGATAGCGACTTGGAGGCCTTCTTTAACAGCAATGTCAACTACATCAAACGCTTCACAAATCCAGAACACTTGGAGATCGCGTCAAATATTCCTGCGCCTGAACTTGCTATGTCAAGTGTCATCACAGGAGCAGAAATCTACCTGCCACTGGCAGACCTCCTCAATGTCGAAGAAGAACTGGCTCGTCTCGACAAGGAACTCGCTAAATGGCAAAAAGAACTGGATATGGTCGGCAAGAAACTTTCTAACGAACGCTTCGTAGCTAATGCCAAACCAGAAGTCGTCCAAAAAGAACGCGACAAACAAGCCGACTACCAAGCTAAATATGACGCGACCGTCGCACGTATTGATGAGATGAAGAAACTAATTTGAAATTTTTAGGGTAAGTAAAATGGGAATTTTAAAGAAAATATTACAAAATAAAATTGTCAATACAAATGGCTATACTCGTTCCGATACTGGTACTAAAGTTCACGCATATCTACGGACTCATCCCAGAAATCAAGGTGCTGGTAAAAAACTTACGAGAAACATTATCAATGCTTTGAAAAAATAATATTAATCTATTAAAACGCGGTTTAAAACCGTGTTTTTTGGTATAATAATGATTAAGAATATTTTAGAGGGACGATTTTTAATGACTGATAGGAATAAGGATACAAATGCCACAGCTTCTGCATTTGGATGGGATTTTCAATACAATCTAGCATTATATTTGGTGATGGACCAAGATCTTAGACAAGTTGAAAAGTTTAAGGTAGAGGGTAGCACAGAGGATATTGAAATTTACTTTCGCAATAAAGAGCCAATTTATATACAAGCCAAATCACAAGAAAATCCTCATTCAAAATCTACAACTACTCAACATTTGACTAATGCAATTAATTCTTTAATTAATGCTGTAAGTAAAGTTAATGAGGAATATAGTGAAGTGATTTATGGAAACAATATTGAAATACCTATAAGGGCAAATAAAAAAAATAATTTATTCGAAGGTAATAGAGTCAAGAGAAGATATAAGAATCTCCCTGATGGCCATCGAAAGAAAATCGATTCTATTATTGATAAATCTGAAGTTATATTTGATAAAAATAAATTAAAAGAGAAACTTTTTATTTTAAAAGTTGAATTTTCTGAAGATGATGATGAGACTCGTTATCGATTTATTAAAGAGAAAGTAATCAATTGTTTAAATGGTATTGGACTGAAAGGTTACAAGGCAAATAGAATTTTTGCTTATTTACAAAATGAATTTAAAAATAATGCTTCTAAAAGAGTTGATTTAACTATACAAGAATTTGGTTGGTTGATTATTCTTTACAGTATTAATATTGAGGAGAATACTGTATATGAAATTTTTGATATTCCTCAAATTAGTGAAGAACGTTTAAAGACGGATTTTTCAGAGTTAATTTTTAAGAAGTCATTAGATTTTGAGCTTATTACATCAGTAATATCTGAATACAATAGGTTTTCTATTAGTTGTACTACAAGAAGAGATACCGAGATTAGTTTCATCAATGAATACTACAGTAAATATAGGGATGACATTTTAAGTTTGGAAGATGTAATACCTAACGATTTTTTAGATGATTTAACAAAAGTGATATTGTTTCAAATCCTATCTTCATATTCAGACATAAATAGTGTCAAAAAGGGGTTAAGTATATGAAATTTAAGTTATTAAAGGTTATTAATGGATATGAATCAAAACTATTTGAGTTTGGTGAAAAAACAGAAATTCATAGTGATATCAATAGCGTGGGAAAATCAACATTGTTACGCTTATTATTTTATGCAATGGGATATCCAATACCGTCTACGAAAAAAATTAGATTTTCAAAATTACAAACTAAACTAGTCCTTGAAACTGAAAAAGAGATTATTTTAAGTCGCAGAGATAATAATATTTCGCTTGAAATAGAAGGTGTCACAGAAAACTTAGAATTGCCAAGAGATTTATATTATATTTTGGGTAAAGTATTTGAAACTAATAATATTAATGTTCTAGAAAGTCTTCTGGGGTGTATATATTTAGATCAAGATAAGGGGTGGACATTACTAAATAGAGGGACAGTCATTGGAGGAATAAAATTTAAGGTTGAAACTTTAATAGAGGGCATATCAGAAAAAGATATAGCTAATTTAAAAATAGAAGTAGAAAAAATAACATCTGAATTAAAGCGACTTAAAGAGCTACAAAAGATTGTATTATTTCAGAGTGAGAATTTTAACCTAATGGAACAAAGTAATTTCCAAAGCAATAAGAGCTCAGATATAGAAAAAGACATTTTGATTGTTAGGAGTAATAAAAATGAGTTATTAAAAAAATTATCAACTTTGAAAGAACTTGCTACAAAAAATGAAGGCTATCTTTCATATATCGAGAGCCTGGGGTTGAGTGTGCGATGCTCGACAGGGGCAATAGTTGAACTAAGTAGAGATAACATTTTAGGTTTTGATGATATACAAAAAATAATTGATTTACGAATATTTCATTTAAATCAAGAAATTGATAAATTATCCAAAAGAGAAATTGAACTCAAACAAGAAATTGAAAATTCTCAATACCTTGTCAGAGTTGAGAATCCTATTAAATTATTTGAGCAACGTTTACAACTTATAGTGGCACCCAGAGAAATTATTGAGGATGAAATTCGAAGGTTAAAGAAACGAAAGAAAGAACTTGAAAATTATATAAAAATTTCTTTACGTGATGATACTAATCAAAATCTTTTTGATAACATTTTAAAATTTGCTACAAAGTTAGGTGTTGAAGAATATTTGAATATAGATAAAAATTTTGTATTTACCTCAGATTTGAAATCCCTAAGTGGAACGGTGTTACATAAATTAGTATTTTGCTATAAAATGGCATATATAACGGAAATTCAAAAATACTTAGGGATTACCCTCCCAATAGTGCTTGATTCTCCTAGCGGGAGAGAGGTTGATCAAAAGAATATTGAGGACATGTTTAATATTTTGAATACAGATTTTAGATATAATCAGATTATTATCGCATCGATATTTAAGTATAGTGAATTTGATGCAGATAAACTTATCGATATACAGGAAAGTCTATTGGAACAATAATTTTTTTTAGAAATCAGCTTACTACACAGTAAGCTCAGTCAATTCGTGCCCGTACCAACCCACATAGCGACACCATCGGCTGGGTAGCAAAGAAATAAAAAGTCCTATCACTTTCTCCCCCTTAACCTTTGACTATTTCGCAAAATTATCGTACAATAAAGAGTACATGATAAAATGAGGTCAGAGTCTGTTCGCTCTGACGATACTAGTAAAAATGAGGAGAAACGCTTTGGAACTAGAAGTATTTGCTGGGCAAGAAAAAAGTGAGCTATCTATGATTGAGGTAGCACGTGCTATCTTGGAACTTCGTGGTCGCGACCATGAGATGCATTTTAGCGATCTTGTAAACGAAATTCAAAACTACCTTGGAACATCAAACAGCGATATCCGCGAAGCTTTGCCTTTGTTCTACACGGAGCTGAACTTTGACGGTAGCTTCATCTCACTTGGAGACAACAAATGGGGTCTTCGTTCATGGTATGGTGTGGACGAAATCGATGAAGAAATCATCGCTCTTGAAGAAAATGACGACGATGAAGTAGCACCAAAAGCTAAGAAAAAACGTGTCAATGCCTTCATGGATGGTGATTCAGATGCCATTGACTACAATGCAGATGATCCAGAAGACGAAGATGCATACGAAGCAGATCCGGCTCTTTCATACGATGATGAAAATCCAGATGATGAGAAAAATGAAGTGGAAGCTTATGATGCAGAAATCAACGAAATCGCCCCAGATGACTTGGGAGAAGACGTGGATCTCAACGAAGAAGATGATGAGTTTTCAGACGATGATTCTGAAAACATCGAGGAATAGAAATTAGCTATTGACAATTATCCTATTTTTAGGTATCATATTGTTCGGGCACCTCTTTTGGAGGTCGGGGCTCCCTAGTTCTTAGGGAGCTATTTTTGTTTTTTCAAGAAGTTATCTTCTTGTATTTTAGTTGTGAATCTGGTGCAGTCGTCCCAGATTATTCTTATTAGTAGGGTCTTGTTTTCTATGTCCCCTCGTAGTCAGCAAGACCTTGAGCATTTTAGAAAGAGGAATCTATGTCTACGAAATATATTTTTGTAACTGGTGGTGTGGTATCGTCTATTGGGAAAGGGATTGTCGCAGCAAGTCTGGGCCGTCTCTTGAAAAATCGTGGTCTCAAAGTAACCATTCAAAAATTTGACCCTTATATCAATATCGATCCGGGAACTATGAGCCCTTACCAGCACGGGGAAGTTTTTGTGACAGATGACGGAGCTGAGACTGATTTGGACTTGGGTCACTATGAACGTTTCATCGATATCAATCTTAACAAATATTCCAACGTGACAACTGGTAAAATCTACAGTGAAGTTCTTCGTAAGGAACGCCGTGGAGAATACCTTGGGGCAACTGTTCAGGTTATTCCTCATATCACAGATGCTTTGAAAGAAAAAATCAAGCGTGCCGCTCTAACGACCGACTCTGATGTCATTATTACAGAGGTTGGTGGAACAGTAGGAGATATCGAGTCCTTGCCATTCTTAGAGGCCCTTCGTCAGATGAAGGCAGATGTGGGTGCGGATAATGTCATGTACATTCATACAACCTTGCTTCCTTACCTCAAGGCCGCTGGTGAAATGAAAACCAAACCAACTCAACACTCTGTAAAAGAATTGCGTGGATTGGGAATTCAACCAAATATGTTGGTTATTCGTACAGAAGAGCCAGCTGGTCAAGGAATTAAAAACAAACTAGCCCAGTTCTGTGATGTGGCCCCAGAAGCTGTTATCGAATCATTGGATGTTGAACACCTTTACCAAATTCCACTGAATTTGCAGGCTCAAGGTATGGATCAAATTGTCTGTGATCATTTGAAATTAGACGCACCAGTAGCAGATATGACAGAATGGTCAGCAATGGTGGACAAGGTCATGAACCTCAAGAAACAAGTCAAGATTTCCCTTGTCGGTAAGTATGTTGAGTTGCAAGATGCCTACATTTCTGTGGTTGAAGCCTTGAAACACTCTGGTTATGCCAACGACGCAGAAGTTAAGATTAATTGGATCAATGCCAATGATGTGACAGCAGAGAATGTGGCAGAGCTTTTGTCTGATGCAGACGGAATCATCGTACCAGGTGGTTTTGGCCAACGTGGTACTGAAGGGAAAATTCAAGCCATTCGCTATGCGCGTGAAAATGATGTTCCAATGTTGGGAGTTTGCTTGGGAATGCAGTTGACATGTATCGAGTTTGCTCGTCACGTTTTAGGTCTTGAAGGTGCCAATTCTGCAGAGCTTGCACCAGAAACAAAATACCCTATCATTGATATCATGCGTGATCAGATTGACGTTGAGGATATGGGGGGAACCCTTCGCTTGGGACTTTATCCATCTAAGTTGAAACGTGGCTCTAAGGCCGCTGCCGCTTATCACAATCAAGAAGTGGTGCAACGCCGTCACCGTCACCGTTATGAGTTTAACAATGCCTTCCGTGAGCAGTTTGAGACAGCAGGCTTTGTCTTCTCAGGAGTTTCTCCAGATAATCGTTTGGTCGAAATTGTGGAAATTCCTGAAAATAAATTCTTTGTGGCTTGTCAGTATCATCCTGAACTTTCAAGCCGTCCAAATCGCCCAGAAGAACTCTACACTGCTTTTGTCACTGCAGCAGTTGAGAACAGCAATTAGCTAGATTATAACCTTTGAGAACAATCTCAGAGGTTTTTTGCTTGCATATTTAGGATAATATTTGCAATTTAAAAACATAGTGATATAATTAACATAAAAAATCCTAAGGAGGATCTACGATGAAAAAAATCACATTATTTGGTTTGTCTCTAGCTGGTCTAGCTTTACTGGCTTTTCCACATTCAGGGCAGGCATTTGAGCTTAAAGAAGAATGGGTTGTTAAGTGTGGAGTACAGTATCAAGATGGCAAGATTCTTCGGTTTAACAATGGTCATGAAGTGGATATCAAGGTCTTGGATTTGCCAAAAACTGAGAAAATCGAGTGGACGGTTAGTCTCGATGGTCAAGATCAGACTGTCAATTTCCTAGGTCAAGAAAAGGACAAGTCTATG
This sequence comes from Streptococcus mitis, assembly GCF_901542415.1. Classification (NCBI taxonomy): domain Bacteria; kingdom Bacillati; phylum Bacillota; class Bacilli; order Lactobacillales; family Streptococcaceae; genus Streptococcus; species Streptococcus mitis. Next base: position 1,155,836 of record NZ_CABEHV010000004.1, on the reverse strand, counting down.
ATCGGGGAAGAAGGGCGTTACCTGAATTTCTATGTTCCATATGGCTATAGAGGAGATATCAAGGTCGAGGCTAAGAGCGGAAACGAAGTAAAGACCTGGTCAACGAAAGTTGTGGATGATATTCATAATGATAGTGGAAAGAGAGGTTACTATCGTATTGAAGAATCAAATAATCAATACACTTACCTAGATGCTAAATGGGATTATCAAACCAAGACTTACACTGCTACCTTACCAGAGACTGTCAATGGTCAAAAAGTCTTTGCTTGGGCAGATTATGATAATGGTGAATTGAAGCTTGAAAAACTAAAAACTATCAGTCATAAATATGATGATGGAGGATCTTTCAAAGAACTTTATCCGATTGTAAAAGCAGAAAGTTGGCTAAAATCAAACCAAAACTGGTACTACCAACAACAAGGTCAACTAGTGCAGAAGGATTGGGTTTATGACAAGGGAACTTGGTACTTTATGAATGATAAAGGAGTCATGTTCAATCAAACTTGGCTTTATCAAGGTAGCAACTGGTATGCCTTTAAATCATCAGGAGCCATGATTGCGAGTGACTGGCTTTACGATCAAGGCAAGTGGTACTATTTATCAACTTCAGGAGCCATGAAAGCAAGCACTTGGGTTTATGACAAGGGAGAATGGTATTATGTAAGTTCTTCTGGTGCCATGATTGCGAATGATTGGGTCAAAGACAATGGTAAGTGGTATTATCTGTCTTCATCAGGTAAGATGCTTCGCAATACCTACACGCCTGATGGTTACTACGTTGGCAACTCAGGTGCCTGGCAATAAGAATAATACTCTTCGAAAATCTCTTCAAACCAAGTCAGCTTCATCTACAACCTCAAAACAGTGCTTTGAGCAACCTGCGGCTAGCTTCCTAGTTTGCTCTTTGATTTTCATTGAGTATAAGAAGTCCTTTTCCTTTAAGGAAGAGGATTTTTACTTGCTTTTCTGCTGCTTCCTCATTTGTCCTGAAGCCTTTTTTGTGTTAAAATGAATGGTATGAAAGCTAAAAAAATGTGGATGGCAGGCTTGGCTCTGCTTGGTATTGGAAGCCTTGCCCTTGCTACGAAAAAAGTTGCAGATGACCGCAAGCTCATGAAGACTCAGGAAGAGTTGACAGCGATTGTGCGAGACCATTTTTCAGACATGGGAGAAATTGCGACCCTCTATGTTCAAGTTTATGAAAGCAGTCTGGAGAGCTTGGTTGGTGGCGTCATTTTTGAGGATGGCCGTCATTATACCTTTGTCTATGAAAATGAAGACCTGGTCTATGAGGAGGAAGTCTTATGATACAACCAGCAAGTTTAGAAGAATTAGCATCTTTAGTAGAAAAAGATGGCAAGAAAGTCTTCCTTTTTGTGGCAGACTGGTGTGGCGATTGCCGTTATATCTATCCTGCCTTACCAGAAATTGAGGAGAGTAATCCAGAGTTTACCTTTATTCGAGTGGATCGAGATCAGTATATGGATCTAGCCAAACTCTGGGATGTTTACGGAATTCCTAGCCTTGTTGTTCTAGAAAAAGACAAGGAAATCGGTCGTTTTGTCAATCGCGACCGTAAAAGCAAGCAACAAATTAACGACTTTTTAGCAGGACTGAAGTAGGAGAAAAAGGAAACAATGATTTTTACATATAACAAAGAACATGTCGGTGATGTCCTTATGGTCATCGCGAAAAATAGCGGAGATGCCAAACTGGATGTGGAGCGCAAAGGCAAAGTAGCCCGTGTTTTCCTCAAAGAAACTGGGGAAACAGTGGCGTGGAATATTTTCGAAGTTTCAAGTTTGTTTGAAATTGCAGAGCGCGGTCAAGTCTTTTTGACAGATGAGCAAGTCGCTCGTTTGAACCAAGAATTACAAACGGAAGGTTTTGCAGAAGAAATTGTCAATGACAAGGAACCTAAGTTTGTTGTTGGTGAAATTGTTGAGATGGTAGCCCATCCAGATAGTGACCACCTCAACATCTGCCAAGTTGCAGTCGCAAGTGACAAGACAGTGCAAATTGTTGCAGGGGCTCCTAATGCGCGTGTCGGGTTGAAAACCATTGTGGCTCTTCCTGGAGCTATGATGCCCAAAGGCAATCTTATTTTCCCAGGTGAGCTTCGTGGCGAAAAGAGTTTTGGCATGATGTGTAGCCCTCGTGAATTGCATTTGCCAAATGCTCCGCAAAAACGTGGTATTATTGAATTATCAGAAGACCAAGTTGTCGGAACTCCATTTGATCCAGCTAAGCACTGGACTGCCTAAGAAGTTGTTAGTATCTGATAGACCAGCTAGAAGGAAATAAGATGGCAAAAAATGTTGTGATTACAGGAGCGACATCAGGTATTGGTGAAGCAATTGCGCGTGCTTATCTGGAGCAGGGTGAGAATGTCGTTCTAACAGGACGACGGACAGATAGACTAGAAGCTCTTAAGTCGGAGTTTGCAGAAGTCTTTCCAAATCAAACCGTCTGGACCTTTACACTAGATGTCACGGATATGACTATGGTGAAGACTGTCTGCTCTGATATTCTAGAAACGATAGGTCAGATTGACATCCTAGTCAATAACGCAGGTTTGGCTCTTGGCTTGGCTCCATATCAAAACTATGAAGAGTTGGATATGCTGACCATGTTGGATACCAATGTCAAAGGTTTGATGGCAGTCACTCGCTGTTTCTTGCCAGCAATGGTAAAAGCCAATCAAGGACATATCATCAATATGGGCTCAACCGCAGGAATCTATGCCTATGCGGGTGCAGCTGTCTATTCAGCTACCAAGGCTGCAGTTAAGACCTTTTCAGATGGATTGCGAATCGATACCATCGCAACGGATATCAAGTTGACAACCATTCAACCTGGAATTGTCGAAACAGATTTCTCAACCGTACGTTTTCATGGTGACAAAGAGCGTGCTGCGACCGTTTACCAAGGAATCGAAGCCTTGCAAGCTCAGGATATTGCAGACACAGTAGTCTATGTGACCAGTCAACCTCGTCGTGTTCAGATTACAGATATGACCATTATGGCCAATCAACAGGCGACAGGTTTCATGGTTCATAAAAACTAAAAAATTTCCTCGAAAAGTTACAAATTTCTGTAACTTTTTTTGATTTCCTACGAATAGATAAGTAGGAGGAAGAAAATATGTATAATAAAGTTATCTTAATCGGGCGCTTGACGTCTACACCAGAATTGCACAAAACCAACAATGACAAGTCAGTAGCGCGAGCGACTATTGCAGTCAACCGTCGTTATAAAGACCAAAATGGTGAACGTGAAGCTGATTTTGTTAATATGGTTTTATGGGGTAGACTAGCAGAAAGCTTGGCAAGCTACGCAACCAAAGGAAGTCTCATTTCAGTGGATGGAGAATTACGTACTCGTCGTTTTGAGAAAAATGGTCAGATGAACTATGTGACTGAAGTCCTTGTGACAGGATTCCAACTCTTGGAAAGTCGTGCTCAACGTGCCATGCGTGAAAATAACGCAGGCCAAGACTTAGCGGACTTGGTTTTGGAAGAGGAAGAACTACCATTTTAAGCATTAAAAAGTCTGAGTTGGTCTCAGGCTTTTTATCTTGAGAAAGTCAGACTTTTTTCTTGACTATTTCTGACCAAGTGATACAATAGAACTATGAATTAGCACTCAAGTGTAAAGAGTGCTAATGATATCTATCTCATTATGGAGGAAATCAGATGTTGAAACCATTAGGGGACCGTGTGGTCTTAAAAGTAGAAGAAAAAGAACAAACTGTTGGAGGTTTTGTCCTCGCAGGTTCAGCCCAAGAAAAAACCAAAACAGCTCAAGTTGTGGCTACTGGACAAGGTGTTCGTACCTTGAACGGTGACTTGGTTGCTCCAAGTGTTAAAGCTGGAGACCGTGTCTTGGTTGAAGCTCACGCAGGTCTTGATGTCAAAGATGGCGATGAAAAGTACATCATCGTAGGCGAAGCTAACATCTTGGCTATCATTGAAAAATAGAAGGAGAAAGTAAGTATGTCAAAAGAAATTAAATTTTCATCAGATGCTCGTTCAGCTATGGTCCGTGGTGTCGATATCCTTGCAGACACTGTTAAAGTAACCTTGGGACCAAAAGGTCGTAATGTCGTTCTTGAAAAATCATTTGGCTCACCTTTGATTACCAATGATGGTGTGACCATTGCCAAAGAAATTGAATTAGAAGATCATTTTGAAAATATGGGTGCCAAATTGGTATCAGAAGTAGCTTCAAAAACCAATGATATTGCAGGTGACGGAACGACAACTGCAACTGTCTTGACCCAAGCAATCGTCCGTGAAGGAATCAAAAACGTCACAGCGGGTGCCAATCCAATCGGCATTCGTCGTGGGATTGAAACAGCAGTTGCAGCAGCAGTAGAAGCCTTGAAAAACAACGCCATCCCTGTTGCCAATAAAGAAGCCATTGCTCAAGTTGCTGCCGTGTCTTCTCGTTCTGAAAAAGTCGGTGAGTACATCTCTGAAGCCATGGAAAAAGTTGGCAAAGATGGTGTCATCACTATCGAAGAGTCACGTGGTATGGAAACAGAACTGGAAGTTGTGGAAGGAATGCAGTTTGACCGCGGTTACCTTTCACAGTACATGGTGACAGATAGCGAAAAAATGGTGGCTGACCTTGAAAATCCGTACATTTTGATTACAGACAAGAAAATTTCTAATATCCAAGAAATCTTGCCACTCCTAGAAAGTATTCTCCAAAGCAATCGTCCACTATTGATTATTGCGGATGATGTAGATGGTGAAGCTCTTCCAACTCTTGTTTTGAACAAGATTCGTGGAACCTTCAACGTGGTAGCGGTCAAGGCACCTGGTTTTGGTGACCGCCGCAAAGCCATGCTTGAAGATATCGCCATCTTGACAGGCGGAACAGTTATCACAGAAGACCTAGGTCTTGAGTTGAAAGATGCGACAATTGAAGCTCTTGGTCAAGCAGCGAGAGTAACTGTGGACAAAGATAGCACGGTTATCGTAGAAGGTGCTGGAAATCCTGAAGCGATTTCTCACCGTGTTGCAGTTATCAAGTCTCAAATTGAAACCACAACTTCTGAATTTGATCGTGAAAAATTGCAAGAACGCTTGGCAAAATTGTCAGGTGGTGTAGCGGTTATTAAGGTTGGAGCCGCAACTGAAACTGAGTTGAAAGAAATGAAACTCCGCATTGAAGATGCCCTCAACGCTACTCGTGCAGCTGTTGAAGAAGGAATCGTTGCAGGTGGTGGAACAGCCCTTGTAAATGTTATCCCAGCCGTGGCTGATTTGGAATTGACAGGAGACGAAGCAACAGGCCGCAATATTGTTCTCCGTGCCTTGGAAGAACCTGTTCGTCAAATCGCCCACAATGCAGGATTTGAAGGCTCTATCGTTATCGATCGTTTGAAAAATGCCGAGCTTGGTACAGGTTTCAACGCAGCAACTGGCGAATGGGTCAACATGATTGAAGAGGGAATCATCGACCCAGTTAAAGTGAGCCGTTCAGCTCTACAAAATGCAGCATCTGTAGCCAGCTTGATTTTGACTACGGAAGCAGTCGTAGCCAATAAACCAGAACCAGCAGCCCCAGCTCCAGCAATGGATCCAAGTATGATGGGTGGGATGATGTAAGCTTTCTATAGAAAACAACTTATAAAAAACACAAAAGGAGGGAATGGCTATTCCTCCTTTTTATGATATTCACTTCTAAATTGATTTGAGCTCTCCTAACTTATATGATAAAATAAGACTAGAAAAAGGAGAAGAACATGATCGATGTAGAAGAAATTCTGAGCAAGATGAATCCCAATCAGAAGATTAATTATGACCGTGTCATGCAGAAGATGGTACAAGTATGGGAGAAAAATGAGCAACGGCCAACCATTCTCATGCATGTTTGCTGTGCCCCTTGCAGTACCTATACTCTAGAATATTTGACCAAGTATGCAGACGTGACCATTTATTTTGCCAATTCTAATATCCATCCCAAGGCAGAATACCATAAGCGGGCTTACGTCACCAAGAAATTTGTTAGTGATTTTAATGAGCGGACAGGAAATACGGTTCAGTACCTAGAAGCTCCCTACGAACCCAATGAATACCGAAAATTAGTTAGGGGACTAGAGGAGGAGCCAGAAGGTGGCGACCGTTGCAAGGTTTGCTTTGACTATAGACTGGATAAAACAGCGCAAGTGGCTATGGACTTGGGATTTGACTACTTTGGCTCAGCTTTGACCATCAGTCCTCATAAGAATTCTCAAACTATTAATAGCATCGGAATCGATGTGCAAAAAATTTATACAACCCACTATCTTCCAAGTGATTTCAAGAAAAATCAAGGCTATAAACGTTCAGTAGAGATGTGTGAAGAGTATGACATCTACCGTCAATGTTATTGTGGTTGTGTCTATGCAGCCCAAGCTCAGAATATTGACCTGGTTCAAGTTAAGAAGGACGCTACAGCATTCTTGCTGGATAAGGATGTTGAAAAAGACTATTCCCACATCAAATTTACTGTTACGAAATTAGATATATAGAGACCAACCCAGCTGAAAAGCTGGGTTTCTCAAATAAAAAAACTAGGGCTTTCACCCTAGTTTGACAACTTTACCGATTCTTTAGTTCTACATAGCGCTTGTACCAAATGTTTACATAGGCTTCTGAGAAAGGACCTCGTCCATTGTTAATCCAATCAACAAGAATTTTGACATGTTCTTTTAAAATATAGTCCAAGTCATCAGAATAATTCATTTTGCGTTTGTGACGCTCGTACTCCTCAACATCCAAGAGACGTTTTTCCCCATCTGTAAAAATTTTAACATCCAAATCGTAATCAATATACTTCAGTGCTTCTTCATCCAGATAGTAGGGGCTAGCCATATTGCAATAGTAGGAAATTCCATTATCGCGAATCATGGCAATGATATTAAACCAATATTTCTTGTGAAAGTAAACAATAGCCGGTTCTCGAGTAACCCAACGACGACCATCACTTTCGGTAACCAGTGTATGATCGTTGACACCAATAATGGCGTTTTCTGTTGTTTTTAGTACCATGGTGTCCCGCCAAGTTCGGTGGAGACTCCCATCATGCTTATAACTTTGAATTGTAATAAAGTCGCCTTCTTTTGGAAGCTTCATAACTAACCAACTTTCTACAATTTATAAGTTTATCGTTTACTATTGTACCATAAAATTACCTAAAATCTGTGAATTTTACATGAAAATATTAAAGATATTCTCTGAGAGCGCTTGCTATATCCGAAAAATCGTAGCCTTTTCGTGCTAAAACTTGAGTTAAACGTTGTTTAAGTTCGTATCCTTCATATTTTCGGGTATACTTAGCATATTGCTTATCGAGTTCCTTGAAGATGAGTTCCTGAGTCGTTTCTTGGTCAACTTGACTATCCAACTGGTCAAAGGAACTTTTAGCATCAGAGTAAGAGAATCCCTTGTTGGTCAAGTTCTGGATAATCTTATCTTGCAAGGCACGAGCTGGAAGTTTTCCTTCATATTTTTTCAATAGTTTATTAGCTACACGTTGAGCAACTTCCGAAAAATCAAATTCTTTCAAGGTCTCCTCTATAGTAGATTTTGAAATCCCCTTTTGTACTAGTTTCTGAGTCAGTACATAAGGTCCCTTGTCTCCTGAAAGTTGATTAGCATTGATGATAGCATAAGCGTAATGGCCATCATTAATCCAATTATCTTCTTTAAGATTAGCAATGACTTGGGAAGCTATGTCTTCATCAATATCGTATTTTTTCAGATATTCTCTGACTTCTTTTTCAGTGCGAGCTTTAAAGGATAGGTGGTAGAGGGCTAGATTCTTACCATAAGAAAATTGAGCAAAGTCCTGAATCTCCTTCAATTCCTCTTTGCTTATCACCTTATCTCTCGATAACATAAAACGAACAATAGTATCTTCAGTAATATAGCATTTGTCGCCATTATCAAGCTCCATCAGATAGAGTCTTTTTTTCTTTTCAAGTTTTGTGATTTTCATAGTTCTATTATAACTCAAAATGTGATAAGATAGGGGTATGAATCTGAAAGTGAAACAAAAAATACCATTAAAAATCAAGCGCATGGGAATTAATGGTGAGGGAATCGGTTTTTACCAAAAAACATTAGTCTTTGTACCTGGAGCTTTAAAAGGAGAAGACATCTATTGTCAGATTACTTCTATTAAACGCAACTTTGTTGAAGCAAAATTACTAAAGGTCAACAAGAAGTCTAAATTTCGAGTTGTGCCAGCTTGTACTATTTACAATGAATGTGGAGGCTGCCAAATCATGCACCTGCATTATGATAAACAGCTGGAGTTCAAGACGGACTTACTTCATCAAGCGCTGAAAAAATTTGCTCCTGCAGGATATGAAAACTATGAAATTCGTCCAACTATTGGAATGCAGGAACCCAAGTACTATCGTGCCAAGTTACAATTTCAGACTCGAAAATTTAAAAATCAGGTTAAGGCTGGCTTATATGCACAAAACTCTCATTACTTAGTAGAGTTGAAAGACTGCCTGGTACAAGACAAGGAAACTCAAGTGATTGCTAATCGTCTAGCAGAATTACTTACTTATCACCAGATTCCAATCACGGATGAGAGAAAAACTCTAGGTGTTAGAACTATAATGGTTCGACGAGCTAGAAAGACCGGACAGGTTCAGATTATTATAGTTACAAACCGCCAGCTTAATTTAACCCTGCTGGTAAAAGATTTAGTTAAAGATTTTCCAGAGGTTGTGACAGTAGCTGTGAATACAAATACAGCTAAAACCAGTGAGATTTATGGTGAAAAGACAGAGATTATCTGGGGACAAGAGAGTATTCAAGAAGGGGTTCTTGATTATGAATTTTCACTATCTCCTCGCGCTTTCTACCAACTAAATCCTGAACAAACAGAAGTCCTCTATAGCGAAGCAGTAAAAGCACTGGATGTTGATAAAGAAGACCATTTGATTGACGCTTATTGTGGAGTTGGAACGATTGGATTTGCCTTCGCAAAGAAGGTTAAAACACTTAGAGGTATGGATATTATTCCAGAAGCTATTGAAGATGCCAAGCGAAATGCTAAAAGAATGGGATTTGACAACACACATTATGAAGCTGGAACTGCAGAAGAGATTATTCCTCGCTGGTACAAGGAAGGCTACCGCGCAAATGCTCTGATTGTAGATCCACCACGTACAGGCCTAGATGATAAGTTGTTAGATACAATTCTGACCTATGTACCAGAAAAAATGGTCTATATTTCTTGCAATGTTTCGACCTTGGCTCGTGATTTGGTAAGGTTAGTAGAAGTCTATGATATCCATTATATCCAGTCGGTCGATATGTTCCCGCACACCGCTCGAACTGAAGCAGTTGTAAAATTAATTAAAAAAGATAAAAAAAGTAGTTGACAAAGTTTAAAAAGTGGGTATAATAGTAAGAGTTGAAAATAACAACTCTGGTCCGTTGGTCAAGGGGTTAAGACACCGCCTTTTCACGGCGGTAACACGGGTTCGAATCCCGTACGGACTATGGTATATTGCAGAAGAAATACTGATTGAAAAAAATTAAAAAAAGTTTCAAAAAAGTGTTGACAAGCGAAAGCGACTGTGATATACTAATATAGTTGTCACTTGAGAGAAGTAAGTGACAAAGACCTTTGAAAACTGAACAAGACGAACCAATGTGCAGGGCACTACAACTAAGGTTGTAGTACTGAACAATGAAAAAAACAATAAATCTGTCAGTGACAGAAATGAGTGAGAACTCAAACTTTTAATGAGAGTTTGATCCTGGCTCAGGACGAACGCTGGCGGCGTGCCTAATACATGCAAGTAGAACGCTGAAGGAGGAGCTTGCTTCTCCGGATGAGTTGCGAACGGGTGAGTAACGCGTAGGTAACCTGCCTGGTAGCGGGGGATAACTATTGGAAACGATAGCTAATACCGCATAAGAGTAGATGTTGCATGACATTTGCTTAAAAGGTGCAATTGCATCACTACCAGATGGACCTGCGTTGTATTAGCTAGTTGGTGGGGTAACGGCTCACCAAGGCGACGATACATAGCCGACCTGAGAGGGTGATCGGCCACACTGGGACTGAGACACGGCCCAGACTCCTACGGGAGGCAGCAGTAGGGAATCTTCGGCAATGGACGGAAGTCTGACCGAGCAACGCCGCGTGAGTGAAGAAGGTTTTCGGATCGTAAAGCTCTGTTGTAAGAGAAGAACGAGTGTGAGAGTGGAAAGTTCACACTGTGACGGTATCTTACCAGAAAGGGACGGCTAACTACGTGCCAGCAGCCGCGGTAATACGTAGGTCCCAAGCGTTGTCCGGATTTATTGGGCGTAAAGCGAGCGCAGGCGGTTAGATAAGTCTGAAGTTAAAGGCTGTGGCTTAACCATAGTACGCTTTGGAAACTGTTTAACTTGAGTGCAAGAGGGGAGAGTGGAATTCCATGTGTAGCGGTGAAATGCGTAGATATATGGAGGAACACCGGTGGCGAAAGCGGCTCTCTGGCTTGTAACTGACGCTGAGGCTCGAAAGCGTGGGGAGCAAACAGGATTAGATACCCTGGTAGTCCACGCCGTAAACGATGAGTGCTAGGTGTTAGACCCTTTCCGGGGTTTAGTGCCGCAGCTAACGCATTAAGCACTCCGCCTGGGGAGTACGACCGCAAGGTTGAAACTCAAAGGAATTGACGGGGGCCCGCACAAGCGGTGGAGCATGTGGTTTAATTCGAAGCAACGCGAAGAACCTTACCAGGTCTTGACATCCCTCTGACCGCTCTAGAGATAGAGCTTTCCTTCGGGACAGAGGTGACAGGTGGTGCATGGTTGTCGTCAGCTCGTGTCGTGAGATGTTGGGTTAAGTCCCGCAACGAGCGCAACCCCTATTGTTAGTTGCCATCATTCAGTTGGGCACTCTAGCGAGACTGCTGGTAATAAACCGGAGGAAGGTGGGGATGACGTCAAATCATCATGCCCCTTATGACCTGGGCTACACACGTGCTACAATGGCTGGTACAACGAGTCGCAAGCCGGTGACGGCAAGCTAATCTCTTAAAGCCAGTCTCAGTTCGGATTGTAGGCTGCAACTCGCCTACATGAAGTCGGAATCGCTAGTAATCGCGGATCAGCACGCCGCGGTGAATACGTTCCCGGGCCTTGTACACACCGCCCGTCACACCACGAGAGTTTGTAACACCCGAAGTCGGTGAGGTAACCTTTTAGGAGCCAGCCGCCTAAGGTGGGATAGATGATTGGGGTGAAGTCGTAACAAGGTAGCCGTATCGGAAGGTGCGGCTGGATCACCTCCTTTCTAAGGATAAGGAACTGCGCATTGGTCTTGTTTAGTCTTGAGAGGTCTTGTGGGGCCTTAGCTCAGCTGGGAGAGCGCCTGCTTTGCACGCAGGAGGTCAGCGGTTCGATCCCGCTAGGCTCCATTGGTGAGAGATCACCAAGTAATGCACATTGAAAATTGAATATCTATATCAAATAGTAACAAGAAAATAAACCGAAAACGCTGTAGTATTAATAAGAGTTTATGACTGAAAGGTCAAAAAATAAGGTTAAGTTAATAAGGGCGCACGGTGGATGCCTTGGCACTAGGAGCCGAAGAAGGACGTGACAAACGACGATATGCCTTGGGTAGCTGTAAGTAAGCGATGATCCAGGGATTTCCGAATGGGGGAACCCAACAGGTACTACCTGTTACCCGCATCTGTTAAGGATGTGAGGAGGAAGACGCAGTGAACTGAAACATCTAAGTAGCTGCAGGAAGAGAAAGCAAAAGCGATTGCCTTAGTAGCGGCGAGCGAAACGGCAGGAGGGCAAACCGAAGAGTTTACTCTTCGGGGTTGTAGGACTGCAATGTGGACTCAAAGATTATAGAAGAATGATTTGGGAAGATCAGCCAAAGAGAGTAATAGCCTCGTATTTAAAATAGTCTTTGTACCTAGCAGTATCCTGAGTACGGCGGGACACGCGAAATCCCGTCGGAATCTGGGAGGACCATCTCCCAACCCTAAATACTCCCTAGTGACCGATAGTGAACCAGTACCGTGAGGGAAAGGTGAAAAGCACCCCGGGAGGGGAGTGAAATAGAACCTGAAACCGTGTGCCTACAACAAGTTCGAGCCCGTTAATGGGTGAGAGCGTGCCTTTTGTAGAATGAACCGGCGAGTTACGTTATGATGCGAGGTTAAGTTGAAGAGACGGAGCCGTAGGGAAACCGAGTCTGAATAGGGCGAATTAGTATCATGACGTAGACCCGAAACCATGTGACCTACCCATGAGCAGGTTGAAGGTGCGGTAAGACGCACTGGAGGACCGAACCAGGGCACGTTGAAAAGTGCTTGGATGACTTGTGGGTAGCGGAGAAATTCCAAACGAACTTGGAGATAGCTGGTTCTCTCCGAAATAGCTTTAGGGCTAGCGTCGACATTAAGATTCTTGGAGGTAGAGCACTGTTTGGGTGAGGGGTCCATCCCGGATTACCAATCTCAGATAAACTCCGAATGCCAATGAATTATGGTCGGCAGTCAGACTGCGAGTGCTAAGATCCGTAGTCGAAAGGGAAACAGCCCAGACCACCAGCTAAGGTCCCAAAATAATTGTTAAGTGGAAAAGGATGTGGGGTTGCACAGACAACTAGGATGTTAGCTTAGAAGCAGCTATTCATTCAAAGAGTGCGTAATAGCTCACTAGTCGAGTGACCCTGCGCCGAAAATGTACCGGGGCTAAAACAATTTACCGAAGCTGTGGATACCTTTATAGGTATGGTAGGAGAGCGTTCTATGTGTGAAGAAGGTGTACCGTGAGGAGTGCTGGAACGCATAGAAGTGAGAATGCCGGTATGAGTAGCGAAAGACAGGTGAGAATCCTGTCCACCGTAAGACTAAGGTTTCCAGGGGAAGGCTCGTCCGCCCTGGGTTAGTCGGGACCTAAGGAGAGACCGAAAGGTGTATCCGATGGACAACAGGTTGATATTCCTGTACTAGAGTATGTAGTGATGGAGGGACGCAGTAGGCTAACTAAAGCAGACGATTGGAAGAGTCTGTCTAAGCAGTGAGGTGTGATATGAGTCAAATGCTTATATCTATAACATTGAGCTGTGATGGGGAGCGAAGTTTAGTAGCGAAGTTAGTGACGTCACACTGCCAAGAAAAGCTTCTAGCGTTTAAACATACTCTACCCGTACCGCAAACCGACACAGGTAGTCGAGGCGAGTAGCCTCAGGTGAGCGAGAGAACTCTCGTTAAGGAACTCGGCAAAATGACCCCGTAACTTCGGGAGAAGGGGTGCTGACTTTAAGTCAGCCGCAGTGAATAGGCCCAAGCAACTGTTTATCAAAAACACAGCTCTCTGCTAAATCGTAAGATGATGTATAGGGGGTGACGCCTGCCCGGTGCTGGAAGGTTAAGAGGAGTGCTTAGCGTAAGCGAAGGTATGAATTGAAGCCCCAGTAAACGGCGGCCGTAACTATAACGGTCCTAAGGTAGCGAAATTCCTTGTCGGGTAAGTTCCGACCCGCACGAAAGGCGTAATGATTTGGGCACTGTCTCAACGAGAGACTCGGTGAAATTTTAGTACCTGTGAAGATGCAGGTTACCCGCGACAGGACGGAAAGACCCCATGGAGCTTTACTGCAGTTTGATATTGAGTGTCTGTACCACATGTACAGGATAGGTAGGAGTCTATGAGATCGGGACGCCAGTTTCGAAGGAGACGTTGTTGGGATACTACCCTTGTGTTATGGCCACTCTAACCCGGATAGGTGATCCCTATCGGAGACAGTGTCTGACGGGCAGTTTGACTGGGGCGGTCGCCTCCTAAAAGGTAACGGAGGCGCCCAAAGGTTCCCTCAGAATGGTTGGAAATCATTCGCAGAGTGTAAAGGTATAAGGGAGCTTGACTGCGAGAGCTACAACTCGAGCAGGGACGAAAGTCGGGCTTAGTGATCCGGTGGTTCCGTATGGAAGGGCCATCGCTCAACGGATAAAAGCTACCCTGGGGATAACAGGCTTATCTCCCCCAAGAGTTCACATCGACGGGGAGGTTTGGCACCTCGATGTCGGCTCGTCGCATCCTGGGGCTGTAGTCGGTCCCAAGGGTTGGGCTGTTCGCCCATTAAAGCGGCACGCGAGCTGGGTTCAGAACGTCGTGAGACAGTTCGGTCCCTATCCGTCGCGGGCGTAGGAAATTTGAGAGGATCTGCTCCTAGTACGAGAGGACCAGAGTGGACTTACCGCTGGTGTACCAGTTGTCTTGCCAAAGGCATCGCTGGGTAGCTATGTAGGGAAGGGATAAACGCTGAAAGCATCTAAGTGTGAAACCCACCTCAAGATGAGATTTCCCATGATTTTATATCAGTAAGAGCCCTGAGAGATGATCAGGTAGATAGGTTAGAAGTGGAAGTGTGGCGACACATGTAGCGGACTAATACTAATAGCTCGAGGACTTATCCAAAGTAACTGAGAATATGAAAGCGAGAGGTTTTCTTGGTTTGAATAGATATTCAATTTTGAGTAGGTATTACTCAGAGTTAAGTGACGATAGCCTAGGAGATACACCTGTACCCATGCCGAACACAGAAGTTAAGCCCTAGAACGCCGGAAGTAGTTGGGGGTTGCCCCCTGTGAGATATGGAAGTCGCTTAGCTCTAGGGAGTTTAGCTCAGCTGGGAGAGCATCTGCCTTACAAGCAGAGGGTCAGCGGTTCGATCCCGTTAACTCCCATAGGTCCCGTAGTGTAGCGGTTATCACGTCGCCCTGTCACGGCGAAGATCGCGGGTTCGATTCCCGTCGGGACCGTTTAAGGTAATGAAAGTTACTTTAGACTCGTTAGCTCAGTTGGTAGAGCAATTGACTTTTAATCAATGGGTCACTGGTTCGAGCCCAGTACGGGTCATATATGCGGGTTTGGCGGAATTGGCAGACGCACCAGATTTAGGATCTGGCGCTTAACGGCGTGGGGGTTCAAGTCCCTTAACCCGCATTAAGATATAATAAATGAGCCGGCTTAGCTCAGTTGGTAGAGCATCTGATTTGTAATCAGAGGGTCGCGTGTTCAAGTCATGTAGCCGGCATTTTTAGATAGAAGAAAACAGTGCGAACGTAGTTCAGTGGTAGAACACCACCTTGCCAAGGTGGGGGTCGCGGGTTCGAATCCCGTCGTTCGCTTAGAGAGGCCGGGGTGGCGGAACTGGCAGACGCACAGGACTTAAAATCCTGCGATTGGTAACGATCGTACCGGTTCGATTCCGGTCCTCGGCATAAACTAATGAGTACCCTTAGCTCAACTGGATAGAGTACCTGACTACGAATCAGGCGGTTAGAGGTTCGACTCCTCTAGGGTGCATTTTTCTATTTAACTCGGGAAGTAGCTCAGCTTGGTAGAGTACTTGGTTTGGGACCAAGGTGTCGCAGGTTCGAATCCTGTCTTCCCGATACATGGCGGTGTAGCTCAGCTGGCTAGAGCGTCCGGTTCATACCCGGGAGGTCGGGGGTTCGATCCCCTTCGCCGCTATAATGATCTTGTTGGACCTTTAGCTCAGCTGGTTAGAGCTCTCGGCTCATAACCGAGTGGTCGTAGGTTCAAGTCCTACAAGGTCCATATGAATAGTATGGAGGATTACCCAAGTCCGGCTGAAGGGAACGGTCTTGAAAACCGTCAGGCGTGTAAAAGCGTGCGTGGGTTCGAATCCCACATCCTCCTTTTTATTAACGCGGGATGGAGCAGCTCGGTAGCTCGTCGGGCTCATAACCCGAAGGTCGTAGGTTCAAATCCTGCTCCCGCAATAAGGCTCGGTAGCTCAGTTGGTAGAGCAATGGATTGAAGCTCCATGTGTCGGCGGTTCGATTCCGTCTCGCGCCATTTTATTAATAGTATCTATGCGGGTGTAGTTTAGTGGTAAAACTACAGCCTTCCAAGCTGTTGTCGCGAGTTCGATTCTCGTCACCCGCTTTGAACTTTGTTCAAATTACCAAGTTTTTAACTTGGGCGCGTAGCTCAGGTGGTTAGAGCGCACGCCTGATAAGCGTGAGGTCGGTGGTTCGAGTCCACTCGTGCCCATTAATAGGAGAATTACTCAAGAGGCTGAAGAGGACGGTTTGCTAAATCGTTAGGTCGGGTAACTGGCGCAAGGGTTCGAATCCCTTATTCTCCGTTTCATTAAGAGTTTATAACTCTTTTTTTGTATTTTTAAGAATAGTAGAATTAAAACTTCAGATTTGTAAAACTTAATTGGATTACTTATCTGAAGTTTTTTGGCTCTTTGTCAACTGTAGTGGGTTGAAGGAAAGCTAAATGTTTTATATATCATCGAATTTATGGATTACTACTTCCAATCCTTGAGTGAAATTTCTCCGCTATTTAGCCAGATTTCTTTTCCGTTATCACATCGAACTAGAAGTTTTCCAGTTTCAGAGATGTCTTTAGCAAGTCCCTTGTAGTCTTTTTGATCTAGTGTGAAAGTAACTTCTTTGCCTAGAACGAATGACTGTTTTTTGTATAGGTATAATAGTTCTTCTGCTGGTGTTTCAAAGAAAATGCGCCAGATTTCTATGATTAATTCATTTCTGGTAATAGGTGCTGGTGTTTTAAATAAACTAGCAGCTTTTTCTTTTAATTCTTGAGGGAAGTCTTTAATAGTAAAGTTGATTCCTACTCCAATAATGATATCTGTGACTAAGCCAGTTTCTACAGAGGTCATTGCCTCAGTAAGGATCCCTCCAATTTTATGATTGTTTAGGTAGATATCATTGACCCATTTTATGTTGACATCAATTAAAGTTAGGTTTTTAATGGCTTTGTAGATGGCTCCTGCTACAAGTAGTGTGTAGGATGGTAATTGGTCATAGGGGAGATTTGGTTGAAGATGGAGTGTCATATAAATACCACCTTGTGGTGAGTAGAAAGAACGTTGAAAACGGCCTCGTCCTGCTGTTTGATAGGAAGCTAGATAGAGGGTGTTTGCTTCATTTACTAAATCAATTGCTTCTTTTGCATCGAGTTGTGTTGATCTTGTTTCGGGTTTAAAACTGATTTTAATTGGAAGATTTTGTTCTAGAAGTTCTGGAAGAATAAGGTCACCATTCACCAGTTTATAGCCTTTGTTTTTGATACTATCAATTTCAATGCCTTCTTGTTCTAAACGCTTGATGGCTTTCCAAATTGATGTTCGGGTCAGTGATAGTTCTTCTGCAATCTTTTCTCCGCTGATATAGTCGGTTTCTTTAGCTAGAATTTTGTAGACGGCTTGGTAGGATTTCATAGTGTTTCCTTTCTTTAGGAATTGTAAATGATTTAAATATTGTTCGGATAGTTGGTCAAAACCTTATTATATTACTACTATTTTAACATATACCTAGTCTTTACGGTATGATTTTCTTATAGTAAATCTAGTCATTAAGTTTGAGTTTTGAAATATCAGTATTTTTGCTCCCTTTTTTACCTAGTAAACGTTTCCTTTGTTTTCAAATTGCTAAAAAAGTGGTACAATAAAGGGTAAGTTGCTATTATCTGAATCAATTGATTTGGAGAGAAAGGATTCGTTTTGAAATCAATAGGCTTTATTGAAAAGCTGAAAGGGTTGTCTAGTAAAGAGCTGATTTTATTGGGGATTATCCTGAGTATCTTTTTACCCTTTTATCTTTTTGTAGTTGTATTCTGTTTATATATTATCAGTTTAATTTTCACAGGAGACATGAAAAGTATTCTTCAGAAAATGGGGGAGCATCCGATGCTGCTTCTTTTTCTTGGCTATAGTACTGTTATATCCGTTTTTGCACAAAATTGGATGGGAGTTGTGGCTTCAGTAGGAATTTTTCTATTTACTGTTTTCTTTTTGCACTATCAGTCGATTTTATCACATAAATTCTTTCGATTGATTTTGCAGCTCGTCTTGTTTGGTAGCGTCTTGTCAGCTGCTTTTGCGAGTTTAGAGCATTTCCAAATTGTGAAGAAATTCAATTATGCTTTTCTTTCACCCAATATGCAGGTTTGGCATCAGAATAGAGCAGAAGTGACCTTCTTTAATCCTAATTATTATGGAATTATTTGTTGTTTCTGTATCATGATTGCCTTCTATCTGTTTACAACAACCAAGTTAAATTGGTTGAAAGTATTCTGTGTGTTTGCAGGCTTTGTGAATCTCTTTGGTTTGAACTTTACTCAAAATCGAACCGCCTTTCCTGCTATTATCGCTGGAGCCATTATTTATCTCTTTACGACCATTAAAAACTGGAAGGCCTTTTGGCTTAGTATTGGGGTCTTTGCGATTGGCTTGAGTTTCCTCTTTTCCAGTGATTTAGGAGTTCGGATGGGGACTTTAGACTCTTCTATGGAAGAACGCATTTCTATCTGGGATGCTGGGATGGCCTTATTTAAGCAAAATCCTTTTTGGGGTGAGGGGCCATTGACCTACATGCACTCGTATCCTAGAATAAATGCTCCTTATCATGAACATGCTCACAGTCTTTATATTGATACGATTCTGAGTTACGGAATTGTGGGGACTATTTTACTAGTTTTGTCTTCTGTGGCTCCTGTTCGCTTGATGATGGATATGAGTCAGGAGTCGGGGAAACGTCCGATTATTGGTCTTTATCTATCTTTCCTTACAGTGGTTGCTGTACACGGAATCTTTGACCTGGCCCTCTTCTGGATTCAGTCAGGTTTCATTTTCTTGCTAGTTATGTGCAGTGTTCCATTGGAGCATCGAACGTTGGTATCGGACATGACGGATTAAGTTTTATAAGATTGAAATCTTCTACCTTGAGTAGGAGATTTTTTTACTGGGAAAAATTATTTCTAAATCGAAATAGTTGACAATTGGAATAGTGAGTGTTACAATTATTTTATTCGTTTCGATATCGAAATAAATTGGAGGTGTCATGAAAGATAGTCATTTGGTAGCCCATCATATTCGTTTGTTGAATGGACGGATTTTTCAAAAGTTAGTGAACCAAGATTCTGAAGCTCTTTATCGGAGTGAACAGGGGAAGATTTTAGCGGTTTTATGGAATAGCAAAACTGGTTGCGCAACTGCAACAGATATTGCTCTGGCAACTGGGCTTGCTAATAATACGCTGACGACGATGATTAAAAAGCTAGAGGAACAAAATCTTGTAACCGTTAGTCCATGTGGAGAGGATAAGCGTAAGAAGTATTTAGTTTTAACAGAGTTGGGGCAGTCTCAGAAAGAAGTGGGGTATCGTGTCAGTCAGAAATTGGATACGATCTTTTACAAAGGATTTTCAGAGGAAGAAATTCGTCAGTTTGAAGCCTTTCAAGAAAGAATTTTGGATAATCTGAAAGAGGAGGAAAATGAGGTTTAAAATGGAGCAAATTAGCTGTTTATAAGTAAAGACCACTTTTGACTTTGTTTTCCAACTCTTAGGACAAGGAAACTATGTGGTTAGCTATGGTCAGACTCAGATTGGTGGAGTTGCCTATGCCCAGTATGACATCTTCCGTCTAGAAAACGGGAAAATTGTGGAACATTGGGATAATAAGGAAGTCATGCCTAAGGTAGAAGACTTGACCAATAGAGGGAAATTTTAAATTGAGGATACAGAATGATTGAATACAAAAATGTGGCGCTACGCTACACAGAAAAAGATGTCTTGAGAGATGTTAATTTACGGATTGAGAATGGCGAGTTTATGGTTTTAGTTGGTCCATCTGGGTCCGGTAAGACGACCATGATTAAGATGGTCAACCGCCTCTTGGAACCGACTGATGGAAATATTTATATGGATGGCAAGCGTATCAAAGACTATGATGAGCGTGAACTTCGTCTTTCTACTGGTTATGTTTTACAGGCTATTGCTCTCTTTCCTAATCTAACAGTTGCGGAAAATATTGCCCTGATTCCTGAAATGAAGGGCTGGACTAAGGAAGAAATTGCTCAGAAAACTGAAGAGCTTTTGGCAAAGGTTGGTTTACCAGTAGCTGAGTATGGGCATCGTTTGCCTAGTGAATTATCTGGTGGAGAACAGCAACGGGTCGGTATTGTTCGTGCTATGATTGGTCAGCCTAAGATTCTCCTCATGGATGAACCTTTTTCAGCCTTGGATGCTATTTCGAGAAAACAGTTGCAGATTCTGACGAAAGAATTGCATAAAGAATTTGGGATGACAACGATTTTTGTAACCCATGATACGGATGAAGCTCTGAAATTGGCGGACCGTATTGCTGTCTTGCAGGATGGAGAGATTTGCCAGGTGGCGAATCCCGAGACTATTTTAAAAGCTCCTGCAACAGATTTTGTAGCAGACTTGTTTGGAGGTAGTGTTCATGACTAATTTAATTGCAACTTTTCAGGATCGTTTTAGTGATTGGTTGACAGCTCTATCTCAACATTTGCAGTTGTCACTTTTGACCTTGTTGCTGGCCATCTTTATAGCGATTCCTTTGGCTGTTTATCTTCGATATCATGAGAAGTTAGCGGATTGGGTCTTACAGATTGCAGGGATTTTCCAGACCATCCCGTCTCTGGCCTTGCTGGGGCTCTTTATCCCCTTGATGGGAATTGGAACCTTGCCGGCTTTGACAGCTCTAGTGATCTATGCGATCTTTCCGATTTTACAAAATACCATCACTGGACTCAAGGGAATTGATCCGAGTCTGCAAGAGGCTGGGATTGCCTTTGGGATGACCAGATGGGAACGTCTCAAGAAGTTTGAAATTCCACTTGCCATGCCTGTTATGATGTCTGGGATTCGGACGGCAGCTGTCTTGATTATCGGTACGGCAACCTTGGCTGCCTTGATTGGTGCAGGGGGGCTGGGTTCCTTTATCCTTTTGGGAATTGACCGTAATAATGCCAGTCTGATTTTGATTGGGGCACTTTCTTCTGCAGTGCTAGCCATTGCCTTTAACTTCCTACTAAAAGTGATGGAAAAAGCAAAATTGCGGACGATTTTTTCTGGTTTTGCCTTGGTGACCATATTGCTCGGTTTGTCTTATAGTCCAGCCCTCTTGGCTCAAAATGAGAAAGAAAACTTGGTTATTGCTGGTAAATTGGGACCGGAACCAGAAATTTTGGCCAATATGTATAAGTTGCTGATTGAAGAAAACACCAGTATGACTGCGACTGTTAAACCGAATTTTGGGAAAACAAGCTTTCTTTATGAAGCTTTGAAAAAAGGCGATATTGACATCTATCCTGAATTTACTGGTACGGTGACTGAAAGTTTGCTGCAACCATCACCTAAAGTGAGTCATGAGCCAGATCAGGTTTATCAGGTGGCGCGTGATGGTATTGCCAAACAGGATCATCTAGCCTATCTCAAACCTATGTCTTATCAAAATACCTACGCTGTAGCTGTTCCGAAAAAGATCGCTCAAGAATATGGCTTGAAGACCATTTCGGACTTGAAAAAAGTGGAAGGGCAGCTAAAGGCAGGCTTTACACTTGAGTTTAATGACCGTGAAGATGGAAATAAGGGCTTGCAGTCAATGTATGGTCTCAATCTCAATGTAGCGACCATGGAGCCAGCCCTTCGCTATCAGGCTATTCAGTCGGGCGATATTCAAATCACGGATGCCTATTCGACTGATGCGGAATTGGCACGTTACGATTTACAGGTTTTGGAAGATGACAAGCAACTCTTCCCACCTTATCAAGGGGCTCCACTAATGAAAGAAGCTCTCCTCAAGAAACATCCAGAGTTGGAAACAGTTCTCAATAAATTGGCTGGTAAAATTACTGAAAGCCAGATGAGCCAGCTCAACTACCAAGTCGGTGTTGAAGGCAAGTCAGCAGAACAAGTAGCCAAGGAGTTTCTACAAGAACAAGGTTTGTTGAAGAAATAGTTTGAAAATGTCAAACTCAACTTTGTTAAACGACCATATAGAAAACTGCTCAGACAATGTTGTCTGGGCTTTTTTGATTGTTGAAAAGATGAAAACTCAGTAGCCTAGAAATAAGACAACTGAGCTCTACTCTGTATTCAATTTTTAGGAATGAGAAGGTCTAGATAAAACTGGACAACTTCCTGGTATGTAAAGTCTTGTCCTTTTTTGAGCCACCAGGTCAATGTCTCGATAAAGTTGGACACGACCAAGTGTTGGAGGTAAGAAGTAGGCAGATTAGTGTGGGCTTCTTTTAACTCATCAGCCAACATGGGATAGACATGGTGTTCTAGCTCTTTATGGAGTTGACGGAGGAAGTAGTCATTTTTGGAAAATAGCAGACTGGTAACATGGTCCTGGTTTTTCTGAAAATGTAAAAAGATATGTGCGAGGTAGTCCTCGGTAGTAAAGTGTCCTTCCCTTTCAAAGAGATGATGAAAGAGGTAGCGACAGAGCTCATCTAAAAGGAGTTCCTTGCTTTCATAGTGACAGTAAAAAGTAGAACGCCCAACATCTGCTAGGTCAATGATATCCTGAACAGTAGTGGCATCATAGCCTTTGTCGTTCAAAAGTTGTAAAAAAGCTTGATAGATGGCTTTTTTCGTCTTGCTGACTCGACGGTCTCTTTTTGGCATGTAGACACTTGAGACAAACTGTTCAGAACTGAACATGGCTGACAGTTTGCTTCTATCCTTTCTTTGAATTTTATTAGATAATACAAATGAAAGAAGTATGTATATACCCATTATACCAAAGGAGGGAGAGAAATGAGTTCTAAAACATCTATCTGGTTAGCTTTTTTCTTAAATTTAAGCTATGCGATTGTTGAGTTTATCGCAGGAGGAATCTTTGGTTCGAGTGCAGTTCTTGCTGATTCCGTTCATGACTTGGGAGATGCTATAGCCATTGGCATCTCAGCCCTTTTAGAAACAATTTCAAACCGTGAAGAAGATAGACAGTACACCTTGGGTTACAAACGTTTTAGTCTTTTAGGAGCCATGCTAACGGCTGTGATTCTTATGATAGGGTCTGTCCTAGTGATCTTGGAAAATGTCACAAAGATTGTTCACCCGCAACCCGTCAATGAGGAAGGCATCCTCTGGCTGGGAATCATTGCAGTAGCCATTAATGTGCTAGCAAGTCTGGTAGTTCGTAAGGGGAAAACAAAGAACGAGTCAATTCTTAGCCTGCATTTTTTGGAAGACACTCTTGGTTGGTTGGCCGTCATTCTAATGGCGATTATTCTTCGATTTACGGACTGGTATATCCTCGATCCGCTTTTATCACTAGTTATTTCTATCTTTATTCTGTCGAAAGCCATTCCTCGCTTTTGGAGCGCACTGAAAATTTTCCTAGATGCTGTGCCAGAAGGAGTCGAGACAAGTGATTTGGAGAAGGATTTAGAGGCTCTACCCAATGTCAACAGTGTCAATCAACTTAGCATTTGGTCCATGGATGGTCTAGAGAATAATGCTATTGTTCACATTTGTATCAAGGACTGGGAACAGATGATGGAAACCAAAGAAGTGGTGCGTCAATGTTTAGAAGAAAGAGGCGTGCAGAATATCACTATTGAAGTAGATAGCAGTCAAAGCAATCATGCGCAACATAAGCGGAGGGTGAGAGAATTAGAGCAGAAGCATGGGCATCATCATTAGAAAAGCGACCTCGCTAGAGGTCGTTTTGTTATCCTATTCATTCCTTGTACTTTCTCTCAGAGTCAGTCTGGTTCCCAGCATGGTCAGGCTAGGGATTTTGCGACCGTGAAGTACTTCCTTGTTAAGAATATCCATACCTGCTCGGCCCATTTCTTCGGTATAGACGGTGATGCTGGAAAGGGGAGGATAAACCTGCTTGGTCAGGCTGGTGTCGTTAAAGGAAATAAGACTGACGCGGTCTGGCAGGCTGATTCCAGCTTCTTGGAGGGCACGGAGGGCACCGATGGCTAAACTATCGCTGGCTGCAAAAAATGCTGGTGGCAGTTGGTCTCCCAAACTCTGAATAGCCTCCTTCATCAAGTCATAGCCAGACTGAGCAGTAAAGTTTCCTTGAAAGACCAGTTCATCATGGTAGATTCCTTTTGTTTGACTGTAGTTTCTGAAATTTTCCAGCCGCTTATCCTCAATGATTTCTTCTTGGTCGGTTGTTTCTTCAAGGCCTGTTAGAATCCCGATACGGTCCATTCCTTGGCTGAGGAAATAATCGACAACCTGCTTCATGGCAGTGTAAAAGTCTGTGATAATGCAGGTATGTCCCAGGGAAAGTGTATCGCTGTCTAGAAAGACTAGAGGCTTTTGGTATTCTTCAAAGGCAGAAATCTGAGCTCGGCTAAATTTTCCGATGCAGAGAATCCCAATCACTTCCTCGCTTAGGGTAAAAGGATGGTCATTAAAATAGCGCAAGATATCATAGTCCAACTCTTGGGCTCGTTTTTCTATTCCTAGGCGAATCTGGTAGTAGTAGAGGTCGTCTAGCTCCCCTTGTTCGCTGACCCATTGGATAATGGCAATCTTTTGCTTGGGCTTGTGGGACTCGCCTGTCTTGAGGTGCTTGGTGTAGCCCAGCTCTTCAGCAACGGTTAAAATACGGTGTCTGGTTTCTTCTGTAACAGATAGGCTCTGGTCGCGATTGAGGACGCGGGATACGGTCGCGATAGAGACAGAGGCTAGCTGTGCAATGTCTTTTAAGGTAGCCATAAATCCTCCTTGATGAGGTTAGTATATCATATTTTTCTGCTTTTTACCTACATTTTAGTAAAATTTTAGTAAAAAGGATTGACCTTGGGAAATCCCTTGGATACAATAGAAGAAAACGATTACACGTTAAGGTGACTTAACGGACAGTCAAAGGAGAAATCATATGACACAACATCTTACTGCTAAAGCCCTTAGAAAAGAATTTCTTGCCGTTTTTGGTCAAGAAGCAGACCAAACTTTCTTTTCACCAGGCCGCATCAACTTGATTGGTGAACACACAGACTACAACGGTGGGCACGTTTTTCCTGCTGCGATTTCCTTGGGAACTTACGGTGCAGCTCGTAAGCGTGATGACCAAGTCTTGCGTTTCTACTCAGCTAACTTTGAAGAAAAGGGGATTATCGAAGTGCCTCTTGTTGACCTCAAGTTTGAAAAAGAGCACAACTGGACTAACTATCCAAAAGGGGTTCTTCATTTCTTGCAAGAAGCTGGGCATGTGATTGACAAAGGGTTTGATCTTTATGTTTATGGGAATATCCCAAATGGTGCTGGCTTGTCTTCTTCAGCATCCCTTGAACTCTTAACAGGAGTCGTGGCAGAGTATCTTTTTGATTTAAAATTAGAGCGTCTCGATTTGGTTAAAATCGGAAAGCAAACAGAAAACAATTTTATCGGAGTCAACTCTGGCATTATGGACCAATTTGCTATCGGTATAGGTGCAGACCAACGTGCTATTTACCTAGATACTAATACCTTGGAGTATGACTTGGTGCCACTTGATTTGAAGGATAATGTCGTTGTTATTATGAACACCAATAAACGTCGTGAATTGGCGGATTCTAAATATAATGAACGCCGTGCTGAATGTGAAAAAGCAGTGGAAGAATTGCAAGCAGCCTTAGATATTCAGACCTTGGGTGAATTGGATGAGTGGGCCTTTGACCAATACAGCTATCTGATTAAAGACGAAAATCGTTTGAAACGTTCTCGCCATGCTGTGCTTGAAAACCAACGTACCCTTAAAGCTCAAGCAGCCCTTCAAGCAGGTGATTTGGAAACATTTGGTCGCTTGATGAATGCGTCACACGTTTCTCTAGAACATGACTATGAAGTGACTGGTTTGGAATTGGATACCCTCGTTCATACTGCTTGGGCTCAGGAAGGTGTTCTCGGTGCTCGTATGACAGGGGCAGGTTTTGGCGGATGTGCCATTGCTTTGGTGCAAAAAGATGCTGTTGATGCCTTTAAGGAAGCTGTTGGCAAACACTACGAGGAAGTAGTTGGCTACGCTCCAAGCTTCTATATCGCTGAAGTTGCAGGTGGCACTCGCGTCCTTGACTAGTCAAAAGGAGGCTCTATAGTGACCTTAGTAGATAAATTTGTAACACATGTCATTTCTGAAAGTTCATTTGAGGAAATGGATCGAATCTACCTGACCAATCGTGTCTTGGCACGAGTGGGAGATGGTGTTTTGGAAGTTGAGACCAATCTGGATAAATTGATTGACCTTAAGGACCAGCTGGTTGAGGAAGCCGTTCGATTAGAGACGATTGAAGATAGTCAGACTGCGCGTGAAATCCTCGGTGCTGAACTGATGGATTTGGTAACTCCTTGTCCGAGTCAGGTCAATCGTAACTTCTGGTCAACCTATGCCCACTCTCCTGAGCAAGCGATAGCGAATTTCTACCAACTCAGTCAGAAGAATGACTACATCAAACTCAAGGCCATTGCTAAAAATATCGCTTATCGTGTTCCATCTGATTACGGTGAACTTGAAATTACCATCAACCTCTCTAAGCCTGAAAAGGATCCGAAAGAGATTGTGGCAGCCAAGTTGGTGCAAGCTAGTAATTATCCTCAGTGTCAGCTCTGTATTGAAAATGAAGGCTACCATGGTCGAGTTAACCACCCAGCTCGCAGTAACCACCGTATTATCCGTTTTGAAATGGCTGGTCAGGAGTGGGGCTTCCAGTATTCGCCCTATGCTTACTTTAATGAGCATTGTATTTTCTTAGATGGCCAGCATCGTCCCATGGCGATTAGTCGTCAGAGCTTTGAACGTTTGTTGGCTATCGTAGAGCAGTTTCCAGGATATTTTGCAGGATCTAATGCCGATCTGCCGATTGTGGGGGGCTCTATTCTAACTCACGATCACTATCAGGGGGGACGACATGTTTTTCCTATGGAATTGGCTCCCTTGCAAAAGACTTTCTCTTTTGCTGGTTTTGAGCAGGTCAAGTCTGGGATTGTCAAGTGGCCTATGTCTGTCCTACGTTTGACTTCGGGTTCCAAAGAAGATTTGATCAACTTAGCTGATAAGATTTTGCAAGAATGGCGCCAGTATTCAGACCCTGAAGTGCAGATTTTGGCAGAGACAGACGGGACACCGCATCACACCATCACACCAATTGCACGTAAACGCAATGGACAATTTGAGTTGGACTTAGTCTTGCGAGACAATCAGACATCGCCAGAGCATCCTGATGGCATCTATCATCCCCACAAGGATGTCCAACATATCAAGAAGGAAAATATCGGCTTGATTGAGGTCATGGGCTTGGCAATCTTGCCACCACGTCTGAAAGAAGAAGTGGAGCAAGTCGCTAGCTATCTTGTAGGAGAAGCTGTTACAGTTGCCGATTATCATCAGGAATGGGCAGATCAACTTAGAGCCCAATATCCAGACCTAACAGATAAAGAGAAAGCCCTTGAAATCGTCAAGGACTCTGTGGGGGCTATCTTTGCGCGTGTACTTGAGGATGCAGGAGTCTACAAGCAGACAGAGCAGGGACAGGCGGCCTTTATGCACTTTGTGGAGCAGGTCGGAATTTTGCCAGACTAGGAGCTTTCTCCTTGCACAGTCCTATAAAAAGTAGTATCATAGTGTCGTTTGAAATATCAGGAGGAAACCATGAAAGATTTTCATTTTGATGCTATATCTGCCTTTGAAAATTACGAAATTGAACAAATGAGAGATGGTCACGTTGTGGTGACGACCAAAGTAGTGGACTCGTCGCTCAACTACTATGGCAATGCCCATGGTGGCTATCTCTTTACCCTTTGCGACCAGATCAGCGGTTTGGTGGTCATATCTTTGGGGCTTGATGGAGTGACACTCCAATCCTCTATCAACTACCTTAAAGCAGGAAAACTCGACGACGTGTTGACCATTAAAGGAGAATGCGTCCATCAAGGTCGCACAACCTGTGTGGTGGATGTCGATATTACCAATCAAGAAGGCAGAAATGTCTGCAAAGCAACCTTTACCATGTTTGTCACAGGCCAGCGGTCAGAAGATAGACAGGTGAGGATATAGATAAACAAAAAAGAGGTTCACACCTCTTTTTCTTATTTCTTTTTATGATTTAATACGGCATTGAGGACAATGGCGAGTAGGCTGGCTACGACGATTCCGTTTGAGAAGAACATTTGGAAGGCTGTCGGCATGCTGACAAAGAGATTACTGTTATTTAGACCGACACCTGCAGCGATTGAAACAGCTGCGATAAGGAAGTTGTGTTCATTGTTAGCAAAGTCAACACGAGCGAGGATTTGCATCCCTTGAATAGATACAAAACCAAACATCACCAGCATAGCACCACCGAGGACAGGGCTCGGAATGATTTGGGCAAGGGCGCCAAACTTAGGAAGGAGTCCAAGGAGAACGAGGAAACCAGCTGCGTAGTAGATTGGCAGGCGAGTCTTGATACCTGATAATTTAACCAAACCAACGTTTTGTGAAAATCCTGTGTAAGGGAAGGTGTTAAAGATTCCTCCGAGAAGTACGGCCAAACCTTCTGCGCGGTAACCGTTGCGCAGGCGCGTGCTGTCGATTGGGTCTTTTGTGATATCAGACAAGGCTAGGTAAACACCAGTCGATTCAACCATAGACACCGTTGCGATGATACACATCATGACAATAGATGAGATTTCAAAGGTTGGCATCCCAAAGTAGAGGGGAGTTGGGACATGGACAAGTGGTGCTGCCGCAACAGGAGAGAAGTCCACCAAACCCATGCTAGCAGCAATGGCAGTTCCAACAACCAAACCAATCAAAATAGAGATAGACTTGATAAATCCTTTGGTAAAGATGTTAATCAAGAGGATAATCAAAACAGTGATAGCTGCAAGCAAGAGACTTTGACCAGTTGGCTCTGGAACGTTATTTCCCATATTTCCAATAGCGACAGGGATCAAGGTTAAACCAATCGTGGTAATAACAGATCCTGTTACGATAGATGGGAAGAGATTGGCCACTTTTGAGAAGATGCCTGAAACAAGAACCACGTAAATCCCTGATGCGATAAGGGCACCAAACATAGCACCACTACCATGGCTTTGCCCAATCATAATCAAGGGAGCGACGGATTGGAAGGCAACTCCGAGAACGACTGGTAGACCAATTCCAAAGTATTTGTTGAGTTGGAGTTGGAGGAAGGTTGCCACCCCACACATGAAGATATCTGTGGAAATCAGGTAGGTCAACTGCTCAGCTGAATAGCCAAGGGCTGTCGCAATCATGATGGGAACCAGGATGGATCCTGAGTACATGGCTAGTAAGTGCTGCAAGCCAAGAACGGCTGCTTGCGAGTGTTTTTCTTGAGTTTGCATTAGAGATCTGCCTCCTTAAATACGACTTGACCATTTTCAAAACGATCCAAACGAGCGAGTGATAGGACAGGATAGCCTGCTTTTTCAAGCAAATCACGGCCATCTTGGAAGGATTTTTCAATCACAATACCGATAGCTTCGACTGTGGCACCAGCTTGTTCGATGATTTGAATCAAGCCTTTGGCAGCTTGGCCATTAGCAAGGAAATCGTCAATAATCAAGACCTTGTCCTCGGGTGAGAGGAATTTTCCAGCGATGGAAACGGTGCTAGTCACCTGCTTGGTAAAGGAGTAGACTTGGGCAGTTAAGATACCTTCGTTCATAGTGATGTTTTTAGCTTTTTTAGCGAAAATCATGGGAACGTTTAAGGCTTCAGCTGTATAAACGGCTGGGGCAATACCCGACGCTTCAATGGTCACGACTTTGGTAATACCAGTAGAAGCAAATTTTTCCGCAAAGAGCTTTCCAATCTCTCGCATCAATTGATAGTCAACTTGGTGGGTTAAAAAGGAATCCACCTTGAGGATGTTATCACCCAAGATATGCCCATCCTTGAGGATGCGCTCTTCTAATAATTTCATAAGACCTCCTAAAGTCTAAAAGCTAATCCATTTGCTTGTTTCAGATTTCTATCCAGTAAAACTGATAGAAAAAGGACCTACTTAATCTCTAAGCAAGTCCCCAAAATAGGCATGGCAAAAACGACCATACCTCACTTCTGACTTACTTATTGTTAGGTGTTCCGGCACCTTGTAGAAACGTCGTGCCAATTCACGACATAAACAAGTAAAATGATATTCAATTTTAAACAGGCTTGTGCCAATGTTTTTATTTTACACTAAATAACTTTAGAAATCAAAGATTTTGTTAGTGTTTAGATAAAAAAAACGAACGGCTAATTTCTCAAACTAACTTCCACTTGCCTGACCAAAGTGGAAATTAGTCTAAAACGGATTTTTATGGTGGAATTAAGTGTGAGACGTTTGAGTTAGAAATGAGGTCTACTATGACAAAACATAAACACCTTACCCTTTCAGACCGTAATGATATCCAATTAGGCTTAGAGCGCGGTGAAACCTTCAAAGCTATCGGACAATCCATTCTAAAAGACCCAACTACTGTTTCCAAAGAAGTCAAACGAAACAGACAAGTCCGAGAGTCTACATGCGATAACCTTCCTTGCCCTTTACTCGATAAGGCTCCCTTTGTCTGTAATGGATGCCCTAAAAGAAGACAAAATTGTGGATTTAAAAAAATCTTCTACCTTGCTAAACAAGCTCAAAAACAGTACGAACAAACTCTTGTCGAAGCTCGTGAAGGAACTCCCCTTAATTCCAAGGCCTTCTGGGACATGGACAAAGTCATTTCTGATGGTGTTAAAAAGGGACAACACATCTATCATATCCTCAAAACTCATAACCTTGATGTCAGTTCCTCAACCGTCTATCGACACATCCGAAAAGGATACCTATCTATCGCTCATATTGACCTAGCCAGAGCCGTTAAATTCAAAGAAAGACGGAAAAGGAAACTACCTTCCATCCCTAAAGAAGCTAAAAAAGGCCGTTCCTATGAGGATTTCCAAAACTATTTAGTCCTTAATCAACTAGACTCTTGGCTGGAAATGGACACAGTTCTGGGGAGGATGGGAGGTAAAGTCCTACTTACCTTCAACCTGTCTTTCTGTAACTTTATCTTCGCTAGGCTTCTGGATAATAAAACTGCCCTTGAGGTTACCAAACACCTCTATACCATCAAGAACACTCTTCATGAAGCTGATAAAGATTTCTTCCAACTCTTTCCTGTCATTCTTACCGATAATGGTGGAGAGTTTGCCAGGGTTGATGATATCGAAATGGATGTGCGAGGAGAGAGTAAACTCTTCTTTTGTGACCCTAATCGCTCTGACCAGAAAGGGAGAATTGAGAAAAACCACACACTGATTCGAGACATTCTACCTAAGGGAACTGCTTTTGACAACTTAACTCAAGAGGACATCAATCTCGTCTGCTCTCATGTCAACAGTGTCAAACGTGCTGCTTTGAATGGAAAGTCAGCCTATGAGCTCTTTGCCTTTACCTATGGAGAAGAGATTCCTAAGCTTCTAGGTATTTCTAAAATACCTGCAGAAGACGTCTGTCAGTCTTCGAAATTACTCCAACATAAGTTCTAAAAACTAACCTTTAACCGCATTCAAACGTCTCACACTAACTTCCACCATAGCGGAACTTAATCTGAAACGCTTTCAGATGAGGGGATTTTGTGCGCTCTTTTTTTCGATTCCTTTTGGTTACAAAAGCGATGAAATCAAGCATTAGTAAAACCAGTGGAACTTACCCTGACACGGATTTCCACTGGTTTTTAGGATTTTTATCAGACTAACTTCCACTTCTACTAGCGGTGGAACTTAGTTTGCGAATTTACCAAAAAAACGAACGAACAAAAACCTACAACACGATACAGTATTGTAGGTTTCTATTTTTCTACTCGCTAAATCTTAAAAAATAGCCATCTGGATCCAAGACTGCAAATTCATGGGGATAAATAAAACTATCTCCTACTCGAAATTCTCTTTTTGTCAGGGGACGATGGATAGGATAGTCAGCTTCCAGCAGTTTTTGGTGGAGCTGAGGAACATCTGCAATGCCAAAGGAAATATTGACACCGCGCCCGAAAGGATAGGTCAGCTGAGCTAATTCTTTTACGCTGCCTTCTTCTAGCATAAGTTGGCAGTCTTCAAGCGAGAGGAAGAGAAATTTCTCCTCTGGACGCTCGTATTCGACAGAGAATCCTAGCAGGTTGCAGTAGAAGTGGCGTGATTTTTCGATGTCAGATACTACAAATTCAGGAATGACAGCTTGATAGTCCATTCGTTTTCTCCTTAGAGTTCAATCTCCATGACAATAGGTGTATGGTCTTGGCGAGCTCCCGAGTCGATCATATCAGACTTAGTCACCTTGTTAGCGATGCGGTTACTTGTGAGCCAGTAGTCAATTCTCCAGCCAGTATTATTGATTTTAGAGGTCTTGCTGCGCTGTGCCCACCAAGTGTAGCGTTCTGGAACATCGCCGTGAATGTGGCGGAAGGTATCAGTAAATCCAGTTGCTAAAAGGTTGGTAAATCCAGCACGTTCCTCGTCGGTAAATCCAGGTGAACGGCGGTTGCTGGCAGGATTTGCAAGGTCAATTTCATTGTGGGCTACATTGTAGTCACCGGTCGCAAGGACTGGTTTTTCTTTGTCTAGTTCAGCCAAGTACTCCGCATATTTGACATCCCAGACTTGGCGTTCTTCCAAACGTTTGAGGCCGTCGCCAGCGTTTGGAGTGTAAACTTGGGTCACGAAAAATTCATCAAATTCTAGAGTGATGATGCGACCTTCTAAGTCCATGGTAGAAGGGGCACCGATTTCTGGAAAAGTGACAGTGGGTGTGAGTTCTTTCTTATAAAGGAACATGGTTCCAGCATAGCCTTTGCGGGCAGGTTCTTGAGAAGAACGCCACGTGTTTTCGTAGTTTGGAAAGAGTTCAGCTAAAATTTCCAAGTGTTTTTTAGTAGGACCCTTGGCAGAAAGCTTGGTTTCTTGGATAGCGATGATATCAGCATTTTCAGCGACCAAGGTTTGTAGTACTTCTTGGGACAATTTGGCACGAGTTGAGTCACTAGTTAGGGCAGCATTGAGGGAATCAATATTCCATGAGATGAGTTTCATAAAGTTACCTTTTTCATTCAGATTATAGATTTTATTATACCAAAAAAAGGTCCATTTCCCCAACGTATGGCTTGAAAAATCACTCTCTTTCGTTTATAATTAAGAATGATTTTATGAAAGGGAGTGAAAATAAATGAAATTTTACTCATATGACTATGTACTTAGCCAAATCAGTCAGCAAAATGGCATCATGATTGGCTTTGGAATTGTTCTCCTAGCTATCACAGGATTTTTTGCTTTTAAAGCCTATCGAGATAAAAAGGGGACTAAGTTTCGGGAATTGGTCATGATTTTGGCCTTGACCTTGGTGGCCATGCTTTTGGTGACAATCTCAAAATACCAGACCAATCAAGCCTCTAACAACCAATTTCAAACCTCCCTTCATTTCATAGAGGTTGTTTCCAAAGACTTGGGAGTGGATAAATCAGAAGTTTATGTCAATACTTCTGCAGCCACTGATGGAGCGCTTGTCAAGGTAGGTCCAAATTTCTACCGCGCCATGAACGGGAGCCAACCAGACAAGTATCTTTTAGAGAAATTAGAATTGAATCAAACAGACGCTATTGAATTGGTGGAGGTAAACAAATGACACTCAACTATATGGAAATTTTAATCAAACTGGCCTTGGGTCTATTCTCGCTGGTTTTCGTGATCAATGTGACAGGAAAAGGAAACCTAGCACCTAACTCTGCGACAGACCAAATTCAAAACTATGTTCTCGGTGGTATCATCGGTGGGGTGATTTACAATAGTTCAATCAGCATTCTGCAGTACGCAGTGATTTTGATGATGTGGACGATTTTGGTCTTGACCCTCAAGTGGCTCAATAACAATGTTCGCTTTGTCAAACGCTTGATTGATGGAAAACCAACTCTCCTTATCAAAAATGGGCAGATTGACCCAGAAGCCTGTCGTTCAGTTGGTTTGTCTGCAGCAGAAGTTGCTCTCAAACTTCGTAGCCAAGGAATTTTCCAGATGAAACAGGTCAAACGAGCTGTGCAGGAGCAAAATGGCCAACTCATCGTGGTCCAAATGGGAGATGAAAATCCTAAGTATCCAGTTGTGACTGACGGTGTGATTCAAGTTGATGTTTTGGAATCGATTGGTCGTAGCGAAGAGTGGTTGCTTGATAACCTCAGCAAGCAAGGGCATGACAATGTAGCCAATATCTTTATCGCTGAGTATGACAAGGGTGCCGTCACAGTCGTAACCTATGAATAAGAAAAACCTGGGGTCTTGGCCTCAGGTTTCTATTTGCAATCAGAAAGGGATTTTATGTCCATTATTCAAAAACTTTGGTGGTTTTTCAAGTTAGAAAAACGCCGTTATTTAGTCGGGATTGTGGCCCTGGTCTCGGTTTCCATCCTCAATCTAATTCCCCCCATGGTCATGGGGCGGGTTATTGATGCTATCACATCGGGGAAATTAACCCAGCAGGACCTCCTTTTTGACCTATTTTACTTGCTTCTTGCAGCCTTTGGTATGTACTATCTGCGCTATGTTTGGCGTATGTATATCCTCGGGACTTCCTACCGTTTGGGACAGATTATGCGCTCTCGCTTATTTGAGCATTTTACAAAAATGTCTCCAGCTTTTTATCAGACTTATCGGACAGGGGACCTGATGGCGCATGCCACCAACGATATCAATGCCTTGACTCGTCTGGCAGGAGGCGGTGTCATGTCTGCGGTGGATGCCTCTATCACGGCTTTAGTGACCTTGATGACCATGCTCTTTAGCATTTCATGGCAAATGACCTTGGTTGCCATTCTGCCCCTGCCTTTCATGGCTTATGCGACCAGTCGTCTAGGGAGAAAGACCCACAAGGCTTTTGGTGAATCGCAGACTGCCTTTTCTGAACTCAATAACAAGGTGCAGGAGTCTGTATCAGGTATCAAAGTGACCAAGTCTTTCGGTTACCAGGCGGACGAGCTCAAGTCCTTTCAGGCAGTCAATGAATTGACCTTCCAAAAGAACCTGCAAACCATGAAATACGATAGTCTCTTTGACCCCATGGTTCTCTTATTTGTTGGTTCCTCCTATGTTTTAACGCTCTTGGTCGGCTCCTTGATGGTTCAGAAAGGGCAAATCACGGTTGGGAATCTGGTCACCTTTATCAGCTACTTGGATATGCTGGTTTGGCCTCTTATGGCTATTGGTTTCCTCTTTAATATCACTCAGCGAGGGAAGGTTTCCTATCAGCGGATTGAGGAACTTTTGTCTCAGGAATCACCTGTACAAGACCCTGAGTTTCCTTTAGATGGAATTGAAAACGGGCGCTTGCAGTATGCCATTGATAGCTTTGCCTTTGAAAATGAGGAAACACTGACAAATGTTCACTTTAGTTTGGGAAAAGGGCAAACCCTGGGCTTGGTTGGTCAGACAGGCTCTGGAAAAACGTCCTTGATTAAGCTTCTCTTGCGTGAGTACGATGTGGATGAGGGAGCCATTTATCTAAACGGTCACGATATTCGCGATTATCGTCTGACAGATCTTCGTAGTCTTATGGGCTATGTTCCTCAGGATCAGTTCCTCTTTGCGACTTCGATTTTAGATAATATCCGCTTTGGCAATCCTAACTTGCCCCTTTCAGCGGTCGAGGAAGCGACTAAGCTAGCTCAAGTTTATCAAGACATTGTAGACATGCCTCAAGGATTTGATACACTGATTGGTGAAAAGGGAGTCAGTCTTTCTGGAGGTCAAAAGCAGCGTCTGGCCATGAGTCGAGCTATGATTTTAGACCCTGATATCTTGATTTTAGATGATTCTTTGTCCGCCGTGGATGCCAAGACAGAGTATGCGATTATCGACAACCTCAAGGAGACGCGAAAGGACAAGACAACCATTATTACGGCTCATCGCCTCAGTGCAGTTGTCCATGCAGATCTAATCTTGGTTCTGCAAAATGGTCAAATTATTGAACAGGGCACACACGAAGACTTGCTAGCTTTGGATGGCTGGTATGCCCAAACCTACCAGTCTCAGCAGCTGGAAATGAAAGGAGAAGAAGATGCAGAATAAGAAAGAACAATGGACTGTATTGAAGCGCTTGATGTCTTATCTCAAGCCTTATGGCCTCCTGACCTTTTTGGCACTCAGTTTGCTCCTAGCGACGACGGTCATTAAAAGTGTCATTCCCCTTGTGGCTTCCCACTTTATCGACCAGTATCTGAGTAATCTTAACCAACTAGCCATTACCGTTTTGCTGATCTACTATGGTCTCTACATCCTACAAACTGTAGTTCAGTATGTTGGCAATCTTCTCTTTGCGCGCGTGTCTTACAGTATTGTTAGGGATATTCGTCGCGATGCCTTTGCCAATATGGAAAAGCTGGGCATGTCTTATTTTGACAAGACGCCAGCAGGCTCCATCGTCTCTCGTTTGACCAATGATACTGAGACCATCAGCGATATGTTTTCAGGGATTTTATCTAGCTTTATCTCAGCAGTCTTCATCTTTCTGACAACTCTTTATACCATGTTGGTATTGGATTTTCGTTTGACTGCTTTAGTCTTGCTCTTTCTCCCCTTGATTTTCCTTTTGGTCAATCTCTATCGGAAAAAATCAGTGAAAATCATTGAGAAAACCAGAAGTCTCTTGTCAGATATCAATAGCAAGCTGGCTGAAAACATCGAGGGAATCAGAATAATCCAGGCCTTTAATCAAGAGAAGCGCCTACAGTCAGAGTTTGATGAAATCAACCAAGAACACTTGGTCTATGCCAACCGTTCTGTAGCCTTGGATGCCCTCTTTTTGCGTCCTGCCATGAGTTTGTTGAAACTCCTAGGCTATGCAGTTTTAATGGCCTATTTTGGCT
This sequence comes from Streptococcus mitis, assembly GCF_901542415.1. NCBI lineage: Bacteria > Bacillati > Bacillota > Bacilli > Lactobacillales > Streptococcaceae > Streptococcus > Streptococcus mitis. The sequence goes on along the minus strand of NZ_CABEHV010000004.1, from coordinate 1,119,154 downwards.
ATCGTGGACTTTATCTGGGAATAACGGCAGGAACCATGTATGCCTTTATCCAGTACATCAATCGTCTCTTTGATCCCCTGATTGAGGTGACTCAAAACTTTTCAACCCTGCAAACTTCTATGGTTTCCGCAGGTCGTGTCTTTGCCCTGATAGACGAGAGGACCTGTGAACCTCTTCAAGAAAATGGGCAGGCTAAAGTCAAAGAAGGTAATATCCGTTTTGAACATGTGTGTTTCTCGTATGACGGTAAACATCAGATTCTGGATGATATTTCCTTTTCAGTTAACAAGGGTGAAACCATTGCATTTGTAGGCCATACAGGTTCTGGGAAATCGTCTATTATCAATGTCCTTATGCGCTTTTATGAATTCCAGTCAGGGCGAGTTCTCTTGGATGATGTGGATATCAGGAACTACAGTCAGGAAGAGTTGAGAAAAAACATCGGTCTGGTCTTGCAGGATCCCTTCCTCTATCATGGAACAATCAAGTCCAATATCGCCATGTACCAAGAAATCAGTGATGAGCAGGTTCAGGCTGCGGCAACTTTCGTGGATGCAGATTCCTTTATTCAAGAACTTCCTCAGGGATATGATGCACCTGTGTCTGAGCGTGGTTCGAGCTTCTCTACTGGTCAGCGTCAGCTTCTTGCCTTTGCTAGAACAGTCGCCAGTCAGCCTAAAATCCTGATTTTGGATGAAGCGACAGCTAATATTGACTCTGAAACAGAAAGTTTGGTTCAAGCATCGCTGGCTAAGATGAGACAGGGTCGAACAACCATTGCCATCGCCCATCGTCTTTCTACCATCCAAGACGCCAACTGCATCTATGTCTTGGATAAGGGGCGCATTATCGAGAGCGGCTCCCATGAGGAACTCTTGGCATTGGGAGGAACCTATCACAAGATGTATAGCTTGCAGGCGGGTGCCATGGCCTAATACTCTTTGAAAATCTATTCAAGCCATGTCAGTTTTATCTGCAACCTCAAAGCTATATTTTGAGCAGCCTGCGTCTAGCTTTCTAGAGTATGAGAATGAAATCCTTCAAATTACAGATTTCTTTCACCGCCTTTTCCATTTTGTGGTATAATGAAAAATGTTGACAAATAGTATAATAAAAACAAAGGAGAAACAGCATGCTGAAATGGGAAGACTTGCCCGTGGAAATGAAATCAAGCGAGGTTGAGTCTTACTACCAGCTTGTCTCTAAAAGGAAGGGTTCGCTGATTTTCAAGCGTTGTTTGGACTGGGTTTTGGCCTTGGTTGTACTGGTTCTGACCTCTCCCATCTTTCTCATTTTGAGCATTTGGATCAAGTTGGATAGCAAGGGGCCAGTGATTTACAAGCAAGAGCGCGTGACCCAGTACAATCGACCTTTCAAGATTTGGAAGTTCCGTACCATGGTGACGGATGCGGATAAAAAAGGGAGTCTGGTGACTTCTGCTAACGATAGTCGCATTACCAAGGTTGGCAATTTTATCCGCCGTGTCCGTTTGGACGAACTGCCTCAGCTGGTGAATGTCCTTAAAGGCGAAATGTCCTTTGTCGGTACACGACCTGAAGTGCCACGCTACACAGAGCAGTATAGCCCTGAAATGATGGCGACCTTACTTTTACCAGCAGGGATTACCTCTCCAGCCAGCATCAACTACAAGGATGAGGACACTATTATCAGTCAAATGACCGAAAAAGGCCTGTCAGTTGACCAAGCCTATGTCGAACACGTCCTCCCTGAAAAGATGCGCTATAACCTCGCCTATCTCCGAGAGTTTAGTTTCCTTGGAGACATCAAAATCATGTTTCAAACCGTGTTTGAAGTGCTAAAATAAAGTAGTCATGAGAAAATGAGTACAGATAAAAGGAGCAAATCAATGCCAAATTACAATATTCCATTTTCACCACCCGATATTACGGAAGCTGAAATTGCTGAAGTAGCGGATACCCTGCGTTCTGGTTGGATTACAACAGGTCCTAAGACAAAAGAACTGGAGCGTCGCTTGTCTCAATACACACAGACGCCTAAGACTGTTTGCCTAAATTCTGCAACTGCCGCTCTCGAGTTGATTTTGCGCGTCTTGGAAGTGGGACCTGGTGATGAAGTCATCGTTCCAGCCATGACCTATACAGCTTCATGTAGTGTTATCACTCACGTAGGGGCGACCCCTGTCATGGTGGATATCCAAGCAGATACTTTTGAAATGGACTATGACTTGCTTGAGCAAGCTATCACTGAAAAGACTAAAGTGATTATCCCAGTAGAACTTGCAGGGATTGTTTGCGATTATGACCGTTTGTTCCAAGTTGTGGAAAAGAAACGTGACCTTTTTGCTGCTTCAAGCAAGTGGCAACAGGCCTTTAATCGTATCGTGATTGTTTCTGATAGTGCCCATGCTTTGGGATCAACTTATAAAGGGCAACCTGCTGGTTCTATCGCTGACTTTACTTCCTTCTCATTCCATGCCGTTAAGAATTTTACAACGGCAGAAGGAGGAAGTGCTACTTGGAAGGCCAATCCAGCGATTGACGACGAAGAGATGTACAAGGAATTCCAAATTCTTTCCCTTCATGGTCAAACTAAGGATGCCCTAGCCAAGATGCAACTGGGTTCATGGGAATACGATATCGTCACACCAGCCTACAAGTGCAATATGACAGATATCATGGCTTCCCTTGGTTTGGTACAATTGGACCGTTACCCTTGCTTGCTTGACCGTCGTAAGGACATCGTGGATCGCTATGATCGTGGTTTTGCAGGTTCTCGCATCCATCCATTGGCACACAAGACTGAAACTGTCGAATCTTCACGCCACCTTTACATCACCCATGTAGAAGGAGCGAGCTTAGAAGAACGCAATCTTATCATCCAAGAATTAGCTAAAGCAGGAATTGCAAGTAATGTACACTACAAACCACTTCCGCTCTTGACAGCCTATAAGAATCTTGGCTTTGATATGGCGAATTATCCTAAGGCTTATGCCTTCTTTGAAAATGAAATTACGCTCCCTCTTCACACTAAATTAAGCGATGAAGAAGTGGACTATATCATTGAGACTTTCAAAACAGTTTCTGAAAAAGTACTAGCTTCATCAAAAAAATTGTAAAAAAGTCTTGACAAAGAAAAAACAAAGTATTAAAATAAGTTCAACAAATCAGAAAAGTAACTATTTTTGATCTTCAGGGAGCCTGTGGTGATTGTGAACAGGTGGTTGGAAGTAGTGAAAGTGGGCTGATTTTAAAAATGAATTTGAAACAATGAAAATTCGGTGCGCACACCTTACAGTGCAACTTGTTGTTAGACAAGGTAGAGATGTAAAGGGGAATAGTCCCTTTATAATTGAGGTGGCACCGCGTTACCAACGCCCTCACGCAGAATAATTTTCTGTGTGTGGGCTTTTTCATATCTTGAAATCAATACAGAAAGAGGAAAAATTTTATGACAACTAAAGGTTATTTTGGACAATTTGGTGGTAGTTTTGTACCGGAGCCGATTCAGGCTTTGTTGGATGAGTTGGAAGTGACATTTGACAAGTACAAGGATGATCCAGAATTTTTGGCAGAATTTCGCCATTACTTGAAGGATTATTCCGGTCGCGAAACACCGCTCTATTTTGCGGAAAGTTTGACAGACCACCTAGGTGGAGCTAAGATTTATCTCAAGCGCGAAGACCTTAACCACCTTGGTTCTCACAAGCTCAACAACGTTTTAGGACAAATTCTTTTGGCTAAACGCATGGGCAAAAAACGAGTAATCGCAGAAACAGGAGCTGGTCAGCACGGTGTTGCGACAGCAGCGGCTGCAGCCAAGTTTGGGATGGCCTGTGATGTCTACATGGGAGCAGAGGATGTGGAACGTCAACGTCTCAATGTTTTCCGTATGGAGATGATGGGAGCAACTGTTCATGCAGTTGAAACAGGGACTCGTACCCTCAAAGATGCTGTTGATGCAGCCTTTGGAGCATGGATGAATGATTTGGAAGCCTTTTATGTTCTGGGATCTGCTGTGGGCCCTCACCCATATCCTACAATTGTTCATGAGTTCCAAAAGGTCATCAGTGAAGAATCTCGCCGTCAAATCTTAGAAAAAGAAGGTCGTTTACCAGACTACGTTATTGCTTGTGTAGGTGGTGGTTCCAATGCTATTGGTGCATTTTCTCAGTATGTGGCTGATGAAGAAGTCAAATTGGTTGGGGTTGAAGCTGCTGGTCACGGACTTGATACAGACAAGCACGCAGCTACTATGACAAAAGGTAGTATCGGAATTGTCGATGGCATGAAGACCTATGCAGTCTTTAAGGAGGACGGAGAGTTGGCTCCAGTTTACTCTATCTCAGCTGGATTGGACTATCCAGGGGTTGGCCCAGAACACGCCTACTTCAAAGATTCAGGTCGCGTGGAATATGTTGCAGCGACGGATGAAGAAGCTGTTCAGGCTCTCCTCCTCCTCAGCAAGACAGAAGGGATTATCCCAGCGATTGAAAGTTCGCACGCTATCGCAGAAGCAGTTAAACGTGCACCGAAACTAAGTAAAGACGATATTATCATCATCAATGTCTCTGGTCGTGGAGACAAGGACGTAGCTGCGATTGCAGACTACCTAGAAGCTAAAAAATAATAGATGGAAAAATTACAGTCCTTTCTCTCACAGAGAGCTTGTGGTTGCTGGAAACAAGCAGAGAAAGCTGTAAGGTTGGGTCCATCTGAAACGAGAGAAGAAAACATAATTCTCAAGGGAGTGCCCTTTATCGCACAGCCTGTTACAGGAGGTATCTGAGACAGGAATGAGAGATAGGAGAAATCCTATAATTGAGGTGGCACCGCGAATTTCGTCCTCACGCAAGTTGTTTTGCGTGGGGATTTTTATATATTTATCGTAGATATGGCTATCAGTTTTAAATTATGCTTCATCACTAGATAGATTTCTATAAAATATTTGCGAACGAAGTGAGCTTTTAAAAGATATTTCCCGCCATAGTGGTATCCTATAGAAGCAAAGATGCTTCTCTAGGACGGAATTTTTGAGAGTAAAATAGTTCGGGGAACTATTTTAGCCTGAGCCTAGAAATGAATGAGCGAGGAGCTCAAAAATTAGGTCTTTCATTTCTTGGATTTCTAAAATCATCCACTGGATAATTTTACCTCCCGTCCGCACTATTTAAGGGAAATAGAAAAAGATAAAAAATTAAAAATAAGGAACTGAAAGGGAAATTACAATGGAACGAATCATTCATGGAGATGTCTTATCACCAATCTTGGCTTATATGCGTCTAAAGGGGCAACACAAGGTTATTTTAGAGAGTATTCCGAGAGACAAGGAAACAGCTCGTTTTTCTATCTTATCCTATAATCCAGTTTTTGAGATTAAGTTTGAAAATGGAGTTCTTTATCAAAATGGTCAAGTGATTGATCGGGATCCCTTGGATTTCCTTTATGAAGTGACTCATAAGAGACAGCACCATTCAGCCCTACCTTTTGGTGGGGGAGCTATTGGTTTTGTTGGTTACGATATGATTTCTCTCTATGAAGAAATTGGTCAAATCCCTGAGGATACAATTGGGACGCCAGACATGCATTTCTTTGTCTATGAGAGTTACATGGTCTTTGACCACAAGAAGGAGAAAATCTATGTCATCGAGGATACTCTCTATAGTGAGCGTAGCCAAGAAGACTTGGAAGAAGCCTTGAACCAAGTGCTTGAGGAATTACGCATTCCTGCTCCAAATGAATTTGAAGACTTGGATCTATCTCCGTTAGACTTTAAACCGCATATCGCTCCTCAGAAGTTTGAGGAAATGGTGGAAACAGCTCGTGACTTGATTCGTAACGGGGATATGTTCCAATGCGTACTCAGCCAGCGCTTCTCAGCAGAAGTTACTGGAAATCCATTTGACTTCTACAGAAATCTTCGCGTGACCAATCCATCCAATTACCTTTATTTCTATGATTTTGGGGATTATCAAATCATCGGTGCCAGTCCAGAAAGTTTGGTTTCCGTCAAAAATGGCATCGTGACAACCAATCCGATTGCCGGTACGCGACCAAGAGGAGCTACGGATGAAGAGGACAAGGTTTTGGCGACAGATCTGCTTTCGGATGAGAAGGAAACAGCAGAGCATCGGATGTTAGTAGACTTGGGACGAAATGATATTGGCCGCATCTCTGAAACGGCCAGTGTCCAAGTCACTAAGTATATGGAAGTGGAGCTCTTCCGCTATGTCATGCATTTGACCAGTGTGGTCAAGGGGCGTTTGCTTCCAGAACTCACTGCTATGGATGCCTTGAAAGCTACACTTCCAGCTGGAACAGTGTCAGGAGCTCCAAAGATTCGGGCCATGAGACGCATCTATGAACTGGAGACGGAAAAACGAGGCGTATACGCAGGAGCAATCGGCTACTTGTCTGCGACGGGTGATATGGATTTCGCCATTGCCATCCGAACTATGATTCTCAAAAATCAAACAGCCTATGTGCAGGCTGGGGCAGGGATTGTCTATGATTCTATCGCCCAAAACGAATACCAAGAAACCATTAACAAGGCTAAATCTATGACTAGAATTGGAGAACTAAGACCATGATTTTATTGATTGATAACTATGATTCTTTTACTTATAACTTGGCTCAATACATTGGGAATTTTGCAGAGGTGCAGGTTTTGAGAAATGATGATCCCAAGCTGTATGAAGAAGCTGAAAAAGCAGATGGTCTGGTTTTTTCTCCCGGTCCTGGTTGGCCAATTGATGCCGGAAAGATGGAAGACATGATTCGTGACTTTTCAGGCAAGAAGCCAATTCTAGGGATTTGTTTGGGTCATCAAGCCATCGCAGAAGTCTTTGGTGGGAAGCTAGGCTTGGCTCCAAAAGTCATGCATGGGAAACAGAGCCATATCAGCTTTGAAGCGCCATCTGTTCTCTATCAAGGCATTGAGGATGGTCGTCCAGTCATGCGTTATCACAGTATTTTGATTGAAGAAATGCCAGAAGACTTTGAAGTGACAGCTCGTTCGACTGATGACCAAGCTATTATGGGAATTCAACACAAAAGCCTGCCGATTTATGGCTTCCAGTACCATCCAGAAAGTATCGGAACGCCAGATGGCTTGTCTTCTATTCGGAATTTTATCGAGAAGGTTGTAAAGTGAGGAAACTAGGATGAAAGAGATTATTGAAAAACTAGCAAAATTTGAACATTTATCAGGTGTGGAAATGACGGACGTCATTGAGCGTATCGTAACTGGGCGTGTAACCGAAGCGCAGATTGCTTCTCTCCTTTTAGCTCTTAAGATGAAGGGGGAAACACCGGAAGAGCGCACAGCCATTGCACAAGTCATGAGAGGGCATGCCCAACACATTCCAACTGAGATACATGATGCAATGGACAACTGTGGTACAGGTGGGGACAAGTCTTTCAGCTTTAACATTTCAACAACTGCGGCCTTTGTCTTGGCTGGTGGTGGCATTCACATGGCTAAGCACGGTAACCGTTCGATTTCTTCTAAATCGGGTTCGGCAGATGTCCTTCAAGCATTGGGCATCAATCTTGACCTCAAACCAGCTGAACTAGGTAAGGTTTTTGATAAAACTGGCATCGTCTTTCTCTTTGCTAAAAATATGCACCCAGCTATGAAATACATCATGCCAGCTCGTTTAGAACTAGGAATTCCAACGATCATGAACTTGACTGGTCCACTGATTCACCCAATGGCCTTGGAAACACAGTTGCTTGGTATTAGTCGTCCAGAACTTCTAGAAAGCACTGCTCAGGTTTTGAAAAATATGGGTCGTAAACGTGCCATCGTGGTTGCTGGACCAGAAGGGCTGGATGAAGCTGGCTTGAACGGAACAACCAAGATTGCTCTTCTTGAAAATGGCGAAATCACCTTGTCAAGCTTCACTCCAGAGGATTTGGGGATGGAACGCTACGCTATTGAAGATATCCGTGGAGGTAATGCTCAGGAAAATGCAGAGATTTTGCTTAGTGTTCTTCAAAACGAACCAAGTCCATTCTTGGAAACGACAGTTTTAAATGCTGGCCTTGGTTTCTATGCTAATGGTAAGGTAGCTAGTATCAAGGAAGGAGTTGCCTTGGCTCGTCAAGTGATTGCTAGTGGCAAGGCCCTTGAAAAACTCAGACTGTTACAGGAGTACCAAAAATGAGTCAGGAATTTTTAGCACGAATTTTGGAGCAGAAGGCGCGTGAAGTCGAGCAGATGGAGCTGGAGGAAGTCCAGCCCTTGCGCCAGCCATATCGCTTAGCAGAATTTTTGAAGAATCACCGGGACCGTTTGCAGGTAATCGCTGAGGTCAAGAAGGCTAGCCCTAGTCTGGGAGATATCAATCTCGATGTGGATATTGTGCGACAGGCCCAGACTTATGAAGCGAACGGCGCAGTGATGATTTCGGTTTTGACAGATGAAGTTTTCTTTAAAGGGCATTTGGATTATCTGCGGGAGATTTCTAGTCAGGTAGAGATTCCGACGCTCAACAAGGACTTTATCATCGATAAAAAGCAAATTATCCGTGCTCGCAATGCCGGCGCGACAGTTATCTTGCTCATCGTGGCAGCCCTGTCAGAAGAACGCCTCAAGGAACTGTATGGCTATGCGACAGAGCTTGGTCTGGAAGTCTTGGTGGAAACTCATAATCTAGCTGAACTAGAGGTAGCCCACAGACTTGGTGCTGAGATTATTGGGGTTAATAATCGCAACTTGACCACCTTTGAAGTCGACTTGCAGACCAGTGTAGACTTGGCCCAGCACTTTAAGGAAGATCGTTATTATATTTCTGAATCTGCTATTTTCACAGGGCAGGATGCGGAACGAGTAGCACCATATTTTAACGGAATTTTGGTGGGAACAGCTCTCATGAAGGCAGAAGATGTGGCCCAGAGAATCAAGGAGTTGCAGATTGACAAAGGTTAAAATTTGTGGATTGTCGACCAAAGAAGCGGTAGAGACAGCCGTATCAGCAGGGGCAGACTATATCGGTTTTGTCTTTGCACCTAGTAAAAGGCAGGTGACCTTGGAAGAGGCTGCTGAGCTGGCAAAGCTCATTCCTGCAGGTGTAAAAAAGGTTGGCGTATTTGTTTCACCAAGTCGGGCAGAACTGCTAGAAGCGATTGAAAAAGTTGGCTTGGACTTGGTACAAGTTCATGGTCAGGTAGCAGATGGTTTGTTTGAGGATTTGCCTTGTGCCAGCATTCAGGCCGTGCAGGTAGATGGAAATGGTCATGTTCCTCATTCTCGGGCAGACTATCTACTCTTTGATGCTCCTGTGGCTGGGAGCGGCCAGACCTTTGATTGGGGCCAGCTAGATACGGCAGAACTAGCTCAGCCTTTCTTTATCGCTGGTGGGCTTAAGGAAGACAATGTAGCAAAAGCAATTCAACACTTCACTCCCTATGCAGTCGATGTATCGAGCGGAGTGGAGACAGATGGACAGAAAGATCATGAAAAGATTAGAAGATTTATAGAGAGGGTAAAGCATGGCATATCAAGAACCAAATAAAGAAGGATTTTACGGAAAATTCGGCGGACGTTTTGTCCCAGAAACATTAATGACAGCAGTTTTGGAGTTGGAGAAGGCCTACCGTGAAAGTCAGGCGGACCCAAGTTTCCAAGAGGAATTAAACCAGCTCTTACGCCAGTATGTAGGACGTGAAACGCCTCTTTACTACGCAAAAAACCTGACCCAGCATATCGGCGGAGCCAAGATTTATCTTAAACGGGAAGATCTCAACCATACAGGGGCCCACAAGATTAACAATGCCTTGGGACAGGTTCTTCTGGCTAAACGCATGGGCAAAAAGAAAATTATCGCTGAAACAGGTGCTGGTCAGCACGGTGTGGCAACTGCAACAGCTGCAGCCCTTTTTAACATGGAATGTACTATCTACATGGGTGAGGAAGATGTCAAACGCCAAGCCCTTAATGTTTTCCGTATGGAGCTTTTGGGAGCCAAGGTCGAGGCAGTAACAGATGGTTCACGCGTGCTCAAGGATGCGGTCAATGCAGCCCTTCGTTCATGGGTGGCAAATATCGATGATACCCACTATATCCTTGGTTCTGCCTTAGGACCTCATCCTTTCCCAGAAATCGTTCGTGACTTCCAAAGTGTCATTGGTCGAGAAGCCAAACAACAGTACCGTGACTTGACAGGTCAAGATTTGCCAGATGCCCTAGTAGCCTGTGTTGGTGGTGGTTCTAATGCTATCGGGCTCTTTCATCCATTTGTAGAAGATGAGTCAGTTGCTATGTATGGAGCTGAAGCAGCAGGACTTGGTGTGGATACAGAGCACCATGCAGCTACCCTGACCAAGGGTCGTCCAGGAGTCCTTCACGGTTCTCTCATGGATGTGCTCCAAGATGCCCATGGACAAATCTTAGAAGCCTTCTCTATCTCAGCAGGTTTGGACTATCCTGGTATCGGTCCAGAACATTCTCACTACCACGATATCAAGCGTGCCAGCTATGTTCCTGTCACTGATGAAGAAGCCTTGGAAGGATTCCAACTCTTGTCTCGTGTGGAAGGGATTATCCCAGCTTTGGAATCTAGCCATGCTATCGCCTTTGCGGTGAAATTGGCCAAAGAACTTGGGCCAGACAAGTCCATGATTGTCTGCCTATCAGGTCGTGGGGACAAGGATGTGGTTCAAGTCAAAGACCGCTTGGAAGCAGACGCAGCAAAGAAGGGAGAAGCTCATGCCTAAGACTTTAACAGAAAAATTGAATGCTATTAAAGCAGCAGGAAAAGGAATTTTCGTTCCCTATATCATGGCTGGAGACCACGAGAAAGGTTTGGATGGTCTCGCTGAAACAATCCACTTTTTAGAAGATTTGGGTGTTTCAGCTATTGAAGTGGGCATTCCCTTTTCAGACCCTGTCGCAGATGGACCTGTTATCGAAGAAGCAGGCTTGCGAAGTCTAGCTCATGGTACTTCGACACAAGCTTTGGTTGAAACCTTGAAAACCGTTCAAACAGAGGTTCCCTTGGTCATTATGACCTACTTCAACCCCCTCTTTCAGTACGGTGTGGAGAACTTTGTCAATGATTTGGCAGATACAGCTGTTAAGGGCTTGATTATCCCAGACCTGCCTCATGAGCATGCCAACTTTGTAGAGCCCTTTTTGGTAGACACAGATATCGCCTTGATTCCCCTAGTTAGTTTGACCACAGGACTTGAGCGTCAGAAAGAGTTGATTGAAGGGGCAGAAGGCTTTGTCTATGCCGTTGCCATCAATGGGGTGACAGGGAAATCAGGAAATTACCGCTCAGACTTGGACAAGCACTTGGCGCAATTGCATCAAGTAGCTGACATCCCAGTATTGACAGGCTTCGGTGTGTCTAGCCAGGCTGATGTAGAACGATTCAATGCGGTGTCAGATGGCGTTATCGTCGGTTCGAAAATTGTAAAAGCTCTCCACCAAGGAGAGCCGATTGAGGACTTTATCAAACAAGCAGTAGCTTACCAAAAATAATCACACAAGTAGCAAGTAAGAGGAAAGGCACAAAAGGAAGTCTTTCCTTTTTCTTTTGCGAAAGAAAGGCTAAAATCCCTGCCGCAGAAGCGAACTGAATCAAGATCAGTAATTCTGTCACGCTAAAGACGAGCGCACAAGAAGCCAGAAATAGAAAATCCCCTGCGCCCATGCGAATATCGATAAAATGGGCCATGATTCCGAGGACAAGGAAGAAGACCATAACCAGATTCCAGCCACAGAAAGCCATGAGGATTAGGTGGAAAGTTAGCCAAACCATTAAGGGATATTCCTGATGGCGAAAGTCGTAGATGCCCAAGGTTGAGCCAGCAGTGATTAGGATGACTTGACCCAAGGAAATCCAGCCCCATGACCAAGCTAGAAAGAGGAGTCCTAAGCCCAATTCAAAAAGGGCATACCAGAAAGGATAGTGTGCCTTGCAGTAGCGGCAGCGAAAGCGATTGAAGAGCTGAGAGAGGATCGGAATCAAATCTAGCGGTCGCAAGCGAGTCTGACAGAAATCGCAGTGACTAGCTGGTCGGATAATGGATTGCTCAGGAAAACGGTCAATGACCAAACCCAAGAAAGAAGCGAGAATGCTCCCAACAAGAAAAAAATAAAGATCAATCATACTTATCTATTCGTAAAAAATAGGAGAAGTAGTATAATAAAGAAACATTGATAAGATGGTGAGGTCAAGATGATGATTCGTTTTGAAGAAAATGTGAGCACAGAAAATGCTCAGCTCGTATGCCAATGGTCTAACTCTCTTGGCAAATCCTTTCAAGAACAATGGATGGGAACAATGATTCCTTTTCCCTTAACAATTCAAATCTTGCAAGATTTGGAAGGAATCTTTTCAATATTTGATGAACAAGAATTTGTGGGGCTTATCCAGAAAATCAGGCTAGAAGACAGGAATCTTCATATCGGGAGATTTTTTATCAACCCTCAGAAGCAGGGGCAAGGCTTAGGTAGCCAGGCTTTAAGAAAATTTGTTAGTTTGGCCTTTAAAAATGAAGACATAGACACTATTTCTCTAAATGTCTACGAGGCAAATCAAACAGCTTACAAGCTTTACCAAAAAGAAGGATTTGAAATCGTTCAAATGGTTGAAGTACCTATACGAAAATACATCATGAAAAAGGGCAGATAGCAGTCACATGGGGCTAGAGTTCCAAGGATATCCGAGGATAAGGCAGTTACCTTTCAAAGTTGGAAACAAGATTTTTATGATTTCTTAGATAGAGGAGATAAACATGTCGAGATTTAAAAAAATACTCATCGTGATTGCTTCTGTAATTGCCTTAGCTACTGGTTTGAATCTTTATTTTCAGTATCAAAACCACCAAGAACATATGCAATTAAAGGCTTTCTTTGAAGAGAGGGACAATATAGTCGTCTTACAACGTTTGATGGCATCAGAAAAATATGCGTCTGACATGCGAAAAGCTGGCTATATTATTCCTCCCGATGGGGCTATCCGCTTGGATGGAGGGATTGATTCCATAGGGATAAAAGGAGACATCGATTTGAAAATATCGCATCCTGGCAGGGATGAAGTCTCGGTTTTATTTGAAACAATGGTAAATGAGGAACAAATAAATGCCTACTATATTTTAGACAATCAATTAACCCTAAAACGTAGATACTATTCTCATATTAGGAATCAAAATAAAGAAAGTGTGAACATCTCTCAAGCCGAAGAAGAGCGCCTATTAAACATTGTTCAAAAAGAGCTTGAGGCTTTCATGGAAAAGATGTATCAGACTTTGTATGGTTGATGTTACCAGTGAGAAATGGAAGCGAGACTCTGTTCAGGATGTCAACGATGATAAGAAAAGGGGAAAAGAATGTTTACAGAATTGCTCTTTATTGTCTCTTTTGTATTACTTTTACGTTTTTTTAAAAGCAGGCGCTCACGAATGATGATAGGAGTGTTCTATGGTTTGCTACTAGTTTGGTTTGTCCTTTCCGTTTTGAACTATGGAAAATACACTCTTCAACCAGGTCAATCCGTCAGCCTAAGAGTAAATCCCAGAACACAAGATTTGGAATACTATTCAATCTTCATCTTGAAGAAGAAAGATTCTAGCAGAATTAAATTATCTGGATCAGATGTTTGGAGTGAGCGAAATGGTGCTATTTACTATGGAGTAGAGGAACAAAAAATTATAAAAAGCCACGGTTTGGACGAGGAGGACGAAGAACTTCCAAACAACCAACCAGATATTTATTTAGAAAAAGATGGAGTTGTTGTAAGTTATCAAGGTGAAAAAGTCTTTGATGCAACCAATAACAAGCCCTACACGATTACCATTACTAATGTGGACAAGAAACCAGCCCAATTTGAGGCTCAGGTGGTAGATAAGTAAGCAAGTCTAGTAGGTTGAAACCTTTTGAATTTTGTTTCTTTAAAAAGAGCTATATTCTTTTAAATAAGCAAAAAAGCCTTGATTCCAAGGCTTTTTCTAGTTGACAATTCCTTTTTAAAGAAGATACGGAATCGTTTTTAGGGTCCTATATACAAAAAAGAGAACAGTAAATGTTCTCTTTCCGACTACTATTGTTATAAGATAAATTTACTTTTAGTCTTATTTTTCGTCTTTGTGAAGCATGTTTTTAACACCTTCAATAGCGCCTTCGACAGCGCCTTTAGCATCTTCAGCAACTTCTTTTACTTTAGATACTACTTTTTCAGTTGCGCCTTCTTTTTCCATTTTTTCATCGCCGATCATTTTGCCGACACCTTCTTTAATGGAACCTTTTGCTTGATTAAATTTTTCTTCTGTTGACATGATTCTGCCTCCTTTAAATTGATTGATTTAGACCAGATGAATTAGTGTACGCGAGCTTTTTCATTTGTTTCGCCCTTAACGGCTTCAACACCTTCGCCTGCTTTTTCTTGAACAGCAGCAACACCTGAACCGATACCAGATTTCACTTTTTCAAATTGTTCTGAAGCAAATTCTCCTGTTGAAGAAGCCACGTCAGTTACTCGGTCTTGAAGGCTAACTGAATCTGCTTCATGCTGTTCCTTCGTTTTGATATCAACAACATTCACATTGACTTCAACAACTTCTAGATCAGTCATTTTTGTAACTTGTGATACGACAACATCTTTGATTTCTTTGTACAAAGCTGGAACATTCTTTTGGTATTCAACAACAATGTTCAAGTCAACTGCAACTTGTTCTTTCCCAACTTCAACATTGACACCATGAGTGATATTATCCGTATTGATAATTTTTTCTGTTAGATTAGAGAAGAATCCTCCATCAACATCCAAAAGTCCAGGCACTTTTTCAAGTGAAAGACCAATGATTTTTTGGATTACTTTATCTTCATAAGTGAGTTCCCCTTTAACATCTTGAGAAACAAGAGCGACATCTTTTTTTTCTACGTTTTTATCTACGTTTGACATACGAGACTCCTTTATTTATTTAAATATTTTTCCTTAACATAATATCCAGCAAATGCTCCTAAGCCTCCACAGATTAACACAAAGAGTGTTTTGAAAAAGCCAAAGGATAAGATAAAGCAAGCGAGAATGACACCTGCTGAACCTGCAATAATTGGATACTGGTATTTTTTAAACCATTCCATTTTTACTTCCTTACTTTACACGACTAACAGTCTTTTTGGTCGCTTTTTGAGGTTCAACTTCTTTTACTTTAACTTCAAGTTTTACCTCACGTTCAATACCAAAGAACTGCTTTAATCCATGAGTTATTTCATTCTGAATGACTAGACATCGATTTGAGATGTTTTCTGAAGGAAGAATTTTCCCTTCAACAGTAACGAAACATTTATTTTTGCGGCTATTTACATGGACCGTTGGTTCTTTAATCAACTGATGATCAATAACCAAACACCGAACAAAGCCTTCGATAGCTGAATTTTTTAGTTTTAATGTATCTTCTTGAGTTTCTAATTGAATCACTAAATATTGCTTAGGATAAAAGAGTATCCCTAGCATTGAAATTAAAACTAAAACAGATAGGACAAGTGTCCCCCAAAAGACATATCTAGCAATCAGGAATTCAGCGTTGAGTTCTCTCCAACTGAATAAGTGGATATCTAAATCACTGACCTGATGATAATCTATGAGAATAGGAAGGAAAATAGTCAAGATTAAGATACAGAAAATAAGTAACAGTATTTTCTTTGCTTTTGACATATTAAATCCTTTCAATTAAAAAGCTTTAAACCATAATTTTACCTGTCTACAGTATTCAAAATTATGGCTTATCACTTTTAATTTCTTACTAGGTAATGCTTATTTTTTACCAAATAAGAATGAAACGACTGCAACAACAATCACAGCACCTACGATTGATGGAATAATTGCCATTCCAGCTAATGAAGGTCCCCAGCTTCCGAGAAGAGATTGTCCTACAGATGAACCGATAAGACCTGCAAAGATATTTGCAATTATTCCCATTGAACCACCTTTTTTAGTGATTGCACCAGCGGCGAGACCGATAAGACCTCCTACAATAATGGACCACAACATAGTGTATCCTCCTTTTCTATTTCTAAATCAAAGAATCAATTTCTTTGATTACACTAATTATATAGTATTTCAATTTGGAAAGATAATAGTTCGTCTTAAAAACCGTACTGTAAACATGTACTCTAGATACAGATAAATAAGAAAAGCTTGATGCTTCTGAGTTTCTAAGGGATTAGACTAGTCTTTTTATGACAAGCAAAAGTCGTTGTAAGAGGATAAATGCACTCCATGTGGTATAATTGCATGAAGATTGAAAGACAATCATTTAGTTTATTATAAAGAGAGAAAAGCTATTCATGAGAGATTTATTATCTAAAAAAAGTCACAGACAATTAGAATTGTTAGAATTACTATTTGAAAATAAACGCTGGTTTCATATTTTGGAACTAGCAGAATTATTGCACTGTACGGAACGTTCAGTAAAAGATGACTTGTCTCAAGTCAGATCTTCTTTTCCTGACTTGATATTTCATTCCTCAACAAACGGCATCCGTATCATTAATACCGATGATAGTGATATTGAGATGGTCTATCATCATTTTTTTAAGCATTCAACCCACTTTTCAATTTTAGAATTTGTCTTCTTTAATGAAGGATGTGATACTGATAGTATTTGCAAAGAGTTTTATATCAGTTCTTCCTCTCTTTATCGTATCATCAGTCATATTAATAAAATTATTAAGAAACAATATCGTTTTGAAGTTAGCCTCAATCCAGTTCGAATCACTGGAAATGAGATTGATATCCGTTACTTTTTTGCCCAGTATTTTTCAGAGAAATATTATTTCCTCGAATGGCCTTTTGAAGATTTTTCAATAGAGCCTTTGTGTAAGCTGTTAGCACTAGTCTATAAAGAAACTGCATTTCCCGTCAATTTCGCAACTCAAAGAATGTTAAAATTACTTCTGGTTACAAATTTATATCGCATAAAGTTTGGTCATTTCATGGAAGTTGAGAGAGATTCTTTTAACAATCAATTGTTAGAATCGTTCATGCAGGCAGAAGAAATCGAAGACATTGTAGCGAGCTTTGATTCTGAATATCATATCTCTCTGAATAAAGAAGTGCTAGGTCAACTATTTGTATCCTATTTTCAAAAAATGTTTTTCATAGATGAAGAAGTATTTCTGAACTATGCAAAAACAGAAAGCTATGTTAAAAAATCGTATCAATTATTGGAAGATTTTGTGGATCAGGTATCAAGAGAGTATAATCTCCAAGTAGACAATAAAGACAATCTGATTTGGCATCTGCATAATACGGCACATCTGCATCGCCAGGAATTATCTACAGAGTTTATCCTATTTGATCAAAAAGGCAATACAATCAAAAACTTTCAAAATATTTTCCCTCGCTTTGTTTCAGAGGTGAAGGAAGGGATTGAACATTACCTAAAGACTTTGAAAATGGATGATAGTTCAATGAAAGTCAATCATTTGGCCTATACGTTTATCACCCATAGCAAACACTTAGTGCTAGATCTTTTACAAAATCAACCTAAATTAAAGGTTTTGGTCATGAGTAATTTTGATCAGTATCATGCAAAATCAGTAGCTGAGACACTTTCTTACTATTGCAGTAACAATTTTGAACTGGAGGTTTGGGGTGAATTAGAGTTGTCCCTTGATGCTCTAAAAGAATCACCTTACGACATCATTATTTCTAATTTTATTATTCCACCTATTGAAAATAAGAGACTGATCTATTCCAATAATGTCAACACAGTCGCTCTCATCTCTTTGCTTAACGCAATGATGTTTATTCGATTAGACGAGTAGCTAAGAATAACAAAAAACGCTAGATAGCGTTTTTTTGTGATAAGAAAAGAATTTCATCAATAGTAGACTCAGAATATCCTAACAGTCTTGTCATTTTTTAGTTCAGAACAACAAAAAGCCTTGGTTCCCAAAGCTTTTTTATGTTATAAACTCATTAAAATAACTCCCAGTTAGATTTGGAATATTTTTTATTCTGTGTCATATAAAAATAAATAAAATGAATGGCTATAGCTAGAGCTAAAATGGTTGTAATACTCACTACTATTATAGGATTAGAAGCAAAGATTAAAGAGAGAATCAAGGCAGCCAGATAGAGTGTCGCTTGGACACAGTAGTAACTTTTCGAATAGAGAAGATAGTGTTTGTTATAGGGCCCATTTACTAGGACAGCAGCTTGAAAGAGGCCAAATCCGATATAAGAGAAGCTGGTTGCAAAGAGAAGATTAGCTTCAGGATTCAGAAGAAAACTCAGCGAAACGGTCATCATAATAAGTCCAATGAAAATAGGATAGTGACTGTAAATTAGAAATAGTCCCTTTTGATTAGATTTTTCATCAATAGCATGGTCGAATTGACCAAAATAAAACAAGAACAGAGAAAGCATAATAATGAAATAAAGAACCGAATAAATCGAGAAATTCTCGATTGTAAAGAAGTTAGCTAGCTCCATAATCATCTCTCCAAACGTAATAATGACAAGAAGGGAGATGCGCTCGATTAAATGGGGGAGATTTACCTGGTAATGCTTATCTTTACTAAGCAAGATAATTGGCATAATAAATGTTAGCAGAATACTAGCAAATAAGACAGAGACTCCAACGTAAATAGGAAGAAGAGCTGCTAGATAGACTCCTAAACTTCCTAGACCTGTTATCCATAGAAAACCTTTGATACTTTCCCGTTCAACATTATCGGTTGATTTTCTAAAAAATTCAACCAAATATTGTAAAAATAAGGTAAAGGTTAATGTACCAACAGCCCAACAAAGATAATAAAAATATTGTTGCCAATCAGGTCCAATCATATTGGCTATAAAGAGTAAAAGTCCCATTTTGATAAACATGATTACCATGTTAAATAAAGAGTTCTTTCCATAGCGATTGGTATAAATGGTTTGAATCATCCATGAATCAGTGAGAACCAAGACAGCCATGAAAAAATCAAGGAAAGAATTCCAAGTCAAAATACCGTTATGAAGATGCTCAATTAAAGTAGTTACTTTTGAAATTGCAAAAACAAAAACTAGGTCATAAAAAAGTTCTGAAAATTCTACACGTTTATGTTTAATAAGAGTTGTCATCTTAAGACCTTTCTATTTTAGAAGTACAATTTATTATAACAGAAAATGGTAATGAGAGAAAAGGATATGCTTAAATAACTTTATGTGGCGCGAATTGTCAAAACCTTGGAGCACATTTACCTCACGTACCAGCTTACAGGCGGAGTGTTTGACGATTGATAATGAAGAATAAGATTTTACAATAGAAAAGCGAGGATATCCTCGCTTTTTTTATTTAATCTAATAGCTCCTTATTTTCAATTAAGAGCTCTAGTGGAGATTTATCTCTTGCTTCAATAAAACCAGGTTCATATTGGGTATGAAGTGTTCTTTTCTGAGAAGTTGGATCAATATACAACTCTTTTCCATCTTCTGTATATAGTTGGTTGCCTCTTGTTAGGTAAAGTAAATCCTCTAAGTACTGTCCATCAGTATGTAGGAAATGCTCGATGTATTTGACAGCTTTTAAGATTTCACTTACTTTATCAGAGTATTCATTAGATTCAAGAACACTCTTTTCTAACTCAATCTCTTTACTCGTTCCAAAGAGTTGGGTTGGAGTTGCATTAAAATATTCTGCTATCTTATCCAAATTTGCAAAGGTAGGATAGCTTTTTTGTTTTTCGTAGAGGAGCAAAAGAATTTTTTTACACACAAAATATATCTTGAGCATCTGTTGATGGGACATAAGTAGGGAGGACACAAAAAAAGCCTTGATTTACAAGGCTTTTTCCTGTTGTATTTAGATGCCCCCTACAGGGATCGAACCTGTGACCCACGGATTAAGAGTCCGCTGCTCTGCCAGCTGAGCTAAGGAGGCAAAGAAAAAAGCTGTATTGGTGCCGAAACTTCACGGTTTGTATTGAACCCGCGCAATTAAGCAGGTGGGCAACTCGCTCTAACTGAAGCTGTTTCCGTGTGAGACGGCCTACATGCTGTTAGAAGACTTTTGTTTCCCTAATAATACAAAAAATAGTCGGTCAACACTTAAGTGTGAAGTCGTACACCACAGCGTTTCTATGTTTATATAATACCACTTTTTCAAAAAAAATCAAGAGGAAAGTGCAATTTTTTGAAAAGGATTTCAGATTTTTCGCAAACGGTCGATAGCTTCCTTTCTTTGAGCCAAAGCCCGTTCATATTTACCAGTATCTTCTGCTTGGAAATAGTGATGATTACGAATTTTTTCTGGTAGATAGTCTTGCTTGACCCAATTTCCAGGATAGTTGTGTGGATAGAGATAGTCTTGGGCATTCCCCAGTTCCTTGCTTCCACTGTAGTGGCCATCGCGCAGGTGTCGAGGGATAGGCAAATGCCCTGATGTTTTGAGGTCAGCAAGTGCCTTATCCATAGCTACATAGGCTGAGTTGGATTTTGGAGAAAGAGCCAAATCAATCACGACGTTGGCAATGAGGATGCGAGCTTCGGGAAAACCAATCTTTTGGGCAGCATCCAGAGCAGTCACAGTGTGAATCTGGGCTTCAGGATTGGCCAAACCGATATCTTCATAAGCGATAACAGTCAAACGACGAGCGAGACTTGGCAAATCACCAGCCTCAATCAAGCGAGCAGCATAGTGAAGACTGGCATCGACATCCGAACCTCGTATGGACTTTTGCAGGGCTGAGAGTACGTCATAATGTCCATCCCCATCCTTATCCATGGTAATGTAGCTTCTCTGAAGGCTATTTTCCATGATGTCTAGAGTGATATGGCGGATGTCCTCGTCATTCTCAGGGGTAGAAAGAACAGCCAAGTCCAGTGAGTTAAAGGCAGAGCGAAGGTCTCCGTTTGTAGAGGTAGCAATGAAATCCAGCGCATCCTCATCTAGTTCTACTGGAAAATCAAAACCACGCTCAGGGTTACTTAGAGCTATCTGCAGGGCCTCTTTGACGTCTTGGTTAGACAGAGGTTCCAACTCAAAAATTTGAACACGGCTACGAATGGCAGGAGTGACAGAGAAGAAAGGATTTTCAGTCGTAGCCCCAATCATGATGACCAGACCACTTTCTAAGAGTGGCAAAAGAAAGTCTTGCTTGGTTTTGTCAAGACGATGGATTTCGTCTAGTAATAGGACGAGACCACCAGAGAATTTAGCCTCTTCCGCAATTTCTTGCAGTCGTTTTTTACTATCAACTGTCGCATTGAAAGTTCGAAAGGCATACTTAGTAGTCCCTGCGATGGCAGAGGCAATACTGGTCTTGCCGATTCCCGGAGGGCCATAGAGAATCATGGAGGACAGGCGGTTGGCTTCTACCATGCGGCGGATGATTTTTCCTTGTCCGACCAGATGTTCCTGACCGATGACCTGGTCGATGGTTTTAGGGCGCATGCGAAGCGCGAGATTGTCTGGCATAGCAGTCCTTTCTAACGTGGATTTTCTGATGTATATGTGGTAAGATGGTAGTATCTATTTTAGCATATTTCCGAGCAATCGGGGCGATTGAAGAGTCGCATAGAAAGAGGACAAAATGGCAACATACGGATTTTTAGATGTTTTAGAGGAAGAGTTGGAGAAGAACTTTCCCTTTGACTTTGAGATTAGTTGGGACAAACGCAATCACGCGGTTGAAGTGAGTTTTCTATTGGAAGCGCAAAATGCTGCAGGTGTGGAGATGGTAGATGAAGATGGAGAGGTTTCATCAGATGACATTCTCTTTGAAGAAGCAGTCATTTTTTACAATCCTGCTAAGTCAAGCGTCAATGAGGAAGACTATTTGACAGTTATCCCTTATCTTCCCAAAAAAGGATTTTCTCGTGAATTTTTAGCTTATTTTGCTCTGTTCCTCAAAGACACTGCAGAGGTTGGGCTGGATGCGCTCATGGACTTTTTGGAAGAGCCAGAAGCAGAGGAATTCGTCATGGAATGGAACCAAGAAGTCTTTGAAGAAGGGAAAGTTGGATTGGAAGAGGGAGAGTTTTATCCTTATCCGAGATACTAGGAGTTTGACATGGAAATAGAGATTTCTGATTTCACAGGCTGTAAGATTGCTTTGTTTTGTGGGGATAAGCTCTTGACTATCTTACGCGATGATAAGGCAAGCATTCCCTGGCCCAATATGTGGGAACTTCCAGGCGGTGGACGTGAAGGTGATGAAAGTCCTTTTGAGTGCGTGGCGCGTGAGGTTTATGAAGAACTGGAAATTCATTTGACTGAGGATTGTCTGCTTTGGAGTAAGGTTTATCCAAGTATGCTTTTTGCGGATAAACAATCTGTATTTCTAGTCGGTCAGTTAACACAGAACCAGTTTGACAGCATCGTATTTGGAGATGAGGGACAGGGTTATCAGTTAATGAATGTTGAGGAGTTTCTTAGTTCCAGTCAAGTTGTACCTCAGTTGCAAGAGAGATTAAAAGATTATTTAAAAGTAAGTGATTAGAAAGGATGGTTCAGTTACATTTCTAAACTGAACCCGCCCTAAACACGGTGCCAAAAAGATAAACTTCTCTTAGACACAAGCGTCTTCAGAGAAGTTTCTATTTTGGCTTTGTGTTTTACGGGCTTGGTATCTTAAATATGGAAACATGGCAAGAGTTAAAAGTTACAGTTAAGCGTGAGGGGGAGGAGTTAGTTTCCAATCTCTTGATTGAGCTGGGAGCGCAAGGAGTCGCAATCGAAGACAGTATGGACTATGTGGGAAATGTTGACCGCTTCGGCGAGATTTTCCCAGAGGTCGAGCAGCAAGAAGAAATCGTAGTAACAGCCTACTATCCTGATACGGTTGATGTAGCAACGGTTGAGTCAGATTTGCAGGCTCGTCTCGCGGAACTAACTGATTTTATGGACTTGGGAGAGGTCAAAATGGGGACGACTGCCTTGGCTGAGGAAGACTGGGCAGACAACTGGAAGAAATACTATGAACCAGCTCGCATCACTCATGATTTGACCATCGTGCCGTCGTGGACGGACTACGAGGCGACTGCTGGGGAAAAGATTATCAAGCTGGATCCTGGCATGGCTTTTGGTACGGGGACCCATCCAACCACTAAGATGAGCCTCTTTGCCTTGGAGCAGGTTCTTCGTGGTGGGGAAACAGTGCTAGATGTGGGGACTGGATCAGGCGTCCTCTCTATTGCTAGCTCGCTACTGGGTGCTAAGGAAATTTTCGCCTACGACCTAGATGATGTAGCGGTTCGTGTGGCTCAGGAAAATATTGAGCTCAACCCTGGCATGGAAAACATCCATGTAGCTGCAGGTGATTTGCTTAAGGGGGTTGAGATTGAGGCAGATGTCATTGTGGCTAATATCTTGGCGGATATTCTCATTCATCTGACAGATGATGCTTATCGATTGGTCAAGGATGAAGGCTACCTCATCATGAGTGGGATTATCAAGGACAAGTGGGACATGGTGCGCAAGTCGGCTGAGTCAGCTGGATTTTTCCTCGAAACTCACATGGTTCAAGGGGAATGGAATGCCTGTGTCTTTAAGAAAACCAAGGATATTTCCGGTGTGATTGGAGGCTAGCATGCAGCAGTATTTTGTAAAGGGTAATGCTACCTCGCCAGTCATCATCGAGGATAAGGAAACCAGCAAGCATATGTTTCAGGTAATGCGCTTGAAAGAAGATGATGAGGTTACTTTGGTCTTTGATGATGGAGTCAAGCGTTTGGCGCATGTGCTGGATGTGGAAGCTCGTCAGTTTGAGTTGGTCCAAGAACTAGATGACAATGTGGAACTGCCCGTTCAAGTAACCATCGCATCTGGATTTCCCAAGGGAGACAAGCTGGAGTTTATCACTCAAAAAGTAACCGAACTCGGAGCTAGTCAAATCTGGGCCTTCCCAGCAGACTGGTCAGTTGCCAAGTGGGATGGCAAGAAATTGGGTAAAAAGGTTGAAAAACTAGAAAAAATTGCCCTTGGAGCAGCAGAACAAAGCAAGCGTAATTTGGTCCCAAGTATCAAGCTTTTTGAGAAAAAAGCAGACTTTCTAGCCCAACTTGACCAATTTGACCGTATCATAGTAGCCTATGAAGAGTCGGCCAAAGAAGGTGAAGCCGCTGCGCTCTTACAAGCGGTCACTGGTCTTGAAACAGGAGCTAAACTGCTCTTTATCTTTGGTCCAGAAGGTGGTCTGTCACCTGCAGAAATTGAGAGTTTCGAAGCTAAGGGATCAGTCTTAGCAGGACTTGGTCCTCGTATTTTGCGAGCAGAAACAGCACCACTTTACGCTTTATCAGCCCTTAGTGTTTTATTAGAATTAGAGAAATAAGAGGAAGAAAATGGAACAAAAACACCGATCAGAATTTCCAGAGAAGGAACTTTGGGATTTAACAGCCTTATACCAAGACCGTGAGGATTTCTTACGTGCAATCGAGAAGGCTCGTGAAGACATCAACCAGTTTAGCCGTGATTACAAGGGTAATCTTTATACTTTTGAGGATTTTGAAAAGGCCTTTGCGGAATTGGAGCAAATCTACATTCAGATGAGCCATATTGGCAACTATGGCTTTATGCCACAGACGACAGATTATAGCAATGACGAATTTGCTAACATTGCCCAAGCTGGGATGGAATTTGAAACAGATGCTAGCGTAGCATTGACCTTCTTTGACGATGCCTTGGTGGCAGCAGACGAGGAAGTCTTGAATCGTTTGGGTGAATTGCCTCATTTAACAGCTGCCATTCGTCAGGCCAAAATCAAAAAAGCCCACTATCTAGGGGCTGATGTGGAGAAGGCCTTGACCAATCTGGGTGAAGTTTTCTACAGTCCGCAGGATATTTACACTAAAATGCGAGCTGGGGATTTCGAAATGGCTGACTTTGAAGCCCATGGAAAGACCTACAAAAACAGCTTTGTGACTTATGAGAATTTCTACCAAAATCATGAGGACGCTGAGGTTCGTGAGAAATCTTTCCGTTCCTTCTCAGAAGGACTTCGTAAGCACCAAAATACGGCTGCTGCAGCCTATCTAGCTCAGGTTAAGTCTGAAAAACTATTGGCAGATATGAAGGGATACGACTCTGTTTTTGACTATCTTCTGGCTGAACAAGAAGTGGACCGTGCCATGTTTGACCGCCAGATTGACCTCATCATGAAGGATTTTGCGCCCGTTGCTCAGAGATACCTCAAGCATGTTGCCAAGGTAAATGGTCTTGAAAAGATGACCTTTGCAGACTGGAAATTGGATTTGGATAGTGCCCTCAATCCTCAAGTGACCATTGACGACGCCTATGATTTGGTCATGAAGTCGGTAGAACCTTTGGGACAAGAATATTGTCAGGAAGTTGCTCGCTATCAAGAAGAGCGCTGGGTAGACTTTGCTGCTAACAGTGGCAAGGATTCCGGAGGTTATGCGGCGGATCCATATCGCGTGCACCCTTATGTCCTCATGAGCTGGACAGGTCGTTTGAGCGATGTCTATACCTTAATTCATGAAATCGGGCATTCTGGTCAATTCATCTTTTCAGACAATCACCAAAGCTACTTCAACGCCCACATGTCGACTTACTATGTCGAAGCGCCGTCAACCTTCAATGAATTGCTTTTAAGTGATTACTTGGAGCACCAGTCTGACGACCCTCGTCAAAAACGCTTCGCTCTGGCTCACCGCTTGACAGACACCTACTTCCATAACTTTATTACCCACCTCTTGGAAGCAGCCTTCCAGCGTAAGGTGTATACACTGATTGAAGAAGGAGAAACCTTCGGAGCAAGTAAGCTCAACAGCATTATGAAGGAAGTTTTGACCGATTTCTGGGGAGATGCTATTGAAATTGACGATGATGCAGCTCTGACTTGGATGCGCCAAGCTCATTATTACATGGGCTTGTATAGTTACACTTACTCAGCAGGGCTAGTCATCTCGACTGCAGGTTACCTCCATCTTAAAAACTCTGAAACTGGAGCTGAAGATTGGCTCAATCTCCTCAAATCGGGTGGTAGCAAGACACCGCTTGAGTCAGCTATGATTATCGGAGCTGATATTTCAACAGATAAACCACTCCGTGATACAATCCAATTCTTGTCTGACACAGTTGATCAGATTATCGCCTACAGTGCCCAGTTGGGAGAGTAAATTAAAAGAGTCTGGGACAAAAGTCTAACCTTAAATATAAAAAGCGAACAAAACGAGTTATCTGACACTCAGAATTCTGTCTTGTTCGCTTTTTTATCTAATCTATTGATTTAAAAATTTAGAATAAAGAATTCCTAAAATCAAAATTTTTTGTTCTGGCCTCTTTAATTATCCCCAAAAGCTATCTTCTTCAGCTTGATCTGAAGAGAAGAGCCAAACTTCTTTGATTTTTCCGTCTTCAATGCGGAAGAGGTCAATCCCGTTCATATTGAGTTCAGTACCATCAGCACGTGTTCCAAGAAAAGTAACATTGGCTGCGATTAAATCCTTATTGTCAGAAACCCAATTTGTTACCACCTTAAAGGTTCCATTAGTTTTCTCAGCAAATGTAGCCAGGTGAGTTCCTAGCTTGTCCTTACCAACAACTGTACCAGATATACTATGATTACCAGGTTGATGCCAGACAATATCGTCTGCCATCGTTTCAAAGACACCAGGAAAGTCACCAGCAATTAAAGCTTGGTTATAAGCATTGAAAATTTCTAAGTTTGTTGACATATATATTCTCCATTTCTTTTTTATGATATAATTGTAACAGTTACAAACAAAAAAACAAGTAGACACTTTTTTGATAGCTAGTATCAAAAGTGGTACTTTTATTGATACTAAAAGATAAATTTTTTTTTAAAAAATAGAAAGAAGATATTTTATGACAAATAAAGTGAGTGAGTAGGGTATTTGTCCATTTGCAACAACGCAGAGGGTTTTAACGGGGAAATGGGCACTGGTAATCATTTATCAGTTGAGTACGGGTACCAAACGATTTAAAGAATTGCAGAGATTATTGCCTGGGATTACTCAAACTATTTTGACCCGTCATCTCCGTCAATTAGAAAAGGATAAGATTGTTCAACGAAAGGTCTATGCCGAAGTTCCACCACGAGTTGAGTACAGCTTAACTGAAATGGGGCAGGAATTCAGAGTTGTTTTAGATGCTGTCGAGAAATGGGGTCTAGATTATATCAAGTTGCTAGAAATGTAGAGGTATTGACCATGTATCAAGAGTTACTCAGAAAAATATCTGAAGAAAGACCAAGTTATCATGAGGAAGAAATCCAGTGGTTGCTTGATCATTTGGGAGATCCTTCTCCAGAAATTCGTGATGACCTTGTTTTTACAAGCTTTGCTAGAGGGATTCAGGAAGAGCTATTTACACAGGAACAATTTCATTTCATTGCTGATGTGGTCTCAGCTGATGGAGGACTAGACAAAGAGATTGATAAGATAGGCCTGCCAACACTCGAACGTTCTTTTAGGGCGCTTATTTATGCAAATCTCTTGTCGGCGGACGCCAACCAGCAATCGGTTTTTTATCAGGGATTAAAAGCAGAAATTCGCAATGTCCTTTTAAATCAAGGTTTGTACTATCTTTCAAAAGAAAAGGATACAACGGGTTTTTCAAGTCAGTATGGTTGGGTTCATGCTTTTGCACATGGAGCCGATTTACTGACAGAGGTGGTTTGTCATCCAGACTTTCCTAAAAACAGAGTTCATGAAGTATTTGATATACTTGGCCAACTATTTAAAAGAATTTCGATTCGCTTTACAGATGATGAGGATTGGCGTTTAGCCAGAGTGATCTATGAACCTATTTTACAAGGGAAGTTGGAGCAAGAGCAAGTAGCTTCTTGGATAAAAGCTGTTGACTTTCCGATAGAAGAAAGGGAAGATTTTTATAAATTTTCCAACTTCAGATCCTGTCTGTTGGAAGTTTATGTCCAACTTGACCAGAGAAATAGTTTACAAGATGACTTGAAAGAAGCTATCCAGTCTTTTCAATACTAGGGATTAGCTAATATTACTTTTTGAAAGAGTTTCTATTGTATCCTCCTAACTAATAATGAAAACTAATAAAAGAGGTTGAATCATTTTCCAACCTCTTTTTGTGTATCTTAATGGAATTGCATACCACCATCAACGATAATGGTTTGTCCTGTAATGTAGTTTGAATCTGGTCCTGCAAGGAAGCTGACAGCAGCAGCCACATCTTCTGGTTCAGATAGACGTTTTAGGGTAATATCTTTTGCAAATGTCTGCATACCCCATTCGTCATCTTTTCCTGCATTTTTACCAACTTCATGAGCGATGTCGTACATCATTGGTGTTTTCACAATACCTGGTGCGTAGGCGTTAACAGTGATGCCTGAGTCTGCTAAATCACGCGCCAATGTTTGAGTAATACCACGAACAGCGAATTTTGTACCACCATAAACAGTCAAGTTTGGATTGCCCACTACACCGGCTTGAGAGGTTGCGTTGATAATTTTACCTCCGTGGCCAAGTGCTTTAAATTGCGCTTGTGCAGCTTGTGAACCCCAAATGACACCACCAACGTTGATACCGAAAGTGCGTGTAAATTGTTCCTCAGTAATTGTATCAAGAGGAGTAGTGGGAGCAACACCAGCGTTATTTACGACAACATTCAAATCACCAAAATGGTCAACAACCTTTTGAAATGCTTGTGCAACTTCGGCCTGTTTCGAAACATCGGCCACGACAGCAAAGGCATTTTCAGCTGATAATTCGGCAACAGCTTTTTCAGCTGTTTCGGGATTGTAGTCTAAGACTCCTACCTTAAAGCCATCTTGAACCAATCGTTTTGCGATTGCAAAACCGATTCCTTGACCTGCACCTGTGACAATAGCAACTTTAGACATATGATTCCTCCTTGGTATCCACGATACCATTCAAACGTTCATAAAAGAACAGCAAAGTTGTAAAAATTAGTTCAAATTAGGGAATAAATAACTTATTAGAACTATATTGACATTATATACCTTTAGAAAAAATGTTTCAAATAAACACTACCGTTTTTATAGAATTTTATCCTGAAAATTTCTAATCAATTTTCTTGAAACCCTTTCCCTCTTTTGATAGACTAGTATTTAGTTTTTAAAAAAGGAGAAAGAAAATGAAAAAATTTGTTGCTGAGTTAATCGGTACGTTCATGCTTGTGTTCATCGGAACAGGAGCTGTTGTTTTTGGAAATGGTCTTGATGGCCTAGGTCACCTTGGAATCGCCTTTGCCTTTGGTTTAGCCATCGTGGTTGCAGCCTACTCAATCGGAACTGTTTCAGGTGCTCACTTGAACCCAGCTGTTTCGATCGCTATGTTTGTTAACAAACGTTTGTCATCTTCAGAGCTTGTAAACTACATCCTTGGACAAGTAGTTGGAGCTTTCTTAGCATCTGCTTCTGTCTTCTTCCTCTTGGCAAACTCAGGTATGTCAACTGCTAGTCTTGGTGAAAATGCCTTGGCAAACGGTGTCACTGTCTTTGGTGGTTTCTTGTTTGAAGTCATTGCAACTTTCTTGTTTGTCTTGGTTATCATGACCGTAACTTCAGAAAGCAAGGGGAATGGCGCGATTGCTGGTTTGGTAATCGGTTTGTCCTTGATGGCGATGATTCTTGTCGGATTGAACATTACTGGCCTTTCAGTAAACCCAGCTCGTAGCTTGGCACCAGCTGTCTTGGTAGGTGGTGCAGCCCTTCGACAAGTTTGGATTTTCATCCTTGCACCAATCGCTGGTGGAGTTCTTGCAGCCCTCGTTGCAAAAAAATTCCTAGGAACAGAAGAATAATTGAAACTCAAAAAGCCTTGCTCCTCATCTTGAGGAACAGGGCTTTTTCTATTATACTCTTCGAAAATCTCTTCAAACCACGTCAGCGTCCATCTGCAACCTCAAAACACTGTTTTGAGCTGACTTCGTCAGTCTTATCTACGACCTCAAAGCAGTGCTTTGAGCAACCTGCGGCTAACTTCCTAGTTTGCTCTTTGATTTTCATTGAGTATGAGTTTAACGGTTGTCAATTTTCTCTGGATAAAGGTCGTGTTGGAAGAGGCGTTGTTCTGCTAAGCCTTCATACTTAGTTCCTGGCTTACCGTAGTTGTAGTAGGGGTCAATTGAAATGCCACCACGCGGAGTGAATTTTCCCCAGACTTCTAAATAGCGAGGGTCTAGCAAGTTAACCAAATCTTTCCCGATGGTGTTGATACAGTTTTCGTGGAAATCTCCGTGGTTTCGGTAGCTAAAGAGGTAGAGTTTGAGGGATTTTGATTCGACACAGAGCTTGTCAGGAATGTAGGAAATATAAATAGTTGCAAAGTCTGGTTGAGCAGTGATGGGACAAAGCGAGGTAAATTCAGGGCAGTTAAATTTGATGAAATAGTCATTTTCCACATGACGATTGTCAAAGGATTCGAGGACTTCTGGTTGATATTCGAAAATGTAGTTGGTTTCTTTGTTGCCTAGTAGGCTGAGGTTTTTCATTTCTTCTTGTTGTGACATGATTTTTTCTTTCTAATCTTAAACACCACGTTGGTTATCGTAGAGGAGGGTATGAAGTTGAGGAAGGACGCGGACATTGCCCCAGCTGTCGTCAGCAGCGACACGTTCCCAGAGTTCTTTGAGGCGGTCCAGTTGGTCTTGGACAATATTGCCTCTAGCCTTGGGCTCAGGATTTCCAGCAGATAAGAAGAGAACATCTGGTTGGTAGCGTTCTTGAATCCCTTTGGCAAAGGCTAAATCTGCATCATCAAAGACAGGAATTTTAAAGGTAACCTTATTTGGATCCAATTGGGAAACGATAAAATCCAAGGTCTCAAAGTTGACTTCCATCTTAGATGAGGGAGGCTTGGGGCTCAGGGTGACTTGGTCAATGTCTTTTAACCAATTTTGCCAGCGAGAGCCTTGGGTTTCAACAGCCAGAGTGATACCGCGTTCCTTGAGTTTAGTGACCAGTTCAGCCATATTGGCTGCTAGGATAGCAGGATTTCCCCCAGATAGGGTTACATAGTCGTAACTTCCTAGTTTATCTAAGGCAGCAATGACCTCGTCAGCTGTCATGCGAGTTGGCTTTTCAGAACCGTCCCAAGTGAAAGCAGAGTCGCACCAGTCGCAGTGGTAGTCGCAACCTGCAGTGCGGACAAACATGGTTTTCTGCCCAATTGCACGACCTTCACCTTGAAAGGTTGGACCGAAAATTTCTAGAACTGGTAGTTTAAGGACACGTTCCCTAGTCATCTAACCACTCCCGTCTAAACTCTGCAAAGGCAGTTGGAGTCTCATAGAGGCGAACATATTCCAAACGGAGACCGCGTTCGTCTGGCAACTCTTGATTCATGATTTGGAAAATCCAGTAAACCATATTTTCAGCAGTTGTGTTCATATAGGGCAGGGTCTCATTGAGATAGCGATGGTCCAAGTGGGGCTCTAAGTAGTTCTTGTAGATCGCTTTGATGTCTCCAAAATCATAGGTCATGCCACGTTCATCTAAAAATCCACTGACAGCAATCTGCAGATGATAGGTGTGGCCGTGCAGGGATTTGCATTTTCCCTCGTAGTGAAAAAGGTGGTGGGCAGCGTCAAAGGTAAATTCTTTTGATACCAAGGTTCTGTGAGGATTGTAGACAAGCGATTCCCCAGTTTCCTGTTTGATTTCTTTAGGTGCAAAAAACATTAGGACGCTCCTTTCTGTGAGAGATAAGCATCTAGACCATGTTGACGTAGATGGCAGGCTGGGCAATCTCCACAGCCACTTCCGATAATCCCATTGTAGCAGGTTAGAGTTTTTTCACGAACATAGTCAAAGGCACCGAGTTGGTCAGCCAATTCCCAAGTTTCAGCCTTGTCTAGCCACATGAGAGGTGTTTGGATAACGAAGTCGTAATCCATGGCAAGGTTGAGGGTGACATTGAGGGATTTGACAAAGACATCCCGGCAGTCAGGGTAGCCTGAAAAGTCTGTTTCACAGACACCTGTCACGATGTCTTTAATGCCTCGTTGCTTGGCAAGAACTGCCGCAAAGGATAGAAAGAGGTGGTTGCGACCGTCAACGAAGGTATTGGGAACCTCTCCTTCTTTTTGCTCAATTTCCAGATCAGAGGTCAGGGCATTTTCAGTGATTTGCCCCAGCAGGGACATATCTAGGATGTGATGACGAATTCCTTGTTCCTTAGCGATTTCTCTAGCAACTTGAATTTCGAGATGATGGCGTTGACCGTAGGCAAAGGTGACGGCTTCGACCGTTTCATAGTGTTCTTTAGCCCAAAAGAGGCAGGTTGTAGAATCTTGACCGCCACTAAAGACGACCAAGGCTGATTGACGTTTCATAGTACTCCTTCCAAAATGGGAAATGTTTAGAGCACGCAAAAAGCTCCCTTGAGGGAGCTAAAAAATACCAAGTAGAGGTTTTTTTAGCGATGGCATGTCCCAAACATCGTAATATTCTACCTACAGTCTAGCATATTTTTTGAAAAATGGCAAAGGGCAAGAAAAAAGAGACCAAAGAAAGTACTTGGTCTCTAGTGTGATTAGCTCAATTCAGCAACGATGGCCTTGATTTGTTCTGCTGTGTGAACACCAGCAACTTGTTTTACAACTTGGCCGTCTTTTTTGAAGAGAAGAGTTGGGATAGACATGATTCCAAAAGCACGAGCTGTGTTTGGATTTTCATCAACGTCCATTTTAACGATTTTCAATACATCTTCTGAAAGTTCTTCAGACAATTTGTCCAAGATTGGACCTTGCATACGACATGGACCACACCAAGTTGCCCAGAAGTCTACCAAGACCAAACCGTCTTTTGTTTCTTGTTCGAATGTTGCATCTGTAATTGCTTTTGCCATTGTATTTCTCCTTTTTTAGTTATATTGGCTTAAATCTTGTTTCTTGAGATAGAAGAAGATATCTCCGTAAGTCCCATGATAGTCCAAATCATGACCGTTGTAAGTTAATTTTTGGACAGGGTAGTAGTCTGCGACGCCGATAAGGCAAGCTTGTTGTGAACGATCAAAATCTTCATAAGAATCGAAGGTGACAGTTCTTTCATTCTTGCTGGCATCTAGATAGGTAATTTCAATCATTTTAAAAACTCCTTTGTTTAATGATGACTTTATTTTACTCCTTGTAGAAGAGAATGTCAAGAAAAATGATTGCGCACGCAACTTTTTTAAAATCATCTTAAATTAAGAAATTTAAACCAGTTTCCAAGCTTTCTTCGACAGCCTTTTGTAGAGAGGCTAGTGTCTTTTGTCCATCGCTTGTCAGGCAGATGAAGCTAGAGCGTCGATCTTGATCACAACACCTGCGACTAAGTAGACCACAATTTTTAGCTTCTAAGCGAGCCACCATCCGAGAAACAGCGCTCGGGCTCAGATGAAGCTTATCTGGCAGGTCAATCTGGCGTAGAGATTTTTCTTGGGCCAAATCCAGATAGTAGAGCAGGTAGAACTCTTTCAAGGTCAGACTTTGTTCACTCTGCTGGGCAACAGTCTCTTCCAAGAGACTTTCGATTTCTTTCTGACGCCGATTGAAATCAAACCATTTTTCTAAGTAGGTCATAGTATCTCCTTTCTTTTTAGAGTTATAAATAGAAGAAAGTTCATTCACGGACAGTCTCTGTATCACAAGATGATTGCGCATGCAATAATTATACTACTTTTCAAGAAAGCTGGCAAGAAGGACGCTGAAATCTTGTATCCTAAATCATGCCTGTTTTCACTAGTTTTTAATTGTCTGTATCCCCTTTCCTCTCTAATTTTCATTATCTATTGTGCATTTCCTTGAAATTTTCTGAAAAAAGAGTAAACTGGTATGCAAGAAGTCTATTTCGTGGAGTTTAGGATGAAATTATATGTTCAATTAATGATTCTCTTTGTGATTTCTCTAATCGGAGAGGGAATCTCCAGTTTCTTTCATTTGCCCATCCCAGGCAGTATTATCGGCTTAATCATTCTCTTTTTAGCCCTGCAATTCAAGTGGCTGAGAACCAGACATGTCAACATGGTAGGGAACTTCTTGCTGGCCAATATGACCATTCTCTTTTTGCCACCAGCAGTGGGAATCATGGAGAAGTTTGATGTGATTGCTCCCTATCTTTTGCCAATTGTTTTGATTGTCTTTTTTGCAGCAGTCATCAATATTATCCTCATAGCCTTGGTAGTTCAGTTTATCAAGAGACGGTTTGAGGGAGATTATGAGAAAGGAGATTCCAAATGAGTGAATTTGTTTCCAATCCCCTGTTTGGGCTTGCCCTGTCTATCTTAGCCTATCTAGTGGGGATGTTGATTTACAGACGTTTTCCTCATCCATTGACAACGCCCTTGCTTTTGTCAGCTGTTTTCATTATCATCTTTCTAAAGGTGACGGGTATTTCTTACCAAGATTACTACCAAGGTGGGGTTTATTTGAACAACTTGATTGTCCCATCGACTGTGGCTCTAGGGATTCCGCTTTATAAGAGTTTTCACTTGATGAAGCACCATGCACGGAGTATTCTCTTTGGTAGTCTGTTAGCAGTAGTTGTCAATACATCTTTCACAGCCCTTGTGGCGAAAATATTTGGTATGGACTTTTTCCTAGCCATTTCTCTCTTTCCTAAGTCAGTAACAACCGCCATGGCAGTGGGAATCACAGAAAAATTGCAAGGTCTGACGACCGTGACCTTGGTGGTTGTAGTGGCGACTGGGATTTTAACCAGTGTCATCGGACCAACCCTTTTGAAGTGGTTGAAAATAGATGATCCAGTAGCTGTTGGTCTTTCCCTTGGAGGAACAGGCCACGCAGTTGGAACAGGGACAGCCTTTCGATACGGTTCTGTAGCAGGAGCCATGGGTGGTTTGGCTATCGGTGTCACCGGTATTCTCTATGTCTTTGTCAGCCCTATTGTAGCCAGTTTGATATTGAGTTAAAAAGCAAGGAATTCGGGTTCCTTGCTTTTTAAAATCGTATGTTATAGACTATTACTTTTCTTTACTTAAGTGAATGACTTGGTCATAGTGTTTTAAGTCTTCTTCCGTGTAGTGGTGAATGACTTCAATGACTGTTTGAGGTAGGGAGAAGAGCAAGTCGCTAATTTTTCTGCTATTTTCCGAGTCAAGATTGGCCTTAATCTCATCTGCTAAGATGAGTTGGCTATCATGGTAGAGGGCTCGAGCGATTTCGAGGCGTTGTTTCTCGCCACCAGACAGACTATCATTGCTGAGCGTTCGATTTTTCAAATGTTCTAATCCTGTTTTTTTGAGGATATGATTTAAAGTCTCTGGATTTTTATCTAGTCCTAGAAGGATATTGTCGTCCAGAGATAGCGTGTCAAAGTAATGGCTATCTTGGAGGATATAGGAACTAAAGCTTGTGATTTCTTTACGTGACAGGTTTTGACCAGCAAAGCTAATCTGTCCACTTGTTGATGTCTCTTTTCCATGAATGATATTGAGCAGGGTTGTTTTACCAGAGCCACTTTCCCCGATAATGGCGATTTTTTCTCCTTGCTTGATGTGTATGGAAATCGGAGATAAGAGGATATTCCCATCTTTTTCAAGGGAGATGGTGTTAAGTTGGATAGGGAAAATATTTTCTATGCTTCTAGGAGAGGTGGAGTCAGACTGGCCCAAAAGTTCTTGGTATTTGTTGAGAAGAGTTCGAGTAGCTTTTCGGGTGTTGGTAAAGTAAGCCAACTCTTGGAATTGATAGCCGATATTATGGGAAACTAGATAGATGGCCACAAAACTCGCCGCATCTAAATAATTATAGTAGGTCATAAAGCCACCGATGACGATTGGTGTGACAGAACAAAAGGCATCGATGCTATTGATCAAGAGACTGTTTAAAGTTCGTTGCTTTTCATAGTTAATTTCGGTATCTAGACTGGTTTGTAATTGCTTTTGATAGCGAGCAAAAAAGTAGTCTTGCCCCTGATAATGGCGAATTTGTTGGTTACCACCAATAAAATTTGTCAAGCTTGCTAAGTAGCTCTGGTTAACAGTGGACCGCTTTTCAGAAAGTGAATCCAAACGCTTTGATCCGATAGCACTGCAGAGTACAGGAAAGGAGTAGAAGAGGATGAAAATCAAGCCCAGGTAAAAATTGGTCCATAGGGCATAGAGAATGGACACAGTGGTAAGGCCCAGAGAAGAAATGATGATGATCGTTGGCTCAATATAGTTTTCTTCTAGTTGCTTGACGTCGTTTTCTAGGTCGGACAAGATATCTTTTTCATCAATCTCATAACTGTTTAAAAATCGCTTGAAAATAGCACTCTTGATTCCATATTTGAAGTCAGTAATCAAACGAGCGTAGTAATAACGTTTCCCAGCCAAACCCAGTAAGAGGATGAGATTACCAAGGATTCCTAAAATCAAAACTTTCCAAAGAAGGCCTAGTTCTTGATTGGTAAAACTAGCAACAATATTTTGAACAAGGGCTGGTGTGATAATTGCTTCCAGCCAAGTAATGGCAATAGAAAAGAAGTAAAGTATGAGGTGCTTCTTAGTAACAAATCTTTTCAGCATAAAGAGTTGCCCTCCTTATCGATATACATGTAATCAATTTTAAAGTTATTATACTCTTTTTTATTAAATACTTCATATTAAAAATGTAAGTCCTGAGAACGAAAAAAGTCTAGCGAGTTATTGTCGCTAGACTTTAAAACTATTGCAAATTAACCTTGTTTCTCAAGATGTAGTAGGTTCCGAGGTAAAAGATAGCTATGAATATGAGTTCTTCAACAATGCCTACGCTTGCTCCCATATAGAAATTATCATTAAATCCTGCAAGTGAATTAATATAGAAGTTAGTACTGGTATTGAAGAAGACTTCAATAAATCCAATGACGATTTGGATACCGATATAAGCTACAATGGCTAGTGCGGTACGGTATTCATTGAAAAGTTGTCCGATGGAAATAGCCAAGTAGATGCAGAGGATTCCTGAAATGGTATTTAGTAGGAAGGATACCCCCATAAGAGAGAGTTGAGGAAGGAATGTTCCTACAAGTGGAATCAACTCAGAATTTGATATCCATTCTGGAACCGTTATGGTAACAATAATAAAAGCGCTTAGAGCTAGTACAGTGGAGCTAAGGATAGACCAAATGAAGGCTCCAACTAATTTGGCTGTGATGATATGGTGTTCAGAAACTGGCAAGGTCAAAGTCAGATAGCCTTGTCGGTCATAGACACTACCTTTGAATCGTTTAATAATCAAGAAAATGGTTGAAATCCCAAGCGTAATCATCAATCCACCAAAGACGAGAGCCAGAAAGAAAAGTAAGACAGGTTGGCTATCTTTGAAAGATACATAATTATAGTAGTGTCCTTGCATTCCTATGAGAACGGAAAGAACTAGCACGGCGGCGTAAAGAGCTAAATACCACTTGTTAACATTTTTAAATTCGTAGCGAACTAAATTCCAAAACATAATAATCTCCTTTGCTTAGGCCTTAAATTCCTGACGGAAGAGTTGGTCAATGGATTCACCCGACTCATAGCGAATATCGTCTACATTGCCTTGACGAACGACTTTTCCGTCTTTGAGGAAGACAATTTCATCCAAGATTGGCTCGATATCTGAAATCAAGTGGGTAGAAATCAAAACGGTAGAAGTTGGTGAGTAGTTGTTGATAATGGTATTGAGGATATAATCACGGGCTGCTGGATCCACCCCACCAATGGGTTCGTCTAAAACGTAGAGACGGGCATCACGGCTCATAACCAAAATCAGTTGGACCTTTTCCTTGTTTCCTTTTGATAGTTTCTTGAGACGACTATTTTCATCAATGCCAAGGTCTGCAAGTAGATGATGGGCGCGTTCCAGATTGAAATCTTTATAGAAGGTCTTGAAGTAGGTTAGGGCTTCTTTGACCTTCATTTGCTCATTGAGATAGGTCGTATCCGGCAAATAAGCTACGATGGCCTTGGTTGCTGGGCTTGGCTCCATGTCGTTGATCAGGACACGTCCTTGATCTGGTTGTAAGAGGCCATTGATTAGTTTAATCAATGTTGTTTTCCCTGAGCCGTTTGGACCGAGAAGACCAACGATTTTTCCAGCTGGGATCTCAAGGGAAACATTTTCAAGGGCTGGGGTTGCTCCATATGATTTGGATACATTTTCAAATGCTAGTAATGACATAGGCTTAAACTCCTTTAATATAATCGCCGACTACGCCTGGTAGTTCTTCTTTTTCATAGCCAAAATGGGTCATGGAGGAAACGAAGTGTTCCAATTCTTCTTCGGATAGTTGTTTGCGCGATTGGGTGATCAGTTCCTTATCCTCAGTCACAAATCGTCCAGTTGTTCGCTTGCTGTAGACAAATCCTTCTCGTTCGAGGTCTGACAAGGCTCTTTGGATGGTGTTGGGATTGACACCAGCCTCGCTAGCTAGCTCTCTCACGGTTGGAAGTTGTTGATTGGGTTCCAGTGTATGGGAAACAATCTGAAGCTTGATTTTCTCCATAATCTGTAAATAGATGGGTTTTTTGTTGTCAAATGTCCAGGACATCTTGGTCTCCTTTCTTTTATCTAGTTGTCTTAATTAAATAATACAACAAAACAAAAAACTTGTCAAGCAAAAAGTAGAATTGTTTTGGGAATCGTTTAAAAAATGGTATAATGAAAAGAAAACGATAAGGAGGGAAAGGATGCGTTGTCCAAAATGTGGGGCTACCAAGTCAAGTGTTATCGATAGTCGCCAAGCAGAAGAAGGGAACACCATTCGTAGAAGACGTGAGTGCGACGAATGCCAGCACCGTTTTACAACCTACGAACGAGTAGAAGAAAGAACCTTAGTGGTTGTTAAAAAAGATGGCACACGAGAACAATTCTCCAGAGATAAAATCTTTAATGGGATTATCCGCTCAGCCCAGAAACGTCCTGTGTCAAGTGATGAAATCAACATGGTAGTCAATCGTATCGAACAGAAACTCCGTGGTCGAAATGAAAACGAAATTCAAAGTGAGGACATTGGTTCACTCGTCATGGAGGAGTTGGCTGAGTTGGATGAGATTACCTATGTGCGTTTTGCCAGTGTCTATCGTAGTTTTAAGGATGTTAGTGAGTTAGAGAGCTTGCTCCAACAAATCACCCAGTCCTCTAAAAAGAAAAAGGAAAGATAAATGAAGCCAATTGACCGTTTTTCTTATCTAAAGAATAATCGGGTGTCGCAAGATACCTCATCTCTGGTACAGTGCTACCTCCCGATTATCGGTCAGGAGGCACTGAGCCTTTATCTTTATA
The DNA here is from genome assembly GCF_901542415.1 of Streptococcus mitis. Lineage (NCBI taxonomy): Bacteria > Bacillati > Bacillota > Bacilli > Lactobacillales > Streptococcaceae > Streptococcus > Streptococcus mitis. Next base: position 1,080,023 of record NZ_CABEHV010000004.1, on the reverse strand, counting down.
CGATCAGTTTTTGGGATAATGGCAGAAAGGAATATCTTTTTTCAAGCATTCTCAATCATCTCAATTTTGGGATGGATAGACTGATAAAATCCCTGAAAATCCTATCTGCTTTCAATCTTTTGACCCTCTATCAAAAGGGTGATGTTTATCAGTTAGCTCTCCATGCTCCTCTATCTAGTCAAGACTTCTTGGAACATCCTATTTATCGCAGACTTTTAGAGAAAAAGATTGGTGATGCAGCTGTGGAGGATTTGAGAGTTGAGAGTGCTGAGGGAGAAGAAATACCTGTCTCACTCAATCAAGTCTTTCCAGACTTGGCAGAACTGGGAAGTCAAGAAGACCTTAGTCTCAAGAAGAAAGTGGCCAATGATTTTGACTTGGATCATTTTCGTCAGCTGATGGCTCGTGATGGGCTTCGCTTTGCGGATGAGCAGTCCGATGTTTTGAACCTCTTTGCCATTGCCGAGGAGAAGAAATGGACTTGGTTTGAAACCTATCAACTGGCCAAGTCAACAGCTGTTTCCCAGGTTATTTCAACCAAACGCATGCGGGAAAAAATTGCTCAAAAACCGATTTCCTCTGACTTTAGTCCTAAGGAAACGACCATTATCAAAGAAGCCAAAAGTAAAACTGCCCTGCAGTTCTTGGCAGAAATCAAGCAAACACGCAAGGGAACCATTACCCAAACAGAAAGGGAACTCTTGCAACAGATGGCTGGCTTGGGCTTGCTGGATGAAGTCATCAATATCATTCTCTTATTGACCTTTAATAAGGTAGATTCGGCAAACATCAATGAGAAATATGCCATGAAGGTAGCCAATGATTATGCATACCAAAAGATTCATTCGGCAGAAGAGGCAGTCTTGCGCATCCGTGAACGTGGGCAAAAGAGTCAGGCTCAAAAAAGCAGTAAACCCAGTCCTACCAAGTCCAATGTACCCAAGTGGAGCAATCCAGATTATAAGAATGAAACCAGCGAGGAAACTCGTCTGGAACTAGAACGTAAGAAACAAGAACTATTAGCTCGATTAGAAAAAGGAGGAGATTAGATGGAAAGTGTCGGAGACGTACTCAAACGTCAACCTAGCCGTTTTCATTATCAAGATTTGGTCCAGAAAATCATGAAGGATCCTGATGTTGCGGCCTTTATCCAGCAAGAATCCCTTACTCCAGAGGAATTGAATCGCAGTATCTCCAAATTTAATCAGTACATTACCGAGCGTGACAAGTTTCTCCGAGGAGATACAGATTATATTGCCAAAGGCTACAAGCCTATACTAGTCATGAATCATGGCTATGCGGACGTTTCATATGAAGAAACTCCTGAACTAATCGCGGCGGAAAAAGAAGCGGCTATTAAGAACCGTCTCAAGTTAATCAATCTGCCAGCTAGTCTCAGGAAAGCTAGTTTAGCTCAAGTTGACTTGGATGATTTGGGTCGCTTGCCAGTTTTTGAAAAGCTATTAGCCTTCGTGGAGCAATATCCAGCTATTCGAAAAGGTCTTTACCTATATGGAGACTTTGGTGTGGGTAAAAGTTTCATGGTGGCTGCCTTAGCCCATGATTTATCAGAAAAACGCGGTGTTTCATCAACTCTCCTCCACTATCCTAGCTTTGTCATTGATGTCAAAAATGCTATCGGTGATGGTAATGTCAAGACCTTGGTGGATGAGCTTAAGCTTTCTGAAGTCCTGATTTTAGATGATATTGGTGCCGAGCAATCAACAGCTTGGGTGCGTGATGAAATCCTGCAGGTCATTCTCCAATATCGGATGCAGGAAAATTTACCGACCTTTTTCACCTCCAACTTCGACTTTGAAGATTTGGAGAAGCATTTTGCTAAAGTAAAACAAGGACCTGACGAAACCTGGGAAGCCAGACGCGTCATGGAACGCATCCGTTATTTGGCTGAGGAGACTCGTTTAGAAGGAGTAAACCGTCGATGACAGAAACAATCAAATTAATGAAGGCTCATACTTCAGTGCGCAGGTTTAAAAAGCAAGCCCTTCCTCAGGAAGACTTGACTGAAATCCTGACAGCAGCCCAGATGGCCTCGTCTTGGAAGAATTTCCAATCCTACTCTGTGATTGTGGTCCGAAGTCAAGAGAAGAAAGATGCCTTGTATGAATTGGTGCCTCAAGAAGCCATTCGCCAGTCAGCTGTTTTCCTTCTCTTTGTCGGAGATTTAAACCGAGCAGAAAAGGGAGCCCGACTTCATACCGATACATTCCAACCTCAAGGGGTGGAAGGTCTCTTGATTAGTTCGGTCGATGCGGCTCTTGCTGGACAAAATGCCCTGCTGGCAGCTGAAAGTTTGGGCTATGGAGGTGTCATCATTGGCTTGGTTCGTTACAAGTCAGAAGAAGTGGCAGAGCTTTTTAACCTACCTGACTACACTTATCCTGTCTTTGGGATGGCACTGGGTGTGCCAAATCAAAATCATGATGTGAAACCAAGACTGCCACTAGAGAATGTTATCTTTGAGGAAGAATATCAGGAACAAACAGTTGATGTGATTGAGGCTTATGACCGTGTACAGGCGGACTATGCTGGGGCGCGTGCGACAACAAGCTGGAGTCAGCGTCTAGCAGAACAGTTTGGTCAAGCAGAACCAAGCTCAACTAGAAAAAATCTTGAACAGAAGAAGTTATTGTAGAAAGTGAGAAATTATGGCCCTACCAACTATTGCCATTGTAGGACGTCCCAATGTTGGGAAATCAACCCTATTTAATCGGATCGCTGGTGAGCGAATCTCCATTGTAGAAGATGTCGAAGGAGTAACACGTGACCGTATCTATGCAACGGGTGAGTGGCTCAATCGTTCTTTTAGCATGATTGATACAGGAGGAATCGATGATGTCGATGCTCCTTTTATGGAACAAATCAAGCACCAGGCAGAAATTGCCATGGAAGAAGCAGATGTTATCGTCTTTGTTGTGTCTGGTAAGGAAGGAATTACTGATGCGGACGAATACGTAGCCCGTAAGCTTTATAAGACCCACAAACCAGTTATCCTGGCAGTGAACAAGGTGGACAACCCTGAGATGCGAAATGATATCTATGATTTCTATGCTCTCGGTTTGGGTGAACCGCTGCCTATCTCATCTGTCCATGGTATCGGTACAGGGGATGTGCTAGACGCTATTGTAGAAAATCTTCCAAATGAATATGAAGAAGAAAATCCAGATGTCATTAAGTTTAGTTTGATTGGTCGTCCAAACGTTGGAAAGTCAAGCTTGATCAATGCTATCTTGGGAGAAGACCGTGTCATTGCTAGTCCTGTTGCTGGAACAACGCGTGACGCTATTGATACCCACTTTACAGATACAGATGGTCAAGAGTTTACCATGATTGATACGGCTGGTATGCGTAAATCTGGTAAGGTTTATGAAAATACTGAGAAATACTCAGTCATGCGTGCCATGCGTGCTATTGACCGTTCAGATGTGGTCTTGATGGTCATCAATGCGGAAGAAGGCATCCGTGAATACGACAAGCGTATCGCAGGATTTGCCCATGAAGCTGGTAAAGGGATGATTATCGTGGTCAATAAGTGGGATACACTTGAAAAAGATAACCACACTATGAAAAACTGGGAAGAAGATATCCGTGAGCAGTTCCAATACCTGCCTTACGCACCGATTATCTTTGTATCTGCTTTGACCAAGCAACGTCTCCACAAACTGCCTGAGATGATCAAGCAAATCAGCGAAAGTCAAAACACACGTATCCCATCAGCTGTCTTGAACGATGTGATTATGGATGCTATTGCCATCAACCCAACACCGACAGACAAAGGAAAACGTCTCAAGATTTTCTATGCGACTCAAGTGGCAACCAAACCACCGACCTTTGTTATCTTTGTCAACGAAGAAGAACTCATGCACTTTTCTTACTTGCGTTTCTTGGAAAATCAAATCCGCAAGGCCTTTGTCTTTGAAGGAACACCAATCCATCTCATCGCAAGAAAACGCAAATAAAAAAGTAGAATCTGGAATGACATTTCCAGATTTTTTTGATAGAATGAAGATAAAGAAAGCGCTGTCAAATCGAGAGGGGCTGGTGATGAAACATTTGTTTAAATTGATAATCTTATTTCCCTGGTTTTACTTTTTCAGCTGGATTGAAAAGGCTGATAGAGATAGTAAATTTTTCCCAATTTTTTACTATTTTTACTGGTTTTACATCCCCCTCTATGCTCTTTTTAGCCTTGCTTGGACAGTTATTTCAGTTCTGTTTTTCAATATCGTCTTGAGAAATTTGACAGATATCAAGTTATGGGGAATTTGGTTTCTTTTTATCCTGCTAGCTATTGGTCTGAATAGGTTAACTTATTTCTTTTTCAAAAAAATGCTTCGCTTGAGACGGGAACTGGGGAAGTCTAAAGGTGGAAAGCATTGATTTATATTGGTAAGAACATTTAATAGAATGAAACTAAAGAAAACAATTTTAAAGAGGAGGTGTCGATGATGAAACTGTCGTTTAATTGGTTTCATTTGATACTCTTATTTCCTTGCTTTTACTTTTTTTATTGGATAGATAATGCTGATAGAAACAGTAAGTTTTTCCCCATTATCTACTATTTCTACTGGATTTATATTTCCCTTTTAGCTCTGTTTAGCTTGGATATGACAATTTTTTCATTCTTATTTTTCCCTTTTGTTCTAAATTATGTATCAGATGCTAGTACTTGGGGTGTTTGGTTGCTTTTGATAGTCTTATCTCTAGGCAGTGACTGGTTAGACTATATCTTTTTCAAAAACATGTTTCGCTTGAGACGAGAACTAGGGGAGTCTAACGGTGGAAGGCATTGATTTATACTCTTCGAAAATCAAATTCAAACCACGTCAACATCGCCTTGCCGTACTCAAGTACAGTCTGCGGCTAGTTTCCTAGTTTGCTCTTTGATTTTCATTGATTATTATATTACTTTCTATTTGTAGGAGGTTGCTTATGGAACGTCTAAAATCATTTATTACACGCTATTCTAAGGTCTATATTGGTTTAGTTCTGCTGATCTGGCTGGCTTTCTTCTTTGTTCCTTGGGATAAACCAGTTCTGGGAATATTTATCAATCTCTTAATCATGCAGAAAGTTTTACTAGTTTTTGGAATTCTGTCGATTTTGATGGCCTTGCTGTCCAAGAAAGTCAGTCTCTTTGTTTTTGGACTTATCTGTTGTCTTTCTTTTTGGATAAATCTATTTATCCTATTTGCCATTTTGCCGATTTTTGGCAATTAATCAGTCATAAAAATCAGAGAGGTTAGCTTGGGAACTAGCCTCTTTTTCCTTTTCAAAATGGGGATTCTTCCTTGAAAATAATCAGTAATTGTGCTAAAATTAAAAGAACATTCTAAAATATTCGGAATTTAAAGTAAGGAAAAACATGGCTAATATTTTAAAAACAATTATCGAAAATGATAAAGGAGAAATCCGTCGTCTGGAAAAGATGGCTGACAAGGTTTTCAAATACGAAGACCAAATGGCTGCTTTGACAGATGACCAACTAAAAGCAAAAACAGTTGAATTTAAAGAACGTTATCAAAATGGAGAATCACTGGATTCATTGCTTTATGAAGCATTTGCGGTTGTCCGTGAGGGTGCCAAACGTGTCCTAGGTCTCTTCCCATATAAGGTTCAGGTCATGGGGGGAATCGTTCTTCACCATGGTGACGTGCCAGAGATGCGTACAGGGGAAGGGAAAACCTTGACTGCGACCATGCCCGTATACCTCAACGCCCTTTCAGGTAAAGGGGTTCACGTAGTTACGGTCAATGAATACCTATCAGAGCGTGACGCGACTGAAATGGGTGAATTGTACTCATGGCTTGGTTTGTCAGTAGGGATTAACTTGGCTGCCAAATCTCCAATGGAGAAAAAAGAAGCCTATGAGTGTGACATTACCTACTCAACCAACTCAGAAATCGGATTTGACTACCTTCGTGATAACATGGTCGTTCGTGCTGAAAACATGGTACAACGTCCGCTTAACTATGCCTTGGTCGATGAGGTTGACTCAATCTTGATTGATGAGGCCCGTACACCTTTGATCGTATCAGGTGCTAATGCAGTTGAAACCAGTCAGCTCTACCACATGGCAGACCACTATGTAAAATCTTTGGACAAAGACGACTACATCATCGATGTGCAGTCTAAGACTATTGGTTTGTCTGATTCAGGGATTGACAAGGCTGAAAGCTACTTCAAACTTGACAATCTCTATGACATCGAAAATGTAGCTCTGACTCACTTTATCGATAACGCCCTTCGTGCCAACTACATCATGCTTCTCGATATTGACTATGTGGTGAGCGAAGAGCAAGAAATCTTGATTGTCGACCAATTTACAGGTCGTACCATGGAAGGTCGTCGTTATTCTGATGGATTGCACCAAGCCATTGAAGCTAAAGAAGGTGTGCCAATTCAGGATGAAACCAAGACATCTGCCTCAATCACTTACCAAAACCTTTTCCGTATGTACAAGAAATTGTCTGGTATGACGGGTACAGGTAAGACTGAGGAAGAAGAATTCCGTGAAATTTACAACATTCGTGTTATTCCAATCCCAACCAACCGTCCTGTTCAACGTATTGACCACTCAGACCTTCTTTATGCAAGTATCGAGGCTAAGTTTAAGGCGGTTGTCGAAGATGTTAAAGCTCGTTACCAAAAAGGTCAGCCTGTCTTGGTTGGTACAGTAGCGGTTGAAACCAGTGACTACATTTCTAAGAAACTAGTCGCAGCTGGTGTTCCTCACGAAGTCTTGAATGCCAAAAACCACTATAAAGAAGCTCAAATCATCATGAATGCTGGTCAACGTGGTGCTGTTACCATTGCGACTAACATGGCCGGTCGTGGTACCGACATCAAGCTTGGTGAAGGAGTTCGTGAACTTGGAGGACTTTGTGTTATTGGTACAGAACGTCATGAAAGCCGTCGTATCGATAACCAGCTTCGTGGACGTTCAGGTCGTCAAGGAGACCCAGGTGAGTCACAATTCTACCTCTCTCTTGAAGATGATTTGATGAAACGTTTTGGTTCTGAACGTTTGAAGGGAATCTTTGAACGCTTGAACATGTCTGAGGAGGCCATTGAGTCTCGTATGTTGACACGTCAAGTTGAAGCGGCGCAAAAACGTGTCGAAGGAAATAACTACGATACCCGTAAACAAGTCCTTCAATACGATGACGTCATGCGTGAACAACGTGAAATTATCTACGCTCAACGTTACGACGTCATTACTGCAGATCGTGACTTGGCACCTGAAATTCAGGCTATGATTAAACGCACGATTGGTCGTGTCGTTGATGGTCATGCGCGTGCCAAACAAGATGAAAAACTCGAAGCAATTTTGAACTTTGCTAAGTACAACTTGCTTCCAGAAGATTCTATTACGATGGAAGATTTGTCTGGCTTGTCTGATAAGGCCATCAAGGAAGAACTTTTCCAACGTGCCTTGCAAGTTTACGATAGTCAGGTTTCAAAACTACGCGATGAAGAAGCAGTTAAAGAATTCCAAAAAGTTTTGATTCTACGAGTGGTAGATAACAAGTGGACAGATCATATCGATGCCCTAGATCAATTACGTAACGCGGTTGGACTTCGTGGCTATGCTCAGAACAACCCTGTTGTCGAGTATCAGGCAGAAGGTTTCCGTATGTTTAATGACATGATTGGTTCGATTGAGTTTGATGTGACACGCTTGATGATGAAAGCACAAATTCATGAACAAGAAAGACCACAAGCAGAACACCATATCAGTACAACAGCGACCCGTAATATCGCTGCCCACCAAGCAAATATACCAGAAGATTTGGATTTGAGTCAGATTGGACGGAATGAACTTTGCCCATGTGGTTCTGGTAAGAAGTTTAAAAACTGTCACGGTAAAAGACAATAAAATGAGATAGTTTAGAGGCGGATACCTTGTGAAAAGTAAATTTTTACTTGGTATCCGTTTGATTTATAAGGAGATGAGTTATGGTATTTACAGCAAAAAGTCCTAAAATTAATATTGAAGAAGTTCGTGCCTTATCAAAATTAGAAGGCCAAGCTTTGGAGAGAAAATCTCAGCGCGATAAAGAGCTAGAAGCCATTATACGTGGAGAAGACCAACGGATTCTCTTGGTAATCGGGCCATGCTCATCTGACAATGAAGAAGCTGTTCTTGAGTACGCTAAGCGTTTGGCAGCTTTGCAAGAAGAAGTGGCAGACCGTATCTTTATGGTTATGCGTGTTTATACTGCTAAACCCCGTACCAACGGAGATGGCTATAAGGGCTTGATTCACCAGCCTAATGCGACAGAAGCCCCTAGCCTCATCAACGGAATCAAAGCCGTTCGACATCTTCATTATCGTGTTATCACAGAAACAGGTATGACAACAGCTGATGAAATGCTTTATCCTGAAAATCTTCCGCTTGTGGATGATTTGATTTCTTACATGGCGGTTGGTGCCCGTTCAGTTGAAGACCAGCAACACCGCTTTGTGGCAAGTGGGGCAGATTTTGCTACTGGGTTTAAAAATCCAACCTCTGGAAATCTCAATGTCATGTTTAATGGGATTTATGCTGCTCAAAACAAACAAAGCTTCCTTTTCTTAGGAAAAGAAGTGGAAACAACTGGGAACCCGCTTTCGCACGCCATTCTTCGTGGAGCAATCAATGAGTATGGTAAGAATATTCCTAATTACTACTATGATAATTTGATGGATACTATTGCCCAGTATGAGAAAATGGGCTTGGAAAATCCTTTTATCATTGTGGATACCAATCATGACAACTCTGGTAAGCAATACATGGATCAGATTCGAATTGTCCGCCAGACCTTGATTAACCGTGATTGGAATGAAAAAATCAAGCAGTATGTTCGTGGCTTTATGATTGAGTCTTATCTAGAAGACGGTCGTCAGAACGAACCAGAAGTATTTGGCAAGTCGATCACAGACCCTTGCCTTGGCTGGGAAAATACGGAAGCCCTCGTCAGAGAAATCTACCAAACGCTAGGAGAATAAGATGGCATTTATTGAAAAAGGTCAAGAAATCGATATTGAAGCAATCAAGGCAGAAACTCAATTGTCTGCGGAAGCCTTGCGACTAAAGGAGCGTCGTGATAGAGAATTGGCAGACATTATTTCAGGGGAAGATGACCGTATCCTTTTGGTGATTGGTCCTTGCTCTTCTGATAATGAAGAGGCTGTCTTGGAATATGCCTGCCGTTTATCCGCCTTGCAGAAGAAGGTGGCGGACAAGATTTTCATGGTTATGCGTGTTTATACAGCTAAACCTCGTACTAACGGAGACGGCTATAAAGGTTTGGTTCACCAACCAGATACTTCTAAGGCTCCAAGCCTGATTAACGGCTTGCAAGCTGTGCGCCAGTTGCACTACCGCGTGATTACAGAGACTGGTTTGACAACGGCAGACGAGATGCTTTATCCGTCAAATCTGGTCTTGGTAGATGATTTGGTCAGCTACCATGCTGTAGGAGCTCGTTCTGTGGAAGACCAAGAGCACCGCTTTGTGGCTTCAGGAATTGATGCACCAGTCGGAATGAAAAATCCAACCTCTGGAAATCTTGGTGTTATGTTTAATGGCATCTATGCCGCTCAAAATAAACAGACCTTCCTCTTCCATGGTCAAGAAGTTGAGACTTCAGGAAATCCCTTGGCCCACGTCATCCTTCGTGGTGCAGTCAATGAATATGGGAAAAATGAGCCTAACTTTTACTATGAAACCTTGCTAAATGCCATTGAACGCTATGAGACTATGGGGCTTGAAAATCCCTTTATCCTCATTGATACCAACCATGATAACTCAGGCAAGCAATATATGGAGCAGATTCGAGTGGTTCGTAAGACCTTGCAGAATCGTGATTGGAATGAGAAGATTAAAAAGATAGTTCGAGGCTTTATGATTGAATCTTACCTAGCAGATGGTCGTCAAAATCAACCAGAGGTATTTGGTTGCTCCATTACCGATCCTTGCCTAGGTTGGGAAAATACAGAGGCTTTGGTAGAAGAGATTTATGCTACCTTGACAAAATAAGTGAAAAGGATGGAGTTGGGGAATCTCAACTCCTTTTGATGAGAATGATAGTTGGACATGGAATTGACATCGAAGAATTGGCTTCGATAGAAAGCGCAGTTACACGACATGAAGGATTTGCCAAGCGCGTGCTGACCGCTAAGGAAATGGAACGGTTTACCAGTCTTAAAGGGCGCAGGCAGATTGAATATTTAGCTGGTCGCTGGTCGGCTAAGGAGGCCTTTTCCAAGGCTATGGGAACGGGCGTTGGAAAGCTTGGTTTTCAGGATTTGGAAGTCTTGAGCAATGAACGCGGGGCGCCTTATTTTAGTCAGTCACCATTTTCAGGAAGGATTTGGCTGTCTATCAGCCACACAGATCAGTTTGTGACAGCCAGTGTCATTTTGGAGGAAAATCATGAAAGCTAGTCCACATAGACCAACCAAGGCTCTGATTCATCTGGGAGCTATTCGACACAATATTCAGCAAATGGGGGCTCATATCCCTCAAGGAACGCTCAAGTGGGCTGTGGTCAAGGCCAATGCTTATGGACATGGAGCTGTTGCCGTTGCCAAGGCGATTCAAGATGATGTTGATGGCTTTTGCGTTTCCAATATTGATGAAGCCATTGAACTCAGACAAGCTGGACTCAGCAAGAAAATCCTTATTTTAGGAGTTTCTGAAATCGAAGCTGTTTCTCTTGCTAAAGAATACGATATCGCCTTGACTGTGGCTGGACTGGAGTGGATTCAAGCACTCTTAGATAAGGAAGCGGACCTAACTGGATTGACAGTCCATCTCAAGATTGATTCAGGAATGGGACGGATTGGTTTTCGAGAGGCTAGTGAAGCTGAGCAGGCTCAAGATTTGCTCCAACAACATGGTGCTCGTGTTGAAGGGATTTTTACCCACTTTGCGACTGCAGATGAGGAATCAGATACCTACTTTAATGAACAGTTAGAACGGTTTAAAACTATTTTGGCCAGTATGAAAGGTCTTCCAGAGCTGGTTCATGCCAGCAATTCGGCAACGACTCTTTGGCATGCAGAGACTATTTTTAACGCGGTTCGTATGGGAGACGCTATGTATGGTCTCAATCCAAGTGGAGAGGTTTTGGATTTGCCTTATGACCTGACACCAGCCTTGACCTTGGAGTCTGCTTTAGTCCATGTCAAGACAGTTTCAGCTGGAGCTTGCATGGGCTATGGAGCAACTTATCAAGCGGATAGCGAGCAAGTCATCGCGACCGTGCCAATCGGCTATGCGGATGGTTGGACACGTGATATGCAGAATTTCTCCGTCTTGGTAGATGGCCAAGCTTGCCCAATCGTTGGGCGGGTTTCTATGGACCAAATCACCATTCGTCTGCCTAAGCTTTATCCACTGGGAACCAAGGTAACTTTGATTGGTTCTAACGGGGGCAAGGAAATCACAGCTACTCAGGTAGCGACCTACCGTGGGACTATTAACTATGAGGTGGTTTGTCTTCTCAGCGACCGCATTCCGAGAGAATATTATTAGAAAAGAAAGGAGTGGAGCATGAATCTACATCAACCCTTGCATGTCTTACCTGGTGTGGGACCAAAGTCAGCAGAAAAATACGCCAAACTAGGAATTGAAAATTTGCAAGACCTCTTGCTCTACTTTCCTTTCCGTTATGAAGACTTCAAAACCAAGCAAGTATTGGAACTAGAGGACGGGGAGAAGGCAGTCCTATCTGGTCAAGTCGTGACTCCTGCCAGTGTCCAGTATTATGGATTCAAGCGCAATCGCCTGCGCTTTAGTCTTAAGCAGGGAGAAGTCGTTTTTGCGGTGAATTTCTTTAACCAGCCCTATCTGGCTGATAAGATAGAGTTGGGAGCAACTCTTGCTGTCTTTGGAAAATGGGATCGTGCCAAGGCTAGTCTAACTGGGATGAAGGTCCTAGCTCAGGTGGAAGATGACCTCCAGCCTGTCTATCGTTTGGCTCAAGGAATCAGTCAGGCAAGTCTGGTCAAGGTCATCAAGACAGCCTTTGATCAGGGGCTGGACCTCTTGATTGAGGAAAATCTGCCCCAGTCTTTACTGGATAAATACAAACTTATGTCCCGTTGTCAGGCAGTTCGAGCCATGCATTTCCCTAAGGATTTGGCAGAATACAAGCAGGCCCTTCGCCGTATCAAGTTTGAGGAACTCTTTTATTTCCAAATGCAATTGCAGACGCTCAAGTCTAAAAACAGAGTTCAGGGAAGCGGTCTGGTTCTGAATTGGTCTCAGGAAAAAGTGACAGCTGTTAAAGAAAATCTGCCATTTGACCTAACCCAAGCTCAGGAAAAGAGTTTGCAGGAAATTTTGACAGACATGAAGTCCGACCACCACATGAATCGTCTCTTACAAGGTGATGTGGGGAGCGGAAAAACTGTGGTTGCTGGCTTGGCCATGTTTGCGGCGGTGACAGCTGGTTATCAGGCTGCCCTAATGGTACCAACAGAAATCCTCGCAGAGCAACATTTTGAGAGTTTACAGAACCTTTTTCCAGACTTGAAACTGGCTCTTTTGACAGGTTCCTTGAAAGCTGCAGAAAAGAGAGAAGTCTTGGAGACTATTGCCAAGGGTGAGGCTGATTTGATTATCGGAACCCACGCTCTGATTCAGGATGGGGTAGATTATGCTCGTCTTGGCTTGATTATCATCGATGAGCAGCACCGCTTTGGTGTAGGGCAAAGGCGTGTTCTGAGAGAAAAAGGCGACAACCCAGATGTCCTCATGATGACGGCGACTCCCATACCACGGACGCTGGCTATCACGGCATTTGGCGATATGGATGTTTCCATTATTGACCAGATGCCAGCAGGGCGGAAGCCTATTGTGACACGCTGGATCAAGCATGAGCAACTATCTCAGGTCTTGACTTGGTTAGAGGGGGAAATTCAAAAAGGTTCACAAGCCTATGTCATCTCTCCCTTGATTGAAGAATCAGAAGCTCTGGATTTGAAAAATGCTATTGCTTTATCTGAGGAATTGACGGCTCATTTTGCTGGTAAGGCAGAGGTGGCTCTTCTACATGGTAAGATGAAGAGTGACGAAAAAGACCAGATTATGCAGGAGTTCAAAGAGCGAAAAACGGATATTCTGGTTTCAACGACGGTTATCGAGGTAGGGGTCAATATTCCCAATGCGACCGTCATGATTATCATGGATGCCGATCGCTTCGGGCTCAGCCAGCTTCACCAGCTCAGAGGTCGTGTTGGTCGGGGAGATAAGCAGTCCTATGCAGTTCTTGTTGCCAATCCCAAGACGGATTCTGGGAAAGACCGTATGCGCATCATGACAGAAACCACCAATGGTTTTGTTCTTGCTGAGGAAGATTTGAAAATGCGTGGTTCAGGTGAAATTTTTGGAACCAGACAGTCAGGACTTCCAGAATTCCAAGTGGCTGATATTATTGAAGATTTTCCAATTTTAGAAGAAGCCAGAAAAGTTGCTAGTTACATTAGTTCGATAGAAGCTTGGCAAGAGGATCCAGAATGGCGCATGATTGCCCTTCATTTGGAGAAGAAAGAACATCTAGATTAAGCTTTTTCTAAGGAAATCTTAAGCTAGCTTTCAGGTTCGGCCCTTATACTAGAGTCATCAAAAAGAAACGAGGACTCTCACATGACAGTAACGATTAAAGTAAATTACCAAACCACTTTCCAGAAGAAAGAAGCAAAAAACTAAGATTGAGCAGGAGAAAAAGGGCGGAAATGCTCTTTTTTCGTTTTTAAAAGCACAATTTATTGAATCTAAAATAGCACACTGCGGATTCTAAAAAATTTCTAGAAATTATAGTAGATTGAATCTTGAATAGTCCACCGTGTTTTCTAAAACATTGTTAGAAATTAGTTTGAATTCCGCAATTAATTTGTTCAGTTTTTATTTCATTTAACTATAATTTGACTTTCCTAATTTCTTTGTTCATATCTTATTTCAATACACCATATCTTACTATTTCAGAACCCACATCTAGCATAACTAAAAAACAGATTCTTCCATCTATTACGGAAAAATCTGTCATTGATTTAATGATTTACAAAAACTCCAACCACGGCTTGCGAACCCTGTCCTTGCTGGTTTCTCTATATTTTTTAATTCCAAAAATGCCATCTTGACTAGATGGTTTTTCTGACTGTTAGTGCTGGTCTTACAACAAGGCCTCAAACTCATCAACGGTCATACCCAATTGTTCACTCGCAAATTCGGAAGTTAAAACATGTTGGCGTACTAAATCTAGAAAGGTAAAGATTTTCCCACGCTCTAGACCGTGTTCAACTCCCTCTTCTCGGCCTTGTTCAATGCCCTCTGCTCTAGCAGTTTCCAAGGCATAGTCCTGTGCTAGCAATGCCTGTTCTTCGCGCATACGTAGTTGACTAAACATTTTCCTGTCCTCCTCGGACCAGCTCTTATAGTCTAGCAGTTGGACTGCCTGGCTAATAGCTCGCTCGGGTTGCTGAGTAAAGGGTTTATTCCCAAAAAACTCTAACCATGGTTTGCGAATGCTATCTTTGCTGGTTTCTCTGTATTTTTTTAGTTCCAAGAACGCCATCTTAACTAAATGGTTTTCCTGACCATTGTTGGTAATGGTTAAAACCTCACCTGTCGTGTCCTCACGCATACTGAAACTGTGAAAGGCTAGGTCATCTGAGAAATAATTACTATCCACAATAGCAATTGCGTATACTGGTGCGATATGTTTGTAACTCTGGTGTGTGTCACCTTCACGTTGGCGAATTTTTTCAAGATTCTGATTGACCTGACTGCACAGATAAGCCCACAGGCGATTGATGAAAAAATTCTGATGATGCACTTGTATTTCGATAATAACCTGGGTGCCGTTGTCTAACTCCGCTAAAACGTCTATACTGGTATAGAAATCCTGCACTGAATAAGGTATGGAGGGTAATACGTGAATATTGCTTCCCTCCAAAATGGTCACATTTTTGGCTGGTAAGTCCAGCATATCGCGAATAAATTGACAAGTGATTTCTGGGTTGCTAAAAATCTTCTTAGCCACTAAATCATTGGTCGGGCTAATGCCCGGATGTCTGAGAATCATTCTTTCTCTCCTTTCATTATAGCACATTTTTACCTCTAGGTTGACTAGATTTAGTGCTTCTATCTATTTATTCGTAAAAAAGCGTAACTTCTCAAAGTAACTTCCCTCTCTCTCCCAAAACTGGAAGTTAGTTTTAGAAGTGACCCAATGAAAATCAAAGAGCAAACTAGGAAACTAGCCGCAGGTTGCTCAAAACACTGTTTTGAGGTTGCAGATAGAACTGACGAAGTCAGTAACATATATATATACGGCAAGGCGAAGCTGACGTGGTTTGAAGAGATTTTCGAAGAGTATTACCCTTCTTTCTTGCATTGCTTTTCTAGATATGCTAGAGTGGTGATAGCGATTACAAAAAAGAAGGAGCATATTATGAAAAATCCAGCTTTATTAGAAGAAATTAAGACTTATAAAGGACGAGATGAGGTTCCAGAGGACTTTGATGCTTTCTGGGATGAGGAAGTGAAAAAAGTTTCAACTATTCCAGCCTATCAGTTGGAGGAAAGAGATTTCCACATTCCTCAAGTAAAGTGCTATGAATTAACCTTTGAAGGAACCAATGAAGGTAAGGTCTATGCGCGCGTCGTTCTTCCAAAAAGTGAGGAGAAGGTTCCGCTAATCTTCCATTTCCATGGTTATATGGGACGTGGCTGGGACTGGGCCGACATGTTGGCTTTCACCGTAGCTGGTTACGGTGTTGTTTCCATGGATGTTCGAGGCCAGTCGGGATATTCACAAGACGGCTTGCGTTCTCCTCTAGGGAATACCGTTAAGGGGCATATTATCCGTGGTGCTGTGGAAGGTCGGGATCACCTCTTTTATAAGGATGTTTATCTGGATATTTACCAGTTGGTTGAAATTGTTGCTAGTCTGCCTCAGGTAGATGAGAAGCGACTTTCTAGCTATGGTGCCTCGCAAGGAGGGGCTCTAGCCTTGGTTGCGGCGGCGCTCAATCCTCGAATTGAGAAAACTGTTGCCATCTATCCATTCTTGTCAGACTTCAGACGAGTGCTTGAGATTGGGAATACTAGCGAGGCTTACGACGAACTTTTTCGTTATTTCAAGTTTCACGACCCCTTCCATGAAACTGAGGAGGAGATTATGGCGACCCTTGCCTATATCGATGTGAAAAATCTTGCCCATCGTATCAAAGGTAAGATTAAGATGATTACGGGCTTGGACGATGATGTTTGCTACCCTATTACCCAGTTTGCGATTTACAATCGTCTGACTTGCGATAAGGCCTATCGTATCATGCCAGAGTATGCTCATGAAACTATGAATGTTTTTGTCAACGACCAAGTCTACAATTGGCTCTGTGGCAGTGAGATTCCTTTTAAGTATGTGAAGTAATGAATGAGAGAGCCCAGTAGCTCTCTTTTTGTACAGAGTCTAGTCAGCAAATATTCTAGTTCATATATACTTTGAAATTCATACTCTTCGAAAATCTCTTCAAACCACGTCAGCTTTATCTGCAATCTCAAAACAGTGTCTTGAGTAGCCTGCGGCTAGCTTCCTAGTTTGCTTTTTGATTTTTATTGAGTATGAGTTTTTTTCTTGACCTTGGTGTAAAACAATTCATTTTGCTATCTAGTTTGGTATAAGCTATTTCAATACATTGGAAAGCGTCTGTGAAATGTGTTATAATTTATAAGAAAATATACAGTTTCGCTACAAATGAACATTTATATATAAGTTTATGTATAAGATAATTTTCTCATTAGGATAATATCTTGTAAAAACTATATTCCTGGAGATACAGTACTTAAGGAGCATTTGTAAAGGAACAAAATAATCTATAGCTATTTTTATTGTAAGAATCAAAGTAGAGAATGTTATGCTAATGGAAACTGTAATATTTTATTTTTTAGAATATACTTGGATAAATTAACTTTGAAAGTTAAAGTGAGGTAATGCATGTTTGTATGTTTAAAGGGTTTAGGGAAATTTCGTAAATCTAAAGCTTATGGTTTGGTTGGTTGTTTGACACTATCAGCGGTGATTGGATTAGCTGCACCAGACTTACCAGTTATTGGTGGTGAAGTCGTTGCTGCTGATGTTATTCAGGGTGGTAACGATATAAAAGATGTGGATGTTCATAGTAAATCTGCAGAAGGTGTTGCTATGACTTACACCACTTATGATAGCGGAACAAGTGGAAAACAAACGGCTTCTGGTAGTGGTGTCTTTGTAGCGCCAAATGTCATGGTGACAGTAGCTCATAATTACTATGATAAAAATCAAGAAGACAAGTCTGCGGTCTTACGTGGTGGAGAGTCTGCTCGTAGTTATGTTGTGATGAACTCAGAAACAGAGAAGAGTAACAAAGTACCCATATCAGGGGTATCCGAGTCTCTTGAAAAAGACTCTATTCACTTGTATAACGGTAAAGACTTTGGTAAAGACTATAGCAACGACTTAGCAGTAGTGGTAACTAAAAAGCCTGTAGAAGCTATGACAGGTGGTGAGGACTCTCCAAGAGAGTTGAGTGATAAAGAGGTTTCTACTGGTGATAAAATCACTATGGTCGGATATCCCAATGATTTTTCTACTCCAAATTTAAGTAAAGAAAATAAAGCTCGATTGAAAGACGGTAAGGCTTATTCAGTCTCAACAACTGTGAGCAGTATCAATAAAGATAATGGTGCAGTCACTTATCATTCCTCAGCTTTAGGAGGTTTTTCAGGTGCTCCTTTGTTTAATGATAAGGGAGAGGTAGTCGGTATCCACCAGCACGGAACAAATACTTCAAACGCTCCTGAGAGTGAGCGTATTGGCGGTGGTACTATCTTTACGGAAAAGCACAGAGCTTGGATTCGTTCTATGATTGATAAATATGGTATAAAGGGTTGGTATATAGATGGTGCAAACCGTTACTACTATGATGAAAATCATATAGCTTTAAAAGATGTAGAGTCTGAGATTGATGGTGCTTTGTATAGTTTTGATGAAAAAGGTCGAGCTACTTTAGTAAAAGGTGAAGAAAAAGGTCGTGTTTTACTTCGAGTGGAAGATACTAAAGGAACTCGCTTGATTTCAGATAAGGTTGTTCAGGAAGGTCCTGTTGGAAGTGGTTTGAATTTTCATTTAAGACAAAATCCAGACTTCAAACAGTTAATAGCAACTTCCCCAACAGCTAAAGTAGTATCCTATAACGGAGTGCCAATTAACAAATTAGCAAGTGATACAAGTTGGTCTGATGACTATGTCAGTAAGTTAGCTTTGGGTGATACAATTATAAGAGCGGTAGTAGATTCGGTAACTCCTCCATCTACGTCTTCTTCGGATTTTGCAAGAACTGAAGTTGGTAAGGTTGATTTGAGTGGTAAATCGAACTTACCTGTGCCTAGTAAAGAGGTATTACAAGCTCCGAATGGTCCAGAAAATTTCTATGCTACAATGCACATTCAAACGCCAGATGGGTCGGGGTCAGGTACTTTAATTGCACCAAATTTGGTATTAACAGTCGCTCATAATTTCTTAACAGTTAAAGGTTCTGAAGTAATTACTAAATCTGGTCGCACCAATACGGTGTATAAAGCAACCGTACCGAATGGGTTATCTGTGAATTTTTCAGATGATGATATTGTTTATTGGAATAAGAAAGATTCAGTATTTGGATTTAAAAATGACTTAGCTTTGGTTCGGTTAAAAGAAGCAGTAAAAGAAGTAACTCCTGTAGAGGTTGTAAAACAATCTTCAAAAGTTGTAGAGGGGAATTCAGTTTCGGTCTATGGTTTTCCAGATAACAAGCTAAGTCCAGTTTTAGATAGCAAAGTAGTAGGAACTACAGACTTCGGTTCTGGAATAGAGGGAATTAGCTATGGAGGTACGAAACCTGGAGCGTCTGGTGGTGGTCTTTATAATGATAAAGGTGCTTTAATTGGAGTTCACCAAAATGGTGTTGTAGGAAGCCGCAGTGGTGGTTTAGTCTTATCAAAAGAGCAGCTGGATTGGGTTCGTTCTTATATTGAGGGTCAACCAAAAGATCCTGTCTATGTGGAAGATAAAGAAGTGGAACCTTCTAAGAAGGATTCGGATAAGGATTTAGCTGGGAAATTAGATCCCAAAAAAGATAGTGGAAAAGAAGATTCTGGTATTTTAGGTACATCTGGTGACTTTGCAGCTCCTACAGTAGATAAGCCAGACTTCACAGGCGGAGTGAATGGAAGCGAATCTCTTGTTACAGAAGTTCCAGAGTATAGCGGTGTTCTATCCACATTAGGAGACTTTCCAGCTCCTACAGTAGCTAAGCCAGAGTTTAGAGGCGGGGTCAATGGAGCAGATGCTGAGGTTCATCACATTTCAGACTTCACAGGCGGAGTGAATGGAGGAGACTCACTTGTTACAGAAGTTCCAGAGTATAGTGGTGTTATATCTACATTAGGTGATTCTCCAGCTCCTACAGTAGCTAAGCCAGAGTATAGAGGTGGCGTGAATGGAGGTGAATCTCCGATACTAGAAATCCCAGAGTATAAGGGTTCATTAGCAATAGCAGAAGAATCGGCCCCAAAAGTTGAAAAACAGAGCTTCACAGGCGGAGTGAATGGAGGCGACTCACTTGTTACAGAAGTTCCAGAGTATAGCGGTGTTCTATCTACATTAGGAGATTCTCCAGCTCCTACAGTAGCTAAGCCAGAGTATATGGGTGATACATTATCAAGCTCAGGAGAAGAATTGGCTCCAACAGTTGAACAGTATGCCTTTACAGGCGGAGTGAACGGAGACGAATCACTTGTTACAGAAGTTCCAGAGTACAGCGGTGTTCTATCCACATTAGGAGATTCTCCAGCCCCTACAGTAGCTAAGCCAGATTTTAGAGGTGGCGTGAATGGTGCGGAGACAGCAGTTCATGAAATCCCTAGGTACAAAGTTGGTACGAATGTAGCCGATGTAGCTGTACATGAATTTGCAGAATATAAGGGAGCAGATTCTCCTGTAACTCTTGCTCAGCAGATACTTCCTGGTACAGGGGAGAAGGAGAATGTAGTCCTTACCTCCCTAGGACTAATAGGTTTCTTCCTTGGATTGTTTGCAATGGGGAAAAAGAGAGAAGAATAAGAGAATAATTTTAATCATTTGGCTTTGTAAAAATAGAAAGAGGTAATGGGAATAAAATAACCTTACCTCTTTTTAAATTAGTCACATTGTTGAAAGTTATATGCATCGTAAAAAAATTTTACAAAATTTTTAAAATGAAGCGTATGTACACCAGTTTTATATGAATTACCATCAATGATAAAATCATCTACTAGTGAATCCAAATTATCTAACCGTATAATTCTATGTTGCATTTTAAATCTATTTTTTAATGAATACGTAGGAAAAATAATTTTGAAATTTTCAAATTCTAAATTGGAATTGATTTCACATAATACGAAATACTCAAATAGTGCAGCTTGGAATGTTTGGATGATAAAGCAATCATAACCTTTTTTTCCTGTGTCTACACAAACAAGAAAATTTTTAAATCGAAATTTATTTTCAGAAGAGAATACTAATGGGCAATCAGAATGAAAAATTTTTTCATTTTTTCTACTTTTTTGCTTTAATTTTTCAAATTTAAGTACATTAGTCAAATTTTCAATATTATCAATCTTTTCAAGTTGGTCATCTATTGAATAAATTAATTTCACACTTTTCAATTTTGTGTTTTGATTTATAGTAAATTGAAGATTACCTATTTCTGAGAAAGCGAAATATGGAAAAGTATGATTCCCCTTCGAAAGTGATGAATAATTTCTTAGAGGTATTGAAGCTTTTATGTCTTTTTTCTGAACGTGTTTTTCCTCTAAAATAACATCATTAATCTTAAAATCATTATTTTTATATTGAAAAGCTTGCCAAATAGTATTGATAATTAATCCTGTAGTTATATTTGAAAAATAGGGATTATTTTGTATAATTGGAAAATAGTTAGGAAATTGTTGAAGGAAAGAACTTAGAGTATCTTTGCCAATTAAATCTGTAATAACCTTTTTTAGTTCGTCCATTAGCAGTCGCATCCAATCATTATATTTGTTTTTTATTATACACTTTTTAAAAAGATAGGTCTACTCAACAGATTAATAGATACAATAAATTTCTATAGAATATTGGAATCGTAATTCTCTGAAACTACTTTCAGAAACAGCTGTTCTATAAAATACTTTTGAAACTGAAATCTATTCTATGACAAAGTATTGAAAGCGCTTAACAAATGGTATATAATGACCTCATAAGAACAAAGAAAAGGAGGAAAGAGGATGCCACAGATTACTAAAGAAGCTTTGATTGCACAAATCAAAGATGGAATCATCGTTTCTTGTCAGGCCCTTCCTCACGAACCGCTCTATACAGAAGCGGGAGGAGTCATTCCATTGCTGGTCAAAGCGGCTGAGCAAGGTGGAGCAGTCGGTATCCGAGCAAATAGTGTTCGCGATATCAAGGAAATCAAGGAGGTTACAAACCTTCCAATCATTGGGATAATAAAACGAGATTATCCACCGCAAGAACCCTTCATCACTGCTACTATGAAAGAAGTTGATGAACTGGCAGAACTGGACATCGAGGTCATTGCTCTGGATTGTACCAAGCGTGAACGCTATGATGGTTTGGAGATTCAAGAGTTCATTCGTCAGGTTAAGGAAAAATATCCTAACCAGCTCTTGATGGCTGATACAAGTACTTTCGAGGAAGGATTGGCAGCCGTTGAAGCAGGAATTGACTTTGTCGGAACAACCTTATCAGGATACACATCTTACAGTCCTAAAGTGGATGGTCCCGATTTTGAATTGATCAAAAAACTCTGTGATGCTGGTGTAGATGTCATTGCAGAAGGAAAAATTCATACACCAGAACAAGCCAAACAAATCCTAGGATATGGAGTGCGAGGTATTGTTGTTGGTGGCGCTATTACTAGACCAAAAGAGATTACAGAACGCTTTGTTGCTGGTCTCAAATAAGATGTAAGGGGGAATTTTATGTTTAAAGTTTTACAAAAAGTTGGAAAAGCTTTTATGTTACCTATAGCTATACTTCCTGCAGCAGGTCTACTTTTGGGGATTGGTGGTGCACTTTCAAACCCAACCACGATAGCAACTTATCCAATACTAGACAATAGTTTTTTTCAATCAATATTCCAAGTAATGAGCTCTGCAGGAGAGGTTGTATTCAGTAATTTATCACTACTTCTCTGTGTGGGATTATGTATTGGCTTAGCGAAACGAGATAAAGGAACCGCTGCGCTAGCAGGAGTAACTGGTTACTTAGTTATGACTGCAACGATTAAAGCTCTGGTAAAACTTTTTATGGCAGAAGGATCTGCAATTGATACTGGAGTTATTGGAGCATTAGTTGTCGGAATAGTTGCCGTATATTTGCACAATCGATATAACAATATTCAATTACCTTCCGCTTTAGGATTCTTTGGGGGTTCACGCTTCGTTCCTATTGTTACATCGTTCTCTTCTATCTTAATTGGCTTTGTCTTCTTTGTTATTTGGCCACCTTTTCAACAACTTCTTGTTTCTACAGGTGGATATATTTCTCAGGCGGGTCCAATTGGAACTTTTCTATATGGATTTTTAATGAGACTTTCTGGAGCAGTAGGCTTACATCATATGATTTACCCTATGTTTTGGTATACTGAACTTGGTGGTGTTGAAACTGTTGCAGGACAAACAGTGGTTGGAGCTCAAAAAATATTTTTTGCTCAATTAGCCGACCCGACTCATTCTGGATTATTTACAGAAGGAACAAGGTTTTTTGCAGGTCGTTTCTCAACAATGATGTTCGGTTTACCGGCTGCCTGTTTAGCGATGTACCATAGTGTTCCTAAAAATCGTCGTAAAAAATACGCGGGTCTGTTTTTTGGAGTTGCTTTAACATCTTTTATTACCGGTATTACAGAACCAATTGAATTTATGTTTCTATTTGTCAGTCCGGTTCTATATGTTGTACACGCATTCCTTGATGGTGTCAGCTTCTTTATTGCAGACGTCTTAAATATTTCAATAGGAAACACATTCTCAGGAGGTGTAATCGATTTTACTTTATTTGGAATTTTGCAGGGGAACGCTAAAACGAATTGGGTTCTTCAGATTCCATTTGGACTTATTTGGAGTGTTCTGTATTATATTGTTTTTAGATGGTTCATTACTCAATTCAACGTTCTAACGCCAGGACGAGGAGAAGAAGTAGATTCTAAAGAAATTTCTGAATCCACAGATTCAACTTCAAATACTGCAGATCATTTAAAACAGGATAGCCTACAAATTATCAGAGCGTTGGGTGGATCAAATAATATAGAAGATGTAGATGCTTGTGTGACACGTTTACGTGTAGCTGTAAAAGAAGTTCATCAAGTTGATAAAGCACTTTTAAAACAAATTGGTGCAGTTGATGTCTTAGAAGTGAAGGGTGGTATTCAAGCAATATATGGAGCAAAAGCAATCTTATATAAAAATAGTATTAATGAAATTTTAGGTGTAGATGATTAATACTCAATGAAAATCAAAGAGCAAACTGGGAAGCTAGGCGCAGGCTATACTTGAGTACGCCAAGGCGAAGCTGGCATGGTTTGAAGAGATTTTCGAAGAGTATAAGTACTTACTGACTTAATAAAAAACAGAGGAGAGTGGTGGAAGCGTCGGATAAAATGAAAACGTATACAGATGCAAACTTGCTCATTATCCAATATGGATACGCTTATAAATAGGAGAATACAAATGAAATTTAGAAAACTAGCTTGTACAGTGCTTGCGGGTGCTGCGATTCTTGGTCTTGCTGCTTGTGGAAATTCTGGCGGAAGTAAAGATGCTGCAAAATCTGGTAGCGACAGCGGAAAAACAGAAATCACTTGGTGGGCATTCCCAGTATTTACCCAAGAAAAAACTGGTGACGGTGTTGGAACTTATGAAAAATCAATCATCGAAGCGTTTGAAAAAGCAAACCCAGATATAAAAGTGAAATTGGAAACCATCGACTTCAAGTCAGGTCCTGAAAAAATCACAACAGCCATCGAAGCAGGAACAGCTCCAGACGTACTTTTTGACGCACCAGGACGTATCATCCAATATGGTAAAAATGGTAAATTGGCTGACTTGAATGACCTCTTCACAGATGACTTTGTTAAAGATGTCAACAATGAAAACATTGTAAAAGCAAGTAAGGCTGGAGACAAAGCCTACATGTATCCAATCAGTTCAGCACCATTCTACATGGCTATGAACAAGAAAATGTTGGAAGATGCTGGAGTTGCGAACCTTGTAAAAGAAGGTTGGACAACAGACGACTTTGAGAAAGTTTTGAAAGCGCTTAAAGACAAAGGCTACACACCAGGTTCATTGTTCAGTTCTGGTCAAGGGGGAGACCAAGGAACACGTGCCTTCATCTCAAACCTTTACGGCGGTTCTGTAACAGATAAAGATGTAACAAAATATACAACTGATGATCCTAAATTCGTCAAAGGTCTTGAAAAAGCAGCTAGCTGGATCAAAGACGGTTTGTTGAACAACGGTTCACAATTTGACGGTGGAGCAGATATCCAAAACTTTGCCAACGGTCAAACATCTTACACAATCCTTTGGGCGCCAGCTCAAAACGGTATCCAAGCTAAACTCTTGGAAGCAAGTAAAGTAGAAGTGGTAGAAGTACCATTCCCATCAGATTCAGGTAAACCAGCTCTTGAATACCTTGTAAACGGATTTGCAGTATTCAACAACAAAGACGACAAGAAAGTTGCAGCATCTAAGAAATTCGTTCAATTCATCGCGGATGACAAAGAATGGGGTCCAAAAGACGTTGTTCGTACAGGTGCCTTCCCAGTTCGTACTTCATTTGGAAAACTTTATGAAGATAAACGTATGGAAACAATCAGTGGTTGGACTAAATACTACTCACCATACTACAATACAATTGATGGTTTTGCAGAAATGAGAACTCTATGGTTCCCAATGTTGCAATCAGTTTCAAATGGCGATCAAAAACCAGCGGATGCTTTAAAAGCCTTCACTGAAAAAGCTAACGAAACAATTAAAAAAGCTACAAAACAATAAGCACTGAATCAGATTGACTCCTCCCTTTTCCCTGTGCATAATCTATGTAAGAAAAGGGAGGATTTTATTTGAAATATCAGAAACTGTCACGAAATTAAAATGAAGTTCTTACATAAGCGAATCTTAAAAAATTTCATTTTGATTTTAAAACTGTTCAAGAAAATCCAAAATATTCTATTTGTGAAAGAGAGGTGCCGACTGTGAAAGTCAATAAAATTCGTATGCGGGAAACAGTGATTTCCTACGCTTTCTTAGCACCAGTATTATTCTTCTTTGTCATCTTTGTATTGGTTCCTATGATTATGGGATTCATTACAAGTTTCTTTAACTATTCAATGACTAAATTTGAGTTTGTGGGATTGGACAACTACATTCGTATGTTTAAAGACCCTGTCTTTATGAAGTCTTTGATTAACACAGTTATTTTGGTTGTTGGATCTGTACCGATTGTTGTTCTCTTTTCGCTCTTTGTGGCGTCGCAAACCTACCATCAAAATGCTATTGCCAGATCTTTCTACCGTTTCGTCTTCTTCCTTCCTGTTGTAACAGGTAGTGTTGCCGTAACAGTTGTTTGGAAATGGATTTATGACCCATTATCAGGGATTCTAAACTTTGTCCTTAAGTCAAGCCATATCATCAGCCAGAATATTTCTTGGTTGGGAGATAAACACTGGGCATTACTGGCAATTATGATTATCCTCTTGACAACTTCAGTTGGTCAACCAATCATCCTCTACATAGCTGCTATGGGGAATATTGACAATTCACTGGTTGAAGCGGCTCGTGTAGACGGTGCAACTGAATTTCAAGTTTTCTGGAAGATTAAATGGCCAAGCCTTCTTCCAACAACTCTCTACATCGCAATCATCACAACAATTAACTCATTTCAAGTTTTCGCCTTGATTCAACTATTAACATCTGGTGGGCCAAACTACTCAACAAGTACCTTGATGTACTACCTGTACGAAAAAGCCTTCCAATTGACAGAATACGGCTATGCCAACACAATTGGTGTCTTCTTGGCAGTCATGATTGCGATCGTAAGTTTTGTTCAATTTAAAGCACTCGGAAACGACGTAGAATATTAAAGAAAGGAGACGGCTATGCAATCTACACAAAAGAAACCTTTAACAGCTTTCACTGTTATTTCAACTATTATTTTGCTCTTGTTGACCGTGCTGTTTATCTTTCCATTCTACTGGATTTTGACAGGGGCATTCAAATCACAACCTGATACAATCGTTATTCCTCCTCAGTGGTTCCCTAAAATGCCAACCATGGAAAACTTCCAACAACTTATGGTGCAAAACCCTGCTATGCAGTGGATGTGGAACTCTGTGTTTATCTCATTGGTAACCATGTTTTTGGTCTGTGCGACCTCTTCTCTAGCAGGTTATGTATTGGCTAAAAAGCGTTTCTATGGTCAACGCATTCTTTTTGCAATCTTTATTGCAGCCATGGCTCTTCCAAAACAAGTTGTCCTTGTACCATTGGTACGTATCGTCAACTTCATGGGAATCCATGATACACTTTGGGCAGTTATCTTGCCTTTGATTGGATGGCCATTCGGGGTCTTCCTCATGAAACAATTTAGTGAAAATATCCCAACAGAGTTGCTTGAGTCAGCTAAAATCGACGGTTGTGGTGAGATTCGTACTTTCTGGAGCGTAGCCTTCCCGATTGTGAAACCAGGATTTGCAGCCCTTGCAATCTTTACCTTCATCAATACATGGAACGACTACTTCATGCAGTTGGTTATGTTGACTTCACGTCAAAACTTGACCATCTCACTCGGGGTTGCAACTATGCAAGCTGAAATGGCAACCAACTATGGTTTGATCATGGCAGGTGCCGCTCTTGCAGCAGTTCCAATCGTAACAGTCTTCCTAGTCTTCCAAAAATCCTTCACTCAGGGTATTACTATGGGAGCGGTCAAAGGTTAATACTCTGCGAAAATTGAATTCAAACTACGTCAGCGTCACCTTGCCATACTTAAGTATTGCCTGCGGTTAGCTTCCTAGTTTGTTCTTCAATTTTCATTGAGTATAGGAAAATAAATCTATCAAGATACAGAAATATATTTTATAGATTTAGAGAATATAGAGGTTATAAGTGTCTACAAAATGTTGGGTATTTTCTTACCTTGGAGATTTTGTTAGACACTTATAAACTTAAGAATGATTTTAGTTAACTATCAGAAACGAAGGAAAGAGTATGATTTTTGACGATTTGAAAAACATCACCTTTTACAAAGGAATTCATCCCAATCTAGACAAGGCTATCGACTATCTCTACCAGCACCGTAAGGATTATTTCGAATTAGGTAAGTATGAGATTGACGGGGACAAGGTCTTTCTAGTTGTTCAGGAAAATGTCCTCAATCAAGCTGAAAATGATCAATTTGAGCATCATAAAAACTATGCAGATTTGCATTTGCTGGTAGAAGGACATGAATATTCGAGCTACGGTTCACGTATCAAAGACGAGGCAGTAGCATTCGACGAAGCAAGTGACATTGGCTTTGTTCATTGTCATGAACATTACCCACTCTTGTTGGGTTATCACAATTTTGCGATTTTCTTCCCAGGAGAACCTCACCAGCCAAATGGCTATGCAGGTATGGAAGAGAAGGTTCGCAAATATCTCTTTAAAATTTTGATTGATTAAAAAATCAGGAGGAGCAAACATGGCACAAAAAGGAGTAAGCCTTATCAAGGCAGCATTTGATACAGATAACTTTCTCATGCGTTTTAGTGAGAAGGTCTTGGATATCGTCACAGCTAATCTTCTTTTTGTCGTCTCTTGTTTGCCCATCGTGACGATTGGAGTGGCTAAAATTAGCCTCTACGAGACTATGTTTGAGATTAAGAAGAGCAGACGTGTGCCTGTCTTTAAAATCTATCTAAGAGCTTTCAAGCAAAATCTGAAGCTAGGTCTTCAGTTAGGTTTGCTGGAGTTAGGCATTGTTTCATTAAGCCTTCTAGATCTCTATCTCTTCTGGGGTCAGACAGCTATGCCTTTCCAAATGGTGAAAGCTATTTGTCTAGGCGTTCTTATCTTCCTCACTATCGTGATGTTGGCTAGCTATCCCATCGCTGCACGCTATGATTTGACTTGGAAAGAAGTGCTGCAAAAAGGACTTATCTTGGCAAGTTTTAACTTTCCTTGGTTCTTCCTCATGTTAGCTATTCTCTTTCTTATTGTGATGGTTCTTTATCTGTCCGCCTTCAGTTTACTTTTAGGTGGCTCAGCCTTCCTGCTTTTTGGGTTTGGGCTCTTGGTCTTTCTCCAGACTGGATTGATGGAGAAAATTTTCGCAAAATACCAATAGGATGGCTTGTCTATGAAACTACTTTCAAGCCATAAACATTTCAAAATTCATATCGAAACTAAAATCTAAGTGTACACAAGATATTGAAAGCGTTTTTCATAAAGTGTATACTAAAAACGTAAAGAATAAATCCTGCTTTTAGCAGAAAAAAAGAAATCTTAGGAGAAAATCTATGTCAGATTTAAAAAAATACGAAGGTGTCATTCCAGCTTTCTACGCATGTTATGATGATCAAGGAGAAGTAAGTCCAGAGCGTACGCGTGCCTTGGTGGAATACTTCATTGATAAAGGTGTTCAAGGTCTTTATGTTAATGGTTCTTCTGGTGAATGTATCTACCAAAGCGTTGAAGACCGTAAATTAATCTTAGAAGAAGTCATGGCAGTTGCCAAAGGTAAGTTGACTATTATTGCTCACGTAGCTTGCAATAATACTAAAGATAGTATGGAACTTGCTCGCCACGCAGAAAGCTTAGGAGTAGATGCTATTGCAACGATTCCGCCGATTTATTTCCGCTTGCCAGAATACTCAGTTGCTAAATACTGGAACGATATCAGTTCTGCAGCTCCAAATACAGACTACGTGATTTACAACATTCCTCAATTAGCTGGTGTTGCTTTGACACCAAGTCTCTACACTGAAATGTTGAAGAATCCACGTGTTATTGGTGTTAAGAACTCTTCTATGCCAGTTCAAGATATCCAAACCTTTGTGAGCCTTGGTGGCGAAGACCATATCGTCTTCAACGGTCCAGATGAACAGTTCTTAGGTGGTCGTCTCATGGGAGCTAAAGCTGGTATCGGTGGTACATATGGTGCGATGCCAGAACTCTTCTTGAAACTCAACAAATTAATTGCTGATAAAGACTTGGAAACAGCACGTAAATTACAATACGCTATCAACGCTATCATTGGTAAACTCACTTCTGCACATGGAAATATGTACGGTGTCATCAAAGAGGTCTTGAAGATCAATGAAGGACTGAACATTGGCTCTGTTCGTTCACCATTGACACCAGTGACTGAAGAAGATCGTCCAGTTGTAGAAGCAGCTGCAGCCTTGATTCGTGAAACCAAGGAGCGCTTCCTCTAATCCATAAGGAGGTATTTATGACACACTACGTTGCAATTGATATCGGTGGAACAAATATCAAATATGGTTTGATCGACCAAGAAGGCCAACTTGTTGAATCGCATGAAATGCCAACAGAGGCGCATAAAGGTGGACCTCATATCTTACAAAAGACCAAAGATATCGTAGCCAGCTATTTAGAAAAAGGCCCAGTAGCAGGAGTTGCTATTTCTTCTGCTGGGATGGTGGATCCAGATAAGGGGGAAATTTTCTATGCTGGCCCTCAGATTCCTAACTACGCAGGCACCCAGTTCAAAAAGGAAATTGAGACTAGCTTTGCGATTCCTTGTGAGATTGAAAATGATGTCAACTGTGCAGGTCTTGCTGAAGCGGTATCTGGTTCAGGCAAGGGAGCGAGTGTCACCCTTTGCTTGACTATTGGAACAGGTATCGGTGGTTGCTTGATTATGGATGGTAAAGTCTTCCATGGTTTTAGCAATTCAGCCTGTGAAGTCGGTTATATGCATATGCAGGATGGAGATTTCCAAGACTTGGCCTCTACAACAGCCTTGGTGGAGTATGTAGCAGCAGGTCATGGTGATCCAGTCGAACAGTGGAATGGTCGTAGAATCTTTAAAGAAGCTACTGAAGGGAACAAACTCTGCATGGATGGTATTGACCGCATGGTTGACTATCTAGGAAAAGGTCTAGCTAATATTTGTTATGTGGCCAATCCAGAAGTAGTCATTCTCGGTGGCGGTATCATGGGACAGGAGGCGATTCTCAAACCCAAGATCCGCAAAGCCTTGAAAGAGGCTTTGGTGCCAAGCCTTGCTGAAAAAACACGATTAGAATTTGCCCATCATCAAAATACAGCAGGTATGTTGGGTGCTTATTATCACTTTAAAACAAAACAATCCTAGTTTGGTTCAACCAAACTAGGATTTTCTTATACGTTTTTGTCTACGATAGCCATTGAGTTTTTTATTTTCCCAATAGCTGTTAAAGATTTTCTCCTTGCTTTCACGATTGATTTCTAAAAAGTAGGCATAAATCAAATCGATAAAGAAGAGCATAGGAAGTTGAGCGGATATACGTTGGATGTAAGAAGACTGGCTGTGGGTGGCTACAAGAACAGTCTCCGTATAGGTCTGACTATCTTTATTGGGAACACTTGTAAAAAGTACAGTCTTTGCTCCCATCTCCTTAGCGTCTAATAGACTATCTAAAATAGAAGGGGTTGTGCCAGAAAGAGAGAAACCGAGTACGAGACAATTCTCATCCATAATACTGGTTGTCCAAGCAAAGCCATCTTGGTCAGTCAAGGCCTCGCAGACCACACCTAGACGCATGAAGCGTAATTTCATTTCACGAGCTACGAGGCCAGAACTCCCTGTTCCGAAGAAGTAGACACGCTCAGCATCTTCGATTAACTGGGCAATTCGTTCTAGTTGGACTTCGTCAATTAAGTCCTGTGTTTGCTCCTGCATATTGCTATAACTTCTAAGGACTCGTTTTGTCAGTGGACTGTGTTTGTGAGAATGGGTGTCTTGTTTCTCTGCTTGGTGTTGGTATTGGAAAATAAATTCTCGATAACCTGTAAAGCCACACTTTTTAGCAAAGCGGGTCAGAGCTGCTTGAGAGATATGTAATTTTTGAGTGACCTGCTGAGAAGATAAATTATCTGCAATGGTTTCAGATTGTAAAAAATAGCGAGCGATTTCTTGCTCTAGATCTGTCATTTCTTCGAAGTGAGAATCAATGATGGTTGCTATATCTGGTTTGTCCATAGAAAGGCTCCTTTAAATGAGTCGTATTGGAAAAAGACTGGGTCATCGAACTTTTACATTTATTATATCATATAATATAGGGATAGATAAATAAAATCGTATTTTCCCGTAAAAAGGAAAAAAGCTTTTTCCTTTTCCATAATTTTCTTCTCAAATTATGGTACAATTAAGAGTAAGACTTAAAATAGAAATGAGACTGATTTGTATGAGAAAATTTGACAGCCATTCGATTCCGATTCGGCTTAATTTATTGTTTTCGATTGTCATTTTGCTCTTTATGGCCATTATAGGTCGCCTGCTTTATATGCAGGTTTTGAACAAGGATTTTTATGAGACAAAATTAGCATCTGCTAGTAAAACAAAGGTGACCACTAGTTCGGCTCGGGGCGAAATTTATGATGCCAGCGGCAAGCCTTTGGTTGAAAATACTGTGAAACAAGTTGTTTCCTTTACTCGAAACAACAAAATGACGGCTGCAGATTTAAAAGAAACAGCCAAGAAGTTGCTGGCTTATGTGGGAGTTACTTCTCCAACATTGACTGATCGACAGTTGGCGGACTATTATCTAGCAGATCAAGATGTCTATAAGAAAGCAGTGGAAAGTTTACCACGTGAGAAGCGACTTGATTCTGATGGCAATCAATTATCTGAATCAGAGCTTTACAATAATACTGTTGAAAGTATCGATCCAGGTCAATTGACCTACTCGGATGACGAAAAGAAAGAAATTTATCTCTTTAGCCAACTCAATGCAGTTGGAAATTTTGCGACAGGGACCATTGCGACAGATTCCTTGTCAGATACACAGATTGCCTTGATTGCTTCGGCCTCTAAGAATTTACCTGGTATCAGTATTTCAACTTCGTGGGATCGAAAGGTTCTAGAGACTTCTCTTTCGTCTATAGTAGGAAGTGTATCCAGTGAAAAAGCTGGTCTACCAGCTGAAGAAGCAGATGCTTATATCAAAAAGGGTTATTCTCTAAACGACCGTGTTGGGACTTCTTATCTAGAAAAACAATATGAAGAAACCTTGCAAGGAAAACGCTCGGTGAAAGAAATCCATCTAGACAAGTATGGCAATATGGAAAGTGTCGAAAATATCGAAGATGGTACCAAAGGGAATAATATTAAACTGACTATTGATTTGGCCTTTCAAGATAGCGTAGACAATCTGCTTAAGAGTTACTTCAATTCCGAACTGGGAAATGGAGGAGCCAAGTATTCAGAAGGTGTGTATGCAGTCGCCCTTAACCCAAAAACAGGTGCGGTTTTGTCTATGTCAGGGCTAAAACATGACTTGAAAACGGGAGATTTAACACCTGATTCCTTGGGAACAGTAACCAATGTCTTTGTCCCGGGTTCTGTTGTCAAGGCGGCGACCATCAGCTCTGGTTGGGAGAATGGAGTCTTGTCAGGGAACCAGACCTTGACAGACCAACCGATTGTCTTCCAAGGTTCAGCTCCGATTAATTCTTGGTATACTCAAGCTTACGGTTCATTCCCGATTACAGCGGTGGAAGCCTTGGAGTATTCTTCTAATACCTATATGGTCCAAACGGCTTTGGGCATCATGGGTCAAACTTATCAACCTAATATGTTTGTTGGAACCAGCAATTTGGAATCCGCTATGGGGAAACTTCGTGCGACATTTGCGGAATATGGTCTTGGAGCCTCAACAGGCATTGACCTTCCAGATGAGTCAACTGGTTTTATACCAAAAGAGTATAATTTTGCTAATTACATTACCAATGCATTTGGTCAGTTTGATAACTACACCCCAATGCAATTGGCCCAGTACGTTGGAACTATTGCCAACAACGGTGTTCGGATTGCACCTCACATTGTTGAGGGGATTTATGGAAACAATGAACAAGGTGGTTTAGGGAACTTAATCCAATCTGTTGAAACCAAGGAAATGAATAAAATTAATATTTCTGAGTCTGATGTTTCCATCCTCCAACAAGGCTTTTATCAAGTGTCACATGGTGGTAGTGCTTTGACAACCGGTCGTGCCTTTTCAAATGGCGCAGCGGTATCCATTAGTGGAAAAACAGGTACTGCCGAAAGTTATGTTGAGGGTGGTCAAAAAGCTAACAATACCAATGCTGTGGCCTATGCACCATCAGATAATCCTCAAATCGCTGTAGCTGTTGTCTTCCCTCATAACACCAACCTTACAAATGGTGTCGGACCTTCCATTGCGCGCGATATTATCAACCTCTATAACCAACATCATCCAATGAATTAGAAAGGAACTTATGCTTTATCCAACACCTATTGCCAAGCTGATTGACAGTTATTCTAAGTTACCGGGTATCGGGATTAAGACGGCTACCCGTCTGGCCTTCTATACTATTGGAATGTCTGATGACGATGTCAATGAATTTGCTAAAAATCTCCTTTCTGCTAAGAGAGAGCTGACCTACTGTTCCATCTGCGGTCGCCTGACTGATGACGATCCTTGCTCTATCTGTACCGATCCGACTCGTGATCAGACGACGATTTTAGTTCTCGAAGATAGTCGCGATGTGGCAGCCATGGAGAATATCCAAGAATACCATGGACTCTATCATGTCTTGCATGGACTCATTTCTCCCATGAATGGTATCAGTCCGGACGATATCAATCTCAAGAGTCTTATGACTCGTCTGATGGATAGTGAAGTTTCAGAAGTAATCGTAGCAACAAATGCTACAGCAGATGGTGAAGCGACATCCATGTATCTTTCACGCTTGCTCAAGCCAGCTGGGATCAAGATTACGCGTCTAGCACGAGGTCTTGCTGTGGGAGCGGACATTGAGTATGCGGACGAAGTGACACTCTTACGAGCCATTGAAAATCGGACAGAGCTGTAAGTCTAGACAAATTAACAAACTCAATTCATTTATATAAAAATCACGGAGACCGACAGTTGTTTTATCGGTCTCTTTTTAGATTTCTTGAGCACCAGCATCAGGTTCAAGTTTCAAAAAAGAAGCAAATATGATATACTAAAGAACGAGTATTCTATTAGAATTGGAACAAATAATATGAAACAAACGATTATTCTTTTATACGGTGGACGTAGTGCAGAGCGTGAAGTCTCTGTTCTTTCAGCTGAGAGTGTGATGCGTGCGGTCAACTACGACCGTTTCACAGTCAAGACTTTCTTCATCAGCCAGTCAGGTGACTTTATTAAAACGCAAGAATTTAGCCAGACTCCAGGTCAAGAGTATCGTCTTATGACCAATGAAACCATTGATTGGGATAAGAAAGTTGCACCAAGTGCTATCTACGAAGAAGGTGCAGTGGTCTTTCCAGTCCTTCATGGTCCGATGGGAGAGGATGGCTCTGTTCAAGGCTTCCTCGAAGTTTTGAAAATGCCGTATGTCGGATGTAATATCTTGTCATCTAGCCTTGCCATGGACAAAATCACGACCAAACGTGTGTTAGAATCTGTCGGGATTGCCCAAGTTCCTTATGTGGCCATTGTCGAAGGTGATGATGTGACTGCTAAAATTGCCGAAGTTGAAGAAAAATTGACTTATCCAGTCTTCACAAAACCGTCAAACATGGGTTCTAGTGTCGGTATTTCTAAATCTGAAAATCAAGAAGAACTCCGCCAAGCTTTGGAACTTGCCTTCCGATATGACAGCCGTGTCTTGGTTGAGCAAGGAGTGAATGCCCGTGAAATCGAGGTTGGTCTCTTGGGTAACTACGATGTTAAGAGCACGCTGCCAGGAGAAGTTGTCAAGGATGTTGCCTTTTACGACTATGACGCCAAGTATATTGACAACAAGATTACCATGGATATCCCAGCCAAAATCAGTGATGATGTGGTAGCTGTCATGCGTCAGAATGCAGAAACAGCCTTCCGTGCGATTGGTGGCCTCGGTCTATCTCGTTGCGATTTCTTCTATACAGATAAGGGAGAGATTTTCCTCAACGAGCTCAATACCATGCCAGGTTTCACCCAGTGGTCAATGTATCCACTTCTTTGGGACAATATGGGAATCAGCTACCCAGAACTAATCGAGCGTTTGGTTGACCTTGCCAAGGAAAGTTTTGACAAGCGCGAAGCGCATTTGCTATAAAAATGAAAGAAGGGGTAGGAGCCAGAACCATCACTGCTAGGTGACTAGAGTTCTCGGGCTTCGACCCTTTTTAAAGGAGTAGAAATGAAATTAACTATCCATGAAGTTGCCCAAGCTGTTGGAGCGAAAAATGATGTCAGCATCTTTGAGGACATCCATTTAGAAAAGGCTGAGTTTGATAGTCGTTTGATTGAGGAAGGGGACTTGTTTGTGCCCCTCAAAGGTGCGCGTGATGGCCATGACTTTATCGAAACAGCCTTTGAAAATGGTGCTGCTGTAACCCTGTCTGAGAAAGAAATCGCAAATCATCCCTACATTCTAGTAGACAACGTGTTGACTGCCTTTCAAAAACTAGCAGCCTACTATCTTGAAAAAACGACTGTTGATGTCTTTGCGGTCACAGGTTCAAATGGTAAAACAACGACCAAGGATATGTTAGCTCACTTGCTATCAACAACCTACAAAACCTATAAGACACAAGGCAACTACAATAATGAGATTGGTCTTCCCTACACAGTTCTCCATATGCCTGAAGGAACAGAAAAGTTGGTCTTG
Source organism: Streptococcus mitis (assembly GCF_901542415.1). Classification (NCBI taxonomy): domain Bacteria; kingdom Bacillati; phylum Bacillota; class Bacilli; order Lactobacillales; family Streptococcaceae; genus Streptococcus; species Streptococcus mitis. Next base: position 1,044,073 of record NZ_CABEHV010000004.1, on the reverse strand, counting down.
GAGATGGGGCAGGATCACTTAGGAGATATTCATCTCTTGTCTGAATTGGCTCGTCCAAAAACAGCCATCGTGACCTTGGTTGGAGAAGCCCATTTGGCTTTTTTCAAAGACCGTTCTGAAATTGCTAAAGGAAAAATGCAAATTGCAGACGGGATGTCTTCGAATTCCTTGCTTTTAGCGCCAGCTGACACTATTGTAGAGGACTACTTGCCAACTGATAAAAAGGTAGTTCGTTTTGGCCAAGGAGCAGAGTTGGAAATTACCGACTTGGTTGAGCGTAAGGATAGCTTGACCTTTAAGGCCAATTTCTTGGAGCAAGCCCTTGATTTGCCAGTGACTGGTAAGTACAATGCCACCAATGCTATGATTGCGTCTTATGTTGCCCTACAAGAAGGGGTTTCAGAGGAGCAAATTCATAAGGCTTTCCAAAATCTTGAATTGACGCGTAACCGTACCGAATGGAAGAAAGCAGCCAATGGAGCAGATATCTTATCAGATGTTTACAATGCCAATCCAACTGCTATGAAGCTGATTTTAGAGACTTTCTCTGCCATTCCAGCCAACGAAGGTGGCAAGAAAATCGCTGTCTTGGCGGACATGAAGGAACTTGGTGACCAGTCTATTCAACTCCATAACCAGATGATTTTGAGCCTTTCGCCAGATGTGCTTGATACCGTTATTTTCTATGGAGAAGACATTGCTGAATTAGCCCAATTGGCTAGTCAAATGTTCCCAATCGGCCACGTTTACTACTTCAAGAAAACAGCTAACGAGGACCAATTTGAAGCCCTAGTTAAGCAGGTTAAAGAAAGATTCAGTGCCAATGACCAAATTTTGCTCAAAGGCTCTAACTCCATGAATCTAGCCAAATTAGTAGAAAGTTTAGAAAATGAAGCCAAGTGATTTTGTCAAACATTTACGTATTTCTAAATTCATTTTTGACAAATAGCATGGTATAATAAAATGCAGGAAAATTTTGAATCATGAGGAATACTAGATGAATTTATGGGATATTTTCTTTACGACCCAAGCAACAGAGCCACCCAAGTTTGATCTTTATTGGTATGTCAGTATATTTACACTCTTGGCCTTGACCTTTTATACAGCCTATCGTTATCGTGAAAAGAAGGTTTACCAACGATTTTTCCAAATCTTGCAGGCCGTTCAGTTAATCCTTCTTTATGGTTGGTATGGGGTCAATCATATGCCACTGTCAGAAAGTTTACCCTTTTACCATTGCCGTATGGCTATGTTTGTGGTGCTCTTGCTTCCTGGTCAGTCTAAATATAGGCAGTATTTTGCATTACTAGGAACATTTGGGACATTAGCTGCCTTTGTTTATCCAGTGCCAGATCCCTATCCTTTCCCACATATTGCCATTTTGTCCTTTATCTTTGGGCACTTAGCTCTCTTGGGGAACTCACTGGTTTATCTCTTGAGACAGTATAACGCGCGATTGCTGGATGTGAAGGGAATTTTTCTCATGACCTTTGCACTAAATGCCTTGATTTTTGTGGTCAATTTAGTAACAGGTGGAGATTACGGATTCTTGACAAAACCACCATTGGTTGGAGACCATGGCTTAGTAGCTAATTATTTAATCGTTTCCCTGGCCTTATCAGCAGCGATTACGTTAACAAAGAAAATCTTGGAACTATTTTTAGAACAAGAAGCAGAAAAAATGATTGCAAAGAAAGCTTAGAAATGAGCTTTCTTTTTTTCATAAATCTGATTTTTTATAACTTGTTTGGAAAATAAAAAAAGCTAAGGAAAGAATGTGAAAAAATGGTAAGTAAATTTAGGAAAAACTAAGCACGATTGGATTTTTTGTGTTATAATATTCTGTGAATAGCTATGCCCTATTTTAGCTATATTGAATAGAAGTTTGAAACTTGGAAGAGAGAGGATGCGATGTAATGGCTAGAGATGGTTTTTTTACAGGCTTAGATATCGGAACTAATTCGATTAAAGTGTTGGTTGCCGAGCATAGAAATGGTGAACTTAATGTAATTGGTGTAAGTAATGCCAAGAGTAAAGGTGTAAAGGATGGGATTATCGTTGATATTGAAGCAGCAGCAACTGCTATCAAGTCAGCTATTTCCCAAGCAGAAGAGAAAGCTGGCATTTCAATCAAATCAGTGAATGTTGGTTTGCCTGGAAATCTTTTGCAAGTAGAACCAACTCAAGGTATGATTCCAGTTACATCTGATACAAAAGAAATTACAGATCAAGATGTTGAAAATGTTGTTAAATCAGCCTTGACAAAGAGTATGACACCAGATCGTGAAGTCATTACTTTTATTCCAGAAGAATTTATCGTAGATGGTTTCCAAGGTATTCGTGACCCACGTGGTATGATGGGGGTTCGTCTTGAAATGCGTGGTTTGCTTTACACAGGTCCACGTACTATTCTTCACAATTTACGCAAGACAGTTGAGCGCTCAGGTGTTCAAGTTGAAAATATTATTATTTCACCATTGGCTTTGGTTCGTTCAGTCTTGAACGAAGGAGAGCGTGAATTTGGAGCTACTGTGATTGATATGGGAGCAGGTCAAACAACTGTTGCTACAATCCGTAACCAAGAACTCCAGTTTACAAATATTCTTCAAGAAGGTGGAGATTATGTCACAAAAGATATCTCTAAAGTCTTGAAGACTTCACAGAAATTAGCTGAAGGATTGAAATTAAACTATGGTGAAGCCTACCCTTCACTTGCAAGCAATGAAACCTTCCAAGTTGAAGTAATTGGTGAAGTAGAGCCTGTAGAAGTTACAGAAAGCTACCTAGCAGAGATTATTTCAGCCCGCATTAAGCACATTTTTGAACAAATCAAACAAGAGTTGGAAAGAAGACATTTGTTGGATCTTCCAGGTGGGATTGTTCTGATTGGTGGAAATGCTATTTTACCAGGTGTTGTAGAACTTGCACAGGAAGTCTTTGGCGTTGGTGTCAAACTTTACGTTCCAAATCAAGTTGGAATCCGTAATCCTGCCTTCGCTCATGTGATTAGCTTGTCTGAATTTGCTGGTCAATTGACTGAGGTGCATTTATTAGCACAAAGAGCAGTCAAGGGTGAGGATACTTTGCGTCACCAACCAATTAATTTTGGTGGGATGATTCAACGCGTTACGCAAGTAGCACAACCTACCCCTATTCAACCAGTTCAAAATACTGAGGTAGAGCAATCAGCTTCTACGAACGTAGTTGCTCCGAAAGAAGATAAAGTATCTTCTCAAAATAAACCAAAAATCGCAGATCGTTTCCGTGGCTTAATCGGAAGCATGTTTGATGAATAAAAGAGGAAAAATAAACTATGACATTTTCATTTGATACAGCAGCAGCTCAAGGTGCAGTTATTAAAGTAATCGGTGTTGGTGGAGGTGGTGGTAACGCCATTAACCGCATGGTTGACGAAGGTGTTGCAGGCGTAGAATTTATCGCAGCAAACACAGATGTACAAGCTTTGAGTAGTACAAAAGCTGAGACTGTAATTCAGTTAGGCCCTAAATTGACTCGTGGTTTGGGTGCTGGCGGTCGACCTGAAGTTGGTCAAAAGGCAGCTGAAGAAAGCGAAGAAGCCTTGACTCAAGCTATTACTGGAGCAGATATGGTCTTCATTACTGCAGGTATGGGAGGCGGCTCAGGTACTGGTGCAGCTCCTGTTATTGCCCGCATTGCTAAAGATTTAGGTGCCCTTACAGTTGGTGTTGTGACACGTCCTTTCGGTTTCGAAGGAAGCAAACGTGGTCAGTACGCTGTAGAAGGAATCAATCAACTTCGTGAGCATGTAGATACTCTATTGATTATTTCAAACAACAACTTGCTTGAAATTGTTGATAAGAAAACTCCACTTCTTGAAGCTCTTAGCGAAGCAGATAACGTACTTCGCCAAGGTGTTCAAGGGATTACGGATTTGATCACAAACCCTGGTTTGATTAACCTTGACTTTGCCGATGTGAAAACAGTTATGGCAAATAAAGGGAACGCCCTAATGGGTATCGGTATCGGTAGTGGTGAAGAACGTGTGGTAGAAGCAGCTCGTAAGGCAATCTACTCACCACTTCTTGAAACAACTATTGACGGTGCTGAGGATGTCATCGTCAACGTTACTGGTGGTCTCGACTTGACTTTGATTGAGGCAGAAGAAGCTTCAGAGATCGTCAACCAAGCAGCTGGTCAAGGAGTGAACATCTGGCTCGGAACATCTATCGATGAAAACATGAAAGATGAAATCCGTGTTACAGTCGTTGCAACTGGTGTTCGTCAAGATCGTGTGGAAAAAGTTGTGGGCCATGCACCAAGACAAGCTGTCCGTCATGAACAAGTAAGTCCTAGTCATGCACACAATCATAATCGTCAGTTTGATATGGCTGAAACTGCAGAAATTCCAAGTCCAGCACCTCGCCGTACAGAAACTTCTCAAACTTCAGCATTTGGTGATTGGGACTTGCGTCGTGAGACAATTGTTCGACCAACTGATTCAGTGGTATCACCAGTTGAACGTTTCGAAGCGCCATCTTTACACGATGAGGATGAATTAGACACTCCTCCATTTTTCAAAAATCGTTAAGTAAATGAATTTGAAAGAAAATACAGAACGTGTTTTTCAACAAATAAAAGATGCAATTCAGCAGTCAGGAAGAGAAGCCAATTCTGTTTCGGTTGTTGCTGTTACAAAATATGTAGACGTACCGACAGCGGAGGCTTTGCTTCCGCTAGGTGTGCATCATATTGGTGAAAATCGTGTGGATAAATTTCTTGAGAAATATGAAGCTTTAAAAGATAGAAATATTACCTGGCATTTGATTGGAACCTTGCAAAGACGCAAGGTCAAAGATGTCATTCAGTATGTTGATTATTTCCACGCTTTGGATTCATTAAAGCTAGCAGAGGAAATTCAAAAAAGAAGTGACCGAGTTGTTAAGTGTTTCTTACAAGTAAATATTTCAAGGGAAGAGAGCAAACATGGTTTTTCAAGGGAAGAACTATTAGAGCTCTTGCCAGAATTGGCCACCTTAGATAAAATTGAATATGTCGGCTTGATGACCATGGCTCCTTTTGAAGCTAGTAGTGATGAGTTGAAAGAAATTTTTAAAGCTACGCAGGATTTGCAACTAGAAATTAGAGAAAAACAAATTCCCAATATGCCAATGACGGATTTGAGTATGGGTATGAGTCGTGATTACAAGGAAGCGATTGAATTTGGCTCAACATTTGTCAGAATTGGTACAGCATTTTTAAAATAGGAAAGAAATATGTCTTTAAAAGATAGATTTGATAAATTTATAGATTATTTTACAGAAGATGGAGAAGATGTTGGTACTGAATATCAGCCTAAAGCTGAAGAGCCGATTGTGACTCCAGTTCCTTCCGTAAAAGAGTTACCTCAACAAGCTGCGACTACTCAATCTAAAGAAAAAAACATTACTCGTCTTCATGCCCGTCAACAAGAATTGGCTATGCAAAGTCAACGTTCTACTGATAAGGTGACAATTGATGTTCGTTATCCACGTAAATACGAAGATGCCACAGATATTGTTGATTTATTAGCTGGTAACGAAAGTATTTTGATTGATTTCCAATATATGACAGAAGTTCAAGCACGTCGTTGTTTGGATTATCTGGATGGGGCGCGTCACGTTTTAGCTGGTAACATGAAAAAGGTAGCATCTACTATGTACCTGCTGACACCAGTTGATGTTGTCGTCAATATTGAAGACATCAAAATTCCAGATGAATCACAAAATGGTGAATTTGGCTTTGATATGAAACGTACGAGAGTGAGATAATGATCTTTCTCATTCGTTTTGTTCAAAATGCAGTGGATATCTATTCACTGATTTTAATCGTGTTTGCTCTGATGTCTTGGTTTCCTAATGCTTATGAATCACGTCTTGGACGCTTGATTATTAGTTTAGTGAAACCAATAGTAGCTCCCTTGCAACGTTTACCCCTCCAGATTGCAGGTCTTGACTTGTCTGTCTGGATTGCGGTATTACTAGTTCACTTCCTAGGGGAACAGTTGATTCGACTTTTAGTGATCTTTCTATGAACAAGATGATTTATCAACACTTTTCTAAGAATGATTCGTCTTTTATTGATAAGGGTTTAGAATGGATAAAAAAGGTAGAAGATTCTTATTCTCCTTTTTTAACACCCTTTGTAAATCCCCATCAAGAAAAGATTTTAAAGGTTCTAGCATCAACCAACGGCATCTCCTACATGAGCAGTCGGCAGTTTCTTGAAACTGAATATGTACGGGTTCTTCTGTATCCTGATTATTTTGAGCCAGAATTCTCTGATTTTGAACTATCCTTGCAAGAGATAGTCTATCCTAATAAGTTTGAACGCCTAACGCATGCAAAAATATTAGGGACTGTTTTAAATCAGCTGGGAATTGATAGGAAGCTATTTGGTGATATCTTAGTCAACGAAGAGAGAGCACAGATTATCATTAATCGACAGTTTATGCTCCTTTTTCAAGACGGTATTACGAAAATTGCTCGTTTACCGGTTCGTCTAGAAGAACGGAATTTTACTGAGAAAATTGCTACAGTAGAAGATTATCAAGAATTAGATATTTGTATCGCTAGTTCTAGATTAGATGTTTTTCTAGCAGGTGTCTTCAAGCTGTCTAGAAATCAGGCAAGTCAGTTAATTGAAAAACAGGCAGTCCAAGTGAATTACCATTTAGTTGAAAAATCAGATTATGCAGTTCAAGTTGGTGATTTGATTAGTGTGAGGAAATTTGGTCGATTGAAACTCGTTAGAGATAATGGGAAAACAAAAAAAGATAAAAAGAAATTAACGGTCCAATTGTTATTAAGTAAGTGAGGAAAAATATGTCAATTACATCGTTAGAAATCAAAGATAAAACCTTTAGCACACGCTTTAGAGGTTTTGACCCAGAAGAAGTAGATGAATTTTTAGATATTGTAGTCCGTGATTATGAAGATTTAGTTCGTGCTAATCACGATAAGGATTTACATATTAAGAGTTTGGAAGAGCGTTTGTCTTACTTTGATGAGATGAAAGATTCATTGAGTCAATCTGTATTGATTGCACAAGATACAGCAGAGCGAGTAAAACAAGCTGCAACGGAGCGTTCAAACAATATTATCCAACAAGCAGAGCAAGATGCCCAACGTTTGTTGGAAGAAGCTAAGTATAAGGCAAATGAAATTCTTCGTCAAGCAACTGACAATGCTAAGAAGGTTGCTGTTGAAACAGAAGAATTGAAGAACAAGAGCCGTGTCTTCCACCAACGTCTTAAATCTACAATTGAGAGCCAGTTAGCAATTGTTGAATCTTCAGATTGGGAAGATATTCTTCGCCCAACAGCGACTTATCTTCAGACAAGTGATGAGGCCTTCAAAGAAGTGGTTAGCGAAGTCTTAGGTGACTCTGTCTTGCAACAACATCCAGAGGAAGAACCAATTGATATTACTCGCCAGTTTTCTCCCGAGGAAATGGCAGAGTTGCAAGCGCGCATCGAAGCGGCTAATAAGGAACTTGCAGAAGTCGAAGCAAGAGCTGAGCAGGAACAAGTGGTTTCACCAGCTCCGGTTGTTGAAGAAAGTCCAGCTCATCCAGTTGGTCCAATGTATGAAGAGCCAGAAGTAGCTCCAAGCCATTATTCAGGACCAACACCAGCTACTGAAGCTGTAAACTCAGAACCAGGTTTTGCGGCACCGCAAGAATCTGTTACAATTTTATAAGATATAATCTGAGAACAATATCTTATCCTTATATTTCCAGCGAGCAGGAGATGGTGTGAGTCCTGTAATCCCTATTGATAAGATTATCCTCTCAAAAACTCAAGTCTGAAGCTAGTAAGATTTGACGTTTCCCACGTTACGGGATAAGAGGGAGAAAGACTAAATCTTTTTCCGAATAAAGGTGGTACCACGATTTTCGTCCTTTTTGGCAGTCGTGGTTTTTAATTTGTTATTATTTATAAAGGAGATACCATGAAACTCAAAGATACCCTTAACCTTGGGAAAACAGCTTTCCCAATGCGTGCAGGCCTTCCTACCAAAGAGCCAGTTTGGCAAAAGGAATGGGAAGATGCAAAACTTTACCAACGTCGTCAAGAATTGAACCAAGGAAAACCTCATTTCACCTTGCATGATGGTCCTCCATACGCGAACGGAAATATTCACGTTGGACACGCTATGAACAAGATTTCAAAAGATATCATTGTTCGTTCTAAGTCTATGTCAGGATTTTATGCTCCTTATATTCCAGGTTGGGATACACATGGTCTGCCAATCGAGCAAGTTTTGGCAAAACAAGGTATCAAACGCAAAGAAATGGACTTGGTTGAGTACTTGAAACTTTGCCGTGAATACGCTCTTTCTCAAGTAGATAAACAACGTGAAGACTTCAAACGTTTGGGTGTTTCTGGTGACTGGGAAAATCCATATGTGACTTTGACTCCTGATTATGAAGCAGCCCAAATCCGTGTATTTGGTGAGATGGCTAATAAAGGTTATATCTACCGTGGTGCAAAACCAGTTTACTGGTCTTGGTCATCTGAGTCAGCCCTTGCTGAAGCGGAGATTGAATACCATGATTTAGTTTCAACTTCCCTTTACTATGCCAATAAGGTAAAAGATGGCAAAGGTGTTCTAGATACAGATACTTACATCGTTGTCTGGACAACTACTCCATTCACCATCACAGCTTCTCGTGGTTTAACTGTTGGTGCAGATATTGATTACGTTTTGGTTCAACCTGCTGGTGAAGCTCGTAAGTTTGTCGTTGCTGCAGAATTATTGACTAGCTTGTCTGAGAAATTTGGTTGGGCTGATGTTCAAGTTTTGGTAACTTACCGTGGTCAAGAATTGAACCACATCGTAACAGAACACCCATGGGATACAGCTGTAGATGAATTGGTTATCCTTGGTGACCACGTTACAACTGACTCTGGTACAGGTATTGTCCATACAGCTCCAGGTTTCGGTGAGGATGACTACAATGTTGGTATTGCTAATGGTCTTGAAGTCGCAGTTACTGTTGACGAACGTGGTATCATGATGGCTAATGCTGGCGCTGAGTTTGAAGGTCAATTCTATGACAAGGTGGTTCCAACAGTTATTGAAAAACTCGGTAGCCTCCTTCTTGCCCAAGAAGAAATCTCTCACTCCTACCCATTTGACTGGCGTACCAAGAAACCAATCATCTGGCGTGCAGTTCCACAATGGTTTGCCTCAGTTTCTAAATTCCGCCAAGAAATCTTGGATGAAATTGAAAAAGTGAAATTCCATTCAGAATGGGGTAAAGTCCGTCTTTACAATATGATTCGTGACCGTGGCGACTGGGTTATCTCTCGTCAACGTGCCTGGGGTGTTCCACTTCCTATCTTCTATGCTGAAGATGGTACAGCAATCATGACTGCTGAAACGATTGAGCATGTAGCTCAACTCTTTGAAGAACATGGTTCAAGCATTTGGTGGGAACGTGATGCCAAAGACCTCTTGCCAGAAGGATTTACTCATCCAGGTTCACCAAATGGTGAGTTCAAAAAAGAAACTGATATCATGGACGTTTGGTTTGACTCAGGTTCATCATGGAATGGAGTTGTAGTAAACCGTCCAGAGTTGACTTACCCAGCAGACCTTTATCTAGAAGGTTCTGACCAATACCGTGGTTGGTTCAACTCATCACTCATCACATCTGTTGCCAACCATGGCGTAGCACCTTACAAACAAATTCTGTCACAAGGTTTTGCCCTTGATGGTAAAGGTGAGAAGATGTCTAAATCTCTTGGAAATACCATTGCTCCAAGTGATGTTGAAAAACAATTTGGTGCAGAAATCTTGCGTCTTTGGGTAACAAGTGTAGACTCAAGCAACGACGTGCGTATCTCTATGGATATCTTGAGCCAAGTCTCTGAAACTTACCGTAAGATCCGTAACACTCTTCGTTTCTTGATTGCCAATACCTCTGATTTTAACCCAGCTCAAGATTCAGTAGCTTACGATGAGCTTCGTTCAGTTGATAAGTACATGACGATTCGCTTTAATCAGCTTGTCAAGACCATTCGTGATGCTTATGCAAACTTTGAATTCTTGACAATCTACAAGGCCTTGGTGAACTTTATCAACGTTGACTTGTCAGCATTCTACCTTGATTTTGCTAAAGATGTTGTTTACATCGAAGGTGCCAAATCATTGGAACGCCGTCAAATGCAGACTGTCTTCTATGACATTCTTGTCAAAATCACCAAACTCTTGACACCAATTCTTCCTCACACAGCAGAGGAAATCTGGTCATATCTTGAATTTGAAGCCGAAGATTTTGTTCAATTGTCAGAATTGCCAGAAGCGGAAACTTTTGCTAATCAAGAAGAAATCTTGGATACATGGGCAGCCTTCATGGACTTCCGTGGACAAGCTCAAAAAGCCTTGGAAGAGGCTCGTAATGCCAAAGTTATCGGTAAATCACTTGAAGCACACTTGACAGTTTACCCAAATGAAGTGGTGAAAACTCTACTCGAAGCAGTAAACAGCAATGTAGCTCAACTTTTGATTGTGTCTGAATTGACCATCGCAGAAGGACCAGCTCCAGAAGCTACCGTTAGCTTCGAAGATGTAGCCTTCACAGTAGAACGCGCTGCAGGTGATGTATGTGACCGTTGCCGTCGTATCGACCCAACAACAGCAGAACGTAGCTACCACGCAGTCATCTGTGACCATTGTGCAAGCATCGTAGAAGAAAACTTTGCAGACGCAGTCGCAGAAGGATTTGAAGAGAAATAAGGTTTGTTGTATGATACAAATAAGGAAAAGGATTGTCAAACAGTCCTTTCCTTTTTGGTTTTGACTAGCTTTTTTGTGAAAAATTGTGTAAAATAGAATAGATAAACGAGGGAAAACCTCGGAAAATTTAAAGGAGAATCCATCTAATGGTAAAATTGGTTTTTGCTCGCCACGGTGAGTCTGAATGGAACAAAGCTAACCTTTTCACTGGTTGGGCTGATGTTGATTTGTCTGAAAAAGGTACACAACAAGCGATTGACGCTGGTAAATTGATCAAAGAAGCTGGTATCGAATTTGACCAAGCTTATACTTCAGTATTGAAACGTGCGATCAAAACAACTAACTTGGCTCTTGAAGCTTCTGACCAATTGTGGGTTCCAGTTGAAAAATCATGGCGTTTGAACGAACGTCACTACGGTGGTTTAACTGGTAAAAACAAAGCTGAAGCTGCTGAACAATTTGGTGATGAGCAAGTTCACATCTGGCGTCGTTCATACGATGTATTGCCTCCAAACATGGATCGTGATGATGAGCACTCAGCTCACACAGACCGTCGTTACGCTTCACTTGACGACTCAGTTATCCCAGATGCTGAAAACTTGAAAGTGACTTTGGAACGTGCCCTTCCATTCTGGGAAGATAAAATCGCTCCAGCTCTTAAAGATGGTAAAAACGTATTCGTAGGAGCTCACGGTAACTCAATCCGTGCTCTTGTAAAACACATCAAAGGTTTGTCAGATGACGAAATCATGGACGTGGAAATCCCTAACTTCCCACCATTGGTATTCGAATTTGACGAAAAATTGAACGTAGTTTCTGAATATTACCTTGGAAAATAAAAAATTGTAAGTCTAGAATTGATTTCTAGACTTTTTATGTTAGTATGGTAGTATGATAAGGAATAAAAAACAAGATTATGTATTGGCCTATAAGCAACCAGCGTCAACAACATATAAGGGTTGGGAAGAAGAAGCTTTACCGATAGGCAATGGTTCTTTAGGAGCTAAAGTCTTTGGGCTTATAGGGGCTGAGCGGATTCAATTTAATGAAAAAAGTCTCTGGTCTGGAGGTCCACTTCCTGATAGTTCCGATTATCAGGGTGGAAATCTTCAGGACCAGTATGGTTTTTTAGCTGAGATTCGGCAGGCTTTGGAAAAGAGAGATTACAATCGGGCTAAGGAACTGGCTGAACAGCACCTAGTTGGGCCCCAAACGAGTCAATATGGGACCTATCTGTCCTTTGGAGATATTTTCATTGAGTTTAGTCAGCAAGGTACGACTTTGTCTCAGGTGACGGATTACCATAGACAGCTGAATATTAGTAAGGCACTGGCGACGACTTCTTATGCCTATAAGGGAACGAGATTTGAACGTGAATCCTTTGCCAGTTTTCCAGATGATCTCTTGGTTCAGCGCTTTACTAAGGAAGGGGCGGAAACTCTAGATTTTACTATAGAACTGTCGCTAAGTCGTGATTTGGCTTCTGATGGAAAGTATGAACAGGAAAAATCTGATTACAAGGAATGCAAGTTGGATATTACTGATTCTCATATCTTGATGAAGGGGAGGGTTAAGGACAATGGCCTGCAGTTTGCTAGCTGTTTAGCTTGGCAAACAGATGGGGATATTAGAGTTTGGGTAGATAAGGTTCAGATATCAGGAGCCAGTTATGCCAATCTTTTCTTGGCTGCTAAGACAGACTTTGCCCAAAATCCTGCTAGCAATTATCGCAAGAAAATAGATTTAGAGAAACAGGTTAAGGACTTGGTGGAGATAGCTAAAGAAAAGGGCCATGCCAAATTGAAATCAAGGCATATTCAGGATTACCAAGCCTTATTCCAACGTGTTCAATTGGATTTGGGAGCTGATGTTGATGCATCCACTACAGATAAGTTGCTAAGAAATTATAAGCCACAAGAGGGGCAGGCTTTGGAGGAGCTGTTCTTCCAGTATGGACGGTACTTATTGATTAGTTCTTCTAGAGATTGCCCAGATGCCCTACCAGCTAACTTGCAAGGAGTCTGGAATGCGGTCGACAATCCTCCTTGGAATTCGGACTATCACTTGAATATCAACCTGCAGATGAATTATTGGCTAGCCTATGTTACTAATCTTCTAGAGACGGCTTTTCCAGTCATCAACTATATCGATGATTTGCGTGTCTATGGTCGTCTAGCGGTTGCAAGGTATGCAGGAATCGTCTCTCAGGAAGGTGAGGAGAACGGTTGGTTGGTTCATACTCAAGCTACTCCTTTTGGCTGGACGGCACCTGGTTGGGATTATTACTGGGGGTGGTCACCAGCTGCCAATGCTTGGATGATGCAAACTGTTTATGAAGCCTATTCATTTTATAGGGATCAAGACTATCTCAGGGAGAAAATTTATCCCATGTTGAGGGAAACAGTTCGTTTTTGGAATGCCTTTTTACATAAGGATCAGCAGGCGCAGCGTTGGGTCTCTTCTCCGTCTTATTCGCCAGAACATGGGCCGATTTCGATTGGCAATACCTATGACCAATCTCTAATTTGGCAGTTATTTCATGATTTTATTCAGGCTGCTCAGGAATTGGGACTGGATGAGGCTTTGTTGACTGAGGTCAAGGAGAAGTTTGACTTGCTTAATCCTCTTCAAATCACTCAATCTAGTCGAATCAGGGAGTGGTATGAGGAGGAAGAGCAGCATTTTCAAAATGAGAAAGTGGAGGCTCAGCATCGGCACACTTCCCATCTAGTGGGACTCTATCCTGGAACTCTCTTTAGCTACAAGGGACAAGAGTATCTTGAAGCGGCGCGTGCTAGCCTCAATGATCGTGGAGATGGCGGCACAGGTTGGTCTAAGGCCAATAAGATCAATCTTTGGGCGCGTCTAGGAGATGGCAATCGAGCCCATAAATTATTAGCAGAGCAGTTAAAGTCATCTACCTTGTCAAATCTTTGGTGTAGTCATCCTCCTTTTCAGATAGATGGTAATTTTGGTGCTACTGGTGGCATGGCAGAAATGTTGCTCCAGTCTCATACAGCTTATCTGGTACCTCTAGCCGCCCTACCCGATGCATGGTCAACAGGTTCCGTTTCAGGCTTAATGGCACGTGGACATTTTGAAGTTAGCATGAGGTGGGCGGATAAAAAACTCTTACAGTTGACCATTTTATCAAGAAGTGGGGGAGAATTGCGAGCTTCTTATCCAGGTATTGAAAAAAGTGTGATTGAAGTGAATCAAGAAAAAATAAAAGCGAAATGCATGGGGAAAGATTGTATTTCGGTGGCAACAGCAGAAGGTGATCTGGTTCAATTTTATTTTTAAGAAGATACTATACTCTTCTAAAATAAAATTCAAACCACGTCAGCGTCGCCTTACCGTACTCAAGTACAGCTTGCGGCTAGCTTCCTAGTTTGCTCTTTGATTTTCATTGAGTATTAGAAGGCAGGAGTTGAGACTGCCTTTTAATAAGGATTTGAGAATGTAAGCAGTTTCCAACTAGTTGAAAAAGCGTTATAATGGTAATAGGAAGTAATTTGTTTGAGAGAGGGTGGGTCTGATGGCTTATATAAAGATGAAACACTGTTACAAGCGTTATCAGGTTGGGGACACGGAGATTGTGGCCAATCGTGATGTGAATTTTGAGATTGAAAAGGGTGAATTGGTTATCATTCTAGGTGCATCTGGTGCAGGTAAGTCAACGGTTCTTAACCTTCTTGGGGGAATGGATACCAATGATGAAGGGGAAATCTGGATTGATGGTGCCAATATTGCAGATTATAGTTCCTACCAGAGAACCAATTACCGCCGCAATGATGTAGGCTTTGTTTTTCAGTTTTATAATCTAGTTTCCAATCTAACCGCTAAGGAAAATGTGGAGTTGGCTTCAGAAATCGTGACAGATGCCTTGAATCCTGAACAGGTCTTGACAGATGTAGGTCTGGCTCATCGTCTCAATAACTTTCCAGCCCAGCTTTCTGGAGGGGAGCAACAGCGAGTCTCCATTGCACGCGCAGTAGCCAAAAATCCTAAAATTCTCCTTTGTGATGAACCAACAGGAGCCTTGGATTATCAGACGGGCAAGCAAGTCTTGAAGATTCTCCAAGACATGTCTCATCAAAAGGGAGCGACTGTTATCATCGTGACTCATAATGGAGCTTTGGCGCCCATTGCTGATCGTGTGATTCATATGCACGATGCCAGTGTCAAGGATGTGGTGCTCAACCAGCATCCTCAGGATATTGATACATTGGAGTACTAGCATGATCAAGCGAAAAACCTATTGGAAGGACTTAATTCAGTCTTTCACAGGCTCCAAGGGGCGTTTTTTATCCATCTTAACCTTGATGATGTTAGGGTCTCTAGCCCTAGTAGGCCTCAAAGTGACTAGCCCCAACATGGAGGCGACAGCTAATGCTTATTTAACAACTGCTCAAACCTTGGATTTGGCAGTTATGTCTAATTATGGTTTGGATCAAACAGATCAAGAAGAACTAGAACAGATAGAGGGCGCAGAGGTTGAGTTTGGATATTTGACAGATGTGACTATGGAGAATGGGCAGGATGCCATTCGGCTGTACTCCAAACCAGAGCGAATTTCAACCTTTCAGCTAAGAGAGGGACG
This sequence comes from Streptococcus mitis, assembly GCF_901542415.1. NCBI lineage: Bacteria > Bacillati > Bacillota > Bacilli > Lactobacillales > Streptococcaceae > Streptococcus > Streptococcus mitis. The sequence continues at coordinate 1,028,707 of NZ_CABEHV010000004.1, read as the reverse complement.
ACTTCCTCAGTCAGACCAGGAAATCGCTTTGGCCAGTCATCTGCAGAGTCAATATAGCGTGGGACAGGAGATTAGTTTTAAAGAAAAAGAAAACAGTCATTCCTCTTTAAAAGACCATAGGTATACCATTACTGGTTTTGTGGATTCGGCTGAAATCCTCTCCCAGCGAGATATGGGCTACGCAGGAAGTGGAAGTGGGACTCTGACAGCCTATGGAGTGATTTTACCTAGTCAGTTTGATCAGAAAGTCTATAATATAGCTCGTTTGAAATATCAAGATTTGTCAGGTTTAAATGCCTTTTCATCAGCTTATGAAGAAAAATCCAAGCAACATCAGGAAGACCTTGAACAAGCTTTGTCAGATAATGGCAAGTCACGTCTGCAACTCTTGAAAAAAGAAGGCCAAGAGTCTTTAGACAAAGGCCAAGAGACCCTTGACAAGGCTGAGACTAATCTGCAAGAAGGCAAGCGTCGTTTAGCAGCTGCTCAAACTCGTTTACAGGCTCAGGAAAGTCAACTAGCCTTGCTTCCACAAGCTCAGAGAGAGCAGGCTAGTGCTCAACTTACCCAAGCTAAGCAGGAATTGAGCAAGGAAGAGGACAAACTAAAGCAGGCTGAACAAAATTTAGCCCAAGAAAAGGAAAAATTAGAAAAACATCAGCAAGTCTTGGATGATTTAGCTGAGCCCAAGTATCAAGTATATAATCGTCAGACCATGCCTGGCGGTCAAGGCTACCTCATGTACAGTAATGCTTCAGCCAGTATTCGGGCAGTGGGCAATATCTTTCCTGTAGTGCTTTATGCCGTAGCAGCTATGGTGACCTTTACAACCATGACTCGCTTTGTGGATGAAGAGAGAACACATGCAGGTATTTTTAAGGCCTTGGGTTATCGTAGCAAGGATATTATTGCCAAGTTTCTCCTCTACGGTTTAGTAGCTGGAACTGTCGGAACAGCTCTAGGTAGCATACTTGGACATTATTTACTAGCCGGTGTGATTTCAAGTGTTATCACAAAAGGCATGGTGGTGGGAGAAACCCAGATTCAGTTCTATTGGACCTATAGCTTACTGGCTCTTGTCTTGAGTTGGTTGGCGAGTGTGTTACCAGCTTACTTGGTAGCTCGTAGAGAACTTCATGACGAAGCAGCCCAGCTTTTACTGCCTAAACCTCCTGTTAAAGGAGCTAAAATCTTACTAGAGCGCATCAGTTTTATCTGGCGCCGTCTCAGTTTTACTCATAAGGTAACTGCTCGCAATATCTTACGTTATAAGCAGCGGATGTTGATGACGATCTTTGGTGTGGCAGGTTCAGTCGCTCTGCTCTTTGCAGGTTTGGGAATCCAATCCTCTGTAGCAGGAGTTCCGTCTAGACAGTTTCAACAAATCCAACAGTATCAGATGATTGTCTCTGAAAACCCGAGTGCGACCAATCAAGACAAGGCAAATCTAGAAGAAGTGTTGAAAGTGCAGGACATCAAAGCCTACCAGAAAATCTATTCTAAAACGCTAGACAAGGATTTCAAAGGTAAGGCTGGTCTTCAGACCATTACCCTTATGATGACAGAGAAGGAGGATTTGACTCCCTTTATTCATCTGCAACATCATCAGCAAGAGTTGACATTAAAAGATGGAGTTGTCATTACAGCTAAACTCGCCCAGCTGGCCGGTGTCAAAGTTGGTCAGACTCTAGAAATTGAAGGTAAGGAACTAAAGGTCGCTGCTATTACTGAGAACTACGTTGGTCACTTTATTTATATGAGTCATGCTAGCTATGAGCAAATTTACGGCCAGCTACCCCAAGCCAACACTTATCTGGTTAGTCTAAGGGATACCAGTGCTCCTAGTATCGAAAGACAGGCCGGCTTACTTATGAATCAATCTGCGGTATCCAGCGTTGTCCAAAATGCTTCAGCCATTCGACTCTTTGACTCCGTCGCCAGCTCACTCAATCAGACCATGACTATCTTGGTCATCGTATCGGTTCTGTTGGCTATTGTGATCCTCTACAATCTGACCAATATCAACGTAGCTGAGAGAATCCGTGAACTCTCCACTATCAAGGTTCTCGGTTTTCATAATAATGAAGTCACTCTCTACATTTACCGTGAGACGATTGTGCTGTCCCTTGTGGGAATTGTCCTTGGTCTAGCAGCTGGTTTCTATTTACACCAATTTTTGATTCAAATGATTTCGCCTGCGACTATTCTCTTTTATCCGCAGGTAGGCTGGGAAGTCTATGTAATCCCAGTGGTAGCAGTAAGCACCATTTTGACCGTACTTGGTTTCTTTGTCAATCATCATCTGAGAAAGGTTGATATGCTTGAAGCCTTGAAATCTGTAGAGTAAGGTAGTTGTTTTTATCTGATTGAACTTATATTTACTCGTAAACAAAAAATCCTCCGTTTCAAAGAGTAGGTAACTCTTTGTGACAGAGGATTTTTTCTATAGGGCTTTAGCAGCTGCAATTGCGGCTTCGAAGTTTGGTTCAGAGTTGATATTATCCACGTATTCAACGTAGCGAATCGTATTGTCAGTGTCGAGGATAAAGACTGCGCGTGCCAATAGGTGCCACTCATTGATTAAGAGAGCATAATCACGTCCAAAGGAATGGTCGAAATAGTCTGAGAGCATGATGGCATTTTCAATACCTTCAGCACCACACCAACGTTTTTGGGCAAATGGTAGGTCCATAGAAACAGTCAAGACGACCGTGTTGTCCAGTCCAGCCAGTTCTTCATTAAAGCGACGCGTTTGAGTTGAGCAGATACCTGTATCGATAGAAGGCACGACACTCAAGACTTTTTTCTTACCATCAAAATCAGCCAGAGATTTTTTAGAAAGGTCTGTTGTAGTGAGTGAAAAATCAAGTGCCTTGTCGCCGACTTGTAGTTGTTTACCTGTAAAGCTCACAGGATTTCCGAGAAAAGTTACCATAAGATACTCCAATCTTTTTTCTTCCATTTTAGCTGAAACAGTCGGAATTTTCCAATGATTTGACCGGAAATGTTTGCATAGAAAAAACGCCAGCTCATGTGAGAATGACGTTTTTCAGATTTTTTATCTATTTGATATTTCTCGAAGGTAGTGCGGACGGGAGCAACTTCCTTCGGAATTTCATCCCTAATTTTTGAGCCTTAGGTCTCAAAAATTCCGTCCTAGATAAGATCAAAGTTCTTATCTAGGATACCACTACAGTGAGAAATATCTGGTAAAAACTCACTTCGTTCGTACTGATTTAAGAAATCTTTATTCTTATAAAGGCTTTTTTTAGCTAGAGATAGAACTAACAAAGCTAATATTAGAAGTAATGTAAAGAGAGACAAGAACCTAGTAATAGATAAACTAATATCTAGATTATTTTGCCAATCCTTCAGCAATCTTGTCAAGGTTGTATTTCATCATGTTGTAGTAGCTGTCGCCTTCTTTACCTTGTTCTGCGATAGAGTCAGTAAAGATTTGTGCGTAGATTGGGATATTTGTATCTTGTGAGACAGTCTTCATTGGACGGTCATCTACACTTGATTCTACAAAGAGTGATGGAACTTTTGTTTGGCGAAGTTTTTCAACCAAGGTCTTGATTTGTTCAGGTGTTCCTTCTTCTTCAGTATTGATTTCCCAGATGTAGGCACTTGGGACACCATAGGCTTTAGAGAAGTATTTGAATGCTCCTTCGCTGGTTACAATGAGTTTCTTTTCAGCAGGGATGTTATTAAATTTATCCTTACTTTCTTTATCAAGTTTGTCTAACTTATCAGTATATTCTTTGAGATTTTTTTCATAGAATTCCTTGTTGTTAGGATCTTTAGCGCTCAATTGTTTGGCGATATTTTTAGCAAAGATAATTCCATTTTCAAGGTTAAGCCAAGCGTGTGGGTCTTCTTTACCTTTTTCATTTTTTCCTTCAAGGTAGATAACATCAACGCCTTCGCTGACTGCAAAGTAGTCTTTGTTTTCAGTTTTCTTAGCATTTTCTACCAATTTGCTAAACCAAGCATTGCCACCTGTTTCAAGGTTGATACCGTTATAGAAAATGAGGTCAGCCTCAGAAGTTTTCTTAACATCTTCAGGGAGTGGTTCGTATTCGTGTGGGTCTTGTCCAATCGGAACGATACTGTGAAGATCAATCTTGTCACCAGCAATATTTTTAGTAATATCAGCGATGATTGAGTTTGTAGCAACAACTTTTAGTTTTTGACCAGAAGCTGCATCTTTTTTTCCGCTAGCACATGCTACAAGAGCAATAACGGAAAGAAAGAGAACGAGTAATGTACCTAATTTTTTCATTAGATCCTCCAATTTATTGGGGTTTTGCCCCTTATTTTAACAAATGTTTATTTTTCAGTTTCAAATATCGTTGTTTAGGAGAGATAAAGAAACTGATTAAGAAGAAGCTAGCAGCTGTAAGTACGATGCTAGAACCAGCTGCTAAGTTTAAACTATAGCCAATAAAGAGTCCCAAAACTGAAGCTGTAGCTCCAAAGGTTGAGGAAAGGAAAATCATACTTTTCAGGCTATTAGCATACAGATAAGCAGTTGCAGCTGGGGTAATCAGCATGGCTACAATCAGGATAGTTCCAACACTTTGCATGGCTGTCACAGACACGAGAGTCAGGAGTATCATGAGGAGGTAGTGATAGAAATTGACAGGCATTCCCATGGCTTTAGCCAGAAGTTCATCAAAGGAAGTTATCAAGAGTTGCTTGAAGAAAATCCAGATTAACAAGAGAATGACCGCCCCTACGCCCATAGTGATAAACATATCCGTATCTTGGACGGCTAGAATATTACCAAAAAGGATATGGAAAAGGTCAGTTGAACTTTTAGCGACACTAATCAAGATGATACCGAGGGCTAAGAAAGAAGAAAAGGTAATGCCGATGGCGGTATCGCTTTTGATAATCGAGTTCCCCTTGATGTAGGTAATGATGATAGCAGCTAGCAATCCAAAGACAATGGCTCCGATAAAGAAGTCAACGCCTAAGATGAAGGAGAGGGCTACACCTGGTAAGACAGCATGTGAAATAGCATCTCCCATGAGTGACATCCCACGTAGAATGATGAAACATCCCACAGCTCCAGCTACGACCCCGACGACAATAGCTGTTATCAAGGCATTTTGTAGGAAATGGAATTTTTGCAATCCATCGATAAATTCTGCAATCATAGGTCACCTCCATTGAAAAAGAGTCGATTACCGTAAGCTTCTTTGAGATTGGCTTCGGTAAAGGTTTCTTTGGTTGGACCAAAGGCAATCACTTCTCGATTGACAAGTAAGACTTGATCGAAGTAGTGGGAAACCTTGCTGAGGTCGTGGTGAACGATGAGAACCGTCTTACCAGCTTTTTTCAAATCTCTCAGCGTATTCATGATGATTTCCTCACTGACAGAGTCAATCCCAACAAAGGGTTCATCCAAGAGGATATAATCGGCTTCCTGCACCAAACATCTGGCAATCAAGACCCGCTGGAATTGACCTCCAGACAGTTGACTGATTTGACGTTCAGCGTAGTCAGCTAGGCCGACGATTTCAAGGGCTTCCTCTACTTTTTTCCAATGTTTAGCATTTAAACTGCGAAAGAGAGGAATAGAAGGAAATAGTCCTAGCGAGACACATTCCTTGACCTTGATGGGAAAGTTGTAGTCGATATTGATTTTTTGTTCGACATAGGCAATTCGGTGTAAGGATTTTTTAACTTCCTTGTCATCGAGAAATGCCTGACCTTGATGTGGGATAATTCCCAGCATACCTTTTAATAATGTTGATTTTCCGGCGCCGTTTGGACCAATGATTCCGGTAATTGTTGGTCCTTGGAGCACTAGTGAAATATCCTTAAGTGCCAACGTTTCTTTGTAGGAGACACTGAGGTTTTCGATACGTATCATAAACTTGTATTCCTCCTTACTCTTAATATACCTTAAAAAAAAAATTAAGTCAAGTTAATTTTTGAAAAATTTAAAATAATAACTGAAAATGATGAAAAAGGAAAGTCCATTTTTAATTGCATTCCCAAGCAATTTTTGTTAAGCTAGCAATAACTTAAAAAATGAAAGCGAGAACAAGATGACACGTTATCAAGATGATTTTTATGATGCAATCAATGGAGAATGGCAACAGACAGCTGAAATCCCAGCAGATAAGTCTCAAACAGGAGGTTTTGTTGATTTAGATCAGGAAATTGAAGAACTTATGCTTACGACTACAGATAAGTGGTTGGCAGGTCAAGATGTTCCAGAGGATGCTATCTTGGCAAATTTTGTCAAATACCACCGCCTAGTTCGTGATTTTGACAAGAGAGAAGCTGACGGTATCACACCTGTTTTATCTCTTCTTAAAGAATTCCAAGAATTAGAGACTTTTGCAGATTTCACTGCTAAATTAGCAGAGTTTGAACTTGCTGGCAAACCAAACTTCCTTCCTTTTGGTGTATCACCAGACTTCATGGATGCCAGAATCAATGTTCTATGGGCCAGTGCTCCAAGCACTATCTTGCCAGATACAACCTACTATGCAGAAGACCATCCTCAACGCGAAGAGCTCTTGACTCTTTGGAAAGAAAGCAGTGCAAATCTTCTCAAGGCTTATGATTTCTCTGATGAAGAAATTGAAGATTTGTTAGAGAAGAGATTAGAACTAGACCGCCGAGTTGCGGCAGTGGTGCTTTCTAATGAAGAAAGTTCAGAATATGCTAAACTCTACCATCCATATGCTTACGAAGATTTCAAGAAATTTGCGCCTGCCCTACCTTTGGATGACTTCTTCCAAGTCGTTCTTGGACAAGTACCAGACAAGGTTATCGTAGACGAGGAACGTTTCTGGCAAGCAGCAGACCAATTCTATAGTGAAGAAGCATGGCCTATCCTCAAGGCAACCTTAATTTTAAGTGTTGTGAATCTCTCAACCAGCTATTTAACAGAAGAAATTCGTGTCTTGTCAGGTGCCTATAGCCGTGCGCTTTCAGGAGTTCCAGAAGCCAAAGACAAGGTCAAGGCAGCCTACCAGCTGGCACAAGGTCCTTTCAAGCAAGCTTTAGGCCTATGGTATGCCCACGAAAAATTCTCTCCAGAAGCTAAAGCAGATGTGGAGAAAAAAGTAGCGACTATGATTGATGTTTATAAGGAACGCTTGGCTAAGAATGACTGGCTGACTCCTGAAACTCGTGACAAGGCCATTGTCAAACTCAATGTTATCAAGCCTTACATCGGTTACCCAGAAGAATTGCCAGAACGCTACAAGGACAAGGTAGTGGATGAAAATGCTAGTCTTTTTGATAATGCTCTTGCCTTTGCGCGTGTGGAAATCAAGCACAGTTGGAGCAAGTGGAACCAGCCTGTAGACTACAAGGAATGGGGCATGCCTGCTCATATGGTCAATGCTTACTACAATCCACAGAAGAACCTGATCGTCTTCCCAGCAGCTATTTTACAAGCACCTTTCTATGACTTGCATCAGTCATCTTCTGCTAACTACGGGGGTATTGGGGCGGTTATTGCCCATGAAATTTCCCACGCCTTTGATACCAACGGAGCTTCCTTTGATGAAAATGGTAGCCTAAAGGATTGGTGGACAGAGAGCGACTATGCTGCCTTCAAGGAGAAAACACAAAAAGTCATTGACCAGTTTGATGGACAGGATTCTTATGGAGCAACCATCAACGGTAAATTGACTGTATCAGAAAACGTGGCTGACTTGGGAGGAATCGCTGCAGCGCTTGAAGCAGCTAAGAGAGAACCAGACTTCTCAGCAGAAGAATTCTTCTACAACTTCGGTCGTATCTGGCGCATGAAAGGTCGTCCAGAATTTATGAAACTTTTGGCTAGCGTCGATGTGCACGCACCAGCCAAACTCCGTGTCAATGTACAAGTACCAAACTTCGATGATTTCTTTACAACCTATGATGTCAAAGAAGGAGATGGTATGTGGCGTTCGCCAGAGGATCGCGTGATTATTTGGTAATGCAAAAAATCAAGTCATCAGAAAAAAGGCATCCAATCAGGTGTGAAAACCTTGACTGGATGCCTTTTATAGTGGAAAGACTTGCTGGATAGTGTACTTAAAATGCGATAGACATTGTCATCATTTTACTAGAAAAAAGGATTAAAGGTCTTTTCATGGGCGATGGTCGTAGCTGGACCATGCCCTGGATAGACATCATAGTTTGGTAGGGTGAAGAGTTGGGTCTGGATACTATGGAGGAGTTGCTCCGTACTACCAGTTGGAAGGTCGGTTCGTCCAATAGTTTCACGGAATAGGGCATCTCCTGTCAAAACTAGGTGAGCACCAGGAAAGACGATAGAAACACCGCCGATAGAGTGCCCTGGTGTTGGCAAGACAGTGAAACGAAATTCCTCCAGTTGATATTCCTTATGAAAGACAAAGGTGTGTTCAGCAGGTTCTGCGATCACATCTGTCATATCATCATGACGAGGGAGACCAGAGAGGTTATCGATAGGAGTATAGAGCCAGCTAGCTTCGCTCTCTGCGATATAGACAGGAGGATTGCCAAAAGTTTCGCGAACTAAGTCCAGACTCATGATATGGTCATAATGGGCGTGGGTAAGGAGAATAGCGCAGATCGGTTTGTTGATGTTCTCTATTGTCTGACGAATAGCGTCCCAATCGCTACCAGGATCGACAACGATGAGGTGCTTTTCGCCTTCTAGGTAATAGGTATTTTCATAGGCAACAGGATTCACGGTTTTATGGATTTTCATACTAGCTCCAATCTCAAAGAATGTACTAATACTCTTCGAAAATCTCTTCAAACTGCGTCAACTTTATCTGCAACCTCAAAGCAGTGCTTTGAGCAGTCTGCGGCTAGTTTTCTAGTTTGCTCTTTGATTTTCATTGAGTATAAATTAAGTATAGCACAGTTGGGGAGAATAAGCTGGAAAAGGAAATAGATCTAGAAAGAAGATGGTTTGGATAAAAAATAAGCCTCGAGTTAGTTCGAGGCTTAAACTGCTTTAATTTCCAGCATAATATTTTTGGATTCCCTTGATAATCCCTTCAACTAGTTTATCTTGGTAGTCACTGCTGCGGATTTTTTGGTTTTCTTCTGGATTATCCATATATCCCATCTCTAGCAAAACAGCTGGTTTAGCTGTTTCACGGAGAACAGCAAATGTTGCTTGCAAGAGCCCAGCATCTCTAGCTCCAGTTTCAGCTAGCAGTGAAGAATGGATATCGGCTGCGAGACGATTACTTTCACTCATCCGTTCAGGATTGTTGTGCCAATCCTTGTTAATCTTGCTGGGGAAACCAGGTTCATCCTTGTAAGAATAGGTCTGGATACCCAGATTAACGGTTGTATCATTCCCTTTTGCATTGAAATGAAGGCTGATGAAAAAGTCAGCATTGGTCTTGTTGACCATACGAGAACGCTCGGTAATAAAATCAACGTCTATATCACTATCTCGAGAGGTGAGAACGGTATAGCCGAGTCCTTCTAGTCGTTTACGTAGCTTACGATAAACTTGTAGGTTCAATTCTTTTTCAGCTATGCCATAGTAATAAGCCCCGCGGTCCTTACCACCGTGACCTGGATCGAGAAAGATAGTTTTAGAGTAGTGTCCTTTTTGAAAACCTTGTGTTAACTCACGGACCCATTTTCCATCCCCTTGGAAGAGCTGGTTTTTACCGTCCACGGTATAGGTACCTGTAACATACACACCATCGTCCTTAAGATAGTACCAAGCTTGATAGTCTGGGTCGTAGATCCATTCTTTGTGGGCCATGTAGCCACCAGATTTGAGGTAGTAGGAACCAATCCATTGTTTTTGGGCATAGCGTCCGCCAGATTTGAGGTAAAACCAACTAGAGTAGCTTTGGTCGTAGACCCATTCCTTATCTGCCATAGCACCACTGGATTTGAGGTAGTAATCGCCTTTCCAGACATTGGCCAGCATTCTACCGTAGTCATCAAAAGCATACCACTTACCATTGATTTGACTCCATTGGTTGGCTAAATATTTACCTGAACCATTGATATAGTACCAATTATTTCCCATTTGGTACCAAGTGTTTTCAAGCAAGTAGCCATGACTATCAAAGAAATAACCATCATAGAGAGTATCTGTAAATTTGACCCCAGTTTGACTATAAAAAGTCCACTTGTTCCCCTCTTTTACCCAGCCAGTTTGTATAGGTTGATTGGGTTTAGTTTCTGTCGAAAGAGATGGCTTGGTTTCTTGTTCACTTGAACTAGCTGTGCTCAACGAAGTTTCAGTACTAGCTTGAAAACTACTATCAGAAGTATTTGTAGAACTGTTAGTAGAATGACTAGTGGAAGTATTTATTGAGCTACTAGTTGAACTAGTCATAGGGTTAGTAGTAGAGTGACTTGTTTCATCAGCCAAAACGACTTGGTTTGTTAGTCCAAGAAAAGCCAAAGCTACAAGTGTCAGTCCTTTGTGTGATTTCATATGAGATGCCTTTCTAGAGAGATGAAATTTCAGTAATTATCGTAAAAAAACTGTTTATATTACCATTATACACTAAAAAGGTTAGAAAATTACCAAAATATCAAACCTTTTCTTGTTGAAAAAAGAAGAATGTATTTTCATTTCACTAACTTTTAGCGTAGACTATATTTCAAAAAAGTTAGATGAAAATCAGATAATTTTATTTTTTAAGTTTGAATCTTATTCTATCATACGTTCCAACAAATTGAATAGCTTCAGAATCCTCTTTTTCTAGTTTTCATATTCTTAAAAAAGTGATAAAATGGTAGGAAGAATTGGAGAGTAGAGATGCCAAAAGAAGTGAATTTAACAGGCGATGAAGTTGTCGCTTTAACACAGAAATATTTATCGGAAGAAGATGTGGCTTTTGTCCATAAGGCCTTGGTTTACGCCGTTGAATGCCATAGTGGTCAATATCGCAAATCAGGTGAGCCTTATATCATTCACCCCATCCAAGTGGCAGGTATTTTAGCTAAGCTCAAGTTGGATGCTGTAACAGTAGCTTGTGGTTTCTTGCATGATGTGGTGGAAGATACTGATGCGACCTTGGACGATTTGGAAAGAGAGTTTGGTCCTGATGTGCGGGTAATCGTAGATGGGGTTACCAAGCTTGGTAAAGTTAAATACAAGTCTCACGAAGAGCAATTGGCTGAAAACCACCGCAAGATGCTCATGGCCATGTCTGAGGATATCCGCGTTATCTTGGTCAAACTGTCTGACCGTTTGCACAATATGCGGACCCTGAAACATCTTCGAAAAGACAAGCAGGAGCGTATTTCCAAAGAAACCATGGAAATTTATGCCCCGCTTGCCCATCGTTTGGGGATTTCCAGTGTCAAATGGGAATTGGAAGACCTATCATTCCGTTATCTCAATCCAACGGAGTTTTACAAGATTACCCATATGATGAAGGAAAAACGCAGAGAGCGTGAAGCCTTGGTGGATGAGGTGGTCACAAAATTAGAGGAATATACGACAGATCGTCATCTAAATGGAAAGATTTACGGTCGTCCCAAGCATATTTACTCGATTTTCCGCAAAATGCAGGATAAGAGAAAACGTTTTGAGGAAATCTATGACCTGATTGCTATTCGCTGTATTTTAGATACCCAAAGTGATGTTTATGCCATGCTTGGTTATGTGCATGAGCTTTGGAAACCGATGCCAGGTCGCTTTAAAGACTATATTGCTAATCGTAAGGCTAATGGTTACCAGTCTATCCATACGACTGTTTATGGGCCAAAAGGACCGATTGAATTCCAGATTCGAACCAAGGCCATGCATGAGGTGGCTGAGTACGGGGTTGCGGCTCACTGGGCTTATAAGAAAGGTATTAAGGGGCAGGTTAACAGCAAGGAATCAGCTATTGGGATGAACTGGATCAAGGAGATGATGGAGCTCCAAGACCAGGCTGATGATGCTAAGGAATTTGTCGATTCAGTTAAGGAAAACTATCTGGCTGAGGAAATTTACGTCTTTACCCCAGATGGAGCTGTCCGTTCACTTCCAAAAGATTCAGGACCGATTGACTTTGCCTATGAAATCCATACAAAAGTTGGTGAAAAAGCGACTGGTGCCAAGGTCAATGGTCGTATGGTTCCACTGACAACCAAGCTCAAGACAGGGGATCAGGTTGAAATTGTCACCAACCCTAACTCCTTTGGGCCAAGCCGTGACTGGCTCAACATGGTTAAGACCAGCAAGGCGCGCAATAAGATTCGTCAGTTTTTTAAAAACCAAGATAAGGAATTGTCTGTCAACAAGGGTCGTGAGATGTTGATGGCCCAGTTCCAAGAAAATGGCTATGTGGCCAATAAATTCATGGACAAGCGCCATATGGACCAAGTTCTGCAAAAGACCAGCTATAAGACAGAAGAGTCCCTCTTTGCGGCTATTGGTTTTGGCGAAATCGGTGCTATTACCGTCTTTAACCGTCTGACTGAAAAGGAACGTCGTGAAGAAGAGCGTGCCAAGGCCAAGGCTGAAGCAGAAGAGCTTGTCAAAGGTGGCGAAGTCAAGGTTGAAAATAAAGAAACCCTCAAGGTCAAGCATGAGGGTGGTGTGGTCATTGAAGGTGCCTCAGGTCTCCTAGTGCGGATTGCAAAGTGTTGTAACCCTGTACCTGGTGACGATATTGTCGGCTACATTACCAAGGGCCGTGGTGTGGCTATTCACCGTGTGGACTGTATGAACCTGCGCGCCCAAGAAAACTACGAGCAACGTCTCCTTGATGTGGAATGGGAAGACCAGTACTCAAACTCAAATAAGGAGTATATGGCCCATATCGATATCTATGGTCTCAACCGTACAGGATTATTGAACGATGTACTGCAAGTTCTTTCAAACACAACCAAGAATATTTCAACGGTCAATGCCCAACCAACCAAGGATATGAAGTTTGCTAATATCCATGTGTCCTTCGGTATTGCCAACCTCTCTACATTGACCACGGTCGTGGACAAGATTAAGAGTGTGCCAGAAGTTTACTCTGTCAAACGGACTAACGGTTAATTGCCCTAGCTCTTACTAGAAAGGCTATTATGAAAATCATTATCCAAAGGGTTACAAAAGCCCAAGTGAGTATAGAAGGTCAGGTTCAGGGAAAAATCAATCAGGGGCTCCTATTGCTGGTTGGTGTTGGACCAGAGGACCGAGAGGAAGATTTGGACTATGCTGTGAGAAAGCTTATCAACATGCGGATTTTTTCAGACGTAGAAGGCAAGATGAACCTGTCTGTCAAAGATATTGGAGGAGAAATCCTCTCTATTTCTCAGTTTACTCTCTTTGCGGATACTAAGAAAGGCAATCGTCCAGCCTTTACAGGTGCAGCCAAGCCTGATATGGCATCAGACTTCTATGATGCCTTCAATCAAAAATTAGCGCAAGAAGTGCCCGTTCAGACAGGCATTTTTGGAGCGGATATGCAGGTTGAGCTGGTCAATGACGGACCAGTCACTATTATCCTTGATACTAAAAATAGATAAGAAAGACCAAGCCCAGACGGCTTGGTTTTTCTCATCTATTACAAAATACTCCAAAATGAAATCGATTTCTGATAGGCTTTTGGGAAGCCTTGTTTCAGGATTTTACTCATGCGATAGGAAGGGATGAGGTGGCCTAGGATGAGGAGAGTTCCCTGAAGGAAAAGTGGCACACCACTCAAACATATCAAGGAGAGAATCATCAGGATATCCCATAGAAGGATTTGTAAGGCAAAACGCCAGAATCTTGGTCTAATCTGGGAATAGAGTTGACTAAAGTGGTCACAAAGTTGGTTAGAAAGATAGGTCAATAGAACAGGATGAAAGAAAATGATCCAACCGCTATAAATCAAAATCCAGTCCCAAGTAAGCCCCGCTTTAAATGTCAAAAATATCAGCATAATTCCATCGATGATAAGGAGTTGAATGGTTCTGATATGGATGATTTTTTTCATGCCAAAACCTCCTTTTTCTTAGAGACACTCCCATAAAGAGATGTGTTTATCGTAAAAGTCTTGATAGTTTTCTCTTAAGTAGTTAGCTGTCATATAATATAAAGTAGAATGACAAGCAGTGATGATTGGCATAAGAGAGGAAAAACGCTGAGAACTAACGAAAGTTAAAAGGACAAAAAATAGAAAATCAATGGAGATAACCCATAAATAGTAGAAGCGAATCTTTTTATTGATTTGAGGATAAATCTCAGCGAATTGATGTTTGAGTCGGACAACCAAGCGAAATAGTAGTAGACTCTGAGCAAGGAGGAAAATAAAACCAGAGAGCAAGAGCCACTCCGAAGATGTCTCGGGTCTTTTGCTAAAAAATGCGAATAGTAGCAAATCGATAACTGCAATTGCTGTAAAATGGATTCTAAAGAGTTTTTTCATGACAAGACCTCCTTCTTTTATCTATTTTCATTCTACTCCAAAAGAATGGGAGTTACAACTAAAATGATAAAAAATTTTAGTAAGGAGATTCTGTTAGATTTCTTTATTTGATTTCCTTCTTATTGTTCCACCTCTTCATCATTCCAGACAAATAAAGCTCCGATTGCATTGAGGATATAAAAGATATATTTTCCGATATTGGCAAAATTTCCTTGAATACCAGCTTTTGTCAGCTGAACGAAATTGTAAATCAACCAAAAGCCCCACTGAGTTGTTAGTTTCAATGCGTTAAAAGCATTGGCAATGAGTGAGAGTGCAAAGGCAATGGTTGTTACATAGGCAAGGAGATTCATCTTTCCTCCATAGCCGATAAAGTTTGTCACAAAGGCAAAGAGGAAGGCGATGATGGAAATGATGATGGCCGCCAATTTTACCTGTTTTTGGCTCATTTGGTTGGGTCTGCCTTCTTGCGAAGCTTCCCATTTCTTAATAGCAAAGGTATAAATGAGGAAGGTGACGGGATAGGTAATGATGGCCGCCTTATTTCCAAGGATATAATCAATAGCACCGGACAAAATGGTATTAACAATACCAAAGTAATTTCCCCATTTGCTTAATTTCCCCGTGAAACGAGTGGACAACATGGAAATCCCAACGTTGGTTACGGAAATCAATCCAAAGGGAACAAGAGCTGTCCATGGTCCCCAGTCTACGAATTTATCAAGACGGGAGTTGAGGTAACCAGATGCAATCGCAATCCCAACGACCAGAGCAACTCCAAAGAGGTCAAACCATTTGGATGTAGCAAAAATTTTTAGTGATTTCTTCATAGGTTAAACTATCTTTCTTGTTTTTTACAAACATTCTACAACTAAATGAGAGTAAAATCAAATGTTAGAAATAAAACCCTGAAAATAAAACTTTCAGGGTTGGTAGGCTACTTGAGAAATTAGTTGATTTTTTCGACATAGAGTTGTTTGGCAATGTCCATACTTACTTGTAAATCCTCGTTTTTACTGAGGATAGTGAAGGTGTTGCTGAAGCCATCAAACTGCTTGACTTGGAGCGAATCACCGATGTGAAGTGAGTGCTTATCCAAATAATTGAGAATGTCAAAACTATCGTGCACACGAGTCAGGCGGTAGGTGCCAGCTTCCTTGATGTCAGCTAGTGGCAGGTTATTGATTTCAACTAGGAGTTCTCCCTTGGCAGGAATAGTTCCTCCGTGGGGACAAGTTTTGGGAAATCCTAGTAGTTTATCCAGTCTTTCCACGAACAGGTCAGAGACAGTATGTTCCAAGACCTCAGCTTCTTCATGAATCTGGTCGCTCGTATAGTCTAAATGATGGACTAGAAAAACTTCAATCAAGCGGTGCTTACGATAGAGCTCAGAGACCAGTTTGAGTCCGAGATCAGTCAGTAGATAACCGCATTCCTTGTCCTTGAGGATGAGATTTTCACTCTTCATCCGTTTAATCATTTCAGTTACGGCAGGGGGAGAGACTTGCATGCGGGCAGCAATTTCCTTGTTGGTAATTTTATGCAGGTCTATGCCGATTTCATAAATACATTTTAGATAATCTTCTTTATTCGGGGTCATTCGTATCCTCTTGTCTAATATCTTTATCTAGTATATCAAAAAAAGCTAGATTTCTCTAGCTGTGACTTTTTATGTTATACTTATTGCAAGAGAAAAAACGAGGAGATGGATATGACGAAAATAGCTCTTCTTTCAGATATTCATGGAAATACCACCGCCTTGGAGGCTGTTTTGGCAGATGCTCGGCAGCTAGGAGTGGATGAATACTGGCTTTTGGGAGACATTCTCATGCCAGGGACAGGGCGTAGAAGGATTTTGGACTTGTTGGCTCAATTACCGATTACGGCTAGAGTTTTGGGAAACTGGGAAGACAGTCTTTGGCATGGTGTCCGCAAGGAATTGGATAGTACTCGTCCCAGTCAACGCTATCTCTTGCGCCAGTGCCAGTATGTTTTAGAGGAAATCTCCCTAGAAGAAATTGAACTGCTCCACAATCAACCGCTCCAGATTCATCGTCAGTTTGGGGATTTGACGGTGGGAATTAGCCACCATTTGCCTGATAAGAATTGGGGGCGTGAGTTGATTCATACTGGAGCACAAGAGGACTTTGACCGCTTGGTGACCAATCCGCCTTGTGATATTGCTGTTTATGGTCATATTCACCAGCAGTTGCTTCGTTATGGGACTGGTGGACAATTGATTGTCAATCCGGGTTCGATTGGGCAACCTTTCTTTCTAGATGCCCAGTTACGGAAGGACTTACGGGCCCAGTATATGATTTTGGAGTTTGATGACAAGGGTTTGGTAGATATGGACTTCCGACGGGTGGACTACGATGTGGCAGCTGAATTGCAGCTGGCTAAAGATCTTAAACTTCCCTATTTTGAGGTTTATTATGAAAGTCTGGTCAATGGTATCCACCATACTCATCATCAGGAATTTTTGAGAGAATTGGCCCAGAAAGAGGGCTATGATAGGGAATTAGATGCCTGGTTAAAAGGTGGTAATGATTGACATTACAACTAAAAAGGGTATAATAAAAGAAAAAGAAGAGTAGAGGCAGGGGAGCCTCGTAAAAAGGAGAAGAGGATGCAAATTCCAAGTAGATTTACCATTGCGACTCATATGCTGATAATTATTGCTCTCAAGGGGCAGGAAAGCAAGGTGACCAGTGATTTTCTGGCTGCTAGTGTCGGGGTCAATCCTGTCATTATCAGAAAGACCTTGTCCCAGTTGAAGAAGGCAGAGCTGATTTCAGTAGCGCGTGGAACAGGTGGGACAGAGATTGTTAAGAATCTCAAGGACATTAGTCTTTTAGATGTTTATCAAGCGGTTGAGTGTCTTGGAAAGACTGGTCAACTCTTCAGTTTTCATGACAATCCAAATCCAAATTGCCCTGTAGGAGCTCATATTCATGATGTTTTGGATCAAAAATTGGAGAGAATTCAGTTGGCGATGGAGGCTGAACTTGGTCAGACCAGTCTAGAGCAAGTCGTGGCTGACGCAGAGAGTCAAATGAAGGAGTAAGAGGGATGGATGCCCCCTTTTTTACACCGGATAATTATGATAAAATGTAGTTATTAAAGGAGGAAGAAATGTATCTCGTTATAGGAATTGTATTAGCCTTTATAGTGTCATTTTGGAAAGATAACAGAAGTTTGTGGAATCCAGTATTATTTTTATTATCCCTCATTTCAAGTTATATTTCTCTATCCCACCTTTTTTATAAAAATGGGTATGAGAATGTTCAGTTAGCTTTTTATGTAGTTGCCTTTGTTTTACTCCCGTTTCTGATTTTTTTGAGTGGTATCTTTCTAATCTATAATGGTGTTATCCTGCTGAAGCGAGAGGGACGTTCAAAAGCCAATTATCTCTCAACGCTTTTTGGAATAGTCATTTTGGTATTTTTTCCCTTGATTTCATTTCGATTAGGAGATCGAAATGAATTATTTTATACACATCACTTTCTAAACATTTTATTTGTATTAATCGTTTATTCTTACTTTATTTTTGGTTTTGCTTTCGTGGGTTTTATGTTGTACTCTATTTTATATCTCTTTATTCCTAAGAAGAAGCATTATGATTTTATTATCATTCACGGTGCTGGTTTATTAGGCGGAGAAAAGGTAACACCTTTGCTAAAGAGGAGAATTGATAAGGCAGTAGAAGCTTACCACAAGTCTAAGAATTCTAACATAAAAATTATTGCCAGTGGTGGTCAAGGAGCAGATGAAAAAATTTCTGAAGCGCAGGCCATTTATAACTATATTTTAGAAGAGACAGATGTCAGCAAGGAATCTGTTCTTCTTGAAGACAAGTCCAGAACAACCTATGAAAATTTATTGTTTTCAAAAGAAATTGGAGAACAATTAGTTGAAAATCCGTGTTTCCTCTTTGTTACAAATGACTATCATGTCTTTAGAACTAGTACTTATGCTCGTAAGTTGAATATGAAGGGAGATGGACTCGGATGTAGGACAGCAGGCTACTACATACCGTCTGCTTTTATTCGGGAGTACGTAGCTCTTTGTGTTAAAATGAAATGGCTCTTCCTTGCCTTTTATGTTCCGATATTAGCTATCATTTTGCTAGCCTATAAAGGGGTTATTTGGTAGTTAGATTTTATTAATACTCTTCGTTTGCTCTTTGATTTTCATTGAGTATAAAAAAGACTTAGAATGCACATGAAAGTATGTATTCTAGGTCTTTTGTTTTGTATTCATTTGATTTTTGAAAGGTACTATCTATTTTTCCAGGCTTGGTAACGGGTATCAATCAATAACTGGGTAAGGCGTCCCATAGTTTCCCTTTCTTCTGGAGTGAGGGATTGCGCTTGGACAAAGAGATGATGAATGTGTTCAATAGCCTTGAAGGAAGACAAGTCATTGATGGAGCTAATGCCAGCATCAAGAATGGTGCCAAAGAAGAGGTCGAAGTAGAGCTGAAGTTCCTCATCAGGGACTGTGGACACCCATTCTTTGAAGGTCGTATCGACTTGCTGGCTATCGCTATTGGTCTTATCCAGTTGGACAAAGTGTTTGTTCTCAATTTGCCAGCTAAAAGTATCGTGCTGGGCGATACCACCCAAGGCAGTACTTTGAACGATGACTTGGCGGTCAGGAATTTCTAGCATCATACCGATAATAGAACCTTGTGGGATAAAGACCTTGGTTCTATCCATTATTCTTTGATAGCCCTCGCTTTGTGTCAGTTCTTTGTGGAGACCAGGCGCATCAAAGGTATAAACTGCTGTGATCTGATTTTGCAAGCTTTGCTCAATTTGACTAGCAGCATAGATGGCTAGATTTCCTCCCTTGGAATGCCCAGCCAGAATGACCTTTTGCTTAGGATGATGGGCAAAAAAGTTCTTTAAATAGGAGAGGGCGTGCTTTTGAGCAGGAATTTCCTTCATATAAGTCAGGTGGAAATCTTCCTTCCAGCCAATGATACTGTCATCAGTCCCACGAAAGACAATCAGATAGGTGTCGAGAGTGAGGCGGTAGGTCATAGCCGCAAATTGCTTTTGCAGTTCAGTGTCGATGTCGTTGATAAAATGGGAGAGTTTGCAATTCTTGAAGCGTTTGTGTTGAGCCAATTCATCTAACAACTGGAGCCGATTTTTATTGGTCAACATGTTCGATTCTCTTGGAACCTGAGATGCTAGGTCTAAAAGTCGCTGAGGAGTTGTGGAGACCAGATTATCAAAGGAGAGGTAGGTGGTTTCTGTTAAGGATAGAATGTCTAATTCATTCAAAGGTAGGTCGTAAAAGGAATCATGTGCGACATCTTTCAGATAGTCAAAAATATTGGCCATAAGAGCTCCTTTCTTTTTAATTATCTTATCAAATTTCCCTCAAATTATCTAGTAGCATTGCCTGTTTGTACTAGCTAAAAACAAGCTCTTTCAAATTCAGTTTCAGACCTTCTAGCATGGAAAAATCTGTTATAATAATAGCAAAGGAGAATCAGATGCACAAGATTTTATTAGTAGAAGATGATCAGGTTATTCGTCAACAAGTCGGAAAAATGCTCTCTGAATGGGGATTTGAAGTGGTCCTGGTAGAAGACTTTATGGAAGTTTTGAGTCTATTTGTTCAGTCGGAACCTCATCTGGTTCTCATGGATATTGGACTGCCTTTGTTTAATGGTTATCATTGGTGTCAGGAGATTCGTAAGATTTCCAAGGTCCCCATCATGTTTCTGTCTTCGAGAGACCAGGCTATGGATATTGTCATGGCAATCAATATGGGGGCGGATGACTTTGTGACCAAGCCTTTTGACCAGCAGGTTCTTTTAGCTAAGGTTCAGGGCTTGTTGCGTCGTTCCTATGAGTTTGGGCGTGACGAGAGTTTACTGGAATATGCTAGTGTTATCCTCAATACCAAATCAATGGACTTACATTATCAAGGGCAAGTCTTGAATTTGACCAAGAACGAATTCCAGATTTTACGCGTTTTGTTTGAGCATGCGGGCAACATCGTAGCGCGTGATGACCTGATGCGGGAGCTTTGGAACAGTGACTTTTTCATTGATGACAATACCCTATCTGTTAATGTAGCTCGATTGCGTAAAAAGTTGGAAGAGCAGGGCTTGGTAGGATTTATCGAGACCAAGAAAGGGATAGGGTACGGACTGAAGCATGCTTGATTGGAAACAATTTTTTCTAGATTATTTGCGCTCCCGTAGTCGTCTGTTTGTCTATCTTCTTGCTTTAGCATTTCTAGTTTTGCTCTTTCAGTTTTTATTTGCCAGTTTGGGAATTTACTTTCTCTATTTTTTCCTCTTGTGTTGCTTTGTAACCATCTTATTTTTCACTTGGGACATATTGGTAGAAATGCAGGTCTATCGTCAGGAACTTCTCTATGGGGAGAGGGAGGCCAAATCTCCTTTGGAAAGAGCTTTAGCAGAAAAATTAGAGGCGCGTGAGATGGAACTCTATCAGCAGAGGTCAGACGCAGAAAGAAAACTGACGGATTTGCTGGATTACTATACCTTGTGGGTCCATCAGATAAAGACCCCCATTGCAGCCAGTCAACTCTTAGTTGCAGAAGTAGCCGACCGCCAACTGAAGCAGCAGTTAGAACAGGAAATTTTCAAAATCGATTCCTATACCAATCTAGTTTTACAGTACCTGCGTTTAGAAAGTTTTCATGATGATTTGGTCTTAAAGCAGGTTCAAATTGAGGACTTGGTCAAGGAAATAATTCGTAAATATGCTCTTTTCTTTATTCAAAAAGGACTAAATGTCAATCTACATGACCTTGATAAAGAAATCGTGACGGATAAGAAGTGGCTACTAGTGGTCATTGAACAAATTATCTCAAACAGTCTCAAGTACACCAAGGAAGGTGGTCTGGAGATTTATATGGACGGGCAAGAGCTTTGTATCAAGGATACGGGAATCGGGATAAAAAACAGTGATGTCCTCCGAGTCTTTGAACGTGGTTTCTCAGGATATAATGGACGCCTAACCCAGCAGTCATCTGGACTTGGCCTCTATCTCTCTAAGAAAATTTCTGAAGAACTGGGGCACCAGATTCGCATCGAGTCTGAGGTTGGAGAAGGAACGATAGTGCGGATTCAGTTTGCTCAAGTGAACTTAGTCCTTGAGTGAGAAGAGACAATGAGTTTTTACCCAATCTCTTTTTGCTATATTTCAGGATATTTGAAGACTGTTTTTTACAAAACCAATAATAGAATTTTTAATACAGAATATAGTATAAATACTGGTTCAAAGTGAAGTTTTGTATGCTTTATACTTTTGTTGAGTATAAAATCTATAATCTAAGGGTGAATTACAAAAATTAATTTGAGATGAAGTGAATTGTAGACTTGGGAAATGTCTCCTATTCGATTTCAGAATGAATCGTTGATACAGGATTAAAAGAACTGCAGCTTTCTTTTTATTTTGAATGAGATAGGTGTATATAGATTTGTGTAACTGGTGTAGAACTGTTTCCAAGAATTTATTGAATGTATCGAATACACACATTCTATTGATTTTGAACCAATTTTTAATTTCTAAATGTTGATAATAGTTTTATCAAGTAAAAGGAGACTGCCATGATTGGAGACAATATAAAATTCTTACGAAAATCACATAATCTGATATAACCAGAATTTTCACGGATTGTGGGTGTGTCACGAAATAGCCTAAATCGTTAGAAAAACTGAAAAAGCTTACTTTCAATAGAAGTATTGGAAATATTCATTTTACATCTATCAAAGAAACATGGGATAGACCTATATTTTACAAAATAGCAAATTATATTTTGAATGATAGTAAAAACGGCAGTACTTGTGTGATTTACAATTATTGCACTCAATGTCCGAGTATCGCACTATCTGAAATAGGGAATAGTAGAGATTGTTCTGCGATATGTAAAAAAACGCATTAGCAAGGAGTATCGTATATGCTACCATATCTTAAAACTATTAGATGGTATCTCTTCTTTAATTTTCTTTTTGGTGTAGTATCGAATATCTGCACAGCTTTGTTACCGTATTTCACGCAGGCATTAATCAAAGGGGATTATCAAGTAGCTCTATATGGTTACTCTATGTCAGTGGCAGGCTATTTGAGTTGTAACTATATCCAAATGATACTTGATTGGAAGCAGGGGATTATCTTTTCGACTACTTTGAAAAATGAGTGGTTTCGTTCACTTCTGGGACTCAGTCACCACGATTTCAAGCAGAAAACAGTAGCAGAGTATATTTCCTATCAATCTAATGACCTAGATTCGTTGGAAAAGGATTACCTTCCTCCATTGATGAGTTTTATCAAACAAATTTTACGTATCATCATTTACGCTTTCATTATTAGCAGAACAATTAATCCTATTGTATCACTGATTTTAATCTTTTCCACTGGAATTAGTATTCAAATTCCTAAAATCGTTGGGAAGTTGACCGCTAATCGTAGACAGGTTTACTTGAAAAAACAAGGAGATTACTATCGAACTTTGGAGGATTTGCTCATGGGACATCATTTGGTAAATAAACTAACTATGTCGCATTTTTTGAATCAACAAAAGAGCTCTCTAAAGAATTTGCAGGATAAGTATTTTAAGTATGGTTTGACAAAAATTACAGGCATCTTATTGACAGGTGTTTCTTTTGAATTCATTAGTCTTGTTCTGTTTATTTATTTAGCCTACTCTCTATCTCACCAGCAACTCGGTATTCCTGAGGTGGTGGCGAGTTTCGGATATATTAATGCTTTTTCTGAACCAATACAGGAAATCCTTTATGATTTACAAATGTTAGAGTCCGTAAAGCCTGTAATCAAGAGTTTTCAAAACATTGTTGGGAGACCCGTTTCAGTTCAAGCACCTCAACATTCTTTTGATACGATTACTTTGAAAAACATTTCCAAACAACTGGGAGAATCAAAATTGATAATTACTTCCGCTACGATTCAAAAAGGGGATAAAATTGCGCTTATTGGTAAGAATGGGTCTGGAAAAAGTAGTCTTCTCAACATTTTAAATGGAACAGATGAAGATTTTGAAGGACAAATTGTGCTAGATGGGCTTGTTTTGGACCATCTTTGGGGAAGATTCGGTATGATTCTGCAACAAGAACATACATTTATTTCAAGTTATGAAAATAATGTAACGCTATTCAATAGTTTCAATGAAAAATTCAGAGAAGAAGATTTTGAAAAAATTCCACCACAATCCCTGTCAGGTGGTCAGCAACAACGAATGTATTTAAATCGTGAGAAAAATCGTAAAAATCCATTGCTTATCCTAGACGAACCTTTCTCTGCCTTGGATACTAATCAGTTTAAAATGGAATTGGAAAGAGTTCTGGAACTACCAAGTGCCGTCATTGTTACTTTACATCGCCAAAACGAATTATTAAGTAAGTTTGACCAAGTTTGGGAAATTAAGAATGGAGAACTTGTAATTTTGAAATAGCTAAATTATAAAGAATAAAACGCATAGTATTAAGGTTCAGGAGATACCGTTTTTCCTTCTTCGGATAAGGAAACAAAAATTTCTTGCTTCATCTATCTGTTCAATTGATAAATTTCGTCAGAGAAAGACTGTAAAATTTTTGATATAATGTTAAGGATGGACTGACGGATACTTAAAAGATAATGTTCAAAAGAATAACAGGTGAGAAGAAAAATATGTAAGATTGAACAGAAGTCTATCTACCATCATCCATGCAGAAACAAGATTATATGAAATAAAAGGAGTAACCAATGAACGGAAACTATTCAACACGTGAATACCGTGAGAAATTATATGATGACCTTCATGTTCGATTAAGAGATACAGTGATTTTGATGTGTGCGATTTTTATTGCCTCTATAGGTTTAAATATGAATTCAACAGCTGTCATTATTGGAGCCATGCTGATTTCCCCTCTTATGACACCGATTGTTGGACTGGGGTTTGGTTTAGCTATTTTTGATACGCGTTTAATCAAGCAATCTCTAGAGGTTTTATTTACTCAAGTATTGGTCAGTTTGCTTGTCTCGGCTCTGTATTTCTGGATTTCTCCCCTATCTTATGAAAGTAGCGAATTGATTGCACGAACCTCTCCAACCATTTGGGATGTTCTCATCGCTATTGCTGGTGGGATAGCAGGTGTAATTGGTTCAAGGAAAAAAGAAGCAAACAATATCGTGCCAGGAGTAGCCATCGCAACAGCTCTGATGCCACCTATCTGCACTGCAGGATATGGTTTAGCTAATGGAAATGTACGATTTTTATTTGGAGCTCTCTATCTTTTCTTGATCAACTGTGTTTTTATCATGCTAACCAATATTGTTGGAACAAGAATTATGATGAGAAAATCTCCCTTAAGTTCATTTAAAGAGTTAAATATTAAAATGAGAATTGGGTTGTTATCCTTGATTGTATTATTGATTCTTCCAGCCAGCTATTCAGCAATCACTCTGACGATAGATCAAGCGCGAAAAGAAGGAATCAAACAGTTTGTAGGAAAAGAGTTCTCCAATCACACGGTCATTAATCAAGTCTACAAGTCAAGGAACAATGAATTGGTCTTGACGGTTGTTGGAGATCCGATTTCAGAAGAAGAATTAGAAACGCTCCACCAAAAACAAGCCTCTTACGGTATTCAATCTGTCCAATTGAAAATCAATCAAGTTCATAATTCGACAAAATTAGATAGTGAGATGACCAAGGAATTTTATGAAACCATTAACAAGTATATCGATCAAAAACTCTCTGAAAAAGATTCACAAAAAGATCTCGTAAAAGAAAATGAAGCAGACAAGGAATGAGGATATTGACCTTATCCAACTCATGAAAGCAAATCTTGTGTGGTGGTTTGGTCAATCACTACTAGCTCGGATTAAATAATACTCTTCGAAAATCAAATTCAAACCACGTCAGCGTCGCCTTACCGTACTCAAGTACAGCTTGCGGCTAGCTTCCTAGTTTGCTTTTTGATTTTCATTGAGTAAAAATATAAAAAGCAACAGCTGAAATAGTTGTTGCTTTTTAGGTAGCTAGGATTTTATCCCAGGTTTTATATCTTATTTCTCAACGCGTGATTTGTTGGCGATATCAGCAAGGATAGCTTGAACAAAGTCATCGACTGAGATAGTTTGTGTTTCTTTTTGGCCGTAGCGACGAACGTTGACTGTTCCGTCTTCCATTTCCTTGTCACCAACGATTAATTGGTAAGGAATCTTGCTTGTTTGTGAAGCACGGATCTTAAACTGCATTTTTTCATTGCGTTCATCCACATCAGCACGGACACCGCGGTCACGGAGTTTCTTCGCTACTTCCCATGCGTAGTCCACGTGTTTCTCGTTAGAAACTGGGATGAGGGTTACTTGGTGTGGTGCAAGCCATGTTGGGAAGGCTCCCTTGTAGTTCTCAATCAAGATAGCTGTGAAGCGTTCCATAGTTGAGATAACTCCACGGTGAATCATGACTGGACGGTGTTCTTCACCATCAGCTCCGATGTATTTGAGGTCGAAACGTTCTGGAAGCAAGAAGTCAAGTTGGATAGTTGAAAGTGTTTCTTCTTTACCAAGAGCGGTCTTAACCTGGATATCCAATTTTGGTCCGTAGAAGGCTGCTTCACCTTCGGCTTCAAAGTAGTCCACGCCCATTTCATCAAGGGCAGCACGAAGCATAGTTTGGGCATTTTCCCACATCTCATCGTTATCAAAGTACTTGTGAGTATCTTGAGGGTCGCGAAGAGAGAGACGGAAGCGGTATTCAGTCAAGTTGAAATCTTCATAAACATCGATAATCAACTGAAGGGCACGTTGGAATTCTTCTTGGATTTGTTCTGGAGTAACAAAGAGGTGACCGTCGTTGAGTGACATTTCACGTACACGTTGAAGACCAGTGAGGGCACCAGATTTTTCATAACGGTGCATCATACCGATTTCAGCGATACGGATTGGCAACTCACGGTAAGAGTGAACATGGTGTTTGAAGACTTGGATGTGGTGCGGGCAGTTCATTGGACGAAGGACAAATTCTTCCCCGTCACCCATGTCCATAGTTGGGAACATGTCTTCTTGGTAATGATCCCAGTGACCAGAAGTCTTGTAAAGTTCAACAGAAGCAAGTGGTGGAGTGTAGACGTGTTGGTAGCCAGAAGCCAACTCTTTGTCAACGATGTAGCGTTCCAATTCACGACGGATAGTCGCACCATTTGGCAACCAGAATGGAAGCCCTTGACCAACCTCTTGAGAAATCATAAAGAGGTCAAGCTCTTTACCAAGTTTACGGTGGTCACGTTCTTTGGCTTCTTCACGCATTTGAAGGTAGTTTTTCAAGTCTTTCTTATCAAACCAAGCTGTACCGTAGATACGTTGCATCATAGCGTTGTCGCTATTTCCACGCCAGTAAGCACCTGCTACATGGAGAAGGTGGAAGATTTGGATACGGCCTGTTGAAGGGACGTGAGGTCCACGGCAAAGGTCTACATATTCGCCTTGACGGTAGATAGTCAAACCACCTTCGTCTTCAGAGTGTTCTTCAATCAATTCCAACTTGTAAGGGTCGTTTTTGAAGATTTCACGTGCCTCGTCTTTAGTTACTTCTTCACGGATTGATGGGAAGTTTTCTTTAACGATTTTTTGCATTTCTTCTTCGATACGAGGAAGGTCTTCATTAGAGATTTGACCAGCAGTATTGTCAGTATCGTAGTAGAAACCATCTTCGATAGCTGGACCAACTCCTAAGTGAATGTCTGGGAAAAGGCGACGAGCTGCTTGGGCGAACAAGTGAGCAGCTGAGTGACGCAAGATTGGAAGGGCATCTTCGTGATCAGGTGTCACGATTTCGATGCTTCCATCTTCAGTGATCGCACGAGTAGTGTCGATGAGTTTGCCGTTGAATTTACCAGCTAAGGCTTTTTTAGCTAGGGAATTGCTGATAGATTGGGCAATTTCAAAAGTTGTTACGCCAGATTCGAATTCACGAACAGCGCCATCTGGGAAAGTAATGTTAATCATGATGTTCTCCTTTTTATTATTTCATAGTTTCTAAGCATTGACTTTTTTGCAGACTACTTCCTAGTCTTAATGTTCAATTGCTTTTCTTTATCAGAGAGGAAGTTTTCCATTTCCGTCAGAATGTCTATATCCAAACGTTGAGAAAGTTCTACTAGCCACCAGATATTTTCTGAAAGTTTTTGTTCCAGTGTGTAGGGTGTTTCATCATAGTAGCGTCCTTGCTTTGTCATCACCAGTCGTTGGAAATTTCCAATATCATTAGATAAAGCCAAGAGGTCTTCTTCTACCGTCCACTTGGAATCATGATGCTTAACTTCTAGTTCGTGATAAGCTTGTCGGATTGTCCCACAGCGCTCCACTAATTCTTGCAACTCCATAGTTAGCCTCCTCATAAAAAATTGCGACATCCTCGAAAGGACGTCGCAACGTGGTTCCACCTTCATTTATGTTCCTCAAAAAAGAGGGACACCTCTGATTGGCTCTAACGTGGCCACCGTTTTATGTTTTCATAAAAAACTAACGAGTAGTATCAGTTTAGGCCTCCTATGCGTTTCCAGCAACCACGCACTCTCTAGTAGAAAGGAACTAAGTGACTTGTCTCTATGGATTATTATAGCATGATTGTGAAAATTTTCAAGATATTTGTAGATTTTTTTGAATTTCCTTGTTGGAAAGGCGTTGGTAATCAGCTATGGTAATATTAGCAGAAATTGACAATCTTAATTGTGTTAGTGAAGCAAAGAGAAAGAAAGTAAATCTGTTGACAAAGATGTTAGTTATTGGTAGAATAGGGATTGTCGTAAAGACAAATAACTTCTTCTTGGTTGCAGGCATGCCAACCTGTCACTCGGATGAAGCCAAATAAAAAGGAGAAACATCATGGCAATCTCAAAAGAGAAAAAAAATGAAATCATCGCACAATATGCACGTCACGAAGGTGATACAGGTTCAGTAGAGGTTCAAGTTGCTGTTCTTACTTGGGAAATCAACCACCTTAACGAACACATCAAACAACACAAAAAAGACCACGCTACTTACCGTGGATTGATGAAAAAAATCGGTCGCCGTCGTAACTTGCTTGCATACTTGCGTAAAAACGACGTTAACCGTTACCGTGAGTTAATCAACTCTCTAGGACTTCGTCGCTAATTCAAGATACAAAGGCCGTCAAAAGCGCAAAGCAAAAATAGGAAAATTGACGAAGAAACTTCAGTTTCTAGGAGATTTTATCTTTTTTGCCAAGTGCTTAGGCCGTGTTCAATTGAGCATATCTTGATAATGAAGCTACTCTAAATTGGGTAGCTTTTTTGTATGGATTTTAGACAGAGCTCAAGTTAGCTCTCTGATTTTCAGAGGGCTTTTTTATGTTATCAACTTACCTTGGTATACTCAAGTATTATCTTCGGTTACGGTTCCTAGCACTGTAAGGTAAAATAAACCAGAATGATCTCCCTTCGGGGAGATTTTTTTGTTTCACTGAAAGTTTCGTACATTCTTCTCCTCGCCGTCTAGTCTATAAACGTTTTATCCAGCAAGAATCATGATGCTAAGGGCGTAAGAAATCCGTATGAAAATAGGGAAATGACACAGTGTTCGATGAACACAAGGAGTTTCATCTTTTTCACTAGGATTTTATCCCAAGCTCAAATCAGCTCTCTGATTTCAGAGGGCTTTTTTATTGAGGTTTTATCGGTCACAATTTTGGAGACTACAAAAACCTCAAATGGTATCAGCTAATTACACCATAAAGGTGCGTAGCTACTCGGAGAGCCCACACTTTACGAAGTAAAGTATAGTATGTTATACTTTACATGGAAGTAGTCACCGAATTCCAGTTAGAAATTACTATGTAACTACATTTTGAGGAGGAGTAAAATGCTTTCCTACGTTCGACATTACCCACTAGCGATAGCTAAATTAATGTGTCTGTGCTTCCCTAAAATCTGCTGATTTATTACTGACTAATACAGGAGTTTTTTATGGCACAGACAATCATATCTGCTATTGGTGTTTATATTTCCACCAGTATCGATTATTTAATTATTTTAATTATTTTATTTGCACAGCTATCACAGAACAAACAAAAATGGCATATTTATGCGGGGCAATATCTAGGCACAGGCTTACTTGTAGGGGCGAGTTTAGTTGCTGCTTATGTCGTTAATTTCGTGCCTGAAGAATGGATGGTTGGATTGCTTGGTTTAATCCCTATCTATTTAGGGATTCGCTTTGCAATTGTTGGAGAAGGTGAGGAAGAAGAGGAAGAAATTATTGAAAGATTAGAACAAAGCAAGGCAAATCAACTGTTTTGGACAGTTACATTGCTGACAATTGCGTCTGGCGGAGATAATTTAGGTATCTATATACCTTATTTTGCTTCGTTAGATTGGTCACAGACCCTCGTGGCCTTGCTTGTGTTTGTAATCGGCATAATTATCTTATGCGAGATTAGTCGGGTATTATCCTCTATTCCGTTAATATTCGAGACAATTGAAAAATACGAGCGAATCATTGTGCCCTTAGTATTCATTCTACTTGGACTATACATCATGTATGAAAATGGCACGATAGAGACTTTTCTGACCGTGTAGATTTTTTTGTTTCACTAGGATTTTATCCCGAGCTCAAATCAGCTCTCTGATTTTCAGAGGGCTTTTTACGTTGTCACCTTACCTCGATATACTCAAGTATTATCTTTACTTACGGTTCCTAGCACTATAAAACCAACTATATTCATTTGTTCTCATCTTGTTCCATTGTTGAAAATATGGTATACTTTTCATGAGAATTTTCTAAATTTTTAAGATTCTATCAAAGGAGGTTTGCATGCTTTCCAAATTTTCTGGAAGCCGACAAGACCAGCAATTTGTGTTACTTTTAGTTGTTTTGCTAGGTATTTTAGGGATTTCTCTCTTTCTAGCAGTTTCAATGGGATCTGTTGCGATTGATCTAGGAGATACCTATCGGATTGTTTTGAGCAGGTTGGGATTTCCTCTTGAGATAGGAGAGGTTTCCAAGTCTACTCTTGCCATTGTATGGAACATGAGATTCCCCCGAGTATTGTTAGGTTTGATAGTGGGGGCTGGTCTTTCTATGTGTGGTAGCGTGATGCAGTCTACAGTGAACAATCCCATCGCAGAGCCTTATGTCTTAGGAATATCTGCGGGTGCAACTCTAGGGGCAACATTGAGCATCATTCTTGGTTTAAAAGTGATGATTAGCCTTGGAGCTTTTCTTGGAGCTATCTTGGCAACAATTGCTGTCCTCATCATTGCCTCTATGCAGGGAAGGATGACGACTTCTAGTCTAATCTTATCGGGAACGGTGGTCAATGCTCTCTTTCTGGCTTTTTCAAACTTTATTATCTCAGTTGGAGCTAATGCGGATAGTGTGATGACCATTAAGTTTTGGACAATGGGTTCGCTTGCTGGGACTTCCTGGGCAGACTTGGTCCTGCCAACTATAGTAGTAGGAATAGCCTTTCTATTTTTCTCTACCCAGTATCGTGTTTTCAATGCGATGATGATGGGAGATGAGGCTGCTTTAACTTTGGGAATTCCTTTACGCTTTTATTGGTATCTTTATGTGACAATGGTGGCTGTGCTGACAGCAGTCTTAGTGGCAACCTGTGGGATTATTGGATTTGTCGGTCTGATTACTCCACATTTAGCTCGAGGGTTAGTAGGAACGAATTACAAGAGGCTTTTTCCTGTTGCAACCTTGCTGGGTGCCCTCTTTGTGGTCTGGGCAGACGTATTCTCTCGTATCATCATCCCAAACGCTGAGCTGCCTATTGGTATTTTTACAGCCTTAGTAGGTGCTCCCTTCTTTATCTACATTGTTGGAGGTAGGCGAAGGGAGGTGAGGGGCTGATATGGACTTGATTTGTCAGGATATCCATTTTGGACTAGGAGAGAAAAAAATCCTCAAAGGAGTCTCTCTTAAGGTTGAAGGGAATCAATTTCACACGATATTAGGACCAAATGGAAGTGGGAAAACCAGTCTACTTAAACTCCTCTATCGTCAGGAAAAGGCGGACAAAGGATTGATAAGCCTAGATGGAAAGCCTCTGGAACAATGGACGCTCAAAGAAACAGCCAAGCAAATGGCAGTTGTGACCCAGTTTAACCAGCTGCAGTTTGATTGTACAGTTGAGGAACTCGTCTTGCTGGGAAGAACTCCCCACCTCTCTTTCCTACAAAAGGAAAGGGAAAGGGATTATGCCCTCGTTCAAGATGCCCTCGTTAAGGTGGATATGCTTGAGAAGAAAACTCGTCTCTATTCGTCCTTATCAGGGGGAGAGAAACAGCGAGTCTTACTAGCCCGCGCCTTGGCGCAAGAACCGACTCTCTTGCTCCTGGACGAACCAACCAATCACCTGGATATCAGGTATCAGCTAGACTTGTTGGCCATTGTGAAAAATCTCAAGGTCAATGTTCTAGCTGTCCTACATGATATTCAACTTGCTTGTCGCTATTCGGATTATCTCTATCTGATGAAAGAGGGGGAAATCCTTTACCAAGGGACTCCAAAGGAGACCATCACCTCTGAGTCATTGCAAACTGTATACGGAGTTCAAAGTCAGGTTACTTGGACCGAGGATCAGCAAGCTATGATTCACTATTTATAAGAATGAAAAGGAAAACAAGATGAAAAAAACACTAAGCATTTTACTGGTAACAGTAGCTACCCTAACCATGGCAGCTTGTGGTAATACTACTACAGAAAAAACTACCACACAGTCTAGCACAGAGACAATTCAAAAGGCCAATGCAGAGACGACTTATCCGTTAACGGTCAAGACCTATGACGCGAAAGGGAATGAAGTCGAACAAGTTTTTGACAAGGCACCTGAAAAAGTTATTACCAACAATCTTTCAACTACTGAAATCTTATTGGAGTTGGGGTTGAAGGATAAAATTGTTGGCATGCTCAATCCAGACAATGCTGTGACGGACAAATACAAGGATGCGATTGCGACGATTCCTCAAATTGGTGATAAAAAAACAGTCTCACAAGAGACAGTCCTTTCTTATGAGCCAGACGCTGTGATGGGTCGAAACATGATGTTTTCTGAAAAATCCTTGGGGACAGTTAGCACTTGGAATGAAAACAAAATCCCAGTTTATACTCAAAAAGCTTCTCTCTCAACAATTCAGCAAGATTTGGGGAATATCGTAGAAGATGTCAAAAATCTTGGAATGATTTTTAATGTTCAGGACAAGGCCAATGAATACGCAGCCCAATTACAAACTAAAATTGACGCTGTTAAGAGAGCAAATCCAGCAAGTCAAGGTGAAAAGAAAAAGGCTTTGATTATGGTTGCTTATAATGATGAAACCTTCGGTGCCTACAAGTCTGCTTTGCAAGAAAGTTTGCTGAACCAACTTGGTTATACAAACGTTGCTACGGGGACATCAGGCTTGACCTTGGAAAACCTCGTGTCAATGGATCCTGAATTGATTATCTATGTAACCAGCGACCGCAATAAAAAATTGGATGAAAAAGCAGTAGAGTTGATGAAGGCAAATGCTGTTCTGGAAAGCGTTCCTGCTATTAAGAATCAAAAAATCATGACCATCTCTTACGATGAATTGATGGACTATGGTCCAGCAGTGATTGATTCCCTTGAGAAAATCAATGACTTTATCAATAAATAATGAGTTTGATTGGGAAGGAATTCAAGTCAAAATCAGCCTTCCTTCTAACTACGACCCCAATCAAACCTATCCGGCTATTTTATTGAATGATGGAAACTTGGATTTCCTATCGTCCCTTTCCGAATCTGTGATTTTAGTGGGCTTGACCTCTAAAAATCGCTTAGACGATTACACTCCCTGGAAGGCATCTGCTCTGAGAGATGGGGCTCCAGATTTTGGAGGTCAGGCCAAGGTCTATCATGATCATTTGTTCGAAGGTCTTTTAGACAAGTTGCAGTCGCTTTATCGCCTGGACGAAACTCGCCTTGCTTATGGAGGCTACTCACTAGGTGGTTTGGCGGCAGTCTACAGTCTTTTCAGCTTTGACAAGGTTTCCTGTGTCTTTTCGATCTGCGGTTCCTTTTGGTATCCTGATTTTGTGACTTACTGCAAGGAAGAAAATGTGAAAAATTTGGACTGTTTGCTGTATTTACAGAACGGTCAAACAGAAGGAATCAATCATAGCAATCGCTTGGCTCAAGCACCAGTCTATGCTGAGCAGATCCATACCAGTCTTCAGAAACGCTATCCGAACGGTCAATTTGTCTTTGATCCTTATGGGCACCATGAACAAGTAGCTGAACGATTTCTAGCTTTTTCTAGCTGGTTGGCTCAAAAATGGAAAATCGAATAAAAGATTTATCCCTTGGCTTTTGCCAAGGGATTGTTGTATTTAACTAAGTTTTTCTCTTTTCTTATCTGGATTCCATACGAAGCTTGCGATAAAGCTAAAGATGATGGTTAGGATAGCGAGGATAATGGCAAGGATGAGGGCAGGAACGCGGATAAACCACCAGAGTGGGTTTGGTTTTTTATC
Source organism: Streptococcus mitis (assembly GCF_901542415.1). Taxonomy (NCBI): domain Bacteria; kingdom Bacillati; phylum Bacillota; class Bacilli; order Lactobacillales; family Streptococcaceae; genus Streptococcus; species Streptococcus mitis. The sequence continues at coordinate 994,857 of NZ_CABEHV010000004.1, read as the reverse complement.
ATTGTGCCATTGTTTCGTTTCTTGGTCCAAACGTTGGAATTCTGCTTGAATGCGATTGGCGACTGTTTCAATGCCTTCATCATTCATTTTCTTGATATCTGAGATATCGATTGGATTTCCAAAGTTCATATCGACACGCTCACGGCTAACCAAGCCTTTCAAGGTCATGGGACCTGTGTAGGTAACCGGCATGATACGGACCTTGGCCATTTTGGCAATCAGAGCTACGCCACCTTTTACATCGTTTGAGTGACGGCTCCCACTTGGAAACATGATGAGAGAGCGATCACTTTTTTTAAGGACGTTGATAGGGTATTTGATGGCTGAGGCGCTAGGATTTTCACGGTCGATAGGAAAAGCACCGCACATACGAATCCACCAACCAAATATACGGTTGGCAAAGAGTTCTTTTTTGGCCATAAAGATAAATTGTTTTGGCTTGGTCGCAAAGGCCATGTAAACTGGATCCCACCAAGTGCGGTGAGGCGCAACCAAAATATAATTTTCATCTTGATTAGGAATTTTATCAGTATTATGATAGTGGGCATTGCCATTGATGGACCATAGGAGCAAGACAACCAATCCACGTAAATAAGTATAAAACATGCGATCTCCTTCGATTATTTTCTTGTTATTATTATACCTTATCAAAGGAGGGCTGGCAAACTTTTCCCTTGACTAGGTGCATATTTGGGGTGAGATTAGAATTCTTTTAGAAAAAATGATATGATAGAATTTATGGATAAAAATAAGATTATGGGATTAACCCAAAGAGAAGTCAAGGAAAGACAGGCTAAGGGCTTGGTCAATGATTTTACTGCATCGGCCAGTACTAGCACTTGGCAAATCGTTAAACGAAATGTCTTTACCCTTTTTAACGCTTTGAACTTTGCCATTGCTTTGGCCCTTGCCTTTGTGCAGGCTTGGAGCAATCTGGTCTTTTTTGCTGTTATCTGCTTTAACGCTTTTTCTGGGATTGTGACTGAGCTGCGGGCTAAACACATGGTGGACAAGCTCAATCTCATGAGCAAGGAAAAGGTCAAGACTATTCGTGATGGCCAAGAAGTGGCTCTGAATCCTGAAGAATTGATTCTAGGAGATGTCATTCGTTTGTCTGCTGGAGAGCAGATTCCCAGTGATGCCTTGGTTTTGGAAGGCTTTGCGGAAGTCAATGAAGCCATGTTGACGGGGGAAAGTGATTTGGTGCAAAAGGAAGTTGATGCCTTGCTTTTGTCAGGAAGTTTCTTAGCCAGTGGGGCAGTTTTAGCTCAAGTTCACCATGTCGGGGCAGACAACTATGCTGCTAAACTCATGCTGGAAGCCAAGACCGTTAAACCGATCAACTCACGTATCATGAAATCGCTGGACAGGTTAGCTGGTTTTACTGGGAAGATTATCATTCCTTTTGGTCTGGTTCTCTTGCTAGAAGCCTTGATGTTAAAAGGCCTGCCTCTCAAGTCATCCGTTGTAAATTCGTCGACAGCCCTACTGGGAATGTTGCCTAAGGGAATTGCCCTTTTGACCATTACTTCGCTCTTGACTGCGGTTATTAAGCTGGGCTTGAAAAAAGTCTTGGTGCAGGAGATGTACTCTGTTGAGACCTTGGCGCGCGTGGATATGCTTTGTCTGGATAAGACGGGCACCATTACCCAAGGAAAGATGCAGGTGGAGGCTGTTCTTCCACTGACGGAAACTTATGGTGATGAAGCTATTGCTAGCATCCTGACTAGCTATATGGCCCATAGTGAGGATAAGAATCCAACAGCTCAAGCTATTCGCCAGCGTTTTGTGGGAGAGGTTTCCTATCCTATGCTTTCGAATCTTCCTTTCTCTAGCGACCGCAAGTGGGGAGCCATGGAATTGGAAGGTTTGGGAACAGTTTTCTTAGGTGCACCTGAGATGTTGCTGGATTCTGAAGTCCCAGAAGCCAGGGAGGCCTTGGAGAGAGGTTCACGTGTCTTGGTCTTAGCCCTCAGTCAGGAAAAGCTAGACCATCACAAACCACAGAAACCATCTGATATTCAAGCTCTAGCTTTGCTGGAGATTTTGGACCCCATTCGAGAAGGAGCAGCTGAGACACTAGACTACCTCCGTTCTCAGGAAGTGGGACTCAAGATTATATCTGGTGACAATCCAGTTACGGTTTCCAGCATTGCCCAAAAGGCTGGTTTTGCCGACTACCACAGCTATGTAGATTGCTCGAAAATCACGGATGAGGAATTGGTTGCTATGGCTGAGGAGACAGCTATTTTCGGACGTGTTTCCCCTCATCAAAAGAAACTCATCATCCAAACTCTGAAAAAAGCAGGGCATACAACGGCTATGACCGGGGACGGAGTCAATGATATCTTGGCTCTTCGTGAGGCGGATTGTTCTATTGTGATGGCTGAGGGAGATCCTGCGACTCGTCAGATTGCCAATTTGGTTCTCTTGAACTCAGACTTTAATGATGTTCCTGAGATTCTCTTTGAAGGTCGTCGCGTGGTCAATAACATTGCCCATATCGCCCCGATTTTCTTGATAAAGACCATCTATTCTTTCTTGCTCGCAGTTATCTGTATTGCCAGTGCTTTACTAGGTCGGTCTGAGTGGATCTTGATCTTCCCTTTCATTCCAATCCAGATTACCATGATTGACCAATTTGTGGAAGGTTTCCCACCATTCGTTTTGACTTTTGAGCGAAATATCAAACCTGTCGAGCCAAACTTCCTCAGAAGATCCATGCTTCGCGCTCTACCAAGTGCTCTCATGGTTGTGTTCAGCGTTCTTTTTGTGAAAATAGTTGGAAGTAGCCAAGGTTGGTCTGAGTTAGAAATCTCAACTCTCCTCTATTATCTCTTGGGGTCAATTGGTTTCTTATCCGTATTTAGAGCCTGCATGCCATTTACCCTATGGCGTGTCCTCTTGATTGTTTGGTCAGTAGGAGGCTTCCTAGCCACAGCTCTCTTCCCAAGAATCCAAAAATTGCTTGAAATTTCGACATTAACAGGACAAACATTGCCTGTCTATGGTGTCATGATGTTGGTCTTTACCGTGATTTTCATCTTGACCAGTCGTTATCAAGCCAGAAAATAAAGAAAGACTGCAATCTGTGGATTGCGTTTTTTTTAGGTGCAAGATTGCCAGCTGAAATGTGGTATAATAAGAGGTAACAGAGTTTTGGAAAGAGAGAGAAGATGATTTCAAAGAGATTAGAATTGGTGGCTTCCTTTGTGCCACAGGGGGCTATTTTACTAGATGTGGGGAGTGACCATGCTTATCTGCCTATCGAGTTGGTCGAACGAGGACAAATCAAAAGTGCCATTGCAGGGGAAGTGGTGGAAGGCCCCTACCAGTCCGCGGTTAAAAATGTTGAGGCTCACGGACTAAAGGCGAAAATCCAGGTTCGTTTAGCCAATGGCTTGGCAGCTTTTGAAGAGGCAGATCAGGTATCGGTCATCACTATTGCTGGCATGGGTGGTCGTTTGATTGCTAGGATTTTAGAAGAAGGCTTGGACAAGTTAGCTCATGTAGAACGATTGATCCTCCAGCCCAATAATCGTGAAGACGACTTGCGTATCTGGTTACAAGAGAACGGATTTCAGATTGTGGCAGAAAGCATTCTAGAAGAAGCTGGCAAGTTTTACGAGATTTTGGTGGTGGAAGCAGGCCAAATGAAGCTGTCAGCCAGTGATGTTCGCTTTGGTCCCTTCTTGTCTAAAGAGCTCAATCCAGTATTTGTCCAAAAATGGCAAAAAGAAGCTGTTAAGCTAGAGTTTGCCCTCGGACAAATCCCAGAGAAAAATCTGGAGGAACGTCAAGTTCTAGTAGATAAAATTCAAGCCATCAAGGAGGTTCTCCATGCTAGCAAGTGAAGTGATTAACGCGTATGAAGCCTTTTGCCCTCAGGAATTTTCCATGGAGGGAGACAGTCGTGGCCTGCAAATTGGCACTTTGGACAAGGATATCCAAAGCGTCATGGTTGCTCTGGATATTCGTGAAGAAACGGTGGCTGAAGCCATTGAAAAGGGTGTGGACTTGATTATTGTCAAGCATGCGCCGATTTTCCGTCCCATCAAGGATTTGGTAGCTGGCCGTCCGCAAAATCAGATTTACATCGACCTCATCAAGCATGACATCGCAGTTTATGTCAGCCATACCAATATTGACATCGTTGAAAATGGTCTCAATGACTGGTTCTGTCAGATGCTAGGTATCGAGGAAACGACCTATCTGCAGGAGACAGGTCCAGAACGTGGAATTGGACGTATTGGGAATGTTCAGCCTCAGACATTTGGGGAATTGGCCCAGAATGTCAAGCAAGTCTTTGGTCTAGATAGTCTTCGAATGGTGCATTATCAAGAGAGCGATTTGCAGAAGCCTATTTCAAGAGTGGCCATCTGTGGTGGAAGTGGGCAGTCATTCTATAAGGATGCTTTGGCAAAGGGGGCAGATGTCTATATCACTGGTGATATTTACTACCATACTGCTCAGGATATGCTGTCTGATGGTTTGTTGGCATTGGACCCAGGCCACTATATTGAAGTGCTTTTCGTGGAAAAAATTGCAGAGCTTCTTAATCAATGGAAAGAGGAAAAAGGCTGGGCAATCGATATTGTACCTAGTAAAGCATCGACCAATCCTTTCCACCATATCTAGTTAGAAAGTGAAAACAATGAAAAAAGTTGCCATTATCGGAGCAGGGATTGTAGGTGCAACAGCTGCCTACTACCTCTCTAAAGAAAGTGACCTAGAAGTAACCGTTTTTGACCATGGACAGGGGCAAGCCACCAAGGCAGCAGCGGGAATTATCAGTCCTTGGTTTTCCAAACGTCGCAATAAAGCTTGGTACAAAATGGCGCGCTTGGGGGCTGATTTTTATGTGGATTTGTTGGCTGATTTAGAAAAGTCAGGGCAAGAAATCGACTTTTACCAACGTTCGGGAGTTTTTCTCCTTAAAAAGGACGAAACTAAGTTGGAAGAACTTTATCAACTAGCATTCCATCGCAGAGAAGAATCTCCCTTGATAGGCCAGTTAGCCATTCTGGACCAAGCATCAGCTAATGAATTATTCCCTGGTTTACAGGGATTTGATCACTTGCTCTATGCTTCTGGTGGAGCGAGAGTAGATGGTCAGCTTTTGGTCACTCGTTTGCTAGAAGCCAGTCAGGTCAAGCTGGTCAAAGAAAAAGTAACTCTGACACCTTTAGCATCAGGTTACCAGATTGACGAAGAGGTATTTGATCAGGTTATTTTGGCAACGGGAGCTTGGTTGGGGGACTTGTTAGAACCCTTGGGCTATGCTGTGGATGTCCGTCCTCAAAAAGGACAACTACGAGATTATCACGTAGAGCAAGACATGGTAAACTATCCTGTTGTCATGCCTGAGGGAGAATGGGATTTGATTCCCTTTGCAGGTGGGAAATTATCATTAGGTGCTACCCATGAAAATGACATGGGATTTGATTTGACGGTAGATGACACCTTGCTCCAGCAAATAGAGGAGGCAACCTTACCTCACTATCCAGTTTTAGCTAGAGCGATTTCAAGGGCTGAGCGTGTGGGAATCCGTGCCTATACCAGTGATTTCTCTCCTTTCTTTGGACAAGTCCCAGACTTAGCAGGTGTCTATGCGGCTAGTGGACTAGGTTCATCAGGCCTTACAACTGGTCCTATCATTGGTTACCATTTAGCTCAACTGGTTCAAGGAAAGAAATTGACCTTGGACCCTCTAAACTACCCAATTGAGAACTATGTCAAACTGGTAAAAAGCGAATAAATATTTTACTGAAATTTTAGCCATCCCTCTAGGATGGCAAATGACATTCCCTATCAAAAATGGTAAAATAAGAAAAAATAATCCGAGAATCGAGGAAAAAAGATGCAAGAAAAGATTTTGGTAACGGGTGGAGCAGGTTTTATCGGAACCCACACTGTTATTGAGTTAATCCAAGCAGGTCATCAGGTTGTTGTGGTGGATAACCTTGTTAATAGTAATAGAAAAAGTTTAGAAGTTGTTGAAAGAGTCACAGGAGTTGAAGTGCCTTTCTATGAGGCAGATATCCGTGATACCGATACTCTCAGAGATATTTTCAAGCAAGAAGAACCAACAGGGGTCATTCACTTCGCTGGCTTGAAGGCTGTCGGTGAATCTACCCGTATTCCTCTTGCCTACTATGACAACAATATCGCTGGAACTGTTAGTCTTTTGAAGGTAATGGAAGAGAACAACTGTAAAAACATCATTTTCAGTTCTTCTGCGACAGTTTACGGAGATCCGCACACAGTACCCATCTTGGAAGATTTCCCACTTTCAGTGACCAATCCATACGGCCGTACTAAGCTTATGCTAGAGGAAATTTTGACAGATATCTACAAGGCAGACTCAGAATGGAATGTGGTCTTACTTCGTTACTTTAACCCAATCGGAGCCCATGAGAGTGGTGATTTGGGAGAAAATCCAAACGGTATTCCAAATAATCTTTTGCCATATGTGACTCAAGTAGCCGTTGGAAAATTAGAGCAAGTGCAAGTGTTTGGAGACGATTACGATACGGAAGACGGAACTGGTGTTCGTGACTATATCCACGTTGTCGATTTGGCTAAAGGTCACGTTGCAGCTCTGAGAAAAATCCAAAAAGGTTCAGGTCTAAACGTTTATAACCTTGGAACAGGTAAAGGCTATTCTGTTCTTGAAATTATCCAAAACATGGAAAAAGCAGTCGGACGTCCAATTCCTTACCGCATCGTAGACCGTCGCCCAGGTGATATTGCAGCCTGCTATTCAGATCCTGCAAAAGCCAAAGCAGAACTCGGCTGGGAAGCAGAACTCGGCATCACCCAAATGTGTGAAGACGCATGGCGTTGGCAAAGTAAGCATCCAAATGGATTTGAAGACTAAGATGGTGATGTCAATCATTGTCCCCTGTTTAAACGAAGAGGAAGTACTTCCTCTTTTTTATCAGGCTTTGGAAGCTTTACTTCCAGATTTGGAAACAGAAATAGAGTATGTCTTTGTCGACGATGGATCAAGTGATGGGACTTTGGAACTATTAAAGTCCTATCGGGAGCAAAATCCGGCAGTTCATTATATTTCTTTCTCGCGAAATTTTGGCAAAGAAGCAGCTCTCTATGCAGGCTTACAATATGCGACAGGAGATTTGGTGGTGGTGATGGATGCAGACCTCCAAGATCCTCCTAGTATGTTGCTTGAGATGAAAGCTCTACTAGACAAAAATGCAGACTTGGACTGTGTTGGAACACGCAGAACCAGTCGAGGGGGAGAACCCTTCTTTCGCAGTTTCTGTGCTAATCTCTTTTATCGTCTTATGCAAAAAATTAGTCCAGTAGCCTTGCCGTCAGGTGTCCGTGATTTTCGCATGATGAGAAGATCTGTAGTGGATGCCATTTTAAGCTTGACTGAGTCCAATCGTTTTTCTAAGGGACTCTTTGCCTGGGTCGGCTTTAAAACTCACTATTTGGACTATCCAAATGTCGAAAGGCAGGCTGGAAAGACCAGTTGGAGTTTTAGGCAACTCTTTTTCTACTCCATTGAAGGGATTGTTAATTTTTCAGATTTTCCCTTGATTATAGCCTTTGTGGCAGGTCTCCTATCTTGTTTTATTTCTCTGCTTATGACCTTTTTTGTTGTGGTTCGGACTCTCATTTTGGGCAATCCGACATCAGGTTGGACCTCTCTGATGGCTGTTATTCTCTTCCTTGGTGGGATTCAACTCTTGACCATTGGGATTCTCGGCAAGTATATCAGTAAGATTTATCTAGAGACTAAAAAAAGACCACTTTATCTCGTCAAAGAAAAAAGTGACCTTCCTGATTTTACAGAAAAAAATAAAGAGAAAAGACTATAATTTTGCATGGAAATATGCTAAACTAGAGGGAGTGGGTTATCGCCATTGATTTAGGCTTCCTGGTTTCCAATCAGGGCGCGAGTTGGGCAATTTTTAACAGCCTCTAAGACGTCCTGACTAGGAGAAATTTCTTTTTCCAGTTGATCAGGATCATCGTAAAAACGCACGATTCCATTATCATGGTAATCAAATAAATCAGAATAAGTTTGGCAAAGCCCACAGGCGATGCATCGTTCAGGTATAAGTGTGATTTTCATATTTATATTGTAATAAGAAAAGTAAAAAAAAACAAGGAGTAAGGTATGGCAAAAGAACCGTGGCAAGAAGATATTTATGAAAATCAAGAAGAAACAAGATCAGAACGTCGTAAGAGAACTCAAGGTAGAGATGTAGTAGCCAATCGTGTCTTGACGATCCTAGCCAGTATTTTCTTTGTAATTGTGGTAGTGATGATTATTGTTCTCATCTATCTATCATCGGGTGGGAGTAATCGCACAGCAGCCTTGAAAGATTTTCACGATTCAGACGCAAATGTAGTACAGATTTCATCTTCTAGTAGTTCCCAGCCTGAACAGAGTTCAGAATCTTCTTCTGAACACTCGGAGGAAGCTACAGATCCAGAAGGGACGACAAAAGTCTTAGCTGGAGAAGGAGAAGCAGCCATTGCAGCTCGCGCTGGGATTTCGATTGCTCAGTTAGAAGCCTTAAATCCTAGTCATATGGCTACAGGGTCTTGGTTTGCTAATCCAGGTGATGTTGTTAAAATCAAATAGGAGTTGATATGAAAACAATTCAAATTGCTATTGACGGTCCAGCTTCAAGTGGTAAGAGTACGGTCGCAAAGATTATTGCTAAGGATTTTGGTTACACCTATCTAGATACAGGTGCTATGTATCGTGCAGCGACATATATGGCTCTGAAACACCAGTTAGGAGTGGAAGAGATTGAGGAACTTTTAGCCTTATTGGACCAGCATCCAATCAGTTTTGGGCGCTCAGAAACTGGAGAACAACTTGTCTTTGTAGGAGATGTGGATATTACCCATCCTATGCGTGAAAATGAAGTGACAAATCATGTTTCAGCTATTGCAGCAATTCCTCAAGTGCGTGAGAAACTAGTTTCCCTCCAACAAGAGATTGCCCAGCAAGGTGGGATTGTCATGGATGGTCGTGATATTGGAACTGTTGTATTGCCACAAGCAGAATTGAAAATTTTCCTAGTAGCTTCAGTCGATGAGAGAGCAGAGCGCCGTTACAAGGAAAATATTGCCAAGGGAATTGAAACAGACCTTGAAACTCTAAAAGAGGAAATTGCTGCGCGTGACTACAAGGATAGTCATCGTGAGACTTCGCCTCTCAAACAAGCAGAGGATGCGGTTTACCTTGATACAACTGGTTTGAACATTCAAGAAGTAGTTGAAAAAATCAAAGCAGAAGCTGAAAAAAGAATGTAAATGTAGAGAAGCCGATAGATTGATATCGGTTTTTTTTCTAAATTTGTCAAAATGCTGATTTTAAGGTATAATAGTTGCTGTTCGAGAAATTTTGATTTTCAAAGAATAGTGAATGATTATAAGGAGAAACCATGAACAACCTACCAAATTGCCCAAAATGTAACTCAGAGTATGTCTACGAAGACGGTGCCCTACTGGTTTGCCCAGAGTGTGCTCATGAGTGGAATCCTGCTGAAGTTGCAGATGTAGAAGAGGGTCTTGTTGCTATCGATGCCAACGGAAATAAATTGGCTGACGGTGATACAGTCACTCTCATCAAGGACTTGAAGGTAAAAGGTGCGCCAAAAGATTTGAAACAAGGGACGCGCGTGAAAAATATCCGCATCGTAGAAGGCGACCACAATATCGACTGTAAAATTGATGGCTTTGGTGCCATGAAACTCAAATCAGAGTTTGTGAAGAAAATTTAAGTATGTCAAAACACTATAAACTTGTATTTTATAGCCGTATCTTCTTGTTTCTAGCGGCTTTTACGGGAGTTTATCTTGAAATCGCCAAGCATGGTGGATTTGGGATGCTACTCTATTATACGGTTCTGTCCAACCTTTTAGTCGCGATTTTTACGCTCTATCTCCTAAAGGTTATGAGCCGTTTAGGTGAAAACTGGCAAAGATCAAGTCTCTTGCGCTTAAAAGGTGGAGTCACTATGAGTATCATGATTACCTGTGTGATTTACCATTTCCTCCTGGCGCCCATTGCGACTAATTTCTATACCCTAGAAAATTTCCTTTGCCACTATATCGTTCCCCTTTGGTTTTTAGCAGATACCCTCTTTTTTGACAAACAGGGTCAATACAAGATTTGGGATCCGGTTGTGTGGACGATTTTACCCTTGCTGTATATGATTTTTGCTCTTTTTAATGGCTTGGTATTGAAACTTGATGTTCCTAATTCTAAGGTCAGTCCCTTCCCTTACTTCTTTTTGAATGTGAACAAGGGTTGGGATGTCGTGTTCAAGTGGTGTCTGATTATCTTTGTTGCCTATATGGTGGCAGGATTTATCTTCTACTTTATCAAGCAAATCAAGAGAAAGTCATCCTAAGATACAAGGGATTCATTTTCGAGTTTAAGAAGGAGTCTATACACTAAAGAGGCTTCTTCTTTTCTTGCTTGTTTGATAACTATCAAAAGAGACAGAAGATTAAGAGAAAATATAGAAAGAGATTTCATGAAACAATTTTTAGAACGGGCCAGTATTTTGGCTCTCTCCCTCGTTTTGATTACGTCCTTTTCCATCTCGAGTGCCCTGCCAGCCATGTTTGACTATTATCAAGGCTATCCTAAGGAACAAATTGAGCTCTTGGCGAGCTTGCCATCTTTTGGGATCATGATTATGTTACTACTAAATGGTTTCTTAGAAAAAATATTTCCTGAGCGATTACAGATTAGTTTGGGATTGCTGATTTTATCACTGAGTGGAACAGCACCCTTTTGGTATCAAGCCTATCCCTTTGTTTTTGGAACAAGGATTCTTTTTGGTTTGGGTGTTGGGATGATCAATGCCAAGGCCATTTCCATTATCAGTGAACGTTATCAAGGGAAAACGAGAATACAGATGCTAGGGTTACGCGGTTCTGCAGAGGTCGTTGGGGCTTCTCTCATTACCTTGGCAGTCGGCCAATTGTTGGCCTCCGGTTGGACAGCTACCTTCCTAGCCTATAGTGCTGGATTTTTGGTACTGACCCTTTATCTGCTCTTTGTACCTTATGGAAAAGAAAAGAAAGAAGTCAAGAAAAAAGCGAAGGAAGTAAGTCGCTTAACTCGAGAAATGAAAGGCTTGATTTTTATCCTAGCTATCGAAGCGGCAGTTGTAGTTTGTACCAATACAGCTATTACCATCCGTATTCCAAGTTTGATGGTGGAAAGAGGACTGGGAGATGCCCAGTTATCTAGTTTTGTTCTTAGTGTCATGCAGTTAATCGGGATTGTGGCTGGTGTTAGTTTTTCTTTCCTGATTTCAATATTTAAAGAGAAACTGCTCCTCTGGTCTGGTATTACCTTCGGCTTGGGGCAAATCGTGATTGCCTTGTCTTCATCCTTGTGGGTGGTAGTGGCAGGAAGTATTCTGGCTGGTTTTGCCTATAGTGTAGCCTTGACGACGGTCTTTCAACTGGTCTCTGAACGAATTCCAGCTAAACTCCTCAATCAAGCAACTTCATTTGCAGTTTTAGGATGTAGTTTCGGAGCCTTTACCACTCCATTTATTTTAGGTGCAATTGGCTTACTAACTCACAATGGGATGTTGGTCTTTGCCATCTTAGGATCTTGGTTGATTGTAACCTCTATCTTTGTCATGTACTTACTTCAAAAGAGAGCTTAGGATTGGTTTCCTAAGTTTTTCTTTTTGTGAATTTTGTACCCAGACAATATTTGTTTTAGGACCTTGTCTACAGACTAATTTCTTGATAAAATGGAAGCTATGACGAGATATAAAGCAACTATTTCCTATGATGGTTACGCCTTTGCTGGTTTTCAGCGCCAGCCTCATGCGCGTAGCGTTCAGGAAGAAATTGAAAAAACCTTGAGCAGGTTAAATAAAGGGCAAGCCATTACTGTTCACGGTGCTGGTAGGACAGATAGTGGGGTTCATGCTCTGGGACAGGTGATTCATTTTGACTTGCCCTATCAAATGGATGAGGAAAAACTTCGCTTTGCCTTGGACACCCAGTCCCCTGAAGATATTGATGTGATTTCGATTGAGCTTGTGGCGGATGATTTTCATTGCCGTTATGCCAAGCACAGTAAGATCTATGAGTTTATCGTGGATAGGGGCCGTCCCAAGAATCCTATGCGCCGTCACTATGCCACTCACTTTCCCTATCCACTCGATGTGGAACGCATGCAGATTGCAATCAAAAAGCTAGAGGGAACCCATGATTTTACCGGTTTTACAGCCTCTGGGACTAGTGTAGAGGACAAGGTTCGTACTATTACAGAAGCTAGTCTTAGGGTTGATGAGACAGGCCAGTTTTTGACTTTTACCTTTTCAGGAAATGGTTTCTTGTATAAGCAGATTCGCAATATGGTGGGGACACTGCTCAAAATCGGCAATAACCGCATGCCAGTAGAGCAGATTGACCTCATCTTGAAGAAAAAGGACAGGCAGCTTGCAGGTCCCACTGCAGCACCAAATGGTTTGTATTTAAAGGAGATTCGTTATGAAGAATAATCGTATTTTAGCACTTTCTGGAAATGATATTTTTAGTGGTGGTGGTTTGTCCGCGGATTTGGCTACCTATACTTTGAACGGCTTGCATGGTTTTGTAGCAGTGACTTGTTTGACAGCCTTGACGGAAAAGGGCTTTGAAGTCTTTCCAACTGACGATACCATTTTTCAACATGAATTAGATAGCTTGCGTGATGTGGAATTTGCAGGGATTAAGATTGGTCTTCTACCAACTGTCAGTATGGCTGAGAAGGCTTTGGACTTTATCAAGCAACGCCAAGGAGTGCCTGTGGTTCTGGATCCTGTCTTGGTCTGCAAGGAAACGCACGACGTAGCAGTTAGTGAACTCTGCCAAGAGTTGATTCGCTTTTTCCCTTATGTCAGTGTGATTACGCCTAATCTTCCTGAAGCAGAATTATTGGCAGGTCAGGAAATTAAAACCTTGGAAGACATGAAAACAGCAGCTCAGAAATTGCATGACTTAGGCGCGCCAGCAGTCATTATCAAGGGAGGCAATCGCCTTAGTCAGGACAAGGCTGTAGATGTCTTTTATGATGGACAAAACTTTACAGTCCTAGAAAATCCTGTTATCCAAGGGCAAAATGCTGGTGCAGGTTGTACCTTTGCCTCTAGCATTGCCAGTCACTTGGTTAAAGGTGATGAACTTTTACCAGCAGTAGAAAGCTCTAAGGCTTTCGTTTATCGTGCTATTGCACAAGCAGATCAGTATGGAGTAAGACAATATGAAGCAAACCAAAACAACTAAAATCGCCCTTGTATCCCTATTAACCGCCCTCTCTGTGGTTCTAGGTTATTTCTTAAAAATTCCAACACCGACAGGCATTCTAACTCTTTTAGATGCGGGTGTCTTCTTTACGGCCTTCTACTTTGGTAGTCGTGAAGGGGCTGTAGTAGGAGGACTAGCAGGTTTCTTGATTGATCTCTTATCAGGCTACCCTCAGTGGATGTTCTTTAGCTTGGTCAACCATGGCTTGCAGGGATTTTTCGCAGGATTTAAAGGAAAAACTCAGTGGTTAGGCCTTATCTTAGCAACGATTGCCATGGTAGGGGGTTACGCCTTGGGTTCTACATTGATGAATGGCTGGGCTGCAGCCCTACCAGAAATTCTACCAAATTTCATGCAAAATATGGTAGGGATGATTGTAGGATTTATCCTTAGTCAAAGTATCAAGAAGATTAAGTAATACTCTTCGAAAATCTCTTCAAACCACGTCAGCTTCCATCTGCAACCTCAAAACATTGTTTTGAGCAACCTGCGGCTAACTTCCTGGTTTGCACTTTGATTTTCATTGAGTATAAAGAGGCTGAGTCAAAAGTCTTTCAAATAAGAAAAACGCATAGTATCAGGTGTTGAAAAATTTTGATACTATGCGTTTTATTGTGGGAAGATTTTATACTCTTCGAAAATCTCTTCAAACCGCGTCAACGTCGCCTTGCCATGGGTATGGTTACTGACTTCGTCAGTTCTATCCACAACCTCAAAACAGTGTTTTGAGCTGACTTCATCAGTTCTATCTACAACCTCAAAACATTGTTTTGAGCAACCTGCGGCTAGTTTCCTAGTTTGCACTTTGATTTTTATTGAGTATTAGATGAATATTAATCAAAATAAAGCAAATCTTTGCTGGTGCTTGTAAAGAGGTCAAAGCCATCCTTGGTAACAACACCGCAGTCTTCGATACGGACACCGACTTTACCAGGGATATAGATACCTGGTTCAACAGAGAAGCACATTCCTTCTTCGATGACCATGTTGTTTCCTTCCATGATAGATGGGAATTCATGGACATCCATACCGATACCGTGAGCGAGACGGTGGTTGAAGTATTCACCGTAACCAGCTTTTTCGATGACCTCACGGGCAGCGCGGTCCACTTCATGGGCAGTCACACCTGGTTTGATAAAGTCAAGAGCAGCTTGTTGGGCTTCAAGAGTCAAGTTGTAAATGTCTTTCTTGAATTGGTCAGGTTTACCAACAGCGACTGTACGAGTCATATCTGACGCATAGCCGTTGACCAGAACACCAAGGTCAAAGAGGAGAAGAGCATCATTTTCAACCTTATTAGCTGCTGGAATACCGTGTGGATTTGCAGCATTATCACCAGTCAAGACCATGGTATCAAAGCTCATTTCATAGCCTTCACGTTTCATGGCAAAGTCAATTTGAGCGATGATATCTGTCTCTGTCTTATCAAGAGAAATATTATCAAAACCAACCTTAACAGCCTTGTCCGCATAGAGACCTGCCACCATCATTTTTTGCACTTCATCAGCTGATTTGATGAGGCGCATGCGTTGGATACGAGGAGTGAGGTTTTCAAACTCAGCAGTTTCAAAAACGGTTTTTAAACCATGATATTTTGTTAAGATGAGATTGTCAAACTCAACAGCGACACGTTTGAAGTCAAGCTGTGGAAGAGCATGTTTCATTTTTTGCCATGGATTTTCAGAGTCCACATAGCCCACAACTGGGAAGGAAACTGTGCTACTTGCACGCTCCACTTCAAGGGCTGGGACAAAGAGGAGGGGTTCTTGATCTGCTAGGACAAAAAGGAACATTTGGCGTTCATGGGGATCACTGTAAAAGCCAGTGAGGTAATTGATTGTGACGGGGTCAGATACGACAGCGACGTCTAGTTTTTCTGATTCAAGATATGTTACGATTTGTTGTAATTTAGACATATGCTACCTTCTTTCTACCCCTCTATTTTGGCAAAAAATGAGAGAAAATGCAAGGGAGAAGGGTAAAAGAACAGACAAAAAGAACTCCGACAAGATAACGGAGTTCTTTGATATCATTTTCCTTTGTTTAAGAAAAGTCAGCCTTGCTTTTGACATCACTGTATTCTTCAGCGATTTCTTGGCTGAGAATGTCCTCATAAGCAGGGAGTTGAATGTCTTGACCATATTTCTTCTTGAGGGCAGTAGTGACTAGGCGATAAGCTAGATTGGCATTACGAGAGAGGATAGGCCCGTGGAAGTAGGAACCAAAGACATTCTTATAATGAATCCCTTCGCCGACTTTTTCTTCGTTATTTCCATTTCCATAGACAACCTGTCCCAGCGGTTTTTGATCATCTGAGAGGAAGGTACGGCCCTGATGATTTTCAAAACCATAGTAGGTTTCATCGAAATCTTCATTGTGAATCTTGATGTCCCCGATAAAACGGTTATTGGTCTGATTGAGGGTGTAGTGGCCCATGACCCCTAGTCCTTCGATGCGTCTCCCTGAAGCTTCAACATAATATTGGCCCAATAGTTGGAAACCACCGCAGATAGCCAGAACCACACCGTCGTTTTGGATGTAGTTGTCAATGCTCTCTTTTTTAGCAGGTAGGTCGTCTGCAATGATACTCTGTTCAAAGTCTTGACCACCACCGAAAAAGGCAATGTCGTAGTGATTTTCATCAAAGTCATCATGGAGAGAAACGATGTCAACGGTCACATGGGCTCCCAGTTTTTCAGCCACATACTTGAGCATGAGGATGTTTCCATTGTCCCCGTAGGTATTCATGAGATTTCCGTAGAGGTGGGCAATGTTGAGCTGATAAGGGTAATTGCCAGCTTTTGAGGAAAGTGAAGTATAAACCATTAGTTCATCTCCTTTCTAACAATCTGACGACTAGCCAGCAGTTCGCGAAATTCAAGCATAGCAGTATAGGTAGCCAGAATATAAGCATGCTTGCAGTCTTGGTTTTCAATGGTCTTAAGAACTTGTTCCAGATTACTTGTCTCAGTGATTTTCTCAGCTGGATAGCCTGTTACTCGGAGACGACGAGCGATTTCAGAATGGCGAACACCGCCAGCGTTGATTTCGGGAATGTCCATGTCAGTGATTTGTTCAAAATCAGCATCCCAGATCCAGCTAGTATCAATTCCGTCTGCATAGTTGGCATTAAGGAGAACAGATAGACTAAATGGATAAGGTGCTAGTTTAATCATCTCGATAGCTTGAGTTGCACCAACAGGATTTTTAATCAAGACGAGGGTGCATTCCTTGTCCCCAATATGGAAGGTTTCTTGACGTCCAAAGACAGCACGGCTCTTGTCAAATCCCTGCTTGATGAGTTGCGAATCTGCACCGAGGAAACGGGCGATAGCAACTGCAGCTAGGGCGTTGTAGATATTGTAGAGACCACCGATTTGAATACCGTATTCTTGTCCGTCAATGACAAAGCGAGAGCGATTGTTGGTCAACTCAACTAGTTCTGTCAAGCGATAGTTGAGATCAGGACGTTTGCAGCCACAATTTTCACAGATATAGGCCCCCAAGTTGGCATAGGTATTGTGCTCATATTTGAGGATGCTTTGACAGTCGGGACAGAGAATCCCTTCAGTATTGTAGTGAGCCAGTTTGGCTGGTCCTTTTTCCAAGTCAAAACCAAAATACTCTACAGGATTTGGAATAGCTGGCTTGTAGAAAAGAGGGCTATCACCATTTAGAAGAACAGTGGCTGTAGGCACCTTACGAATGGCATCCAAAATCATCTTATAAGTTGTGTAAATCTCACCATAGCGATCCATCTGGTCACGGAAGATGTTGGTGATGACAAAAAGGCTTGGCTGGATATAGTCACAGATACGAGATAGGCTGGCTTCATCGATTTCGAGGACGGCAATGTTTTTCCCAGTTTTAGAAGACTTGGCTGTTAGGAAGGTTGTTGCAATCCCTGTAATCATGTTGGCACCGCTTGGGTTAGTAAGAACCTGACCATAAACCTCTTTTAAAATGCCGACAGTCAGGGCAGTTGTTAGGGTTTTTCCGTTAGTTCCAGTGACCACGACAATCTCGTAGTTCTTAGCAAGGTTTTGTAAAATATCTTTATCAAATTGAAGGGCAAGTTTTCCTGGGAGTGTACTTCCACGGCCAAGACGGCTTAAAACGAAGTGGGAAGAACGCCCAGCTAGGAGGCCCAAAGTAGTTTTTAATTTCATGTTTCTATTATATCATAAAAGAGGGAAAAGACAGATTTGAGATTTCGCAGAAATAAAAACAGCCCTCAGAGGGCTGTTCGATACGATTAAATCTCAACTTAAATTGCAAACAAGTCATTCAAGTTCTCAGCCAAGGTTGGGTGAGTGAAGATTTGTTTTGTGAAGTAAGTGTAAGGAATTTTGTTGTCCATAGCAACAGTGATGATGTTGATGATTTCTTGAGAACCTTCTGAGAAGATGCTTGCTCCAAGAATTTCTTTTGTTTCAGTATTAACAACAGCTTTGAAAGCTCCGCGAAGGTCTCCGTTTACGTGACCACGAGGCATTGCTGCAACAGGGATTTCTTTCACTGCGTATGGAAGTTTCAAATCAGCTGCTTGGCTTTCAGTCAAACCAACTTGTGAAAGTGCAGGTGTGATGAACATAGTATTTGGTACATTGAGACGGTCTTCAAGTGTGTAGCTGCCATCTCCAGCAAGGTAGCTGTAAACAACACGGAAGTCATCAAGTGAAATGTAAGTAAATTGAAGGCCACCGTTGACATCTCCAACTGCAAAGACACCAGGAACGTTTGTTTGACAATGTTTGTCTACTTTAATAGCACCACGTTCAGTTAGTTCAATATCTGTATTTTCAAGTTGAAGTGGTTCTACGTTTGGTTTACGTCCTGTTGCGTAGAGAAGGGCATCGAAACGGTAAGTTTCGTTTTCAGTCACAACGAGCACTTGGTCACCGTCGTTTTTGATTTCAGTAGTACGGATATTTTGAAGCAATTCAATACCGTCTTCTTCCATGTATTGTTTAGCAAGAGCTGCGATGGAAGGTTCTGCACGAGGAAGGAAAGTATCCAAGGCATCTAGGACTGTAACCTTGCTTCCAAGTTTGTTGTATAGGCCGGCAAATTCAAGACCGATATTTCCACCACCAAGGACTCCAAGGTTTTCAGGTAATTTGTCCAAGTTTTGGATACCTGTTGAGTCAAAGACGTTTTTGCTTGTAGCAAGTCCAGGGATTGGCAAGACGTTTGAAACAGCACCAGTGTTGATGACGATTGTTTCAGCAGTCAGTTCTTTCTTTTCATCACCAGCTTGGATTTCGATGACTTTATTTGAAAGGAAGTGAGCTTCCGCATCAAAGATATCGACGCCTGTACCAGCAACAGTCGCATAGTTTTTACCGTTGAGGCGACTAGTGATAGTGTTTTTGGTAGCAATCACTTCTTCAAAAGACAAGTCTTTCTCAGCAGCAACCAGCAAAGTTTTAGTTGGGATACAACCGATGTTGATACAAGTTCCACCGTACATAGCTTTGCTACGTTCAACGAGGGCAACTTTTTTACCAGCTGAAGCCAATTTACCTGCTAGTGTTTTACCAGCTTTACCAAATCCGATAACGATTAAATCATAAGTTAACATTTAGAGTTCCTCCTATTCGAATTTCATTCTAGCACAAGAAAAAAACTTTTGCACAATTCTGCTACGCTTTAAAAAAGTTTATGAAATAGTGGAAATTATAGCCTTACTTTCTCAGAAAAATCGTTTACATGATATTATCGATGGATTGGGCTATCTTTTGCTTCTCTCTTGTGTTATACTAGATAGGTTGCAAAGAAAACAGTACTTTTCTTTTGTGGAAAAGAAGCAACACGATTTTATATCCAGTATATGAAAATACGTCATAAAAAGAAAAGTATAAACTAAGCCCTATAGGGTGGCTTCGCACCACCTTTAGAAAGAAGAATAACGTGAAATTTAATGAATTAAACTTGTCTGCTGATTTGCTAGCAGAGATTGAAAAAGCTGGTTTTGTAGAAGCCAGTCCGATCCAAGAACAAACCATTCCCTTGGCCCTTGAAGGCAAGGACGTTATCGGTCAAGCTCAGACTGGTACAGGAAAAACTGCAGCCTTTGGCTTGCCTACCCTTGAAAAAATCCGTACAGAAGAAGCGACCATCCAAGCCTTGGTCATTGCTCCAACACGTGAACTTGCTGTTCAAAGTCAAGAAGAACTCTTCCGCTTTGGTCGTAGTAAGGGAGTCAAAGTCCGTTCAGTATATGGCGGATCAAGCATTGAAAAACAAATTAAGGCTCTTAAATCTGGTGCCCATATCGTGGTGGGAACTCCAGGTCGTCTTTTGGACTTGATTAAACGCAAGGCCTTGAAATTACAAGATATTGAAACTCTTATCCTTGACGAAGCGGATGAAATGCTCAACATGGGCTTCCTTGAAGACATTGAAGCTATCATTTTTCGTGTCCCTGAAAGCCGTCAAACCTTACTTTTCTCAGCAACTATGCCAGATGCCATCAAACGTATCGGTGTTCAGTTTATGAAAGAACCTGAGCATGTGAAGATTGCGGCTAAGGAATTGACAACAGAATTGGTTGACCAATACTATATCCGAGTTAAGGAACAAGAAAAATTTGATACCATGACACGTCTTATGGATGTGGAACAGCCTGAGCTTGCTATCGTATTTGGTCGTACAAAACGTCGTGTAGATGAATTGACTCGTGGTTTGAAAATCCGTGGCTTCCGTGCAGAAGGAATTCATGGTGATTTGGACCAAAACAAACGTCTTCGTGTCCTTCGTGACTTTAAAAATGGCAATCTCGATGTTTTGGTTGCGACAGACGTTGCAGCGCGTGGGTTGGATATTTCAGGTGTGACCCATGTCTATAACTACGATATTCCACAAGATCCTGAAAGTTATGTTCACCGTATCGGTCGTACAGGTCGTGCTGGTAAGTCAGGTCAGTCTATTACCTTCGTTTCACCAAATGAAATGGGCTATCTTCAAATCATTGAAAATTTGACTAAGAAACGCATGAAAGGTCTCAAACCTGCAAGTGCAGAAGAAGCCTTCCAAGCAAAAAAACACGTAGCTCTCAAGAAAATCGAACGTGATTTTGCAGATGAGACTATCCGTGCCAACTTTGAGAAATTTGGTAAGGATGCTCGTAAGCTAGCTGCCGAATTTACTCCAGAAGAATTGGCAATGTATATCTTGAGTCTGACTGTTCAAGATCCAGATAGTCTTCCTGAAGTGGAGATTGCACGTGAAAAACCACTGCCATTTAAACCATCAGGTAATGGCTTTGGTGGTAAAGGTAAGGGAGGTCGTCGTGGAGATGACCGTCGTGATAATCGCCGTGGAGACAACCGTCGTGGTGGTCGTCGTGATGATTTCAAAAAAGGAAGTCGTGGCAATGATCGTTTTGATAAGGAAAAACGTTATCGTAAGGATAATAAAAAACCACGCAATACTTCAAGCGAAAAGCAAACAGGCTTTGTTATTCGTAACAAGGGCGATAAATAAGAAAAAGCGGTTCAAAATGAATCGCTTTTTTATATAAGGAGACCGAATGGAAAAGAGAGATAAATAAAATAGATATATTATCTTCTTGTAATGTTATGATACACAAAAATAGGGAGCTTGTCAATAGAAAAGAAGCAATTTAATTAAAAATATTCTTGTTTTTTCAAATTGCAATTAAATAAGCAATTTTCAGATAATAATTGAAAATTCAAGCTGTTTATGTTATAATGATAGCGATTAAATTCGAGGTGAAAAATGGCACATTTATTAGAAAAAACTAGAAAAATTACTTCTATCCTGAAGCGCTCAGACGAGCAGTTGCAGGAAGAACTTCCCTACAATGCGATTACCCGTCAATTGGCAGATATTATTGACTGTAACGCCTGTATCGTTAATAGCAAGGGACGTCTCCTTGGCTATTTTATGCGTTACAAAACCAATACAGATCGTGTAGAGCAATTCTTTCAAACTAAAATTTTCCCGGATGACTACATTCAAGGTGCGAACATGATTTACGATACAGAAGCCAATCTGACAGTTGATCATGATTTAAGTATTTTTCCTGTGGAAAGTCGTGCCGACTTTCCAGATGGTTTGACGACCATTGCACCGATTCATGTATCAGGGATTCGACTTGGTTCTTTGATTATTTGGCGCAATGATAAAAAATTCGAAGACGAGGACTTGATTCTTGTTGAGATTGCCAGTACCGTTGTTGGGATTCAACTCCTTAATTTCCAACGCGAAGAAGATGAGAAAAATATTCGCCGCCGTACTGCTGTTACCATGGCGGTTAATACCCTTTCTTACTCTGAACTCCGTGCTGTTTCAGCTATTTTAGGGGAATTAAATGGAAATGAAGGGCAGTTGACTGCGTCAGTGATTGCAGATCGTATCGGAATCACTCGCTCTGTGATTGTCAATGCCCTTCGTAAACTTGAATCTGCAGGGATTATTGAAAGTCGTTCACTTGGAATGAAGGGAACCTATCTTAAGGTTTTGATTTCAGATATTTTTGAAGAAGTGAAGAAAAGAGATTACTAATGACTAAGGCTTTAATTTCGATTGACTATACAGAAGATTTTGTTGCTGATAGTGGGAAGCTGACAGCAGGTGCTCCAGCTCAGGCGATTTCGGATGCCATCAGCAAGGTAACTCGACTAGCTTTTGAACGAGGAGATTACATCTTCTTTACCATTGATGCTCACGAAGAAAACGATTGTTTCCATCCAGAAAGCAAGCTGTTTCCTCCTCACAATTTGATTGGGACTAGTGGACGGAATTTATACGGAGATTTGGGGATCTTTTATCAAGAGCATGGTTCAGACAGTCGTGTCTTTTGGATGGATAAACGTCATTACTCAGCTTTTTCGGGTACTGACCTAGATATCCGTTTGAGAGAGCGTCGAATTTCTACAGTTATTTTAACCGGAGTTTTGACGGATATCTGTGTCCTGCATACAGCTATAGATGCCTATAATCTAGGATATGACATCGAGATTGTTAAACCGGCTGTTGCATCTATCTGGCCTGAAAATCATCAATTTGCCCTAGGTCATTTCAAAAATACACTCGGAGCTAAGTTAGTAGATGAAAATCTAAATGAAATTTCAGAGTAACTTGGTTGATGAAATGAAAAAAATTGAAAAAAAGTGTTGACAAGCATCCTAAAAGTTGATATACTAGTAAAGTAATCGACGCGGGGATGGCGGAATTGGCAGACGCGCAGGACTAAGGATCCTGTGACCGCTTTAGGTCGTGAGGGTTCAAGTCCCTCTCTCCGCATAGGATAAGAGTTAGCTTAGGCTAGCTCTTTTGTTTTCATATAATTCAAGTAGAGCAAAAAAATTTTGCTCTTTTTTTGTATTTCATAGACATTTCATATTTGGATTTTATAATAGTCTTACAAATATGGAGGTGACAAATGAATCCAATCCAAAGAGCTTGGGCTTATGTCAGCAGAAAACGACTGAGAAGTTTTATTTTATTTCTGATTTTATTGGTCCTATTGGCTGGAATTTCAGCCTGTTTGACTCTGATGAAGTCCAACAAAACAGTTGAAACCAATCTTTACAAATCACTCAATACATCTTTTTCTATTAAGAAGATAGAAAATGGTCAGACCTTCAAGTTGTCAGACCTAGCATCTGTAAACAAGATTAAGGGACTGGAAAATGTTTCTCCTGAACTCGAGACGATTGCAAAACTAAAAGACAAGGAAGCGGTGAGTGGCGAGCAGAGCGTGGAGCGTGATGATTTGTCAGCTGCAGACAAAAACTTGGTTAGCATAACGGCTCTTGAGGATTCATCTAAGGATGTGACCTTTACCAGCTCGGCTTTCAACTTAAAAGAAGGGCGACACCTTCAAAAAGGAGATTTCAAGAAAATCTTGATCCACGAAGAGTTGGCTAAGAAGAACGGTCTTTCGCTTCATGACAAGATTGGCTTGGATGCTGGACAGTCAGAATCTGGCAAAGGACAAACAGTGGAGTTTGAGATTGTAGGAATCTTTTCTGGTAAAAAACAGGAGAAATTCACAGGCTTGTCTTCTGATTTCAGTGAAAACCAGGTCTTTACAGATTATGAGAGTAGCCAAAGCCTTTTGGGTAATAGTGAACCTCAAGTCAGTGCAGCTCGCTTCTATGTAGAAAATCCTAAGGAAATGGACGGACTCATGAAGCAGGTGGAAAACTTGGCCTTGGAAAATCAAGGGTATCAAGTTGAAAAGGAAAACAAGGCTTTTGAACAAATCAAAGACTCGGTTGCAACTTTCCAAACCTTTCTGACCATTTTCCTTTATGGGATTATGATAGCAGGAGCAGGAGCCTTAATTCTTGTTTTGTCTCTCTGGTTGAGAGAACGGGTCTACGAAGTGGGGATTCTTCTGGCACTTGGAAAAGGCAAGAGTTCGATTTTCCTGCAGTTCTGTTTAGAGGTATTTTTGGTATCTCTCGGAGCTTTGCTTCCAGCATTTGCTACAGGAAACGCAATCACATCCTACCTACTCCAAACTCTACTAGCAAGTGGAGATCAGGCAAGCTTACAAAATACACTAGCCAAAACAAGTGGTCTATCAAGTAGTTTATTATCTTTTGCAGAGTCCTATGTCTTTCTGTTGTTGATTAGTTGCTTATCTGTAGCCCTTTGTTTCCTATTCTTATTTAGAAAATCGCCTAAAGAAATTTTATCATCTATTAGTTAAGAAGGAGAAATCATGACTTTATTACAATTACAAGACCTTACCTACCGTTATAAGAACACTGCTGAAGCAGTCCTATATCAGATCAATTATAATTTTGAACCCGGGAAATTTTACAGTATTATTGGGGAGTCAGGAGCAGGAAAATCCACTCTCTTGTCCCTACTGGCTGGTCTAGATAGTCCTGTTGAAGGTTCTATCCTTTTCCAAGGAGAGGATATTCGTAAGAAGGGCTATTCCTACCATCGTATGCACCATATTTCCCTGGTCTTTCAAAATTATAACTTGATAGATTATCTTTCTCCACTGGAAAATATCCGCTTGGTCAACAAAAAGGCAAGCAAGGATACACTGCTTGAGCTTGGTTTGGATGAAAGTCAGATCAAGCGGAATGTTCTCCAGTTATCAGGTGGTCAACAACAACGTGTTGCTATTGCTCGTAGTTTGGTATCAGAAGCTCCAGTTATTCTAGCGGATGAGCCAACGGGAAATCTGGACCCTAAAACTGCTGGAGATATTGTCGAACTGCTCAAATCACTTGCCCAGAAAACAGGTAAATGTGTCATCGTCGTAACTCACAGCAAAGAAGTGGCACAAGCATCAGATATTACACTTGAGTTGAAGGACAAGAAACTGACTGAAACTCGCAATACTACGAAATAATATGAGCTTTTTCAATTATACTCTTCGAAAATCAAATTCAAACCACGTCATCGTCGCCTTACCGTACTCAAGTACAGCTTACGGCTAGCTTCCTAGTTTGCTTTTTGATTTTCATTGAGTATTAGAACTATAAAATAGAACAAAATCTAGAAAGGGAACCTATGTTACACAACGCATTTGCCTATGTTACAAGGAAGTTTTTCAAATCGATTGTCATCTTCCTGATTATTCTCCTCATGGCGAGCTTGAGTTTGGTCGGCTTGTCGATCAAGGGAGCTACTGCCAAGGCTTCTCAGGAGACCTTTAAAAATATTACCAACAGTTTCTCCATGCAAATCAATCGTCGCGTTAATCAAGGAACGCCACGTGGTGCTGGGAATATCAAGGGTGAGGATATCAAAAAAATCACCGAAAACAAGGCTATTGAGTCTTATGTGAAACGCATCAACGCTATCGGAGATTTGACTGGCTATGAACTCATCGAAACGCCAGATACCAAGAAAAATCTGACACCTGACCGTGCCAAACATTTTGGAAGTAGCTTGATGATTACAGGTGTCAATGACTCCTCAAAAGAAGACAAGTTTGTCTCAGGTTCTTATAAGCTGGTCGAAGGAGAGCATCTAACGAATGATGACAAGGACAAGATCCTCCTGCACAAGGACTTGGCAGCCAAACACGGCTGGAAAGTCGGGGATAAGGTTAAACTAGACTCCAATATCTACGATGCAGACAATGAAAAAGGAGCCAAGGAAACAGTTGAAGTGACAATTAAGGGACTCTTTGATGGTCACAATAAGTCGGCAGTAACCTACTCCCAAGAACTATACGAAAACACAGCTATCACAGACATCCATACGGCTGCAAAACTTTATGGATACACAGAAGACACAGCTATTTATGGAGACGCAACCTTCTTTGTAACAGCGGACAAGAACTTGGATGATGCCATGAAAGAATTGAATGGCATCAGTGGTATCAACTGGAAGAGCTATACACTCGTTAAGAGTTCTTCTAACTACCCAGCTCTTGAGCAATCCATCTCTGGTATGTACAAGATGGCCAACCTCCTCTTCTGGGGCAGCTTGAGTTTCTCCGTTCTTCTCCTTGCCCTCTTGCTCAGCCTTTGGATCAATGCCCGTCGCAAGGAAGTGGGTATTCTCCTCTCTATTGGTCTCAAGCAGGCAAGTATCTTGGGTCAATTCATCACTGAATCCATCTTGATTGCCATCCCTGCTCTTGTTGCATCCTATTTCCTAGCCAACTACACTGCCCGTGCAATCGGAAACACCGTTCTTGCCAATGTTACTTCAGGTGTTGCTAAGCAAGCCAGCAAGGCAGCTCAAGCCTCTAACCTTGGTGGCGGTGCAGAAGTGGATGGCTTTAGTAAGACTTTATCGAGCCTAGATATTTCTATTCAGACATCAGACTTTATCATCGTCTTCGTCCTTGCCTTGGTTCTAGTGGTTCTCGTTATGGCGCTTGCATCAAGCAATCTCCTCAGAAAACAACCAAAAGAGCTCTTGCTGGATAGCGAATAAGTTTGAAAAAATTAGTCTGGAAATAGAGACAGCATCTTGTTTTTCTATTCAAGAACGGTGGATAGAGAATGGCTATTTAACAATTCAAAATAGAACCGAAAGCAGTGGTGAAAATCATTGCTTTCAGTTGCTTTCTTTGTACTTTATTGTTTAAATATGATATACTAAAGCTATGGAATTTATTAGAAAGGGGTTTCGTAACTTATATATGGAATTGTGCATAAAAATCTATAGAAATCTTATCTTGAAAATAGATAGATAAATCTGTAGAAGCCTACCCATATCGCAAACATAGGCTAGTAGACCTAGGTAGGGTCTACTTTGGAAAATATAGAATAGTGAGGAAAAATAAACATTATGAGACAAACAAATGTTAGAGGAAGCTTGTCCCTACGTGGCTTTAGAAAATTGAGAACTGGTGCAATTGTTGCGACAGGTGTCATTTTGCTAGGTCTGGGCTTTTTAGCTCCAACTGTGTCAGCCAGTGAACAAGATGGTGTTTGGGTAGCCAGAACAGTTGCAGAAGTAAAAGCTGATATTCAAAATATAGACAATTTATCACACTACACAATCAAGTGGGGAGATACACTGAGTGCTATTAGTGGAGCAACAGGGCTATCTGTTGATAGTTTGGTTGAGATAAATCGTATTGCAAATAGAGATTTGATTTTTGCTAATAATCAATTGTATTTTAGCGAAGAGGCTTTTCTAAAAGATGGAAATACAGAAGTAAAAAGACAGCAAGTGTCGATTGATAATTCTGGTAGCCGTCAAAGTTATGAAGTTGAAACAAAGACAGATACTGTAACTGGAGAGCAAACTACTACTGTTAAACAAACGACACCAGTAGTTGTGGAAACACCAGCAGTATCAGCACCGAAATCAGAAACCTCAGTCTCAGTTGCGCCAAAAGTGGAAGAGCCAGCGACTCCAGCGCCGAAAGCAGAGGAACCAGCGACACCGGCACCGAAAGAAGAGACTCCATCAACACCAGCGCCAAAAGCGGAAGAGCCAGTGACACCGGCACCGAAAGAAGAGACTCCAGCAACACCAGCGCCAAAAGCGGAAGAGCCAGCAACACCGGCACCGAAAGAAGAGACTCCATCGACACCGGCACCGAAAGAAGAGACTCCAGCAACACCAGCGCCAAAAGCGGAAGAGCCAGTGACACCGGCACCGAAAGAAGAGACTCCATCGACACCAGCACCGAAAGAAGAGACTCCATCGACACCAGCACCGAAAGAAGAGACTCCAGCAACACCAGCGCCAAAAGCG
Organism: Streptococcus mitis; assembly: GCF_901542415.1. NCBI lineage: Bacteria > Bacillati > Bacillota > Bacilli > Lactobacillales > Streptococcaceae > Streptococcus > Streptococcus mitis. Next base: position 967,378 of record NZ_CABEHV010000004.1, on the reverse strand, counting down.
GAAGAGCCAGTGACACCGGCACCGAAAGAAGAGACTCCATCGACACCAGCGCCAAAAGTGGAAGAGCCATCGACACCAGCACCGAAAGAAGAGACTCCATCAACACCAGCGCCAAAAGTGGAAGAGCCATCGACACCAGCACCGAAAGAAGAGACTCCATCAACACCAGCGCCAAAAGCGGAAGAGCCAGTGACACCGGCACCGAAAGAAGAGACTCCATCAACACCAGCGCCAAAAGCGGAAGAGCCAGTGACACCGGCACCGAAAGAAGAGACTCCAGCAACACCAGCGCCAAAAGCGGAAGAGCCAGTGACACCGGCACCGAAAGAAGAGACTCCATCGACACCAGCGCCAAAAGTGGAAGAGCCATCGACACCAGCACCGAAAGAAGAGACTCCATCGACACCAGCACCGAAAGAAGAGACTCCATCAACACCAGCGCCAAAAGTGGAAGAGCCATCGACACCAGCACCGAAAGAAGAGACTCCATCAACACCAGCGCCAAAAGCGGAAGAGCCAGTGACACCGGCACCGAAAGAAGAGACTCCATCGACACCAGCACCAAAGGTGGATGAGCCAGTATCTCCAGCACCGAAAGCAGACGAGTCAGTGGCACCAGCACCAAAAGCAGATGAGCCAGTGTCTCCAGCGCCAAAAGCAGATGAGCCAGCGGCATCAGCACCAAAAGCAGACGAGCAATTAGCGCCGACATCAAAAGTGGAAGAACCAGCAACACCAGCACCGAAAGTGGAAGAACCAGCGGCATCAGCACCAAAATCAGAGGAACCAACGACACCAGCACCGAAAGCAGAGGAACCAACGACACCAGCGCCGAAAGTGGAAGAACCAGCGACACCAGCGCCAAAGGTGGAGGAATCAGTATCTCCAGCGCCAAAATCAGAGGCACCAGTGTCTCCAGCGCCAAAATCAGAGGAGCCAGTAGCACTCGCACCAAAATCAGAGGAACCAACGACACCTGCGCCGAAAGCGGAAGAACCAGCGACACCGGCACCGGTAACCCCAAGCGAAGAAGCACCGGTCACATCAGGCGATACCAATTCCACTGCACAGCCAGCTGGAGAATCAGGTAAATCTGAAACAAAGTCAGAACCTTCTAATACTCCATCTGCGGAAGCTACAAATGATTCAGGTAATGTAGCAACATCAAGTCCGGTAACAGATGGTACTACTTCAAACACAGGGACTACAAAACAACCTGAAACTCCAGCTTCAAAACCAGAAGCAACAATACCCAAAGAGGATAAACTACCAACTAATCAAACTGGAGATACATCAAATCCAGTAGATTCAAAGGATGAAACACCAAATTCGGCTCCGGCACCTAAAGAGGATACTCCGTCTGAAGAAGTAGCACCTAAAGATGAAAAACTTGAGGAAGCAAAAAAAGATGGAAAAGATGTTATTGAAAAAATTGCAGCTTCAAAACATAGTGAAATTGAAAAAGTTAAAGATGAAGCAGAAAAAACAAAATTAAAAGAAAAATTAAATGAATTAAAAGAAGAAGCATTAGCGGCAATAAATAATGCTAAAGATCACGATGCTGCTGTAGCTGTTGCGGATGAGTATCAAAGTAAAATTGATGAAATTGATGTTCCAGGTGAAGAATTACCAGCACCAAACTACAATAAAGATAATTTAACAAATGGTCGTAATGAAGGTACTATTATTGACAATGGAAGCACAGCAATAGGACATGGTTCAGGAGAAGCACCTTCAGGAGCAACGCAACCAGCCTCAGCAGAAGGGACAGATAACTCATCAGCACCAACAGCACAACCACAACCAGAAACAACATCATCAGGGACTTCAAGTTTTAGAAATGCTCCATCAGTTCAAGCAAGAGCAAGAAGAGTAGCACGTTCAACATCAGAACCAGATGGAACTGTAAATATTAGCTATAACTTCGCTGGAATGCCAGATATTCATGGTTTCCTATCTGACCCAGGAGAAGATAACACTGTTACAATTCCTGCTGGAACGAGTGAAGCACAGGCAAAAGAATTAGTAAAAGAAAAAATTCAAGCCAAGATAAAAGACCTAGCTGCTAGAGGGTATTATGTGAAAAATGACATTATTTTTGAACAAGATACTACTGTGAAAAATTATAACTACGTTGTCACATTCACTAAGGAGGCTACAGGAACTTCAGGTTTCAGAATGGCTCCAGCAGTTCAACCACGCGCTAGCAGAAATCGTAGAATTCTAGAACAGCCAGCTCCTCAAAAGGTCAAAGTAAATGTATTTTATAACTTTGATAAAATGAAAGATATTGCAGGTTTCCTAGGAGATATCAATGGAACTTCTCTTGAAATCGCGGAAGGTTTATCAACTGAACAGGTGAAAGCAGCAGTCAAGAGCCAAGTTGATGCCAAGAAAGAGGAATTACGTAAACGTGGTTATACTGTTAAAGAAGACTATCTCTCTAAAAATAATGGAAAAGATTATAACTACGTTGTCACATTCACTAAGGAGGCTACAGGAACTTCAGGTTTCAGAATGGCTCCAGCAGTTCAACCGCGCGCTAGCAGAAATCGTAGAAGTCTAGAACAGCCAGCTCCTCAAAAGGTCAAAGTAAATGTATTTTATAACTTTGATAAAATGAAAGATATTGCAGGTTTCCTAGGAGATATCAATGGAACTTCTCTTGAAATCGCGGAAGGTTTATCAACTGAACAGGTGAAAGCAGCAGTCAAGAGCCAAGTTGATGCTAAGAAAGAAGAGTTGAGCAAACGCGGCTATACTTTCAAAGAGGACTATGTCTATCAAGCTAATGGGAAAGATTATAACTACGTTGTAACATTTTCAAAAGCAGCTAAATAATTTTCATTCCATAGGGAGTGAAATGTGAGCAGAGAGAGCGATAGGCTCTCTTTGTTTTATCTAGTAGCAAGTTTCTTAAAGACAAAAGGCCAATAAGAGATTATAATAAATAGAGTAGGTATTTATTCTAAGAAAAATAAAAAAGAGAGCAGTTAAAGTATGAAAATTTTAATTGTAGAAGATGAAGAGATGATCCGTGAGGGAGTCAGTGACTATTTGACGGATTGCGGTTATGAAACCATTGAGGCAGCAGACGGTCAAGAAGCCTTAGAAAAATTTTCCAGCTATGAAATAGCCTTGGTTTTACTGGATATCCAGATGCCCAAGCTCAATGGCCTAGAAGTCCTAGCGGAGATTCGTAAAACCAGCCAAGTCCCTGTCTTGATGCTGACCGCCTTTCAGGATGAGGAATACAAGCTGAGCGCCTTTGCCTCTCTGGCAGATGGCTATCTGGAAAAGCCCTTCTCCCTCTCCCTCTTAAAAGTGAGGGTAGACGCGATTTTTAAGCGCTACTACGATACAGGACGAGTCTTCTCCTATAAGGATACCAAGGTGGACTTTGAGAGCTACAGTGCCAGCCTAGCAGGTCAAGAAGTGGCTGTTAATGCTAAAGAGTTGGAAATTTTGGACTATCTGGTGAAAAATGAAGGACGGGCTTTGACCCGATCTCAGATAATTGATGCCGTATGGAAAGCGACAGATGAGGTTCCCTTTGACCGTGTCATTGATGTTTATATCAAGGAGCTGCGGAAAAAGCTAGACTTGGATTGCATCCTCACTGTGCGCAATGTTGGTTATAAATTGGAGCGAAAATGAAACGAACAGGTTTATTTACAAAGATATTTATCTATACCTTCTCGATATTTAGTGTTCTGGTTATCTGCCTTCATTTGGCTATTTATTTTCTTTTTCCTTCTACTTATCTGAGTCATCGTCAGGAAACCATTGGTCAGAAAGCGACAGCCATTGCCCAGTCCCTAGAAGGTAAGGATAGGCAGAGCATCGAGCAAGTGTTAGACTTGTATTCTCAGACTAGTGATATCAAGGGGACCGTCAAGGGCGAGATGACCGAGGACAAGTTAGAAGTAAAGGACAGCCTTCCTCTGGATACAGATCGCCAGACAACCTCTCTTTTTATCGAGGAGCGCGAGGTGAAAACGCAGGACGGTGGTACCATGACTCTCCAGTTTTTAGCGTCCATGGATTTGCAAAAGGAAGCAGAGCAAATCAGTCTCCAGTTTCTTCCCTATACCTTGCTGGCATCCTTTCTGATTTCCCTTTTGGTAGCCTATATCTATGCTCGGACCATTGTTGCCCCGATTTTGGAAATCAAGCGGGTAACCCGTCGGATGATGGAACTAGATGCCCAAGTGCGATTGCGCGTGGATTCTAGGGATGAGATTGGTGATCTCAAGGAACAAATCAATAGCCTCTACCAGCATCTTTTGACTGTCATTGCGGACTTGCATGACAAGAATGAAGCTATTCTCCAGCTTGAAAAGATGAAGGTCGAATTCCTACGAGGGGCTTCTCATGAATTGAAAACACCACTGGCTAGTTTGAAAATCTTGATCGAAAACATGAAAGAAAATGTTAGTCGTTATAAGGATAGAGACCACTATCTGGGAGTTGCCTTAGGGATTGTGGATGAACTCAATCACCATGTTCTGCAGATACTTTCCCTCTCGTCTGTGCAGGAATTGAGAGATGATAGGGAACAAATTGACCTATACCAGATGACGCAAAGTCTAGTTCAAGATTATGCTTTACTAGCCAAGGAAAGAGAACTCCAGATAGACAATAGTTTAACCCATCAGCAGGCTTATCTAAACCCATCAGTTATGAAGTTGATTCTTTCTAACCTTATCAGCAATGCCATCAAGCATTCTGCTCCAGGTAGTTTGGTTCGTATTGGAGAGAGAGAAGGGGAACTTTTTATAGAAAATAGCTGCAGTCCAGAAGAACAAGAAAAACTAGCCCAGTCTTTTTCTGACAATGCTAGTCGCAAGGCCAAGGGTTCTGGGATGGGGCTCTTTGTGGTCAAGAGTCTATTAGAACATGAAAAATTACCTTATCGTTTTGAGATGAAGGAGAATCGTTTGACTTTCTTCATAGCTTTTCCAAAAGTCGCCCAAGACTAGGGATAGAAAGGGTTTACATAGATGAAGCTAGAAGAAATTCAATCGAAACTGCGGGAAAAACTAGATTTTTTTGTCAAAAAGTGATAAAATGAACAATGTAAATGGGATGACCCATAAAAATATACAGGAGGCCTGATAAAATGGCAATCGTTTCAGCAGAAAAATTTGTCCAAGCAGCTCGTGACAACGGTTATGCAGTTGGTGGATTTAACACAAACAACCTTGAGTGGACTCAAGCTATCTTGCGCGCAGCAGAAGCTAAAAAAGCTCCAGTTTTGATCCAAACTTCAATGGGTGCTGCTAAATACATGGGTGGTTACAAAGTTGCTCGCAACTTGATCGCTAACCTTGTTGAATCAATGGGTATCACTGTACCAGTAGCTATCCACCTTGACCACGGTCACTACGAAGATGCACTTGAGTGTATCCGAGTTGGTTATACTTCAGTTATGTTTGATGGTTCACACCTTCCAGTTGAAGAAAACCTTGAAAAAGCTCGTAAAGTTGTAGAATTTGCTCATGCAAATGGTGTATCAGTGGAAGCTGAAGTTGGTACTATCGGTGGTGAAGAAGACGGAATCATCGGTGATGGTGAATTGGCTCCAATCGAAGACGCTAAAGCAATGGTTGAAACTGGTATCGACTTCTTGGCAGCTGGTATCGGTAACATCCACGGTCCTTACCCAGAAAACTGGAAAGGTCTTCACCTTGATCACTTGCAAAAATTGACTGAAGCTGTACCAGGATTCCCAATCGTATTGCACGGTGGTTCAGGTATTCCTGATGAGCAAATCCAAGCAGCTATCAAACTTGGTGTTGCGAAAGTTAACGTTAACACTGAATGCCAAATCGCATTCGCTAACGCAACTCGTAAATTTGCTCGTGACTACGAAGCAAACGAAGCAGAATACGACAAGAAAAAACTCTTCGACCCACGTAAATTCTTGGCTGACGGTGTAAAAGCTATCCAAGCATCAGTTGAAGAACGTATCGACGTATTCGGTTCAGAAGGTAAAGCTTAATCTAGCTGAACAATACAGATAAAACCTACCCATTGGGTGGGTTTTTTGGCGTTTTAAGGAGACTATTAAACCAGAATTTTGGACTACTACTCTTCGAAAATCTCTTCAAACCACGTCATCTTCGCCTTGCCGTATGTGTAGGATACTGACTACGTCAGTTCCATCTACAACCTCAAAACAGTGTTTTGAGCAACCTACGGCTAGCTTCCTAGTTTGCTCTTTGATTTTCATTGAGTATAAAAATACCACTTTAAGAGAAAAATTTTCAATTTCACAAATTTTAAGCAAACGCTTGCATTATGGTTTTTATTGGATTATAATAGGTTGGTATAAAGCCTTCTGTAGCAATAAAATGTAGAAGGTATAGAAAGTAAGGATTTAGAATATTTGTAGTCAAAATACAATGTTGCTATTCCTTACCATAGGGAGATAGATATGGCAATGATAGAAGTGGAACATCTTCAGAAAAATTTTGTGAAGACTGTTAAGGAACCGGGCTTGAAGGGGGCTTTACGTTCCTTTATTCATCCTGAAAAGCAGACCTTTGAAGCGGTCAAGGATTTGACTTTTGAAGTTCCAAAAGGGCAGATTTTAGGCTTTATCGGAGCAAATGGTGCTGGGAAGTCGACAACCATCAAAATGCTGACGGGAATTTTAAAACCGACATCTGGTTTTTGTCGGATTAACGGCAAGATTCCCCAGGACAATCGTCAAGATTATGTCAAGGATATTGGGGTGGTCTTTGGACAACGTACTCAGCTATGGTGGGATTTGGCTCTGCAAGAGACCTACACGGTTTTAAAGGAGATTTACGATGTGCCAGATTCGCTCTTTCATAAGCGCATGGATTTTTTGAATGAAGTCTTGGATTTGAAGGACTTTATCAAGGATCCCGTACGAACTCTTTCGCTGGGACAACGGATGCGGGCGGACATTGCAGCTTCCTTGCTCCACAATCCCAAGGTTCTCTTTTTAGATGAGCCGACCATTGGTTTGGACGTTTCGGTCAAGGATAATATTCGTCGGGCTATTACTCAGATCAATCAGGAGGAAGAGACGACCATTCTCTTGACCACCCATGACTTAAGTGATATTGAGCAACTATGTGATCGGATTTTTATGATTGATAAGGGGCAAGAGATTTTTGATGGAACGGTTAGCCAGCTTAAGGAAACCTTTGGCAAGATGAAGACACTCTCCTTTGAACTGCTACCAGATCAAAGTCATCTCCTTTCTCACTATGAAGGCTTTTCGGATATGACAATTGACAGACAAGGAAATAGTCTCAACATTGAATTCGATAGTTCTCGCTACCAGTCAGCTGACATTATCAAGCAAACCCTATCTGATTTTGAAATCCGCGATTTGAAGATGGTGGATACGGATATTGAAGATATTATCCGTCGCTTCTACCGAAAGGAGCTCTAAGATGGTCAAATTGTGGAGACGTTATAAACCCTTTATCAATGCAGGGGTTCAGGAGTTGATTACTTACCGAGTCAACTTTATTCTTTATCGGATCGGCGATGTAATGGGTGCTTTTGTGGCCTTTTATCTCTGGAAGGCTGTCTTTGATTCTTCGCAAGAGTCCTTGATTCAGGGCTTTAGTATGGCAGATATCACCCTCTATATCATTATGAGTTTTGTGACCAATCTTCTAACTAGGTCCGATTCTTCCTTTATGATTGGAGAGGAGGTCAAGGATGGTTCCATTATCATGCGCTTGTTGAGACCAGTGCATTTTGCGGCTTCTTATCTCTTTACCGAGCTTGGGTCAAAGTGGTTGATTTTTATCAGTGTCGGTCTTCCATTTTTAAGTGTCATTGTTTTGATGAAAATCTTATCTGGGCAAGGGATGGTAGAAGTGCTGGGATTAACTGTCCTTTATCTTTTTAGCTTAACGCTAGCCTACCTGATCAACTTTTTCTTTAATATCTGCTTTGGTTTTTCAGCCTTTGTGTTTAAAAATCTTTGGGGTTCCAATCTACTCAAGACTTCCATAGTGGCCTTTATGTCTGGAAGTTTGATTCCCTTGGCTTTCTTTCCAAAGGTTGTTTCAGATATTCTGTCCTTCCTGCCTTTTTCATCCTTGATTTACACTCCGGTCATGATTATCGTTGGGAAATACGATGCCAATCAGATTCTTCAGGCGCTCGCTTTGCAGTTTTTCTGGCTCTTAGTGATGGTGGGCTTGTCTCAGTTGATTTGGAAACGAGTCCAGTCCTTTATTACCATTCAAGGAGGTTAGTATGAAAAAATATCAACGCATGCATCTGATTTTTATCAGACAATACATCAAGCAAATCATGGAGTATAAGGTTGATTTTGTGGTGGGGGTTTTAGGAGTCTTTCTGACTCAAGGATTGAACCTTTTGTTTCTCAATGTCATCTTTCAACATATTCCATCCCTAGAAGGCTGGACCTTTCAAGAGATTGCTTTTATTTATGGCTTTTCCTTGATTCCTAAGGGCTTGGACCATCTCTTTTTTGACAATCTCTGGGCGTTAGGTCAACGCTTGGTTCGAAAAGGAGAATTTGACAAATATCTGACTCGTCCTATCAATCCTCTCTTTCACATCCTAGTTGAGACCTTTCAGATTGATGCCTTGGGAGAACTTTTGGTCGGGGGTATTTTACTAGCAACAACTGTGACCAGCATTGCTTGGACCCTTCCAAAATTCCTACTTTTCCTAGTCTGTATTCCCTTTGCGACCTTGATTTATACTTCCTTGAAAATCGCGACAGCTAGTATCGCTTTTTGGACCAAGCAGTCAGGCGCCATGATTTACATTTTTTATATGTTCAATGACTTTGCCAAGTACCCGATTTCGATTTATAATTCATTTCTTCGTTGGTTAATCAGTTTTATTGTACCTTTTGCCTTTACAGCATACTATCCTGCTAGCTATTTCTTGCAGGACAAGGATGTAATCTTTAACATCGGAGGTTTGATGTTGATTTCCCTTGTTTTCTTTGTCATTTCCCTTAAACTTTGGGATAGGGGCTTAGATGCCTACGAAAGTGCGGGTTCGTAAATAATAGAATATCAAAGCCTTGTCTCAGGACAGGCTTTTTTTAATAGAGATGAAAATTTCTTGACACCTATTCTCAGAGTGCTATACTGTAAGTGTAATCGCCGATTTAGCTCAGTTGGTAGAGCAAGGCACTCGTAAAGCCTAGGTTATAGGTAGATAAACGACTGAGGATTTGAAAAAATAGATATGTAGAAGATAACCGTTAAGTCTTATTCTTAGCGGTTATTTATATTGTTTAATAGCGCTGATATTTCATCAATGATGTTTGACTTTGTGATGTTGCTAGTGCTTTAAGTTGATTGCTACTATTTTTGATGGTGTGAATGTGCTTATAATGTATCCCAGTTAACTACGAAACTTTTTGACTTGATTTTTAACATATGTTAAAAAATAAATTAACCCGTATTAATTTTTCTTGACTTAAAATTTTTTAATTGATATACTATTTTTCAGAGAGCTAACAATTATATATAAATGTACTACTCTATTTCCTAGATAATACTTAGTAAAACTTTTTATAACAAAGGCTAGCAAAGTTAAAGTTTACTATCTATTGGAAGTTAAATAAATATGTAAGGAATTAAAATGAAAAAAAGTACAGTATTGTCATTAACCACAGCTGCCATTATTTTAGCAGCATATGTCCCTAATGAGGTAATTTTAGCAGACACATCTAGCTCTGAAGATGCTTTAAATATCTCTGATAAAGAAAAAGTAGTAGTAAATAAGGAAGCAGAAAATAAAGAAAAACATGAAAATATTCATAATGCTATAGAAACTTCCAAGAATACTGAAGAGAAGAAAACAACAGTTATTGAGGAAAAAGAAGTTGTTAGTAAGGAATCTGTGATAGACAATAACACTAGCAACGAAGAAAAAATCAAAGAAGATTCCAATCAACCCAAAGAAGATAAAGTGGACTCGTCTGCAAGTAAAGACCCAGAAAGTCCCCAAAAAGAGGATAAACTTGTCTATATTGCTGAATTTAAAGATAAGGAATCTGGAGAAAAAGCAATCAAGGAATTATCCAATCTTAAGGATACAAAAGTTTTATATACTTATGATACAGTTTTTAATGGTGTTGCAATAGAAACAACTCCAGATAATCTGGACAAAATTAAACTAATAGAAGGTATCTCATCGGTTGAACGATCACAAAAAGTCCAGCCAATGATGAATCATGCTAGGAAGGAAATTGGAGTTGAAGAGGCAATTGATTACCTAAAATCTATCAATGCTCCATTTGGTAAAAATTTTGATGGTAGAGGTATGGTCATTTCAAATATCGATACCGGGACAGATTATAGGCATAAGGCCATGAGGATTGATGATGATGCTAAAGGCTCAATGAGATTCAAAAAAGAAGACTTAAAAGGTACTGATAAAAATTTCTGGTTGAGTGATAAAATCCCTCATGCTTTCAATTATTATAATGGTGGTAAAATTACTGTAGAAAAAGCTGATGATGGAAGCGATTATTTTGATCCACATGGAATGCATATTGCAGGGATTCTTGCGGGAAATGATACTGAAAAAGATATTAAAAACTTTAACGGAATAGATGGAATTGCGCCTAATGCACAGATCTTCTCTTATAAAATGTACTCTGACGCAGGATCTGGCTTCGCAGGAGATGAAACAATGTTTCATGCTATTGAAGATTCGATCAAACACAATGTCGATGTTGTTTCGGTATCATCTGGCTTTACAGGAACAGGTCTTGTAGGTGAGAAATATTGGGAAGCTATTAGAGCGTTAAGAAAAGCAGGCATTCCAATGGTTGTAGCTACGGGTAACTATGCGACTTCTGCTTCAAGTTCTTCATGGGATTTAGTGGCAAATAATAATCTGAAAATGACAGATACTGGAAATGTAACGCGAACTGCAGCACATGAAGATGCGATAGCGGTCGCTTCTGCTAAAAATCAGACAGTTGAGTTTGATAAAGTCAACATAGGTGGAGAAAATTTTAAATACAGAAATATAGGGGCCTTTTTCGATAAGAATAAAATCATAACAAATGAAGACGGTTCAAAAGCTCCTAGTAAATTAAACTTTGTATATATAGGCAAAGGTCAAGACCAAGATTTGATAGGATTGGATCTTAAGGGCAAAATTGCAGTAATGGATCGAATTTATACCAAGGATTTAAAAGATGCTTTTAAAAGAGCAACGGATAAGGGCGCACGCGCCATTATGGTTGTAAATACTGTCAATTACTACAACAGAGATAATTGGACAGAGCTTCCAGCCATGGGATATGAAGCGGATGAAGGGACTAAAAGTCAAGTATTTTCAATTTCAGGAGATGATGGTGTAAAACTATGGAACATGATTAATCCTGATAAAAAAACTGAGGTTAAAAGAAATAGTAAGGAAGATTTCAAAGATAAATTGGAGCAATACTATCCAATTGATATGGCCAGCTATAATTCTAATAAACCGAATGTAGGTGACGAAAAAGAGATTGACTTTAAGTTTGCACCTGACACAGACAAAGAATTGTATAAAGAAGATGTCATAGTTCCAGCAGGATCCACATCTTGGGGACCGAGAACAGATTTGCTTTTAAAACCTGATGTCTCAGCACCAGGTAAAAATATTAAATCCACTCTCAATGTCATTAATGGGAAATCAACTTATGGTTATATGTCAGGGACTAGTATGGCAACTCCAATCGTGGCAGCTTCTACTGTTTTGATTAGACCAAAGTTAAAGGAAATGCTTGAAAGACCTGCCTTGAAAAATCTTAAGGGAGATGACAAAATAGACCTTACAAGTCTTACAAAAATAGCCCTACAAAATACTGCACGGCCTATGATGGATGCAACGTCTTGGAAAGAAAAAAGTCAATACTTTGCATCACCTAGACAACAAGGAGCAGGGCTAATTAATGTTGCTAATGCTTTGAGAAATGAAGTTGTAGCGACTTTCAAAAACACGGATTCTAAAGGCTTGGTAAACTCTTATGGTTCTGTTTCTCTTAAAGAAATAAAAGGAGATAAAAAATACTTTACCGTTAAGCTTCACAATACATCAAACAGACCTTTGACCTTTAAAGTTTCAGCATCAGCGGTAACTACAGATGCTCTAACTGATAGACTAAAACTGGATGAAACATACAAAGACGAAAAATCTCCAGATGGGAAGCAAATTGTTCCAGAAATCCACCCAGAAAAAGTCAAAGGAGCAAATATCACATTTGAGCATGACACTTTCACTATAGGCCCAAATTCTAGCTTTGATTTAAATGCGGTTATAAATGTTGGGGAGGCTAAAAACAAAAATAAATTTGTAGAATCATTTATTCATTTTGAGTCAGTGGAAGAAATGGAAGCTCTAAACTCCAATGGTAAGAAAACAAATTTCCAACCTTCTTTATCGATGCCTCTAATGGGATTTGCTGGGGATTGGAATAAGGAACCAATCCTTGATAAATGGGCCTGGGAAGAAGGTTCAAAATCAAAAACAATGGAAGGTTATGATGATGATGGTAAACCAAAAATTCCAGGAACCTTAAATAAGGGAATTGGTGGAGAACATGGTATAGATAAATTTAATCCAGCAGGAGTTATACAAAATAGAAAAGATAAAAATACAACATCCCTAGATAAAAATCCAGAATTATTTGCTTTCAATAACGAAGGGATCACCGCACCATCATCAAGTGGTTCTAATATTGCTAAAATTTATCCTTTAGATTCAAATGGAAATCCTCAAGATGCTCAACTTGAGAGAGGATTAACACCTTCTCCACTTGTATTAAGAAGTGCAGAAGAAGGAATGATTTCAATAGTAAATACAAATAAAGAGGGAGAAAATCAAAGAGACTTAAAAGTCATTTCGAGAGAACACTTTATTAAAGGAATTTTAAACTCTAAGAGAAATGATGCAAAGGGAATCAAATCTTCTAAACTAAAAGTGTGGGGTGACTTGAAGTGGGATGGACTCATCTATAACCCTAGAGGTAGAGAAGAAAATGCACCAGAAAGCAAGGATACCAAAGATCCTGCTACTAAGATAAGAGGTCAATTTGAACCGATTGCAGAAGGTCAATATTTCTATAAATTTAAATATAGATTAACTAAAGATTATACATGGCAGGTTTCCTATATTCCTGTAAAAATTGATAACACAGCCCCTAAGATTGTTTCGGTTGATTTTTCAAATCCTGAAAAAATTAAGCTGATTACAAAGGATACTTATCACAAGGTAAAAGATCAATACAAGAATGAAACCCTATTTGCGAGAGATCAAAAAGAACATCCTGAAAAATTTGACGAGATTGCAAACGAAGTTTGGTATGCTGGCGCCGCTCTGGTTAATGAAGATGGAGAGGTTGAGAAAAATCTTGAAGTAACTTACGCAGGTGAGGGTCAAGGAAGAAATAGGAAACTTGACAAAGACGGAAATACCATTTATGAAATTAAGGGTGCAGGAGATTTAAGAGGAAAAATCATTGAAGTCATTGCACTAGATGGCTCTAGCAATTTCACAAAGATTCATAGAATTAAATTTGCTGATCATGCTGATGAAAAGGGGATGATTTCCTATTATCTAGTAGATCCTGACCAAGATTCATCTAAATACCAAAAGCTTGGCGAGATTTCCGAATCTAAATTTAAAAATTTAGAAAATAGAAAAGAGGATAGTCTTAAAAAAGATACAACTGAGGAAGAAAATCATCAAGACAATGAAGAGTCTATTGAAGAAAAATCTAGCTTGACTATTCATAAAACTATTTCAACAATTAGAGAGTTTGAAAGTAAAGACTTGAAGAAACTCATTAAAAAGAAATTTAGAGAAGTTGATGACTTTACAAGTGAAACTGGTAAGAGAACAGAGGAATACGATTATAAATACGATGATAAGGGAAATATCATTGCTTATGACGATGGTAGTGCCTTAGAATATGAAACTGAAAAACTTGACGAAATCAAATCAAAAATTTATGGTGTTCTAAGCCCGTCTAAAGATGGACACTTTGAAATTCTTGGAAAGATAAGTAATGTTTCTAAAAATGCCAAGGTATATTATGGAAATAACTATAAATCGATAGAAATCAAAACGACTAAGTATGATTCACATTCAAAAACGATGACATTTGATTTATACGCTAATATTAATGATATTGTGGATGGATTAGCTTTTTCAGGAGATATGAGATTCTTTGTGAAAGATGATGATCAGATAAAAGCTGAAACGAAGATTAGAATGCCTGAAAAAAATAAGGAAACTAAGACAGAATATCCGTATGCATCAAGTTATGGGAATGTAATAGAATTAGGAGAAGGAGATCTTTCAAAAAACAAACCAAACAATTTAACGGACATGGAATCTGGTAAAATCTATTCTGATTCAGAAAAACAACAATATCTGTTAAAAGACAACATCATTCTAAGAAAAGGCTATGCACTAAAAGTGACTACCTATAATCCTGGAAAAACGGATATGTTAGAAGGAAATGGAGTCTATAGCAAGGAAGATATAGCAAAAATACAAAAGACCAATCCTAATCTAAGAGTCCTTTCAGAAAAAATAATTTATACTGATAGTAGAAATGTTGAAGATGGAAGAAGTACTCAAGCTGTATTAATGTCGGCTTTGGACGGCTTTAACATTGTAAGATATCAAGTGTTTACCTTTAAAATGAACGATAAAGGGGAGGCAATCGATAAAGATGGAAATCTTGTAACAGATCCTTCTAAACTGGTATTATTTGGTAAGGATGGTAAAGAGTACACTGGAGAGGATAAGTCCAATGTAGAGGCTATAAAAGAAGATGGCTCTACGTTATTTATTGATGCAAAACCAGTAAACCTTTCAATGGACAAGAACTACTTTAATCCATCTAAATATAATAAAATTTATGTACGAAATCCAGAATTCTATTTAAGAGGTAAGATTTCTGATAAGGGTGGTTTTAACTGGGAGTTGAGAGTTAATGAATCGGTTGTAGATAATTATTTAATCTACGGAGATTTACATATTGATAACACTAGAGATTTTAACATTAAGCTTAATGTTAAAGACGGTGACATCATGGACTGGGGAATGAAAGACTATAAAGCAAACGGATTCCCAGATAAGGTAACAGATATGGATGGAAATGTTTATCTTAAAACTGGCTATAGCGATTTGAATGCGAAAGCGGTTGGAGTACACTATCAATTTTTATATGATAATGTTAAACCAGAAGTAAACATTGATCCTAAGGGAAATACTAGTATTGAATATGCTGACGGAAAATCTGTAGTCTTTAATATCAATGATAAAAGAAATAATGGATTCGATGGTGAGATTCAAGACAAACATATTTATGTAAATGGAAAAGAATACAAATCATTTGATGATATTAAACAACTAACAGATAAGACACTAAACATTAAGATTGTTGTAAAAGATTTTGCAAGAAATACAACCGTAAAAGAATTCATTTTAAACAAAGATACGGGAGAGGTGAGCGAATTAAAACCTCATACGGTGACTGTGACCATTCAAAATGGAAAAGAAATGAGTTCAACGATAGTGTCGGAAGAAGATTTCATTTTACCTGTCTATGAGGGTGAATTAGAAAAAGGATATCAATTTGATGGCTGGGAAATTTCTGGTGTCGAAGGGAAAAAAGATGCTGGTTATGTTATTAATCTATCAAAAGATACCCTTATAAAACCTGTATTCAAGAAAATAGAGGAGAAAAAGGAAGAGGAAAATAAACCTACTTTTGATGTATCCAAAAAGAAAGATAACCCACAGACAAATCCTAGTCAATTAAATCAAAGTAATAGAAAAGAGGATTTACAAAGAGAAAATCATTCACACAAATCTGATTCAACTAAAGATGTTAAAACTACAGTTCCTGTACAAGTAAATTATAGTCAATTAGATGAAAGTCAAAGATCTGATTCAACTAAGGATGTTACAGCTACAGTTCCTGATAAAAATGATAAAAACTTTGAAAATAAGAAGGAAGTTTATCTTAATGAACCAGAGAATATAGCTAATAAACATACCAATATCGATAGTAAATCGGATACTAACAATTCTGATAGATTGCCAAAAACCGGAACAGTTAGAGAAGGTTTTACACCATTCATTGCTGGAATAATGTTTACCGTAGGTGCATTTCTTGGATTGAAGAAAAAAGATCAAGATTAAGACCAAAGCTATAGATGAAAAAATGGTTTATGTACTGAGATAGCGTGATGATGAAACAGTTTTGTGAAAATAGCCATTTATAACTCAATTATTTAGTTTACTTTACTATTGATACTCTTTTAGGCTTTATTAATGGACTTAGTTTCGATAACTAATGAATTGATTGAAAGGGTTAATATTGACAAATATTGATTAGCAAATAGAGTCTATCACAATTTAAAGGCTAATAGAGGTGATGAGATAATTTCAAGGAATTAAGTAGCGTTTGGTTGCTTAATTCCTTTTCATTTGGGAGGTAGTTTTTCCCTCAGCCTCTTTCTTTTAACTGTTCAACCACTTAGACCGATATAGAGACCAGATAGGCAAAAGAACTTGTTCTTGAAACTGACCTCTGCTATAATGATTGGTGTAAGGGACGTGAGGCGTCGATACCAGATGGTTCAAGTTTCTAAAAACGAAATTGGAGATAAAGAAATGAAAAAATTATTGGGGATTGTATTTTTAATAGCAGCAGTGACAGTAGTGTATTTTGGTTCTGTTGGCTGGCCAAGTTTGGATGTCAACCTCTGGGCCCTGATTCCGGTAGGCCTGTTCCTCTTTTTCACTATAGAGAATCTTTTGAAAAAAGACTACAAGGCTAGTCTCATGTGTTTGATTATTGCCTTCATCATCGCAAATGTAATTTTGGACCTGTTGCCAATTTCAAGTGGTCTAGTAATTGGTGCAGGCGTCCTAGCTTGTGTAGGTATTGGCTGTCTATTTCCTGATAAAGAAAATAGGAATTGATGAAAAAGTATATAAAGAAAAAAACACTTCAATCACTGTATTTCAGTTTGATTGAGGTGTTTTTGATTTAAGATTTTATTTTTGAACTAAAAGCTCAAAAATCATCTCGATATACATGACAAGGGTTAATAAGAATCCTGCACGCCAGAAGAATTTGATGAATTTAGGATAGTAAAAGCTACGTTTTTTCAAAAGGAAGAAAAAAATGAGAACAATGGCTAGGAGTGAGAGGGCTAGCCCCAGTCTAGGGAGGAAATTATGGGTAAAGGTTTTAGCTGTAATCAGGTAATACTCAAATACCAAGACTGGAAAAGCCAAATCCGCAAAGTTTCGGCCTAGTTTTTTTAATCTAAAAAGTTTGGTTATGATAATGCAAACGACTAAGGTCAGTATCAATAATAAAATAGATGCTAATTTCATTAAAATCATATCCATATTGTATCATAAAAAATCGCTAATGGAAACGAGAAACAGAGGAATTTATAGGAAAGTCAGGCTTTTGAGATTGTGGGTGATTTTTGTTATAATGAAAGTTATGAAATCTTATAATACCTTGAATGATTATTATCGAAAACTCTTTGGAGAAAAGACTTTTAAAGTCCCTATTGATGCGGGATTTGACTGTCCCAATCGTGATGGAACTGTGGCTCATGGAGGCTGTACTTTTTGTACGGTTTCAGGTTCTGGAGATGCTATCGTAGCATCAGATGCGCCTATCCGAGAGCAATTTTATAAGGAAATTGACTTTATGCACCGTAAGTGGCCGGATGTTCAGAAGTATCTGGTTTATTTTCAAAATTTTACCAACACCCATGAAAAGGTGGAAGTCATCCGAGAGCGCTATGAGCAGGCTATCAATGAGCCAGGTGTGGTCGGAATCAATATCGGAACGCGACCAGACTGTTTACCAGACGAAACTATCGAGTATTTGGCTGAGTTATCGGAACGCATGCATGTGACGGTAGAATTGGGCTTGCAGACCACTTATGAAACAACCTCTGACCTGATTAACCGCGCCCATTCCTATGAGTTGTACGTGGAAACGGTCAAGCGTTTGAGAAAGTATCCAAAGATTGAGATTGTTTCCCATCTTATTAATGGCTTGCCTGGTGAAACCCATGAGATGATGATTGAAAATGTCCGCCGATGTGTCACGGATAACGATATTCAAGGAATTAAACTGCACTTGCTTCACCTGATGACCAATACGCGTATGCAACGTGATTACCACGAGGGACGTTTGCAACTAATGAGTCAGGATGAATATGTCAAGGTCATCTGTGACCAACTGGAAATCATTCCCAAGCATATCGTCATCCATCGCATCACAGGAGATGCACCTAGAGATATGCTGATTGGTCCTATGTGGAGCCTCAATAAATGGGAAGTTCTAAATAGTATTGAGATGGAGATGCGACGTCGTGGAAGTGTTCAAGGATGCAAGGCTGTAAAACAGGAGTTTGAAAATGAAAAGACCACTTGAAATGGCACATGATTTTTTGGCTGAGGTTGTAACTCAGGACGATATCGTAGTGGATGCGACTATGGGAAATGGCCATGACACGCTTTTTTTAGCCAAACTATCTAAGAAAGTCTATGCATTTGATATTCAGAAGCAAGCCTTGGAAAAGACGCAAGAGCGTTTGGACCAGGCTAGAATGACAAATGCCCAGTTAATCTTGCAAGGCCATGAGACACTGGACCAGTTTGTGACAGAAGCAAAAGCAGGGATTTTTAATCTGGGCTATTTGCCATCAGCTGATAAGTCTGTCATCACCCAACCTCAGACAACGATTGAAGCATTAGAAAAGCTGTGTCATTTGCTTGTCAAAGGTGGACGGATTGCTATCATGATCTATTATGGTCATGAAGGAGGCGACCTCGAGAGGGATGCTGTCTTGGATTTTGTCAGCCAGTTGAACCAACAAGAGTACACAGCTGCTATTTACCGAACTTTAAACCAAGTTAACAACCCACCATTTTTAGTAATTATTGAAAAATTAGAGAGATATAGACATGGATAAACAATACCTACGTGAAAAGCTGGATGCCATGCGCCAGAATTTTGTTGAATCAACCCACCACGAACGAGCAGTAGGTGTGTTAGACCAAGCGCATATGAGCAAAAAAATGCTTAAAATCAAGAAAAAATTAGTTGCTCTTGAAATGGAACGGTGCCAGAGAAAAATTGAGCACAAGGATTGTTCCAAGATTGACCAAAAAATCAGAGAGCAGAAGGAGATATTTGAATTCTGTTGTAAAAAAGATTAAGGAGGTCGTGCGTGGAATTACTGATTTACCTCATCCTATTTTTACTGGTCTTGATTGTCTCGAGTACAACCAATAAGCTCCTGCCCTTTTTGCCTCTCCCTTTGGTGCAGATTCTTTTGGGAATCGTGATTGGTCTTTTTTTACCCAATACCGACTTTCACCTCAATACGGAGTTGTTTTTGGCACTGGTTATTGGGCCCTTGCTTTTTCGAGAGTCGGAAGAAGCGGACATTACAGCTATTTTAAAACACTGGCGAATCATTATTTATCTCATATTTCCAGTGATTTTCATCTCGACCCTGAGTTTGGGTGGCTTGGCCCATCTTCTTTGGCTCAGCCTTCCCTTGGCAGCTTGTTTGGCTGTTGGGGCAGCCCTTGGGCCTACGGACTTGGTGGCTTTTGCTTCTCTTTCGGAGCGTTTTAGCTTTCCTAAGCGTGTGTCCAATATCCTTAAGGGTGAAGGACTCTTGAATGATGCATCAGGTTTGGTTGCCTTTCAGGTAGCTTTGACAGCTTGGACAACTGGGGCCTTTTCCCTTGGGCAAGCGAGTAGTTCGCTCATCTTTTCAATACTAGGCGGTTTTTTGATTGGCTTTTTAACAGCCATGACCAACCGTTTCCTCCATAGTTTCTTGCTAAGTGTGAGAGCAACAGATATTGCTAGTGAGCTCCTTCTGGAATTGAGTTTGCCCTTGATAACCTTCTTCCTAGCAGAAGAAGTACACGTTTCAGGAATTATTGCCGTTGTAGTTGCTGGGATTCTAAAGGCAAGCCGTTTTAAGAAAATTACGCTCCTCGAAGCCCAAGTGGATACGGTGACCGAGACGGTTTGGCATACAGTGAATTTTATGCTCAACGGTTCTGTCTTTGTGATTTTAGGGATGGAGCTGGAAATGATAGCAGAACCTATCTTGACCAATCCAATCTATAATCCCTTACTTTTATTGGTATCTATTATAGCCCTTACCTTTGTCCTCTTTGCTATTCGTTTTGTCATGATTTATGGCTATTATGCCTATAGGACTAGACGTCTCAAGAAAAAGCTAAATAAGTATATGAAGGACATGCTTCTTTTGACCTTTTCAGGTGTTAAGGGAACCGTGTCTATTGCTACAATTCTTCTGATACCAAGTAATCTAGAACAGGAATATCCTCTCTTACTTTTCCTTGTCGCAGGGGTGACGCTTGTCAGCTTTTTAACAGGTCTCTTGGTCTTGCCTCATCTTTCTGATGAACAGGAAGAAAGCAAGGATTATCTCATGCATATCGCCATTTTGAATGAGGTTACTTCGGAGTTAGAAAAGGAACTTGAAACTCATAAGAATAAGCTCCCTCTCTATGCAGCCATTGACAATTACCATGGACGAATAGAAAATCTTATCTTGAGTCAAGAAAATAAGGGGGCTCAAGAAGACTGGGAGACCTTGAAACTTCTCATCCTCAGTATTGAAAGTGATGGTTTGGAACAGGCCTACGAAGAAGGCAAGATGAGTGAGCGTGCCTATCGAGTCTACCAACGTTATCTGAAAAACATGGAACAAAGTATCAATCGCAAGTTTGCTTCACGATTGACCTATTATTTCCTTGTTTCCTTGCGGATTTTACGTTTTCTCCTTCACGAAGTCTTTACCTTAGGCAAGACTTTTCGCAGTTGGAGAAATGAAGAATCACAGAAACTCAGAGCCCTTGACTATGACCAAATTGCAGAGCTCTATTTAGAAAATACTGAGATGATTATCGAAAGTCTGGAGAACCTTAAAGGGGTTTATAAGAGTTCTTTAATCAGCTTCATGCAGGATTCTCGTCTCCGTGAAACAGCTATCATCACCAGTGGTGCCTTTGTCGAACGGGTTATCAATCGTGTCAAACCCAACAATATTGATGAAATGCTGAGAGGCTATTATCTGGAGCGCAAGTTGATATTCGAATATGAAGAAAAACGATTGATTACGACCAAGTATGCCAAGAAGTTACGACAAAATGTCAATAACTTAGAGAACTATTCCTTGAAGGAAGCTGCCAATACCCTGCCTTATGATATGGTGGAATTGGTAAGAAGAAATTAGTTAATACTCTTCGAAAATCAAATTCAAACCACGTCAGCGTCGCCTTACCGTACTCAAGTACAGCTTGCGGCTAGCTTCCTAGTTTGCTCTTTGATTTTCATTGAGTATAAGATTGTAAGTGAAGGAGTGTGACATGAAGAAGTGGTGGAAAGAGCTGATAGATAAGCCTTTATTAAAAGCTTTTTTGCATTATTATCAAGCATCAGATAGTGAGTTGACCAGTGTCGCAGTAGCCTACTATTGGTTGATCTCGATATTTCCACTACTTTTGGTGGTGGTCAATATTCTCCCTTATTTTCAGATTCCAGTTTCCAATTTTTTAAACGTGACTAATAGTTTTTTGCCTGATACGGTTTATGATGTTGTTGCAAAAATTGTAATGGAAGTTCTGACTCAGCCATCAACAGGTTTACTGAGTTTTGCGGTCTTATCAGCTTTATGGACTTTTTCAAAATCCATGAATTACCTCCAAAAAGCTTTTAATAAGGCCTATGGAGTAGCTAAGAGTAGAGGTTTAATTTACCAGCAATTGATGAGTTTACTAGTCAGTTTTGGCTTGCAAATCCTTTTTGCCTTAGCTCTCTTTCTCAGTGTCTTTGGCCGCATGCTCCTCAACCTTATCAAAAGCTACTGGAAATCGGATAGTCCTCTCTTTGATTATATGCAAGAACTGACAGGCCCCTTGGTCTATGCCTTGATTTTTGCAATCTTGGTCATGTTTTATTATTTCCTGCCCAATGTTAAGGTCCGACGGATTCGACATGTATTGCCAGGTAGTGCCTTTGTCTTGTTTACCCTGGTCTTACTGCTCAATATCTTTTCAGTCTATATTAACAATTATGTCAATCACCTAGTGGATGTGCGTTTTTTCAGTTCCATCGTCGTGGTAGTCATGATGTTCTGGTTTATTCTCATCGCTAAGATTTTAATTGTCGGCGCAGTGATCAATGCCAGTGTTCAGAGTTTGAAAGATCCGAGTTTTAGAATAAATTAACTCTTTATATATTACAAAACGCATACTATCAAGGTTTTATAATGCCAGATAATATGCGCTTTTTTTGATTGTGAAAATTAATAGATAAACATGGCATCGCCAAAACTAAAGAAGCGGTAGTGTTCTTGGATGGCATGGTGGTAGGCATCTAAGACTAATTCGCGACCTGCAAAGGCAGAAACTAACATGACCAGAGTTGATTTTGGCAGATGGAAGTTGGTTGAGAAGGCATCTACGACCTTCCATTCATACCCAGGTTTGATAAAGATATTGGTCCAGCCAGAATCTGCTTGGATTTGCCCATCAAACTTGGAACCAATAGTCTCCAAGGTGCGGATAGAAGTAGTTCCGACAGCGATGACACGACCACCGTTTTCTTTAACAGAGCGAAGAGTGGTAGCTGCTTCTTCAGAAAGTTGGTAGAATTCTGAGTGCATTTCATGTTCGTCCAGATTGTCAACTGAAACGGGTCTAAAGGTTCCGAGCCCGACATGAAGCGTCAGATAGACTAGATGAACACCCTTGGCTTGGATTTCTGCCAGCAGTTCTTTGGTGAAGTGGAGACCAGCAGTAGGTGCTGCAGCAGAGCCACTTTCCTTGGCGTAAACAGTTTGATAGCGTTCGCGGTCATCCAGTTTTTCATGGATATAAGGTGGTAGCGGCATTTCACCCAGACTTTCCAAAACTTCTAGGAAAATTCCTTGGTAATCAAAGCGGACAATACGACCACCGTGGGTCAATTCTTCCGTAACGACAGCGCTGAGGCGACCATCACCAAAGCTGACACGAGTCCCGACCTTGAGGCGTTTGGCAGGTTTAGCCAGAACTTCCCACTCATCTCCACTAGTATTTTTGAGCAGGAGAAGTTCCACATGACCTCCAGTTTCTTCCTTTTGACCATAGAGGCGGGCAGGGAGAACGCGGGTGTCATTCATGACAAGGGCATCGCCAGGTTCCAGCATATCAATAATAGAGTGGAAGTGTTTATCCTGCATTTCTCCCGTCTCACGGTTGACAATGAGGAGTTTAGAAGCATCTCGTTTTTCAAGAGGCGTTTGGGCAATCAATTCCTCGGGTAAGTGGAAATCAAAATCAGCTGTATTCATATATCTGTTCATTCTTTCTAAGTTCTAATCCTATCCATTATAACATGTTTCAAGTTTGGACGCTCTTTTTTTAGAAATTAAATCGTTTTCACTTGACAAGAATTGGTCTATACCATATAATAAATATAGATTAAAACGGAGGATGAAAAGATGAAAGTTATTAAAGTTGAAAACCAAATCGAAGGTGGAAAAGTTGCTTTTGAGATTTTGAAGGAAAAATTGGCCAACGGCGCTCAAACCCTAGGACTTGCAACAGGAAGCAGTCCACTTGAATTTTACAAGGAAATTGTTGAGAGCGACCTTGATTTTTCAAATCTAACCAGTGTCAACCTAGATGAGTATGTAGGGCTTGATGGGGACAACCCACAGTCTTATCGTTACTTCATGCAAGAAAACTTGTTTAACCAAAAACCATTTAAAGAAAGTTTCTTGCCTCGTGGGGTTAAGGACAATGCTGAAGCTGAAGTTGAACGCTACAACCAAATTTTGGCCGACCATCCAGTTGACCTCCAAATCTTGGGAATCGGTCGCAATGGACATATCGGATTTAATGAACCTGGTACTCCATTTGACAGTCAAACACACCTTGTAGATCTTGATCAGTCTACTATTGAAGCAAATGCACGTTTCTTTGACAAGATTGAAGACGTCCCAACCCAAGCCATTTCAATGGGGATTAAGAATATCTTGGATGCCAAGTCTATCCTTCTATTTGCTTACGGTGAGTCGAAAGCAGAAGCTATTGCTGGAACCGTGTCTGGTCCAGTGACTGAGAGTTTGCCAGCAAGTAGCCTACAAAATCACCCGAATGTGACCATCATCGCAGATGCTGAAGCGCTTAGTTTACTTGAAAAATAAAAAAGTGAACTCTTTCAGTTTTTCTATTTAATGCTTTCACGACTTGTATAAATGGCAGAAAAAATCAAAATTAAACCGCATTTTTTCTTGACAATTATTCCTTTTACGTGTAGAATATAATAGATATTGAACTTGAAGGGAGTGAAAAAAATGTCTAAAACAGTAGTACGTAAGAATGAATCTCTTGACGACGCACTTCGTCGTTTCAAACGTGCGGTTACTAAAGCTGGTACTCTTCAAGAAACACGCAAACGTGAATTCTATGAAAAACCTTCTGTAAAACGTAAACGTAAATCAGAAGCAGCTCGTAAACGTAAAAAATTCTAATTAGAAATGAAAGGCTAGAGAAATCTAGTCTTTTTCTTTTAAATAAATACTCCAAAGCTTGCAAAAATCTGAAATATCCTCCTACAATTTGATATAATAGAGGGAAGAACTCATTTGAAGGAGGAAATGATGTCGGTTTTAGTAAAAGAAGTGATTGAAAAGCTTAGACTAGACATTGTCTATGGCGAACCAGAATTACTTGAAAAGGAAATCAATACCGCGGATATTACGCGACCTGGTCTTGAAATGACGGGCTATTTTGACTACTACACGCCAGAGCGAATCCAGCTCTTGGGAATGAAGGAGTGGTCCTATCTCGTTTCAATGTCCTCTCACAACCGTTACCAAGTTTTGAAAAAAATGTTTCTACCTGAGACACCAGCAGTCATTGTTGCTCTTGGTTTGGTGGTTCCAGAAGAAATGTTAAAGGCAGCCAGAGAATGTAAGATTGCCATCTTAACTAGTCGTACAGCTACTAGTCGTTTGTCTGGAGAGTTATCTAATTACCTGGATTCTCGTTTGGCAGAACGTACCAGTGTTCATGGGGTTTTGATGGATATTTATGGGATGGGTGTCTTGATTCAAGGTGATAGTGGAATCGGTAAGAGTGAGACAGGTCTGGAGCTTGTCAAACGTGGTCACCGCTTGGTAGCCGATGATCGGGTAGATATTTATTCTAAGGATGAATTAACTCTTTGGGGTGAACCAGCTGAAATCTTGAAACACTTGATTGAAATTCGTGGGGTTGGGATTATCGATGTTATGAGCCTCTACGGTGCGAGTGCGGTCAAGGATTCTTCACAAGTCCAGCTGGCTGTTTACTTGGAGAATTATGATACGCATAAAACCTTTGATCGTCTTGGAAACAATGCAGAGGAATTAGAAATTTCTGGCGTAGCCATTCCTCGTATCCGCATTCCAGTGAAAACAGGTCGAAATATCTCTGTCGTGATTGAGGCTGCTGCCATGAATTATCGTGCTAAGGAAATGGGCTTTGATGCGACGCGTTTGTTCGAAGAACGCTTGACAAATCTTATTGCTCAAAACGAGGTGCCTAATGCTTGATCCAATTGCTATTCATCTAGGTCCTCTAGCTATTCGTTGGTATGCCTTGTGTATTGTGACAGGCTTGATTCTTGCAGTTTATTTGACCATGAAAGAAGCGCCTCGAAAGAAGATCATACCAGACGATATTTTAGATTTTATCTTAGTAGCCTTTCCCCTGGCTATTTTAGGAGCTCGTCTCTACTATGTCATTTTCCGTTTTGATTACTATAGTCAGAACTTGGGAGAAATTTTTGCCATTTGGAATGGTGGTTTGGCCATTTACGGTGGTTTGATAACTGGGGCTCTTGTACTTTATATCTTTGCTGATCGTAAACTCATTAATACTTGGGATTTTCTAGATATTGCAGCGCCTAGCGTCATGATAGCCCAAAGTTTGGGTCGCTGGGGCAATTTCTTTAACCAAGAAGCTTATGGTGCAGCAGTGGATAATCTGGATTATCTACCTGGCTTTATCCGTGACCAGATGTATATTGAGGGGAGCTACCGTCAACCGACCTTCCTTTATGAGTCTCTTTGGAATCTGCTTGGCTTTGCCTTGATTCTGATATTCAGACGAAAATGGAAGAGTCTTAGACGAGGTCATATCACTGCTTTCTACTTGATTTGGTATGGTTTCGGTCGTATGGTCATCGAAGGTATGCGGACAGATAGTCTTATGTTCTTTGGACTTCGAGTGTCTCAATGGCTATCAGTTGTCCTTATCGGTCTTGGAATTTTTATCATTCTATATCAAAATCGAAAGAAGGCCCCTTACTATGTTACAGAGGAGGAAAAGTAAATGTTAGAAGTTGCATATATTCTTGTAGCCCTTGCTTTGATTGTATTTTTAGTGTATCTAATCATTACTGTACAAAAGCTTGGACGTGTGATTGATGAAACAGAGAAGACGATTAAAACTTTAACTTCAGATGTAGATGTGACCTTGCATCATACCAATGAATTGCTGGCTAAGGTCAATGTATTGGCAGATGATATCAATGTCAAGGTGGCAACGATTGATCCACTCTTTAGTGCTGTTGCAGATTTATCTCTATCTGTTTCAGACCTCAATGATCATGCGCGTGTCTTGAGCAAGAAAGCTTCATCAGCTGGTTCAAAAACACTCAAGACTGGTGCAAGTTTGTCAGCTCTTCGTCTTGCAAGTAAATTTTTCAAAAAATAAAAAAGGAGAATCCTTATGGGTAAACTATCCTCAATCCTTTTAGGAACCGTTTCAGGTGCAGCTCTTGCCTTGTTTTTAACAAGCGACAAGGGCAAACAAGTTTGCAGTCAGGCTCAAGATTTTCTAGATGATTTGAGAGAAGATCCTGAGTATGCCAAGGAGCAGGTCTGTGAAAAACTGACAGAAGTTAAGGAGCAGGCTACAGATTTTGTTCTTAAAACCAAAGGACAGGTTGAGTCAGGTGAAATCACTGTGGACAGCGTCCTTGCTCAAGTCAAATCATGTGCTCGTCAAGCGACAGAAGCATCAAAAGATCGATTCAATAATCTAAAAGAGCAATGGCAAGAAAAGGCCGAAATTTTTGATGAATCAGAAGAGATTGTTATTGACATAACAGAAGAATAAAATAAATAGTAACTATTCTAGATCCTATAAACTCTCTAGTGGATTATATCTCTATAGAGCTTATAGGTTTTTTATGTGGATAAAACGATTAAAAAGAAATTAGTATACTTTTTCTATGAATA
Source organism: Streptococcus mitis (assembly GCF_901542415.1). Lineage (NCBI taxonomy): Bacteria > Bacillati > Bacillota > Bacilli > Lactobacillales > Streptococcaceae > Streptococcus > Streptococcus mitis. The sequence goes on along the minus strand of NZ_CABEHV010000004.1, from coordinate 940,016 downwards.
GATTTGTTTTTGTTATATAATATTTTAATATGTTTATAATATTATATTTAAATATGTTGATTGTGGTATAATCGAGCTGTAATAGCTGTAATAGCTGTAATAGCTGTAATAGCTGTAATAGCTGTGATGTGTAAAATGCTCATCATAGTGATTTTTTATGGTTATATTCCTACTTGGGATTAGCTATAAAAATTGCTTTTTAATTTGATTTTGTGTTTTGACATAAGGAGGAAAAATGGAAAACAAATCGAATTCACTAAGTAGAGTAAAGCGTCACCAACGTGAAAAGGTTCTACGCTTCTCTATTCGTAAATATAGTTTTGGTGCGGCGTCAGTGGCTGTTGCAGCACTGATGTTTTTGGGTGCGCGTGTTGCTAGTGCGGATAGTGTGATTGAAAACAACTCACAAAATACCACAGATGTGCATAATCAAAAAGAGAAGAATAAATCACTCGCAGAGATTCAACAACCTACTGCTATCAAAGTAGAAGCTGCACAGAATCCTTTGGAGAAGAAGACGACAACCAAAAATGAAAACGTTGTCAAAGTGGTTGATAAAGCGAAATTAAAAAAAGTAGTTGAAGAGTTAAAGACTACTCTTTCATCGAAATCAGATCTTGACAAGTCAGTTATTTCTCCGATTAAGGACAGAGTTCAAAAAGGACAAGCCCTACTAGATAGTGATACTGCAACACAGAAGGATGTAGATGAACTACTTTCCCTTTTAGAAAGTGACTTAACTGTCTTATCAAATGCTACTAAAGAATCAAACAAGGTTCAAGAAACTGCAACTGAAAATAAGACTGAAATCAAAGATAATAAAATCACTTCTGAACTAAGTGAAGCTGATAAATCTACTTCTCAAAACAAGGAAGCTGATAAAAGCACAACAGAGAAAAAAGAATCTTTAAAATTATCTACTGATCAATTACAAGCTGCGCTTCTTGATTTGCCTGAAAATGAAACAACTAAAGAAGTGTTGGAAAAAGCCAATGAAGTTCTCTCACTTGCTCAAGGGTTATTGACAAATACTAGGGTAACATCTAATGAACTTGAGGATTTGAATCAGCGTGTAAAAAGAACATTTAATTCTGTCAAGATAGCGACTTTGCGTCTAACTTCAGGTAAGAATGACCCACGTAACGGAAATAAAATTGAAGAAGGAACAAATGTAAGAGCGGCTTCAATTTCTTCAAGATGGGATTCAAGTGACAACTTATTGATTTATCAACGTCACCGTGCGAGTGATGGAAGCAGAGTCGTTAGAAATGGATTAAGAGAATATACCGAAAAAAAAGTAGATATGTTCGCTAAAACGACAACAATCGATGGAGAACGTTATGTAGTTTATGATGTTTTCTTCAATAATGATGGTGCCTCAATGGCGCACCTAAGTAGATATCAAATCTATCGATTAATTTTACCACCTCAAATTTTAGATTTAACAAGCGAGGGTCTTTATAAAGGTAATACTTTAAGAGATTTAAAATTTGAAACTTATACGAGAAATGGTAACTCTGGAACGCTTTCTCAAAATCCAGAAAACTTTACTAGAACTGCTACTCATAATGTTAATTTCTTAAATAATTCAACTGATTATGGTTCAGGTTGGAGAAAATTAACGTATTTCAATGCTTTAGATATTAGACATAACGGTGAATATAATCGAGATATGCGTGATACTTTTAAGGGGAATAGCAATGATCCACTTTTAATTCATGCGGTAACAAGAACGGAAAGCAAATTTAATCGATACTCTTATGGTTTTGGGGTTAAAACAGAGGATAGAGATTCTGCGATTCACATGCAAGTGAAAGCTAAGCTAAAAGCTGGAGTAACAGATGATCAGGTAAGAGAGGCCTTTGCATTAGCAGTTGTTGGTACATTTGGACTTACTACAAACCAAGCATATACATTCATTTCAGGAAAAGATGCAAGTGAACCAAAATATACAGATTATCCAGACCAACCAGTACAACCAACCTTAAGAGAAAAACAAGCAAAACTATATCCTATCCAAGGTAGCAGACATACAAAAGTTGTAGGAGACACCATTCCAAACACTGGTAATCCTGTAGCGGATAAATATATTACGCGTAAGGGCAGTGGAGATTTCCCTGCTGGAATGAGCTGGAGTTGGGAAGGAAATAATTCTCCAAGTACAGCAAATGCTGGTAAGTTTACTTATACAGCAATTGCAAGATACCAAGATGGCTCTACATCAAAAGATGCAAATTCAGGATCAGATGGAAAAGTTCACTTTACGGTTAACCCTAAAAAACCGACGATTACAACGAGCGTAGTGAACAAAAAAGGCTTAACAAATCAAACAATAGAAGTTAATGTAGGCAGCGGGGTTAAAAATGGATCTGTTGTAAAATTATATGATGGAGATCGTGTAATTGGACAAGGGACATCAAATGGGACAACTGCAAGAATTACAGTGTCCGGAGCTTTACCAGGAAATCCTCTTAAAGCTGAAACAACGGTTGACAATGGCGGAGTTGTAGTTTCTGAGAAAAGTGATCCAGTTACACCAACAGAAGCACCAGACACACAAGCTCCAACATTAGCTATTACACCAGCTAATCAAACAGTAGTTGAAGGACAAAATGTAACCTTTACAGTAACAGCAAGAGATAATAAACATGTTAATCTTGATGCTAATGATTTTCTAACAAAATACGGTACTAGGGTCTTTTCAGGGAAAGCATCTGTAACTTCACCAACAGACACTGATACTGAAAAAATAAGAACTATTACGATTACAACAACGGCAGAAGATGTTGGTAAGACTAATACAATTACTTTTAATGCTACGGATAATGCTAATCACAGAGCGGCACCAGTGAGCTTTACTTTTACTGTAACTAAACGTGACAATATACCACCAACAATCACAGCAGGTAATGCTACAGTAACAAGCCGTGAACAAATCACTCCAATTTCTGTAACAGCTGTAGATAATACAGGTGGAGTTGGAATGCGCGATAATAATCCGATCGAAGTAACAGGATTACCATCAGGATTAACATATGCGAATAATCGAATTACAGGAACACCGACTGGAGCGCCTGGAAATAGTACAGTAACCATTAAAGCCTATGACAAAAATGGGAATATGGCTACAAAAACAATCACAATTACAGTACGGAGCCAAGCGGACGCTCACAATCCAACAGGAGCAGGATTAACTGTAAATCAAAACCATACCATTACAGATGCGGAATTAAAAGCAAAAGTAAGTAATGCAGGCCCAGGAACTTTATCAATTGTAAGTAGACCATCAACAGCGAATGCAGGAAACGCAGGAAATGCGGTAGTGAAAGTCACATACCCAGATGGAACATTTGACAATGTAAATGTACCAGTTACAGTAACCGACGTAACAGGACCAACAATTACAGCGGAAAGCGCAACAGTAACGAAAAATGAATCTATTACGCCAATTCCAGTAACAGCTGTAGATAATACAGGTGGAGTAGGAATGCGCGATAATAATCCGATTGAAGTAACTAATTTACCAGCAGGATTAAGATATGCGAACAACCAAATTACAGGAACACCAACAGCAGGAGTAGGTTATTATACTGTAACAATTAAGGCGTACGATAAAAACAATCGTTTAACTACAAAACAAATTAGAATTACAGTACGAAGCCAAGCGGACGCTCACAACCCAACAGGAGAAACCTTAACAGTTCCGTATAACCATAACATTACGGATGATGAAGTGAAGGCTAAAGTACAAAACTTTGCTCCAGGAACTTTAACGGTACAAAGTAAACCGTCAACAAATACATCAGGTAATGTCGGAAATGCGGTAGTGAAAGTCACATACCCAGATGGTTCACATGATACAGTAAATGTTCCAGTAGTCGTAGGACGTCCAAATAAAGATGATTACACACCGAAGTACAATGACGGAAGTGGTAAACCAGGAGAATCAGTAGAGATTCCAGTAAGTGAAGCAAACGGTAAGAAAATCCCAACAGGAACAACTTACACAAGTGGCACACCAGGAATCATCACAGTAGATAAAACTACAGGAAAAGTAACAGTAACCATTCCATCAGATAAGAATCCAGGTGATAAAGTAACAGGCAAAGTTCTCGTAAGATATCCAGATGGATCAGAAGAGGAAGTCCCAGTCACTGTAACAGTAGTCAACCGTGATAAAGATGATTACACACCGAAGTACAATGACGGAAGTGGTAAACCAGGCTCATCAGTAGAGATTCCAGTAAGTGAAGCAAACGGTAAGAAAATCCCAACAGGAACAACTTACACAAGTGGCACACCAGGAATCATCACAGTAGATAAAACTACAGGCAAAGTAACGGTAACCATTCCATCAGATAAGAATCCAGGGGATAAAGTAACAGGCAAAGTTCTCGTAAGATATCCAGATGGATCAGAAGAGGAAGTCCCAGTCACTGTAACAGTAGTCAACCGTGATAAAGATGATTACACACCGAAGTACAATGACGGAAGTGGTAAACCAGGCTCATCAGTAGAGATTCCAGTAAGTGAAGCAAACGGTAAGAAAATCCCAACAGGAACAACTTACACAAGTGGTACACCAGGAATCATCACAGTAGATAAAACTACAGGAAAAGTAACAGTAACCATTCCATCAGATAAGAATCCAGGTGATAAAGTAACAGGCAAAGTTCTCGTAAGATATCCAGATGGATCAGAAGAGGAAGTCCCAGTCACTGTAACAGTAGTCAACCGTGATAAAGATGATTACACACCGAAGTACAATGACGGAAGTGGTAAACCAGGAGAATCAGTAGAGATTCCAGTAAGTGAAGCAAACGGTAAGAAAATCCCAACAGGAACAACTTACACAAGTGGCACACCAGGAATCATCACAGTAGATAAAACTACAGGAAAAGTAACAGTAACCATTCCATCAGATAAGAATCCAGGGGATAAAGTAACAGGCAAAGTTCTCGTAAGATATCCAGATGGATCAGAAGAGGAAGTACCAGTAACTGTAACAGTAACAACACCAGCTCGTAAGACACCAACAGTAGATGTTGAACAAGATCCTAAGACAGGTGACGTTACAGTAACACCTAAGAAACCAGATGGCTCAACATACCCACCAGGAACTAAGGTAGAAATCCCAGGTAAAGATGGTAACCCAATCACTGTTACAATCGGTGAAGACGGTAAAGGTAAAGTACCAAACAGCGAATTACCAGACGGTAAAGTTCCAGGTACAGGTAAGATTACTGAACCAGGTAAACCAGCTGTGGAAGTTCCAGTAGAAACTCCAGCTAAGGTAACACCAGAAACACCAGTAACTGAAAAGCCAGGTAAGATTGAAATTACTCAACAACCAAATGGAAATGCGATTGTAACGCCTAAGAAACCAGATGGCTCAACATATCCACCAGGAACTAAGGTAGAAATTCCAGGTGAAGATGGAAACACAATCACAGTAACAATTGGCGACAATGGATCAGGTGAAGTACCAAATGACAACCTTCCTAAGAAAGATGTCCCAGGTACAGGAACAGTAACCGAACCGAACAAGAAACCATCACAACCAGTGGATGTAACAACACCAGCTCGTAAGACACCAACAGTAGATGTTGAACAAGATCCTAAGACAGGTGACGTTACAGTAACACCTAAGAAACCAGATGGCTCAACATATCCACCAGGAACTAAGGTAGAAATCCCAGGTAAAGATGGTAACCCAATCACTGTTACAATCGGTGAAGACGGAAAAGGTAAAGTACCAAACAGCGAATTACCAGACGGTAAAGTTCCAGGTACAGGTAAGATTATTGAACCAGGTAAACCAGCTGTGGAAGTTCCAGTAGAAACTCCGGCTAAGGTAACACCAGAAACACCAGTCACTGAAAAGCCAGGCAAGATTGAAATTACTCAACAACCAAATGGAAATGCGATTGTAACGCCTAAGAAACCAGATGGCTCAACATATCCACCAGGAACTAAGGTAGAAATTCCAGGTGAAGATGGAAACACAATCACAGTAACAATTGGCGACAATGGTTCAGGTGAAGTACCAAATGACAATCTTCCTAAGAAAGATGTCCCAGGTACAGGAACAGTAACCGAACCGAACAAGAAACCATCACAACCAGTGGATGTAACAACACCAGCTCGTAAGACACCAACAGTAGATGTTGAACAAGATCCTAAGACAGGTGACGTTACAGTAACACCTAAGAAACCAGATGGCTCAACATATCCACCAGGAACTAAGGTAGAAATCCCAGGTAAAGATGGTAACCCAATCACTGTTACAATCGGTGAAGACGGAAAAGGTAAAGTACCAAACAGCGAATTACCAGACGGTAAAGTTCCAGGTACAGGTAAGATTACTGAACCAGGTAAACCAGCTGTGGAAGTTCCAGTAGAAACTCCGGCTAAGGTAACACCAGAAACACCAGTCACTGAAAAGCCAGGCAAGATTGAAATTACTCAACAACCAAATGGAAATGCGATTGTAACGCCTAAGAAACCAGATGGCTCAACATATCCACCAGGAACTAAGGTAGAAATTCCAGGTGAAGATGGAAACACAATCACAGTAACAATTGGCGACAATGGTTCAGGTGAAGTACCAAATGACAATCTTCCTAAGACAGATGTCCCAGGTACAGGAACAGTAACAGAACCGAACAAGAAACCATCACAACCAGTGGATGTAACAACACCAGCTCGTAAGACACCAACAGTAGATGTTGAACAAGATCCTAAGACAGGTGATGTTACAGTAACACCTAAGAAACCAGATGGCTCAACATACCCACCAGGAACTAAGGTAGAAATCCCAGGTAAAGATGGTAACCCAATCACTGTTACAATCGGTGAAGACGGTAAAGGTAAAGTACCAAACAGCGAATTACCAGACGGTAAAGTTCCAGGTACAGGTAAGATTACTGAACCAGGTAAACCAGCTGTGGAAGTTCCAGTAGAAACTCCAGCTAAGGTAACACCAGAAACTCTAACTCCGAATGCAGATCAGGTAGATACTAAGAATACTAATGATAATGGAGCTAAATCAAATGATTCTCAAAATGTATTGCCAAATACAGGAACAGAATCAAATGCGACTCTTGCATCTCTAGGACTTCTTGGTATGCTAGGTGGTCTCGGACTTGCTCTTGGAAAGAAAAAAGAAGACTAAAAATTTAGTCAAATGAACATTCATCCTTTTGTATTTTAACAACAAACTAGATTGATTCTGAGAGTTGCTTTATCCATAAACTACAAAGAATGATTAGATAAAAAAAGCGAACAATGCTAGAATTTTGTTAAACGGAATTCTAAGTATTGTTCGCTTTTGTGGTATAATAATTACTATGCAGAAAAAACCAACGTCAGCCTATGTGCACATCCCGTTTTGTACCCAGATTTGTTATTATTGTGACTTTTCAAAAGTTTTTATCAAGAATCAGCCGGTAGATAGTTATTTGGAACATCTGTTAGAAGAGTTTCAATCTTATGATATTCAAAAGTTGAGAACCCTCTATATCGGTGGTGGCACACCGACAGCTTTGTCAGCTTCTCAACTGGAGGTTTTATTGGATGGCTTGACTAAAAACTTGGACTTGTCTGCCTTAGAAGAGTTGACCATTGAAGCCAATCCAGGTGACTTGGATGCGGATAAGATAGCCGTTTTGAAGAACTCGGCTGTCAATCGTGTCTCTCTAGGTGTGCAGACCTTTGATGACAAGATGTTGAAAAAGATTGGGCGCAGTCATTTGGAGAAGGATATTTATGAAAATATCGACCGTCTAAAACTGGCTGGTTTTGACAATATCTCCATCGATTTGATTTATGCACTGCCAGGTCAGACCATGGAGCAGGTCAAGGACAATGTGGCTAAGGCCATTGGGCTGGATATTCCCCATATGAGTCTGTATAGCTTGATTTTAGAAAATCATACGGTCTTTATGAACCGAATGCGACGAGGGAAATTGCCTCTGCCTAAGGAGGAACTGGAAGCTGAGATGTTTGAGTATATCATCGTAGAGCTTGAGCGAGTTGGTTTTGAGCATTATGAGATTTCTAATTTCTCCAAGCCTGGTTTTGAAAGTCGCCACAATCTCATGTACTGGGACAACGCTGAATACTATGGCATCGGTGCTGGGGCATCTGGTTATGTCAATGGTGTCCGCTATAAAAATCATGGTCCGATTCGTCATTATCTCAGTGCTGTTGAGGAAGGTAATGCTCGCATCACAGAAGAGCACTTGAGTCAAAAGGAGCAGATGGAAGAAGAAATGTTCTTGGGCCTCCGCAAGAAATCAGGAGTCTCCATGGCGCGATTTGAGGAAAAATTTGGACGGTCCTTCGATGGACTTTATGGAGAAATTGTCAGAGATTTGGTTCAACAAGGTCTCATGCAAATAGACGGTGATCGCGTGCGCATGACAAAAAGAGGTCTCTTTTTAGGAGACACTGTAGCAGAACGATTTATTTTGGAGTAGGATGATGGGCTTAACTTATCAAATGAATATGAAAATTCCTTTTGATATGGCTGATATGAACGGTCATATCAAGCTTCCAGATGTGATTTTGCTATCCCTGCAAGTTTCAGGGATGCAGTCTATTGAGTTGGGGGTTAGTGATAAGACTATTTTGGAAGAGCATAATCTGGTCTGGATTATCACAGATTATGATATTGAGGTGGTTCGTTTGCCTCGTTTTGCAGAGGAAATCACTATCGAAACGGAAGCCCTGAGCTATAATCGACTTTTTTGCTACCGTCGCTTTACCATTTATGATGAAGCGGGGCAGGAGCTCATTCACATGATGGCGACCTTTGTTCTCATGGACCGAGATAGTCGAAAAGTCCATGCTGTCGAACCTGAGATTGTGGCTCCTTACCAGTCTGATTTTGATAAAAAGCTCATCCGTGGACCAAAGTATGAGTCCTTGAACGAGCCAGTCAGCAAGGATTACCATGTTCGTTTTTACGACTTGGATATGAATGGTCATGTCAATAACAGTAAGTATCTGGATTGGATTTTTGAGGTCATGGGAGCGGATTTTTTGACCCAATATATTCCCAAGAAAATCAATCTCAAGTATGTCAAGGAAGTTCGACCAGGTGGGGTGATTACATCGGCTGTTGAACGGACTGGACTGGAAAGCAAGCATGAGATCACAAGCGACGGGGCTACCAATGCCCAAGCTATCATCACTTGGCAAGAAATAAAAAAGGATTAGGAAGAAATAGATGAAATATAAAGGCTATTTAATTGATTTAGACGGAACCATTTATAAGGGGAAGGATCGAATTCCAGCAGGAGAGGCTTTTGTCCATGAATTGAAAAAGCGGGACATTCCTTATCTTTTTGTGACCAACAATACAACCCGCACTCCTGAGAGTGTTCAGCAGATGTTGGCTCAGAATTTTAATATCGATACAGCTCTATCGACTGTTTACACAGCAACTTTGGCGACTATCGATTATATGAATGATTTGGGGCTTGAAAAGACCGTCTATGTCATCGGAGAAGCAGGACTCAAAGATGCCATTAAGGCGGCGGGCTATGTCGAAGACAAGGAGAATCCTGCCTATGTAGTAGTAGGCCTGGACTGGCAAGTCGACTATGAAAAATTTGCGACAGCAACTCTTGCGATTCAAAAGGGAGCTCACTTTATCGGAACCAATCCTGACCTCAATATCCCGACAGAACGGGGTCTTTTGCCAGGTGCTGGTTCACTGATTACGCTTCTTGAAGTAGCAACACGAGTGAAGCCTGTTTATATCGGGAAACCAAATGCTATTATTATGGACAAGGCGGTTGAGCACTTAGGTTTGGAACGTGAAGAGTTAATCATGGTTGGGGATAATTACTTGACTGATATTCGAGCAGGAATTGACAATAGCATTCCAACGCTCTTGGTGACGACAGGTTTTACCAAGGCAGAAGAAGTAGCAGACCTGCCAATCGCACCGACTCATGTAGTTTCTAGCCTTGCGGAGTGGAACTTTGATGAAAACTAAATTGATCTTTTGGAGCTCTATGTTCTTTCTCCTCTCCCTCTCAATCCTTCTGACTATCTATCTGGCTTGGATCTTTTATCCTATGGAAATTCAGTGGTTGAACTTAACAAATCGAGTCTATCTAAAACCGGAAACCATTCAGTACAACTTTCATATCTTGATGAATTACCTGACCAACCCTTTTAGTCAGGTCTTGCAGATGCCTGATTTTCGTTCGTCAGCAGCTGGGCTACACCATTTTGCGGTGGTCAAAAACCTCTTTCACTTGGTTCAGCTAGTAGCCTTAGTGACACTGCCAAGTTTCTATTTCTTTATCAAAGGAATTGTGAAAAAGGGATTCTTGTCTCTCTATCGTAAAAATTTTCTGGCTTTAGTTGTCTTGCCTGTATTGATTGGTCTTGGGGGAGTTTTGATTGGTTTTGACCAATTCTTTACTCTTTTCCATCAAATTCTCTTTGTGGGAGATGATACCTGGCTTTTTGACCCAGCTAAGGATCCAGTGATTCTGATTTTGCCAGAGACCTTCTTCCTTCATGCCTTCCTCCTCTTTTTCACCCTCTATGAAAGCTTCTTTGGTTTTCTGTACCTGAAAAGTCGTAGGAAGTAAAACGAAAGACGTTTTTAATTTGTATATATAAAAAATCATATAATTTAAAACCATCGTTAAGAGTGAATTAACTAAATCCAGAATATATCAATCGTTCGCAAACAGTCTATTTTTCTTGAAAAATAGGCTTTTTTTAAAAAATCGCTAGTCAAGCGCTTTATTTTTGTGTATAATAGAAATAGCAAAGTATAGATAAGAAGAGAAAAGCATGATTACACTATTTCTATCACCGAGCTGTACATCATGTCGTAAGGCTAAGGCCTGGTTAGAAAAACATAAGGTTCCCTTTGTGGAACACAATATTATGACCAGTCCTTTAACAAGAAAAGAATTGCAACACATCCTTTCCTTGACCGAAAATGGTACTGATGACATCATTTCAACTCGTTCAAAAATTTTTCAAAAATTGAATATTGATGTAGAGAGTATTTCGGTATCGGAATTGCTTCATTTGATTGAGCAGTATCCTAGTCTTTTGCGTCGTCCAATTATTATCGATGCTAAACGCATGCAAATCGGTTTTAATGAAGATGAGATTCGTGCTTTTCTCCCTCGTAGTTATCGTAAGCAAGAACTAAAAGAAGCAAGAATGAGAGCTGGTATTAGTTAATGAACAAACAGTATAGTTACCCACTAGATTTGTCGTGGAGCACTGAAGAACTTGCTTCAGTGCTTTCTTTTTTTAATGATGTTGAAGCTGCCTATGAGGGCAAGGTAGAGGCTAAAAAGTTACTGGAATCCTATAAGGAATTCAAAGCGGTCGTGCCAAGCAAGAGCGAAGAAAAACGTTTGGGCCGAGAATTTGAAACAGTTAGTGGCTATTCGCTTTATCGAGCAGTTCAGACTGCCAAGGAAAAAGGGGAAGGGAAGATTTCTCTTGGAAAGTAAATTTGAATTTGCTAAAGAGCTTATTAAGAGAGCGGGCCAGTACATCCTTGACCACATGCAGGAAGACTTGTGTGTTGAGACCAAGTCCTCTCCAACAGATTTGGTGACCAGACTGGACAAGGAAGTTCAGGAACTCTTGGTTGGTGAGATTTTATCCCGTTATCCTGAGGATAAGATTTGTGCTGAAGAAGGTTGTCTGCGAGCCTCGGTTCAAGAGGGCAGGGTTTGGGTTATTGATCCCATTGATGGGACCAATAACTTTGTAGCCCAGCAGGAAGATTTTGCTGTTATGATGGCTTATTTTGAGAATGGTCAAGGTCAGTTTGGTCTCATTTATGATGTGGTCAAAGGGGATTGTTACCACGGTGGCGGAGCCTTTCCAGTTTGTCTAAATGATAAGCCTCTAGCTCCTTTTAAACCAAAACCACTTGGAGATTTCCTTATTGCAGGGAATAGTGGCATGCTGGAAACCAATGAATGGGGCTTGGCTGATTTGAGTCGAGCGGTCCTCGGTGTTCGTGTCTATGGGAGTGCGGCCATTAGTTTTGCCAAGATTTTGTCAGGGCATTTATTGACCTATGTCACTTATCTGCAACCATGGGATTATGCTGCCGCTAATATTTTAGGGGAAAGTCTGGGCTATCGGGTGGTGACCCTTTCTGGTGAAACTCCTAATTTTCAAACCAGACAGCCGGTCATGATGCTACCTCTTGAGATGCAGGAGGAAATTCAGTCCTATATTTACGAAAGGAAAAGAACTTAAATGCAATTTCCAGAAGGATTTGTTGAAAAATATGAAGAGATACTAGGAGATGAGGCAAGAGATTTTCTTGCCTCTTTTGAGGAGGAAGCGGTTTCGGCTTTTCGGATCAATCCTTTAAAAGAAGCGCCAGTTTCCTTTTCTGATGCCATTCCTCAAACTCCTTGGGGCCACTACGGGAAGGTGTCTGGGAAATCGCCTGAGCATGCTACTGGTTTAGTTTATTCGCAAGAACCTGCTGCTCAGATGGTTGCTCAGGTAGCCCAGCCCAGTCCTGGTATGAAAGTCTTGGATTTGGCTGCTGCACCGGGTGGCAAATCAACTCAGCTGGCAGCCTATCTAGCAGGGGAGGGTCTCCTTGTTTCCAATGAAATTTCAAGCAAACGGGCTAAGATTTTAGTAGAAAACATGGAGCGCTTTGGAGCGACAAATGTCGTGGTGACCAATGAATCTGCTGACCGCTTGGCCAAGGTTTTTAAAGGCTATTTTGACCTCATTGTCCTTGATGCTCCTTGCTCTGGTGAAGGGATGTTTCGTAAGCAACCAGATGCTATGGACTATTGGAGCTTAGATTATCCGAGTCAATGTGCTAGCTTGCAAAGAGAAATTCTAGCAGATGCCGTGACCATGTTAGCTCAAGGTGGTCGTCTGGTTTATTCAACTTGTACCTGGGCCCCCGAGGAAAACGAAGAGATTGTCAATTGGCTACTGGAAGAGTATGATTTTGATTTGCTGCCAGTTGAACATATCAATGGAATGGTAGCTGGTATTGACCTGCCAGAAACAGCTCGGATGTACCCTCATCAGTTTAAGGGAGAGGGGCAGTTTGTAGCTCATTTACAATTTAGAGGTGACAATCCAGCTCCTAAATTTAAGGCAAGTAAGAGCAATCTCAGCCGCGAACAAGTTACTTTGTGGCAGGAATTTGCCCAAAAACACCTGAAAATCAATCTAAGGGGAATCTTGCAGACTTTTGGTGACCAACTCTATCTCCTGCCAGAATTTTTGCCAGATTTAGGGAAACTCAAGATTGCTCGCAATGGCCTGCATCTGGGTACCTTTAAGAAGAAACGCTTTGAGCCCAGTTTCGCTCTTGGCCTAGCCTTGAAACCGAGTCAGGTCAAGCAGTCGGTTGAAATTGCCCAAGAAGCGTTTGTAAAGTATGTGGCTGGAGAGACTGTTCAGCTTGAGGAAAGTCTGCCAAATGGTTGGTACCAAGTTTTGGTTCAGGGCAATGGTTTGGGCTTTGCTAAGGTGACTGGAAATGTTTTGAAAAATTATTTTCCAAAAGGCCTTAGATTCAAGTGAAAATGCTAGTCAAAGTAGCTTGTCTATGTTATAGTGGAAGTATGGATTTTTTTCAAATTGTCTTTCATTTTAAGTCGAAATTGGTGGGCAAGGTAACTGAGCAAATGACTAGTAAAACTAAGCAAAGAACTTCAGTTGGCTCCCAATTTTCAAAAGAAAAACATAAATAAATAGTTGAAAAAATTCACAGCATTCACCATTATTTTCAAGGAGAAAAACAGTGAAAAAAAGGAAAAAACTCGCTTTATCCCTTGCAGCTCTTTTGCTGGCAGGTTCTTTGGCGGGATGTGCTAGCTGGATTGATCGTGGAGAATCCATGACAGCTGTTGGCTCAACGGCTCTTCAGCCCTTGGTCGAAGCAGCAGCAGATGAATTTGGCTCTATGCACGTTGGAAAAACAGTCAACGTCCAAGGTGGAGGATCTGGTACAGGTTTGTCTCAGGTTCAGTCTGGAGCTGTTGATGTAGGAAATTCAGACGTATTTGCCGAGGAAAAAGACGGTATCAACGCATCCGCTCTAGTGGACCATAAGGTTGCTGTAGCGGGCTTGGCAGTTATTGTGAACAAGGAAGTTGATGTTGAAAATCTGACAACTGAACAACTCCGTAGCATCTTCACAGGTCAAGTGACCAACTGGAAAGAAGTCGGTGGGAAAGACCTAGCCATTTCCATTATCAACCGCGCGGCAAGTTCTGGTTCGCGTGCAACCTTTGATAGTGTTATCATGGATGGTCAATCTGCCGTGCAGAGTCAAGAACAGGATTCAAATGGGATGGTTAAAAACATTGTTTCTCAGACACCAGGAGCCATTTCTTACCTAGCCTTTGCCTATGTGGATGACTCAGTTAAACGTATGAAGTTGAATGGCTATGAGCCGATTGCAGAAAATGTTACGACCAATAACTGGCCTTTGTGGTCTTATGAGCACATGTACACCTTAGGCCAACCAAACGAATTGGTTGCAGAATTTCTTAACTTTGTCCTCTCAGATGAAGCGCAAAGTGGAATCGTTAAGGGAATGGGCTATATTTCTGTCAAGGAAATGAAAGTTGAAAAAGATGCTGTAGGAACGGTGACAGCACTAGAAGGGAGTCAATAATGAATCAAGAAGAATTAGCTAAAAAATTACTTTCTCCCTCAAAGAACTCTCGTCTAGAGAAATTAGGGAAAGGTTTGACCTTTGCCTGTCTGTCTTTGATTGTCATCATTGTGGCTATGATTTTGATTTTCGTTGCCCAAAAAGGTTTGTCGACCTTCTTTGTCAATGGGGTTAATATCTTTGATTTCCTTTTTGGACAAACTTGGAATCCTTCAGGTAAACAATTTGGTGCCCTTCCCATGATTTTGGGTTCCTTCATTGTCACAATCCTATCAGCTCTTATCGCAACTCCTTTTGCCATCGGTGCGGCAGTCTTTATGACTGAAGTCTCACCAAAAGGTG
This sequence comes from Streptococcus mitis, assembly GCF_901542415.1. Taxonomy (NCBI): domain Bacteria; kingdom Bacillati; phylum Bacillota; class Bacilli; order Lactobacillales; family Streptococcaceae; genus Streptococcus; species Streptococcus mitis. Next base: position 925,006 of record NZ_CABEHV010000004.1, on the reverse strand, counting down.
CTAGAATCTTGCAACCAGCCATTGAATTGCTGGTCGGGATTCCTTCCGTTGTGTATGGATTTATCGGTTTGCAGGTCGTAGTTCCCTTTGTACGTAGTGTCTTTGGTGGAACTGGTTTTGGGATTCTGTCAGGGATTTTCGTACTCTTTGTCATGATTTTACCGACGGTAACCTTTATGACAACCGATAGCTTGCGTGCGGTACCTCGTCACTACCGCGAAGCTAGTTTGGCTATGGGGGCCACCCGCTGGCAAACCATCTGGCGCGTGACCTTGAAGGCAGCGCGTTCAGGGATTTTCACAGCAGTGGTCTTTGGGATGGCGCGTTCCTTTGGTGAGGCTTTGGCCATTCAGATGGTGGTCGGAAACTCAGCCGTTGTCCCAACTTCATTGACAACACCTGCTGCGACCTTGACCTCTGTCTTGACCATGGGTATCGGAAATACTGTTATGGGAACAGTTGACAATAACGTTCTCTGGTCACTGGCCTTAGTCTTGCTCTTGATGAGTTTGGCCTTCAACAGTGTGATTAAATTGATTACGAAAGAAAGAGGAAAGAAAAACTATGCACGCTAAGAAATTAGATAAAATTGCAACAGCTGTCCTCTACTCAATTGCAGGAATTATCGTTGCCATCTTGGCATCCTTGATTCTTTATATCTTGGTTCGTGGTTTGCCCCACATCTCTTGGTCTTTCTTGACTGGCAAATCATCTTCTTACCAAGCAGGCGGAGGGATTGGAATTCAGCTCTATAATTCCTTCTTCCTTCTGGTTATTACCTTGATTATCTCTGTGCCCTTGTCTATGGGGGCTGGGATTTTCCTAGCTGAATATGCCAAAAAAGGTCCTGTGACCAATTTTGTCAGAACCTGTATTGAAATCTTGTCTTCATTGCCATCAGTGGTTGTAGGTCTCTTTGGTTACTTGATCTTTGTAGTTCAGTTTGAGTATGGATTTTCAATCATCTCAGGTGCCTTGGCCTTGACAGTCTTTAACTTACCTCAGATGACTCGTAATGTTGAAGACAGTTTGAAACACGTTCACCATACGCAACGTGAGGCTGGCTTGGCCCTTGGAATTTCTCGCTGGGAGACAGTGGTCCATGTGGTCATTCCAGAAGCCCTTCCAGGTATTGTGACTGGGGTCGTCTTAGCCTCTGGTCGTATCTTTGGTGAGGCTGCTGCTTTGATTTATACAGCAGGACAATCCGCTCCAGCCCTAGACTGGTCTAACTGGAATATTCTCAGTGTGACTAGCCCAATCTCTATCTTCCGTCAAGCAGAAACCTTGGCTGTCCACATCTGGAAAGTCAATAGCGAAGGAACAATTCCAGATGGAACCATCGTATCAGCAGGTTCTGCCGCAGTGCTCCTCATCTTTATCCTCATCTTTAACTTTGGAGCCCGCAAACTCGGAAGCTACCTACATAAGAAATTAACCGCTGCCTAAAGGAGAAGCCATGTCAAAATATAATTGGGATGAAAAGCATATCATCACCTTTCCTGAAGAGAAAGTGGTCCTCTCTACCAAGGATTTACATGTTTACTACGGTAAAAAAGAATCCATCAAGGGCATCGATATGCAATTTGAAAAAAATAAAATCACAGCCTTAATTGGCCCATCTGGATCTGGGAAATCAACCTACCTCCGCAGTCTCAATCGTATGAATGATACCATTGATATTGCCAAGGTCACAGGTCAAATCCTCTACCAAGGGATTGATGTCAACCGTCCAGAAATTAATGTCTATGAGATGCGTAAGCACATCGGAATGGTCTTCCAACGACCAAATCCTTTTGCCAAGTCTATCTACCGCAATATCACTTTTGCCCATGAACGTGCAGGGGTTAAGGACAAGCAAGTCTTGGATGAAATTGTGGAAACCTCTCTTCGTCAAGCTGTCCTTTGGGATCAGGTCAAAGACGATTTGCACAAGTCAGCCTTGACCCTATCAGGTGGTCAGCAGCAACGTCTCTGTATCGCTCGTGCTATTTCTGTTAAACCAGATATCCTCTTGATGGATGAACCAGCGTCTGCCTTGGATCCGATTGCGACAGCCCAACTGGAAGAAACCATGTTGGAATTGAAGAAGGACTTTACCATCATCATCGTGACCCACAGTATGCAGCAGGCTGCGCGTGCCAGTGATTACACAGGATTTTTCTACTTGGGTGACTTGATCGAGTACGATAAGACCTCTAATATTTTCCAAAATGCCAAACTACAGTCAACCAATGACTACGTAACAGGACACTTTGGATAGAAAGGAAACAGTATGACAGAAGCGATTTTACAGGTGTCAGACCTGTCCGTTTACTACAATCAAAAAAAGGCCTTGAATAGTGTTTCCCTATCTTTCCAACCTAAGGAAATTACAGCTTTGATTGGTCCATCTGGATCAGGGAAGTCAACCCTCCTAAAGGCTATCAACCGCATGGGGGATCTTAATCCAGAGGTGACCACAACTGGTTCGGTAGTTTATAATGGCCATAACATCTACAGTCCACGTACAGATACAGTTGAATTGCGGAAGGAAATCGGTATGGTTTTCCAACAACCAAACCCTTTCCCTATGTCTATCTACGAAAATGTTGTTTACGGGCTTCGTATCAATGGAGTGAAGGACAAGCAGGTTCTGGATGAAGCGGTAGAAAAAGCCCTACAACGAGCTTCTATCTGGGACGAGGTCAAGGACCGCCTGCATGATTCAGCTATCGGGCTTTCAGGTGGACAACAGCAACGTGTCTGTGTTGCTCGTGTCTTAGCAACCAGTCCTAAAATCATTCTCTTGGATGAACCTACTTCAGCCTTGGACCCTATCTCGGCCGGTAAGATTGAGGAAACCTTGTATGGCCTAAAAGATAAATACACCATGCTCTTGGTTACGCGTTCTATGCAACAAGCCTCTCGTATCTCTGACAAGACAGGATTTTTCTTAGATGGAGATTTGATTGAGTTTAACGATACCAAGAAGATGTTCCTCAACCCACAACACAAGGAAACAGAAGATTATATTTCAGGAAAATTTGGATAAGGAGATAAATGATGTTACGTTCTCAATTTGAAGAAGATTTAGAGAAATTGCACAACCAGTTCTATGCCATGGGACAAGAAGTGCTATCCCAAATCAATCGTACAGTGCGTGCCTTTGTTACGCATGACCGTGATTTGGCTAAGGAAGTCATCGAAGACGATGCAGAAGTAAACGAATACGAAGTAAAATTGGAGAAGAAATCATTTGAAATGATTGCCCTTCAACAACCTGTTTCTCAAGACTTGCGTACTGTTTTGACAGTCTTAAAAGCCGTATCTGACTTGGAACGTATGGGAGACCATGCTGTTTCCATTGCAAAAGCAGCCATTCGTATGAAGGGGGAACAACGTATCCCAGCTGTTGAAGAAGAAATCAAGAGAATGGGTCGCGATGTCAAGAATTTCGTCGAAGCAGCCCTTGAACTCTATCTGAATGGTTCAGTGGACCAAGCCTATGAAGTAGCAGCCATGGACGAAAAAATCAACCATTACTTTGATAGCATTCGTGAGTTGGCTACGGAAGAAATCAAGAAAAATCCAGATGCTATCGTTACAGGACGCGATTACTTCCAAGTGATTGCCTTTTTGGAACGTATTGGAGACTATGCAAAAAATATCTGTGAATGGGTTGTTTACTTTGAAACAGGTAAGATTGTCGAACTATAAAATAGGATAATTATGTATAAAAAGGAGCTTGAAATCAACCGAAAGCTCCTTTTATTGAATGAAAAAAATATTTTTAAGATAAAAATTCAAAAAACACTTGACAAGTATCTTGGATAGCGTTATAATTATACAAAATTAACAGAGAGGTTGTTTATTTATGAAATCAAAAAAATGGATATTTGTTTTATGTAGTTTTCTTGCAAGCTTCTTCTTAGTGGCTTGCCAGTCGGGCTCTAACGGCTCTCAGTCAGCTGTTGAGGCCATTAAGCAAAAGGGAAAATTAGTTGTGGCGACCAGTCCTGACTATGCACCCTTTGAATTTCAATCCTTGGTTGACGGAAAAAACCAGGTAGTCGGTGCGGATATTGATATGGCACAGGCTATTGCTGATGAACTTGGAGTTAAGTTGGAAATCTCAAGCATGAGTTTTGACAATGTCTTGACTAGTCTTCAGACAGGTAAGGCTGATCTAGCAGTTGCGGGAATTAGCGCTACTGAGGAGAGAAAAGAAGTCTTTGATTTTTCAATTCCTTATTATGAAAACAAGATTAGTTTCTTGGTTCGTAAGACTGATGTAGAAAAATACAAGGATTTAACTAGCCTAGAAAGTGCTAATATTGCAGCTCAAAAAGGGACTGTTCCAGAGTCGATGGTCAAGGAACAATTGCCAAAAGCTCAATTGACTTCCCTAACCAATATGGGTGAAGCAGTCAATGAATTACAGGCTGGAAAAGTAGATGCTGTTCACATGGATGAGCCTGTTGCTCTTAGCTATGCTGCTAAAAATGCGGACCTAGCTGTCGCAACTGTCAGCTTGAAGATGAAGGACGGCGAAGCCAATGCCGTTGCCCTTAGAAAAAATAGTGCTGATTTGAAAGAAGTGGTGGACAAGGTCATCCAAAAACTCAAGGATGACGGTACCTACCAAAAATATCTTGAAAAAGCAGCAACCCTAACAGAAGTTGAAGAATAATACTCAATGAAAATCAAAGAGCAAACTAGGAAGCTAGCCGCAAGCTGTACTTGAGTACGGTAAGGCGACGCTGACGTGGTTTGAAGAGATTTTCGAAGAGTATAAGAAAAAAGCAGAGTTGGAAGTCATTCCAATTCTGCTTTTAAATAGTTTAAAACCTTTTCCAGAATGTCTAAGGACACCTTGGCAAATTGATAAGGGCAGGTGCTTAAATATGCCTCTTCAAAGAAGTCTAAGCCCAGTTGACTGTGTTTGAGACTGGCGATTTTAGGATACTGTCTCAGGTCTAGCAATAAACCATCGTGTAGGGGAAAATGAGGAAGGGGACAAGGTGTTTTAGCTAGTCTTTCCTCGATTTGTTTTTGGTAAGCTTCCTGATTGGCCAAGCGAGCCAGACGATTTTTCTCAAACAGTTGACTGTCAATATAGAGTGACAGGGCCTTTTGCATGATAAGGTTGCTGTCGTAGTCTAGGATATTTTTGTAGGCCACAAAGGCTTTTTTGATAGCATTTGGCAGAATGAGAGCCGTAATCCGCAGGGCTGGAAAGAGGCTGGTTGAGAAGGACTTGATATAAATAACGCGCTCTTCTGTATCCAGATAGTGGAAGGTCTGGCCCTTTTTAGAGTCCAAATCCCCCAGATAATCGTCCTCTACGATATAGACACCGTACTTGGCAGCTAAGTCAAGGATAGCCCGTTTGTCCTGCTCAGAATAGGAATGCCCCAGAGGATAGTGAAAACGAGGAATGGTATAGAAAAACTTAATTTGTCCTGTTTTGAAGTGACCTTCCAGCTGGTCCAAGTCAATTCCATCAATGCCTCGTTCAATCGTTTGATAGTCCAGACCCTGAGCAATCAAGAGACGGTTCATTCGATGATAGGTCGGCTGTTCCACCAAGATTTCCTTGGCTTGGCTAGGAAAGGAAATTTGAGAGAGGATAAAAAGGGCTTGTTGGGTCCCAGAAGTCAGTACCAGTTGGTCAGCCTTGCAGTAGAGGGCTTGGTCAAAGAGGAGTTTGTGAATGGACTGTCTTAGGTCTTCTAAACCTTCTTGGTTGTCATAGTAGTTGAAGAGGTAGTTTTCTCGGCCAATCAAGGTTTCATTGACACAGAGCCGGAAATCGTCATAGGCATTGGCATGTTCGTCAGTGACTTCGATTTCTAAATCCTGGTGTTGCCCTTGTTCTAGGACATAGTAGCCACTCTGGGGCTTGGAATAGAGGTATTGTTCGTGCCGTAATTCCAGCAGGGCTCGTTGGACAGTGTCCTTGCTACAGTGAAAGTCAAGGCTCAGTTGACGGATAGAAGGTAGGCGGCTACCCGTTGGAAAACGTCCAGACTCGATACCTTTTTTTAGATAGGAAACAACCTCTTGGTACTTGCTTTGTTTCTTCATTCCAGACCTCCCTTGATTTTGTTACATTGTACCTTTTTTTTTCCTTCTTGGCAATGTCTAGAGTGTTTCTCTCGTTCACATCTAGGGGCAAATGTGGTATACTTAGGAGTAACATTTATAGAATAACAGACAAGAAAGAGAATGGATAAGAACGTGCAGGAACCAGTGAAATTATTTCAATACAATACCCTTGGAGCCTTGATGGCTGGCCTTTATGGTGGGACCATGACAGTAGGAGAATTGCTAGAGCATGGTGACCTTGGTTTGGGAACCTTGGATTCTATTGATGGGGAATTGATTGTCTTGGATGGCAAGGCTTATCAGGCCAAGGGATCAGGAGAGCAGCCAGAAATTGTGGAAGTATCACCAGATGCCCTTATTCCTTACGCAGCAGTAGTACCACATCAGGCAGAGGTCATTTTCCGCCAGCGCTTTGAGATGACAGACAAGGAATTGGAAGAACGAATTGAGTCTTATTATGATGGGGAAAATCTTTTCCGCTCGATCAAGATTCGTGGGGAATTTTCACATATGCATGTGCGCATGATTCCCAAGTCGACACCAGATACCAAGTTTGCTGAGGTCGCAACCCATCAGCCTGAATATAGTCGCGACAATGTGGCAGGAACCATCGTTGGTTTCTGGACCCCAGAGATTTTCCATGGGGTTAGTGTGGCAGGCTACCATCTGCACTTCATCTCAGATGATTTGACCTTTGGTGGGCATGTCATGGACTTTGTCATCAAGGAAGGCATTATTGAGGTGGGAGCTGTTGACCAGTTGGATCAACGTTTTCCAGTCCAAGATCGTCAATACTTGTTTGCTAAGTTCAATGTTGACGAGATGAAAAAAGATATTGAAAAGGCGGAATAGGAGAAGAAAATGACCATTCATATTATCATTACCATGGTGCTATTACTAGCTTTCTTGCTAGGAAGCGTTTGGTATGCCAAAAAGAAACACCAGATTAATCTAGCTGTCTTGGGCTTGGGGGCTGTTGCCTTCTTTGTCTCTTCACAGATTTTAGAAAAACTGGTGCATATCTTGGTTTTGCACCCTCAAAAAGACGGTAGTATTGCCCTCTTGCAAGACCATCCGCTTGTCTACATCATCTATGGTCTAGCCATGGCAGCCCTTTTTGAGGAAACTGCTCGCCTTGTTTTCTTCAAATGGTTGGAGAAAAAGAGAAGTTTGGACAAGGCAGACGCCTTGGCTTATGGGTTAGGTCATGGTGGCTTGGAGTTGATTTTCCTAGGTCTTACTAGTTTGCTTAATCTCTACTTCGTTCTCTCAGCAGTTCAAACGCAAAATCCACAGGTTATGCAATTGCTGTCTGAAAATATGTTGAAAACTATTCAGTCGCTATCAGTCTGGCAGATTTATTTGCTTGGTTTTGAGCGAATCTTGGCGCTAGGTTTCCAATTACTCTTGACTGTTTGGGTTTACCAAGCTGTTCGCCAGAAGAAATGGATTTATCTCCTAGCGGCCTATGGACTACATGCCTTCTTTGACCTGGCACCATCTCTTGCCCAAGTTGGCTGGTTGACCAATCCAGTCTTGGTTGAAGTTGTCCTAGCACTTGAACTTGTTCTGCTTGCCTATGGAACCAAGGCAATCTTTTGCAAAAAATCATAAAAAGAGGGGAAACCTCTTTTTTTATTTAAAAGGTAAATTCGCAAACTAAGTTCCACCGCTAGTAGAAGTGGAAGTTAGTCTGATAAAAATCCTAAAAACCAGTGGAAATCCGTGTCAGGGTAAGTTCCACTGGTTTTACTAATGCTTGATTTCATCGCTTTTGTAACCAAAAGGAATCGAAAAAAAGAGCGCACAAAATCCCCTCATCTGAAAGCGTTTCAGATTAAGTTCCGCTATGGTGGAAGTTAGTGTGAGACGTTTGAATGCGGTTAAAGGTTAGTTTTTAGAACTTATGTTGGAGTAATTTCGAAGACTGACAGACGTCTTCTGCAGGTATTTTAGAAATACCTAGAAGCTTAGGAATCTCTTCTCCATAGGTAAAGGCAAAGAGCTCATAGGCTGACTTTCCATTCAAAGCAGCACGTTTGACACTGTTGACATGAGAGCAGACGAGATTGATGTCCTCTTGAGTTAAGTTGTCAAAAGCAGTTCCCTTAGGTAGAATGTCTCGAATCAGTGTGTGGTTTTTCTCAATTCTCCCTTTCTGGTCAGAGCGATTAGGGTCACAAAAGAAGAGTTTACTCTCTCCTCGCACATCCATTTCGATATCATCAACCCTGGCAAACTCTCCACCATTATCGGTAAGAATGACAGGAAAGAGTTGGAAGAAATCTTTATCAGCTTCATGAAGAGTGTCTTGATGGTATAGAGGTGTTTGGTAACCTCAAGGGCAGTTTTATTATCCAGAAGCCTAGCGAAGATAAAGTTACAGAAAGACAGGTTGAAGGTAAGTAGGACTTTACCTCCCATCCTCCCCAGAACTGTGTCCATTTCCAGCCAAGAGTCTAGTTGATTAAGGACTAAATAGTTTTGGAAATCCTCATAGGAACGGCCTTTTTTAGCTTCTTTAGGGATGGAAGGTAGTTTCCTTTTCCGTCTTTCTTTGAATTTAACGGCTCTGGCTAGGTCAATATGAGCGATAGATAGGTATCCTTTTCGGATGTGTCGATAGACGGTTGAGGAACTGACATCAAGGTTATGAGTTTTGAGGATATGATAGATGTGTTGTCCCTTTTTAACACCATCAGAAATGACTTTGTCCATGTCCCAGAAGGCCTTGGAATTAAGGGGAGTTCCTTCACGAGCTTCGACAAGAGTTTGTTCGTACTGTTTTTGAGCTTGTTTAGCAAGGTAGAAGATTTTTTTAAATCCACAATTTTGTCTTCTTTTAGGGCATCCATTACAGACAAAGGGAGCCTTATCGAGTAAAGGGCAAGGAAGGTTATCGCATGTAGACTCTCGGACTTGTCTGTTTCGTTTGACTTCTTTGGAAACAGTAGTTGGGTCTTTTAGAATGGATTGTCCGATAGCTTTGAAGGTTTCACCGCGCTCTAAGCCTAATTGGATATCATTACGGTCTGAAAGGGTAAGGTGTTTATGTTTTGTCATAGTAGACCTCATTTCTAACTCAAACGTCTCACACTTAATTCCACCATAAAAATCCGTTTTAGACTAATTTCCACTTTGGTTGGGCAAGTGGAAGTTACTTTGAGAAATTAGCTTTTTATTTAAAATAAGTCCAAGATTTTTTTAGGGTCGTCAAATGGTCTTAAAAATGGTATAATGGAATGAATTTTGTAAAAGGAAGAGTGTCATGTCAGTAAAAGAAAAAATGCTTGAAATCTTAGAAGGGATTGATATCCGTTTCAAGGAACCCTTGCATAGCTATAGTTATACAAAAGTAGGTGGAGAGGCCGATTATTTGGTCTTTCCACGAAATCGTTTTGAGTTGGCTCGCGTTGTCAAATTTGCCAATCAAGAAAATATCCCTTGGATGGTTCTTGGAAATGCCAGCAATATCATCGTTCGTGATGGTGGAATTCGTGGATTTGTCATCTTGTGTGACAAGCTCAATAATGTTTCTGTTGATGGCTATACCATCGAAGCTGAAGCTGGTGCTAACTTGATTGAAACAACACGCATTGCCCTTCGTCATAGTTTGACTGGTTTTGAGTTTGCTTGTGGCATTCCGGGGAGCGTCGGCGGTGCTGTCTTTATGAATGCAGGTGCCTATGGTGGCGAGATTGCCCACATCTTACAGTCTTGTAAGATTTTGACTAAGGACGGAGAAATCGAGACCCTGTCTGTCAAGGACTTGGCTTTTGGTTACCGCCATTCAGCTATTCAAGAGTCTGGTGCAGTTGTCTTGTCAGCTAAATTTGCCCTTGCTCCAGGAAGCCATCAGGTTATCAAGCAAGAAATGGATCGTTTGACGCATCTACGTGAACTCAAGCAACCTTTAGAATATCCATCTTGTGGTTCGGTCTTTAAGCGTCCAGTAGGTCATTTTGCAGGTCAATTAATTTCAGAAGCTGGCTTGAAAGGCTATCGTATCGGTGGTGTTGAAGTGTCTGAAAAGCACGCAGGATTTATGATCAATGTTGCTGACGGAACGGCTAAAGACTACGAGGACTTGATTGAGTCTGTTATCGAAAAAGTCAAGGAACACTCTGGCGTCACTCTTGAGAGAGAAGTCCGTATCTTGGGTGAAAGCAAGTAGGAAGTTTTAGTTAAAAAGCTGCTGCTATGTCATGGAAAGGGGGTGAAAGCCTATCGTCAGTGCAGAAGAATGTAGGCAGTTCAATCTCCTACACGAGGTAGTAGTGGCCTGACAGAGCCCTGATCTGTTAATCTATGAAAAAGAAGGAATAAATGACAATTGAAAAAACCAATTATTGAATTCAAAAACGTCTCTAAAGTTTTTGAAGACAGCAACACCAAGGTTCTCAAAGATATCAACTTTGAGTTGGAAGAAGGGAAATTCTATACCCTTCTAGGCGCATCTGGTTCAGGGAAATCAACTATCCTTAACATCATTGCAGGTTTACTGGATGCGACGACAGGAGATATTTTGCTGGATGGTGTCCGTATCAATGACATCCCAACCAACAAGCGAGACGTCCATACGGTCTTCCAATCCTATGCCTTGTTTCCACATATGAATGTGTTTGAAAATGTTGCTTTTCCACTCCGCTTGCGCAAGATTGACAAGAAAGAAATCGAGAAACGCGTAGCGGAAGTTCTCAAGATGGTTCAGTTGGAAGGGTATGAAAAACGTTCCATCCGTAAACTCTCTGGAGGACAACGTCAGCGTGTGGCTATTGCCCGTGCCATTATCAACCAACCCCGTGTGGTTTTGTTGGACGAGCCTTTGTCAGCGTTGGACTTAAAATTACGAACAGATATGCAGTACGAACTGCGTGAACTGCAACAACGATTGGGCATTACCTTTGTCTTTGTCACTCACGATCAGGAAGAAGCCCTGGCTATGAGTGACTGGATTTTCGTTATGAATGATGGCGAGATTGTCCAGTCTGGAACACCTGTGGATATCTACGATGAGCCGATCAATCACTTTGTTGCCACTTTTATCGGTGAGTCAAATATCTTGCCAGGAACCATGATTGAGGACTACTTGGTTGAGTTTAACGGCAAACGATTCGAAGCGGTCGATGGGGGGATGAAGCCGAATGAACCTGTTGAGGTCGTGATTCGTCCAGAGGACTTGCGCATTACCCTTCCTGAAGAAGGCAAGCTCCAAGTTAAGGTCGATACCCAGCTCTTCCGTGGAGTTCACTATGAAATTATCGCCTATGACGAACTTGGGAATGAATGGATGATCCACTCAACACGTAAGGCCATTGTGGGTGAGGAAATCGGTTTGGACTTTGAACCAGAAGACATCCACATCATGCGTCTCAATGAAACAGAAGAAGAGTTTGATGCCCGTATCGAAGAATACGTGGAAATCGAAGAGCAAGAAGCAGGTCTGATCAATGCAATCGAGGAGGAAAGAGATGAAGAAAACAAGCTCTAAACTCTTTGTAGTGCCCTACATGCTCTGGATTGCACTCTTTGTTCTGGCACCCTTGGTCTTGATTTTCGGTCAATCCTTTTTCAATATCGAAGGACAATTCAGTTTAGAAAACTATAAATCTTACTTTGCGTCACAAAACTTGACCTACCTCAAAATGAGTTTCAACTCAGTGCTTTATGCAGGGATTGTGACATTTGTGACCCTGCTTATCAGTTATCCGACAGCCCTCTTTTTGACCCGTCTCAAACACCGTCAACTCTGGCTTATGCTGATTATCCTGCCTACCTGGATCAATTTGCTCCTCAAAGCTTATGCCTTTATTGGGATTTTTGGTCAAAATGGCTCTATTAACCAATTCCTTGAATTTATCGGAATCGGTTCACAACAGTTGCTCTTTACCGATTTCTCCTTTATTTTTGTCGCAAGCTACATCGAGCTTCCCTTTATGATTTTGCCGATTTTCAATGTCTTGGACGATATGGATAACAATCTCATCAATGCCAGCTACGACCTTGGTGCGACCAAGTGGGAAACCTTCCGTCATGTCATCTTCCCTCTATCTATGAACGGAGTGAGAAGTGGGGTCCAATCGGTCTTTATCCCAAGTTTGAGTCTCTTCATGCTGACCCGTTTGATTGGTGGAAACCGCGTTATCACACTAGGTACAGCCATTGAGCAGAACTTCCTGACCAATGACAACTATGGTATGGGTTCTACCATCGGTGTGATTCTCATCCTGACCATGTTCATCACCATGTGGGTGACCAAGGAAAGGAGAGAACGATGAAAAAATTTGCCAATCTATATCTGGGACTGGTCTTTCTTGTCCTCTACCTGCCTATCTTTTACTTGATTGGCTACGCCTTTAATGCAGGAAACGACATGAACAGCTTTACAGGCTTTAGCTTGAGCCATTTTAAAACCATGTTTGGCGATGGTCGTCTCATGTTGATTGTGACTCAGACCTTTTTCTTGGCCTTCCTGTCAGCCTTGATAGCGACCATTATCGGAACTTTTGGAGCTATTTATATCTACCAGTCTCGTAAGAAATACCAAGAAGCCTTTCTATCACTCAATAATATCCTCATGGTTGCGCCTGATGTTATGATTGGTGCCAGCTTCTTGATTCTTTTTACTCAACTCAAGTTTTCACTTGGCTTTTTGACCGTTCTATCTAGTCACGTGGCCTTTTCCATCCCTATCGTTGTCTTGATGGTCTTACCTCGTCTCAAGGAAATGAACGGCGACATGATTCATGCGGCCTATGATTTGGGAGCCAGTCAATTTCAGATGTTCAAGGAAATCATGCTTCCTTACCTGACTCCGTCTATTATTGCAGGTTATTTCATGGCCTTCACCTATTCGCTAGATGACTTTGCCGTGACCTTCTTTGTGACGGGAAATGGCTTCTCAACCCTATCAGTTGAGATTTATTCTCGTGCTCGCAAGGGGATTTCGCTAGAAATCAATGCTCTGTCTGCCCTTGTTTTTCTCTTTAGTATTATCCTAGTGGTTGGATATTACTTTATCTCACGTGAGAAGGAGGAGCAAGCATGAAAAAACTCTATTCATTTTTAGCAGGAATCGTAGCCATTATCCTGGTCTTGTGGGGAATTGCGACTCATCTAGACAGTAAAATCAATAGTCGAGATAGTCAAAAACTGGTCATTTACAACTGGGGTGACTATATCGATCCAGAACTCTTGGAGCATTTCACTGAAGAAACAGGAATCCAAGTTCAGTACGAGACCTTTGACTCCAACGAAGCCATGTATACTAAGATTAAGCAGGGTGGAACAACCTACGACATTGCCATTCCTAGTGAATACATGATTAACAAGATGAAGGACGAAGACCTCTTAGTTCCGCTTGATTATTCAAAACTTGAAGGAATCGAAAATATCGGACCAGAGTTTCTAAACCAGTCTTTTGACCCAGGCAATAAATTCTCCATCCCTTACTTCTGGGGAACCTTGGGAATTGTTTACAATGAAACCATGGTAGATGAGGTGCCTGAGCATTGGGATGACCTCTGGAAGCCAGAGTATAAGAACTCTATCATGCTCTTTGATGGGGCGCGTGAGGTGCTGGGACTCGGACTAAATTCCCTCGGCTACAGCCTCAACTCCAAGGATACCCAGCAGTTGGAAGAGACAGTTGATAAGCTCTACAAACTGACTCCAAATATCAAGGCTATTGTGGCGGATGAGATGAAGGGCTACATGATCCAGAACAACGCTGCTATCGGCGTGACCTTTTCAGGGGAAGCCAGCCAAATGCTAGAAAAAAACGAAAATTTACGCTATGTGGTACCGACTGAGGCCAGCAACCTTTGGTTTGACAATATGGTCATTCCCAAAACAGTCAAAAACCAAGATGCCGCCTATGCCTTTATCAACTTTATGTTGAAACCTGAAAATGCTCTCAAAAATGCAGAGTATGTCGGCTACTCAACACCAAACCTACCAGCTAAGGAATTGCTCCCAGAGGAGAAAAAAGAAGACAAAGCCTTCTATCCAGACGCTGAAACTATGAAACACCTAGAAGTTTATGAGAAATTTGACCATAAATGGACAGGAAAATATAGCGACCTCTTCCTACAGTTTAAAATGTATCGGAAGTAGGAGTAGAACTTAAGAAAACGAATCAGTCAGCTGGTTCGTTTTTTTATGTAAAAGGCAATTTTAGTAATGGTATCTTTTTCTATTCTAGTTGCTTATTTTCTTGCCTAGTAGTATACTAAGCTTAACCTTACAGAAAGCGGTAACAAATCATGAAAATGTGTACTTTTTTCAAAAAAAGTTATTGGCCAACCTTTTTGATTGTTAACGAAACATATATACTATTCTATCTAAAGGATGGTTTGGATCGAAAATACCTAACAACTGAGTCTATATATTTGGTGATAGGAAACTTTATATTTTGGAATATTTTCGTAGCTATTTTTAGCAATTCGAAAATGTGGGATAAAAGTTGGGATAAAAAGAAAAATGGCAGTAAGAAAAAATATATCCTGAAAAAGTAATCGGAGATGTAGGGAATTGGTCTGATTCAATGGAGATGAGTAAGTGTCTAGAGTTTTGAGAAATTCAAGAAATATATAAATATATGTAGAGAACGAGGAAATTCGTTCTCTTTTTCGTTGCCAAAAATTAAGGAGAAAAAATGTCAGATAATATTGAAATTGTTATGGATATTGATTCGCTAGAAATTTTCGATGTAATATATCTTGATAAGAATGAAAATATGGTTGATTGTATTTCTGAAGGAAATTCTGATGAAAAAGTATCTCCAGACAATGACCTTGCTAGAGTTTGGCTTGGAAACGATTATTATAAGCTCGCTAGTATTTTCTGGAAAGTCATAAAAGATGATGTTATTCATGAATTATATCTTAGAATTAAGCTTGGCACTTATCCGTATTTCAGAAGAGCTAGAGATGGAACATGGGGAATGGGGACAAACCAGCCAACTGACTTATGATGAAGCCCTGTAGACGACGATGGAATTTACTCCTGAGTTACTTGATTCTGTTTGAAACGAGAGAGGCCGAGATAGCATGACAAGACTAGAAAGAGAAATGTTGAATTATTATAAGCGTTCACTGGAGCTATATGAGGCAAGACTAGAAGTCTTAAGAAAACCTTACAAAAAAAGTGAGGTACAACTAATGAGTGCAGAACGTGATCTTGTGAGAAAGAAAATCAAGGAATTTAAGTTCAAGATAGGCGAATTAGAAGGAACATTGGAAGGGAGTTAATCCATGTGGTTGGAAACAATCGTTTGTTTTGATTGTGATTATGAGGAAAAATGGGAAGAAGATGATATTTTCAAGCCTATTCATTGTCCTGAATGTGGAGATGTATTAGATGTTGTAGAAAGAGATTGGTTAGGTGAAACAATACTTAGAAGCACAGTGCAGTGTGAGCGATGTAACTTTTTATTTGACCATTTGGATTTTCAGCTTGGTCTATCTGAATGTCCAAGTTGCTTTTCAAAGGAACTTAAATTAGTGAGACAGATAAAGGAGATAGTAGAATGACTAAAGAAATGTTTGTGCAATTTTCAAAAAAAGCAGCTGTTAACGAAGTGATGAGAAAAACAGGAATGAGTAAAAAACGGGCTGTTAAGGCTGTTGAAGAATTAGAGAGAGAGGGAGTTCTGTTCTCTATGGGAAATGGTACTGTGATGATGGGGGTGTGATAACATGGCTGATATTACAGTAAATCAAGTAGCAACACAGACCTTCTATCAAATCCCACAAATTTTCATGGTAAATGTTAAGAAGAAATTTTCTGCTGAAGGGAAACCTACTGGGAAAATCAAGATGACGAGTCTCTATGCCAAGAAATTATCAAATGATGGCAAGATTGCTTATGGAGTACTCTATGATCGATGTATGTTGAGTATTCATTCTTACAGAAACGGTGAACTGACTTATGTTGATGAGAATGGTTCAGTATTTCTTGTCTATACGGTTGAGGACTTAATGGAAATTTTAGATCGCAGTAAGCCAACTGTATTGAAAATCAAGAAAGAATTGAAAGAGCTTGGATTGCTTCGTGAAGTGAAACAAGGGAAGAATCGTCCGAATCGTTTGTATCTTCAAAATGTGAATGCTGAATTACAAGAATATGAACACTATGATGCTAAAATCGTAGAAAAAGGACGTGACAAAGGAACTGTAGTCTACCACCATGTAAAAACTTTAGATTACAAAGGTTGTGTCTTATTTGAAATTGAACGTCCAGGCAGTGAAGAAGAATCTTCTATTTTGAAAGATGAAAACTCTGTTTTAGAAAAGCCTATCAAATCAATAAATTATGGAAGTCAAAAATCTTTACCTCCAAAAAAAGCTGTTAAATCAACGAATTTTGGAAGTCAAAAATCTTTACCTCCGGAGGTAAAAAATTTTAACCCTATTAAGACTGAGAAGAGTCATACTGAGAATAATAGTACTAGACATAGTTCTAGAAAGCCTGCTTCCAATTCTAAGGAATTGGATCAGACTGCTGGAACTTGTGACACTCCTTCTCAAAAAACAAGTGGGAAGAAATTTATCAAACCTCAAGTCTATTCTCTCTTGCAGGAAATTGCAGATAGCTACCGAGATCATTTACCGTGGTACCAGCATTATAATATGACTCACCGCCAAAAGATGATTGTTGGCCAATACATTCAGACAGGATGGATAACAAGTAGTGAGGTTCTTCACTGTATCGAACGGATTCCTGAATGTGATAGTCCTTTTGCTTACTTGATTCAATCTATTGAAAATTTGATTGGCGAACGTAAGAGCGAGGCCAAGATGCAAGCTCATAGAGAAGCAGAGTATAGGTATCTGAGTAACTAAGCTATAGATGACATGAGATTAAATCTAGCTTTTTTGACCTGAGCAAGTCATAAAACTACTTTTGATCTTTGAAAATTAAATACCCCCACTGTCCTGATTAGCGGAACTAAGCATAAAAAGAAGAACAAGGGCGGTGTGTAGGCTAGAAAAGGATATCTAGTGCTGTTCCACCACGTAAAAGCAGGCAAAGCCTAAGCTGAAGGAGTTTGCGGTTTCTAGACTTAAAACCGTGTGTAAAAAATACAGCAGGTATGTACGTCATACCTCGGCATGGCTGTAAATCAGCCTTGATTCAGTAAGGAGGAGACAAGATGAATCAATCAAAATTAGTTACAGAGGTCACTTTAGCTGACCTTAGATGCTTAGGAAATCAAGGGAATGCAACCGCAAGACTTGATAATGGAGATGAAATCAAATTAACCAGCAGATATGGTTTGGTATCTAAAAAAGGATATCTAGCAGGTAAACTAGAGACAGTTTGGATGATTGTAGAATATTCAAAAATTTATAAAGAGATTCGCACCATCAAACGAGGTGATGTTCTAGTGGCTAGACGCATTAAACAAGGAAATACCAATCGTTTACTGCTGACTGGTAAAGGATATCATCGTCCAACGAAGCATTAAACAGATAGAACCTCATCTATCTGTTTCATCAAGGAGAGGAGATTTTAGCTGTTCTAAACGTCCTATCTTTGATTAAGCGGATAGATGAATGGAAATCAAGAAAAAATTGAGAAAAAACTCTAAAAATGGTAAAATAAAAGCATAAAATAAATATTTTAAGAACGTTTTTAAACAAAAAGGAGATAAGATTATGAAATTGAGAACAACTATCTTGGCAACAACTGCCAGCGTAACGTTGCTTGGGTTAGTAAATAGTCAACCTGTGTATGCGAATAGTACAACGAGCAGTCAAGTAGAAAGTTTAAAAAGTGAATTGATTAAAGCTAAGAGAGAATATGAACAAGCTAAAAATATCTATGACAATGCTTTATCATCTTCACCTAGCAATACGATTACACTGAGCGATAAGTATATAAAGGCTTTGAAGACGGCTTTTTCTGATTTTAATATTAGTCAGACTGAACGTGATAGAGCGAAGTCTATCTTGCAGTCAGAAAGTTTGAGATTAAAGAATCAAAATAGTTTCCATAAAGATGTTGCTGATGAGGGAGAACGTCTGGTTGTTAATAATTTATCGCTAGAGGTTAGAACAGAGCTATCATTTTTTGCTCAAGATTTAATAAATCAAGTACGCTCACAAGTTGGGACTGGTAGTGTAACTGTTTCAATTTCGGCACTTGACTTCGCAGATAAGGTGGCAAAGGAGTATGTAAAAGATGATTGGGGATTATCTAAATTGAGCACATTAGGTGTATCAGGTCACAATGCCGGAGGTATCAACCGAGTTGCAAAAATCTATGGCTTGCCTACCTCAGATGCTGAATCTGAAAAAAGAGGAGGTCAACTGTATGAGAATTTATTCTTTCGACCTGTAGCGTTAAGAGAAGCTACCAAATCTCAGCTAAAAGAAGCTATTTATACTGGTATGGTTGAATTTATGTTAAACGATACTGAATGGGGACATGCTCAAGCAATTGCAGGATTGAACTGGGGGAATCCATCAAGTAAAGATTATTTTGGCTTATCATTTTCTAGTCTTTCCTCAGTAAGCTCTGCTCATTTCATCACTATTTCTCAGGAAAATATTAATCGAGCAACGAAATCTAATTTTAGTACAGCTTCAGTAACGGATCCAAGATCTTCAAATCGTTATCAGGTTGTAAAAAAATTAGAAAATGATTACAAAAATAAAGAGAGAATTTATCAAGATTTAAAAAGTAAGTTGGAGAACCAGACAGGTAAAAGTACTGTAGAAGAAAATAATTCTAAGAAAGCAGAACCTATTAAACCGATTGAAAACACATCTGATTGGCGCGACAAATGGAAACAAGAGGGAAGTCATTGGTATTATTTTGATCATGCAGGAAAAGCTCTTGTCAGTGGTTGGAAAGGGAACTATTATCTCAAATCAAATGGTGTGATGGCACGTAATGAATGGGTTTATGATACAAACTATAAAGCTTGGTACTACCTCAAATCAGATGGAAGCTATGCACAAAATAGTTGGCAAGGAAGCTACTACCTTAAGTCAGATGGGAAAATGGCACAAAGTGAGTGGTTATACGATTCCAGCTATGAAGCGTGGTACTATCTCAAATCAGATGGAAGCTATGCACAAAATAGCTGGCAAGGAAGCTACTACCTTAAGTCAGATGGGAAAATGGCACAAAGTGAGTGGTTATACGATTCTAGTTATAAAGCTTGGTACTATCTCAAATCAGATGGAAGTTATCTGAGAGATCAATGGTTCAAAGACGGAAGTGCTTGGTATTATTTGAAAGCAGATGGTAAGATGGCACAAAATGAGACGATTGGTGGTTATCGTTTAGATTATTCTGGTAAGTGGATTTCTTAAAATTCATTACAATATTGTATAGAAAAGTCAGTGAAAACTGGCTTTTTTCTTTTGGAAAGGAAAGAGATGATTTTATATTATAAGAGGCCTCGAGCGCCAACATTTGAGGTTTTATAACATTTGAGATTTTATATTAATTTATATTTTATATGAGGAGATAGAATGCACAAAGTAAGAGAAACAAAAACATATGGCTCTATTCGGAAATCAAAAATTTATGGAACTTGTGGAGTGATACTAGGTTTAGCAGCTTTAAGTATGATAAGTCCAGTTATGGCAGATGAACGAACTGAAAATCCAGCCACAAATGCGCCTTATGCCCAGACGAGTCCAAGCAGTATTTCTACTGAAAATCAAGGAAAGAGTGAAGAAAAAACAGGAACGTTAGAAGTTTCTATTTCTCATTCTAGTTTAGATGAAACTGTTAAAAAGGCACAAGAAGCTGGATTGAAGGTGGAATTTGATTCTGTAGTAGATAAAGGAATCGCAAGTACAGCCTCTGAGTTGGACAAAAAGCAAAAGGAAGTCGAAAGTGATTATCGCACACAAGCAGATAGTGTTGAGAAAGTTACTGAAAAATATATAGAAGAAAAGAAACAGAATCAAGCAGAACGAAAGAAAATCCAAGAAGAAAATGCTTCAAAGAAAGAAAAATATCAAAAGGATTTAGATTCTTATAAGGCTGAAGTTAATCGAATTAATCAGAAGAATACTAGTATTCGTGCAGAGAATGAAAAAAATCAACGAGAGAATCAGGCAGAAACAGATCGTATTAATCAAGAGAACGCAGAAATCCGAAAACGAAATGCAGCTAAGAAAGTAGCTTATGAAAACTCTTTGACAGACTATACAAAGAAGCTAGCAACTATTAAAGCTGAGCGAGAGGCAATTCAAACAAGCAAGCCTTTATTTGGATCTGATACAGGTTTTAAAGTCTATGGAGAATTTAATACATTTGGTCAAGGGATGGAGTATTATGTTGACTTTACAGTTGTACCAGATGATGATCTCCAAGTCGAGAGCATGGACGGATTTTTAGGCTATCATGCAGATACTTATGTAACAGGGAGTGAAGGAACTCAAGTTGGCAAAGATCGTACAGGAGTCTACGATGTAATTAAAGCTCCAAAAGTTGGAGATACATTTTATATTCATAATATTGGAACGTTGACAGATGGTAGAAAGATTATGGCAAAAGTCATGGTTTCTGATTTAGGAGACTACCAAGGAGAAGTTCAAAATGGTGTTCCTGTGACAGATCCGGATATTTATCTTAAGGGAGGAGATGGAGGAAGTTTCTACTTTGTCTATAATAATCATACCCGTTTGGAAATGGTTTTTGATTTTTATATTGAAGGTACGACAACACCAGCTTCTTTATTAATTGGTACAGTGATTACAGATGTCGATTGGGGGCAAGGCTCAAATTTGAGTTATGGTTCATCTGGTCGTGGAATGGTTATTAATCCAAGTGGCTCTGGTTTAAATTTTGATGGTCGTGTTATGAAGGGAGTAGAATATGGTGTTAATGATACCTCGGATATCCCTAAGGGTTCTTTTGCTTCAGTAGGATATGGCTCTAGTCTAACGTACCTTCACACCTCATCTCCTGGTTCGACAGAGGGAAGAACTCGTGCTGAATGGGATGCAGAGAATGCGAGTGGAAATGCTCAAAATGTCGTGTTTACAATTTTGGGATCTGGTGCAGAATTGAAAAAGGCACCTTTCTTAACAAAACCATTTGAGCCAACCTATGAGAAGGAAACTACTCCACCAAGTTCTCCAAAAGGGAAAGAAGAGGAAGCACTACCACCAAAACCAGAGGAGCCAAAGGAGAAAGAAATTCCATCTTTGTTGTCAGCTCCAACAGTTAGAGTTAGATATGCACGTTTACAGGCTACACCTGATCTTGAAAAGTTTGTAAAGAATTCTACAGGTGAATCTATTGATAAAAGCTATGTGCCTAAGCTTTCAACAGTACAGTGGGAATTAACAACTAAGCCTCTTCCAGCTAATCGTGAAGCTATTACAGACTTTGAGATTGTAGATGCCTTGCCTTCAGGTTTTGTACTAGATGTAGAAGCTTCAAAGAACGCTAGCTCAGATTTTGAATTAACTTATGACGAGTCGAGTCATGTTGTTCGAATGAAAGGCTTAGAAAGTTTGAAATCTAAGCTTAATCAAGATTTAAGTAAGGAAGTACAAGTACCAGCTCCAGTTTTAGTAGGAAAAGTTATAAATGATGGTGCAACCTACAAGAATAATTTCCAATTAAAAATTAATAATAAGTACGAAAGTTATTCAAATATTGTTCAGGTTTCAACCCCAGGTAAACCGAACGATCCAGACAATCCGAATAACAACTTGATCACACCTCTCAAACACAATCATAATAAGGATGGTGTTATTATTGATGGTAAAACAGTTCTAGCTGGTTCAACGAATTACTATCATATAACCTTGGATTATGATCAATATAAGGGGATGAAGGCAGATTCATCTACTATTCTAAAAGGATTTGGTGCGATTGATGATTATCCAGAAGAGGCTGTTACGATTAATCAATCGGATATTCGTTATATTGACAGTGAAGGACAAGAAGTTGCTGGTATCTCAGTGTATCAGTATGATTCTATAGATGCCGTTGATAATGATAAGGTAAAAGCTTTTCTTGCTAGTTCTGAAATTAAGCCCAAGGGTGCTTTCCAAGTATTTTTAGTGGATGATCCAGAAGCCTATTTTAACCAGTATATCAAAGCAGGGAAATCGGTTACAATTATTGATCCAATGGTAACTAAGGAAGAACTGCGAAATACAGGGAAATCATTTGAAAATACAGCTTATCAAGTTGATTTTGGTAACGGTTATCAAACAGATACAGTTGTAAATAATGTTCCTACTGTTAAACCTACCAAGAAGAATCTGAATAAAGCAGGTGTTAACATCGATGGGAAACAGGTCTTGGCAGGTTCTGTCAACTACTACAAGGTAACGGCAGATTATAGCCAATACAAGGGCATTGAAGCAGATAAAGACCGTATTGGTAAAGGATTCTATATCGTTGATGATTACCCAGAAGAAGCTGTTACAATCAATCAAGACGGTGTTCAAGTGACAGATTCTAAAGGGCAAGTAGTTAAAGGTTTGAAAATGGCTCTTTATGAGAGTCTAGATAAGGCACCATCAGGTGTCCAAGAAGCCCTGAAGTCTAGCAATTTCACTCCGAAAGGAGCGATTCAAGTATTCGAGGCAGAGAATCCAGAGGAGTTCTACAAGACCTACGTGCAAGCTGGAGAAGTTCTGACGATTACCAACCCAATGACTGTTAAGAAGGAATTGGGTCAAACAGGTGGTAAGTACGAAAATACAGCTTATCAGCTTGATTTTGGTTCAGCTTATATCACAGATACAGTTGTAAATAATGTTCCTACTGCGAAACCTACCAAGAAGAATCTGAATAAAGCAGGTGTTAACATCGATGGGAAACAGGTCTTGGCAGGCTCTGTCAACTACTACAAGGTAACGGCAGATTATAGCCAATACAAGGGCATTGAAGCAGATAAAGACCGTATTGGTAAAGGGTTCTATATCGTTGATGATTACCCAGAAGAAGCTGTTACAATCAATCAAGATGGTGTTCAAGTAACGGATTCTAAAGGTCAAGTAGTTAAAGGTTTGAAAATGGCTCTTTATGAGAGTCTAGATAAGGCACCATCAGGTGTCCAAGAAGCCCTGAAGTCTAGCAATTTCACTCCGAAAGGAGCGATTCAAGTATTCGAGGCAGAGAATCCAGAGGAGTTCTACAAGACCTACGTGCAAACTGGAGAAGTTCTGACGATTACCAACCCAATGACTGTCAAGAAGGAATTGGGTCAAACAGGTGGTAAGTACGAAAATACAGCTTATCAAATTGATTTTGGTATGGCCTATGTAACTGAAACAGTAGTCAATAATGTTCCAAAGATTGAACCAAAGAAAGATGTTGTAATCGACCATCTAAGCAAAGAAAGCTTGGATGGAAAAGAGGTCAAACTGAATCAAACATTTAATTATAAATTAGTTGGTTCCTTGATACCAAGAGATCGCTCAGAGCAGTTGTTTGAGTATAAGTTTAGCGATGATTATGATGAAACACATGATGAGTATCAAGGTGTATATCAAGTGTTTGCGACTGTAGACTTTGAAACAAGTGACGGTCAAAAATTTAAAGCTGGAGATGAATTAACTAAGTATACTAGTCAGGTAGTAGACAAAGAAAAAGGAAAAGTAGATATTAGCTTTGATGATGCTTTCTTGAAGTCTATTTTAGAAACATCAGAATTTCAAGCAGAAGCTTACCTACAAATGACACGCATTCAATCAGGAACAGTAGAAAATACTTACTCTCATGCAGTTAATGGTGTGGAAGTTGTTTCCAATACGGTTGTGACTCATACTCCAGAAGAGGTAAAACCAGAAGAACCGAAAAAGGAAGAACCAAAACCAGAAGAACCGAAACACGAGGAACCCAAAGAAGAAGTTTCAAAAGTGGAATTACCTAATACTGGTATGAGTAGTTCCAACAATTTAGCTCTTCTTGGAATGGTTATGGGAACAATCGCTTTAGCTTTATCTATGCGAAAGAAAAAAGAATAGGTTAAAAATTTATGAAAAAATGGAAAAAGCGTTTTAGTGTAATCTTAGGACTGGCAGTTCTAGGATTTCCGAATTTAGTTGAAGTTGTAACACCGTTTGTAGAAATCACAAAGGTTTATGCACAGGAGAAAGAGGATGGCTATAGTAACAGTTTAAAGTTTTCGGGTACAACAACAACTAGTAAATCACAAGTAACTTATCATGATCCGATGGACTTGATTCAAATTATTGATTTATCAGGGTCTTTGTCTGATTCTGAATTTGAAAGAGCTAATGGTGTTGCTGGTGGTCGTAAACAACAAATTAATGACATGATTTATGTTATTGAGAATAAATTGACTGATGAAGATCATGTGATGGTAGCTTTTTATGGTACAAATACTGAAGATTCATATAAAATTGGTGATAGAGAAGGTTCTGATATAACACGTCTATTGACAAAAAAAGAAGCTATCGATTTATTAAAAGAGTTAAATTCGAACGAAGAAGTACATAGTATGTCATTGTCAAGCTCTTTAATTAGTTCATATGTTTCACCGTTGCTAGAATCAAAGAAATATTCTGTTTCAAAGAATTTTCCAATAGGAACAGGTTTTGAGGATGTGTACAAAGCACAAACTAATAAAAATAAACAAGTTTCAGTTCTTCAATTCACAGATGATTGGACTAGTATTTCAGGTACTAATGAGAATATTGATACTAGTTTTGCAGATTGGGCAAAGTCGAATGCTAAAACTTTTATGACGGTTGTAGATAGTGTTGTTGGGAATGATGCGTTATCTGTAAGTCAGCTTAAAAAAGCCGGTCATCCGAATATTAAGGTTTTCACTAAGTTAGACACACCTAATCGTCAAGAAGATATTGCTAAATTATTTGAGTCAACAGCGCTAGTAGTTGTTAATAAAACTATTAAACAAAAAGGAACCGTCTCTATTAGTCCGGAAGCAGATTTGACATTAACTTCAGCAGAATTAGTTTCTCCTAATGGTCAAAAAACTCCTCTAACTATCACCAATAATACCGTTTCTTGGTCAGGTGATTTGGATAATGGTTCCTATACTGTTAATTATACTTTTACTGGTACACCGTCTGTAGAACGTAGTATTCGCAGTTCTGTAACAGTAGATGGTAAAAAAGTAGATGAAAAAATCAATACTCTCAGACCTGAAAAAATTGCTTTTGAAACCAAATATGAAGAGGATTCATCGCTGGCTGCTGGTCAAGAGAAAGAAAAGCAAGCTGGTAGTGAGGGTTCACAATTGGTTTCTCTAAAAGATGGTAAGGTTATTTCAACTACTATTACAAAACCTAAAGTTGATCGCATTGTTCTTAGAGGAACTAAAGGATCAGACGTTGAGGTGAAGACAGAAGATATTCCTTTTAACACAACTTATACAGAGGATCCTGAGTTAGAAATTGGACAGACCAAAGTTGTAACTGAAGGTGCTATAGGTCAAAAAGAAATAACAAAGACTTATGTTACTCAATCAGGTAAACGTGTAGGGGAACCAGTCACCACAGAAAAAATCCTTAAAAAAGCCGTGGATAAAGTAATTGCAAAAGGTACAAAAGGGCAAGATGTGGATGTTGCAGAGTCTGATATAGCTTTTAAAACTGTTTATACAGAGGATCCTGAGTTAGAGTTTGGACAAGAAAAAATTCTAACTGAAGGTGTTGTAGGTGTTAAAAGAACTACCAAAACTTATGTAACTCAAAAAGGAGTTCGAACGAAAGATGAACCATCTATAAAAGAGGAAGTCCTTAAAGAAGCTGTTGATAAAGTAGTGGCTAGAGGAAGCAAATCAGCTGTTGCGACTAAGGAACTAGATTACAAAACAACATATGTTGAGGATAAAGAGTCAGAAGCAGGTAAAAAGACAGTTGTTACAAAAGGTAGCAAAGGTCATGAAACAAGCACTGTTACTCATAGTTTTAATTCTGAAACAGGAGAAGTGACCGCAAATGAACCAAAGGTTGAAAAAACTGAATCTGTAGACGAAGTGATTTCTGTGGGAACAAAGCCTATTGTCACAACTAAAGATTTGGATTACAAAACAAAATATGTTGAGGATAAGGAATCAGAAGCAGGTAAAAAGACAGTTGTTACAAAAGGTAGCAAAGGTCATGAAACAACCACGATTACCTATAGTTTTAATTCTGAAACAGGAGAAGTGACCGCGGATGAACCAAAGGTTGAAAAAACTGAATCTGTAGACGAAGTTATTTCAGTAGGGACTAAGCCCAAAGTTGAAATTATGGAAACGGAATTTAAAACTGAAAAACGAGAAAATAAAGATTTAAAGAAAGGTGAAGAAAAAATTATTCAAGCTGGTGTTAAAGGTAGAGAAACAATTACGACAACTTATTATCTTGACCCAGATACTGGAGAGGTAAAAGAAAACAAACCGACTCTTGAAAAAGTAGATCCTGTAAATGAAATTATCGAAGTAGGCACCCAAGTTGAAAAAGTATTACCTAATACGGGAACTAGTTTATCCAATTTCTTGACTTTGACAGGAATTATTGGAATAGCATTAGGAATCTCTGTAATAATCTATAGGAAATTAAATAAAAAGTAGTAAAATATAATGTAAAAACAATATAAAAAATATTGTTAAGGTTGTCGATTTATGCTATAATAACGATAAATCGTGGAGGAGTAGAGTTATGAAATTAGGGAGTGATTTTTCCTGGTTATGGGTGGCTATTATTAGGATTTTTACAGCTCCCTTTTATATCGTTCTTTGGTGTATTAATGTTGTGAAATCAGCTGTCGGTATGTTTTTATTCTGGATTATAGGAAAGATATGCCTGACACTTGTGTTAATTGCGTTGTTAGCTGGCATACACTATCTTTTTAAAGAATCCAGTGAAAAATTTTTATCAGCTATTCTTGGATGGTACTATCCTAATATTATGGGGTGGTCCACTGAACCATGGATGACTTCTGGTCAAGTGTTTGAAGCTCCCAAAGGGGCAGTTAGTTTTTTCCCATATCCACATATTGAAGCTACCATTATGATAGTACTTACTCTTCTAGTAGCTACTGTTCGGACGATTTATCGTGAAGAATTTGATGAATTATAAAAATAGTATTGTGTTTGGCACTGTAGAAATCTCTGCAGTGCCTTTTGTTATAAGAAATGAAATTAAAAGAGGTAAAACAAAATGGAAATTATTACAAAAATTATTACTGGTCTAGGTGTAGTTGGAACAATCACAGGTCTTATCTGGATCTGGAATGGTGCGGTTGATTATATTCAAGGAAGAAAGAATAAAGATAAGCAAAGACAAGATGATGGGTCTGATTCTATGATTAATGGTGCATTCTTGGCTGTTGCTTCTGCTGGGATTGCGGCTGCAGTCGTTGCATCACTGTCTCAGCTAAAATTTTAGGAGTAGCCTATGAATTTAGATATTAGAGAGCTAACTAGTTCTCTTTCCAGTTACAGCTCTGCGACAAACCAAGCTGTAAATATAATGGCTGATGCAGTCAGACCTATTGGGTATATCCTTTTAGGTCTTTTTTTCTGGTTTGAAATGGCATCGTGGTCACAAATGGTCAAGTCGAGAGGGGGAGCATTAACACAGAAGATTTGGTTAGAGGCTTTCATGAAATATTTATTTGCTTTCATTATGATCTCTGCTTCATCCCAAATTTGTGATGCCATTCTGGAATTACTTAATATTATTGTAAAGGTAATTGCTCATGTAACACCTACTGTTAAAACGACCATTGATTCAAACATCTCTGGTGGAAAAGGTTGGTTTGAAAAACAAATTATTGGATTTGTTGGCTTTATTGTTGGTAAAGTTTCTAACATTATTCTAGGGATTATTGTTTTCTTACGTTACTTGGATTTGTATATGCTTAAAGCACTAGCTCCATTGTTAGTAGCCTTCTTTATGATGGATTCGTTGCGCTCTGTTACGATTAACTTCCTAAAATATTTTGCAGCGTCAGCCTTTATAGGAGTTATTCTAATTGTGGTATCTGTTGTATATAGTGGTTTAGTCACTACAGATATGTTAAAAGTTGCGGCAGGATCTAGTGGAAGTTGGGGAACAGCATTTGCTTCAATCGCTAAAGGTGTTATATACATCTTTACACTTGTTGGAACTAGTCGAAAAGCTAAGCAACTTTTAGGAGTGTAATCCATGTGTAGAAAAATTAGAATTAATCGATGTGAGTTTGTATGAGAGGAAACTAATTGAAAAAAATTGGATCAGAATTTTTAAGAGAATTTGAAACAGAGGACAGACCGATTTTATTTGGATTAACAGGTAGAATGATTGTTCTCTATGTATGTTTGCTAATAGCTGTCTCAGGGACAATTGCTATATACTTCTTTGGTTTACCTGATTGGTACATCTATCTTTGGGATGCTCTATTTGTTGTTCCTGGAGGAATGTACGGTACGGGAATGACTAAGCGAATGCGGATTAAAGAAAAAATTAATTTCTTTTTCCGAATCCAACAAAGAACTTATGAGACAGAATTTGGAAAGGTAGGAATGTATACGAAAGATGAGTTTATTCAAAAGCAAAAGAGAAAAACTAGAAAACGCAGAAAAGAAAAGAATTGAGCGCTTGCGTCGTCAGATGAAACCTACGACGCAAAATACAATCAATTATACACTACTGCACGAAGATGGATTAATGCACATTGCTCGTGAGAAGTATTCTCGTAGCTTTATGTTGGGAGATGCTTCTTACTCAACTGCTCAACAAGATGAAAAAGAGAGCATCATCGATACAACGATGGATGCTCTCAATTCACTGGATGAGGGCAGTAACTATCAACTCTTAGTAATTAACCGTAGAGTATCGGATAACTCCTTGCAGAATATTTTGTTTGAAGAAACAAACGATGGCTACGATGACTATCGTGAGGAGCTAAATGAGATGATCAAGGAGCGATTTACAACACACGCTAACAACTTCGAGGTACATAAGTATGTGACCATTTCAACGAACGCTGATGATCGAAAACAGGCGCAGTTGTTACTACAAGATATTGGAGTTTCCCTTGGGACTCAGTTCCAGGAATCTGATATTAATTTTAGGGATATGAATGGTTTGGATCGTCTAAAAGTCTTTTCTGAGCTACTACGAGGTAACCCGTATGTCAATTTCGATTACAAAGAAATTGCTTTGACAGGTTTATCCACTAAATCATTTATTGCGCCAAAAAGGATTGAATTTCAAGAAAAACGCATGATTATAGATGATAGTTGGGTCAAGGTACTCTATGCACACCGCTACCCTAACTGGATGTCCGATCGTCTCATTCGTGATTTAACAACACTAGGATTTGAACTAGCTATTACTATCCATGCGGAACCTTATGAGAATGTTGAAATCTTAGAGAAGATTGACGATGCAGAAACAGATGCTGAAATTGGGAAACTTCGTTCTAAACGCAAGGCAGCTCAATCTGGTATCTTTGATGATGCGGTTGTGGCTGGTCGTGACCAAGAAATCTCAGAAGCTACCAAGAAGTGGCGAGACGAGATTACTGAGTATGATCAGAAAATCTTCTCTGGTTTGATTGCAGTGTATTTTAAGGCAGAGAGCCAAGAGGAACTACAACGTAATGAACAAAAGATTAAGCGTGCTGGCCGTAAATTAGGGGTAGAGTTTGAAGATCTTTATTATTATCAAGAGGAGGCTTTGAATACGATTCTACCTATCGGTGAGTGCTTCTTGAATGTGAAGAAGAATTTCATGAGAAAGATGACAACAGCTAATATTGCTACGCAAGTCCCTTTTACCAATGTGGACTTGAAGTCTGAAAGCTCACTCGCTCGCTACTATGGTCAAAATCAGTTATCAAACAATATCATTACACTAGATCGAAAACGTGATTTGAACACGGGTTCAGGTGTTGTGTTAGGTTCTTCAGGATCTGGTAAATCTACAACAATAAAGGGTGGAGAAGTTATTCCAACTTTACTGAAATATCCAGAAGACAGAGTTATCATCGTGGATCCCGAAGATGAATATTCTGATATTGGCCGTGCTTTCGGTGCTCAGATGGTGGATATTTCGATTGGTTCTAAAACACATATCAATCTTTTGGATCTACCAGATCTGGATCGTTTGGATGATGAGGATGACGATCCAATAGGGGATAAAGCAAACTTGTTGATGGGATTGTTTGAATCGATTCTGTCAGAGGTGACAGATGCACAGATTGGGATTATTGACCGAGTGACAGGTGTGACTTATGAACGCTATTTGACGGAGAATTTTACCCCAACATTAAAAGAGTGGCACCAGGTATTGAAGGAACAACCAGAGCCAGAAGCTCAAGATTTAGCTTTGGCAGTGGAAACCTATACAACTGGTTCTCAAGATATTTTTGCTCACAATACCAACGTGGATCTCAATCATCGCTTTGTTATCTTTAATCTGAAGAAGTTGTCTCATAAGTTGAAGCCGTTTGCTTTAATGGTTATTCAGGATTATATCTGGAATCAAATTGTAGAGAATCAAGGGAAATGTACTACATGGGTTTACTTTGATGAGATGCAGATTCTATTTAAAAATAAGGCTCAAGCAGACTTCTTTACTACGTTGTATTCACGGATTCGGAAATATGGTGCGATTCCAACAGGAATCACCCAGAACGTAGAAACGCTAGCTGCTGTTGAAGAAGGTCGGAAATTGCTCTCAAATAGTGAGTTTATGATTTTACTCAAACAAAAACCCCAAGATTTGGCTATCCTAAAAGAGATTGTCAATCTGACTGATAAACAGATTCGCTACTTGGCACGGCCAAAAGCTAAAGGTACTGGCTTAATCGTAGCTGGGCCAGTTGTGGTGCCATTTGAAAATCCAATACCAAAGAATACTAAGTTGTATAACTTAGTCGCAACAGACGCTTAGGAGTCTCACTATGGATCAGGAGAAAGCCAGACCAAAAACAATCGGTCATAGGTTGGATCGAAAGCTAGAAAAAGTTCGTAAGAATTACCGAACGGTTCAACAAGATAGCGCAAAACAACTTACGAAGTTACAATCTAAGACTCACTCTAAACGTCAGTTGGTAAAGAAGAGTCGAAGCCAATTTCGAGCTTCTAAGAACAAGGTCAAGAAAATACAAAAAGAGTATAAGAGAATCCAAAAAGAGTACAAGAATATCCAGAAACAAGGAAGAAATCTTGGAAAAGAAGGAAAGGCACTTCGTCCAGAGGAAATTAAAAAGCAGGTCTTCCTTAAGCAGGAATTAGATAGGAACAATAAAAAGCAGGTTTTCCTTAAGCAGGAATTAGATAGGAACAATAAAAAACAGACATCCCTTAAGCAGGAATTAGATAAGGCGAAACTGGAGAAAAAAACTTCTAAAAGAACTTTTAAAGTCGCTCAAGAGGCTAATGGTGGTTCACGCAAGAAGAAGTTTCTTCGTGCTACTAAACAATCAGTAGAACGAGTTGCTAATCAACAAGCTAGTTCTACAGCTCATCAGGATGATACCCTTTCAGATATAGCCCGAACTAAGAATCAGTATCAGGATATTCAGATTCAAGGGAAACGGATCAAAACGATTGGGAAATATAGTGGTAAACTTGGCCAAGGAATGGTTAAATCGAGCTATAGCCTTGGAAATAGAGTCTACAATAAGGCTAAGGGTAGAGGCTTCACTCGAACTCCAAGAGAATTTTCTTGGGAAGGAAAACTCTCTCGTCGTATTCAGGATTATAAGAAACGCTTGGCTGCTTCTAAAACAGGAAAAGTGGCTAAGAAAGCGAGGAAGTTTTACCGTGTAGGTTCTAAACCGCTTA
The DNA here is from genome assembly GCF_901542415.1 of Streptococcus mitis. Classification (NCBI taxonomy): domain Bacteria; kingdom Bacillati; phylum Bacillota; class Bacilli; order Lactobacillales; family Streptococcaceae; genus Streptococcus; species Streptococcus mitis. Next base: position 893,169 of record NZ_CABEHV010000004.1, on the reverse strand, counting down.
AAGCTATTATCAAAAATCCATTTAGCTTAAAGGCTTATCTGATTGCTTTTGGTCTGCTTTTGTTTCTGGCTATACTTGGTATTGGTAGTTCAGGAATTACCCGTCAAGATGAATTTGATTTGAATGATACCTGGTTGTATCTTTCAAAATTGGATCGTGAAAAATCGAATGACAAGGTAGATTATTGGACAAAAATTGACGATCCACTTTTGTACTTGAATTATAAGTATGATGATATTTCAGATAAGCTTCGTATAGACGGGAATAAATATTTTTCACAACAGAATCGTGGAAAACTTTACTTAGATACCTTATGGAAGAATTTGAATGGGGATAAAGACAATCTTAAAACGATGGAAGAGCTTTATACCAAAAATAATCTCTATAAGCTTGACAAGGACGAGTTAGAGGAGTATAAACAACTCTTAGAAATCGCTAGAGATAGTGGAAAATATATGTTGCTTCAAGAACTAGATAATCCATTTTATACAGAAGAACAACCTGAATCACAAGCACCTCTTCAGATTATTGAGCGTTTTGGATATAAATCGAAGACGGAAGTTTTTAATGGCTCTGTTTTGCAGGCCTCAGGAGGTCAGTCTCTGTTAGCTGTTTTAGATGGGAAAGTTGAAGTTAAGGGGAGTGACATAGAAATTAGTGATCAGGATTCTAAGTTTCTGTATAAGAATGTAGATACGATTCGCTATAAAACAGGTGATCATGTTAAATCTGGAGATATCATCGGGAAAGTAGCATCTGAAGGAAATCAAACTGTTTATTATCAAAAGCTAGAACCAGATCGATCAAACAAGAAAGATAAAGATGGGAATATCAAGAAGAGCTGGACTTATGTCAATGTCGGTTTTTACTTCCAGCGTGTAGAATATACCCAAGCAACATCTGTTGTCAGTAACATTGAAACATCTGGAGATAAAGGAAGACGTGCAAGGGCTTTTGCAGATGCAATTAAAAAAAATATACCAGAAGCAACAGATGAAGGAATCGCAGCCGTTTTGGGAGGATTTGATATTGAGAGTTCCATCACCTTTAAACGCTATGAAACAGACTTTCTAACCAATAATCAGTTTGATAAAGTTGCTAAAGAACCAACTGCAGAAAATCTAGTTGGCAACTGGGGAGCCTTTCAAGCTATGTACCCTACCTTGCCTTTAAATGAAAGAGGTTATCAAGTCAATGGTTTGCACTATATCGGAATTGGGATTGGTCAATTTACTGGCCCTCGTGCTCTTGCATTGTGGAATTTTGCAAAATCTGTGAATGGAGATATTTGGTCTGCGGAAGTCCAAACAAAATTTCTTCTGGAGGAAGATGATCCAACTAGACGTGCAGCATTCAGAAGAATTGTAACATCTACTGGATCCGTAGAAGCTCTTGCGGAGGACTTCTTGAACGCTTGGTTGGGAGTACCAGGTAATAAGCTTCTAGAACGACAAAATGCAGCCCGTCAATGGTTGAATTTCTTAAAAAATAAAGGAGGAGGTTCGACAGGTGTTTCTAGCAAGCAAGTTCCAGCAGAATATAAAGATAAGCTACCTTATGGACTACCTACCGATCAAGCACTTTTAGAAGGACAAGGCTATTCAGGTAACGCTTATGAACTAGGGAATTGTACTTGGTATGTCTATAATCGCTTTGCTCAAATTGGAGTTGGCATTCATCCCTATCTAGGTAATGCCAATCAATGGGTTGATAGTGGCCAAGCGCAAGGATATGACATCTCAACGACTCCTAAACCAGGTTCTGCAGCTGTATTCATGAATGGTGTGGCTGGGGCATCGCCAATCTATGGTCACGTTGCTTTCTGTGAGTACGTTAATAGCGATGGTAGCTTCTTAGTTTCAGAAATGAACTTTGGTGGTTTATATGTATCAAGTTGGCGTACTTTGAAACCACAATCAGGTATCTATTTTGTTACCCCTAAATAAGAAAGGAAAAGAATGTATAATCAAAAGTTAATCAAAATGGTAAAGGGATTTTTTATGGGATTCATTGCCGTTTTATGTATTGTATTGGGTTATTCTATTTCTCAAGTACAACAGAATTTGAGACAGAATAGTCAAGTTCAGGAAGAGGCGAAGCAAAAACCAGAAGAGAAACAGCAGGAACAACTATCTCTTACTGAACAGCAGGTCGAGGACTTCCTAATTGCTTACTATACCAAAAAGGATTTAGAAGAGAATCGACCACGCTATAAGCCTTTTATGACGGATTCCATGTATCAGGAAACTATTCAAGAAGAACAGAAACCAGTTAATCAGACCTATAAGGGGTATGTGGTTGACCAAGCTTTTGAATCAGGATCTATATACATTGATAAACAACATAAAATTGCTTTAGCTCAGGTTCAATATACTAGTACCACCTTAACAGAGAAAGACAATAGGGCTTCTAAGGGGCTCACTGGTAGCACTAAGGCGACAATTCGGTTGACCTACGTAGAAAAAGCAGGGAAACTATTGATCAATAAAATAGAGCCCATCGTATTGACTGAAGCGAGAGGACAAAGTATAGGAACTTATACAGATACTAGCAGTTCAAGCTCGACTACAGTTTCCTCTACATCAACGGCAACACCTACATCTTCTGAACCAACAACCGCAACTAGTAGTAACCAATAAGGAGAATTGAATGAATAAAAAAATAGAACAACTTGAAGGTAAACTTGAGAAAGTGAGAAAAGATAAGGAAAAAGCGCAACGACAAAAAGAAGAAGCAGATAACAAAATCAAGAATTACATAAATCAAGAAAAAGATTTGGAAGCACAGCTTTTTGTGGCACTATCAGAAGAAAGTGGCTTATCCTATCAGGAAATGAAGGAACTCATTCTTCCAGCACAATCAAGTAACCAAGGAGTGAACCATGTATAAAATTATCAATCAACTGACTAATCAAGAGGAAACATTTGAGCACCGAGATGACTTGTTCTCAAGGCTAGAAATCATCAATGAGCGAATGAAGAGTAATAAAATAAACGGAATCTATCGACTTTATTCTTTCAATTCTGAAGGTGAGATCCTACAAGAAGATAGACTTGAAATACCTTTTGTTGGAATTATTGATCAGTTGCTGGAAAATTTTGGTACGAGTGCTGGAAAGAAAAAGAAAGGTTTGCTTCATTTTTTAGAAAAACATAAAGAAAAGAACTCTTCACTAGGTACACCAGAACCTCACCCCCACCCCCAACCAGAACCAGCTCCTGAACTAGAAGATCTAACGGTAAAGAAAGAAGCAGATAGGAATCGACAAAGGATTGCGGAGCTGGTTTCTCAGAAGCCTCAAGATGAGGTTGGAGAGGAAGTACCTTTGGAAGATAAAAATACCTATTCTTCCAGTGAATGGACTACAGAAGACTTCAGTAGGTTGGATAAAAAAGAGGAAGAACTAGTAGAAGCTTCACAAGATATGTCTACACAAGAAGTAGTTTCTATTGTTGAAAAATCAACTCAGGAAGAGAAAAGACCTCTTTCTGTTAAAGAAGATAAGTGTAATGTTGAGCCTTCCTTCTCCCTTTCTCATGTGACTTCAGTAAATTTACCTTCAGAGGTTATTGATAGCTTTGAGGCTCAGACGGTTACTTATAAGCAATCTATTAAACATAAAATTCAGTCTAACGAAGAGTTTATTAAGGAAGCAAACGAGGAAATTAATGAGTGCCAAAACAAAATCAATGAGTTGCGAAAACAGATTCTTGCCAAAGAGAAACAAGCTAGTCAACTGAAGGATCTTTATTTTAAAATTGAAGAGGTGAGCTAAAATGGAACAAGAACAAGTGGTAGCCCAATTAGGACGGGCAACTCTTGTGACAGGAGAAATCATCTTAAAAGGACTCTTCCTGGTGAGCTCTAAGGCAGTTGAAATTTATCAAGCCAGAGGGGAGAATGTAGTCTTTACTGGTGATACAGACTGGAATAAATTTATGGCAACGGCAGATGCTAAAGAAGTCCAGCAATTACTACATAATGAAGTCAATCTCGAGGCAGTTCGAAAAGAACTAGGCCAATACGGGATTGGCTTTTCTTTTTATACTCATCCAGATGGAAAGACAACTCTTGCTTTTAATGCAAAAGATAAAGGTGTGGTCGAACAAGCCTTTAAGGATGTCCTAGAAGGTATCACAAGAGATCCTAAAGGATTCAATGAGCGAAACCTTAAAAATGGGAAAACAACTTCTTTTGAAGAGAAATTGCAACATTTCAAAGCAGTGGAACAAGAGAAAATTTCTTCCCTCCAGGTAAATATTCATACGAAGGAGTTTGTTCTTCCAGAAAATATCGAACCACAGATTGGAGGAAAAATGAAGTGATTACAGAAAAGAAGAAACGGAGACTTAGACCGTATTTGTTGTTAGGAATTGGTCTATTCTACCTCTTTCATTGGTTCTTTAAACTATGGCTGTTGGCACCAGATACTGATTCAGTAACGGATGTATTTGGATTTGGAAAGCTTAACTGGATGAGCGATCATCTGAACGATAAGTCTTGGATCGATTTTCAATTTACTCCAGCTTCTTTATTAATTGGTATGGGCGGATTTTTGATTGCTTTTCTACTGTATTTGAGAGTATCTGATACGGGGACTTACCGCTATGGAGAAGAACATGGATCAGCTCGTTTTGCGACAAGAGAAGAGTTGATGAGATTCCGAGACGAAGAACCTGAAAAGAATATGATCTTTACTCAAAATAGTCAGATGGGACTATTTAATAACCGATTGAGCTTTGAAAATCAGATTAATAAAAATATTCTGGTGTATGGTGGTACAGGGGATTCAAAGACACGTAGTGCTGTAAAGCCGAATATTTTACAAGGAAACTCTAGTTTTGTGACTACAGATACCAAAGGAATTCTCATTCATGAAACAGGGAAATCACTTGTAGAAAAGGGTTATAAGATGAAGATTTTTGATCTGATTACTTTCTTGAATTCAGATGGCTTCAACGTTTTTAGATATATTCATAATGAAATGGATATAGACCGAGTGGCAGAGGCAATTACAGAGTCTCTCAACAGAAATGGTCATGAAAGTGATCCTTTTTGGCCTGCAGCAAATAAACTCTTGATGCGTTCTCTTATTGGCTATCTTTATTTTGATGGTAAGCTCGATCACTATCTGCCTAATTTAGGGCAGGTTACAGATATGATTCGAGAATTGAGACGGAATCATCCAGAAGCGGAGAGTCCTGTTGAATTGATGTTTGAAGACCTGGAAAGAAGGAGCCCAGGAAATTATGCTAGTAGGCAGTGGGATCTATTCAATAAAAACTTTGATGGCCAAACACGGGCTTCTGTTTATGCTATCTTTGCAACAACCTTCTCAGTATTTGATCATGAGCAACTAAGAAAGATTATTGAAAAGGATACACTCGAGATTGAAAAATGGAATATTGAGAAGACAGCAGTTTTTATTCATATTCCAGAAGTGGATCCAGCTTATCAGTTCTTATCTGCCCTTCTTTTTAGTACCATTTTTGATGTGCTAATAAAAACTGCAGATGCAGTTATTTTAGGCGATCATCCAACAAAGACCAAGGAAGATTTATTGCATCTACAGGTGTGGGCGGATGAGTTTGGTCAGATTGGGAAGATTCCTAATTTACCACCAATTATCTCAGTGATTCGTTCTCGAGAGATTTCTATCAAGATGATGGTACAATCTCAAAGTCAGATTGAAGTGCTGTATGGTAAAGAAAATACAAAGACGATTATCAATAACTGTGGTGCTATTCTTTATTTAGGTTCCAATGACTTAGACACGCTTAAGTACCTATCTGAGCGATCAGGGAAGCAAACTTTGAATGATCAGAATTATAGTGAGAGCAGAGGAAGAAATGCCAGCAGTTCTAAGCAGAACTCTAAAATTGGTCGGGAATTGTTAACACCGCATGAGGTGGCCACGATTGGAACAACAGAAGCCCTACTCTTTCTATCCAAACAAAATGTTTTTCGGGATCAAAAATTTAACCTGGACACGCATCCAAGAGCCCATCTCTTAAGTAATGGACCGAATGATGACAACTGGTATCGATACAAGCGCTATCTGAGCGATATTGATGAGTGGAAAGACCAGGTTGGGGAAGAAAATGTCATTCATATTGGGATTAAGGAAGTTGAGGAAGTGCCTCTTAAAGTAAGTTAGGAAAGAAAGGAAATAGAATGAATACATTACCACAAAAACAATTTAAACGAATGAAGCGTGAAGTTGAGGAAGAAACTGCACGAGGAATTGGTTATTTTGAGGGGATTTTAGAACATATCCCTTCATACCCCCTATCTGAAGCAGTAAAAGAGTTGGCTTTAGCTGGTTGGATTACTCCTCATACAGATGTCGTTGATGTCCAAAATATGATTGTTACAGAATCTATAAAATGGATGAACTACCAGGACTTCAAAGAAGTCGCTCCCTACTTGTTTTCTTACCCTCGAGAGCAACGAGAGAAAGATTTATTGGTTCAACCAGTGAAAATCTCCAGAGAGTATTTTGAGGAATTACAAGCCAATGCAGAAGAATTATTTCACTTGAAACAAGACTTGCTTCAGGTTAATAATCAATTAGATGCTAAGATTAAAGAATTGGAGATGGATCAGCTACCCAATGGCGATCAGGTCATTGGAGTTGATCCGGAAGCTGAGGAGGTATTGTTACTACGAACTCCAGAAAATGCTCAGGTTGAGGAGTGGGAGGTTCGTAAAGATGGCTTGATTACTGATTATCGTTCCAATCTTTCAGAATCAGCTCAAATTGTAGATACTTTGCTTGAAATGGAGAATCCAGAGATCGATACCATTCTTTACGAAGAAGTAATCAACTATTCTAAGAAAACTTGGCCAGATTCAGAACCGATTCAACTTCCAGAAAATATCAAGGAACTATTGAATCAAGAGGGCAAGCTTGACCCCTCATATTATCAAATAGCCCAGTTTGAAACAGTAAAACAAGCCTATATCTATGGAATGATTTCACCTAGTTTTCAGGAACATTTCCCTCATTATTCAGATTTTGTTAGGAACTATGTAGAAGATAGGGAACAATATGAGTTTTTCAACTATCGTACAGAAGCCGTTTCATTAGCTCAGGAAATTCTAGTACCACGTTTAGGAGATATTAACCAGATTTTAGACACTAATAATAAGGAGTTAATCATTCAAGAGGTAGTTGGTTATTCTCAAGGAGAAAGCTGGGAACTAGCTTATTTACGGGATACAAAGACGGAAGATAGAGAATCCGTTCGATTCTATCTTGAAAGTGAGATTGGAGCTTGGTATAAGGGAAGTTTGACAGAGTTGGCTGTTATCCGCTTTGATGATATTGATTTAGATAAAGGATTTAATGGCCATCAGGAAGCGGTCTATCATATAGATGAGAACTTGTTAGTTCATGATAAGCTAAAACAAGCTCAGCTTCATATTCCTGATTTAAAACGCTTTGTAGAAGCAGAAGAACTTGAGAGAGAACAGACACAAGATATAGTAGCAGAAAAAGAAGATCCAGAATTTTCATTGTAGGGGGATAACAAATGGTGTTAAGCAAAGAAGAAGCCAAAAGATTATCTATTATTTCTGTTGCAGAACAACTAGGTATGGAGTTAAAGCGTACAGGGAGCCATAGCTATAACTGGGTAGAACATGATTCCTTTGTAATAGATACAAAGAAAAATGAATTTTATTGGAACTCAAGAACTGAATTTGGAGATGTCATTCAGTTAGTTCAAACCATACGAGGTGTTTCTTACAAGGAAGCGATGCATTTTTTAGAAACTGGAGAATTTAAGGCAGTCGATGTAGAAGCTCAGACGGCCACAAAAGAACCTTTTAGCTATCACTTGGAAAGATATGAGCGTCAGGATTTCAGCGCCTCTAGAAGATATTTGAAGGCACAGAGAGGCCTTTCAGATGATACGATTAACTTCTTTATTAGCCAAGGGAGTATAGCGGAAGCAATCCGAAAAAAAGGAGACTATTTTGAGCCTGTGATTGTCTTTAAGTATAAGGACAACACAGGCTTTTTAGCTGGAGCGAGTCTTCAGGGAATAGTAGAGAATCGGGAGCACTATCCTGAACGTGGACGACTAAAACAAATTATGAGAAATTCAGACGGACAACTAGGATTTTCAATTGATATCGGAACACCAAAACGTTTGATCTTTGCGGAAGCTCCAATCGATCTAATGAGCTACTATGAGCTTCATAAAGATAGGCTTCAGGATGTCCGCTTAGTAGCTATGGATGGAGTAAAAGAAGGAATCATTAGTAGACGGTTTATGGAATTGTATGCAGAGATAAATGATAAATCCTATCAAGTCAATCAGAATACTGGAAAAGCTCTAGAAACTGTCGCTAGAACAACGAACTATTTTAAAGATGGTCAGAATCAAGATATGATTACGCTGGCTGTAGATAATGATATGGCTGGCTATAAATTTATAACTAGTCTGCAGGAAAAGGGGATTCCAGTACAGATTGCGATTCCACCTATCGTTCAGAGATACCAGGAGAAGGAAGATTGGAATGACTTTCTGAAGGGAGGGAATAACACTCCTAAAGAGTTAGCACATGTTTATACAGTAGATGAAAAGTCTTGGTATTACCAGGGCTTTTTTGAGAAGAAACTAGCTCTTGGAAAAGCGCAAGAGCTAACTACACAGGATGTAAAAGCCTTTGTGTCAGATAGACAATTGACAAAGGAAGAAGTCCGTCAAGAATATCAAACAATCATTAATCAAGAAAGAGGGAGAAAAGATAGTATGTCGAAATTGTATGAGAATAGCAGTGAACATGAAGAAGATTTAGTAAATAAGTTACTGTCCAAACAAAAAAATCAAGATGAAGGAGTTCTTGAAGATAATCAGAATTCTGTATTGAACATAGATACTAGCAATTTATCTCCAGAAGATGCGGAATGGCTGAAGCAGAACTGGCATAATATTAGCTTCTCGGTAGAACCTAAAAAACAGATGGTCATTGATGCAGATAAAACAGTGACCTACGAAAAACCTTCCGATCCTGTTGGAGATACTTATAAAGCGCAGGAAGAAAATCAGAGTAAAGAAAAAGCTCCTGAAAGTTCTCAGGAGCAAATGAATGACAGGACCAGTGGTGGCACGGGTTCTTTACAGCCTAAAGCTGAAGGCAGTACCTTACCTGTACTTGAAACAAGTACCTTTGAGCAAACTGTTACCAGTCACCCGACATCATCCTATCCTTACTTACAGTTTAGCACAAATTATGATAAAGTGCAACGGAGAATAGCGAATTATCATCCGATTACACCAGCGGATTTAAGACGATTAAATCAATATGCGCCGTCTATACAAAGTACAGCGTTCTGGTATTTAAATGAAGTAGCTAACAGTAAGATTAGCTTTATTTATGCGGATCATGGAGAGGAAAATGTGCTTCAGGTGACTTTTCAAAAGGATAACTTTATCCATCTTTCAGGGATTAGACCTTATGAAGAGGGAAAGGGAGCGGAAAATTTCCTAGATGATATTGCAAATGGTCAGGGACATTTTGACGGTATATTGGTTAGTAATTCAATTAAGGATAAATTGCAGGTTCTTCCCATGTTGCGAGATATTTTAGATCCACAATCTTTTGTTTTAGATGATTTGAGTAGTGTTGAAAAGCTACACAATCTCAATATGAGTGAAGCTATTAAAGCAAAAGATGAAGATTTCTTACTACTGTTTAAAGATATTGGGAACGAAAAAATTCCAGCCTCTCTTATGAAACTCAAGGGAGAGCTTGCAACTAATGTTAAATCGTTGGATGAAAAGATTATCCTCGGTGTTTACAGAGAAAGGGATGGACACATTGAGCAACTCTCAATTAATGAGGAATATGTTCAAGATGGTGGCGAGAAAATGTTATCTGTCTTAAAAAATAAGCAGTATGAAGAACTCTCAAAAGAAAAGACGACCTACAATGTCCGACTTCAATGGGCAGAAAAGCATAAAGATGGGCCAATTTTACCTTTTAGTGAAGCAGAGTTGGTTGATTATCAGTCTTTTGCAACAGAGCTATATAAGCAGAATAATATCTATTACGACAAACATCATGTGAGTGTAAGTGATCGAATGAACCAGGTAGAAGGTGCTTCCTATACACCTATTACAAAGGTTCAATTTGCTTTATACAGTCCTGACGGTGAACTGATTCAGGATAGCATCCGTTACAATATTGGTGAGGAGATTAATCCAATCGCTCATAAAGAAAGACTTGGAACACGAGAAATGCGAGAGCATCCAGAGTTGATGAAGATAGATGGGGCATTATTCAATCAGTATCATCTGGAGAGATTGGCGAGTGAGTTAGATATTTCTCAGTTCAGTTACGCTTTGGAAGATGCTCTTTATGCAGATCAACTTCTATCCCAACTCCCGTTTGGAGATTTGGAAAATAGTCCAATTGGATTTACAGATAGTAGTCATGATAGTCGTCTAGGATTTATTTCTTTTGATGGAATGGATAGTGTTGAGGTCGAAAATCTATCTACTTGGTTTGAGAAGTTGGGAGTTAAGGATTCTCCAATGGAACAAGTAGTTCTTGTAGAAAAATGGCAAAAAGAAGTGAATGATTTATCAGAAAAAGTTGAACAAACTATTGCCAATGTTCGAGAAGAATTTGAAAAATTACAAGTCAAAGATTCGCAAGAGACACTAGATAATCGATACGAAAAAATTTATCAGTATAACCGAAAAGATGAGAGGGATCGTGATTTGGATGGTGATGGTATTTCCAATTCTGATGAGATGTTGCAGGGAACAGATCCATACAACGGTGCTTCTAACCATCATAAAAAACAGGAAGATAGAGAAAGAAGGACAGATGTTGAAGCTGAAACTGGAGCTATTATAACCGATGCAATTGCTACTAAAAGTTCAGAACAAACCATTTCTCAGTTAGTCGCAAATAAAGATACAAAAGCTTTAGCTGAACACTTGAAAGAGGGAATGAAGAACTATTTAGATTCAGAACAGTTTAAATCATTCTTGGATACGATGAGTAAGTTTCACAACTACTCACTCAACAATATTCATTTGCTGAAGATGCAAAATCCTAATGTTTCTCAAGTTGCTAGTTTCAATAAATGGAAAACAGATTTTGATAGAACAGTTAAAAAGGGTTCAAAAGCTCTGAAGATTTGGGTTCCTTACCAAGTGAAAACAAGCATCCCTGTTCATCAAAAAGAGTTAGATTTTACCCCAGCTGAAAATGAAATGGGAGAGAAGGAAGTCACTGTTACTCGATTTAAGTTAGGGAATGTCTTTGATGTATCTCAAACAGAAGGAAAAGAATTGCCAAAAGCAATTCATGAATTGACTGGAGATGTTAAAGATTATGAAGATTTGTACCGAGCAGCAAAAGCTGTTTCAATGGATAATCAGGTTCCTATCAGTTTTGAAGAAATTAAAAGAGAGAGCACAAATGGTTATTACTCTCCAGATGAAAATCGAATTGTTATTTCAAAAGGATTAAAGGGTCAAGAACAGATTTTAAAAACCATTTTTCATGAAATGGCTCATGCAGATTTACATAGAGGAAGCAATGCCCAATATGGGGATGACCAATATCGTAAGCAAGAATTACAAGCTGAAAGTGTCGCTTATGTCGTGGCTAATCATTTTGGTTTTGATACGAGTAGCTACAGTTTTGGCTATTTGGCTATTTGGGCAAAAGATAAAAATGGTTTTGAAGATATGGTAGAACAACTGCAGGTTGTTCAGAAGGAAGCAAAAAGTTTGATTGATCGGATGGATGCTAAGTTAGAATTAGTGAAAAATAAAACTGTGACGAAAGATAAGTTTGCTGATAAACTCCAACAGGCAAAAGAAAAATCTGAGCAGTTGGGGAATCAAAAGGCGGAGGCTGTAAAGCAGGTGGAAGAAAAAAAGTCCCTGAGCAACCCTCGATAATGGAGGCATTAGTTCGTAGGAAGAAAAACAAAAAAGGAGAAACGGAAGATGATTGAACATCTAAAACAAGAAACTTTTGATCTTTTAATGGAGATATTTTTTGAGGATGAGGCTACAGATTCGCCCAAAGTGAATGAAGTTAACCAGCACATTTCACGTAAGGAATGTCTTTACATTCTTCGTAGAGATATGCGAATTAAAATAAACTATGAGCTAGAAGAAGTAGAAATGTATCCCATTGCACTTAAAGAAATTGAAGGGATGAGTGATGAACGATTTGAACAACTAAGAGACGAAATTCTTAAAATGGAGATGGTTGATACAATGGAGCTTCTACTGGAAGACTTAAAAGTTTAGTCAAACTTTTCCCTCGTTATAGAACAACATTCCTGCTTGCAGGGATTAGGGGATTGGGGATTTCCCCAAAGATTTAAAAAGTCAAGAATAGTCAGGGATGACACCCTGACTAACTTTGACCTTTTTAAAAACAGCATTTGGGTACCCAAGTGCTAATCTTGCCAGAAGAAAAGGGCTCTGAGCCCCTCAAGTAAAATTGCCAGAATAGAGGTGAAGATTTTTTGAAAAATAAAGAAAAAAGAAAACGAATGATTCAGAAAAAAATTCGTTTAACGGAAGAAGAGGCACGGTTTATTTCAACAAAGGTTGCAGAATCTGGAATGCCAAATTTTAATGCCTTTGCCCGAATTATGTTGATTATGGGCGAGGTCAAAATTTTAAAATTTGAAGAGTTGAAAGAGTTACGTAAGGAAATAAATCGGATAGGGGTCAATATTAATCAGGTCGCAAAAAAGGTAAACGAAGATGACCAGGCTAGCCTAAATGAATTGAGTCAGATTATTGAATTGCAGAAATATTTGAAAGATACAGTCAGTCAATTTATCCAAAAACAGGAAAATCAAACAAAGGAACAAGAGCGATGGTTGTAACAAAGGTTCTTCAAATAAAGGGTGTAGCTTCTTTAGGACGATCTACAAAATATATTGAGGATGAAGCTAAGACGGTCGAGCTGACTGATACGAAAAGTTTAAATAATGCTTTACGCTATATCGAGAATCCATCTAAAACGAGTTTTTTAGAACAAGATGAACAGTTTGAATTTCCAGCAGTGGTTAAAGATGGCCGAGTAGTCAAGCAACTGGTATCTACTTATGGAATTACAGACGCTAGCACAGCGACAGAAGAATTTCTTTTGACAAAAAAGAATGCTGCTCAGCGAGCAGGGACAAAAGAACGATCTGACATTCACAATCCGAATCGGGTTTTGGCTCACCACATCATCCAATCATTTTCTCCTGAAGATGATTTGACTCCACAAGAAATTCATGAGATTGGTCGAAAAACAATTTTAGAATTAACTGGTGGACAACATGAATTTGTCATAGCGACTCACATGGATAAGGGGCACATTCACAATCACATCATTTTCAATTCCACTAATTCTGTTACATTAAAAAAGTTTCGTTGGCAGAAAAATACTGCTAGAAGCTTATTTAATATTTCAAACAAGTATTCTGATTTGGCTGGAGCTAAAATTCTCAAGGAGAGATTATGGACTAATCGAAAAACCTATCATGCCTATCGCAAAAAAAATTCTTTTCGCTATGAAATTAAATCACGCTTAGATTTTCTTTTGAAACATTCAACCTCTTTAGAGGATTTTAAGATTAAGGCACGAGCTTTAAATCTTGAAGTTGATACTTCAGGGAAGGAAATAAAATATCGTCTGACTGATCGGGATCAAACAAGAAATGTGAGGGATCGTACACTGTCCAAAAAAGGAAATTATTCTTTAGAGAAAATTTCTGAGAAAGTGGTTGCTAACGAGGTGACCTTCTCTGTCGATGAAATTAAATCTGAATATGAAAAAATGGTGGCGGAACGAGAAGATGATTTTGAAATGAGAATCACAGTTGAAGAATGGCAGGTGATGGAAGAAACAAAGAATGGGATCTATCTTGAAATGGAATTTGGGATTAGAAATAAGGGAACTATTCTGATTCCTGCTCATCAGATTGAAAAAGCAGAAGATGGATCTTATGAAATTTTTATCAGAAAAAATGATTTCTACTATTTTGTTAATCCTGAACACGCTGATAAGAATCGGTACATGAAGGGAGAAACAGTTGCTTCCCAGTTGTCATATGATAATGGAGAAATGATTGTCCGAAAAAATCCGAAAATCTCCAGTTTGGATCAGCTTGTTCGTGAATACAATTATCTATCTGCTCATGGAGTGACAGAAGGACAGCAATTTGATGAATTGTTAAATCGTTTTGAAGAAGAACTAGAAGAAGTAGATAACTTGCTTGATAAATTAGATCAACGCTTGGGTGAGCTTAATAAAATTCAGTCTGCATTTCTTGCATTGGAATCAAGTGATCCTCAGGAATCGAAGTTAGCTATTTCCATTCTGAAAGATCTGAGAGTAGATCCTAGCACTCGAAAATCTGAAATCGATAAACTTGTTAAGGAGGTGACTTTTGAGCGCCAAGCTTTATATCAACGAGTAGAAACAATTACAAAAGATTATAAGTTACATCAAGACATTGAGAAAAATGTGGAACAGCGAAAGGAAAGAGAATCTTTTTTGTAAAATAATTATAAATATAAACATACACATATTGACAAATATAATTATAATGGTATAATAGAAGTATAGAAAAAGAGAAGGAGAAATAGAATGAAGATTATCACATTTGCTGCTATTAAAGGCGGTGTTGGAAAAACAACTTTGACATTTAATTATGGAGAATGGTTGGCTAGAAAAGGGCATAAGGTTCTCTTTATAGATTTAGACCATCAGTGTAATTTGACTCAATGCTACAATATTTACGAAAGTCAGAATACAATTGCGAATGCTTTCAAAGGAGGCGATGTGGATATTAAGCACATCAAGGAAAATGTTAGTCTCGTTCCAGGTTCGGTTCGGTTGGATACAGTGGAGCGAGATTTAGAGAACAGCGATAAGAAAAATATGCTCCTTTATCTTTGGTTAGAAGATAACTACGAAAAGAAGAAGTTGGGTCAGTTTGACTATATCTTGATTGATTGTAGACCAGACTTTGCGACAGCTACAAAAAATGCTGTTGCGGTCAGTCACGCTATTATTAGTCCCTTGACTCCTTCAGAGTTTGGTTATAATGCTAAATTCAATCTATCAACTCGATTAGAAGCTTTCAGGAAGGATGTAATCGATTATCGTACCAGAGAGTCTTACATTACTGCTGAGTTATATTTTCTAGCAAATATGATTCGACCAAACTATGGATCATCAAGAGAATTACTGGAAGCCCTTGGACTTGAAGCCAAAGAAAAGGGAACAGATAACCTTCTAGGGATTGTACCAGCAAAAGAGCTATTCAATCATTCCACGATTGATAAGGTCTCTATTGCAGATATGAAGGAGAATTCTGATCTTTATCAAAAACATAAAAAGTTTTTTATGGAGCTAGAGGAGACTTTTTCAAGAATTTATGATACAATATAATTATATTTGTAAACATAAATACAGTTATAAATATAATTAGAAGGAGATTATGATGGCATTTACACCGAAAGAAAAAGAAATTTCACAGATTATTGAAGCAACTCATCAACCTGAACAGCTTCCAGATATAGATAGTTTTGAAAGTTTTGAACGTAAGAAGCAATTCCAGTTTACTTTGAAGCCAAGTAATCGGAAAAAGTTAGATCAAGTTGCAAAAGCAGCTGGTGCAAAGTCTGCATCAGATTATCTTGATAAATTAATCGAGGAACTATAGTTATAGATATATTTATAACTATAAATATATCTATAACTACAACTGCTTACTACAAGGAGAAACAATGGATTTAATTACAAGGCTCTTAGCAGAGAGAGAAGGAAAAGTACACGGTGGTATTTATGATATTACACAGAAACGCTTTGCTTATAATTCTAACCGAATTGAAGGAAGTCGTCTGACAGAAGAGCAGACTAGCTTAATTTATGAGACAAAGACTATCGCAAATATTGATGCAAAAGGAATCAAAATTGATGATTTGGTAGAAATGAATAATCATTTTAAATGTTTTGATTATATTTTAGATACCGTTAATGAGCCACTAACAGAGGACTATATTAAAACCCTGCATCGTATTCTAAAAAGTGGCACCAGTTCTGAGTATAATCCGATAGCTCCAGTTGGTCGTTATAAAGTGTTGCAAAATGAGGTAGGAAAAATTGCGACAGCTTCTGTTGAGCAGACTGAAGATGAGATGCTTTCATTGATAATTGGCTATAGCTTAAAACAGCAGAAAGATTTGAACTACTTAACAAGATTTCATGCACAATTTGAAAGGATTCATCCTTTCGCAGATGGCAATGGTCGAATTGGTCGATTACTTTTGTATAAACAGTGCTTGAAGGAAGGAATTACCCCCTTTATTGTGGATGATACGAATAAGGCAACTTACTATTCAGCACTCGAAGCCTTTCAGGTTCACGATAACAGACAGCCATTATTTGATTATTTCCAATCGGAGCAACTTTTTTATACGAATTATCTTAAAAATAAAGGATTTGAAGGAGCTATCAATGATGAAAAAGAGGGAGACTTCATAAAAAAGTCAGATAAATTCTAAGAAAAGGTGTAATAATTATATTTGTAAATATAATTATAATTATAAAAACTGTTATATTAGTTGTGAGATGATGATTCTGACAACTGTCCTGAGCCTGGTTCTTATATCAGGCTTTTATTTTTACCTTGAAATAGAAACATTTGAACTTGTGGTACTTAACTAAATCACTTTAGTATTTTTCAATAATAAATAGGGCGTTGATTTTAATTTAAAGAAACAGCCTATTTTATTATTGGAACAAAAATAAATTTGATGACTTGTTTTAAAAATCATACAATTTTCATAAGAATTGAAAGGGAAATGAAAATTGTATGAAACAATTTGATGAATTAAGATTTAGTAGTCAGGAACAAGAAAAGACAAAACAAAATTTTTTACAGCATATTGCACAGTATGATGAGTCGATAAGTTCTAGTATGAGATCAAAAGGATATCGTTGTAAAAATCAAGCTGAACGTACCGTAGCTTTTACATTTGGAGAAGTGACCTTTTCTAGAAAACGTTGGTATAAGAATGGTGAATGTAGAATACCAGTTGATGAAATGTTAGGCTTAGAAAAGAATGTACGTCATTCACAGGAACTATTGTATCAAGCTGCGGTTCTAGCTACAAAACTACCCTATCGTCAGGTAGGAGAGACAATTGAGATGGTTTATAATGTAACTGTCACTAAAGATACAGTCAATAAGGTTGTCAAATTAGCCAATCAATTACTAGAAGAAAAGGATGATTATCGATTTTTTAAAGAAGAGAAGAAGATTGAAAAAATTAAAGCAGATATCATCTACATAGAGGGAGATGGTGTATATGTGAAAACAACTGAAGATGGTTCTGAAAAAAAGAATATGGATTTATCACATTTTGTAGTTCATACAGGTTCTAAACAGATTGGCCCAAATCGTTTTGAGCTAGAAAATAAAAAAGAGCTTATCCGATTGGATAATCGCTTAGCTCGTAGAGAATTGTTAGATTTATTGGAAAATGAATATGAAATTACAAATGAGACTGTACTAGTTACTAATTCTGACTGTGGCAAGGGCTATACTCCACATGTATTTACTGAAATTGCTAAATCATTTAATGTTAAGAGGCATGAGCATTTTTGGGACGAATATCACTTGAACAAAGAAATCAAAGAATTTACAAAGTCCTATCCGAGAGAGTTGAGAGAAGACTTATTTCAAGCTATTAGAGAGCATAATAAGAAATTATTAAGTCGTTCACTAGATACTATAGAATCTTTTGTTAGTAGTGAAGAAGGACAAGAAAAATTTGAATATTATTCGAGTAGATTAATTAGAAATTTTCAGTATACGAAACCAGCGGAGATGAGAGGACTTCCAAAGTCAGGTATTGGGATTATGGAGAGCCAGCATAGAAAAATAACGTATAGAATGAAACATAGAGGGATGTATTGGACAAGTGAAGGTGGGATAGCCGTAGCGAATATGATATTGTTAGAACGTGAAGGAAAATTAAGAGATTTATTTTTTGGAGAATGGAAGAGGGACTATGATAAGTATACATCATTGGATCATATCAGTGCGGATAGTGTTCGACCTAAAAATGACTCTAAAGACTACAAACTTCCCCGTTTACATAAAAATATAGAAAAGATATTTAAGATGAAATAATTTAAGTGCTAATTTTAACGAAAACACAAATATAAATAAGCAAAAATTTCTAGTGAGATTTGGGCTTTTTTGGCGTGGAATAATTGACATTTATCCTGATTTTGGTATAATAGAGATATAAAAACAACGAAAAAAGGAGTTGGAAATGAGCCTCCAACTCCGCAGAGTAACACAAACCTCACTTGTATTACTCAGTCAACTAAAATGATAGCATAAGAAAAAATCATTGTCAAGGGCTGAGCATACAAAAATGTTTAGCCCTTTCGTGTATCTGCATGTATTTATATGGAAATTTAGGATTTCTCAAAAATCACGACACATACTGGAGATGATTTCCAGTTGACGCAAGCTTAAAAAAACGTTATAATAAGAAAGTTGAGAATTGATTTTCAGTAGTCTTAGTCCAGAGAAATGGCGGTGCTGCGAGCCATCTAAGCTAGGAAGTCATGCTACTCAATCATACAATTGCATAAGAATAAGAGAATGACAAGTTCATTGAATGAAGGTGGTACCGCGGTTTTTCGCCCTTCGTGATATGAGCTTGTCTTTTGATTTTTGGAGGTGTTGATGAAAACATTTCTTGTCAAACAAAAGTTTCGTCTTGGAGGCGAACGCTTCGCTATCAAGGATGACAGGGGAGAAATCGCCTATCAGGTAGAGGGATCATTTTTTAAGATTCCTAAAACCTTTACCATCTATGATGCTAATGGTGAACAGGTCAGTCGGATCAGTAAAGAAATCTTGACCTTGCTTCCTCGTTTTGAGATTCAGATTCGGGATGGCTCGAGTTTTGTCATTCGTAAGAAGTTGACCTTCTGGCGAGATAAGTATGAGTTTGATAATCTGGGGCTTCGTATCGAGGGCAATATCTGGGATTTGAATTTCAAACTACTGGATGATCGCGATCAGTTGATCGCGGAAATCAGGAAAGAACTCTTCCATCTGACCTCTACTTATAACGTAACAGTCCTTGAGGACGCTTATGCAGACCTAGTCATTTCTCTCTGTGTCGCGATTGACTATGTGGAAATGCTGGAAAGCCAATCAAATTAAACAAGTAATAAGGAGACAATATGAAACAACTATCTAGTGCACAAGTACGCCAAATGTGGCTTGATTTCTGGGCGACCAAAGGTCACTCTGTAGAACCATCAGTCAGCTTGGTTCCTGTAAATGATCCAACACTTTTGTGGATTAATTCTGGGGTAGCAACCCTTAAGAAATACTTTGACGGGACTATTATCCCTGAAAATCCACGTATTACCAATGCCCAAAAGGCTATCCGTACCAACGATATTGAAAACGTAGGGAAGACTGCACGTCACCATACCATGTTTGAAATGTTGGGGAACTTCTCTATCGGGGATTACTTCCGTGACGAAGCTATCACTTGGGCTTATGAGCTTTTGACAAGCCCAGAATGGTTTGACTTCCCAGCTGAGAAACTTTACATGACCTACTATCCAGACGATAAAGATTCTTACAACCGCTGGATTGCAGTAGGAGTGGACCCAAGTCACTTGATTCCAATCGAGGACAACTTCTGGGAAATCGGTGCAGGACCTTCTGGACCTGATACAGAGATTTTCTTTGACCGTGGGGAAGCCTTTGACCCAGAAAATATTGGACTTCGCCTGCTTGCAGAAGATATTGAAAACGACCGTTACATCGAAATCTGGAACATCGTTTTGTCACAATTTAACGCAGATCCTGCTGTTCCTCGTAGCGAATACAAGGAATTGCCACACAAGAATATTGATACGGGCGCTGGTTTGGAGCGTTTGGTGGCCGTTATCCAAGGGGCTAAGACCAACTTTGAAACGGACCTCTTCATGCCGATCATCCGTGAAGTGGAGAAATTGTCTGGTAAGGTTTATGACCAAGATGGCGATAACATGAGCTTTAAGGTTATCGCTGACCACATCCGTTCACTTTCATTTGCTATCGGTGATGGTGCCCTTCCAGGAAATGAAGGTCGTGGTTATGTCCTTCGTCGTTTACTCCGTCGTGCTTCTATGCATGGTCAAAAATTGGGTATCAACGAGCCTTTCCTTTACAAACTTGTTCCAACGGTTGGAAAAATCATGGAAAGCTACTACCCAGAAGTGCTTGAAAAACGTGACTTTATCGAAAAAATCGTTAAGAGCGAAGAAGAATCATTTGCTCGTACCCTTCACTCAGGTCAACACTTTGCCCAAGGCATTGTAGCTGACTTGAAAGAAAAAGGTCAATCTGTCATTGCTGGTCAAGATGTATTCAAACTTTATGACACTTATGGATTCCCAGTTGAATTGACTGAAGAAATCGCTGAAGAAGCTGGGATGACTGTTGACCGTGAAGGATTTGAAGCAGCCATGAAAGAACAGCAAGAACGCGCGCGTGCGTCAGCTGTTAAAGGTGGTTCAATGGGTATGCAAAATGAAACCCTTCAAAACATCACTGTAGAAAGTGTCTTCAACTACAATGCTAGCCAATTATCTTCTAAATTGGTGGCTATCGTGGCTGACAATGCAGGAGTAGAAGCTGTGTCAGAAGGAACTGCCTCACTTATCTTTGCAGAGACTCCATTCTATGCTGAAATGGGTGGACAGGTCGCTGACCATGGACAAATTTTGGATGGGTCAGACAAGGTTGTAGCTACTGTGACCAATGTTCAAAAAGCACCAAACGGACAAGCACTTCACACGGTTGAAGTTCTTGCACCGCTTGCCTTGAACCAAGAATATACCTTGGCAATTGATACAAATCGTCGTCACCGTGTCATGAAAAACCACACTGCGACTCACTTGCTTCACGCTGCCCTTCACAATATCCTTGGAAGCCATGCAACTCAGGCAGGATCTCTTAATGAAGTTGAATTCCTTCGCTTTGACTTTACCCACTTCCAAGCTGTAACTGCTGAAGAATTGCGTGCGATTGAGCAGCAAGTCAACGAGAAAATCTGGGAAGCTCTTGAAGTGAAGACAGTTGAAACGGATATTGACACTGCTAAAGAAATGGGAGCTATGGCTCTCTTTGGTGAGAAATACGGCAAGGAAGTCCGTGTTGTTACTATCGGTGACTACTCTATCGAGCTTTGTGGTGGTACCCACGTTGGCAACACTTCTGAAATTGGCCTCTTCAAGATTGTCAAAGAAGAAGGTATCGGTTCAGGAACTCGCCGTATCTTGGCAGTGACTGGTAAGGAAGCCTTTGAAGCCTACCGTGAACAAGAAGACGCTCTTAAAGCTGTCGCAGCAACCTTGAAAGCACCTCAAGTCAAGGAAGTACCTCACAAGGTAGAAGGACTTCAAGAACAACTTCGTCAATTGCAAAAAGAAAATGCTGAGTTGAAAGAAAAAGCCGCAGCTGCAGCCGCAGGCGATATCTTCAAGGATGTTCAGGAAGTCAATGGTCACCGTTACATTGCTAGCCAAGTATCTGTATCTGATGCTGGTGCTCTTCGTACCTTTGCGGATAACTGGAAACAAAAAGATTACTCTGATCTTCTTGTCCTTGTTGCTGCTATCGGTGACAAAGTCAATGTCCTTGTAGCAAGCAAGACAAAAGACCTTCATGCAGGAAACCTTGTCAAAGAATTGGCACCAATCGTCGATGGACGTGGTGGTGGTAAACCAGACATGGCCATGGCAGGAGGAAGCAACCAAGCTAAGATCCAAGAATTGTTGGATGCAGTAGCAGGTAAATTATAAGAAAATAAAGATCTATCCATTTGGGTAGGTCTTTATGTGAATGCCAAAAAGCCAAATCCGATTGGATCTGGCTTGATTATCATTAGCTATTAGATTGTATTAGCTGCCCAGACACTTACCGAAGCAGTTGAGACTGGAAATTGTCCATAACCTTCCTCATCAATTGTAACTTGACCTTGGTGGTTTTCGAGTAAATCTACAAAGGTTTGGTTAGCCCATTCTTGGCCGACAAACATTGATTTGCTGTTTTCTTGGTCATTTGAAATCAAGACTGCTATTGGGGATTGATTTTCAGCACCTGAACGTACCCAACCGATACAGTTTGCGTCATCAAAGTAGTCTGTTTGTTCTCCATAGGCCAAATCTTTTCGGATGGCTAGGAGGAGGTCAAGGACTTCTTTGAAATCTTGTTGAGCATACTGCCCTGAAATACCATAGTAGTCTCCGTAAAAGACACATGGCAGTCCATTTTGGCGTAGCAGAATGAGTGCATAGGCTGCTGGTTTGAACCATTCTTCAACAGTTGACTCAAGGGCTTGTCCTCTTTGAGTATCATGGTTGTCGACAAAGGTTACAGCCTTGTCGGGCTTGAGTTCAACCAAGCTATCCGTGAAAATGCCACGAAGGTCGTAGTTAGAACCAGCTCGGCTAGCATCAAAGAGATTCTGGTGGAGTCGAACATCGACAAGGTCAAAGCGTTCTTCTGTTTTTTCAAGATAGTCCAGATTGGCTTCCTTGTCTGGGTTCCAAAATTCACCAAAAACATAGAAATCCTCACCATATTTTTCCTTCATATCGCGGATGAAATTGCGCATAAAGAAGGAGTCGATGTGTTTGACGGCATCCAAGCGGAAACCAGCAATACCAGTTGTTTCCATGAACCAGTCAGCCCAGTCATAGATATTTTTGATCACTTCAGGATGTTTAAAGTCTAGGTCGGCATACATGAGGTAGTCGTAGTTACCATTTTCGTTATCGACCAATTCCTCATTTGCCCAGCCCTTGTTGTCCCCTTGGATGAGATAAATACCAGACTTACGGCGTTTGGCATCGTAGTCTGTACCTGTGAAGTGATACCAGTGCCAGTGGAAGTCATTGTAAGTATCTTGGCGACCATCGAAGGTAAAGCTAGTCCAGCCATTGATGGTGAAGGGTTCCCCAAGTTCAACTGTACGGTCTACAGGATCCACTTCAATAACCTGAAAGGCTTCCATGTGATCGGCTGCAGCCTTGTGATTGAGTACCACATCGGCCATAGGCTGGATTCCCTGTGCTTTTAGGGTTTGAATAGCTTGAAGATAGTCTTCTTTGAAACCATACTTGGTGCGGATAGTACCTTTTTGGTTAAACTCTCCTAGGTCGAATAAGTCATAGACCCCATAGCCGACATCTTTTTCATTGGTTGCCTTAAAAGCTGGTGGCATCCAGACGTGGCTAATCCCCAGATGAGCTAGGTGTGGAGCATCTTCAGCTAGGCGCGTCCAGTGTTGGCCGTCGTGAGGCAGATACCATTCAAAGTATTGCATGAGTGTTTGATTTTGCATGATGTTTCCTCTTACTTGTCAATCTTGTTCTTTATTCTATCATAAAGTATTGGTTAGCGCCAACGTTTGCATAAGATAGAAGGAAACTATTTTAACTACTTAAAATAAAGTATTGATTTTTTGTATCAACGTGCTAGTATAATAGTATGTAATATAGATAAAGATAGGAGTCATCCCATGATTGAATTTCAAAATGTTAGTAAGGTGTATGGTAATAAAGAGGCTTTGAGCAATCTCAATTTGCAGATGGAAAATGGGGAGATTATGGGCTTGATTGGCCATAATGGGGCTGGGAAATCGACCACCATAAAATCCTTAGTCAGTATCATTTCGCCCAGCAGTGGTCGTATTTTAGTAGACGGTCAGGAGTTATCGGAAAATCGTTTAGCTATTAAACGAAAGATTGGCTACGTAGCAGACTCGCCTGACTTATTTTTACGCTTAACGGCCAATGAATTTTGGGAATTGATTGCTTCATCCTATGATCTGACTAGCTCTGATTTGGAGGCTAGTCTAGCTAGGCTATTGAGTGTTTTTGATTTTGCTGAAAACCGCTATCAGGTTATTGAAACCCTTTCTCACGGAATGCGTCAGAAAGTCTTTGTCATTGGGGCACTCTTGTCTGATCCTGATATTTGGGTCTTGGACGAACCCTTGACTGGTTTGGATCCCCAGGCTGCTTTTGATTTGAAGCAAATGATGAAGGAACATGCACAAAAAGGCAAGACAGTCTTGTTTTCAACTCATGTCCTAGAGGTAGCTGAGCAAGTCTGTG
This sequence comes from Streptococcus mitis, assembly GCF_901542415.1. Classification (NCBI taxonomy): domain Bacteria; kingdom Bacillati; phylum Bacillota; class Bacilli; order Lactobacillales; family Streptococcaceae; genus Streptococcus; species Streptococcus mitis. The sequence goes on along the minus strand of NZ_CABEHV010000004.1, from coordinate 868,968 downwards.
ATCGGATTGCTATTTTGAAAAAGGGGCATTTGATTTATTGTGGTAGCGTAGAGGACTTGAGAAAAGACCATCCAGACCAGTCTTTGGAGAGTATCTACCTTAGCCTTGCCGGTAGAAAAGAGGAGGTTTCAGATGCGTCTCAAGGTCATTAAAAAATTAGTTGATATCAATATCCTCTATTCATCTCAAGAAGCTAATCTGGCTAACCTACGAAAGAAGCAGGCTAAGAATCCTGGGAAAAAAGTAAATGTTTCCGCTAGAGTCCTAAGTTCTTACATTTTTTCTAGTCTCTTGATGCTTTTCATGTTTATAAATATAGCTTTTCGTTTTCCTTTTGAGGAAATACCAAGTTTTTTTAGTAGCATGGTTGCTATTTTACTAGTGCTTGCCTTTTCAACTTCTTTCACTGCATTTTACAATGTCTTTTATGAGAGTAAGGACTTGGTATCGTATAGGCCTTATGCCTTTAAAGAATCAGAGATTATAATTGCTAAAGGACTGTCTGTCCTCTTGCCAGCTCTGCCTGGAATTGTACCAATCCTAGCTTATTTTCTAGTCCTCTACATTAGGCTAGCACCTTCTCTTTGGCTTGGCTTGCCTTTGATGCTGCTGTCCTTGGCCCTATTATTTGTCTCTGTTACTTTAGTGATGGTAGTGGCAGTACATTTCTTGGCTCAGACTAGGGTCTTCAGAAAGTATCAGTCTATTTTTGCGAATGTGATGATTGGGATAGGAGTTCTCATACCTTTAATATTTGTCCTCTTTCTACAGTCGACTTTTGGAAGTATTGTTGACAAAGTTAGAGACATTCCATTTCTCCTTTATCCTCTTCATCTCTTTTACAAAATAGCAGTGGAGCCTTTTTCGACAGAAGCCATACTGGGTCTGCTCGCTTGGATAACTCTAACTGTCTTCTTACTTTACCTGACCAAAAAGAAGGTTCTTCCTCATTTTTATGACGTGATTCTGCTTAACAGTGAGGAGAAGGTCAAGAAAGAACGTCGCAGTAAGGAGAGGATTTCAACTACTAAAAAGGGATTTTTCCGTATGGTTTTACGCTACCACCTCACCCTCTTGGGACAGGGAACTGGCGTGATTACAGTGCTTTTTACAAGTGCTTTCCTTCCTTATCTCATGATGATCGGTCTGATTTCCAACATCCGAGATTCTCAGATAGTTCCAGACATTCATCCTCCATACTGGTTACCCTTGTTTTTTATAGCTCTCTTTATATCAGTTGTCAATAACAATATCACCAGCCTGCATTCAATTGCCTTGTCCTTGGAGAGGGAAAATGTTGATTTTCTTAAGAGTTTACCCTTTGACTTTGCTCGTTATGTGAAAGTGAAATTTTGGATTATATTTGCTGTCCAGTCCTTTTTACCAGTTCTGACTTTACTTGGTCTTTCTCTATATTTAGGCTTGCCCATCCTTTCGATGATTTATCTTCTTGTGGCATGGATCCTTGCCAGTGTCATCCTTTCTTGCCACAATTACTTTAAGGACGTGAAAAATCTGTCAACCAATTGGAGTAGCATTACGGACTTGGTGAACCGTTCAAATGGTATAGTCAAAATTGTTTTACTCTTAATTTATAGTGCAATCCTGATGGCTCTTGTAATCGGAAGCATATTCTTGGTTCAGTCTCTCTCCTCTGTTCTTGCCATCAGCTTGGGAGTAGGAGCTCTTATCCTCCTGCTTGGTCTTGCTATTTTTGGCTATCATTACTACCTGTCACGCATATTGACAGAAATAGAAAAAAGATGAGATAGTTGGTCGCTTGCTTGATAAATTTTATAAAAAGAAATGCTCCTCCAAGACGGAAGAGCATCTTTTATTGTGATTTTGATTCGGTTTCTGCCGACTCTGGGTGGAGTTCTTGGTAACTTGGTGCCTTGAAAAGGTCAGCACTGGTTTTACCTTGTCGTTGGCTAAAGAGACTGGTTGATTGACTACCTTTTTCCTGCTCAATCTTTTGCAGAATTGGCAAGGAATTGAGGTAAGAAATACTTTCTGTATCAACTTTTCCAAGATGATCTGCTTGGTAGAAACGTATCAAATCACCAGTTTGAATTTGGTCGCTGATTTTTAGCTGTTGACTAGCTGCTTGACGAACAATTTCTAGTTCAGTCTGAGCTTGTTCATCAAGATTGCTGATTTCAAGACCGCTTTCAGTGTAGTAGGTTCGTCCGTCGTAGCTGGTGTATTTTGGTGTGACGAAAGAATTAGCAGTTCGAAAGGCAACGATGTCTTGGTGGTCTGGTGATAGGAGGTCTTGGCCGACTTGAAGGAAGGAATTGGACTCAATACCAAGGAGGTGTTCGAGAGTTGGTAAGATATCGATTTGTCCACCGTAGGTATTGATGATTTGTCCTTTTTCATAACCAGGCATGACTACCATAAAAGGCACTCGTTGTAACATGGCATTGTCGTAATTCGACCAGTTCTCAGAAGTCTTGCCAATCAAGGATGCCAGGTCAGGATTGCGGGAGTTAGAAATTCCATAATGGTCTCCGTAGATGACGATGATGGATTTTTCATAGAGGCCACTTTCTTTGAGATAGTCAAAGAAGGCCTTGATAGCACTATCCAGATAGTTGGCTGTTTGGAAGTAGCCATTGATTGTTTCATCTTTGGTCTTAGCCAGTGGGAAACCAAGCTCATCGCCTGTTAGATTGCTAGCATAGGGATAGTGATTGGACACCGTGATATACTTGGCATAAAAAGGTTGCTGCAAGTGCTCCAGATATTGGATAGAATCTTTCATCATGATTTTATCATTTAAACCATATTGGAAAGAATTACTACTGTCTTGCTTGGTGAAGTAGGAAGCATCAAAGAAGTATTGGTAGCCCCATTGTTTATAGGTCGTATTTCGGTTCCAGAAGGTTCCGATATTACCGTGAAAGACTGCACTCGAATGATAGCCGTTTTTTGATAGGATAAAAGGAGCTGCCTGCTGAGTATTGGTTCCACCGTAATTGACCATAAAGGAACCTTGGTCAAGTCCAAACAAACTGGTCTCTAGCATGGTTTCCGCATCTGAGGTTTTACCAGCCTTGACTTGGTTAAAGATATTCGAAAAGGCTAGGGTTGATTGCGAATGGTAGAGTGAATTTAGGAAGGGAGTGACTTCATGCTCAGTTCCATCTAGGTTGAGTTTATAGTCAAGTAGGAACTGTTGGAAACTCTCCAAGTGGAGATAAATCACATTTTTCCCTTTGGCCAAGCCAAAATAGTCTGTATTGGGCTTAGCAGAATGTTCTTGGACATAATCTGTAATAGGTTGAAGGTCGGTCTCAGAGGCCTTGGCACGTTCTTTGTTGGTACTGTAGGATTGGTTGGCACTATAACCTAGAAAGGCTGGCAAACTAAGGGCGCGGACAATATAATAATTAGAAAATCCTCGCGATAGGAGATCGGGACGTTCAATCTCTGCCAAGAAAAGATTAGCAGAAAAGAGCAGGGCTGAGAGAGCAGTGATAGCAACACTGGAGCGGAATTTGAAAGGTCTCCTATCCAGCTGGATGAGCTTCTTATAGAGAAGATAAGCCAGCAATGGGAAATCCATAAAATAGATGAAATCCCAAAAGCGCAGTAACTCTAGTTCGGCAGTACCAACAGACACCTTGCTGACCACTTTCATGGTATTGGCCGTGATAAAGTCACTAAATTCTCGATAGTAAAAGATATTGGAATAAAGCCAAATGAACAAAAGGCTATAAATAGCTATACTAAGGCCATAAAAGATCTTGGTTGACCGAGCATAGAGGGCTAGAGCCAGCAGGAGGAGTCCCAAGGGAAGGGGATTGAAAAAAGCGATAAAGGCAAGGTAATTCCCTTGCAGCTTGCCCAATTGAATATCTAAATTAAAGTCAACGGTATAGGCTAGTAAGGTTTTGAGCCAATAGAGGATTAAAAGGGTTAGGACAAAACCCAGTCTGGTACCCATGGCTTTTTGGATTTTGCTAAAATTGATTCTCACACAATTACTTCCTAAGTTTTTATTAGTATTAGTATACCATTTTTTAAAACTAGAGTAAAAAAGCAAGGGTAGTTTCTTTTTTGAGAATTGTCACAAAATTTGCTATAATAGTGACTATGAATAGAATAAGAGTCAACAAACGGGTTGAAAAAAAGCTTTCCAAGGGGCTTGTTTTACTAGAAGCTAGCGACCTTGCAGATGTTCATCTCAAGGATCAGGAAGTAGAAGTTCATAGTCAAGATGGAAACTTTCTTGGTACTGCCTACCTTTCTCAGCAAAACAAGGGCTTGGGCTGGTTTGTGAGCACAGATAAGGTGACCTTCAATCAAGCTTTCTTTGAAGCACTGTTTAGACAAGCTAAAGAAAAGAGAAGTGCCTACTATCAAGACGAATTGACAACTGCCTTTCGTCTCTTCAACCAAGAGGGAGATGGCTTTGGCGGTCTGACAGTGGACCTTTATGGCGACTATGCTGTTTTTTCTTGGTATAACTCTTATGTTTATCAGATTCGTCAGACCATCTCAGAAGCCTTTAGACAGGTTTTTCCTGAGGTTTTAGGGACCTATGAGAAGATCCGTTTTAAGGGTTTGGACTATGAATCTGCCCATGTTTATGGCCAAGAAGCACCTGACTTTTTCACTGTTCTGGAAAATGGTGTTCTGTATCAAGTCTTTATGAATGATGGCTTGATGACAGGGATTTTCCTAGATCAGCACGAGGTTCGTGGTAGTCTAGTGGATGGGTTGGCTATGGGTAAATCCTTGCTCAATATGTTTTCCTACACAGCAGCCTTTTCAGTAGCTGCGGCCATGGGAGGAGCAAGCCAGACTACTTCGGTTGACCTAGCTAAACGTTCACGAGAATTGTCTCAAGCGCATTTTCAGGCAAATGGAATCAGTACCGACGACCATCGTTTTATAGTCATGGATGTCTTTGAGTATTTCAAGTATGCTAAGCGAAAAGGCTTGACTTACGATGTGATTGTCCTAGATCCGCCTAGCTTTGCTCGGAACAAAAAACAAACCTTCTCTGTGACCAAGGATTATCACAAGTTGATTTCCCAGAGTCTTGAGATTTTAAATCCGGGAGGGATTATCATTGCTAGTACCAATGCTGCCAATGTTTCCCGCCAGAAATTTACAGAACAAATTGATAAAGGTTTTGCAGGAAGAAGTTACCAGATTTTAAATAAATACGGTCTTCCAGCAGATTTTGCCTATAATAAAAAAGATGAAAGTAGTAATTACCTCAAGGTGATTAGTATGAAGGTTAGTAAATGAAATTAATCGTTTCAGTAATGCCAAGAAGTTTAGAGGAAGCTCAGGCTCTGGATGCTACGAGGTATCTGGATGCCGACATCATTGAATGGCGTGCCGACTATCTGCCTAAAGAAGCGATTTTGCAGGTAGCTCCAGCTATTTTTGAAAAATTTGCAGGTCGTGAGTTGGTTTTCACATTGCGAACTCGCGCTGAAGGGAGAGAAATCGACCTTTCTCCAGAAGAATATATCCATCTAATCAAGAAAGTGGCGCAACTCTATCAACCAGACTATATTGATTTTGAGTACTATAGCTACAAGGATGTTTTTGAGGAAATGCTGGACTTCCCAAATCTTGTTTTGAGTTACCATAATTTCCAAGAAACACCCGAAAACATGATGGAAATCTTGTCAGAGCTGACGAGCTTAAATCCAAAACTTGTTAAGGTTGCGGTGATGGCTCACACGGAGCAGGATGTGCTAGACTTGATGAACTATACACGAGGCTTTAAAACCCTCAATCCTGAGCAGGAATATGTGACCATTTCTATGGGCAAGGTGGGCAAGGTCTCTCGTATCACTGCGGATGTGACGGGTTCGAGCTGGTCTTTTGCTAGTCTAGATGAGGCCAGTGCCCCAGGTCAGATTTCTCTAGCTAGCATGAAAAAAATCAGGGAGATTTTGGATGAAGCTTGATGGCTATACACGTTTAGCTGCCGTTGTTGCCAATCCTATTAAGCATTCTATTTCCCCCTTTATCCACAATAGTGCCTTTGAGGCGACAGCTACAAATGGTGTTTACGTGGCTTGGGAGATTGAAGCAGGTGACTTGGCAGAAACAGTGGCTAATATTCGTCGCTACCAGATGTTTGGCATCAACCTGTCTATGCCCTATAAGGAGCAGGTGATTCCTTATTTGGATGAGCTGAGTGACGAAGCGCACTTGATTGGTGCGGTCAATACGGTTGTCAATGAGAATGGCAATTTAATTGGATATAATACAGATGGCAAGGGATTTTTTAAGAGCTTGCCTTCTTTTACAATTACAGGTAAAAAGATGACCCTGCTGGGTGCAGGTGGTGCGGCTAAGTCTATCTTGGCGCAAGCTATTTTGGATGGCGTCAGTCAGATTTCGGTCTTTGTTCGTTCAGTTTCTATGGAAAAAACAAGACCTTATCTAGACAAGTTACAGGAGAAGACAGGCTTTAAAGTGGACTTGTATGCTTTAGAAGGTGTTCCTGAACTGCAAGCAAGGATTGCTGAGTCGGATTTACTTGTCAATGCCACCAGTGTGGGCATGGATGGTAAATCATCCCCAGTTCCTGAAAGCATTGTCCTATCAGAAACTCTTTTAGTAGCAGATATCATTTACCAACCCTTTGAAACGCCATTTTTAAAATGGGCCAGAAGTCAGGGTAATTCAGCCGTCAATGGTCTGGGAATGTTGCTCTATCAAGCTGCAGAAGCCTTTCAACTGTGGACAGGCAAGGAAATGCCGACGGAAGAGATTTGGCAGTCCTTAACAGAAAAATACCAATAAAGAAAGGGAGATTCTCCTATGAAAATCAGAATCGATATTCCTCATCATCCTTATGATATTCAGATTGAAAAAGGTTGTCTGGCTCAGGCTGGTCAATGGTTGCGAGAACTCTGGCAACCACAAAAGGTAGTCATTGTGACAGATAACCATGTAGCTTCTCTTTATGCAGAGAAGGTCAAGCTCAGCCTAGAAGATGCTGGTTTTCAGGTAGCAGTTTTTGACTTTTTAGAAGGCGAAGAAAGAAAGAATTTAACTACTGTCCAGAAAGTCTATGAATTTTTAGTCAAGCAAGGTCTGACTCGTAGTGATGGAATCGTGGCTCTCGGAGGTGGTGTCGTTGGAGACCTGGCTGGTTTCGTAGCCTCTACCTATATGCGGGGTATTCACTTTGTTCAGATTCCGACTAGCTTGACAGCTCAGGTTGATTCTTCTATCGGCGGAAAGACAGGCGTTAACACTCCATTTGCTAAGAATATGGTGGGTACCTTTGCCCAACCAGACGGGGTTCTGATTGATCCACTTGTTCTTGAAACTCTCGGAAAAAGAGAATTGATTGAAGGAATGGGTGAGGTTATCAAGTACGGCTTGATTGAGGATCCAGCACTTTGGTCTCTTTTGACGGAGCTGGATGGTTCTGTTGAGAGCATTCTGGAACATGCAGAGACCTTGATTGAACATTCTTGCCAGGTTAAGCGTAAGATGGTAGTTGAGGATGAGTTGGACAATGGTGTTCGCCTTTACCTCAATTTTGGCCATACTATTGGTCATGCTATTGAAGCGACGGCTGGTTATGGCAAGGTCATGCATGGAGAAGCTGTGGCCATGGGCATGGTGCAGATTTCCAAGGTGGCTGAGGAAAAAGGCCTCATGCCAGCTGGCATTACCCAGTCCATCACAGAAATGTGTCAGAAGTTTGGCTTGCCTGTTGATTATGAAAACTGGGATGTTGACAAGCTTTATCAGGCTTTGACTCATGATAAGAAGGCGCGTGGCAATACCTTGAAATTGGTCTTGGTGCCAGAGCTTGGTTCAGCGACCATTCACCAAGTTTCTCTGGAAGAGATGAAAGACTACTTGGTAAAATAAGGAGAGTGTATGAGATATTTAACTGCAGGAGAATCACACGGCCCCCGTCTGACGGCTATCATTGAAGGAATTCCAGCAGGACTTCCTTTGACAGCAGAGGACATCAATGAGGATTTGAAACGTCGTCAGGGTGGATACGGCCGCGGTGGTCGTATGAAGATTGAGAGTGACCAGGTTGTCTTTACTTCAGGCGTTCGCCATGGGAAGACGACAGGGGCTCCCATCACCATGGATGTCGTCAATAAGGACCATCAGAAATGGCTGGATATCATGTCTGCGGAGGACATTGAAGAGCGACTTAAAAGCAAACGAAAAATCACCCATCCTCGCCCCGGTCACGCCGACTTGGTTGGGGGGATCAAGTACCGTTTTGATGATTTGAGAAATTCTTTAGAACGTTCATCAGCTCGTGAAACCACCATGCGGGTGGCAGTCGGGGCAGTAGCCAAACGCCTCTTGGCTGAGTTGGATATGGAAATTGCCAACCATGTCGTGGTCTTTGGTGGCAAGGAAATCGATGTTCCTGAAAATCTCACAGTCGCTGAGATTAAGGAACGAGCTGCCCAGTCTGACGTTTCTATTGTCAACCAAGAAAGAGAACAGGAAATCAAGGATTACATTGACCAAATCAAACGTGACGGTGATACCATCGGTGGGGTTGTGGAGACAGTCGTCGGAGGCGTTCCAGTTGGTCTTGGTTCCTATGTCCAATGGGACAGAAAATTGGATGCAAGATTGGCACAAGCCGTTGTTTCTATCAATGCTTTTAAAGGAGTGGAATTTGGTCTTGGCTTTGAAGCTGGTTATCGTAAAGGCAGTCAAGTTATGGATGAAATTCTCTGGTCTAAAGAAGACGGCTATACTCGTCGTACTAACAATCTTGGCGGTTTTGAAGGTGGTATGACTAATGGGCAACCGATTGTTGTTCGTGGCGTCATGAAACCCATTCCTACTCTTTATAAACCTCTTATGAGTGTGGATATCGAAACCCATGAACCTTACAAGGCAACTGTGGAGAGAAGTGATCCGACTGCTCTTCCAGCTGCAGGAGTGGTCATGGAAGCTGTTGTGGCAACGGTTCTGGCACAAGAAATCCTTGAAAAATTCTCATCAGACAATCTAGAGGAATTAAAAGAAGCGGTATCCAAACATCGAGAGTATGCAAAGAACTATTAAGGAGTTCCTATGGCAAAAACAGTCTATATCGCAGGCCTTGGTCTGATTGGTGCCTCTATGGCACTCGGGATCAAACGCGATCATCCAGATTATGAAATTGTAGGTTATAATCGCAGTCAAGCTTCGAGAGATGTCGCCTTGAAAGAGGGCATGATTGACCGTGCAACGGATGATTTTGCTAGTTTTGCTCCTCTGGCAGATATCATTATTCTCAGCTTGCCAATCAAACAAACTATTGCTTTCATTAAGGAGTTGGCTAACTTGGACTTGAAAGAAGGAGTGATTATCTCAGATGCTGGTTCGACTAAGTCAGCCATTGTGGATGTGGCGGAGCAATATTTGGCTGGCAAACCTGTTCGCTTCGTCGGAGCCCATCCCATGGCTGGTAGTCACAAGACAGGGGCTGCTTCTGCGGATGTCAATCTTTTTGAAAATGCCTATTATATCTTTACGCCTTCGAACCTGACAAGTTCTGACACACTTGCGGAAATGAAGTATCTGCTTTCAGGTCTTCATGCTCGTTTTATCGAGATTGATGCCAAGGAGCATGATCGTGTGACTTCTCAGATTAGCCATTTTCCTCATATTCTGGCTTCCAGTCTCATGGAACAGACCGCGGTTTATGCTCAAGAACATGAGATGGCAAGGCGCTTTGCGGCTGGTGGTTTTCGAGATATGACTCGAATTGCGGAAAGCGAGCCAGGTATGTGGACTTCCATTCTCTTGTCCAATCGTGAGACTATTCTAGATCGAATTGAGGATTTCAAGGAACGATTGGATGAGGTTAGCAAGGCCATTAGCAAGGGTGATGAAAACCAAATCTGGAACTTTTTCAACCAAGCGTGTGAGCAACGTCAGGCTATGGAAATCCATAAGCGTGGTGGCGTGGATAGCTCTTATGACCTTTATGTCGATGTTCCCGATGAAGAAGATGTTATCCTGAGGATTTTGGAACTGCTACGTGGAACTTCCTTGGTCAATATTCATATCAACGAGGAAAACCGTGAGGATATTCACGGGATTCTACAAATTTCATTTAAAAACGCTCAAGATTTAGAACGAGCTGAGAACCTCATAACAGAAAACACCGACTACACAGTCGTTATCAAATAAGGAGAAAATTATGTCAAATATTTACGATAGTGCAAATGAACTCAGTCGCGGTCTACGCGAATTACCAGAATACAAGGCTGTCAAAGCAGCTAAAGATGCGATTTCAGCAGATGCTGAGGCAAGCAAAATCTTTACAGAATATGTTGCTTTCCAAGAGGAAATTCAAAGACTAGCGCAGACAGGTCAAATGCCAGATGCTTCCTTCCAAGCTAAGATGGAAGGCTTTGGCAAGCAGATTCAGGGGAACAGCCTTTTGTCAGAATTCTTTACCAAGCAACAACAATTGGCAATTTACCTTTCTGATATTGAAAAAATTGTTTTCGAACCAGTTTCAGAATTGCTAAAATAAGAAAATAACTATCATAAAGTCAGAAATTTTAAGGAATTTCTGGCTTTTTATGATAAAATAAGTAAAAGTATTGCAAGTATGAGGTCTAGTATGAAACTAAAAACAAACATTCGCCACTTACACGGCAGTATCCGAGTTCCAGGTGACAAGTCTATCAGTCACCGTTCTATTATCTTTGGAAGTTTGGCTGAGGGTGAGACCAAGGTTTATGATATTCTGCGAGGTGAAGACGTTCTTTCGACCATGCAGGTTTTTCGTGACCTTGGTGTTGAAATTGAGGACAAAGATGGGGTTATTACCATTCAAGGTGTAGGCATGGATGGCTTAAAAGCGCCGCAAAATGCCCTTGATATGGGAAATTCTGGAACCTCGATTCGTCTGATTTCAGGTGTCCTTGCTGGTACAGATTTTGAAGTAGAGATGTTCGGAGACGATAGTCTTTCCAAACGTCCTATGGACCGTGTGACCCTTCCTCTGAAAAAAATGGGTGTCAGCATCTCAGGACAAACTGAGCGAGACCTGCCTCCCCTTCATTTAAAAGGGACGAAAAACCTAAAACCTATTCATTATGAGTTGCCAATTGCATCTGCCCAGGTTAAGTCAGCCTTGATGTTTGCGGCCTTGCAGGCTCAGGGGGAGTCTGTTATTATCGAAAAAGAGTGCACCCGTAATCATACTGAAGATATGTTACAACAATTTGGTGGCCATTTAAGTGTGGACGGCAAGAAAATCACAGTCCAAGGACCGCAAAAATTGACAGGACAAAAGGTGGTTGTTCCAGGAGATATTTCCAGTGCAGCCTTTTGGCTAGTCGCAGGTTTGATTGTTCCAAACTCTCGTGTGGTGCTTAAGAATGTAGGCATCAACGAAACGCGTACAGGTATCATCGATGTCATTCGTGCCATGGGTGGAAAATTGGAAATGACTGATATTGACCCAGTCGCTAAATCTGCTACCTTAACTGTTGAGTCTTCAGACTTGAAAGGAATAGAAATTAGTGGAGCCTTGATTCCACGCTTGATTGATGAATTGCCAGTTATCGCTCTACTTGCGACTCAAGCCCAAGGTGTCACAGTTATCAAGGATGCTGAGGAACTTAAGGTTAAGGAAACAGATCGCATTCAGGTGGTAGCAGATGCTTTAAATAGCATGGGTGCGGATATCACACCTACAGCAGATGGAATGATTATCAAAGGAAAATCAGCCCTTCACGGTGCTAGAGTCAATACTTTTGGAGACCATCGTATCGGCATGATGACGGCTATCGCGGCCCTCTTGGTTGCAAATGGAGAGGTGGATCTTGATCGTGCTGAAGCTATCAATACCAGCTATCCTAGCTTCTTTGATGATTTGGAGAACTTGATTCATGGCTAAGGTATTACTAGGATTTATGGGAGCTGGCAAATCGACTATTGCAAGAGGCTTGGACCCTAATTACCTTGATATGGATGCTCTGATAGAGAAGCGCTTAGGCATGCCCATTGCGGAATTTTTCGTGGAAAAGGGAGAAGAAGCCTTTCGTCAGATAGAGTCTGAAGTTCTAGCAGATTTACTACAAAGAGACCAAGTTGTGTCAACTGGTGGAGGAGTGGTCGTTTCTCAGCGAAATCGTGACTTACTAAAGACAAATTCTGATAACATCTATCTGAAAGCTGATTTTGAAACCCTCTACCACCGTATCGCAGCTGATAAGGATAATCAGCGTCCGCTTTTTCTAAATAATAGCAAGGAAGAACTTGCAGCTATTTTTCAAGAAAGACAGGCTTGGTATGAGGAAGTAGCTAGTCGGGTTTTAGATGTGACCGAGTTAAGCCCAGAGGAAATTATAGAGGAACTGAGATGAAAATTGCTTATCTAGGTCCCAAGGGATCATTTTCACACCACGTTGTGCAGACAGCTTTTCCTCAGGAGGAATTGCAGGCCTTTGCCAACATTACAGATGTCATCAAGGCCTATGAGCAAGGATTAGTGGACTATTCTGTGGTGCCAGTTGAAAATTCTATCGAGGGTAGTGTTCATGAAACCTTGGACTACCTTTTTCATCAGGCTCGCATTCAAGCAGTTGCAGAAATCGTTCAGCCTATTCATCAGCAGTTGATGGTGGTTCCAGGCCATACTAAGATTGAAAAGATTTTTTCTCATCCTCAGGCTTTGGCTCAAGGAAAGAAATTCATCGATAAACAATATCCAGAAGCCCAAATCGAGGTAACAGCTAGTACAGCTTATGCGGCCCGTTTTATTTCCGAACATCCAGACCAGCCTTATGCAGCCATTGCACCAAGAAGTTCTGCAGAAGAATATGGTTTAGAACTGATTGCCGAGGATATTCAAGAAATGGAAGCCAATTTCACACGTTTCTGGGTTTTGGGAGCTGAAATGCCTTCTATTCCCTTGAAAGCACAAACTGAGAAAATGAGTTTGGCCTTGACCTTACCGGACAACCTTCCCGGTGCCCTCTACAAGGCTCTTTCAACCTTTGCTTGGAGAGGAATTGACCTGACAAAAATTGAAAGTCGACCACTCAAGACAGCACTGGGAGAATACTTTTTCATTATCGATGTTGATTATGCGGATAAGGACTTGGTCCACTTTGCCCAAAAAGAATTAGAGGCGATTGGAATCCAGTATAAAGTACTGGGCGCCTATCCTATTTATCCAATATCAGACCATGGAAAGGAGAAAAGATGAGTAAAGAAAATCCTTTAAGCCATCACGAGCAGTTACGTTATGACTATCTCTTTAAGAACATTCATTACCTCAATGAGCGAGAGAAAAAAGAGTTTGCTTACCTGCAAGGTAAGTTAAATATGGCTAGTGGTAGTGAAGCTTCACCAGAAATTTATAATGAAAATCACGATATGGAAGAGTCTTTCATGGAACCAGTCAACCAGTCTCCTCTTCCATCCTATGGTAACCGTAGTCGTGCAAAAAAATACCAGAAAAGCCATTCTCTTCCAAAGGTTAAGTCCAAGAAACGTAAGATTCGTTGGGGGCGCATTTTTGCAGGATTGCTTGCTCTTTTAGCCTGTGTCGGTTTTGGCATGATTTTTATGTTCCTAAAAGGTTATTCAAATGCGGATCCAACCAAACCTGCCAATGCTAAGGCAGCTCAAGTAGAAGTTTTTCATGGTCAAGATACAAAGGATGGGGTCAATATTTTGATTATGGGGACGGATGGACGGATTGGCCAGAACAGTGCTGAGACGAGAACGGACTCGATTATGGTTCTAAACGTTGGTGGCTCAGATAAAAAAATCAAGCTGGCCAGCTTTATGCGTGACAATTTGGTTTATATAGATGGTTACAGCCAAGTCATTAACGGTAGAAAGCAATCCGATAATAAGTTGAATGTGGCCTATGAGTTGGGGGAACAAGAGGGGCAAAAAGGGGCAGAAATGGTCCGAAAAGTCTTAAAAGACAATTTTGACTTGGACATTAAGTACTACGCCTTGGTAGACTTCCAGGCCTTCGCAACCGCTATTGACACTCTCTTTCCTGACGGTGTAACGATTGACGCCAAATTCTCAACCATAGAAGGTCAACCCTTAACCGAAGCTACGGTGGGAGATGATTTGCATGCTACGGAAACAGAGTCTCCAACCCAGACGATTAAAGTCGGAAAACAGCAGATGAATGGATCAACCTTGCTCAATTATGCACGTTTCCGTGATGATGACGAAGGTGATTATGGTCGTACCAAGAGACAACAGCAAGTGTTGACAGCTGTTCTGCAGCAACTCAAGGATCCAACCAAACTCTTTACTGGATCAGAAGCACTTGGTAAGGTCTTTGGGATGACCTCTACGAATGTTCCCTATGGTTTCCTACTGACCAATGGTTTATCCTTCCTAGATGGAGCGCAAAATGGCATTGAAAGATTAACAGTTCCAGAACTAGGTGATTGGGTCGATGCCTATGATGTCTATGGAGGTTTAGCTCTCCAAGTCGATCAAAATAAATATCAAACCAAGCTTGCTCAAATGGGAATGAGATAAGATAGAAAAATCAAAGTTTGAAGGCTATTTATCTAGCAGTCAGGCTTTGATTTTTTACAGTCTGCAATAGATTTTCATCCCTTATTTGTGGTATAATGGAACGATACGATAGAAAGAATAATGAACAATATGACTGATTTAAAAGCAATTCAGGCTCGAAGTCTGGAGATGGCTGAATATTTTGTGGCTTTTTGCAAGGAACATGATTTGCTTTGTTATCTCTGTGGTGGAGGTGCTATTGGTGCCCTTCGAAACAGGGGGTTTATTCCTTGGGATGATGATCTAGATTTTTTTATGCCCCGTAAAGATTATGAGAAATTAGCAGAATTATGGCCTCGTTATGCAGATGAGCGTTATTTCTTGTCGAAGAGTAACAAGGATTTTGTCGACCGCAATCTTTTTATTACCATTCGTGATAAGGAAACGACCTGTATCAAACCTTATCAGCAGGATTTAGAATTGCCACATGGTCTGGCCTTGGATGTTTTGCCTTTGGATTATTATCCTAAAAATCCAGCTGAGCGGAAAAAACAGGTTCGTTGGGCCTTGATTTATTCTCTTTTTTGTGCGCAAACTATTCCAGAAAAACATGGCGCACTTATGAAGTGGGGAAGCCGTATTTTACTGGGGTTGACTCCAAAATCTCTCCGTTATCGCATTTGGAAAAAAGCTGAAAAAGAAATGATCAAGTACAGTCTAGCTGAGAGCGATGGAATCACGGAATTATGCTCGGGTCCTGGTTACATGAGAAACAAGTACCTAATCGAATCTTTTGAGGATAATCTTTTCTTGCCATTTGAAGAGACAGAGATGCCCGTTCCAGTTGGCTATGATGCCTATCTCAGCACTGCTTTTGGAGACTACATGACACCTCCACCAGCAGACAAGCAGTTACCACATCATGACGCTGTCATCGCTGATATGGATAAGTCTTATACAGAATATAAGGGAGAATATGGTGGCTAAGAAAAAAATATTATTTTTTATGTGGTCTTTTTCTCTCGGGGGTGGAGCAGAGAAGATTCTATCTACCATTGTTTCAAATCTAGATCCAGAAAAGTATGATATTGATATTCTTGAAATGGAACATTTTGATAAGGGATACGAATCTGTTCCCAAGCATGTAGGCATTTTAAAATCCCTTCAGGATTATCGCCAAGCTAGATGGTTACGAGCTCTTTTGTGGAGAATGAGAATTTATTTTCCAAGATTGACACGTCGCTTGCTTGTAAGAGATGACTATGATGTTGAAGTTTCCTTTACTATTATGAATCCTCCACTTTTGTTCTCTAAAAGAAAAGAAGTCAAGAAGATTTCCTGGATTCATGGAAGTATCGAAGAATTTATTAAGGATAGCTCTAAAAGAGAATCACATAGACGCCAGTTGGATGCTGCGGATACCATTGTAGGAATTTCGAATAAAACCAGCAATTCTATCAAGGAAGTCTATCCAGATTATGCTTCGAAATTACAGACGGTCTACAATGGATATGATTTTAAGACTATTTTAGAAAAATCTCAAGAGAAGATCGATATCGAGATTGCGCCTCAAAGTATCTGTACTATCGGACGGATTGAGGAAAATAAGGGTTCTGACCGTGTGGTGGAAGTGATACGATTATTACACCAAGAGGGAAAAAACTATCATCTCTATTTTATCGGGGCTGGGGATATGGAAGAGGAACTGAAAAAACGCGTCAAAGAATATGAGCTTGAAGACTATGTACATTTCCTTGGTTATCAAAAAAATCCTTATCAGTATTTATCTCATACGAAAGTTCTCTTGTCTATGTCTAAACAAGAAGGTTTTCCTGGAGTGTATGTGGAAGCCTTGAGTCTGGGACTTCCTTTTGTCTCTACGGATGTCGGAGGGGCTGAGGAATTATCCCAAGAAGGACGATTTGGACAAATCATTGAGAGCAATCAAGAGGCAGCTCAGGCAATTACGAACTACATGACCTCTGCCTCAAACTTCGATGTCAATGAGGCTAGCCAATTCATTCAACAATTCACAATTGCCAAACAAATCGAACAAGTAGAAAAACTATTAGAGGAGTAGCATGGAAACTGCATTAATCAGTGTGATTGTGCCAGTCTATAATGTGGCGCAGTACCTAGAAAAATCGATAGCTTCCATTCAGAAGCAGACCTATCAGAATCTGGAAATCATTCTTGTTGATGATGGAGCAACGGATGAAAGTGGTCGCTTGTGTGATTCAATCGCTAAACAAGATGACAGGGTGTCAGTGCTTCATAAAAAGAATGAAGGTTTGTCGCAAGCACGAAACGATGGAATGAAGCAGGCTCACGGAGACTATCTGATTTTTATTGACTCAGATGATTATATCCATCCAGAAATGATTCAGAGCTTATATGAGCAATTAATTCAAGAAGATGCGGATGTTTCGAGCTGTGGTGTCATGAATGTCTATGCTAATGATGAAAGCCCACAGTCAGCCAATCAGGATGACTATTTTGTCTGTGATTCCCAAACATTTCTGAGGGAATACCTCATAGGTGAAAAAATACCTGGAACGATCTGCAATAAGCTAATCAAGAGAGAGATTGCAACTGCCCTATCCTTTCCAAAGGGATTGATTTACGAAGATGCTTATTATCATTTTGATTTAATCAAGTTGGCCAAGAAGTACGTTGTTAATACCAAACCCTATTATTACTATTTCCATAGAGGGGATAGTATTACGACTAAACCCTATGCAAAGAAGGATTTAGCCTATATTGATATCTATCAAAAGTTTTACAATGAAGTTGTGAAAAACTATCCTGACTTGAAAGAGGTTGCTTTTTTCAGATTGGCTTATGCCCACTTCTTTATTCTGGATAAGATGTTGCTAGATGATCAGTATAAACAGTTTGAAGCCTATTCCCAGATTCATCGTTTTTTAAAAGGCCATGCCATTGCTATTGCTAGGAATCCTATTTTCCGTAAGGGCAGAAGAATTAGTGCTTTGGCTCTATTCCTAAATATTTCCTTATACCGATTCTTATTGCTGAAAAATATTGAAAAATCTAAAAAATTACATTAGAACGGGGGTGAGCGAGTGATTGATGGAAAACGATTGTTATTTAGTTTGACCATAGTCAGCTACGCTTTGACGCTAGTAAGTGGAATTGTGTACCTGTTTAATAATAACAATGTTAGCTTGCTTTCTACTTTATTGTTCTTACTGGTTAGTAGCTTAATTGCTTGTTGGAACGATATCAAGTATTATATCATTCATTTTATTTTCTTTTTAACCATTTTTGTCTTTTTGGTATCAAGGCCAACCATTGATTATTTTAGAGATGGTGCTTTGGATATCTATCATCCGATAGCCTATCGTTTTGCCTTTATAGTTGTCATGGTTTCGATTCTGGGCTTGACGACAGGAGGCATCCTGGCTCGTTATTTTATAGCTAGGAAGAAAATACAAGTACCCAAGATAGGAAGTTCTCTAAAAGAGGTTTATATCAAGCGGTTGCGCTTTGTATCGCTAGGAGTTTTTCTTCTAACCTATCCTTTCTATTTCATTCGGTTATTTGAACGGCTCCTGTATCGCTTGCAGACTTCCTATTATGCCTACTATGCAAATTTTGAAAGTAAACTGCCTTATTTTACCTACATTTTGTCTACCTTTACGGTCTATGCAATGTGTATGTATCTGGCAACCAAGCCTAAGAAATTGCAGGCAACAGCAGTGCTTGTCTCCTTTATAGCAGCTAATACCATTCATTTGGCAATTGGAACACGAAATCCCTTTATTTTAAGTATTTTATTTGCTTTTGTTTATTACTTTATGCGGGAGCAAACTGAAAAAGGAAAATGGATTGGGTTTAAAGAAAAGTTGGCGATTTTTGTAGGTTCTCCTATTCTCATGTTGGCGATGGGAGTGCTCAATTATGTACGGGATAATGTCCAAGTTTCCCATACAGGATTTTGGGATATCCTGCTTGACTTTATCTATAAACAAGGGACTAGTTTTGGTGTTTTAGCTCGAGGTTTTCTATTTAACAGTAGCCTCCCTTACCGAGATTTCCGTAATTTTACTTTTGGTCCTGTTCTTGATTATTTTGCGAGGGGAAGTTTGGGGGCTATTTTCGGAGGAAAAGCCTTTGAACATACAACCAATAGTGTGGAATTAGCTATTGATAGTAATAGTTATGCCCACAATCTATCCTATCTAGTCTTGAACAAGGAATACTTGAAAGGACATGGTATTGGAAGTAGCTATATTATGGAGTTGTATACAGACTATGGTATGATAGGAGTCTTTCTACTTAGTCTCTTGCTAGGTATGTTATTCATAGCCATGCTGCAAGTAGCCTATCGTTCAAGAACAATCCTATTTACCTTGTCCCTACTCATCTTGAATAATCTATTCTTTATGCCAAGAAGTAGCTTTTCAGAAAGTTTCTTCAATCTATTTACAATGCAATTCTGGGGAATTGTTCTTGTGATTATATTTGTAGCAAAAATGCTTACAAAAGAGAACCAGTATCTACTCAACAAAGGAGAAAAAAATCATGTTTGAACATTATTCAGTAGCTGATTTGTTTGCAAATCTTTATAAAAAACGAAAAGTAAATATTTTAGCTCTCATCGCTTTATTTGCTCTCATTGCTGTACCATTTACAATTAAGGCAGTTAAGAATAAAAACACTGTCAAAGACACAACAAGTTATTCAACTTATCTTAGCTATAAAATCACTCCTCCAGAAGATTCAGCTAAAACGATTTTGAATCATCAAATTGGTGGTTATAGTGATTTTTATGGGAAATTGATTGATGGAAATTTGAATGGAGCTTATCTTTTTAATGATGTAGAACCCAGTGAGTTGAAAAAAATTGCCAGTGAATTGGATACGACCGAAACAACCTTGAAAAATTCAACGAATGACTATTGGTGGAAAAAATTGACCGTCTACTATATGATTGACGATGCAGGGGTTGGTGTGAAAATTTTGACACCAAGTAAAGATGCCAATGACTTGTTGGAGCGAAAAATTGATGGGTTGATTGAGAAATTTAAACATACCTATGCAAATGTGAAAATTGAAAAATTAGAAACCATCAACTCTAAAGAATTGAATGCAAATGGTGAAACAGCGCTCGGCTTAAATGTGAAAAATCTGATTCTTCGTTTAGCTGTTATTGGAGTGGTCTGTGTGATTTTGGTTGTGATGGGAAATGTGTTAGTTTATCTCTTTAATCCAACAATCAATAGAGCAGGTGATTTTTCTCAGTATCAAATTGATTTTGTAACAGAGATTACAACAATTGCCAACCTAGCAGATGTTTTGTCATACAAAAATGCTGGACAAGAATTGACTATCATTAGCTCAAATAAAGCTATTCTAGATAAATTGAAACAAAATCAAGAGGCTTTAAAAGGAATTCATTTTGTAGATTTACAGGACGTACCATCTCTTTTGGAAAGAGATACAGTCCTTCTTGTTGAAGAATACGGAGTAACTCGTTATAAGAAATTTGAGCAAAGTCTTCAAATCCTTCGAAACTTAAATCGTTCTATCCTCGGTGTAGCAACCTTTAAACTATAAGCTTTCTGATGTATTAGGTCTTCAAGGTTGGCTAAGAGCCGATTTTGAAGGCTTTTTCTATTTGTTTGCAGAAATTTTCTCTTATACTCAATGAAAATCAAAAAGCAAACTAGGAAGCTAGCCGCAGGTTGCTCAAAGCACCGCTTTGAGGTTGTAGATAAAGTTGACGTGGTTTGAAGAGATTTTCGAAGAGTATTAGAGTCTTCTACAGAAGTTATCCTATGGAAAATCTACCCCGATAGAGGAGCCTTCTTTTGATAAAATCTTAAAAATCTAGTATAATAGATAGAACTGAAAGTATGAGGTTACTAGCAATGAAAATGAAACAAATTAGTGATACAACTTTGAAAATCACGATGTCTTTAGAGGATTTGATGGATCGTGGCATGGAGATTGCTGACTTTCTCGTTCCTCAAGAAAAAACAGAAGAGTTCTTTTATGCTATCTTGGATGAGTTAGAGATGCCTGAGAGCTTTTTGGATACAGGTATGTTGAGCTTCCGTGTGACTCCAAAACCTGATAAGGTCGATGTCTTTGTAACCAAATCAAAGATTGACCAAAATCTAGATTTTGAAGACTTATCGGATTTACCAGATATGGAAAAATTGGCCCAAATGTCGCCAGATGAATTTATCAAAACCTTGGAAAAAAGCATCGCGGACAAAACCAAGGATGATATCGAAGCGATTCAATCTTTAGAGCAAGTAGAAGCCAAGGAAGAAGAGCAGGAGCAGGCTGAACAAGAAGTTGAAGGCAAGAAAGAGCCTTATATCTACTACATCCTTTCTTTTACAAAATTGGCTGACTTGGTGGCTTTTGCCAAGACAGTGACTTTTGAGATGGAAACTTCTGAACTCTACAAGATGAACGAGCGCTATTATTTGACCATTTTAGTGGATATTGAAAATCATCCAAGTCCATATCCAGCTTGGTTGTTGGCTCGTATGCGCGAGTTTGCGGACGATAGTGACATCAGTCGTTCAGTCTTGCAAGAGTATGGTCAAGTTTTGCTGAATCACGATGCAGTGCTCAATTTGCAAAAGATTGGATAATCCTTTCTGGAAAGCTATTTCTAGATTTTAAGAAGAGCGAATCAGATGGTTCGTTTTTTTCTTTTCTATCTATAAATAGTGGTTTTCTTGGATAGGAATTTTCACAAAATTCTGTTATAATGGCTATATTAGAAAATTTCGAGGAGACAAACATGACAGTTAAAATTGCTTTACTAGGATTTGGTACCGTTGCAAGTGGTGTGCCTTTCCTCCTAAAGGAAAATGGAGAAAAAATCAATCAATCAGCACATTCAGAGATTGAAGTTGCCAAGGTATTGGTCAAGGATGAAGATGAAAAGAATCGCTTGCTTGCAGCAGGGAATGACTTTAACTTTGTAACCAATGTGGATGATATTTTATCAGACCAAGATATTACCATAGTAGTGGAATTGATGGGACGTATTGAACCTGCTAAAACCTTTATCACTCGTGCCTTGGAAGCTGGAAAGCATGTTGTGACTGCCAATAAGGACCTTTTGGCTGTCCATGGTGCAGAATTGTTAGAAATCGCTAAAGAGCATAATGTAGCACTTTACTACGAAGCAGCAGTAGCTGGTGGGATTCCAATTCTTCGTACATTGGCAAATTCGTTTGCTTCTGATAAAGTCACGCGCGTGCTTGGAGTGGTTAACGGAACTTCCAACTTCATGATGACCAAGATGGTGGAAGAAGGTTGGTCTTACGATGATGCTCTTGCGGAAGCGCAAAGACTAGGATTTGCAGAAAGCGACCCGACCAATGACGTGGATGGGATTGATGCAGCCTACAAGATGGTTATTTTGAGCCAATTTGCCTTTGGTATGAAGGTTGCCTTTGATGATGTAGCCCACAAGGGAATTCGTAACATCACACCAGAAGATGTAGCTGTAGCCCAAGAACTTGGCTATGTAGTGAAATTGGTTGGTTCTATCGAGGAAACTCCTTCAGGAATTGTTGCAGAAGTGACTCCAACCTTCCTTCCTAAAGCGCATCCACTTGCCAGTGTGAATGGCGTAATGAACGCTGTCTTTGTAGAATCTATTGGTATTGGTGAGTCTATGTACTACGGACCAGGTGCGGGTCAAAAACCAACTGCAACAAGTGTTGTAGCAGATATTGTCCGTATCGTTCGTCGCTTGAATGACGGTACCATCGGTAAAGACTTCAACGAATACAGTCGTGACTTGGTCTTGGCTAATCCAGAAGATGTCAAAGCTAATTACTACTTCTCAATCTTGGCACCAGACTCAAAAGGTCAGGTCTTGAAGTTGGCTGAAATCTTTAATGCCCAAGATATTTCCTTCAAACAAATCCTTCAAGATGGCAAAGAGGGTGACAAGGCGCGTGTCGTGATCATTACACACAAGATTAATAAATCTCAACTTGAAAATGTCTCAGCTGAATTGAAGAAGGTTTCAGAATTCGACCTCTTGAATACCTTCAAGGTGCTAGGAGAATAAGATGAAAATTATTGTACCTGCAACCAGTGCCAATATCGGGCCAGGATTTGACTCGGTCGGTGTAGCTGTAACCAAGTATCTTCAAATTGAGGTCTGCGAAGAACGAGAAGAGTGGTTGATTGAACACCAGATTGGCAAATGGATTCCCCATGATGAGCGTAATCTCTTACTAAAAATTGCTTTGCAAATTGTACCAGACTTGCAACCAAGACGTTTGAAAATGACCAGTGATGTTCCCTTGGCGCGTGGTTTGGGTTCTTCTAGCTCGGTTATCGTTGCTGGGATTGAACTAGCAAACCAACTGGGGAATCTCAACTTGTCTGATCATGAAAAATTGCAGTTGGCGACTAAGATTGAAGGACATCCTGACAATGTGGCTCCAGCCATTTATGGTAATCTCGTTATTGCAAGCTCTGTTGATGGACAAGTTTCTGCTATCGTAGCAGACTTCCCAGAGTGTGATTTCCTAGCCTACATTCCAAACTATGAATTGCGTACTCGAGATAGCCGTGGTGTCTTGCCTAAGAAATTGTCCTATAAGGAAGCTGTTGCAGCTAGTTCTATCGCCAATGTGGCGGTTGCGGCCTTGTTGGCAGGAGACATGGTGACCGCTGGGCAAGCAATCGAGGGAGACCTCTTCCACGAGCGCTATCGTCAGGACTTGGTGAGAGAATTTGCGACGATTAAGCAAGTAGCCAAAGAAAATGGTGCCTATGCAACCTACCTCTCTGGTGCTGGTCCGACAGTTATGGTTTTGGCTTCTCATGACAAGATGCCAACGATTAAGGCTGAATTGGAAAAGCAACCCTTCAAAGGAAAACTTCATGACTTGAAAGTTGATACCCAAGGTGTCCGTGTCGAAGCAAAATAAAGAATAGATGATAGGATGGGGAAACTCTTGACTAGAGGGCTTCCTATCCTTTTTTTGAAAAGAATTTGAGTTAAAAACTTGATAAAGGAGAAATAAAGATGGCAGAAATTTATCTAGCAGGTGGTTGTTTTTGGGGCCTAGAGGAATATTTTTCACGCATTTCTGGAGTGCTAGCAACTAGTGTTGGCTACGCTAATGGTCAAGTCGAAACGACCAATTACCAGCTGCTCAAGGAAACAGACCATGCAGAAACGGTTCAAGTGATTTATGATGAGAAGACAGTATCACTCAGAGAGATTTTACTTTATTATTTCCGTGTTATTGCTCCATTATCAGTCAATCAACAAGGGAATGACCGTGGACGTCAGTATCGAACCGGTATATATTACCAGAATGAAGCAGACTTGCCAGCTATCTATACAGTTGTTCAGGAGCAGGAGCGCATGCTTGGTCGAAAGATTGCAGTAGAGGTGGAGAAACTTCGTCACTATATTTTAGCTGAAGATTACCACCAAGACTATCTTAAGAAAAATCCTTCAGGTTACTGTCATATCGATGTGACTGATGCTGATAAGCCATTAATTGATGCAGCAAACTATGAAAAGCCTAGTCAAGAAGTGTTAAAGGAAAGCTTAACTGAAGAGTCCTATCGTGTCACGCAAGAAGCTGCTACAGAGGCTCCATTTACCAATGCCTATGACCAAACCTTTGAAGAGGGAATTTATGTAGACATCACGACAGGTGAGCCACTCTTTTTTGCCAAGGATAAGTTTGCCTCAGGTTGTGGTTGGCCAAGTTTTAGCCGTCCGATTTCCAAAGAGTTGATTCATTATTACAAGGATCTCAGTCATGGAATGGAGCGAATTGAGGTTCGTTCTCGGTCGGGGAATGCTCACTTGGGTCATGTTTTCACAGATGGTCCTCAGGAGTTAGGTGGCCTGCGTTACTGTATTAATTCTGCATCCTTGCGTTTTGTATCCAAGGATGAGATGGAAGAAGCAGGATATGGCTATCTACTACCTTACTTAAACAAATAAATCAGAGAGGGTGGGCACTTCCCACTTTCTTTATTTCCAGAATAAGAATAGAAGGGATTTATGAAACACCTATTATCTTACTTCAAACCCTATATCAAAGAATCAATTTTGGCACCCTTGTTCAAGCTGCTTGAAGCTGTTTTTGAGCTCTTGGTTCCCATGGTGATTGCTGGGATTGTTGACCAATCCTTGCCCCAGAAAAATCAAGGTCATCTCTGGATGCAGATTGGTTTGCTCCTTATCTTTGCAGTAATTGGTGTTGTAGTGGCCTTAATAGCCCAGTTCTACTCAGCTAAGGCTGCGGTTGGATTTGCCAAAGAATTGACAGACGATCTTTATCGTCACATTCTATCTTTACCTAAGGACAGCAGAGACCGTTTGACAACTTCTAGCTTGGTCACTCGCTTGACTTCGGACACTTACCAGATTCAGACTGGGATCAATCAATTCCTGCGTCTCTTTTTACGAGCGCCTATTATCGTTTTTGGTGCTATTTTTATGGCTTATAGAATCTCAGCTGAGCTGACTTTCTGGTTCTTGGTCATGGTTGTCATTTTGACCATTATTATTGTAGGGCTCTCTCGACTGGTCAATCCTCTCTACAGCAGTCTGAGAAAGAAAACGGATCAACTGGTTCAAGAAACGCGCCAGCAATTACAAGGGATGCGGGTTATTCGAGCTTTTGGACAAGAAAAACGAGAGTTACAGATTTTTCAAACTTTTAACCAAGTCTATGCTAGATTACAAGAAAAGACAGGTTTCTGGTCTAGTTTATTAACTCCTCTGACCTATCTGATTGTTAATGGAACTCTCCTCGTTGTTATCTGGCAGGGATATGTTTCTATTCAAGGAGGCTTGCTTAGTCAAGGTGCCTTGATTGCTCTTATCAATTATCTATTGCAGATCTTGGTGGAATTGGTCAAGCTAGCCATGCTGATAAATTCTCTCAACCAGTCCTATATCTCAGCCAAGCGAATTGAGGAGGTCTTTGTCGAAGCTCCCGAAGACATCCGCTCAGAGTTAGAACAAAAGCAAGTTACCAGCGAGCAGGTTTTACAAGTCCAAGAATTGACCTTTACCTATCCTGATGCAGCTCAACCTTCTCTAAGAGACATTTCCTTTGATATGAAGCAAGGGAAAAACCTGGGTATCATTGGGGGAACTGGTTCTGGTAAATCAAGCCTGGTGCAAGTCTTACTTGGTCTTTATTCAATAGATAAGGGAAGCATTGACCTTTATCGAGATGGATGTAGTCCTCGTAATCTTGAGCAGTGGCGGTCTTGGATTGCCTATGTTCCTCAAAAGGTCGAACTCTTTAAGGGGACTATTCGTTCCAACTTGACTTTTGGCTTAAATCAAGAAGTGACTGACCAAGAACTCTGGCAGGCCTTGGAGATTGCTCAAGCTAAGGATTTTGTCAGTGAAAAGGAAGGAGTTTTGGATGCCACTGTTGAGGCAGGAGGGCGAAATTTCTCAGGTGGACAAAAACAAAGGCTGTCTATTGCTCGCGCAGTCTTGCGTCAGGCTCCATTTCTCATCCTAGATGATGCAACCTCGGCACTGGACACCATTACCGAGTCCAAGCTCTTGAAAGCTATCCGAGAAAATCTGCCAAATACCAGTTTAATCTTGATCTCTCAACGAACCTCGACTTTACAGATGGCTGACCAGATTCTCCTCTTGGAAAAAGGGGAGCTCCTAGCTATCGGCAAGCACGAGGACTTGATGAAATCCAGTCAAGTTTATCGCGAAATCAATGCATCCCAACATGGTAAGGAGGACTAGTATGAGACGACAAACTGCAAACCAGACGCTCAAACGTTTGGCAAAAGATTTAGCAAGTCATCCCTTCCTCCTTTTCCTAGCCTTTCTAGGAACTATTGCCCAGGTTGCCTTATCAATTTATCTTCCTATCTTGATTGGGCAGGTCATTGACCAAGCCATGGTGGCTGGTTCTTCATCAGTTTTTTGGCAGATTTTTCTCCAAATGATCTTGGTGGTCATAGGAAATACCCTTGTGCAGTGGGTCAATCCTCTCCTCTATAATCGCCTAATCTTTTCTTATACCAGAGACTTGCGAGAGCGAATCATCCATAAGCTCCATCGTTTACCGATTGCCTTTGTGGATCGACAAGGAAGTGGAGAAATGGTCAGTCGTGTAACCACGGACATCGAACAGTTGGCAACTGGCTTGACCATGATTTTTAACCAATTTTTCATTGGTGTCTTGATGATTTTTGTTAGTATTCTAGCCATGCTTCAGATTCATCTCCTCATGACTCTCTTAGTCTTGCTGTTGACGCCACTGTCTATGGTAATTTCACGTTTTATTGCCAAGAGATCCTATCATCTCTTCCAGAAGCAAACAGAGACGAGGGGGATTCAGACTCAGTTGATTGAAGAATCGTTGAACCAGCAGACCATTATCCAGTCCTTTAATGCTCAGGAAGAGTTTATCCAAAGGCTGCACGAGGCTAATGCCAATTATGCAGGTTATTCTCAGTCAGCTATCTTTTATTCTTCAACAGTTAATCCTTCGACTCGCTTTGTAAATGCGCTCATTTATGCGCTTCTAGCTGGAGTGGGAGCTTATCGTATCATGATAGGCTCTACCTTGACTATCGGGCGTTTAGTGACTTTTTTGAATTATGTCCAACAGTACACTAAGCCCTTTAACGATATTTCCTCAGTTCTAGCCGAATTGCAAAGTGCTCTTGCTTGCGCAGAGCGTGTCTATGCTGTCTTAGATAGCACTGAGCTGGCTGAAACTGGTAAGGAAGTCTTGACCAGTGACCAAGTTAAAGGAGCTATTTCCTTTAAACATGTCTCTTTTGGTTACCATCCTGAAAAGATTTTGATTAAGGATTTATCTATTGATATTCCAGCTGGTATCAAGGTGGCTATCGTTGGTCCGACAGGTGCTGGCAAATCAACTCTTATCAATCTCCTCATGCGTTTTTATCCTATTAACTTGGGAGATATCTTGCTAGACGGGAAATCCATTTATGGCTATAGTCGTGCCTCTTTACGACAACAGTTTGGAATGGTGCTCCAAGAAACCTGGCTTAAGCAAGGGACTATTCATGACAATATTGCCTTTGGTAACCCTGAAGCCAGTCGGGAGCAGGTGATTGCTGCTGCCAAAGCAGCCAATGCAGACTTTTTCATCCAACAGTTGCCTCAGGGATACGATACTAAGTTGGAAAATGCTGGAGAATCTCTTTCTGTTGGTCAAGCCCAGCTTTTGACAATTGCCCGAGTCTTTCTGGCTATTCCAAAGATTCTTATCTTAGACGAGGCGACTTCTTCCATCGATACACGGACAGAAGTGCTGGTTCAGGATGCCTTTGCTAAACTCATGAAGGGGCGCACAAGCTTTATCATCGCCCACCGCTTGTCAACCATTCAGGATGCGGATCTGATTCTTGTCTTGGTGGATGGTGACATCGTGGAGTATGGAAACCATCAGGATCTCATAGCTAGAAAGGGCAAGTATTACCAAATGCAGCAAGCTGCAGCTTTTAGCTCTGAATAATCCTTTCTATTTTAAAATCTTATAGACAAAAAAAGTTGCCTTTAGGTGACTTTTTTGTTACAATAGCTAGAAAAATTATTCACTGTAAATTGTCTTATAGAAAAGGAGCCTAGAATGAAAGTCTATCAGCATGTAAATATCGTGACTTGTGATCAAGATTTTCATGTTTATCTGAATGGAATCTTAGCAGTTAAGGATTCTCAAATCGTCTATGTTGGTCTAGAGAAGATAGAGATTTTAGAGCAAGCTGAGCAGATTATAGACTATCAGGGAGCCTGGATTATGCCTGGTTTGGTCAATTGTCACACCCATTCTGCTATGACAGGATTGAGAGGGATCCGAGATGATAGCAACCTCCATGAATGGCTCAATGACTATATCTGGCCTGCAGAAGCAGGATTTACTCCTGACATGACTACCAAGGCGGTCAAAGAAGCTCTGACAGAGATGCTCCAGTCAGGAACAACAACCTTTAATGATATGTATAATCCCAATGGTGTGGATATTGAACGGATTTATCAGGCAGTGAAAGATTCCAAGATGCGTTGTTATTTCTCGCCGACCCTCTTTTCTTCAGGGGCAGAAACAACTGCTGAGACCATTGCAAGAACTCGAGCAATTATTGAGGAAATTTTAGGATATGAAAATCCAAATTTCAAGGTTATGGTAGCACCACATTCTCCTTACAGCTGTAGTAGAGACTTGCTGGCAGAAAGCTTAGATATGGCAAAAGAGTTGAATATTCCTATCCATATCCACGTGGCGGAGACCAAGGAGGAGTCAGGAATTATCCTGAAACGCTACGGCAAACGCCCCCTTGCTTTTCTAGAAGAACTGGGTTACTTAGATCATCCGTCCGTCTTTGCTCACGGGGTCGAATTAAATGAGAGAGAAATTGAGCGTTTGGTGACTTCTCAAGTGGCTATCGCCCACAATCCTATCAGTAACCTCAAACTGGCATCAGGAATTGCTCCTATCATTCAACTGCAAAAAGCAGGAGTAGCAGTCGGAATTGCCACTGACTCGGTAGCTTCCAACAACAACCTTGATATGTTTGAGGAAGGACGAACAGCAGCTCTCTTACAGAAAATGAAGAGTGGAGATGCCAGCCAGTTTCCAATCGAAACAGCCCTCAAAGCTCTAACGATAGAAGGTGCTAAGGTTCTTGGAATGGAAAATGAAATAGGAAGTCTGGAAGTTGGCAAGCAAGCAGATTTTCTGGTCATCCAACCACAAGGGAAAATCCATCTTCAACCCCAAGAAAATATGCTCTCTCACCTAGTCTATGCTGTCAAGTCCAGTGATGTTGATGATGTTTATATTGCTGGAGAACAGGTTGTTAAGCAAGGTCAAGTCCTGACAGTAGAACTTTAGAAGAAAAATCACGAAAAAATTTTAAAAAAAGTTTGCAAAAATCTTGCATTCTTTTTTTAACTATGCTATACTTATATACGGTTTGAAAAAACTGCCTAAGACAGTAGGGGAGCAGGACTCATAAATATCCTACCGAGGACAAAACGTATCATGTAAAAAGAAGCGTATTGTACTTTCGTGTCTAGGTTTGGGCGCGTTTTTCTTTTGGAAAAATTCCCCAAGCAAAATAATTACGGAGGTGAACACACTAATGAGTGAAGCAATTATTGCTAAGAAAGCGGAACTAGTTGACGTAGTAGCTGAAAAAATGAAAGCTGCTGCAGCTATCGTCGTTGTAGACGCTCGTGGTTTGACAGTTGAGCAAGATACAGTTCTTCGTCGTGAGCTTCGTGGAAGCGAAGTTGAGTATAAAGTCATTAAAAACTCAATCTTACGTCGTGCAGCTGAAAAAGCTGGTCTTGAAGATCTTGCATCTGTATTTGTTGGACCATCTGCAATTGCATTTTCTAATGAAGATGTTATCGCACCAGCGAAAATCTTGAACGACTTTTCTAAAAACGCTGAAGCACTTGAAATCAAAGGTGGTGCAATCGAAGGCGCTGTCGCATCTAAAGAAGAGATTCTTGCACTTGCAACTCTTCCAAACCGCGAAGGACTTCTTTCTATGCTCCTTTCTGTACTTCAAGCGCCAGTGCGCAACGTTGCTCTTGCAGTCAAAGCGGTTGCAGAAAGCAAAGAAGACGCAGCTTAATCTTAAGCTACGCAGCGTAGCCTAGCTACGAAAAAACTATTATAAAATTTAAAACTTATTTGGAGGAAATAACAATGGCATTGAACATTGAAAACATTATTGCTGAAATTAAAGAAGCTTCAATCCTTGAATTGAACGACCTTGTAAAAGCTATCGAAGAAGAATTTGGTGTAACTGCAGCTGCTCCTGTAGCTGTTGCTGCAGCTGGTGCTGCTGACGCTGGTGCTGCTAAAGATTCATTCGACGTTGAATTGACATCTGCAGGCGACAAAAAAGTTGGCGTTATCAAAGTTGTACGTGAAATCACTGGTCTTGGACTTAAAGAAGCTAAAGAACTTGTTGACGGTGCACCAGCACTTGTTAAAGAAGGCGTTGCAACTGCAGAAGCTGAAGAAATCAAAGCTAAATTGGAAGAAGCTGGAGCTTCAGTTACTCTTAAATAAGAGGCATATACCAATTAGAATTCGGAATACTATAGTATCAGCCTTTTAGAATCGTGAACACATTTTAGAAACTGATAAATTAATTTAGTTTCCTACCAAAAACCCTACCAAAAATTAATTTGGCAGGGTTTTTCTTTTTAATAAAATTATTTTGGAGAACAGGGCTCGTTTTAAATGACCAGAAGTAAACTATGTATAGATTCTAATTATATTAGAATTTCGTATTTCAAATTTTGTAGAAATTTTTAAGAATCCTGACTATCGTTGTCATTATTTTGCAAAACATAAAAAATCAGAGTCAGATTTAGATTTTGCAGAATTTGTCTTTCAAAATCGGGAAAATCCAGATGAATTACAACACCATTTTGATTTTATCTATGGTGTTCAGACTGATGAAAATCCAATCCAATCCAACCCAAGCTTTAGCTCGTTTTCGTCAGAATGAAATTACAAAAGAAGAAATGCTTGCTGAGTTTAGAAACCCCTATTCTTTTAAACAATTATACATTCACAACCAATCTTAAAATAAAGAAGGTTTATCAATCAAAAACAGGAGAGGAGTTACAAAAATGGAAGTAGTATCATTGGAAAATAATATTAAACTATATAGTTCAGAATTATTTCAAGCACTATTAAAAGCCTCCAATTATAAATTGGATGAGCGTATTGCTCAGACTGTTACAGAAGTCTATGCTCGTAATCTAGATTATTCTGATCCTGAACGGATGCATGTTGGTGTAACTTCTGTTGCTAACAATTTGCTTACAAAAATTAAACAAGAGTATTTTAATGTATAGTATTTTGAAAAGCCACCGAAAAAGGAATTACTCTTTAAGGTGGCTTTTTTTAGAAGTAAAGTTTAGGCTAGAAAAACAAGAAATAACGCACCAAATTTGGTGCATTATTCTTTTTTATGCTATAATGGATTTAGAAAAATAAAGGAGTTTGCCATGATTGGAAAGAACATAAAATCCTTACGTAAAACACATGACTTAACACAACACGACTTTGCACGGATTGTAGGTATTTCACGAAATAGTCTGAGTCGTTATGAAAATGGAACTAGCTCAGTCTCTACGGAATTAATTGACATCATTTGTCAGAAATTTAATGTATCTTATGTCGATATTGTAGGAGAAGATAAAATGCTCAATCCTGTTGAAGATTATGAATTGACTTTAAAAATTGAAATTGTGAAAGAAAGAGGTGCTAATCTATTATCTCGACTCTATCGTTATCAAGATAGTCAGGGAATTAGCATTGATGATGAATCTAACCCTTGGATTTTAATGAGTGATGATCTATCTGATTTGATTCATACGAATATCTATTTAGTAGAAACTTTTGATGAAATAGAGAGATATAGCGGTTATTTGGATGGAATTGAACGTATGTTAGAGATATCTGAAAAGCGGATGGTAGCTTAATGGAAATCCAAGATTATACTGATAGTGAATTCAAACATGCTTTAGCACGGAATCTTCGTTCTCTGACAAGAGGAAAAAAGTCCAGTAAGCAACCTGTAGCGATTTTGCTTGGAGGGCAAAGTGGTGCTGGCAAGACTACAATTCATCGTATTAAACAGAAAGAATTTCAAGGAAATATTGTTATCATAGATGGCGATAGTTTTCGTTCTCAGCATCCACACTATTTAGAACTTCAGCAAGAATATGGCAAAGATAGCGTTGAATACACCAAGGATTTTGCAGGGAAAATGGTAGAGTCTTTAGTAGCCGAATTAAGCAATTTGGGATACAATCTTTTGATAGAGGGAACTTTACGAACGATTGATGTTCCAAAGAAAACAGCACAACTCTTGAAAAATAAGGGATATGAAGTACAATTAGCTTTAATTGCTACAAAGCCTGAATTGTCCTATCTGAGCACTCTTATGCGATACGAAGAACTGTACGCTATTAATCCAAATCAAGCACGCGCAACTCCAAAAGAACATCATGATTTCATTGTAAATCATCTAGTTGATAATACCCGACAGTTGGAAGAACTAGCTATCTTTGAAAGAATTCAAATTTATCAACGAGATAGAAGTTGTGTATATGATTCAGGAGAAGATAAAACTTCAGCAGCAAATGTTCTTCAAGAGTTACTGTTTGGGGAGTGGAGTCAGGTAGAGAAAGAGATGTTGAAGATAGGGCAGGAACGGTTGAGAGAGTTAAGTATGAGAACCCCAAAATAGGAGAGAATTTTTATGTATTTAAAAAGTTTATCAATAAAAAATTATAGAAAATATGGCGAAGAGGTTCAGGTAATTAACTTCGCTCATAGCAAATGGCCAGAAATGTCAGGCGATGAAGATGAAATGCAAAAGTTAAATATAACAGAAGAGTATATATCAAAAAGTTCATCATTAATTGTAGGTAAAAATAATTCTGGTAAAAGTACAATTGTCAAATTATTAAATACACTACAAAATAGCAAGTCAGGTAGTCGTAGTATTTTCAAACACACCGATTTTAATTTAAAAATATTATCAGATTGGTATCATGAAAATATTGTCAATAAATCTGAAGAAGAGATAAAAAATATTGATAAATCTCATTTTCCTAAACTAGAATTTCAGTTGATATTAGGAATTGATGATGGCAATGATTTGATTTCAAGTTTTGAAGATATATTAATTTTAAGTGGTATAGAGACAGTTGAAACTCATGAAAATCAAGAGATCTCTGAAGTGACTATCGATGTTAAGTATGAAGTTGTGGATGAAGTAGCTTTTTTAGAAGATCTGGTTAAAATTAAGACTAGCTATTTTAATGATAGTCAACAGTACGATGAACTATATAAAAAAGAGCTTCAATATCGACAATTTTTAGCTTTATTTAGCAGTAATTACTTTGTATTAAATTTTTATCCTATAGGAAGAGAGGAGCCAGCTAAAGAGTTTTCTCTATCTTCATTGTTTAAGGTGGATACAATAGAAGCGAATACGGTTAAAAATGACAAGACACTTTCGCAAGCTTACAACAAAATAGTTTCAACTTATATAAAAAATAATGATATTGAAGAGATTAATAGTTTAGTTGGTGGTATTAATTATCTAGTAAAGGGGATGGTTGATGCCAATATAAGGGATATTCTTCAAAGCGCCGTGTCTAGTATTGAATCAACTAAGAATCTAAAGATGA
This sequence comes from Streptococcus mitis, assembly GCF_901542415.1. Classification (NCBI taxonomy): domain Bacteria; kingdom Bacillati; phylum Bacillota; class Bacilli; order Lactobacillales; family Streptococcaceae; genus Streptococcus; species Streptococcus mitis. The sequence goes on along the minus strand of NZ_CABEHV010000004.1, from coordinate 835,259 downwards.
ATTTACATCCAGATGTAACTTTAGAGAAAATTTTTGCAAATAGTATTATTTATGAGTACCAAGAGGGAAATAACAACATACCTGAGAGCCAGTTTGGTATGGGGTATACAAATTTGATGGTAATTATCGCAAAGATTGTTGATTATATTGAGCTATACAGTGAGAAAGATATTAATGGTTCAGTAAATATTCTTTGTATTGAAGAACCAGAGTCATTTATGCATCCACAGATGCAAGAGTTATTTATAAAAAATATTTCAAAAGCAATTGCGACATTACTAGGTAAAAAACAACAACTAGATACCTTTCAAATTATCATCACAACTCACTCAACCCATATTTTAAACAGTAAGATTCAATCAGGAAACACTCTAAATAATATTAGTTATCTAGGTCAAGCAGGTGTAAATAATATTATAAAAAACATAAGTGATGACGCAATAGTATCTGGTGTAGATATTGACAAAAAAGCTTATGAATATATCAAGAAATATTTAAGGCTAGAGGTGTCAGACATTTTCTTTGCTGATGCAGCCATTTTAGTTGAGGGCGTTTCAGAAGAAACCTATTTAAGATATGAAATTGATAAACATCCAATATTAAAAAATCATCATATTAAAGTTTATAGAATTGATGGCGCCTATGCTCATCAGTTCGTGAGTTTATTAGATTTGTTAGGAATCAAAACTGTTATTTTTACAGATATGGATTTGAAAAGAAAAGAGAAAGATGAAGACGGGGAAAAGATTGATATCCTTTCATACAATATTAATGATTTAAATATTCAATATGCAAATTCAACGGAGTGTTTGACTACAAATGGTACTCTACAATATTTTATAAAAAAAGAACTAAATGATAAAAAGGCAAAATATGACAAAATTAATCCAAAGTTAATTGAAATGCTTGCTGATAAAGATGAGTTAGTTATTATTTGTGAAAATATTTCAATGTATTCTCAAGGCAAAATAAATGGATATTACGCAACTAGTTTTGAGGAGGCAATTGTTTTAACAAATGCAGGAAACGAAGATGAAAATAAATACAAGAAATCCTTGATTAAAGCACTACAATATGTCCATCCTAATATGAAGTATTTTGGTGATATTGATGAAACATCAGAAATAGCCGATAAATCTTATATGTATCAAGTTAAATTATCTGATGGAAAATCAAGATTTTCTACTGGGATTGTATATTTATCTGTAACTGATAACGACTTTAGCCTCAAACAACCTCAGTATATTGAATCAGGTTTGAACTCACTTTGTAGTTATTTTAAGGAGTAAACTATGACATATACGATTAGTCCAGAAAATAAACAACTAGAGTTAGATATTCAGCAAAAAATTAATAAATGTTTAGATAACTTTGAGAGTTTTTGTTTTGATGCCGGTGCTGGTGCAGGGAAAACCTATGCATTACAAAAGTCAATTGAACATATTTTGAAGACGGAGGGAGAAAATTTAAAATTACGAAATCAAAAAATCTTATGTATCACTTACACTAATGCCGCAAAAGATGAGATTCTTAGTCGGCTTGGTAAAAATTCTGCTATACTGGTCTCTACAATCCATGAATTTCTATGGGAATTTATTTCTATTCAGCAAGAGTCACTGAATATAGAACATAAGAATAAAATAATTGATGAACTCCATACTATTGATTATAAAATAAATGAAAATTCTCTTTCTAGTAATGTGGTTCTGCCTGAGTTTCAAAATGTTGTTTGTAAGGATGATTTTATAAAAACTTTTTATAGTTATTACGGTACTTCTGCTAGAGATTTTAGAGATGCAATGAAAAATTATGATACTTACTTTGAGACTTATCTCAGTAATATTTCTAATTTTAAAAATCTGGTTAAGGACATTAATAAAAAGAGTAGATTATCAAAAACATTGAAGGATATTGAGGATAAAGAATCTAAAAAAATTATTTATAATCCAGTTCAAAACCGTGATAAACTTGAAAATTATGTCATTAGTCATGATACATTATTACTTTACTGTAAAAATATAATTACTGATAAAGATATATTAAAGAGATTATTTTCGGATAGGTATCCATATATTTTAATCGATGAGTACCAAGATACAGATGAAAAAGTTGTTGCTATTATTGATAGTATCAGGGAATATTCAAATTCTAGGAAAAAGTTAGTAGTAGGATTTTTTGGTGACTCCTTGCAAAATATTTATGGTTCGGGAGTGGGGATTCTTCCAAAAAAAGAAGAGTATAAGAGTATTGAGAAAGTCTTCAATCGGCGTTCTTCTATGCAAATAGTAGAGTTGATTGAAAAAATTAGAAACGACAATTTTGGGCAACAATCTATATATACTGATTTTGATAATGGATCTTATAATTTTTATATCTCAGGTGATGATTTTAATATAGATACTTTTTTACAGGAAAATCACCTGATTAATAATACGGCCTGTCTTCTTATGAAAAATGATGATATTTCCAAAGCAAGAGGTTTTGATGAAATATTATCAGTATTGAAAAAGTTCCCTCGATTTAGTGGTGCGAACTTTGAGAATGTGTCTAATGAATTTTTACAGAAAAATTTACAGCATATGGGATGGTTTTTGAGAGAGATTTTAACTTTCATAGACTTCATTCAAAAGGTAAGGGATGATAATTCAACGGTTAGGGAGATTATTCAGTTTATAACATCGAATAAACTAAAACTAACATTTGCAGTAATGAAGCAATTTATTGGTAATTTGAGAGAGCCTAACCTATCTACATTATCAATTGATAGATGCATTGATGAAATTACAAATATTCAGGAACCAATCTCAGGTAATGATATTCTAAAAAAAATATTTTCATTAGATGATATTGCTGAGAACATTTTGTTGAATATAAAGAATCGTGCTTATGATTATTTTTACTATTCTCAAGATTCGGAGGAATCAGAAAGAGAAATGACAGTTATTGATGAATTTTTTAATCTAGATATTTCTCAATTTATCAAGTGGTATAATTATATTTTTGATGATTCGAAACAAGAGAGTATTAGTTACTATACCTTGCATGGTTCTAAGGGATTAGAATTTGATAATGTAGTTGTTGTATTACAAGATAATTTTGCTAGAAAAAATGATTATTGTAAATATTATTTTGAAAATTATGGGAATCCAGATTGTTTGGATAAACGCTTTAGTGAAGTTCGTAATTTGCTTTACGTTGCTTGTTCCAGAGCTAAATTAAATCTTCATGTAATTTATATTTGTAGTTTACATGAAAGTATATTAGAAAATATTGAAAGTATTTTTGATGATATTAAATATATAAACACAAAATAATTTTTATTAGAATTAGAGAGGTTGGGTAAAAAATCTTTAAAATCAATAAAACGTATAGTATCAGGTTTTAAAAAAACTAGATATTAGAGTAACTACATTAGTAGCTTAAAAACATGATTAAACCGCTATTCTTAGGAGTAGCGGTTTTTCTTTTTGTTCTAAAAGGGGCAAAAAAGTTGGCGAGTAAGTAATTTCCCAACCGTTTAACTCAACCTAAAAATCCCCAATCGTAGCGATTGAGGATTAAGCAAATGAGTATTAAACAATACCTTGGGCAATCATAGCGTTTGCTACATTTTCAAAGGCAGCAATGTTAGCTCCTGCAAGGTAGTCTTTATCAAGACCGTATGTTTCTGAAGTTGTTTTAGCTGTGTTAAAGATGTTTGTCATGATGTCTTTGAGACGTCCATCAACTTCTTCACGAGTCCATGAGAGGCGAAGACTGTTTTGGCTCATTTCAAGAGCTGAAACGGCTACACCACCAGCGTTGGCAGCTTTTGCAGGTCCGTAGAAGATACCATTTTCTTTGTAAACTTTGATGGCATCAAGGTCACTTGGCATGTTAGCACCTTCAGATACACAGATAACGCCTTGAGCAACTAAACGTTTAGCTGCCTCACCGTTGATTTCATTTTGAGTAGCACATGGAAGAGCAATGTCATAGTTTCCAGAGTAAGTCCATACAGAACCTTCGTGGTAGCTTGCAGTTGCTTTTTCAGCGGCATACTCAGTCAAGCGAGCACGACGTTTTTCTTTAACATCTACTAAAAGATCGAAGTCGATACCATTTTCATCGATGACATAACCATTTGAGTCAGAAACAGAGATAACAGTTGCACCGAGTTCAGTCGCTTTTTGAAGAGCGTATTGAGCAACGTTACCAGAACCTGAAATAACCACTTTCTTACCAGCAAAGCTGTTGCCGTTAGCTTTAAGCATTTCTTCAGTGTAGTAAACCAAACCGTAACCAGTTGCTTCTGGACGAATCAAGCTACCACCAAATCCAAGAGGTTTACCAGTCAAGACACCAGCATCAAATTGGTTAAGGCGTTTGTATTGACCATAAAGGTAACCAATCTCACGTCCACCAACACCGATATCACCAGCAGGTACGTCAAGTGATGGTCCGATGTGTTTTTGCAATTCAGTCATGAAGCTTTGACAGAAGCGCATCACTTCAGCATCTGTTTTACCTTTAGGATCGAAGTCTGATCCACCTTTACCTCCACCGATAGGAAGTCCAGTCAAAACGTTTTTAAAGATTTGTTCAAATCCGAGGAATTTCAAAATCCCTTGGTTTACAGTTGGGTGGAAACGAAGTCCGCCTTTGTATGGTCCAACAGCTGAGTTGAATTGAACACGGTAACCACGGTTTACTTGAATTTTTCCATCACGGTCAACCCAAGGAACACGGAAAGAAATCACGCGCTCTGGCTCAGTAATACGTGCCAAGATATTTTCTTCGATATACTCAGGGTGTTTTTCAAATACAGGTTCCAAAGTGTTGAAAAATTCTTCAACAGCTTGGAGGAATTCAGCCTCATGCCCGTTACGAGCTTTTACAGTTTCAAACACGCTTTGGATATATTCTTTAGCAGATGTCATATCGTTCTCCTTAAATTCTAATTTAATTATGTGTGTCATTATAGCAGAATTTTTTTTAACTGTAAAGAGAAAAACAAAAATTTTCTAAAAATTCTATCAATTTAGTTCCAGATTTTTCTTTAATTCATAAAATACGAACCTTTTTCTTTGAAATATCTTTCTCAAAGAGAAATTGTGAAAATATGGTATAATATTAGCAATAAAAGGAATCTGGAGGATTAGAATCATGGTATCAACGAAAACACAAATTGCTGGTTTTGAATTTGACAATTGTTTGATGAATGCAGCAGGTGTGGCTTGTATGACGATAGTGGAGTTAGAAGAGGTCAAAAACTCAGCAGCAGGTACTTTTGTGACCAAGACTGCGACCTTGGACTTTCGTCAGGGAAATCCTGAACCACGCTATCAAGATGTTCCACTTGGTTCTATCAACTCTATGGGATTACCGAATAATGGCTTAGATTATTATTTGGACTATCTTTTGGATCTGCAGGAAAAAGAGCCGAACCGGACTTTCTTCCTATCTCTAGTTGGAATGTCTCCAGAGGAAACCCATACTATCTTGAAAAAAGTCCAAGAGAGTGAGTTTCGTGGTCTGACTGAGCTAAATCTTTCCTGTCCAAATGTTCCAGGTAAACCTCAGATTGCCTATGATTTTGAGACAACAGACCGGATTTTGGCAGAAGTATTTGCCTACTTCACCAAACCTCTTGGAATTAAATTGCCACCATATTTTGATATTGTTCACTTTGACCAAGCGGCAGCTATTTTCAATAAGTATCCTCTTAAGTTTGTCAACTGCGTCAACTCTATCGGAAACGGCCTTTGTATAGAAGATGAGTCTGTCGTTATTCGTCCTAAAAATGGTTTCGGTGGCATTGGTGGCGAGTATATCAAACCGACTGCTCTAGCTAATGTTCACGCCTTTTATCAACGTTTAAATCCTCAAATCCAAATCATCGGAACAGGTGGAGTTTTGACTGGTCGTGATGCCTTTGAACATATCCTCTGTGGAGCAAGTATGGTGCAGGTGGGAACCACCCTTCACAAAGAAGGAGTTGGTGCTTTTGATCGTATTACCAATGAACTGAAAGCAATCATGGCGGAAAAAGGGTACGAAAGCCTAGAAGATTTCCGTGGGAAATTGCGCTATATTGATTAAATTCATTAAAAATCAGAAGAAAGGAGAGAAGATGCTAGCCATTGAAGAAAGTCAGAAGTTGACTTTATCAAATTTACCTAGTCTGAGCCTATTTACAGGGACAGATCAGGGTCAGTTTGAAGTTATGAAGAGTCAAGTATTGAAACAGATTGGTTATGATTCTGCCGACCTCAACTTTGCCTACTTTGATATGAAAGAAGTAGTTTACAAGGATGTGGAACTGGAGTTGGTCAGTCTTCCTTTCTTTGCGGATGAAAAAATCGTGATATTAGACCATTTTGTTGATATCACGACTGCTAAAAAACGCTTTTTGACAGATGATGAGCTCAAGTCATTTGAGGAATACTTTGACAATCCTTCACTAACAACCAAGTTGATAATCTTTGCAGAAGGAAAGCTGGATAGCAAAAGACGGCTGGTAAAATTACTTAAGCGTGATGCCAAGGTCTTTGATGCAGTAGAAGCCAAAGAACAAGAATTGCGCCAGTATTTCCAAAAGTGGAGTCAGAAACAAGGTCTGCAGTTTGCCAATCATTCTTTTGAAAATCTCCTCATCAAGTCTGGTTTTCAATTTAGCGAAATCCAGAAAAATCTCCTCTTTTTACAGTCCTATAAGGAAGACTCTGTTATCGAGGAAGAGGATATTGTTAACGCAATTCTCAAGACCTTGCAGGACAATATTTTTGATTTAACTCAGTTTATTCTGACTAAAAAGATGGACCAGGCGCGCGATTTGGTTAGAGACTTGACCTTGCAAGGAGAAGATGAAATCAAGTTGATTGCAGTCATGCTAGGACAATTTCGGACTTTTACTCAGGTGAAGATTTTGTCGGAGTCTGGGCAAACAGAAGCGCAGATTGCAAGTAGTCTAGGAAGTTTTCTCGGACGCAATCCAAATCCCTATCAGATTAAGTTTGCGCTGAGAGATTCAAGAGGACTTTCCTTGAGCTTTTTGAAACAAGTTATTTCCTACTTGATTGAGACAGACTATCAGATTAAGACAGGTCTGTATGAAAAAGGTTTCCTTTTTGAAAAGGCACTCTTACAGATTGCTAGTCAGGTCAATTGACATTTTTTTGAAACTACAACCCGCGTCAGGATTATTATTTTGTCATGGGTTTCTTGCTGATTTTCAAAGAGTATTATTAGAAAGTATTTCAGTGATTTCTTCATCCATAAGCAAAAAACTTGAAAAAAGTGAATGTTTGCGTTATCATTTTCATATAGAAAGAAAAAGAGGTATTACAGATGGCTATTATCTTACCAGATCTTCCATATGCATACGACGCTTTGGAACCATACATCGATGCGGAAACAATGCACTTGCACCATGACAAACACCATCAAACTTATGTCAACAATGCTAATGCAGCTCTTGAAAAACACCCTGAAATCGGTGAAGACCTTGAAGCCTTGCTTGCTGATGTAGAATCTATCCCAGCTGATATCCGTCAAGCGCTTATTAACAATGGTGGTGGACACTTGAACCACGCTCTTTTCTGGGAATTGATGACTCCTGAGAAAACAGCTCCTTCAGCAGAACTTGCAGCAGCAATCGATGCAACATTTGGTTCATTTGAAGAATTCCAAGCAGCCTTCACTGCAGCAGCAACAACTCGTTTCGGTTCTGGATGGGCATGGTTGGTTGTCAACAAAGAAGGGAAGCTTGAAGTGACTTCAACAGCAAACCAAGACACACCAATCTCAGAAGGTAAAAAACCAATCTTGGGCTTGGACGTTTGGGAACATGCTTACTACGTGAAATACCGCAACGTGCGTCCTGACTACATCAAAGCTTTCTTCTCAGTGATCAACTGGAACAAAGTAGATGAATTGTACGCAGCTGCTAAATAATGATAGTTGGAGGGAAGAATGGTTCTTCTCTTTTTTAGGTTATATGATTCGAGTCTGACAAAATCGTCAGACTTTTTTCATTTTTATGAGAAACGTGCTAACTGCTAGAAATTATGGTAGAATAAATTATTAAGTAATCGTGGAAAAAGGATATCTATGCGAAAAGAAATTGCACCTGAATTATACAACTATAACAAGTTTCCTGGTCCTGAGTTTCATTTACACGGGGACAAGGTTGAAACGGAAGGGATAGCTTTTTCCTTGGTGGAAAATATCAAGGATGCCTTTGATGTGACGGCTTTTAATCAGCGTTTTTCAGAAGTCTTAACCAAGTTTGATTATATAGTGGGAGACTGGAGCAACGAACAGCTTCGCCTACGAGGTTTTTATAAGGATAATCGAACAGAAGAAAAACTTGAAAAAATCAGTCGTTTACAAGACTACCTTTTAGAGTATTGTAGTTATGGTTGTGCCTATTTTGTCTTAGAAAATGAAGCTCCTAAGCGAGCATCATTTGACAAGAAAATGCGTAAGAAGGAAGAAGAACAGCCTTCTAGAAAAGGAAAGAAACCGACTCAAACCAAACGAAAACCGAATGCAGATAAGAAAAATAGACGTCGTCAGAAAGACCAGCATTCTCAGAAAGAGGACAAGGGGCAACGTCATTTTGTCATTCGTCAGAAGTGAGTAGAGAATAAGGAGAAGAAATGAAACCGTCAATTTATAGTTTAACACGTCAAACCATGCAGGAATGGGTTTTGAAGCAGGGAGAAAAGAAATTCCGTGCAGATCAAATCTGGGAATGGCTTTACCGTAAACGTGTCCAGTCATTTGAAGAGATGACCAACCTTTCCAAGGATTTGATTGCTAAGCTTAATGACCAGTTTGTGGTCAATCCCTTGAAACAACGTATCGTTCAAGAGTCTGCTGATGGGACAGTTAAATATCTTTTTGAATTGCCAGATGGAATGCTGATTGAGACAGTACTCATGCGTCAACACTACGGTTTATCTGTCTGTGTGACCACTCAGGTCGGCTGTAATATCGGTTGTACCTTCTGTGCCTCTGGTTTGATTAAGAAACAACGTGACCTCAATAACGGTGAAATCGTAGCGCAAATCATGCTGGTTCAGAAATACTTTGATGAGCGTGGTCAGGATGAACGCGTCAGCCATATCGTTGTCATGGGAATCGGTGAGCCCTTTGATAACTATAACAATGTCTTGAATTTCGTCCGTACTATCAACGATGACAAGGGAATGGCTATAGGTGCTCGTCACATCACGGTTTCAACCTCAGGTTTGGCCCATAAAATTCGTGATTTTGCTAATGAAGGTGTTCAGGTCAATCTTGCCGTTTCCCTTCACGCACCTAACAATGAGTTGCGTTCAAGCATCATGAAGATTAACCGTGCCTTTCCAATTGAAAAACTCTTTGCAGCGATTGAGTACTACATTGAGACAACTAATCGTCGTGTGACTTTTGAATATATCATGCTTAATGAAGTTAATGACGGTGTAGAACAAGCCTTGGAATTGGCTGAATTGCTCAAGAATATCAAGAAATTGTCTTATGTAAACTTGATTCCTTATAACCCAGTTAGTGAGCATGACCAATATAGCCGTAGTCCTAAAGAGCGCGTCCTGGCCTTCTATGATACGCTTAAGAAAAAAGGTGTTAACTGTGTTGTTCGTCAAGAGCATGGTACTGATATTGATGCAGCTTGTGGACAATTGCGTTCCAATACAATGAAACGTGACCGCCAGAAAGCAGTCGCAGCAGTCAATCCTTAATGATGAAGAAGACTTATAATCGTATTTTGGTCTGGGGAGTCATTTTCTATAGTATTTGTATCGTTTACTTTTGCTTTACTCCTCAAGAACATTCTCCCGTGGGGGTGGAAACTCCAGGTATTCAGCATCTTGGACGCCTGGTTTTTCTTTTGACTCCTTTCAATTCTCTCTGGAAACTGGGTGAGGTGAGTGACATAGGACAATTATGTTGGCTTTTTCTACAAAATATCCTCAATGTCTTCTTACTTTTTCCTCTGATTTTCCAACTCCTTTATCTCCTTCCAAATTTGCGTAAGACAAGAAAAGTGATCTTTTTCAGTTTTCTTATAAGCCTAGGAATTGAGTGTACGCAGTTAGTCTTAGATTTTTTCTTTGATTTTAATCGCGTCTTTGAGATTGATGATTTGTGGACCAATACCTTGGGTGGCTATCTGGCTTGGTTTCTCTATAAACAATTACATAAAAACAAGATAAGGAATTAAAATGAGTATTTTAGAAGTTAAAAATCTGAGTCATGGTTTTGGTGACCGTGCAATTTTTGAAGATGTGTCCTTCCGTCTCCTTAAGGGAGAACATATCGGTCTGATCGGTGCCAATGGTGAAGGAAAATCAACCTTTATGAGTATCGTGACTGGTAAAATGCTGCCAGATGAAGGAAAGGTAGAGTGGTCCAAATATGTGACTGCTGGATACTTAGACCAACATTCTGTCCTTGCTGAAGGGCAGTCGGTGCGCGATGTTCTCCGTACTGCTTTTGATGAGCTTTTCAAAGCAGAAGCTCGTATCAATGACCTCTATATGGAAATGGCTGAAGACGGAGCGGATGTTGATGCTCTCATGGAAGAAGTGGGAGAACTTCAAGACCGTCTGGAGAGTCGTGATTTCTATACCTTGGATGCTAAGATTGACGAAGTAGCGCGTGCCCTTGGTGTCATGGATTTTGGCATGGATACAGATGTAACTTCTTTGTCAGGTGGGCAAAGAACCAAGGTGCTTTTGGCTAAACTCCTCCTTGAAAAACCCGATATCTTGCTTTTGGACGAGCCGACCAACTACTTGGATGCTGAGCATATTGATTGGCTCAAGCGTTATCTCCAAAACTATGAGAATGCCTTTGTCCTTATTTCGCATGATATTCCATTCCTAAATGACGTTATCAATATTGTCTATCATGTGGAAAATCAACAGTTGACGCGTTACTCTGGTGATTACTACCAGTTCCAAGAAGTCTATGCTATGAAGAAATCTCAGCTAGAGGCAGCCTACGAACGCCAGCAGAAAGAGATTGCCGACCTTAAAGATTTTGTCGCTCGAAACAAAGCACGTGTTGCAACACGAAACATGGCCATGTCTCGTCAGAAGAAATTGGATAAGATGGATATTATCGAACTGCAAAGTGAGAAACCAAAGCCATCCTTTGATTTCAAACCGGCTCGTACACCAGGGCGCTTTATTTTCCAAGCCAAGGATTTGCAGATTGGTTATGACCGTCCTCTGACCAAGCCACTAAATCTTACTTTTGAACGTAATCAAAAGGTTGCTATTATCGGGGCAAATGGTATCGGGAAAACAACTCTCTTGAAGTCTCTCTTGGGTATTATTCCGCCAATCGCTGGGGAAGTAGAACGTGGTGACTACCTAGAACTTGGCTACTTTGAACAAGAAGTAGAAGGTGGAAATCGTCAAACACCACTAGAGGCTGTTTGGAATGCCTTTCCAGCCCTCAACCAAGCAGAAGTTCGTGCAGCCCTTGCTCGTTGTGGTTTGACAACTAAGCATATCGAAAGCCAAATTCAGGTCTTGTCAGGTGGGGAACAAGCCAAGGTACGCTTCTGTCTCCTGATGAATCGTGAAAACAACGTTTTAGTGTTGGACGAGCCGACCAACCACTTGGATGTGGATGCCAAGGATGAACTCAAACGTGCTCTCAAAGAATACAAGGGATCTATTCTTATGGTCTGTCACGAACCAGACTTCTATGAAGGCTGGATGGACCAAATCTGGGATTTTAACAAGCTAACTTAAGTATGAGGATAAAAGAAATACAGTACCGAATGTGGATACTGTATTTTTTTGGTTTTTATGATTTAAAATCGTAGTCTTTCACCACTTCGATGCTATCGATAGTAATAGTAGTAGTTGGCTTGTCTTTTTCATCTTTTTCGGCTTTAGCAATTTTATCTACAACGTCCATACCATCAATCACTTGACCAAAGACTGGGTGTTTGCCATCTAGACTAGGATTTCCCCCTTCTTTGTAGGCTTCGATGATTTTCTTTGGATACTTGCTTGTAGGGAGTTTAGCAGAGGTATCTGTAGAGTTTTGGTTGATGAAGAACTGGCTACCATTGGTGTTTGGTTGACCAGTATTAGCCATAGAAAGAGCGCCACGGATGTTATAGAGATAAGGAGTAATCTCGTTTTTGAAACCAGTTCCCTTGTCTTTAGTCTTATCTTTGTCATGCCAGATGGACTGACCACCTGTACCGTCCCCTTTTGGATCTCCAGTTTGAACCATGAAGCCATCGATGACACGGTGAAAGGTAATGCCGTTATAGTAGCCTTCTTTGGCATGAGTGAGGAAGTTTTCAACCGCTAGAGGAGCGAGTTTAGGGAAGAGTTTGATACGGATATCTCCTTGACTTGTGTGGAGAATCACTTCAGCCTCGTCTTCAGCAACTTCTTTAGATAGTTGTGGGAAATTGGCGTTTTCGTTTGTTAAAGCATCGTTTAAGTCCTTGGCTGATTGGGCTGCTGCTTTGGAGCTCTCTTCAGCGGCTAAGCTAGAATCAACATAGTCATCACCACGCAGGCTGCGTTGGATGCTGCTGCATCCAGCTAGGGCTACAGTGGATAGTAAAAGAAGGGTTGCTAGTTTTTTCATACTGTTCCTCTCAAAAATTCATTTCTACCATTGTACCCTAAAAAGAAGGGGATTTCAAATATTAGTGACAAGGTAGTTTTAGAGGAGCCAACCAGAAAGTCGCTTGCTTAGGGGTATCAATGCCATAAGTGTACTCAAAGTATTTAGGGAACCAGATCTTAAGAAAGCTCGTAAAGCATCACAATTAGTAAACGTTAATTCGAAAGAATTACTATATTTTAAAAGAGCACATTTTCAAAGGATTTTTCTTTTGGCTTCAATTTCTAATTAGTCAATGAACTTAATACTAGGTCTCGAAAAGAATTATGCTTCCTCTTTCTGTCTGAGTTCAAAGAGGTCTTCTACTTTCAGATTAAAAACTTGAGCAATTTTAAGAGCCATTTCCAGCGAAGGGTTGTAACGGTTATTTTCCAAGTGCAGAATTGTCTCGCGTCGCATGCCAATGCGGTCGGCTAACTCCTGCTGGGTCATGCCTGTGGACTCACGAACAGATTTGAGATTAGTAATAATCTTGCTTTCTTTGGCCATGCTTATCCTCTACGTTCCAAGATAAAATAGACAACCGCAAAGATGCAAATCAAGGCAGCTATGCTAATAAAGATCTGGCCCATGTAAAGAGTGAGAGCCCCTATATACCCAATGATAACTGCTAGGATCATCAGTGCGCCTAGTATAAAAACAAACATCAAGCTAGCTGCCTTTGCTAAATTAGCATAAAAGCGTTCGTCCGGAGTTTCCTTGACATTTTTTAAAGAGAAAAAACCAAATCCAATCATTTCAATAACGAGGATAATTCCCAAAATCCATTCTTTAATACCAGAACTTACGCTAGGGGTCGCAACCCAAATTCCTACTGTATAAAAAATGCTTGCTGCAAACACAAGTATCGTGTAAAGCTTAGCAGACAAGTCAAAAATAATCTTTCCCTTACCTTTCTGACTCTTATGTAGCCAGCTACAAATAGCTACAATTTGACCTGACACTGAAATACCAGTAATAACTAACTTGGGTCCCCAACTAAGATTAGAACCAAATAAAACAATAAAATCAATAAAGAGAGCTACGGCAATCATTGCAATGAGGCCACGCATTTTTTGACTTTTTTTCATGATAGACTCCTTTTTTGTGTTATAAATATATAACACTTAAATTTTATGTTATAAATATATCACATTTGAATTTGGAAAGCAAGAATTTATGTGCCAAGGTGGCAATTATTTGAAAAATTTTTTTAATAAAAGCCCTCAATAGTCAAACAACTAAAGAATTCTTTGAAGCAATGCATCGGATTTGATTTGGATAGTTTCGTTAATAATATTTGATGATAAAGAATTTTTGGAAAATCTAGATACTGTATGAATCTCTACTTTTTTTCTTAGACTGTTATAAAGTCTATCAGAATAAGCGTTATAGGTGTAGAAGTTAATTTTTACAGAACTAAATTATTCCCCTATTTAGAATCTATTAATTCATATTTTATAAATTAATTAGTAGATATCATTCTTAAAATCCTTGATATTTCGTTTGGGAACAGGCTTGAGATTTAGAAGCCAAGTATCCAAATCTCGTTCAGGCGATATGAAGAGTTTGACTTGATGCTCTTTATAAAATGTTTCTAAAATAGTATTTACGGATAGCCTCTTTCAAACATTTATTTCCTACTTCTAACAAATTTCTAAATGGTTTAAGAATTTTATAGTCTGTCAAGTTTTTTTCTTGACACCTGTCAGAAATCTGATATAATAGAACATGTGCTAAATAGCTCAGCTATTTCACCGAAATAAAAAATAAGAAAAGAGACTTTAAAAATGGCAGTTAAAATCCGTTTGACTCGTATGGGTTCTAAGAAAAAACCTTTCTACCGTATCAACGTAGCAGATTCACGTTCACCACGTGACGGACGTTTCATCGAAACAGTTGGAACTTACAACCCACTTGTTGCTGAAAACCAAGTGACTTTGAAAGAAGACCGCGTTCTTGCATGGTTGGCTGATGGAGCTCAACCTTCAGATACAGTTCGTAACATCCTTTCAAAAGAAGGTGTATTGAAGAAATTCCACGATTCTAAATTCTCAAAATAAGTTTAAAGTAGGTTGACAGATGGATACGATTGAAAATCTCATTATTGCGATTGTGAAACCCTTGATTTCACAACCAGATGCCTTAACTATCAAGATTGAAGATACACCAGAGTTTTTGGAATATCATTTGGATCTTGATCAAAGCGATGTGGGTCGTGTAATCGGTCGTAAGGGTCGCACTATTTCTGCGATAAGAACGATTGTCTACTCTGTCCCAACTGAAGACAAAAAAGTAAGAATCGTTATTGACGAAAAATAAGAAGGGCGGGACGGATGTCTCGCTTTTTTTGTGTGGAGAAGTGTAAAATAGCATCCATCAAGTAACAGCATAATCGGGATTTGAAGGATTTTTGAAGGGGGACATCTAAGACGATAAGAAATCAATTTTTTACTAATAAAGAAGGTATTAGTAAATATAAGAAAGAGAAAGCAAGGAAAATGGTAGATTATGCTATAAAAGTAAGGAATCTCCAAGAGGCAGATAAGTTGGAACTTGTGAGACAAGAACGAGAAAGGCAGACTAGACTAGTAGAGTCCTTTTTAGTCAATGAACTAGATAAACGGTGATAGAAAGCATAAAATACTAATCCTAGAAATAGCATCTAGTATTTTACTATGCTACAATGGAAAGACAGTCTCAAAGAATTCTAGTCAATCAATCTTTAGAATAGCTATTTTTAAAAGGAGTAACAGTCTATGAACGAGAAAACAAAAGCTTACCTAGCAGCCGTATCCTTTTCAGCCATCATTGGATTTTCTTTTTTATTTACTAAGATTGCTTTAGGCTATGCCAGTCCTCTCACAAACTTAGCGCATCGCTATACAATCGCAGCTTTAGTAATGGTCGTTCTTCATCAAACCAAACTTATCAAAGTGAGTTTAAGTAGAAAAGATATTTTTTCTATTCTTCCGATGAGTCTTTTCTATCCACTTCTCTTTTTTATTTTTCAATCCTTTGCTTTACAGTATATATCGTCTTCTGAAGCTGGAATTTTACAGGCTCTTGTCCCGATTTTTACGCTCCTTTTAGCATCGGCCTTTCTCAAGGAAAAGACAAGCTTGCTTCAAAAGTTCTTTTTATTTTTATCCGTAGCAGGAGTAGTTTTCATCTTCCTTAGTAAAGGAGCTAACTTTGGTACTGAGACTGCTAGTTTTGGTTTTCTCTTGATGTTGGGATCTGTTCTCGCCAATGCACTAAACAATATCCTCAGCAAGGCTAAAGGAGATCGCTATCGGGCCATGGATATGACAGCTGTTGTGATATTTGTTGGCTTCGTCACCTTTAATACGTTGAGTCTGACCTCGCACTATCTAGATGGCAACATATTAGCCTACGTTGCACCTCTCGGACAGCTTCCTTATCTGCTTTCAATTCTCTATTTGGGAGTTCTAGCCTCTATCGTTACTGGTAGTCTCTCTATCTATGCTATTGTTCGACTTGGAGCATCAACCGTCAGTGTCTTTGGTAATCTTGGAACAGTTTTGACCATTCTAGCCGGAGCCCTTATCCTCCACGAACCAATTTATAGCTACCATGTAATCGGAGCAACTTTGATTATTGCTGGAATTTTAGGCATGAATCTGATGAGAAAAAAGTAAAGATTGCTGAGCAGTCTTTTTCTTAATCTAAATAATACAGAAAATTCAAAATTTTTAATGGACTTAAGTTTAGAAAACGATGATTTTAATATAGCATGATAAAATAGATAAAAAGAATGACACTAGGATAAAGAGGAGAGAGTGTAATAATGAAGCAAAATGATATAGCTGAAGCTATTGCTTTTTATAACAGAAAACCTGAGACTTTGGTACGTCACATTATACCAGTCTTAGATTGTGACTTGGTTGTTTATCATCGTCCTGGAAACGCAAGTAAAGGCCACATTATTTTTTATCATGGAGCTTGTGGCCGTAGTCAGATGTGGGCCCACCAGTATGATGCCTTTGAAGGATTTGACCTCTACTTTGTCAATGTTAGAGGACAGGGTGAATCACCTATGAAAGTTGGTTTACCTGACTTGGAAGGCGCTGTTCAAGATGTAGATGCTATTTTGTCCTATTTCCAGCTAGATAAGGTGATATTGGTTGGTCATTCTTGGGGAGGGAATCCACTTCAAGAGTACACCTATCGTCATCCAAATCGAGTTCTAGCCTTGGTCATGGTAGATAGTTGGGGACAGCATCGTTACCTATCAGATAAAGAGAAAAATCGCATAAAATATAGTTCCCTTATGTACAAAACGATTCCTTGGAAGCTGATTGCAGATAAGAACTCAAAAATGTGTACAGATAATCCTATCACAAGAGAATTAGTCAAGACGGCCATTATAGAAACTGGGAGAGATGTTTTTTTGAACCTTGGAATCACAGGTTTTTTGGCTGTTCATGAGATAGAGGGTTATCATGGAAATCCTCCTATGCTATTAGTAAGAGGCGAAAATGATTTTCCCAAACACCTAAAAATAATCTACGATGGTATCATTGCCTTAAATCCCAATGCGCGTCAAGTAACGATTTCAGATAGTAAACACCAACCGATGAATGATCATCCTGAAGAGTTTAATCAGCTTATTGGTGAATTTTTTGAAGAAGTAGTAGGAACGTAAGATAAAAACTATCCAACTTGTGAAAATCCTTGGAACGTGTTAAAATAAAGGATAAGGATTTTTTATAATTCATTATATAGAACGAGTGGATTTCTTTATGAATAGGTTTGAAGTATCTACAGAAATTGGTAGTCTTTCTGTTACTTATCAAAAGCAAAAGAAAGTGTTAATTTGTTTAAATGGAGCAGGTTTGCTACCAAGTTATGAAAATTTTTCACTTATACTCGAAAAACTTCCGCCCACAATTGGTTATTTGACAATTGATTTTCCGAACACAGGTAGGAGTCCGATTCATGACCAAGCTGGAAAAAATCTAGATAATCTTGCAGATGCGGTTTATGAAGTACTTGAAGAATTAGGGATTTCTGAATATATACTTTGTGTACATAGTTTGAGTGGAATTTTAGCTTGTAAATTGCTCAACAAATCAATTAAGTGTCAGGCTTTAGTAGCAATTGAACCGACGACTAAAAACGTCATGTTTGCTGATTTTTCAGAAAATCCTTATCCAGAAATGGAAGAGCAAATGAGACTGATTGAAGAATTTGGTCCTGAACTTTATTTTAAGAACTTAACTCAAGCAACATTTAGCCCTGAAATTAATAAAGAAGTCTGGGAAATAATGCAAGAAAAAGGTTCAGAGTTGGAAAATCAAGATCCAGGATTTCAGATATCTGGAGAGATTACTGAGGAAGATTTTGAGAATGTATCTATAGAATCTTATATCCCTGTATTTATTTTTTGTCAGGCTTATAGAGAAAAAGAGTACAGAGAATCAGAATATTGGACTTCCAATACTAAACTCATTTTAGGAGGGAATCACCATTATTTACAGTGGTCTGAATCCGAAAAAATTGCGACTATTATTCGAGAATTGTCAGAATAAGATGGAAAGAAGGAGACTACAGGAGACAAGATGAACTACTTTAATGTTGGGAAAATCGTCAATACGCAGGGGTTGCAGGGTGAGATGCGAGTCTTGTCTGTAACGGATTTTGCAGAAGAACGGTTTAAAAAAGGTACTGAGCTAGCCTTGTTTGATGAAAAAGATCAGTTTGTTCAAACAGTGACCATCGCTAGTCACCGTAAACAGAAGAACTTTGACATTATTAAATTCAAAGATATGTACCATATCAATGCTATTGAAAAGTACAAGGGATACAGTCTCAAGGTTGCTGAGGAAGATTTAAACGATTTAGATGATGGTGAATTTTATTATCACGAGATTATCGGTTTGGAAGTCTATGAGGGTGATAACTTGATTGGAACCATCAAAGAAATCCTGCAACCAGGTGCCAACGATGTCTGGGTGGTCAAGCGAAAAGGCAAGCGTGATTTGCTCTTGCCTTATATCCCACCAGTGGTTCTCAATGTCGATATTCCAAATAACCGCGTCGATGTGGAAATCTTAGAAGGGTTAGACGATGAAGATTGATATTTTAACCCTCTTTCCAGAGATGTTTTCTCCACTGGAGCACTCAATCGTTGGAAAGGCTCGTGAAAAAGGGCTCTTGGATATCCAGTATCATAATTTCCGAGAAAATGCTGAAAAGGCCCGTCATGTAGACGATGAGCCCTACGGAGGCGGTCAGGGGATGCTGCTCCGAGCACAACCCATTTTCGATGCCTTTGATGCTATTGAAAAGAAAAATCCGAGAGTGATTCTCCTCGATCCTGCAGGGAAGAAATTTGATCAGACTTATGCTGAAGATTTGGCTCAAGAGGAAGAGCTAATCTTTATCTGTGGGCATTACGAGGGTTATGATGAGCGCATTAAGACTTTGGTGACAGATGAGATTTCCCTGGGCGACTATGTCTTGACTGGTGGAGAGTTGGCGGCTATGACTATGATTGATGCGACGGTTCGCCTGATTCCAGAAGTGATTGGCAAAGAGTCTAGCCACCAAGATGATAGTTTTTCTTCTGGCCTTCTCGAATATCCTCAATACACACGTCCCTATGATTATCGAGGAATGGTCGTGCCAGATGTACTGATGAGCGGGCACCATGAAAAAATTCGTCAGTGGCGCCTGTACGAGAGTTTAAAGAAAACCTACGAGCGCAGACCGGATTTGCTTGAACATTATCAACTGACAGCAGAAGAAGAAAAAATGCTGGCAGAAATCAAAGAAAACAAAGAATAAAGGAGAAACCTATGCAAGTAATCAAACGTGATGGTGAAATTGCTGAATTTAATCCAGATAAGATTTACCAAGCTATCTTAAAGGCAGCCCAGACTGTCTATGTATTGACAGATGATTTGCGTCAAAACCTTGCACAAGTCACTAAGAAAGTGGTTTTGGATTTGGAAGAAGCCAAGGTGGAACGTGCTACCATCAGCATGATTCAGTCTTTGGTTGAACATCGTTTACTGGGAGCAGGTTACATTACCATCGCAGAACACTATATTTCCTATCGTCTACAACGTGACTTGGAAAGAAGTGGTTATGGAGATCATATCGCAGTTCATTTACATTTTGAACAAATTCGCTAAGAAAAAAGAGTGGGATGAAGCAACTACATCTCACTCTTTCTTAAATCTATTTTTTTGGGCTGTTTGGACAGTTGAAGGGACAAATCGCAGGCGCTGAATATCGCTTATGCGGATAATACGGGTCACATTTTTGGCAAAATTTTTCACGATAATTTGCTGGCGCTGCTGATCGTATTTGATGATGTCACCTGTAAAACTTGTCTCAGACAAGATAAGGTGAACAGCGGTTTGTTTCTGGATAGCCTCTTCAATAGTGGCTGTAAGGGAGTTGCTTTCAGTCTGGTCTGATTGGTCATGTCCATTTAAAAAGTCATGTATTTTATCTAGAACTTGCTGGAATTTATGTCTCATAGTGGCCTCCCTTCTTTTATATCAATATTATATAAAATTTTCCTAAAATCTACAAGATTTTACGAATAATCAAATGAAAGCAAAAAAAGGAGAAGAAAATGGCAGAATTTACATTTGAAATCGAAGAGCACTTGTTGACTCTTTCTGAAAACGAAAAAGGTTGGACCAAGGAAATCAACCGTGTGAGCTTTAATGGAGCCCCTGCAAAGTTTGATATTCGTGCTTGGAGTCCAGACCATACTAAAATGGGTAAAGGGATCACTCTCTCAAATGAAGAATTTCAAACGATGGTGGATGCCTTTAAAGGCAACTAAGTTGTCAAAATGAATGAAAAGGATATTGAGTCATGACAACTCGATATCCTTTTTTAGTTAGCAAAGTAAGCTTGATTTTTAAAGCGTTGAAGTAATGGACGGCTAATAAAACTAATAGCCAGAAGTTTACCAAGGTCTGGAATGATAAAGGGAAGAACTCCCACAACAAGAGCTTTTTCAAATGCCATTCCAGCAAGAAAATGTAAGCTGAGAATCCCGCCGACAAAGACAAGGGCATCACCCAAGAGGTTTGCAAGAAAAATCTTGACAACACTACTCTTGCTGTTGGTTAGAGAGGATGTAAGTCCAGAATAAACAAGATAAAACCAAAGATAGCCTGCAGTAGGACCAACTAAAGCCTGAAAACCAGCTCCACCTCCTGCAAAAACAGGAAGACCGATAGCACCTAGAAGAAGATAGAGTCCAACAGAAAGTACAGCCTCTCTTGGTCTAAAGACAGTTGCAATCAAGCCGATTGCAAAGTTTTGCAGAGTGAAGGGAACAGGTCCAATTGGAAGACTGATTTGTGCCAAAACAGCAATGAGAGCAGCTCCAATAGCAGGGATAGCATAAATATGAGCTTTTTTCAAAATAGTTAACCTCTTTTCTGATGTATAGTAACTATTATACTCGTAGAGTAATTATTGTCAACCAATTTTTTAAAACAAGGTAACAAAAACTGTAACGGCCGATTTTGCTTATTGGTTAAGTTGGATAATTTTTTTGTAGATTTGTAAGACATTAAAAAAGAAGCAGACACATTTGTATCAGCTTCTTTTGTTTCGATTAACGCATAGTTACAAATTCTTCAGATGCAGTTGGGTGAATCGCCACAGTTGCATCAAAGTCTGCCTTGGTTGCTCCCATTTTGATAGCAACAGCAAATCCTTGAATCATTTCATCAACACCATAGCCAATTCCATGAAGTCCGACAACTGTTTCTTCTGAACCTGCTGTGATCAATTTGAAACGTGTTTCTTGACGGTTGTCAGTGCAAGCAGAGTACATAGACGTAAAGCTTGATTTGTAAACCTTGATTTGGTCTTGACCGTATTCTTTAATAGCTTGCTCTTCTGTCAAACCAACCGTTCCGATAGCAGGGTGTGAAAAGACAACAGTTGGAATAGTTGTGTAGTCCATTTTTGCAGTTGTTTTTCCGTTAAAGAGACGTTCAGATAGGGTACGCCCAGCCTTGATTGCAACTGGAGTCAGTTCTTTTTCGCCTGTTACATCACCTAAAGCGTAGATTCCCTCAACAACAGTATTTTGGTATTCATCCACTTGGATAAAGCCACGTTCGTTCAGAGTTACTCCAGCTTTTTCAAGTTGCAAGCCTTTAACGTTTGGACGGCGACCAGTAGCCCAGATAACTTGGCTAGCTGTGTGACTAGTACCATCTTCGAAATGAATGGTAATGCCCTCAGCAGTTTTTTCTAACTTAACAGGGACTTTGTGAGTATGAAGTGGCAAGTTTGTTCTTTCCATTTCCTTTACCAAACCTTCAACGATGTAAGAATCAAAACCACGTAAAGGACGATCACGACGAACAAAGAGATCTGTCTTGACACCAAAGGTGTGGAGTACGCCAGCCAATTCAACAGCAATATAACCCGCGCCTAGAATAGCAACTGACTCTGGCAATTCTTCCCAAGCAAATACATCATCAGAAGAGCCACCTAGTTCAGCACCAGGAACGTCTGGAATACTTGGATGGGCACCAGTAGCAATCACGATATGTTTAGCACGAATCAGCTCACCATTTACGCTAACAGTATGAGAATCTACAAATTCAGCATGACCTTCAATCAAGTCTACACCGTTGCGTTTAAAACTGCCATCATAAGAAGAACGAGCGCGATCAATGTAGGCTTCACGATTGCGACGTAGGGTTGCAAAGTCAAAGTTAAGATCAGTAGTCTTAAAGCCGTAGTCTTCTCCAAATTGATGGAAAGTCTCAGCGATTTGTGCCCCGTACCACATGATTTTCTTAGGAACACAGCCGACGTTGACGCAGGTTCCACCTAGTTTCTTTTCCTCAATAACGGCTGCTTTAGCTCCGTGTTCACCAGCACGGTTCATGGTAGCAATTCCTCCGCTACCTCCACCGATAGCAATGATGTCATATTCTCTCATTGAAAACTCCTTTATACTCTGTGAAATAGTAGAGTGTCATTTTTTGATAGTCATATTCTATCTTTTTTTTGATTTGATTGCAAAAATCTGCTACGTTCAAAAAAATTAAAGAAAAGGCTTGCAAAAAGGGAAAATAAAGTGTATTATATAACTAGTACAATGGTAATAAAAATAGATTCCGAACAATAATCAAATCCCGAAATGTCATTATTTCGTTCTGAACTGTTATTGTTTATATTTGCTAATTTTTATATAATATTGTTAAGGACTTTAAATCAAAAAGGAGTTTCATTATGAAAAAGAATGGTAAAGCTAAAAAGTGGCAATTGTATGCAGCAATCGGTGCTGCCAGTGTAGTTGTATTAGGTGCTGGGGGAATTTTGCTCTTTAGACAACCATCTCAGACCACGGTAAAAGATGAGCCTACTCATCTTGTTGTTGCCAAGGAAGGAAGCGTGGCATCCTCTGTTTTATTGTCAGGGACAGTAACAGCAAAAAATGAACAATATGTTTATTTTGATGCTAGTAAGGGAGATTTAGATGAAATCCTTGTTTCTGTGGGTGATAAGGTCAGCGAAGGACAGGCTTTAGTCAAGTACAGTAGTTCAGAAGCCCAGGCGGCCTATGATTCAGCTAGCCGAGCAGTAGCTAAGGCAGATCGTCATATCAATGAACTCAATCAAGCACGAAATGAAGCCGCTTCAGCTCCGGCTCCACAGTTACCAGCACCAGCAGGAGGCGAAGGAGCTGCAGGGCAAACTCCAGCTCCAGTCTCAGGAAATGCAGTTTCATCTATTGATGCACAACTAGGTGATGCCCGTGATGCTCGTGCAGATGCAGAAGCGCAATTAAGTAAGGCTCAAAGTCAGTTGGATGCCATGACGGTTCTCAGTACCCTGGAGGGAACTGTGGTTGAAGTCAACCACAATGTTTCTAAATCTCCAACAGGAGCTAGTCAAGTAGTCGTTCATGTCGTAAGTAATGAAAACTTGCAAGTTAAGGGTGAACTATCTGAATATAACCTTGCCAACCTCTCTGTAGGACAAGAAGTAACCTTTACTTCTAAAGTTTACCAAGATAAGAGCTGGACAGGTAAGATTAGCTATATCTCTGACTATCCTAAAACTAGTGGTGAAGCAGCAAGTGCAGCTACTGCCGCAGCAGGTGGGAATTCTGGTTCTAAATATCCATATACCATCGATGTTACAAGTGAAATCGGTGATTTGAAACAAGGATTCTCAGTAAGTGTTGAGGTTAAGAATAAGAGTAAAGCCATTTTGGTTCCTCTAACAAGTGTTGTGACTGAAAATGATAAGAACTATGTCTGGGTGCTTGACGAGCAGAAAAAGGCCAAGAAAGTGGAAGTTGGTTTGGGCAATGCTGATGCAGACAACCAAGAAATCACTTCAGGTCTGACAAATGGAGTCAAGGTCATCAGTAACCCAACGTCTTCTCTAGAGGAAGGAAAAGAGGTGAAGGCTGATGAAGCAACTAATTAGTCTAAAAAATATCTGCAGAAGCTACCGTAACGGTGACCAAGAACTGCAGGTTCTCAAAAATATCAACCTAGAAGTGAATGAGGGTGAATTTGTTGCCATCATGGGACCATCTGGTTCGGGTAAGTCTACTCTCATGAATACGATTGGTATGTTGGATACACCAACCAGTGGAGAATATTATCTTGAAGGCCAAGAAGTAGCTGGACTTGGTGAAAAACAACTAGCCAAGGTCCGCAATCAACAAATCGGTTTTGTCTTTCAGCAGTTTTTTCTTCTATCTAAACTTAACGCTCTGCAAAACGTAGAATTGCCCTTGATTTACGCGGGAGTTTCGGCTTCAAAACGTCGCAAGTTAGCTGAGGAGTATTTAGACAAGGTTGAATTGACAGAACGTAGTCATCATTTGCCTTCGGAATTATCTGGTGGTCAAAAGCAACGTGTAGCTATCGCGCGTGCCTTGGTAAACAATCCTTCTATTATCCTAGCGGACGAACCGACAGGAGCCTTGGATACCAAAACAGGTAACCAAATCATGCAATTATTAGTTGAACTGAATAATGAAGGAAAAACAATTATTATGGTAACGCATGAGCCTGAAATCGCTGCTTATGCTAAACGCCAGATTGTCATTCGGGATGGAGTTATTTCGTCTGACAGTGCTCAGTTAGAAAAGGAGGAAAACTAAGATGCAGAATCTGAAATTTGCCTTTTCATCTATAATGGCCCACAAGATGCGCTCTTTTCTCACTATGATTGGGATTATCATTGGTGTTTCATCTGTTGTTGTGATTATGGCTCTGGGAGATTCCATGTCTCGTCAGGTCAATAAAAATATGACCAAGTCACAGAAGAATATCCATGTCTTTTTCTCGCCTATCAAAAGCAAAGATGGTTCTTTTACCCAAAAGCAATCAGCTTTGACGGTTTCTGGGAAAGAAGAGGATGT
The DNA here is from genome assembly GCF_901542415.1 of Streptococcus mitis. Lineage (NCBI taxonomy): Bacteria > Bacillati > Bacillota > Bacilli > Lactobacillales > Streptococcaceae > Streptococcus > Streptococcus mitis. The sequence continues at coordinate 810,223 of NZ_CABEHV010000004.1, read as the reverse complement.
TCCTGTGGAGCCACCAAAACCACAAGAAGCTTGGGTCAAGGAGGCTGCTAAAGTTAAAGGGGTGGACAGTTACTATGTAACCAACTCGACCAATACCACCCTGTCTTATAAAGACAAAAAAGTGGAGCGAGCTAGCTTGACAGGTGGAAATATTACTTACATGAAGGCGGTTGAAAATGAAATTGTTGCAGGCCGCAGTCTCATAGCTCAGGATTATAAAGATGTGGCCAGTGTCATTTTGCTAGACCAAGAACTTGCTAATAGCCTATTTGGATCTGCTCAAGAAGCTGTTAACCAGGTTATAGATGTTGGTGGCTTTAGCTATCGTGTCATTGGTGTCTATACCAGCGATGAGGCCAAGACTGCTAAGACTTTTGGTATTGGTGGACTTCCAATTACGACTAATATTTCTCTTGCCAATAACTTCAATATGGATGAAATTTCTGATATTGTCTTCCGTGTCAATGATACCAGTTTGACACCAACAGTGGGACCAGAATTAGCTAGAAAATTGACCGAGATTGCTGGTCTTCAGCAAGGGGAGTATCAGGTGGCAGATGCGACTGCAGCCTTCCAAGAAGTACAACAACTTTTTGGATTTATAACTACGATTATTAGTGCCATCGCAGGAATTTCTCTCTTTGTTGGAGGAACTGGTGTTATGAACATCATGCTGGTTTCGGTGACGGAGCGTACCCGTGAGATTGGTCTCCGTAAGGCTTTGGGTGCGACACGTGCTAATATTTTAATTCAGTTTTTGATTGAATCCATGATTTTGACCTTGCTAGGTGGAGTTATTGGTTTGACAATTGCGACAGGCTTAACCGCTATAGCTGGTATACTTTTACAAGGTTTGATTGCGGGTATAGAGGTGGGAGTATCAATTCCAGTTGCCCTATTTAGTCTTGCAGTTTCGGCTAGTGTTGGTATGATTTTTGGGGTCTTGCCAGCCAATAAGGCATCGAAACTTGATCCAATCGAAGCCCTTCGTTATGAATAAGATCAACAAGATGGACACTTGTCTATCTTGTTTTTGTATGGATTTCCCTATCGAAAATCATTAAAAATGTGATATAATGAAGTGTTAGAAAAACAGGTTTCATTTGCCTGGAAAGGAAAAATTATGTCTGAAAAGAATTTTTATATTACAACACCGATTTACTATCCATCTGGGAAACTTCATATTGGTTCTGCCTACACAACCATCGCTTGTGATGTCCTAGCTCGTTACAAACGCCTCATGGGCTACGATGTCTTTTATTTGACAGGTCTTGATGAGCACGGTCAGAAAATCCAGCAAAAAGCAGAAGAAGCTGGAATCACACCTCAAGCCTATGTTGATGGGATGGCAGTTGGAGTCAAAGAACTCTGGCAATTACTAGATATCTCATACGATAAATTCATCCGTACAACGGATGACTACCATGAAAAAGTAGTGGCTCAAGTCTTTGAGCGTTTGCTTGCTCAAGATGATATTTACTTGGGTGAATATTCTGGTTGGTATTCAGTCTCAGATGAGGAATTCTTTACAGAAAGCCAGCTGGCAGAAGTTTTCCGTGACGAAGCTGGAAATGTGACTGGAGGTATCGCTCCATCAGGTCACGAGGTTGAATGGGTCTCTGAAGAATCATACTTCCTTCGCCTCAGCAAATACCAAGACCGTTTGGTCGAATTTTTCAAAGCCCATCCTGAGTTCATCACTCCTGATGGTCGTCTCAATGAAATGTTGCGCAATTTCATCGAACCAGGTTTGGAAGACTTGGCGGTTTCTCGTACAACCTTTACATGGGGTGTGCCAGTACCATCAAATCCAAAACACGTTGTCTACGTGTGGATTGATGCCCTTCTGAACTATGCGACAGCGCTTGGCTACGGTCAAGATGAACATGGTAACTTTGACAAATTCTGGAATGGAACAGTCTTCCACATGGTAGGAAAAGACATCCTTCGATTCCACTCAATCTACTGGCCAATCCTTCTTATGATGTTGGATATTAAATTGCCAGATCGTTTGATTGCCCATGGTTGGTTTGTCATGAAAGACGGAAAAATGTCTAAGTCTAAAGGAAATGTCGTTTACCCTGAAATGTTGGTAGAGCGCTACGGACTGGATCCACTTCGCTACTACCTCATGCGTAGCCTTCCAGTTGGTTCAGACGGAACCTTTACTCCTGAAGACTATGTAGGCCGTATCAACTACGAATTGGCCAATGACCTTGGAAACCTCCTCAACCGTACGGTTTCTATGATTAACAAGTACTTTGATGGACAAATTCCAGCCTATGTAGAAGGTGTAACAGAGTTTGACCATGCTCTTGCTGACGTTGCAAAACAATCAATCGCTGACTACCATACATACATGGATGCAGTTGACTATCCACGTGCCCTTGAAGCAGTCTGGACTCTGATTTCTCGTACCAATAAATACATCGACGAGACAGCTCCGTGGGTCTTGGCAAAAGATGAAGCACTCCGCGATCAATTGGCAAGTGTTATGAGCCACTTGGCAGCCAGCCTTCGTGTCGTCGCTCACTTGATTGAACCATTTATGATGGAGACCAGTCGTGCAGTCTTGACTCAACTTGGTCTAGCAGAAGTTTCTAGCCTTGAAAACTTGAGCTTGGCTGACTTCCCAGCAGGTGTAACAGTAGTTGCTAAGGGAAATCCGATCTTCCCACGTTTGGATATGGAAGAAGAAATCGCCTATATCAAGGAACAGATGGAAGGCAACAAGCCAGCTGTCGAAAAAGAATGGAATCCAGACGAAGTTGAACTCAAACTCAACAAAGAAGAAATCAAGTTTGAAGACTTTGACAAGGTTGAAATTCGTGTTGCAGAAGTCAAAGAAGTTTCAAAAGTTGAAGGCTCTGACAAGTTGCTTCAATTCCGATTGGATGCTGGTGATGGAGAAGATCGTCAAATTCTTTCAGGAATTGCAAAATACTATCCAAACGAACAAGAATTGGTCGGCAAAAAAGTTCAAATCGTTGCTAACCTCAAACCACGTAAAATGATGAAAAAATATGTCAGCCAAGGGATGATTCTCTCAGCTGAACATGATGGACAATTAACCCTTCTTACAGTTGATCCAGCTGTACCAAACGGAAGTGTGATTGGGTAAAAATAGACAGGACTAGTTCATGCTAGTTCTGTTTTTTTCTTTAACTAATATGCTTTACAAACTAGTGTGAAAGTGGTATATTATAGATGAAACTACTAGTAGGTATTACAAAATAGATAGAAGGGGGAAGGGATGAAGGAAACTCAACTATTAAAAGGTGTTCTTGAAGGTTGTGTCTTGGATATGATCGGTCAAAAAGAGCGATATGGTTATGAGTTGGTTCAAACTTTGCGAGAGGCTGGATTTGACACTATCGTTCCAGGAACTATTTATCCTTTGTTGCAAAAGTTAGAAAAAAATCAATGGATAAGAGGTGATATGCGTCCGTCACCAGATGGTCCAGATCGGAAGTATTTTTCGTTAACGAAAGAAGGAGAAGAGCGTGTCTCAGTCTTTTGGCAACAATGGGACGATTTGAGTCAAAAAGTTGAAGGGATTAAGAATGGGGGTAAACCATGAAGAAAATGAAGTATTACGAAGAAACAAGCGCTTTGCTGCATGAGTTTTCTGAGGAGAATCAGCAGTATTTTGAGGAACTGTGGGATAGTTTTAATCTTGCTGGATTTCTCTATGATGAAGACTATCTCAGAGAGCAGATTTATTTGATGATGTTAGATTTTTCAGAAGCAGAACGAGATGGCATGAGTGCAGAGGATTATCTAGGTAAGAATCCTAAAAAAATAATGAAAGAGATGCTCAAGGAAGCACCTCGCAGTTCTATCAAGGAGTCCCTTTTGACGCCAATTCTTGTCCTAGCGGTATTACGTTATTATCAACTACTAAGTGATTTTTCTAAAGGTTCTCTCTTAACAGTCAATTTGCTCACATTTTTAGGGCAACTTCTTCTTTTTCTGATTGGATTTGGACTTGTGGCCACAATCTTACGTTGGGGGCTAGTCCAAGATTCTCCTAAGATGAAAATTGGCACCTATATTGTCGTTGGGATTTTTGTTCTGCTAGTTGTTCTGGGATATGTAGGAATAGGAAGTTTTGTACAAGAAGGAGCCTTTTATCTTCCTGCTCCCTGGGATAGTTTATCTATCTTTACGCTTTCTCTAGTCATCAGTATTTGGAATTGGAAAGAAGAGATTTTTCGTCCATTTGTCAGTATGATTGTTGCCCACCTTATTGTAGGTTCTCTGCTCCGTTACTATGAGTGGATGGGAATTTCAAATGTTTTTCTTACAAAAGTTATTCCTTTAGCTGTCCTCTTTATTGGAATCTTTGTCTTGTTTCATGGGTTTAAGAAGATAACATGGAATGAAATATAGTCAAAAAACCGTTGCAAAGCGGTTTTTTGTTATTTATAATTTACCTTGATAGTTTTTTAGCAATATAGTAAAATGAAGGAAATATTTTATATATATTGGAGTTTAGAATGAAGAAAATATTTATATCTTTTGGGATTATTTCACTTTTAACAGGTTTAGTTTTGTTTTTCCTTTATAGAAATCATAAAGAGAGTGACATGCAGGAAAAACAATTAAATACGGAGGAAATTATAAAGTCAGACTTTTTAGATTTATCGGGAGATTATGTGTCTTCTACAGGTGAGAAAGCTACTGTTACTAAGAATAATCAGAATTGGAGAATTTCATATAATACAGACGAAGGTAATGTATTTGGAGATTTTTCTACTGATTGGAAGGAAGATGGCAACAATAGGTATTCTGCTACAGAATTTAATAAGTCAGACGGAAATAAGGATTTTAAAATATCTATTTCAGTTAATAATGTAGACGATTCGTCTAAAATTTTAAAGGTAATCACCTTATCTGACGGATATAAGAATCATGAAATGGTATTTGCTAGTAGGAGTGATTATTATAAAAGTAGTAAGGATAATGTTCTTCAAAGTGATTTAGGTACTTTTGAAGGGACATATTCTAATGACTACTTAGAAAAAGCAATTGTGGAATCAAATTTTAATTTGTATGGGTATAAGAGAGAAGATTACTATAAAGGGATAACTTCTGTTTTTCCAAGAGTGTCTTATCAAGATGGAGATTGGATTTTCTGGAGTGGTTCTACTCATGCCCAATTTGGGTTGGATAGAAGTAAAACACCGAAAAAAATTAATGATTATTATGAAGTGTATTTTGTAGGAGATAATAAAAATGCAAATATTGGGCAAGAATTAGTGTTAACATTTATCCCTGCTAATGAAACTGGACCAGATAATGACAAAACTCAAGAGAACAGAATACTTTATGGGAAGACTTATTTAAAACCTTATAAAGAAGCGTGGTGGGAAAAGTATAACAGTATTAGTTCTGCAAAGATTGATTTAGATATTGAAGCTATTGAAAATGGTGATATTTCCACACTTGTTGGAATATGGAAGAACGGTCGAGGAAATGAATTGATAATTAATTCTGATGGAACAACTGGGGATGGAAATAGGATTAAAGTAATCAAAGATTCATCTAAGAAGAGCAGTGTTCCGTATGTTAGTTTACAAAGTAGTAATACGAGTGCGGCTATTGGATTATTTAAAATAGGTTTTAAAAATCCAATGGGTGATCAATCAGATAGTTCACGGCCACGCTTAGTTATTACTCAATCAGCTGGAAATTATGATGAAGATTTTTATTACTATAAAGTAGAGTCAAGTGATATCCCGTAAAATAATAGGAGAATCATAGTCAAAAAGCCGTTGCAAAGCGGTTTTTTGTTATAATTAAATGAAGAATGTAGAATCAAAGGAGAAAAATTTGATGAGATACATAACTCTTGGTCAAGATGACAAAGAATTATCAGAAATTGTTCTCGGAATGATGAGAATAGAAGATAAGTCTGTAAAAGAAGTTGAAGAGCTTGTAGAAACAGCACTTGCTGTTGGAATCAATGCTTTTGACTTGGCTGATATATATGGTCTTGGTCGTTGTGAAGAACTGTTAGGTATTGTCCTAAAAAATCGTCCAGATTTAAGAGAAGAAATGTGGATTCAGTCCAAATGTGGCATTCGCATAGAAGAATTTACCTATTTTGATTTTTCTAAGGACTATATTATAAAATCAGTGGACGGAATTTTGCAAAGATTGAAGATTGATCATCTAGATAGCTTGCTCCTTCATCGACCAGATGCTTTGATGGAATCTGACCAAGTAGCAGAAGCCTTTGATCTCCTTTATAAACAAGGTAAGGTTCGAAATTTTGGAGTTTCTAATCAAAATCCTATGATGATGGAGTTACTTAAAAAAGATGTCAAGCAGCCGTTAGCTGTTAATCAGCTACAATTGAGTGCGGCTTTTACTCCAGGATTCGAATCAAGTTTTCATGTTAATATGGAAGGTAGTCAAGCAGCTATGCGAGATGGCAGCATTTTTGAATATTGTAAATTACACGATGTGGTCATTCAAGCATGGTCTGTCTTACAATTCGGGTATTTTAAAGGGAACTTTGTTGGAAATGAGAAATTTCAAGCTTTGAATCAAGTACTTGACCGTTTAGCTTTTAAATACGGAGTAACTCCTTCAACTATTGCCATTTCTTGGATATTGCGTTATCCAGCAAAAATGCAGGCAGTCGTAGGCACCACAAATCCTAAGCACTTGAGAGAAGTTAGCCAAGCGGCAAACTTTAGCTTAACAAGAAAAGAATGGTATGAAATTTATCTTGCAGCAGGGAATAATTTGCCGTAAGTAGAAGCAGATGTAAATAAATCACATTCAAAAAGCCGTTTCAAAGCGGTTTTTTTGTTATAATGAAGGGGAGAATTATTGATATTAAAGGAGAAAAACATGACATTTGAAGAAATTCTACCTGGGTTAAAGGATAAGAAAAAATATGTACGAACTGGTTGGGGAGGTGCTGAAAACTATGTCCAACTTTTTGACACTATCGAGCAAAATGGGGTTGCACTTGAAGTGACACCTTATTTCCTAATCAACGTTTCCGGGGAGGGAGAAGGGTTTTCCATGTGGAGTCCGACACCTTGTGATGTTTTGGCGACAGATTGGGTAGAAGTGAATGACTAAACGTGTATTGATTACGGGAGTGAGTTCAGGAATCGGCCTAGCACAAGCTCGCCTCTTTTTAGAGAATGGCTTTCAAGTTTATGGAGTTGACCAAGGTGAAAATCCACTCTTAGAGGGTGATTTCCACTTTTTTCAGAGAGATTTGACCTTGGACTTGGAGCCTATTTTTGACTGGTGTCCTCAGGTAGATATTTTGTGCAATACTGCCGGAGTTTTGGATGATTACAAACCACTGTTGGAACAATCAGCGCAGGAAATTCAAGAGATTTTTGAAATCAACTACGTTACTCCAGTAGAGTTGACTCGCTATTATTTGACCAAAATGTTGGAGAATAAAAAAGGATCCATTATCAATATGTGTTCCATTGCTTCAAATCTAGCAGGAGGTGGTGGTCACGCCTATACTTCATCTAAGCATGCCTTGGCTGGATTTACCAAGCAGTTGGCTCTAGACTATGCTGAAACTGGGATTCAGGTCTTTGGTATCGCTCCAGGAGCAGTCAAGACAGCTATGACAGCTGACGACTTTGAACCAGGTGGCTTAGCAGACTGGGTGGCGAGTGAAACACCAATCAAGCGCTGGATTGAGCCAGAGGAAATAGCAGAGATTAGCCTTTTCTTAGCAAGTGGGAAAGCGAGTGCCATGCAAGGACAAATTCTGACAATAGATGGCGGATGGTCTTTAAAGTAGGAGGATCTGATGGAAATCAAAAGACACTTTGGAGTCTACGCTGTTTGCTTTGAAAATGGGAAGTTACTCTGCATTGAAAAAACGAGAGGCCCTGATCTACATCGGTATGATCTACCTGGAGGCAGACAGTAACTTGGTGAAGGACTGACGGAAACGCTGACTAGAGAAGTTATGGAAGAGACGGGATTTACTGTTAGAAGCTACTCTAATCCTCGAATCTACGATGTTTTCGTCAGGGAAGAGTTAAAAAATTTTATGGTTCACCATGTCATGGCCTTGTATGATATTGAAATGAATGAGAGTGCACCTCAAGTTACGATTTCAGAAGCTGTGTCTGATGGTGCGAATGATTCACTTGGATATATTTGGATGGATATTCAAGAGATCACAGAAGAAAATGCATCACCATTGGTCTTGAAGGTTAAGTCTGAATTATTAGGATTTCCAGAACTTGACAAGACCTTGTATATGAATTGGAAGGTGAAGTAGGGGGATAATGGAACTATTTAAAACATGGAAGAAAAATATGGTTCTCTATGGTCTTAAATCTCAAATCGGAACTGTCTACCGAAACAGTGATAGGACAACAAGCTTTTATGATGTTGGGAATTTTCTATACCTAGCAGGGGAGTTGGATTCCAGATTTTGGGAAGATTTTGTTAGGAAATATGGTTTAGATTATAAGATTATTATTTCAGAAAATACCAATTGGCAAGATTTTCTGCATCGGAAAGTGGGGTTAAATTCTTTTACTCGCTATTCTTTTAAAGATAAGGCAAATTTTCAAGTTGAATTTTTAAATAATCTAGTTACTCATTTAGAGGAAGGTTACAATATTGTGTCTATTGATAATCATATTTATAACTGCTTTTCTGAGGAAGAATGGTCACAAGATTTACAGGGGGATTTTGAGTCCTATCAGGATTTTGTTTTAAAAGGTGGATTTGGCTTTGTGATTCTTAAAAATAATAAACTGATTGCTGGAATTTCCTCAGGGTTAGTTTATCGTGGAGCAGTTGAAGTGGAAGTTGCAACTAGACCAAACGAACAAGGAAATGGATTTGCTAAAAAGCTTGGTGCTGCAATGATTCTAGAGAGTTTAAATAGAGATATGTTTCCACTTTGGGATGCTCATAACGAGGCTTCCAAAAAAGTAGCAGAATTTTTAGGATATGAGTTAGTTGAACCTTATGAAGCTTTTGAACTAGAGGAAAGTTTCATGTAGTGATATATGATATTGTATCTTTTAAGACGAGGTGAATGGACATGAAAAACCAACTTGCCCTTAGTGGAGAAAAAATTCTTGAAAAAGTTTACCCACAACTATTTCACCACATTGGAATGATTCGTGGGGAGTATTTGTCGAGAGAGATCAACCAAAACATCCTGTTACCAAGTTGTCAGGAATTTGTAAAAGATTATCTAAACACTATTTGCTTCTTGTACTCAGATGAAGAGGTATGGTATCGTTTTTCTGAATTAACGAATACAGAAGCTAATTGTCTAAAGGGGACTAAAGAGTATTTTGATGAAAATCATCCCTTATTTGGATATAGAGGAACTAGGCGTTTGCTGGCGTGTCCGGATGAATTTCAGGCTGAAGCACATGTCGTTACAGAAGTTTATCAAAATAATCCCAATCTATCTATTATCTTTCCTTTTGTCAATGATGCTGAGCAGTTAAAGCAAGCTATTACAGTATTGCGTCAGCAGGGTTTTACTGGGAAAATCGGCACAATGATTGAATTGCCGTCAGCGTATTTTGACTTAGATAGGATACTGGAAACGGGCATTTCAAAGATTGTAGTTGGAATGAATGATTTAACTTCTTTTGTTTTTGCGACTGTGAGAAACAGTCAATGGCATGATATGGAAAGTCCAATAATGTTAGCTATGCTAAGAGATATGCAGGATAAAGCAAGGATGAAAAAGATTGACTTTGCTGTAGCAGGCTATCTGAATGTTTCTTTCATACAAACAATGAATCAGATGGGTATCGAATGCATTCTCCATTACAGCTCTATTCCAGAGATTTTTGATTTAGAAATTGGCTATCCAGACCATCTCAAACATATAAAAGAAGAAAGTAAGAAATTACAAAGGAGCGCCCATGACACCGCAAGAAATGTGGAATGCCTACAAGAAAATTAACCCCTCTATAGGAGATGAAATCGATGCTTGGGCTTTTGGAGTGGAACCAGACCTTTTAGCAGATTTGGTTTTAAAAGGCGAAAAAACAGCAACAGCATCAGCCTACGGCCTTTATGCACTAGAAGCCGAGTCTCTTCCTCAAGAAGGAACTTTTGATGTCATTTTAGATAGTCAAAATCAGGCTGTCTGTATTGTCGAAATTACAAAGGTTTCTGTCCAGCCCTTCAATCAAGTTTCTGCTCAACATGCCTTTAAGGAAGGAGAAGGTGACAAATCCCTAGCCTATTGGCGTCAGGTTCATGAGGATTGTTTCGCCGAGTGGCTGAGAGAAGCAGGACTGACTTTTACACCTGAAAGCAAGGTTGTTTTAGAAGAATTTCGCAAGGTCTACCCACTGTAGATTGCTAGAAGGAAGAAAGTTTTGGAAATCACCGTCCAATCCTTTTTTCTCCAGCAAAACATGATATAATAAGTTTGTTTGAAGAAGAGCTCTAGCTCTTAAACTTAGATAGGAGAAAACTATGCAAGCAGTTGAACATTTTATTAAGCAATTTGTTCCTGAACATTATGATTTATTTTTAGACTTGAGTCGTGAGACCAAGACTTTTTCTGGGAAAGTGACCATCACTGGTCAAGCACAGAGTGACCGCATTTCCCTTCATCAAAAAGACTTGGAAATCGCTTCTGTAGAAGTTGTAGGGGTAGCTCGCCCATTTACAGTTGACCATGACAATGAAGCCCTTCATATTGAACTTGCTGAAGCAGGTCAAGTTGACTTGGTTATTGCCTTTTCAGGAAAAATCACGGATAACATGACAGGTATTTATCCTTCATACTACACAGTTAATGGAGTGAAGAAGGAGGTCTTGTCTACTCAGTTCGAGAGCCATTTTGCGCGCGAAGCATTCCCATGTGTGGATGAGCCAGAAGCCAAAGCAACTTTTGACCTCTCTCTACGTTTTGACCAAGCAGAAGATGAATTGGCCTTGTCTAACATGCCAGAAATCGATGTTGAAAACCGTAAGGAAACAGGTATCTGGAAGTTTGAGACAACACCTCGCATGTCTTCTTACTTGTTAGCCTTTGTAGCAGGTGATTTGCAAGGTGTGACGGCTAAAACTAAAAACGGTACCCTCGTCGGTGTCTATTCAACCAAAGCCCATCCACTATCTAACCTTGATTTCTCACTGGACATCGCTGTTCGCTCTATCGAGTTTTACGAAGATTACTATGGAGTTAAGTACCCAATCCCTCAATCTCTCCACATCGCCCTTCCTGACTTCTCAGCTGGAGCTATGGAAAACTGGGGTCTTGTGACCTACCGTGAAGTTTACTTGGTTGTGGATGAGAACTCTACCTTTGCCAGCCGTCAACAAGTTGCCCTTGTTGTGGCCCATGAATTGGCTCACCAGTGGTTTGGTAACCTTGTTACTATGAAATGGTGGGATGACCTTTGGCTCAATGAAAGCTTTGCTAACATGATGGAGTACGTCTGTGTGGATGCTATTGAACCAAGCTGGAATATCTTTGAAGATTTCCAAACAGGTGGTGTTCCGTCTGCCTTGAAACGTGATGCGACTGATGGTGTTCAGTCTGTTCACGTAGAAGTTAAACATCCAGATGAAATCAACACGCTCTTTGACGGAGCTATCGTCTATGCCAAAGGAAGTCGCCTCATGCACATGCTTCGTCGTTGGCTAGGTGATGTCGATTTTGCCAAAGGTTTGCATGCCTACTTTGAAAAACATCAATACAGCAATACAATTGGTCGTGACCTTTGGGATGCTCTTGGTCAAGCATCAGGACGTGATGTCGCAGCCTTCATGGATTCTTGGTTGGAACAACCTGGTTATCCAGTTCTCACTGTCAAAGTTGAAAATGATGTCTTGAAGATTTCACAAAAACAATTCTTCATCGGTGAGCACGAAGACAAGAACCGTCTCTGGGTTGTGCCACTAAACAGCAACTGGAAAGGTTTACCTGATACACTCGAAACTGAAAGCATCGAAATCCCTGGCTACGCAGCTCTTCTTGCAGAAAACAAAACAGCACTTCGTCTCAACACAGAAAATACAGCCCACTACATTACAGACTATCAAGGAGACTTGTTAGATGCTGTTCTTGCTGACCTAGTTGAGCTTGATAACACAAGTAAATTGCAGATTGTTCAAGAACGTCGTCTGCTTGCTGAAGCAGGGCACATTTCTTATGCAGACTTGCTTCCAGTCCTTGATAAACTTGCTAAGGAAGAATCTTACCTTGTCGTTTCAGCTGTCTCTCAAGTAATTTCTGCCCTTGAGCGCTTTATCGATGAAGGAACAGAAGCTGAAGGAGCCTTCAAAGCCTTGGTTGCTAAATTGGCTCGTCACAACTATGGCCGTCTTGGTTTTGAAGCTAAAGACGGAGAATCAGATGAGGATGAGTTGGTTCGTCAGTTGGCTGTTTCTATGATGATTCGCTCAAATGATGCAGAAGCTAGTCAAGTCGCTAGCCAAATCTTCGCGGCTCACAAGGAGAATCTTGCAGGACTCCCTGCAGCTATTCGTTCACAAGTTCTGATTAATGAGATGAAACATCATGAGACGAAAGACTTGTTAGCACTTTATCTTGATACTTACACTCACGCAACAGATGCTGTCTTTAAACGTCAGTTGGCAGCTGCTCTTGCTTACAGTACAGATGCGGACAATATCCAAACCTTGATTATTTCTTGGAAGGACAAATTTGTGGTCAAACCACAAGACTTGTCTGCTTGGTACTTCCAGTTCTTAAGCCATCAAGCAACTCAGGAAACAGCATGGTCTTGGGCTCGTGAAAACTGGGCTTGGATTAAGGCAGCTCTTGGTGGAGATATGAGCTTTGATAGCTTTGTTATACTTCCTGCTCACGTATTTAAGACTCAGCAACGCTTGGCAGAGTACAAGGAATTCTTTGAGCCACAACTTTCTGACCTTGCTCTTAGCCGTAACATCGGTATGGGAATTAAGGAAATTGCAGCGCGTGTTGACTTGATTAACCGTGAAAAAGCTGCAGTGGAAGCAGTCGTTCTTCAATACGGAAATGCATAAATAAGCCTAAAATAAAAAGAAAACTCAGCTATCTCATGTAAAATGCAGAGAGTTGAGTTTTTTTTAAGGCAAATTTGGTATAATGGTTTTAATAAGGAGGAGTTTCTCATGATAAAAATCTTATTGGTTGAGGATGACCTAGGCCTGTCAAATTCAGTATTTGACTTTTTAGACGATTTTGCGGATGTCATGCAGGTATTTGATGGAGAAGAAGGTCTCTACGAAGCTGAAAGTGGCGTCTATGACTTGATTTTGCTCGATTTAATGTTACCTGAAAAAAATGGCTTCCAAGTCTTGAAAGAATTGCGTGAAAAGGGGATTACGACTCCAGTTCTGATCATGACCGCCAAGGAAAGTTTGGATGACAAGGGACATGGATTTGAACTGGGAGCGGATGATTATCTGACCAAACCTTTCTACCTAGAAGAACTCAAAATGCGGATTCAAGCCCTTCTCAAACGTTCAGGTAAATTTAATGAAAACACCTTGACTTATGGAAATATTGTGGTTAATTTGTCAACTAATACCGTTAAAGTCGAAGATACTCCTGTCGAATTGTTGGGGAAAGAGTTCGATTTATTAGTTTATTTCCTTCAAAATCAAAATGTTATTTTGCCTAAGACTCAGATTTTTGATCGTCTATGGGGATTTGATAGTGATACAACGATTTCGGTTGTCGAAGTCTATGTTTCAAAAGTCCGTAAGAAATTAAAAGGAACCACTTTTGCAGAGAATTTGCAAACCTTGCGCAGTGTTGGGTATATTTTAAAAGATGTTCAGTAAACTAAAAAAAACATGGTATGCGGATGACTTTAGTTATTTTATCCGTAACTTTGGTGTATTCACTCTGATTTTCTCTACCATGACTCTGATTATTTTGCAGGTCATGCACTCGAGTCTCTATACTTCGGTGGATGATAAGCTTCATGGACTAAGTGAAAATCCTCAAGCAGTTATTCAGCTTGCTGTAAATAGGGCAACAGAAGAGATTAAAGATTTAGAGAATGCCGCTACAGATACTAGCAAGACTGAGATAAAACCCAATGTCAGTTCCAACACAGAAGTCATTCTTTTTGATAAGAATTTTACCCAGCTCCTTTCTGGAAATCGATTTTTGGGATTGGATAAGATTAAGTTAGAGAAGAAAGAACTAGGACATATCTATCAGATTCAGGTTTTTAATAGCTATGGACAAGAAGAAATCTATCGTATGATTTTGATGGAAACCAATATCAGTTCGGTTTCAACCAATATCAAGTATGCAGCTGTCTTGATTAATACCAGTCAGTTGGAGCAGGCTAGTCAAAAGCATGAGCAATTGATTGTGATTGTGATGGCTAGTTTCTGGATTTTGTCTTTACTTGCCAGTCTCTATCTAGCTAGGGTCAGTGTTCGGCCCCTGCTTGAGAGCATGCAGAAGCAACAGTCCTTTGTGGAAAATGCCAGTCATGAGTTACGAACTCCACTTGCAGTTTTGCAAAATCGTTTAGAGACCCTTTTTCGTAAGCCAGAAGCAACCATTATGGATGTGAGCGAAAGCATTGCGTCTAGTTTGGAAGAAGTCCGAAATATGCGTTTTTTGACGACAAACTTGCTGAACTTAGCTCGTAGAGATGATGGGATTAAGCCGGAACTTGCAGAAGTTCCAACCAGTTTTTTCAATACGACTTTCACAAACTATGAGATGATTGCTTCTGAAAATGACCGTGTCTTTCGTTTTGAAAATCGGATCCATCGAACGATTGTCACAGATCAACTTCTTTTGAAACAACTGATGACCATCCTATTTGATAATGCCATCAAATATACTGAGGAGGATGGTGAAATTGATTTTCTTATCTCAGCGACTGATCGTAATCTTTATTTGCTAGTTTCCGACAATGGAGTCGGTATTTCAGCAGAAGATAAGAAGAAAATATTTGACCGCTTTTATCGAGTGGATAAGGCTAGAACCCGTCAAAAAGGTGGTTTTGGGTTAGGATTATCCCTAGCCAAGCAAATTGTAGATGCCCTAAAAGGAACCATTACTGTTAAAGATAATAAACCAAAGGGAACAATCTTTGAAGTGAAGATTGCCATCCACACACCATCTAAAAAGAAAAAATAAAAATATCGCTCCAGATGGGGCGATATTTTGGATTTATCTTCTACGTTTTTGTTTGATGATAAAGCGCTGAACTTTTAAGACAAGTAAGCTGGATCCGATTGCTGTAGCAAAGGCAAGAGCAGGTGATAATTTTAATGCTAAAAAGATAAAACTAAAGATAGCAATACAGATACAAAAAACAGCGATATTAACAAAAAATAGGATTTCCTTGAGATTAGCATCAGATTGCGCTTCAGGTGTATAATCTTGATAGCGAGGAACCTGCTGGTTTAATTCTTCTTGATAGTCTACCTCATAGGATTGTAATTTTCTTACGGGCATTATTCTCTCCTTAACAGTACATACCTATTTTATCATTTTTTCGGCAGGGAATTATTACAGAAAGGTTACAAAAAGAATAAAGTACCTTTTCATTTTCAAAGAATGGTTGATTTTGGAGAAATGTGGTATAATTTTCCTTATGGAAAAGATTATCATTACAGCAACTGCTGAAAGTATTGAACAAGTTGAACAACTGCTCGAAGCTGGCGTAGACCGTATCTATGTCGGTGAGAAAGATTTTGGCCTTCGTCTGCCAACAACTTTTAGTCATGACCAATTGCGTGAAATCGCTAAGTTGGTTCATGAAGCAGGTAAGGAATTGATCGTTGCGGTTAACGCCCTCATGCACCAAGATATGATGGACCGTATCAAGCCTTTCTTAGACTTTTTGGAAGAAATCAAGGCAGACTACATTACGATTGGGGATGCAGGTGTCTTTTACGTGGTCAACCGCGATGGTTATTCATTTAAGACCATCTATGATGCTTCGACTATGGTAACTAGCAGTCGTCAGATTAACTTCTGGGGACAAAAGGCTGGCGCATCTGAGGCTGTTTTGGCGCGTGAAATTCCATCAGCTGAACTTTTCAAAATGCCGGAGATTTTGGAAATTCCTGCTGAAGTTTTGGTTTATGGTGCTAGCGTCATCCACCATTCTAAACGTCCGCTCTTGCAAAACTACTATAACTTTACGCATATTGATGATGAAAAGACGCGTAAACGTGACCTCTTCTTGGCAGAGCCAAGTGACCCAGAGAGTCATTACTCTATCTTTGAAGACAATCATGGGACCCACATCTTTGCCAATAATGACCTTGATTTGATGACCAAATTAACAGAATTGGTAGAGCATGGCTTTACTCACTGGAAATTAGAAGGACTTTACACTCCGGGACAAAACTTTGTTGAGATTGCAAAACTCTTTATCCAAGCGCGTAGCTTGATTCAAGAGGGCAACTTTAGCCATGACCAAGCTTTCTTGCTGGATGAAGAAGTGCGTAAACTTCACCCTAAAAACCGTTTCCTTGATACAGGATTTTATGACTACGATCCTGACATGGTTAAATAAAGTAAATGATTCGTTGAGAGAAGGAAGAGGCAAACATTTCTTCTCTCAATTTTTCTTATTTCTTCACCATTTTTAAAAAATCAGTAGGCTAGGATGGATGCTTTGTTTACTGGAATTTTTCATACAAGTAACCTTCTTGAGTTTGAAAATTATCCTATGTTTGCAGGTGCCAAATGGCCCTTTTTTTGGTATAATTTTTTATAATGAAAACGATTGGTAATCGCTATGTTGTGGTTGATTTAGAGGCAACTAGCACAGGTAGTAAGGCTAAAATTATCCAAGTGGGAATTGTCGTGATTGAGGACGGAAAAATCGTTGATCACTATACGACGGATGTCAATCCACATGAACCTTTGGATGCTCATATTAAAGAATTGACAGGGATAACTGACAAACGTCTGGCGCAAGCACCTGATTTTTCGCAAGTTGCTAGAAAAATCTTTGACTTGGTGGCGGATGGGATTTTTGTGGCCCATAATGTTCAGTTTGATGCCAATCTTTTGGCGGAAAATTTATTTTTTGAAGGCTATGAACTAAGAAATCCTCGTGTTGACACGGTCGAATTGGCTCAGGTCTTTTTCCCTAAACTGGAAAAATATAGTTTGCCGATATTGTGTCGAGAATTAGGAATTCCTCTAAAACACGCTCACACAGCCCTTTCAGATGCCCAAGCTACAGCGGAATTACTTCTTTTTTTACGAGAAAAGATGGCCCAGCTTCCTAAAGGACTCTTGGAACGCTTGTTGGAAATGGCTGACGCCCTCTTATATGAGTCTTACTTGGTTATTGAGGAGATATTTCGCAACCAATTTACCCTGACTTCTTTAGACTTGGTTGAAGTTCAAGGGCTATATTTCAAGAAAACTACAGCTCCCCTGGAATCACGAAAACTATCTCAGGATTTTTCTAAAAATATTTCTCTGTTGAACCTTGAAGTGAGGGAGGAGCAAGAAAGTTTTGCTAAAGAGGTCGGTTTGCTATTGAAAGATGAGCCTGTCTCATTAATTCAAGCACCGACAGGGATTGGGAAAACCTATGGCTATCTCTTACCCGCTTTGTCCCAAGTAAAAGAGCGTCAGATTGTCCTTAGCGTTCCGACAAAGATTCTTCAAAATCAAATCATGGAAGAAGAAGGTAAACGTCTCAAGGAAGTATTCCATACAGATATTCATTCTTTAAAGGGGCCACAAAATTACCTGAAGTTGGATGCCTTTTATCGTTCCTTGCAGGAAAATGATGAAAATCGCTTATTTAGACGTTTTAAAATGCAACTCTTGGTCTGGTTGACTGAGACAGAGACAGGAGATTTGGATGAAATTGGGCAACTCTACCGTTACCAACATTTTCTAACAGACCTTCGTCATGATGGGAATTTATCATCCAAGAGCTTATTTATGACAGAAGATTTTTGGAAACGTAGTCAAGAAAGGGCACAAACCTGCAAGCTTTTAGTGACCAATCATGCCTATCTTGTAACCAGACTGGAAGATAATCCTGAATTTGTCAGTGACCGTTTATTGATTATTGATGAAGTTCAAAAGATTTTGTTAGCTCTAGAAAATCTGCTTCAAGAGACCTACGATATCCAGTCTATTATCGATTTGCTTGATAAGGCTTTACTGGAGGAGCAAAATAAGGTCCAACAACGAATACTAGAAAGTATTCGCTTTGAGTGCCTCTACTTGATAGAACAATTTCAGTCTGGCAAATCTAAGAAAAATATCTTAGATTCTCTTGCCAATCTCCACCAGTATTTTTCAGAATTAGAGATAGAAGGCTTTGGGGAACTGGTCCGCTATTTTACAGCTGACCGAGATTACTGGCTTGAAGCAACTGAAACGAGTCAAAAGAAAATTCAAATTTCTTCTACGAAATCAGGCCGTATTCTTTTATCTTCTTTAACACCTAATTCATGTCAAGTCTTGGGAGTGTCGGCCACTCTTGAGATTAGTCAGAGGGTTTCTTTGGCAGATCTTTTAGGCTATCCTGAAGCCAAATTTGTTAAGATTGAAGCACGGGGAAAACAGGATCAAGAAGTAGTCTTGGTCAAAGATTTTCCCCTGGTAACAGAAACCTCCTTAGAAGTTTATGCTCAAGAGGTAGCTGATTTGCTGATGGATGTTCAAGATTTCCAGCAACCGATTTTAGTTCTCTTTACTGCTAGAGAGATGCTTCTAGCAGTATCAGATTTACTTCCAGTTAGCCACTTGGCCCAGTATAAAAATGGGGATGTTCATCAGCTTAAGAAACGATTTGAAAAAGGTGAACAACAAATCCTGCTTGGTGCGGCAAGTTTCTGGGAGGGAGTTGATTTTTCAAGTCATCCTTTTGTGATTCAAGTTGTACCAAGACTTCCTTTCCAAAATCCTCAAGAGCCCTTGACGAAAAAGATTAATCAGGAACTGAATCAGGAAGGGAAAAATGCCTTTTATGATTATCAATTGCCAATGGCCATTATTCGTTTAAAACAGGCTTTAGGAAGAAGTATGAGACGCGAACACCAACGTTCCTTAACTCTTATTTTGGATAGGAGAATTGTCGGAAAGCGGTATGGCAAACAAATTGTGACTTCTCTAGCAAAAGAAGCGACTGTTAAAACCGTCTCTAAATCCGAAGTTGATGAGGCTATTGATAAATTTTTAAATGAACTTTGATAAATAGTATTGTATGAAAGTATAAGGTTAGTATATATGAAACGTTCTCTCGACTCTAGAGTCGATTATAGTTTGCTCTTGCCAGTGTTTTTTCTACTGGTTATTGGCGTGGTGGCTATTTATATAGCCGTTAGTCATGATTATCCAAACAATATTTTGCCCATTTTAGGGCAGCAGGTCGCCTGGATTGCCTTGGGGCTTGTGATTGGTTTTGTGGTCATGCTCTTTAATACAGAATTTCTTTGGAAAGTGACGCCCTTTCTGTATATTTTAGGCTTGGGACTTATGGTCTTGCCGATTGTCTTTTATAATCCAAGCTTAGTTGCATCAACGGGTGCCAAAAACTGGGTATCGGTAAATGGTGTTACCTTGTTCCAGCCGTCAGAATTTATGAAGATATCCTATATCCTCATGTTGGCTCGTGTGATTGTCCAGTTTACCAAAAAACATAAGGAATGGAGACGCACAGTTCCGCTGGACTTCTTGTTGATTTTCTGGATGATTCTCTTTACCATTCCAGTCCTAGTTCTTTTGGCACTTCAAAGTGACTTGGGGACGGCTTTGGTTTTTGTAGCCATTTTCTCAGGAATCGTTTTATTATCGGGGGTTTCTTGGAAAATTATTATCCCAGTATTTGTGACTGCTGTAACAGGAATTGCTGGTTTCTTAGCTATTTTTATCAGCAAGGACGGTCGGGCTTTTCTCCATCAACTGGGAATGCCGACCTACCAAATTAACCGTATTTTGGCTTGGCTCAATCCATTTGACTTCGCCCAAACAACCACTTACCAACAGGCTCAAGGGCAGATTGCGATTGGTAGTGGAGGGTTGTTTGGTCAAGGATTTAATGCTTCTAATCTGCTTATTCCAGTTAGAGAGTCGGATATGATTTTCACGGTCATTGCAGAAGATTTTGGCTTTATTGGCTCTGTCCTTGTTATTGCCCTTTACCTCATGCTGATTTATCGTATGTTGAAGATTACTCTTAAATCAAATAATCAGTTCTACACCTATATTTCCACAGGTTTGATCATGATGTTACTCTTCCATATCTTTGAGAATATCGGTGCTGTGACGGGCTTGCTTCCCTTGACGGGGATTCCCTTGCCTTTCATTTCGCAAGGGGGATCGGCTATTATCAGTAACTTGATTGGTATTGGCTTGCTTTTATCGATGAGTTATCAGACAAACCTAGCTGAAGAAAAGAGCGGAAAAGTTCCATTCAAACGGAAAAAGGTTGTATTAAAACAAATCAAATAAGGAGAAAATCATGGTTAAAGTAGCAGTCATGTTAGCTCAAGGCTTTGAAGAAATTGAAGCTTTGACAGTTGTGGATGTTTTGCGTCGTGCAAATATTACTTGTGATATGGTTGGTTTTGAAGAGCAAGTGACGGGTTCGCATTCCATCCAAGTAAGAGCAGATCGTGTCTTTGAGGGAGATTTATCCGACTATGACATGATTGTCCTTCCTGGCGGAATGCCTGGTTCTGCACATTTACGGGGTAATCAGGCCTTGATTCAAGAGTTGCAAAGCTTCGAGCAAAAAGGGAAGAAACTGGCAGCCATTTGTGCGGCACCAATTGCCCTCAATCAAGCAGGGGTATTGAAAAACAAGCAGTACACTTGTTATGACGGCGTCCAAGAGCAAATCCTTGATGGTCACTACGTCAAGGAAACAGTAGTGGTAGATGGTCATTTGACAACCAGTCGAGGCCCCTCAACAGCCCTTGCCTTTGCCTACGAGTTGGTGGACCAACTAGGAGGAGACGCAGAGACTTTACGAACAGGAATGCTCTATCGAGATGTCTTTGGTAAACATCAGTAAAACGGGAGTCAAACTCTCGTTTTTTTATGTGGAAAACTCAGGGAAATCATCGCTTTTTTCATAAAAAAATGCTATAATAAAGGGTATGAAATATCACGATTATATCTGGGATTTAGGTGGAACTTTACTGGATAATTACGAAACTTCAACAGCTGCATTTGTTGAAACATTGGCATTGTATGGCATCACACAAGACCATGATAGTGTCTATCAGGCTTTAAAGGTTTCTACTGATTTTGCGATTGAGACATTCGCTCCCAACTTAGAGAATTTTTTAGAAAAGTACAAGGAAAATGAAGCCAGAGAACTTGAACACCCGATTTTATTTGATGGAGTTTCTGATTTATTGAAAGATATCTCCAATCAAGGTGGCCGTCATTTTTTGGTTTCTCATCGAAATGATCAGGTCTTGGAAATTTTAGAAAAAACCTCTATAGCAGCTTATTTTACAGAAGTGGTGACTTCTAACTCAGGCTTTAAGAGAAAACCAAACCCTGAGTCCATGATTTATTTAAGAGAAAAATATCAAATTAGTTCAGGCCTTGTCATTGGTGATCGATTAATTGATATCGAAGCCGGGCAAGCTGCAGGACTAGCTACCCACTTGTTTACCAGTATCGTGAATTTAAGACAAGTATTAGACATGTAAGAAAAAGGAAAAAGATGACAGAAGAAATCAAAAATCTGCAGGCACAGGATTATGATGCCAGTCAAATTCAAGTTTTAGAGGGCCTAGAGGCTGTTCGTATGCGTCCAGGGATGTATATTGGGTCAACCTCAAAAGAAGGTCTTCACCATCTAGTTTGGGAAATTGTTGATAACTCAATTGATGAGGCCTTGGCGGGATTTGCTAGCCATATTCAAGTTTTTATTGAACCAGATGATTCGATTACTGTTGTTGATGATGGACGTGGTATCCCAGTCGATATTCAGGAAAAAACAGGTCGACCTGCCGTTGAGACTGTCTTTACAGTCCTTCATGCTGGAGGAAAGTTTGGCGGTGGCGGATATAAGGTTTCAGGTGGTCTTCACGGAGTAGGGTCTTCAGTAGTTAATGCCCTTTCCACTCAATTAGACGTTCATGTCCATAAAAACGGTAAGATTCATTACCAAGAATACCGTCGTGGTCATGTTGTCGCAGATCTTGAGGTGGTTGGAGATACGGATAAAACTGGAACAACAGTTCACTTTACACCGGACCCAGAAATCTTTACGGAAACAACAACTTTTGATTTTGATAAATTAAATAAACGGATTCAAGAGTTGGCCTTTCTAAATCGCGGTCTTCAAATCTCCATCACAGATAAGCGCGAAGGTTTGGAACAAACCAAGCATTACCACTATGAAGGTGGGATTGCTAGCTACGTTGAATATATCAATGAGAACAAGGATGTAATCTTTGATACACCAATCTATACAGACGGTGAGATGAATGATATCACAGTTGAGGTAGCCATGCAGTACACAACGGGTTACCATGAAAATGTCATGAGTTTCGCCAATAATATTCATACACATGAAGGTGGAACGCATGAACAAGGTTTCCGTACAGCCTTGACACGTGTCATCAACGATTATGCTCGTAAGAATAAGTTACTGAAAGACAATGAAGACAACCTAACAGGGGAAGATGTTCGTGAAGGATTAACTGCTGTTATCTCAGTTAAACACCCAAATCCACAGTTTGAAGGACAAACCAAGACCAAATTGGGAAATAGCGAAGTGGTCAAGATTACCAATCGTCTCTTCAGCGATGCATTTTCTGATTTCCTCATGGAAAATCCACAGATTGCCAAGAGAATTGTGGAAAAAGGAATTTTGGCTGCTAAGGCTCGTGTGGCTGCCAAGCGTGCGCGAGAAGTCACTCGTAAAAAATCTGGTTTGGAAATTTCCAACCTTCCAGGTAAACTAGCAGACTGTTCTTCTAATAATCCTGCCGAAACAGAACTCTTCATCGTCGAAGGAGACTCAGCTGGTGGGTCAGCCAAATCTGGTCGTAACCGTGAATTTCAGGCAATCCTTCCGATTCGTGGTAAAATTTTGAACGTTGAAAAGGCAAGTATGGATAAGATTCTTGCTAATGAAGAAATTAGAAGTCTTTTCACAGCGATGGGAACAGGATTTGGCGCAGAATTTGATGTTTCAAAAGCCCGTTACCAAAAACTCGTTTTGATGACCGATGCCGATGTCGATGGAGCCCACATTCGTACCCTTCTTTTAACCTTGATTTATCGTTATATGAAACCAATTCTAGAAGCTGGTTATGTCTATATTGCCCAACCACCAATCTATGGAGTCAAGGTTGGAAGTGAGATTAAAGAATATATCCAGCCAGGAGCAGACCAAGAAATCAAACTCCAAGAAGCCTTGGCCCGTTATAGTGAAGGTCGTACCAAACCGACTATTCAGCGTTATAAGGGTCTAGGTGAAATGGACGACCATCAGTTATGGGAAACAACCATGGATCCCGAACATCGCTTGATGGCTAGAGTTTCTGTGGATGATGCTGCAGAAGCAGATAAAATCTTTGATATGTTAATGGGGGATCGAGTAGAGCCTCGTCGTGAGTTTATCGAAGAAAATGCTGTCTATAGTACACTTGATGTCTAAAAAATAGGGAGAAGTAGTTCCCTTGGTATAAAAAATATGATATAATCGTTACGATTGTTTCAAGTAAAAAAGGAGTTTAATATGTCTGCTAGACTAGTAATTTATTTGATAATTGCAGTTGCAGTTTTATTGGTCATTGCTTATGCTATCGCAATTTATGTAAGGAAACGCAATGAAAGTAAACTAGCAATTTTAGAAGAGAAAAAAGAAGAGCTTTATAATCTTCCGGTTAATGATGAAGTTGAAGCTGTAAAAAATATGCACTTGATTGGACAAAGTCAGGTGACTTTCCGTGAATGGAATCAAAAATGGGTTGATTTATCTCTTAATTCTTTTGCCGATATCGAAAATAATCTTTTCGAGGCAGAAGGCTACAATAACTCATTCCGTTTTTTCAAGGCCAGCCATCAAATTGACCAAATCGAGAGCCAAATTACCTTGATTGAAGAAGATATTGCGGCAATTCGCAATGCTTTAGCAGATTTGGAGAAACAAGAGTCTAAAAATAGTGGACGTGTTCTTCATACCTTGGACTTGTTTGAGGAGTTGCAACACAGAGTTGCTGATCATTCTGAAGAATATGGCCAAGGTTTATCTGAAATTGAAAAACAATTGGAAAATATCCAATCAGAGTTTTCTCAGTTTGTAACTTTAAATTCGTCTGGAGATCCAGTAGAAGCAGCTGTGATTTTGGACAATGCTGAAAACCATATCTTGGCTTTGACTCACATTGTTGACCGCTTGCCAGCAATTGTAAAAACATTATCTAAAGAGCTACCTGATCAATTGGAAGACTTGGAAGATGGTTACCGTAAGCTTTTAGATGCTAACTATCATTTTGCTGAAACGGATATTGAATCTCGCTTCCAATTGCTTTATGAAGCTTTGAAGAAAAATCACGAAAATATTGCACAATTAGAGTTGGATAATGCTGAGTATGAAAATACTCAAGTTCAAGAAGAAATCAATGCACTCTATGATATCTTTACACGAGAAATTGCAGCTCAAAAGGTAGTAGTAGGCTTAGTTGCAACCCTTCCTACATATTTGAAACACATGAAAGATAGTAATGCTGTTTTAGTGGAAGATATTCAACGATTGAGTAACAATTACCTACTATCTGAAACAGATGTTAGTCATGTTCATAGATTACAAGCTGAGTTAGAATCTTTAGAAGAATCTGTATTGGAACTAACTTCTGAACAAGAGGAACATTCTGAACCTTATTCATTCCTTGAAGATCGTTTGGAAAACTTACAAGCGACTTTGAAGGAAATTGAAGATGAACAAGTTGCGGTTAGTCAACGTCTTGCTCAGATTGAAAAAGATGATATCAATGCTCGCCAGAAGGCAAATGTTTATGTTAATCGTCTTCACACAATTAAGAGATATATGGAAAAACGCAATCTTCCAGGTATTCCTCAGAATTTCTTACAGTCGTTCTTTACAGCAAGTAACCGTACTGAAGAGTTGATGGCTGAACTAGAAGAAGCTCGGGTCAATATCGAAGCTGTGAACCGGATGCTTGAAATTGCAACAAATGATATGGAAGCACTTGAAGAAGAAACATATAATATTGTTCAATATGCAACGTTGACAGAACAATTGCTACAGTATTCGAACCGTTACCGCTCATTTGATGAACGAATTCAAGAAGCTTTTAATGAATCATTAGAAATTTTTGAAAAAGAATTTGACTATCATGCTTCATTTGATAAAATTTCGCAAGCTTTGGAAGTTGCAGAACCAGGTGTAACCAACCGTTTTGTCACTTCATACGAAAAAACACGTGAGACGATTCGTTTCTAACATAATAAAAAAGATTTGGTTCTGTGATAAGCAGCACCAAATCTTTTTTATTTATTTATTTATTGTTTTTAAAAATGCCCAGTTACCAATTGATTTTGATCCGTATTCTAAGTCCATATGGTCCAGTAATACATAATCGTTTTTCTCGTAGAATGAGGCATTTCTAGCTGTGCTGGTAATGAAACCTAAGTGTTTACAGCCTTTTGATTTGACATAAGGTTCAATCCCTTGTGTCAGAAAAGTACTACCTATTCCCCGTCCCTTACTTTCTATATTGACAGCTAAAGCCATCAAATACCAATCAAACTCTCCAGATTTTTCTAAATGCTTTTTGGAACGTTTTACAAAGTCAAAGTATTTAAGGAGATTTTGCAGTCGAATGTAGCGAAAAATGTTTGTCCCACCATTTCGTAGATAGGATAGTATACAGAAATCCTTTTGTTGCAAAAGGGCAACTGCAAGTAATTCTCCATCTTGTTCCGCAACTAAACAGTTTCCTTTTTTAATATAGACTCTAGTAAGCAGAATTTGCAATGTTTCTACAAAAGCAGGATAGGAGTCAGGTTTCTTCAAATCGTCTTTTAAAATTGTTAAAAAGGGATAGTCAAGAAAGGAATTGGCTAATAATTTTCCAATTTTTTCGCTTTCTTCAATTCTTGCCTCTCTATATATGATGTCTCCCATGTTTGTCTCCTTAATTATCTACAAAATCTTGTATGATAAGATTTGAAGATAAAAAATTGGAGATGATTTAAAAAGCTAAATAAACCTAATTTTGTTCCATAAGGTTCAAAGCACTTTCTAATCTCTCCAAGATTTTATTTGGTTGGAATCGAAATTCCAATTAATTTTTCTGAATAGAGGGTTTTGATATTGGCCTCATCAATAGAGTCCTTATCAATTTTACGTTTCAAGAAAAATTCTTGAATAGCTTCGATTTCAGGTTCTCGAATAGCGCGGTGTTTGTTTGAGATGAGGATTTCATAGTGAAGCGGAGCTTGGGTAAAAATAACATCTGTATTCCCTGCAGAATAGACCTCAACAAGGGTTGCGTCTGTACTTTCTAGCTGGCTTTTAACAAGTTGCGAGTGTGAGTTTGTCGTATTGATTAGCTTCATAACATTTCCTCCGATTTTCTAATTCTATTATAGCACTTTTTGAATAAAGTAGCTTGATTTAGTCAATCTTATGCTGTTTTTTCCAAGATTGGATTGCCCATTTATGGCTACCACGTTTGAGATTTTCAATAGCCTCGTCAATAGGGAACCAGGCGATATGATTAAAGTCTTCTAGTGGCTTTTGCACTTCTTTGAAAGAAGTCGCTTCATAGAGGTAGGCAGGATTGTAGTAGTAGGTGTCACGATGACGAGAGTAGAAATATTCGTCAGCTTGTCCGTAATAGGCACCAATTTCAGCTGTGAAGCCAAGCTCTTCAATCAATTCACGTTTTAGGGCTTCTTGATGATTTTCACCTGCTTCAATTTCACCACCAGGTAAGAACCAAGCGCCATTAGGTGCTTGAACAAGAACAATTTGTTTTTGTTCAGCATCAGGGATAACTGCATATACGCCATAGCGTGACACATAGTCTGTATTTGCTTTCTTTTCTCCGAAAGTTGGGTTTGCCATTGCATTTTCCTCATTATCTAGTATCGTTATTATTATCATAATGGACAAAGGACGAGCTGTCAAGAAATTACAGTTATTTTAGTAAAAAAGAAGCAGAAACATTTCATTTTCTACTCCTTTTTTATAGAAATTTATTTTTCTTTTTCAGAAGTTTTTACTTCAGCTTTTTTGGCAGATTTGATTTGAATGTTGCCCTTGCTGGTCATAACTGCCTTGAGGTCTTTTTCACTTGGATTTTCAAGGTAGAAGTCAGTGATTGCGTCCTCAATATAGTCTTGAATAGTACGACGAAGTGGGCGTGCTCCCATTTTTGGATCATAACCGAGGTCAACCAATTTTTCCTTGACCTTGTCAGTTACATCCAAATGAATGTTGTTACTTGAAAGACGCTTGTTAACATCAGCTAGCATGAGCTCGACAATCTGAAGGAGGTTATCCTTGCTGAGAGCCTTAAATTCGACAATACCATCAAAACGGTTCATAAACTCTGGGCTAAAGAAATTGCCGAGTTCACCGAGAACAGAGTTGGTTCGACCTTCACGAGCAGCTCCAAAACCAACGCTGGCTTCTGCCTTACCTGTACCTGCATTTGAGGTCATGATAATGATGGCATCCTTGAAGCTAACGGTACGTCCCTGCCCATCTGTCAAACGACCATCGTCCAAGACCTGGAGGAACATATGCATGACATCTGGATGGGCTTTCTCCACTTCATCTAAGAGAATAAGAGAGTAGGGATTGCGACGAACTTTTTCAGTTAATTGCCCAGCCTCATCATAGCCAACATAACCTGGAGGGGCACCGACTAATTTAGCCACGCTGTGTTTTTCCATGTATTCACTCATATCAAAGCGAATCATGCTATCAGCAGAACCAAAGAGTTCGATAGCTAATTGTTTGGAAAGTTCGGTCTTACCGACACCAGTTGGTCCGACAAAGAGGAAGCTTCCAATTGGACGATTAGGCGTACCGAGACCGACACGATTACGGCGAATAGCCTTGGCAATCTTATCGACTGCATCATCTTGGCCAATAACATGAGACTTGAGATCTTCGGCTAGATGGATGAGTTGAGATTGTTCTTTCTCTTTCAAATCGCCAACAGGAATGTTGGTTTTCTGCTCAATAATGTGCTCAATGGTTTTCTCACTGATGATAGGAGTATCTTGGTCTGTGACCTTTTTCTTTTGCATTTCCTTATACTTGGCAATCTGGTCGCGGAAGTAGGCAGCCTTCTCAAAATCTTCCTCTCGTGTAGCTTGAGATTTGAGATTTTCAGCCTCAATCAAGCGTTGATCAATCACTTTAGGATCTACAAAATTCAAGGTCAAGTTCATCTTAGAACCTGCTTCATCTAGGAGGTCAATGGCCTTGTCAGGCAAGAAGCGATCTTGGATGTAGCGATTAGAAAGAGTTGCAGCTGCTTCAATTGCAGCATCAGTATACTGAACGTGGTGGTAGTCTTCGTATTTCTTTTGAATTCCTTTGAGGATAGTGATTGTTTCTTCCACTGTTGGTTCATCGACTTTGACAGGCTGCATACGACGCTCTAGGGCTGCATCCTTTTCAATGATACGGTATTCATTGAGGGTAGTAGCGCCGACCAGTTGCAGTTCCCCACGAGCAAGGGCTGGCTTGAGGATATTTCCTGCGTCCATATTGCCATCGCCTGCAGAACCAGCACCGACAATTTCATGGATTTCATCGATAAAGAGGATGATGTCCTCACGTTTGCGAATTTCTTCCATGAGTTTTTGCATGCGTTCTTCAAATTGTCCACGGATACCCGTTCCTTGAACCAAGCTAACCACATCTAGACGGATGACTTGTTTGCCTTGGAGTTTATGTGGAACATCGCCATCAACGATTTTCTGAGCTAGACCTTCGACAACAGCCGTTTTTCCGACACCTGGTTCACCGATAAGAACAGGATTATTCTTAGTTCTACGATTGAGAATTTCGATGACACGGATAATCTCATCGTCGCGCCCAATAACAGGGTCTATATCTCCACGACGGGCAATTTCAGTTACGTTGATACCAAATTCTTCTAGCAGGCCTTTTTCTTGGCTTGGTGGTGGAGTTTGAGCAGATCCACGATTTTGGGAACCATAACCGCCGTTTCCGCCGTAACCTCCACCTGATTGAGTTGGGGGAGTCGGAGGAGTGTTGTTAGAAGGTCTGAAATTGTTTAGGTCATTGAAGAAATCACCAAAGGGATCAAAGTCACGATTGTTCAGATCCGTAATACCTTTAAAGAGGGTATTGTTAGGATCTGTCTTGATAATCTTATAGCAGTTTTGACAGAGGTCAATTTGTTTTTGTTTTCCATTGAGATTGGTGTAAAGATGAATTGTTGAGTCGTTAATTTTACAGTTTTGACAAAGCATACATCTACCTCATTTCTTTCTTTATCCCTGTTCAAAGGTCAAAAATAGTCAAATTTCTATACTCTCATTATAACAGGATTGGGGTGTAAAGCAAGTAAAAAGATTGAAGCTTTGAGAAGTTGTTACAATGAAAATTTTTGAGATTTTAGGGAATAAAAAAATCCTATTTGTGAGACAAAAAGGATTTTGGTTAGACATGCAGGGTGTAATCCCAGCTTGTTTTGTATTAGTAAAGGAGTTCGTAAATCTCCATTGCAATCAAGTCAATGCTGTCAAAAGTATAAGTTTCGCGAGCTTCGACATCACGAAGGGTAAAGATTGAGCCGTTTTCTTCGTCGTGGCTGTATGCAACTTCTGCAACAACAACTCCTTCGCGTTCAAAATTACGTTTTAAATTTCCGCCGTCTTTTGCCATTGCTTCAAGGCGGTTGATGATTCTAACCAAATGTGATTCCATTTTGATTCTCCTTCATTTCTTATCGTTACTATTTTACCATAAAGGAGGCCAACTTGACTAGAAAAAACTAAGATTTCTCGCTAATTCTACCAGCTTAAAGTTTTTTTGAATAAATCAAATAAAAAGTTTGAATTTTAATTCAATACATGTTATAATCATACAGTATTCTATTTTAGAAAGCAGTGTGATTATGAATTTTTCTTTTTTACCTAAGTATTTACCTTATTTTAACTATGGGGCTGTTGTGACGGTTCTCATTTCTATCTGTGTTGTCTTTTTGGGAACCATTTTAGGTGTTGTCTTGGCTTTTGGGCAACGTTCAAAGTTTAAACCGCTTGTTTGGCTCGCCAACTTGTACGTTTGGATTTTCCGTGGGACACCGATGATGGTTCAGATTATGATTGCCTTTGCCCTTATGCACATCAATGCTCCGACTATTCAGGTTGGAATTTTAGGTGTTGATTTTTCTCGTCTGATTCCAGGGATTTTGATTATCTCTATGAACAGTGGTGCTTATGTTTCTGAGACTGTTCGTGCTGGGATTAATGCGGTTCCAAAAGGTCAGCTAGAAGCGGCTTATTCGCTAGGGATTCGTCCTAAAAATGCTATGAGATATGTGATTTTGCCACAAGCAATCAAAAATATTTTGCCAGCATTGGGGAACGAATTTATCACCATTATCAAGGACAGCTCCCTCTTATCAGCTATCGGTGTTATGGAGTTGTGGAACGGGGCTACAACAGTTTCTACAACAACCTATCTACCTTTAACACCACTTTTATTTGCAGCCTTTTACTACTTGATTATGACCTCTATTTTGACAGTAGCCTTGAAAGCTTTTGAAAAACGTATGGGACAAGGAGATAAGAAATAATGACAGAAACCTTGATAAAAATTGAAAATTTACATAAATCATTTGGAAAGAATGAAGTATTGAAGGGCATCAACCTCGAGATTAAAAGAGGAGAAGTTGTCGTTATCATTGGTCCTTCAGGTAGCGGGAAATCTACCTTGCTTCGCTCTATGAATTTGTTGGAAGAAGCAACAAAAGGGAAGGTTATCTTTGAGGGAGTTGATATTACGGACAAGAAGAATGACCTCTTTGCCATGCGTGAGAAGATGGGCATGGTTTTCCAACAATTCAATCTCTTTCCTAATATGACTGTGATGGAAAATATCACCTTGTCACCTATCAAGACCAAAGGTGAGAGCAAGGAAGTGGCTGAGAAGAGAGCCCAAGAGCTTTTGGAAAAAGTTGGTTTGCCAGATAAGGCAGACGCTTATCCACAGAGTTTGTCAGGTGGGCAGCAACAACGGATTGCCATCGCGCGTGGGTTGGCTATGGAACCTGACGTTTTGCTCTTTGACGAGCCAACTTCAGCCTTGGACCCTGAAATGGTAGGTGAGGTTCTATCTGTTATGCAAGATCTTGCCAAGTCAGGAATGACTATGGTTATCGTAACACATGAGATGGGATTTGCCCGTGAGGTGGCAGATCGTGTCATCTTTATGGCAGACGGTGTGGTTGTTGAAGACGGAACACCAGAACAGATTTTTGAACAAACCCAAGAACAACGGACTAAAGATTTCTTGAGTAAGGTTTTATAAGTTAGCTTTGTTTAGCTATTTGTAGTCAACTTTACATATAAAATATAGATTAATGAAAAGCTCAACCGAGCTTTTTCTTATAGTTTGAAACTATAAGGTTGCCTAGGAAAGAAGTGTTAGAGGGGACCAACAGTTTTTGGTATAATGGAAGATATTTGAAAGAAAAGAGAAATGATATGACACAGATTATTGATGGGAAAGCTTTAGCGGCCAAATTGCAGGGGCAGTTGGCTGAAAAGACTGCAAAATTAAAGGAAGAAACAGGTCTAGTGCCTGGCTTGGTAGTGATTTTGGTTGGGGACAATCCAGCCAGCCAAGTCTACGTTCGCAACAAGGAGAGGTCAGCTCTTGCGGCTGGTTTCCGTAGCGAAGTAGTGCGAGTTCCAGAGACCATTACTCAAGAGGAATTGTTAGACCTGATTGCTAAATATAATCAGGATCCAGCTTGGCATGGGATTTTGGTCCAGTTGCCATTACCAAAACACATTGATGAAGAGGCGGTTCTATTAGCCATTGACCCAGAAAAGGATGTGGATGGTTTCCATCCTCTAAATATGGGACGCCTTTGGTCTGGTCATCCAGTCATGATTCCATCAACACCTGCAGGAATTATGGAAATGTTTCATGAATATGGGATTGAATTAGAAGGTAAAAATGCGGTTGTCATCGGTCGTTCCAATATCGTTGGAAAACCTATGGCCCAGCTTCTTTTGGCAAAGAATGCTACAGTGACTTTGACCCACTCACGCACCCATAATCTCGCTAAGGTTGCTGCAAAAGCGGATATTCTTGTGGTCGCAATTGGTCGTGCCAAGTTTGTGACTGCTGACTTTGTCAAATCAGGTGCGGTAGTCATTGACGTTGGGATGAACCGCGATGAAAATGGTAAGCTCTGTGGAGATGTTGACTATGAGGCAGTTGCCCCACTTGCTAGCCACATCACACCAGTTCCTGGAGGTGTAGGCCCTATGACCATTACTATGCTGATGGAACAAACTTATCAAGCAGCACTTCGGACATTGGATAGAAAATAAGAGAAAAATCGCTGAAGAGAGTGTATTTTTTATAGCTATATCTGAAATGGCAGAAATGAGTATTAAATTTTAGAAATAAGTTTATAAAAGGAGGTCTGCGCCTCCTTTTTGTTGTATAATGGAGTGAGGTGATTAGATGATTTTAAAAATTTATAATGGGGAATATAGTTTACAATGGGATGGAATATACTACTTAGCACTAATTTATTATCCAAATATTCAAGAGTGGGAATTAGAAAAAATTGCTAAATTTATAGCTTACGAAAAACTTCATAAACGTCAAACAAGTATTGAGTGTGCTGATTCTTGTTTAAAAAAAGAAATTTTAGATTACATCTGTCAGCATCCCTTTTTTCCACCATTTACCCCTACAGATAAAAGAGTAGCCTCGACTTATGATCTACATAAGAGGTTAGTGACTTCAGACTACTGTAGTCATACTACGACTATAGATGCAGCGATTTCTATCTTTAAAACAGGTCAGCTCTTATCTGCTGTGAAAGCCTTTGGGCGAGATGCTGAGGAGTTGGTTTTGGATAGTCGAAATGCTGCATCGGATCCGATAGATTATTTTGACTATGTCATGTTAGGGTGGTCAAATACAAGTTCTGGTTATCGATTAGCAATGGAGCGTTTATTAGGTCGAGCTCCTTCAAAGAAAGAATTACAAGACAAGTTTATTCCTGGAGTGAGTTTTCATTTTATCTATACAGATTTAATTAAAGTTACTGGTTATATTTTTGATGGCTACCATGTTGCAAAAATTAAGGACATGGTGAATTTATTTAGTGAGTTGTATATTTGCATTATTCCAACTCATAATAAGAGCCAATTTGAAAATATTATTCCAACTAAAATACAAGATAGGGTGCATTATCTTGAATATGCTGGAGAAGACTTAGAAGAGTGGACTAAGAAAGTCTATCAAGTTGTTTTAAAACAATCAGATAAAGGATAGTTGAGGAAAAAACGATGAAAGTTATTGATCAAACCTTACTAGAAAAAGTCATTATTGAACGTTCTCGTGCAAGTCATAAAGGAAACTACGGTCGTTTGCTGTTGCTAGGTGGTACCTATCCTTATGGTGGTGCCATCATCATGTCTGCTTTGGCAGCTGTAAAAAGTGGAGCTGGTTTGGTGACTGTTGGAACAGATAGGGAAAATATCCCGGCTTTGCACAGTCATTTACCTGAGGCTATGGCCTTTTATCTTCAAGACCAGCAATTGTTAAAAGAGCAGTTGGAGAAGGCAGAAGTTGTTTTGCTGGGGCCTGGTTTACGAGACGATGCTTTTGGAGAAAATCTAGTAAAACAAGTCTTTGTTAATTTAAGTCAAAATCAGATTTTGATTGTAGACGGAGGTGCCCTGACCATTCTTGCTAGGACAAGTTTGTCATTTCCATCTAACCAGCTTATCCTAACTCCCCACCAAAAGGAGTGGGAAAAGCTGTCTGGTATTGCTATTGAAAAGCAAAACGAAGATGCAACGGCTAGTGCCCTAACTTCCTTCTCTCAAGGAACAATTTTGGTAGAGAAAGGTCCAGCTACTCGTATTTGGCAAGCTGGCCAATCTGATTATTACCAGTTACAGGTTGGCGGTCCCTATCAGGCGACTGGGGGAATGGGAGATACTCTTGCTGGAATGATTGCAGGATTTGCAGGCCAATTCCGACAGGCCAGTCTCTATGAACGTGTGATAGTAGCGACCCATCTTCATTCAGCCATAGCCCTAGAACTATCTCAAGAAAATTATGTGGTCTTGCCGACGGAAATCAGCAGTCATCTTCCCAAAATAATGAAAAAAATATCTCAAAAAGGCACCTGATCGTTTCAGGCGCCTTTATATCTTTTAGAAAAATCCTTTAATCTTTCCAACGAGGCCATCTATACCTTCTGAACCAGAAATCAACTGCTGAGCTTGGGAGAAGTATTCTCCAAGCTGTTCTTGATTTTCTGCAACAAATGTTTTTGCAGCTTCGAAATCTTTTGTTTCGATTAATTCTTTTACTTGGTTAAACAAATCTAATGGGTTCATTCTATTTCTCCTTTTCTGTACTTAACTATTTAATCATCTTTATGATAAAAAATCAACTGTTGTTGCTTTTGGCTAGGACCTGTTTTTATCTACAAGTTCTCATAACTAAGATTCTAACTACCAAAACAAGGTGGACATAAAAATAAAAATGTTCGGTTTTTTCTAGTGTATCCATGAAATAAAAACGGATACATGGTATAATAGAAATAGCTCTTTAATGGAGGTGTTTGAGTGGAAAATCTGAAGAAAATGGCAGGTATCAAGGCTGCTGAATTTGTCAATGATGGCATGATTGTCGGACTGGGAACGGGTTCTACTGCCTATTATTTTGTCGAAGAAATTGGTCGTCGTATCAAGGAAGAAGGGTTGCAGATTACAGCTGTAACGACTTCTAGTGTGACTAGTAAACAGGCTGAAGGGCTTAATATCCCACTCAAGTCTATTGACCAAGTAGACTTTGTCGATGTGACAGTCGACGGGGCGGATGAAGTGGATAGTCAGTTTAATGGAATCAAAGGTGGTGGTGGTGCCCTTCTGATGGAGAAGGTTGTTGCAACGCCCTCAAAAGACTACATTTGGGTAGTGGATGAAAGCAAGCTGGTCGAGAAACTAGGTGCTTTTAAATTGCCAGTAGAAGTAGTTCAGTATGGCGCAGAACAAGTATTTCGTCGTTTTGAGCGAGCTGGCTATAAACCAAGTTTCCGTGAAAAAGACGGTCAACGTTTTGTGACAGATATGCAGAATTTTATCATTGACCTTGCCTTGGATGTCATTGAAGATCCAATTGCCTTCGGGCAAGAATTGGACCATATCGTTGGTGTCGTAGAACACGGTTTATTCAACCAAATGGTGGATAAGGTCATCGTTGCTGGACGAGATGGGGTTCAGATTTTAACTTCAACAAAAGCAAACTAATCAACATAATAAGGAGATACACTATGTCAAAATTTAATCGTATTCACTTGGTGGTACTAGATTCTGTGGGAATTGGTGCTGCACCAGATGCTAATAACTTTGTCAATGCAGGGGTTCCAGATGGGGCTTCTGACACATTGGGACACATTTCAAAAACAGTTGGTTTGAATGTGCCAAACATGGCTAAAATCGGCCTAGGAAATATTCCTCGTGAAACTCCCCTTAAGACTGTTCCAGCTGAAAGCAATCCAACAGGTTATGCAACAAAATTGGAGGAAGTATCTCTTGGTAAGGATACTATGACTGGACACTGGGAAATCATGGGACTTAACATTACGGAGCCTTTCGATACTTTCTGGAACGGATTCCCAGAAGAAATCTTGACAAAAATCGAAGAATTCTCAGGACGAAAAATCATTCGTGAAGCCAACAAACCTTACTCAGGAACAGCTGTTATTGATGACTTTGGACCACGTCAGATGGAAACTGGAGAGTTGATTATCTATACTTCAGCTGACCCTGTTTTGCAAATTGCTGCCCACGAAGATATTATTCCTTTGGACGAATTGTACCGTATCTGTGAATACGCTCGTTCGATTACGCTTGAGCGTCCAGCCCTTCTAGGACGTATCATTGCTCGTCCTTATGTAGGTGAACCAGGTAACTTTACTCGTACTTCAAACCGTCGTGACTTGGCGGTATCTCCATTTGCACCAACTGTTTTGGATAAATTGAACGAGGCTGGTATCGATACTTACGCAGTTGGTAAGATCAATGATATCTTCAACGGTGCTGGTATCAACCATGACATGGGTCACAACAAGTCAAATAGTCATGGAATTGATACACTATTGAAGACTATGGGCCTTGCTGAGTTTGAAAAAGGCTTCTCATTCACAAACTTGGTTGACTTTGATGCCCTTTATGGTCATCGTCGCAACGCTCACGGCTACCGTGATTGCTTGCATGAGTTCGATGAACGCTTACCTGAAATTATCGCAGCCATGAGAGAGAATGACCTTCTCTTGATTACTGCGGATCACGGGAACGACCCAACTTACGCAGGAACAGACCACACTCGTGAATATATTCCACTTTTGGCCTACAGCCCTGCCTTTAAAGGCAATGGTGTCATTCCAGTAGGACATTTTGCAGATATCTCAGCGACTGTTGCGGATAACTTTGGTGTTGAAACAGCCATGATTGGGGAAAGTTTCTTAGATAAATTGGTATAAGATGACGCGTTATGCTTTGCTAGTGAGAGGCATTAATGTTGGTGGCAAGAATAAGGTCGTCATGGCGGAGCTTCGTCAAGAATTGAAAGAATTGGGACTGGAAAAGGTTGAAACCTACATCAACAGTGGCAATATTTTCTTTACTTCGACAGACCCCAAAGCCCGATTGGTTGAAAAGTTAGAGGCTTTCTTTGCAGTCCATTATCCGTTTATTCAGAACTTTTCCTTGCTGAGTCAGGAAGACTATGAAGCAGAGCTGGAGAATCTGCCAGATTGGTGGACTAAAGACCTAGCTCGAAAAGATGTCCTCTTCTACACGGAGAGCTTGGATGTGGATCAAGTGATCGAGAAAGTTGAAAGTTTAGAACTGAAAGATGAAGTGGTTCATTTTGGAAGACTTGGGATTTTCTGGGGGAAATTCTCTGAAGAATCCTACTATGCAACTGCCTATCACAAATACTTACTCAAGATGCCTTTCTACCGCCAAATCACCATTCGTAATGCTAAAACTTTTGACAAAATCGGTCAAATGCTAAAAAACTAATAAAGGAGACACACAATGACATTTTTAGATAAGATCAATGAAACAGCTGCCTTCCTGAAAGACAAGGGGATCCAAGCACCTGAGTTCGGTCTAATCCTTGGATCAGGACTTGGAGAACTGGCAGAAGAAATCGAAAATCCAGTTGTAGTAGACTATGCTGATATTCCAAACTGGGGCCACTCTACAGTAGTTGGTCACGCTGGTAAATTGGTATATGGTGACCTTGCAGGGCGCAAGGTCTTGGCTCTTCAAGGTCGCTTCCATTTCTATGAAGGAAATCCTCTGGAAGTTGTGACCTTCCCAGTTCGTGTGATGAAAGTCCTCGGATGTGAAGGTGTCATTGTAACCAATGCAGCTGGTGGTATTGGTTATGGGCCTGGCACTTTGATGGCTATCTCAGACCATATCAATATGACGGGGCAAAACCCATTGATGGGTGAAAACTTAGATGAATTTGGTCCTCGTTTCCCAGATATGTCTAAGGCCTACACACCAGAATACCGTGCTACTGCCCATGAAGTGGCTAAAAAACTTGGTATCAAACTTGATGAAGGTGTCTATATCGGTGTTACTGGTCCGACTTATGAAACACCAGCAGAAATTCGTGCCTATAAGACACTGGGAGCTGATGCAGTCGGTATGTCTACTGTTCCTGAAGTTATTGTAGCAGCCCACTCTGGCTTGAAAGTTCTAGGAATTTCATGTATTACTAACTTTGCAGCTGGATTCCAAGAAGAACTCAACCACGAAGAAGTTGTAGAAGTGACTGAACGTGTTAAAGGTGATTTCAAAGGTTTGCTTAAAGCAATTCTTGCTGAATTGTAATCATGTTAATAGAATTGAGGAGTATTTTTCGAAAGATTCCTTATAATTTTAGATTATTCCTAGCAGTAATTCTGCAAGGAATAGTTTCGGGTTTATCTGGTATAGTTCTCCATTATCTTTTAGAGATGGTGGAGGAGCTAGCTTTTGGTCAGTCAGAGCATCATACTGGATTTTTGACAGATGGAGTTTCCTCGTTACGGATAGGACTAAGTTTAATAATTGTGGGTCTTGGTTCATCCTTGGTCTGGTACTTCTTGCAAAAAAGGTCGAAGATTTATTCCATCAAAGCTCAGATGAAGGATGAGACTTCACAATACAAGCTTCATTTTTTAAGACAGCTATTTCATTCAATTTGTCAGATCATTGCAGTTGGAGGGGGAGCGCCTATTGGTAAAGAAGCTGCGCCACGAGAGATTGGAACTCTATTTGCAGGGCCAATTGGAAAAATATGTATACTGTCTATGAAGGATCGCATCTTTCTCCTTGCTTGTGGTGCTGGTGCTGGTTTAGCGGCTGTCTATCAGGTTCCATTAACAAGTGTCTTCTTTGTTTTTGAAACCCTAGGAATTGATCTATCTATTAAACGATTTGTCTTAGTCGGTTTGACTACCTATGTCTCAACCTATATAGCAGGCTGGGTTATTTCAGATCAGGCTCTCTACCAGATTCCAGTCATCACATGGTCATTAAAGCAAATATGGATTATTCCCTTATTACTTCTTTTCTTAACCCCACTAGCTTGGCTTTTTGGTCGCTTAAGTAAGGCAGCGTCTTCAAACAGAATAAAAGATAAACGAATACTTCTAACATTGCCCTCAGCTTTTCTTTTTCTTATTGGATTAGCAAGTTATTTTCCACATCTACTTGGAAATGGACGTATGATGGCTCAGGAAGTATTGAATGGTAGCAATGGCAAAACAGTACTCCTTTTGTTTATATTAAAAGCATTAGTTGTTCTTATTACTCTGTGGGCAGGGGCCTATGGTGGTACACTTACGCCATCTTTTGCCTTGGGGATGGCTGGAGCTGCTCTCTTTGGAATGATTCTAGGTGGGGATAGCCAGCCAAGCATTTTGCTTTTGGGATCTGTTTGCTTTTTGTCTGTGACCTTGAGGGCTCCCTGGTCTGCAACTGGATTAGTAATAGGCTTCACTGGGCTAGGTATAGAATCTCTTCCGTATATCTTAGTAACAGCTGTTTTAGCCTATGAATTTGCAAAAATATTAGACCGTTTTTCTTGGGCTAACATACTGTGTCAGAAGTCAAAGAATAAAGTAATTAGGTAGGAAATGCCCATTTCTTCTAATCAAGGATTTGATTTAAAAGATAAAAAAATACTCTCAATTTATTTATAACTGTTTTAAATAAAAATGTAGTAGGATTATCGGAGTCATTGTTGAATCCGATTTTTCCTAGCTATGAAATATAAAAATAAAAAAAGAAAGGTAGAGCGAGATGTTCTAATTTGAACACGAGCGGAAAACTTTTCTAAAAACTCAGAAGAGAAGGGGAGTTCGGATTTGAATTGAAACCGGTCTAATCTTCTCAATATCATCAAAATTAAGAAAGAAAGGAATTGAACCCACCCTAAAAGCAGTGGGAAAAAGATAGTTGGTCTAGCGAGCATCGCTCACTGCACCCAACTCCTATTTTCCCTTTGCTTTTTGACGGGTTTGGTATCTTATATTATGTCTATCCATATTGCTGCTCAGCAGGGTGAAATTGCTGATAAAATTCTTCTTCCTGGGGATCCTCTTCGTGCTAAGTTTATTGCGGAGAATTTCCTTGAAGATGCTGTTTGTTTTAACGAAGTGCGTAACATGTTTGGTTACACTGGTACTTACAAGGGCCACCGTGTATCTGTCATGGGAACTGGGATGGGGATGCCATCTATTTCGATTTATACGCGTGAGTTGATCGTAGACTACGGTGTGAAGAAATTGATCCGTGTGGGAACTGCAGGTTCTTTGAATGAAGATGTTCACGTTCGTGAATTAGTTTTGGCGCAGGCAGCTGCAACCAACTCAAACATCGTCCGTAATGACTGGCCACAGTACGATTTTCCACAAATCGCTAGTTTTGATTTGCTAGATAAGGCTTATCATATTGCCAAAGAACTTGGTATGACCACACACGTTGGGAACGTTTTGTCTTCTGATGTCTTTTACTCAAACTACTTTGAAAAGAACATCGAACTTGGTAAATGGGGAGTCAAGGCTGTGGAAATGGAAGCAGCAGCGCTTTACTATCTCGCTGCCCAATACCATGTTGATGCGCTAGCTATCATGACCATCTCTGATAGCCTGGTCAATCCTGACGAAGACACAACTGCAGAAGAACGTCAAAATACCTTCACCGATATGATGAAGGTTGGATTAGAAACTTTGATTGCAGAATAATTATAGCAAGAAAAGGAAGCCCTTCTTTATGAATTGGAGGACTTCCTTTTCTTATCCAGAAATTGGTCTATCTCCTTTTGTGATCTGAGGATGACAACTTTATCTGGATAGGTTTCTTGAACCCACTTGTAGCGTTCCTTGGCGGATTTGCTCCGTCCGTCCCAAAGAATCCATCGAATAAACTCCCAATTAAACTGTTCTTGACAACCAGCTGCCATACTTTCTCTGACCTTGCCTCGGTATGTGAGGTAACGTTTAAAGGCTCGACAGAGACAGGTCAATGGGGAAAAATTGAGAAAGATGATTTGGTCAGCTTCCTGCATTCTTTCCTCATAGAAACACCAAGAATAATTACCATCGATGACCCAGGCTTCATGCTTGGTGAGAAAGTTTTTCATCTCATCCAACATCCAGTCACGGTCACTGTCTTGCCAACCGGGTTGAAATTGGAGTGTATCCATGTGAAGTTTTGGGATGGAGTAGCAGTGAGATAACGTTGTTGCCAGAGTTGACTTACCAGCACCAGAATATCCGATAATTGCGATTTTCATTTTCTACCTTTTCCAATTTGGAGACAAAAAAACAGCCTCTATGGACTGTTTCTTATTTAGCAAGTTTAGCTGAAAGACGAGCTTTGTCGCGGCTTGCTTTGTTTTTGTGAATCAAACCTTTAGTTTCTGCTTTATCGATAGCTGAGCTAGCAGCACGGAAAAGTTCTTCAGATGGGTTTGCTTCGAAAGCTTTGATAGCAGTACGCATAGCTGATTTTTGAGCTGAGTTCTTTTCGTTTTGTTTAACGTTCAATTCAGCGCGTTTGATAGCTGATTTAATGTTTGCCAATGTTCTTACCTCCATATTTACTAACTATACCATTATATCTGAAAACTTACGTTTTGACAAGGGAAAATTATTTTTTTAAGTAAATTTCATCGATTTCATGGTTCTTTGTTTTATGAAGAATCACTTCCGCACGATTTCTAGTTGGTTCAATATAATTTTGTAGATTTGTGAGATTGATACTGGTCCAGACCTGATGGGCAAAGGATTCCACTTCCCCAATCGGCATTTGAGTAAAACGATAATAGTAGCTATCAGGGTCGTTTTGGGCTAGGCTCAGCATTTTCAAGAAACGGTCCAGATACCAACTCTCGATATCATCCACTGCAGCATCAACATAGATTGAAAAGTCAAAGAAGTCAGTAATGTAGAGACGCTCGTTTTGTGGATTTTGAAAGACATTTATTCCCTCAACAATGACAAAATCAGCAGCTTTGACGCTTTGCTTTTCCTCAGGTACGATGTCGTAGACTTCATGAGAATAGACAGGAATATCTACATCTTGTCCATTTTTGATGCGGTCCAAGAAGTTGAGAAGAGCTTCCATATCATAGCTTTCAGGAAATCCCTTACGATTTAGAATCCCTTGCTCAATCAAGGTCTGGTTGGGATAGAGAAAGCCATCAGTTGTTACCAACTCAACCGTAGCATCTGTAAGGGTACGGGATAGTAGGATTTGAAGTAGGCGACTAGTTGTTGATTTTCCAACGGCAACACTCCCAGAAACCCCAATGATAAAAGGCTGGGATTTACTTTCACGTTGAAGGAAAATCCCTTTTGAAAAGGCCAAATCATCCTTGGTACGCTTGTAAATCTGGATGAGATGGGCTAGGGGAAGATAGACATCGGTTACATCCTGCAGGCTAATCTGGTCATTAAAACTTTTGATGGATTCTAATTCCTCTTCTGTCAAAGGAGGTGTCGTCTTTCGATGTAAAGATTGCCAAGTCTGGCGACTGATTTTTTCAAAATGTAAAAATTCGTTGGTCATGTGTTTTCCCCTAGATATTTTGTCTATCATACCATAAAAAGCTAAAAAAATAAAGCGGTTTCTTGATGATAGTAATCAAATATCGTATAATAGAGATAGATAGAGACTGAACAATTTAATGATGAAGTAGGAGATAGATTCTACTGATTTATGAGCTAATAAAAGGAGGATTTTTAGTTCACAACATATAGGAGGTGTACTATGAAAATCTTAAAACATTACATATTGGAACTCTGCTTTATTTTAAGTTTTGCACTACCTTTTATAAAAGGGGCGAATGCGGATAATGGTAGACGCTTTGTGGAAATCTATTACGGTCTTACTTTTTTGATGGAACATGCTATTGTAACAGCTATCTTTATCTGTTCGCTCTTTCTTGCTTTCTTCCTAAAAAAACGGTGGACGAAATGGCTAGTTGCTGGAAGTTATCTATTTTTGATTTTATGGATTGCTACAGAGGGTTATTTCTTCCGCATGTCGCTAGAAGATTTGGTACGGCTTTGGACAAGTTTGGAAATTCTGACACAAACTTATCAGTTAGGCTTTTATCTAAACATCTTGTTGGGAATTCTGTTGATAATTAAGTATCTGAAGGTTAAGAAATAGTAATAATAAATACACCCGATTATAGATGATAAACTTTTTGTGATATCCTGATTATGATATTTCTAGTTCTAAATGGCTTATCATTCACCTATAAGTGTTGAAAGAGATTGAAGAAAAGATTTTACTTACTAGCTTTCTTCAGTCTTTTTCGTGGTAAATTCGCAAACTAAGTTCCACCGCTAGTAGAAGTGGAAGTTAGTCTGATAAAAATCCTAAAAACCAGTGGAAATCCGTGTCAGGGTAAGTTCCACTGGTTTTACTAATGCTTGATTTCATCGCTTTTGTAACCAAAAGGAATCGAAAAAAAGAGCGCACAAAATCCCCTCATCTGAAAGCGTTTCAGATTAAGTTCCGCTATGGTGGAAGTTAGTGTGAGACGTTTGAATGCGGTTAAAGGTTAGTTTTTAGAACTTATGTTGGAGTAATTTCGAAGACTGACAGACGTCTTCTGCAGGTATTTTAGAAATACCTAGAAGCTTAGGAATCTCTTCTCCATAGGTAAAGGCAAAGAGCTCATAGGCTGACTTTCCATTCAAAGCAGCACGTTTGACACTGTTGACATGAGAGCAGACGAGATTGATGTCCTCTTGAGTTAAGTTGTCAAAAGCAGTTCCCTTAGGTAGAATGTCTCGAATCAGTGTGTGGTTTTTCTCAATTCTCCCTTTCTGGTCAGAGCGATTAGGGTCACAAAAGAAGAGTTTACTCTCTCCTCGCACATCCATTTCGATATCATCAACCCTGGCAAACTCTCCACCATTATCGGTAAGAATGACAGGAAAGAGTTGGAAGAAATCTTTATCAGCTTCATGAAGAGTGTTCTTGATGGTATAGAGGTGTTTGGTAACCTCAAGGGCAGTTTTATTATCCAGAAGCCTAGCGAAGATAAAGTTACAGAAAGACAGGTTGAAGGTAAGTAGGACTTTACCTCCCATCCTCCCCAGAACTGTGTCCATTTCCAGCCAAGAGTCTAGTTGATTAAGGACTAAATAGTTTTGGAAATCCTCATAGGAACGGCCTTTTTTAGCTTCTTTAGGGATGGAAGGTAGTTTCCTTTTCCGTCTTTCTTTGAATTTAACGGCTCTGGCTAGGTCAATATGAGCGATAGATAGGTATCCTTTTCGGATGTGTCGATAGACGGTTGAGGAACTGACATCAAGGTTATGAGTTTTGAGGATATGATAGATGTGTTGTCCCTTTTTAACACCATCAGAAATGACTTTGTCCATGTCCCAGAAGGCCTTGGAATTAAGGGGAGTTCCTTCACGAGCTTCGACAAGAGTTTGTTCGTACTGTTTTTGAGCTTGTTTAGCAAGGTAGAAGATTTTTTTAAATCCACAATTTTGTCTTCTTTTAGGGCATCCATTACAGACAAAGGGAGCCTTATCGAGTAAAGGGCAAGGAAGGTTATCGCATGTAGACTCTCGGACTTGTCTGTTTCGTTTGACTTCTTTGGAAACAGTAGTTGGGTCTTTTAGAATGGATTGTCCGATAGCTTTGAAGGTTTCACCGCGCTCTAAGCCTAATTGGATATCATTACGGTCTGAAAGGGTAAGGTGTTTATGTTTTGTCATAGTAGACCTCATTTCTAACTCAAACGTCTCACACTTAATTCCACCATAAAAATCCGTTTTAGACTAATTTCCACTTTGGTTGGGCAAGTGGAAGTTACTTTGAGAAATTAGCCAGTCTTTTTCGTTTTATGATCAATTTGTAAACGATTTACAATTTAAGGCAAAT
The DNA here is from genome assembly GCF_901542415.1 of Streptococcus mitis. Classification (NCBI taxonomy): domain Bacteria; kingdom Bacillati; phylum Bacillota; class Bacilli; order Lactobacillales; family Streptococcaceae; genus Streptococcus; species Streptococcus mitis. The sequence continues at coordinate 765,576 of NZ_CABEHV010000004.1, read as the reverse complement.
TATGGTAAAATAGTTTCATGAGTAAAATGTATTATGCAGAAAATCCTGACGCTGCTCACGACATTCATGAGTTGAGAGTGGACTTGTTGGGACAAAAAATGACCTTTTTGACGGATGCGGGGGTTTTTAGCAAGAAAATGGTTGACTTTGGCAGTCAACTTTTGCTCAAGTGTCTAGAGGTCAACCAAGGCGAGACTGTCCTTGATGTAGGCTGTGGTTATGGGCCTTTGGGCTTGTCCTTGGCTAAGGCTTTTGGAGTTCAGGCGACCATGGTCGATATCAATAATCGTGCCTTGGATTTGGCGCGACAAAATGCTGAACGAAATAAAGTAGAAGCGACGATTTTCCAGTCCAACATCTATGAACAAGTTGAAGGCACATTTGACCATGTCATTTCAAATCCTCCTATCCGTGCGGGCAAGCAAGTGGTTCATGAAATCATTGAGAAAAGTAAAGATTTCTTGGAAACTGGTGGAGATTTAACAATCGTTATCCAGAAAAAACAAGGGGCTCCAAGCGCCAAGTCAAAGATGGAGGAAGTGTTTGGCAATTGTGAAATCGTCAAAAAAGATAAGGGATATTATATCCTTAGAAGTGTGAAAGAATGAGAGCAGTTGATTTAATCCAAAAAAAACGAGATGGTCAAGAACTGACTTCGAGTGAAATTGAATGGCTAGTTGAAGGCTATGTGTCAGGAACTGTCCCTGATTATCAGATGTCTGCCTTTGCTATGGCTGTTTATTTCAAAGGAATGACGACTCGAGAAATATCTGATTTGACCATGAAAATGGTTCAGACAGGGCAAGAGTTTGATTTATCAGCTATTGATGGGGTTAAGGTTGACAAGCATTCTACGGGTGGTGTTGGTGACAAGGTGACCTTGATTTTAGCTCCTTTAGTAGCGAGTTTTGGAGTTCCAGTCGCGAAAATGAGTGGTCGTGGTCTCGGCCATACGGGTGGAACGATTGATAAATTAGAATCAATCAAGGGCTATCAAGTAGAACGTAGTCAAGAGGATTTCATTCATCAAGTTCAGGATATTGGTGTATCTGTCATTGGGCAATCAGACCAGCTGGTCAAAGCGGATAAGCTTCTCTATGCCCTTCGTGATGTGACCGCAACTGTTGACACGATTCCTTTGATTGCGAGTTCGGTGATGAGCAAGAAAATTGCGGCAGGGGCTGATGCTATTTTGCTAGACGTGACTGTCGGTGAGGGTGCCTTCATGAAGACAGTTGATGAGGCGCGAGAATTGGCTCAAACCATGGTGGAACTTGGTAAGGCAGTTGGTAGAAAAACGGTAGCAGTCATTACGGATATGAGCCAGCCTTTAGGGCGTGCTATTGGAAATCGTCTGGAGATCCTTGAAGCACTGGAGATTTTACAAAATCAAGGCCGTCAGGATATTACCCACTTCATCTGTGAATTGGCTCAAATTATGCTTGGCTTGGCAAATGTAAATAAAACAGTTGAAGAAGTTCGCCAACATCTTGAAAATGGTAAGGCACTGGCTAAGTTTGAGGAAATGGTCCAAGCCCAAGGAGGTGACTTGGAAGACCTCTACCGTCCTGTCACTGTGGATCATGTGGTGGAAATCCCTGCCCAGGAAACGGGTATTATCTCAGCTCTCCCAGCAATGGAATTTGGGCTTTATGCCATGAGACTGGGTGCAGGCCGTGCAGTCAAGTCTGATGCCTTAGACTATGAAACAGGAATTGTTTTTGAAAAGAAAGTTGGAGATTCCGTTCAAAAGGGAGAAATTGTTGCAAAAGTATACACAAATGGAAAAATTTCTCCTCAGCTAGTTACAGATTTTCAAAAATATGTTAAAATAAATGATAGCGTGCAAAGTTTACGAGAAATTATAGAAATAATCTCATAAACTGCAGGAGAATCCGAATATGAAATTAAATAAATATATCGATCATACACTTTTGAAACAAGATGCGACAGAAAATCAAATTGATTGTTTGTTGTCTGAAGCTAGAGAGTATGATTTTGCCAGTGTTTGCGTTAATCCGACCTGGGTTGAACATGCTAAAAAAGGGCTTGAAGACACAGATGTCAAGGTCTGTACAGTAGTAGGTTTCCCCTTAGGAGCAACAACTTCAGCCGTGAAAGCATTTGAAACAAAAGAAGCTATCCAACATGGTGCAGATGAGATTGATATGGTGATCAATGTCGGTGCCCTCAAATCAGGTAATCTTGATTTGGTTGAGTCTGATATTCGAGCAGTTGTAGAAGCAAGTGGTGATAAGTTGGTTAAAGTCATCATTGAAGCTTGCTTATTGACAGACCAAGAAAAAATTTTGGCTTGTCAATTAGCCCAAAAAGCGGGAGCTGATTTTGTTAAAACATCTACTGGCTTTTCAACTGGTGGCGCTACGATAGCAGATGTTAGATTAATGCGTGAAACAGTTGGACCTGATATGGGAGTCAAGGCTGCTGGTGGCGCTCGTTCTTATGCAGATGCTCTTGCCTTTGTGGAAGCAGGTGCGACCCGTATTGGAACGTCAGCTGGGGTAGCAATTCTAAAAGGAGAATTGGCAGATGGCAACTACTGAGTTGATTGAACTAGCAATTGAAACCAGCAAGAAAGCCTATGTACCCTATTCTCACTTTCCAGTCAGTGCTGTTCTAGTGGCAAAAGATGGTAGTATTTATACAGGTGTCAATATCGAGAATGCTAGTTATTCTTTGACCAACTGTGGAGAACGTACAGCAATTTTTAAAGCAGTTTCCGAAGGCAAAAGAGAGTTTTCAGAATTGATTGTCTATGGACAGACTGAAAAACCAATCTCACCATGTGGTGCTTGTCGCCAAGTGATGGCTGAATTTTTTGAACAAGATCTAAAAGTGACCTTAGTCGCAAAAGATAAATCGACGGTCGAGATGACGGTCGGGGAATTACTTCCATATTCTTTTACAGACTTAAACTAGTCTGAGTCGCTCTCTGAGTGGCACGGTCCTTGTGGCCAACCAATCCATACTTGCAACATCGTTGCACATCTTATTTAGGAGGTTCAGTAATGAACAAGAAACAATGGCTAGGCCTTGGTCTAGTTGCAGTGGCAGCAGTTGGACTTGCTGCATGTGGTAACCGCTCTTCTCGTAAGGCAGCTTCATCTTCTGATGTGAAGACAAAAGCAGCTATCGTCACTGATACTGGTGGTGTTGATGATAAATCATTCAACCAATCAGCTTGGGAAGGTTTGCAAGACTGGGGTAAAGAACACAATCTTTCAAAAGATAAAGGTTTCACTTACTTCCAATCAACAAGTGAAGCTGACTATGCTAACAACTTGCAACAAGCGGCTGGAAGTTACAACCTAATCTTCGGTGTTGGTTTTGCCCTTCACAATGCGGTTGAAGAAGCAGCAAAAGACCACTCTGACTTGAACTATGTCTTGATTGATGATGTGATTAAAGATCAAAAGAATGTTGCTAGCGTAACATTTGCTGATAACGAAGCTGCTTACCTTGCAGGTGTTGCAGCGGCTAAAACAACTAAAACAAAACAAGTTGGTTTTGTAGGTGGTATTGAGTCTGAAGTTATCTCACGTTTTGCAGCTGGATTTAAAGCTGGTGTTGAGTCAGTAGACCCATCTATCAAAGTTCAAGTTGACTACGCTGGTTCATTTGGTGATGCTGCTAAAGGTAAAACAATTGCAGCAGCACAATACGCAGCTGGTGCAGACGTTGTTTACCAGGCAGCAGGTGGAACAGGTGCTGGTGTCTTTGCAGAAGCAAAATCACTCAACGAGAGCCGTCCTGAAAGTGAAAAAGTTTGGGTTATCGGTGTTGACCGTGACCAAGAGGCAGAAGGTAAATACACTTCTAAAGATGGTAAAGAATCAAACTTTGTTCTTGTATCTACTTTGAAACAAGTTGGTACAACTGTAAAAGATATTGCTAACAAGGCAGAAAAAGGTGAATTCCCTGGCGGTCAAGTGATCGTTTACTCATTGAAAGATAAAGGGGTTGACTTGGCAGTAACAAACCTTTCAGAAGAAGGTAAAAAAGCTGTCGAAGCTGCAAAAGCTAAAATCCTTGATGGAAGCGTAAAAGTTCCTGAAAAATAATGGATGGAAGTCATTTCTTAGGAAGCGGCCCTCGGCCGCTTTTTTAAGAGTTGAGACAAAGTCATTTTGTCTCAGTAAAGCTTGCTACTAGACAAACTAGCAAGTTTTATTGAAATAAAATAAGACTCTGAAAGGAAGAGCATATGGCACACGAAAATGTCATTGAGATGCGTGATATTACCAAGGTGTTTGGTGAATTTGTTGCCAACGACAAAATCAACTTGCACCTACGAAAAGGTGAAATTCATGCACTTTTAGGAGAAAATGGGGCTGGAAAGTCCACGCTCATGAACATGTTAGCAGGGCTTCTTGAACCAACCAGTGGTGAAATTGTGGTCAACGGTCAAGTTGTCAACCTCGATTCACCATCTAAAGCAGCTAGCTTGGGAATCGGAATGGTTCACCAGCACTTTATGTTGGTAGAAGCCTTCACAGTTGCTGAAAACATTATTTTAGGTAGTGAATTAACTAAAAATGGTGTATTAGATATCGCTGGAGCTAGCAAAGAAATCAAGGCTCTTTCTGAACGTTATGGCTTAGCTGTTGATCCTTCTGCCAAGGTGGCAGATATCTCAGTTGGAGCCCAACAACGTGTAGAAATTTTAAAAACCCTTTATCGAGGGGCTGATATCCTTATCTTTGACGAACCAACGGCTGTTTTGACTCCATCAGAAATTGATGAGTTGATGGCTATTATGAAAAATCTTGTCAAAGAAGGGAAATCAATTATCTTGATCACCCATAAGTTGGACGAGATTCGCGCAGTTTCTGATCGTGTTACAGTTATCCGTCGTGGGAAATCAATTGAAACCGTCGAAATTGCAGGAGCTACCAATGCTGATTTAGCAGAAATGATGGTAGGACGTTCTGTTTCCTTTAAAACAGAGAAGCAAGTCTCCCAACCAAAAGAAGTTGTCTTAGCTATTAAAGATTTGGTGGTCAATGAAAACCGCGGTGTCCCAGCTGTGAAAAATCTGTCCTTGGATGTTCGTGCGGGAGAGATTGTTGGTATTGCGGGGATTGATGGAAATGGTCAGTCTGAACTGATTCAAGCAATCACAGGCCTTCGCAAGGTTGAATCTGGTAGCATTGAGCTAAAAGGAGATTCAATTGTAGGTTTGCACCCACGTCAGATTACAGAGTTGAGTGTTGGGCACGTTCCAGAAGACCGTCACCGTGATGGTTTGATTTTGGAAATGATGATCTCTGAAAATATTGCCCTTCAAACCTACTACAAAGAACCACATAGTAAAAATGGAATTTTGAACTATTCAAATATTACTTCTTATGCTAAAAAGCTAATGGAAGAATTTGATGTTCGTGCTGCTAGTGAGTTTGTTCCAGCAGCGGCTCTTTCAGGAGGAAATCAACAAAAAGCAATTATTGCTCGTGAAATTGATCGAGATCCTGATCTCCTTATCGTCAGCCAGCCAACTCGTGGTTTGGATGTCGGTGCCATTGAATATATCCACAAACGCTTGATTGAAGAGCGTGATAATGGGAAGGCTGTCCTTGTTGTCAGCTTTGAATTAGATGAGATTTTAAACGTCTCAGACCGTATTGCCGTTATCCACGATGGTAAGATTCAAGGTATTGTATCACCAGAAACAACCAATAAACAAGAACTTGGTGTCTTGATGGCTGGTGGAAACTTGGGAAAGGAGAAGAGTGATGTCTAAAAAATTACAACAAATTTCGGTTCCCTTGATTTCTGTCTTCCTTGGAATTTTACTTGGAGCCATTGTCATGTGGATCTTCGGCTATGATGCTATTTGGGGCTACGAAGAATTGTTCTATACAGCCTTTGGCAGTCTGCGTGGAATTGGAGAAATCTTCCGTGCTATGGGACCTTTGGTCTTGATTGGTCTTGGTTTTGCCGTTGCTAGTCGTGCAGGTTTCTTTAACGTCGGGCTTCCTGGTCAGGCCTTGGCTGGTTGGATTCTCAGTGGTTGGTTTGCCTTGTCGCATCCAGATATGCCACGTCCCTTGATGATTCTAGCAACCATCGTGATTGCCTTGATTGCTGGTGGGATTGTCGGAGCGATTCCAGGTATTCTTAGAGCCTATCTAGGGACGTCAGAGGTTATCGTAACCATTATGATGAACTACATTGTCTTGTATGTAGGGAATGCCTTTATCCATGCTTTCCCTAAAGACTTCATGCAAAGTACAGATTCGACCATTCGTGTTGGGGCTAATGCAACCTATCAGACACCTTGGTTGGCTGAGTTGACTGGTAACTCACGGATGAATATTGGTATTTTCTTTGCCATCATTGCCGTTGCAGTTATTTGGTTCATGCTCAAGAAAACAACCCTTGGTTTTGAAATCCGTGCGGTTGGTCTTAATTCACATGCTTCAGAATATGCTGGTATTTCTGCAAAAAGAACGATTATCCTCTCAATGATTATTTCAGGTGCCTTGGCAGGTCTTGGTGGAGCTGTTGAAGGACTTGGAACCTTCCAGAACGTCTATGTTCAAGGGGCATCATTAGCTGTCGGGTTTAACGGGATGGCAGTTAGTCTACTTGCGGCCAACTCACCAATTGGTATTCTATTTGCAGCCTTCTTATTTGGTGTTCTCCAAGTTGGAGCTCCTGGTATGAATGCGGCGCAGGTACCGTCTGAGCTTGTCAGCATTGTAACAGCGTCTATTATCTTCTTTGTCAGTGTTCATTACCTTATTGAACGCTTTGTCAAACCGAAAAAACAAGTTAAAGGAGGTAAGTAAAGATGTCTATTACAACCTTGCTCACCCTCTTGGTGTCTTCTATGCTGATTTACTCAGCGCCCCTCATCTTTACAAGTATCGGTGGTGTTTTCTCTGAACGTGGTGGTGTGGTAAACGTCGGTCTTGAAGGAATTATGGTTATGGGTGCCTTTTCTGGAGTTGTCTTTAACCTTGAATTTGCAGAACAATTTGGAGCAGCAACTCCATGGCTATCCTTGCTTGTAGCAGGATTGGTTGGAGGCCTCTTCTCTATCATCCACGCAGCAGCGACGGTTCATTTCCGTGCAGACCATGTTGTCAGCGGTACGGTATTGAACTTGATGGCGCCAGCCTTGGCTGTTTTCTTGGTGAAAGTTCTTTATAACAAAGGACAAACCGACAACTTAAGTCAAACTTTTGGACGCTTTGACTTCCCAGTCTTGGCAAATATCCCAGTGATTGGTGATATCTTCTTCAAGTCAACTAGTCTTCTTGGTTACTTGGCGATTGCCTTCTCTTTCCTTGCTTGGTTTATCCTCTTCAAGACTCGATTTGGTCTTCGTCTCCGCTCTGTCGGTGAACATCCTCAAGCAGCTGATACCTTGGGAATCAATGTCTACAAGATGAGATATTTTGGAGTCATTATTTCAGGTTTCCTAGGTGGAATTGGCGGAGCGATTTATGCTCAATCCATCTCAGTTAACTTCTCAGTGACAACTATTGTTGGACCTGGATTTATCGCCCTTGCTGCGATGATTTTTGGGAAATGGAATCCAATCGGAGCCATGCTATCTAGTCTCTTCTTTGGACTTTCACAAAGTTTGGCTGTTATCGGATCTCAATTGCCATTCCTACAAGGAGTGCCTGCGGTTTATCTTCAAATCGCACCTTATGTTTTGACAATTCTTGTCTTGGCAGCCTTCTTTGGAAAAGCAGTTGCACCAAAAGCAGATGGTATCAACTATATCAAATCAAAATAAGCATACAAAAAACGTCAGTTCAGAATGAACTGGCGTTTTATTTTTTAGGATGTTGGTGGGTTAGGTTCAATCCCCAAGGGACAAGATTTTCAGTTTTATTTTTGATACGAGCGATATTGTCCTTATGACGAATGATAATCAAACTAGCAAGAGCTAGGATAATAGCGATGAATAGAGGGTCATAGTTGCTCAGGATAAAACCAAAAAGTGGAAAGAGTAGAACTCCGATGACAGCCGCGATAGATGCTGTGACACTAGATAGCGAAATCATACTACCAAGATAGAGGGTTCCAAAGAAAACAACCGCAAGGTAGAGGCAGAAGACAGGCGCAAATCCGAAAACCACTCCAGCACTGGTTGCGACAGCCTTACCACCCTTAAATCCTGCAAAGATAGGGAAGGTATGGCCAATAACAGCCAAAAGTCCAAAGATGAGAGGCGAAAAGCCTTGTAGATGAAACATAATCGGAAGAAGCGTTGCTAGGGTTCCTTTGAAAAAGTCAATGACAAAGGTTGCCATACCAGCTTTCTTACCTAAAATGCGGAAGGTATTGGTCGTTCCAGTGTTACCAGAACCATGCTCTCGCAGATTGATTTGAAAGAAAACTTGTCCAATCCAGAGACCAGACGGAATCGAACCAAGCAGATAGGCTAGGATTAATAAAACTATTGTAATCATACTCCTATTATATCATGAAATGGAGAAGAAAGGCAGAGAATCTCTTCTGAAATTGTCACAGCGGAGAAAGAAAAATTTTGCAAAATCCTTGGAAAACTTGTAGAATAGTAAAGATGAACGAATAGGAGGTTCCTTGTGTCAAAAAAGGAAATCAATATTAACAATTATAATGATGATGCCATTCAGGTGCTAGAAGGGTTGGATGCGGTCCGTAAACGTCCAGGAATGTATATCGGATCGACCGATGGTGCTGGTCTCCACCACCTAGTCTGGGAAATCGTCGATAATGCGGTCGATGAAGCCCTGTCTGGGTTTGGCGATCGTATTGATGTGACCATTAATAAAGATGGAAGTTTAACGGTTCAAGACCACGGACGTGGAATGCCAACTGGTATGCACGCGATGGGAATTCCAACTGTTGAGGTTATCTTTACCATTCTTCATGCAGGAGGGAAATTCGGTCAAGGAGGCTACAAGACATCAGGTGGACTTCACGGGGTGGGGTCTTCCGTTGTTAATGCCCTTTCTAGCTGGCTAGAAGTTGAAATCACTCGTGATGGTGCAATCTACAAGCAACGTTTTGAAAATGGTGGAAAACCTGTCACGACTCTGAAGAAAATCGGTACAGCACCCAAGTCTAAAACAGGTACCAAGGTTACTTTTATGCCTGATGCGACGATCTTCTCTACGACAGATTTCAAGTACAATACCATCTCAGAGCGTCTTAATGAATCAGCCTTTCTCTTGAAAAATGTGACCTTGTCTTTGACGGACGAGCGAACAGATGAAGCGATCGAGTTTCACTATGAAAATGGGGTGCAGGACTTTGTTTCTTATCTGAACGAAGACAAGGAGACCTTAACGCCAGTTCTTTACTTTGAAGGTGAAGACAATGGTTTCCAAGTGGAAGTAGCTCTCCAGTACAATGATGGTTTTTCAGATAATATTTTGTCCTTTGTCAATAACGTTCGTACCAAGGATGGTGGAACGCATGAGACTGGACTTAAGTCTGCCATTACCAAGGTTATGAACGACTACGCGCGTAAGACAGGTCTTCTCAAGGAAAAAGATAAAAACCTTGAAGGGTCAGACTATCGTGAGGGGCTAGCGGCTGTCCTCTCTATTCTAGTCCCTGAAGAACATTTGCAGTTTGAGGGTCAGACCAAGGACAAACTAGGAAGTCCACTAGCTCGCCCAGTTGTGGATGGAATTGTGGCGGATAAGTTGACCTTCTTCCTTATGGAAAATGGCGAACTGGCTTCTAACCTTATCCGCAAGGCTATCAAGGCCCGTGATGCACGCGAAGCGGCGCGTAAAGCACGTGATGAAAGCCGCAATGGTAAGAAAAATAAAAAAGAAAAGGGCTTGCTGTCTGGTAAATTAACCCCAGCCCAGTCTAAGAATCCTGCTAAGAATGAACTCTATCTCGTCGAGGGCGACTCTGCCGGTGGCTCTGCCAAACAAGGTCGTGACCGTAAATTTCAGGCTATCCTACCTCTTCGTGGTAAGGTTATCAATACAGCCAAGGCCAAGATGGCGGATATCCTCAAAAATGAGGAAATCAACACCATGATTTATACCATCGGTGCAGGTGTCGGAGCAGACTTCTCCCTTGAAGATGCCAACTATGATAAGATCATTATCATGACCGATGCGGATACCGATGGTGCCCATATCCAGACCTTGCTTTTGACATTTTTCTATCGTTACATGCGTCCGCTAGTTGAGGCAGGACACGTTTATATCGCTCTCCCTCCTCTTTACAAGATGTCAAAAGGTAAAGGCAAGAAAGAAGAAGTGGCTTATGCTTGGACGGACGGTGAACTAGAAGAACTCCGCAAACAGTTCGGTAAAGGTGCTACACTCCAACGTTATAAAGGTCTTGGTGAGATGAATGCGGATCAACTCTGGGAAACAACTATGAACCCAGAAACGCGTACTCTCATACGTGTTACTATTGAAGATCTAGCTCGCGCCGAACGTCGTGTCAATGTTCTCATGGGAGATAAGGTCGAACCACGCCGTAAATGGATTGAAGATAATGTCAAGTTTACGCTGGAAGAAGCGACAGTGTTTTAAGTCACTTTTTAATGAATGGGTATCAACATGAGAACTGAAGCAGAAATGCTTGATGTAATTTTAAAGACTGCCGAAACCTTACAAGTAGAAGCTGTGGCCATGTCTGGTTCACGGACAAACCAAAAGACTTCAAAAGACGAGTTTCAAGATTATGATGTAGTCTATGTTGTAGAGAATCTGGACGAGCTGATTACAGATTTATCTTGGTTGGACCGGTTTGGCAAACGCATTATTGAGCAAGAAGTCACCCTTGGTCACCGTCGTCTTTATCTCATGCTCTTTGAAGATGGAAATCGAATTGATCTAACCCTCTGTCCAAAACAACAAATTCAAGAGTGGGTGGATAGTGAGGCAGGATTCACTGTTTTAGAAGATTCAGAACATTTATTTGAACCCTATTCTCCAAATCTAGAGCGTTTCTGGATACATCCAGCTAATGAGACAGATTTTAAAAATTCCTACAATGAATTTTGGTGGGTATCATCTTACGTGGTTAAAGGGATTTGTCGCAAGCAAGTCATCTACGCGATAGACCATCTCTACGGGATTTGCCAACAAGAACTCTTGAAGGTCTTGGCTTGGCAGGTCGCAAGTGATAGGGGAGCGGTTGACATCGGTAAAAATTGCAAGTATCTCTTTAATTATTTACCTACTGAGAAAGAGAAGGAATTCTCAAGTCTACTTGATTTCGCAAGTTTAGATAAAATCATTCAGTCTTTGTTTGCTACGATGCAACTTTTCCACCAAGAAGCTCACTCCCTTGCTCAAAAAATGGGCTTTGACTACGATAAGGAAGTGGCTGAGAAGATGATTGAGTATGCTGAGGAAAGAGTGAAGAAGTTTGGGAATAACTGGAAAAATGAAAAAGCGAGAGGAGAAGACTCATGATTGAAAAAGTGGAACGCCTCATTACAGAGATTAATCGTATTCATCTAGAATATTCTAAAGATTATTTTGAAACGGGTAAGGTAGAAAAAATCAATCTCAAGCATACCTTTTCAAAAGTTCCGACGAAAGCGATTCTGGCCTACCGTCTGAACTTACATGAGTCAATTAATGACTATCTGATGAAAGCAGATGTTCAAGATATTGCCTATGTTTATCGTGTCAAAACTTCTGAGTCTATTTTAGATAAAATTACACGTTTTTCAGAGCGTCAAGAGGGCTATCCTGTGAATTCTATTCTTAATGATATTTTTGGTGCTCGTATGATTTTAAGTTCCAAAGAAATAGCGCAAGTCATGGAGAAATTAGATTATTGGCAAGAGAATTACGGACTAAAAAATTGGTATTTACGTGATAAAGATGGCTATGTAGGTATTCATATCTATTTTAAAAATAAAAGTAATTTTTACTACCCATGGGAACTCCAACTTTGGGATAGGAAAGATGTAGATAGCAATATCGCCAGCCATATCAAGTATAAACGAGGATTTGTGAAGTAGACATTTCAAGTGGAAATGACGATACAGGAATTGGGTGAAACTCACTTACTCTATATTTTTTTCTTATTCCATAATATTTACTCTCCATTCTTCGAAAGGAGTTGAACACGCCCTAAATGCTGTGTGAAATTCCTTAATACTAATCTAATCAATAAATTTTAAACACTTTAAACTACAGAAAGGATTGTTTGGTTCCTTAAGGTAACTGAACATGGGACTAATTCCCGTAAAATATCTTTTACTGCATAAAAATCTACTCTACATTCTTTGAAAGGAGTTGAACACGCCCTAAATGATGCGTGAAAAAGATAAATTCTCTGCTGAGCTTTCTTACTTCAAGAATTTTCTATTTTCACTTGGTATTTTACGGGCTCTGTATCCTATATGAGTAACATTCAAAATATGTCCCTAGAGGATATCATGGGAGAGCGCTTTGGTCGCTATTCCAAATACATTATTCAAGACCGGGCTTTGCCAGATATTCGTGATGGATTGAAGCCGGTTCAGCGTCGCATTCTTTATTCTATGAATAAGGATGGCAATACCTTTGACAAGAGCTACCGCAAGTCGGCCAAGTCTGTCGGTAATATCATGGGGAATTTTCACCCACACGGTGACAGTTCTATCTATGATGCCATGGTTCGTATGTCACAGGACTGGAAAAATCGTGAGATTCTAGTTGAAATGCACGGTAATAACGGTTCTATGGACGGAGATCCGCCTGCGGCTATGCGTTATACCGAGGCACGTTTGTCAGAGATTGCTGGTTATCTCCTTCAGGATATCGAGAAAAAGACCGTTCCTTTTGCTTGGAACTTTGACGACACGGAGAAAGAGCCAACTGTCTTACCAGCAGCCTTTCCGAATCTATTGGTTAATGGTTCTACTGGTATTTCGGCTGGTTATGCCACAGATATTCCACCTCATAATTTGGCTGAGGTCATTGATGCGGCGGTTTACATGATTGACCACCCAACTGCAAAGGTTGATAAACTCATGGAATTCTTGCCGGGACCAGATTTTCCGACTGGAGGAATCATTCAGGGTCGTGATGAAATCAAGAAGGCTTACGAAACTGGTAAGGGGCGCGTAGTTGTTCGTTCCAAGACTGAGATTGAAAAGCTAAAAGGTGGTAAGGAACAAATTGTTATCACTGAGATTCCTTATGAAATCAACAAGGCCAATCTAGTCAAGAAAATCGATGATGTTCGTGTCAATAACAAGGTGGCTGGTATTGCTGAGGTTCGCGATGAGTCTGACCGTGACGGTCTTCGAATCGCTATTGAGCTCAAAAAAGACGCTAATACGGAGCTGGTTCTCAACTATCTTTTCAAATACACGGACCTGCAAATCAACTACAACTTTAACATGGTGGCGATTGACAATTTCACTCCTCGTCAGGTTGGGATCGTTCCAATCTTGTCTAGCTACATCGCCCACCGTCGCGAAGTGATTTTGGCGCGTTCACGCTTTGACAAGGAAAAGGCTGAGAAACGTCTCCATATTGTCGAAGGTTTGATTCGAGTGATTTCGATTTTGGACGAAGTCATTGCGCTTATCCGTGCTTCTGAGAATAAGGCGGACGCCAAGGAAAATCTCAAGATTAGCTATGATTTTACGGAAGAACAGGCTGAGGCCATCGTTACCTTGCAACTGTACCGTTTGACCAATACCGATGTGGTTGTCTTGCAGGAAGAAGAAGCAGAACTTCGTGAAAAGATTGCCATGCTTGCGGCTATTATCGGTGATGAGCGGACCATGTACAATCTCATGAAGAAAGAGCTTCGTGAGGTCAAGAAGAAATTTGCGACTCCACGTTTGAGTAGCTTAGAAGACACTGCGAAAGTAATCGAAATTGATACAGCTAGTCTGATTGCCGAGGAAGATACCTACGTCAGTGTGACCAAGGCAGGTTACATCAAGCGTACCAGCCCACGTTCCTTTGCCGCTTCAACGCTGGAAGAAATTGGCAAACGTGATGACGACCGTTTGATTTTTGTTCAATCTGCCAAGACAACCCAGCATCTTTTGATGTTCACGACGCTTGGAAATGTCATTTATCGACCAATTCATGAATTGGCAGACATTCGTTGGAAGGATATCGGGGAACATCTGAGCCAAACCATTACAAACTTTGAAACGAACGAAGAAATCCTTTATGTGGAAGTAGTGGATCAGTTTGATGATGCGACAACCTACTTTGCGGCGACTCGTTTCGGTCAAATCAAGCGTGTAGAACGCAAAGAATTCTCTCCATGGCGGACCTATAAATCTAAGTCTGTAAAGTATGCTAAGCTCAAAGACGAGACAGACCAGATTGTAGCAGTGGCTCCGATTAAACTGGATGATGTTCTCTTGATTAGCCAAAATGGTTATGCCCTTCGTTTCAATATCGAAGAGGTACCAGTTGTCGGTGCTAAGGCTGCAGGTGTCAAAGCTATGAACCTGAAAGCAGATGATGTTCTCCAATCCGCCTTTATCTGTAACACCTCATCCTTCTACCTCTTGACCCAACGTGGAAGTTTGAAACGTGTTTCTATTGACGAAATTCCGGCAACAAGTCGTGCCAAACGTGGCTTACAAGTCTTGCGTGAGTTAAAAAACAAACCGCATCGTGTCTTCTTGGCAGGAGCGGTTGCAGAACAAGGCTTCGTTGGTGACCTCTTCAGTACAGAAGTGGAAGAGAACGACCAAACTCTGCTTGTTCAATCCAACAAAGGAACAATCTACGAAAGTCGATTGCAAGACTTGAACCTGTCAGAACGCACAAGCAACGGCAGCTTCATCTCTGACACAATTTCAGATGAAGAAGTTTTTGATGCTTATCTTCAGGAAGCTTATACAGAATTTGAATCTAAGAAATGATAAACAACAATGAAAAGCTTTTCATTGAGAAAATTATCAAACTATATATTTTAAGCGTTAAATTTGATTATATATACAAAAACGAACAGTGCTACTGCCCAACTGATAGGGACTTGAGCCTGCTCGTTTTCTTGTTTTTAGTGGTATAGACCGCTTGAGTATTTAAATATGAAGTTGTTAATATAGTGATATCTATACAAGTTTAGCTAATAAAAAATAATAATTTTTTAGGAAAACGATTGCATATATAATATTTTTATGTTATACTCTTATTGTTTCAAGAAAGCGCGTTCGAGAAATAATTCGTTCAAATATATAGGAGTTTTGTATGTCTCAAAACAAACAAGATAAAGGATTTCGTTTTTCTATTCGTAAACGTAGCGTTGGAGTATGTGGTGTTGCCATTGCAACATTTTTGCTAGGTTCTGGCCTTGTATTTCAAACAAATGTAGTAAAAGCAACAGAACCAAGCGTTGCTGCAGTTGCTGGTGAAAATATTGCTGCTCATAAGTCTGCAAGTCAGAGTTCGACTGCTTATGAAGGGGAGGCTTCTAGAGCAGTTGACGGTAATCGTGATAATGCCTGGAACAATCGTTCAGTTACTCATACAGATTTTCAAGATCATTCTTGGTGGAAAGTTGATCTAGCAAAAGAAGAAGGTGTGGGAACTGTTCGTATTTACAATCGTGGAGATGGGGATGTAGCAAATCGTTTATCTAATTTTGATGTTATTTTGTTAGATAAAGATGGTAAGGAAGTAACTCGTCAACATGTCGATAGCTTAAACAATCAACCAACAATTGATGTTCAATTCTCAGGAGTTAATGCACGATATGTAAAAATTGAATTAAATAAATCTAAAACTCCTCTTAGTTTGGCAGAAGTTGAAGTATATCGTGCTGTAACAGAAAACCAAGTTAAAACAGAAAGCAAAGCAAAAACAGACTTTACTGCAGAACTAAATAACTATTTATTTGGTTTAAATTACGATAAACTAAATATTTTAACTAGAAAAGGCGAAGCATTAGAAAATTACACTAATACAAGCACAAAACAACAAGGAAATGAATTTGTGGTTGTAGAAAAAGTGAAGAAAAACCTTTCTAATGGCTCTGCAGATGTTGCCATTAATGGTAACGGAGATATCTTCCTAGGTGCTTTGTTTAAAGCAAATCAAGACCTCCTAGAAAATAAACCACAACAAATTAGTTTAGATCGTAGCAAAGGTAGAATTAGTGTTGATTTACCAGGAATGGTAGGCGGAGATAGCTATGTAGATGCTAATCCAACTGTAAGTGGTATGCAGGAAGGTGTGAATACCTTGTTAAATCTTTGGCATGAAAAATATGCTGCGAAAAATCCTGCTCCAGCACGTATGCAGTACGAATCAACTTCTGCTTACAGCATGAATCAATTGAAAGCAAAATTCGGAAGTGATTTTGAAAAAGTCGGTGTTAATTTGAAAATTGACTTTGAAGCTGTAAACAAGGGTGAAAAACAAGTTGAAGTTGTTGATTTTAAACAAATTTACTATACTGCTAACTTTGATGCTCCAAAAAATCCATCAGATGTATTTGCCCCAGGAGTAACGGTTGATCAATTGAAAGCACGTGGAATTGATGACAAAACACCTCCTGTATACGTGTCAAGCGTTTCATACGGACGTCAAATGTATGTCAAATTTGAAACAACAAGCAAGAGTACAGAGTTGAAAGCAGCGATCAATGCTGTTATCAAAGGAGTGCCTATTAAACCAGAATCTGAGTGGGCACGTGTCTTGAAGAATACAACTGTAACAGTTTCAATCGTAGGTGGAAATGCTGATGGCGCTGCACGTGTTGTGACAGGTACAGTAGAAGATTTGAAGAAATTGATTCAAGAAGGAGCTACTTTCAGTACACAAAACCCTGCTGTTCCAATTTCTTATAAGACTGCATTCTTGAAAGATAATCAAGTAGCTACAATTCAAAGTAATACAGACTACATTGAAACTAAAGTGACTTCATACAAAAATGGTTATCTCAATTTACAGCATAAGGGAGCTTATATCGCTCGTTACTATGTTTACTGGGATGAAGTAACTTATGATAAGGATGGAATTGAAAGCATTCGCTCACGTCAATGGGAAGATAATGGTAAAAACAGAACAGCTGGCTTCCAAACTGAACTTCAATTTAAAGGAAATGTACGTAACATACGCGTGAAGATTCAAGAAAAAACAGGTCTTGTTTGGGAACCGTGGCGTACAGTTTATAATCGCACAGACCTTCCTCTTGTTCAAAAACGTACCATTGTTAACTCAGGTACAACACTAAGACCAAAATACGATGAAAAAGTTGAAAATAACTAATTTTTCACTTGTAAAAGGAATCAGTTCTAAGAGCTGGTTCTTTTTATTGAAGAAATTTTCTGAAAATTACAAAATATACTTGCTATTTTAGAAAAAAAGTGTAGAATATAAGAAATAGGTTTTTAGAATAAGGAGTGGAATATGACAGTAACGATTGATTGGGAGAACCTTGGTTTCTCCTATATGAAATTACCTTATCGCTATATTGCCCATTTTAAAAATGGACAATGGAATCAAGGAGAGTTGACAGAAGATGCAACCTTGCATATTTCAGAGTCTTCTCCAAGTCTCCACTATGGACAACAAGCATTTGAAGGTTTGAAAGCTTATCGTACTAAGGATGGCAGTATTCAACTGTTCCGTCCTGATGAAAATGCCAAACGTCTGCAACGTACTTGTGATCGTCTCTTGATGCCACAAGTTCCGACAGACATGTTTGTAGAAGCTTGTAAGGCAGTTGTCCGCGCGAATGAAGAATACGTACCACCATATGGAACAGGTGGAACCCTTTATCTTCGTCCACTTTTGATTGGTGTTGGAGATATTATCGGGGTTAAACCAGCAGAGGAATATATTTTCACCATCTTTGCTATGCCAGTTGGAAATTACTTTAAGGGTGGTTTGGTTCCAACCAACTTCTTGATTCAGGATGAATACGACCGTGCGGCTCCAAATGGTACAGGTGCGGCTAAGGTTGGTGGGAACTATGCTGCCAGTCTCTTGCCAGGAAAATTGGCCAAGTCACGTCATTTTTCAGATGTTATCTATCTAGACCCATCAACTCATACAAAGATTGAAGAAGTCGGATCAGCTAACTTCTTTGGAATTACAGCTGACAATGAGTTTGTAACACCATTGAGTCCATCTATCTTGCCATCTATTACCAAGTATTCCTTGCTTTATTTGGCAGAACATCGCTTGGGCTTAACTCCTATTGAGGGTGATGTCCCAATTGATAAGCTTGACCGTTTTGTAGAGGCAGGTGCCTGTGGTACAGCAGCAGTGATTTCCCCAATTGGTGGTATTCAACATGGTGATGATTTCCATGTATTCTATAGTGAAACAGAAGTAGGTCCTGTGACTCGTAAATTATATGATGAATTGACAGGAATTCAGTTTGGTGATATTGAAGCGCCAGAAGGTTGGATTGTAAAAGTAGATTAAAATTAACTAAAGGAGATTTTTTATGAAATCGAAAAAGTGGCTCTTAACAGCAGGAGTGGTCCTGAGCACAACAGCTCTTTTAGTGGCTTGTGGAAAAGCTGATAAAGAAGCAGATGCACCGACAACATTTTCATATGTCTATGCAGTAGATCCAGCATCTTTGGATTATAGTATAGCGACTCGTACATCTACAACAGATGTCATCGGGAACGTGGTTGATGGCTTGATGGAAAACGACCAATACGGAAATGTTATCCCTTCCTTGGCTGAAGATTGGTCTGTGTCTAAAGATGGTTTGACTTATACCTATAAACTTCGTAAAGGAGTTAAATGGTACACTTCAGAAGGTGAAGAATACGCAGAAGTAACAGCCCATGACTTTGTAACAGGACTAAAACACGTAGCTGACGGCAAGTCAGACGGTGTCTCTCTCATCCAAAATTCAATCAAGGGATTGGATGCCTACATGACTGGTGAGACGAATGATTTCTCTACAGTTGGTGTCAAAGCTTTGGACGATTACACAGTTGAATATACCCTAAACAAACCTGAAAGCTTCTGGAACTCTAAAGTCACAACAGCAACGATGTTGCCTGTAAATGAAGAGTTTTTGAAGGCGTCAGGTAAAGATTATGGAGCAGTTACTCCAGCAGGGATTCTTTACAATGGTCCTTATATCTTGAAGACCTTGACTTCTAAATCGTTGATCGAATACGAGAAAAATCCAAACTACTGGGATAAAGAAAAGGTAAAAATCGAGAAGATTAAATTGACCTACTACGATGGTTCTGATCAGGAATCGTTGATTCGTAGTTTCTCTTCAGGTGCTTATACGACAGCCCGTCTCTTCCCAAGTAGCTCAAACTTTGCTTCAACTTTGGAACAATACGGAGATAAAATTACTTATAGCCCACAGGACTCAAGTAGCTATTACTTCACCTTTAACGTAAATCGTCAGTCATACAATAAAACTGCGAAAACAAGTGAAGAACAAAAGACTTCTACAAAAGAAGCTATGCTGAATAAGGACTTCCGTCAGGCTATCAACTTTGCCTTCAACCGCCATTCTTATGCTGCCCAGCTAAATGGTGAAGACGGTGCGGATAAGATTATTCGTAACAGTCTCGTTCCTGATAACTTTGTACAAGCAGGTGGTAAGAACTTTGGTCACATCGCTCAAGCTGAGTTGGTGAACTATGGTGATCAATGGAAAGGTGTTGAGCTAGTCGATGGTAAGGATTCTATCTACAACACTGACAAGGCTAAAGCAGCCTTTGAAAAAGCTAAGAAAGACTTGGAATCTAAAGGGGTAAACTTCCCAATTCACTTGGATGTCCCAGTTGAACAAACAGATACCATCGCCGTTCAACAAAGCAACTCTTTCAAACAGTCTATCGAATCAACTCTTGGTGCTGAAAATGTTGTCATCGATGTTCTTCAAATGACAGATAATGAAAAGGAAACTATCACTTCTCAAGCGCGTGTTCCTTCTCAAAAAGACTATGATTTGAACAGTACAGGATGGGCTCCAAGTTATCAAGACCCAGCCTCTTACTTGAATATCATGGATCCTAAATCAGGTTCTGCTATGAAACACCTTGGTATCACTAAAGGAAAAGATAAGGATGTTGTAGCTAAACTTGGTTTGGACCAATATAAGAAATTATTGGATGATGCAGATTCAGAAACTACAAATCTTGAAGAACGCTATGAAAAATATGCCAAGGCTCAAGCTTGGTTGACAGATAGTTCATTATTGATGCCAACAGCCTCATCTGGTGGTTCTCCAGTTGTAAGTAATGTCGTACCATTCTCAAAACCATACTCACAAGTTGGTATTAAGGGTGACCCATATATCTTTAAAGGAATGAAATTGCAAAAAGATATTGTTACAACAAAAGAATATGAAGAAGCACTGAAAAAATGGCAAAAAGAAAAATTGGAATCAAACGGTAAGTACCAAAAAGAACTAGAAAAACACATTAAATAAAGCATAAAACTCTATATCAGACAAGCCTGATATAGAGTTTTTTCTTGCTAGTTTTAGGATTTTCTTGTAAAATAGAAAAAGTGAAGAGAGGTATGAAATGAGTAAGAAAGATAAAAAAATCGAAATTCAAGTAGCAGATGCCGAAGTTAATGTAGGAAAAGACAGTTTTGAAGGCTATACCTTGACCATTGGTAAAAAAGTTATCGGAGAAATTGCCGAATTAGATGGACAATTTGCCATCATAAAGAATGGGAATGTCGATAGTTTTTATAAAAAATTGGAAAAAGCTGTGGAAATTTTGATTGAAAATTATAATTTAGCAAAATAAGTCTTGTTTTTTTGAAATTTTCATGATATAATAGTCCATGTTGATTGTAGGAGAGATAGCGAAGAGGCTAAACGCGGCGGACTGTAAATCCGCTCCTTCGGGTTCGGGGGTTCGAATCCCTCTCTCTCCATTTCATCAATGGGGTATAGCCAAGCGGTAAGGCAAGGGACTTTGACTCCCTCATGCGTTGGTTCGAATCCAGCTACCCCAGTTCTTAGGTAATAATCAAGATAAAAAGCAAAATATCTTAGGGTATTTTATTTTTATAATTGAAAGACGTGAACGATATGAACATGTCCTTGCGGGTGCTTAGGAAAAAAATTATAAGTATGTCAAGTTTAAGAAAAACTTGATTGTTGGAGGATTTTTTAGATGAACGAATTTGAAGATTTGCTAAATAGCGTTAGCCAAGTTGAGACTGGTGATGTTGTTAGTGCTGAAGTATTGACAGTTGATGCGACTCAAGCTAACGTTGCAATCTCTGGAACTGGTGTTGAAGGTGTCTTGACTCTTCGCGAATTGACAAACGATCGCGATGCAGATATCAATGACTTTGTTAAAGTAGGAGAAGTATTGGATGTTCTTGTACTTCGTCAAGTAGTTGGTAAAGATACTGATACAGTTACATACCTTGTATCTAAAAA
This sequence comes from Streptococcus mitis, assembly GCF_901542415.1. Lineage (NCBI taxonomy): Bacteria > Bacillati > Bacillota > Bacilli > Lactobacillales > Streptococcaceae > Streptococcus > Streptococcus mitis. The sequence goes on along the minus strand of NZ_CABEHV010000004.1, from coordinate 744,261 downwards.
ACGCCTTGAAGCTCGCAAAGCATGGGACAAACTTGTAGGACGCGAAGAAGAAGTTGTTACTGTTAAAGGAACTCGTGCCGTTAAAGGTGGACTTTCAGTAGAATTTGAAGGTGTTCGTGGATTTATCCCAGCTTCAATGTTGGATACTCGTTTCGTACGTAACACTGAGCGTTTCGTAGGTCAAGAATTTGATGCCAAAATCAAAGAAGTTGATCCTAAAGAGAACCGCTTCATCCTTTCACGTCGTGAAGTTGTTGAAGCAGCTACTGCAGCAGCTCGTGCTGAAGTATTCGGTAAATTGGCTGTTGGTGATGTAGTAACTGGTAAAGTTGCTCGTATCACAAGCTTCGGTGCTTTCATCGACCTTGGTGGTGTTGACGGATTGGTTCACTTGACTGAGTTGTCACACGAACGTAACGTTTCACCTAAATCAGTTGTAACTGTTGGTGAAGAAATCGAAGTGAAGATCCTTGATCTTAACGAAGAAGAAGGACGCGTATCACTTTCACTTAAAGCAACAACACCTGGACCATGGGATGGCGTTGAGCAAAAATTGGCTAAAGGTGATGTAGTAGAAGGAACAGTTAAACGTTTGACTGACTTCGGTGCATTTGTTGAGGTATTGCCAGGTATCGATGGACTTGTTCACGTATCACAAATTTCACACAAACGTATCGAAAATCCAAAAGAAGCTCTTACTGTTGGTCAAGAAGTTACTGTTAAAGTCCTTGATGTTAACGCTGACGCAGAACGTGTATCACTTTCTATCAAAGCTCTTGAAGAACGTCCAGCTCAAGAAGAAGGACAAAAAGAAGAAAAACGTGCTGCTCGTCCACGTCGTCCAAAACGTCAAGAAAAACGTGATTTCGAACTTCCAGAAACACAAACAGGATTCTCAATGGCTGACTTGTTCGGTGATATCGAACTTTAATCAAATTGAAAATTCACAAAATCCTTTGTTTACTAAACAAGGGATTTTTCTTTTGTCTGTAAGCCTTTTTTGATATAATAGTCCTATGTTAGAATCAGAAAAACAATCACGTTATCAAATGTTAAATGAAGAGCTCTCTTTTTTATTGGATGGTGAAACCAATGTTTTGGCTAATCTTTCCAACGCCAGTGCTCTTCTAAAATCACGCTTACCTAATACCGTATTTGCAGGCTTTTATCTGTTCGATGGAAAGGAATTGGTTCTAGGTCCTTTCCAAGGAGGTGTTTCCTGCATACGTATTGCACTGGGAAAAGGTGTTTGTGGGGAGGCAGCTCATTTTCAGGAAACTGTTCTGGTTGGTGATGTAACAACTTATCCCAACTATATTTCTTGTGATAGTCGAGCTAAAAGTGAAATTGTTGTGCCGATGATAAAGAATGGTCAATTACTTGGAGTTCTGGATCTGGATTCTTCAGAGCTTGATGATTATGATGCTATGGATCGAGATTATTTGAAACAATTTGTCGCTATTTTGCTTGAAAAGACAGAATGGGACTTTACAATGTTTGGGGAGAAAGCCTAATGTATCAAGCACTTTATCGAAAATATAGAAGTCAAAACTTCTCCCAGTTGGTTGGACAGGAAGTTGTGGCTAAGACTCTTAAACAAGCAGTGGAGCAAGAGAAAATAAGTCACGCTTATCTTTTTTCTGGTCCTCGTGGAACGGGAAAAACCAGTGTGGCTAAGATTTTTGCCAAGGCTATGAACTGTCCCAATCAAGTGGGTGGTGAACCTTGCAATAACTGCTATATTTGTCAAGCAGTGACGGATGGTAGTTTAGAAGATGTCATCGAAATGGATGCGGCCTCTAATAATGGGGTTGATGAAATTCGTGAAATCCGTGATAAATCTACCTATGCTCCTAGTCTTGCCCGTTATAAGGTTTATATCATAGACGAGGTTCATATGCTGTCTACAGGGGCTTTTAATGCTCTCCTAAAGACGCTGGAAGAGCCAACACAGAATGTGGTCTTTATTTTAGCTACTACTGAATTGCACAAGATTCCTGCCACTATTCTATCCCGTGTCCAACGTTTTGAGTTTAAATCAATTAAGACACAGGATATTAAGGAACATATCCACTATATCTTAGAAAAGGAAAATATCAGTTCTGAACCAGAAGCTGTGGAAATCATTGCTAGACGAGCTGAAGGTGGGATGCGGGACGCCTTGTCTATTTTGGATCAAGCCCTGAGTTTGACACAGGGAAACGAGCTGACGACTGCCATCTCTGAAGAAATTACTGGCACAATTAGTCTATCAGCCTTGGATGATTATGTGGCTGCCTTGTCTCAACAGGATGTTCCCAAGGCTTTGTCTTGCTTGAATCTTCTTTTTGACAATGGTAAGAGCATGACTCGTTTTGTGACCGACCTTTTGCACTATTTAAGAGATTTGTTAATTGTTCAAACAGGGGGAGAAAACACTCATCATAGTCCAGTTTTTGTAGAAAATTTGGGTCTTCCTCAGGAAAATCTGTTTGAAATGATTCGCTTGGCGACAGTCAGTTTAGCAGATATTAAGTCTAGTTTGCAGCCTAAGATTTATGCTGAGATGATGACTATCCGTTTGGCAGAGATTAAGCCTGAACCAGCTCTTTCTGGGGAAGTTGAACATGAAATTGATTCGCTGAGACAGGAAGTTGCCCGTCTCAAACAAGAACTCGCAAATGTGGGAACTGTACCCAAGCCAACCAGTCCAGCTCCAAGTCGCCCAGTAGTAGGCAAGACAGTCTATCGTGTGGATCGTAATAAAGTTCAATCTATCTTACAAGAGGCCGTTGAAAATCCTGATTTAGCACGTCAAAATCTGATTCGCTTACAGAATGCCTGGGGAGAGGTGATTGAAAGTCTAGGAGGTCCTGATAAGGCTCTGCTAGTTGGTTCTCAACCGGTTGCAGCCAATGAGCACCATGCTATTCTTGCTTTTGAGTCTAACTTTAATGCTGGTCAAACCATGAAACGGGACAATCTCAATACCATGTTTGGCAACATCCTCAGTCAGGCAGCAGGTTTTTCACCTGAGATTTTAGCTATTTCCATGGAGGAATGGAAAGAAGTTCGCGCAGCCTTTTCAGCCAAAGCCAAATCTTCTCAAACTGAAAAAGAAGCAGAAGAAAGTCTGATTCCAGAAGGATTTGAATTTTTGGCTGATAAAGTGAAGGTAGAGGAAGACTAAAGAAAGATTTCATGATACAATAAGTTTATGAATAGACAACAATTTATTATCATTGCGCTGTTTACAGCTGCTGAGACCTATTTTTTCAATGAAGCCTGGATGACTGGTCGCTATATTATGGCAGCCTTTTGGGCCATTTTGCTCTTTAGAAATTTCCGAGTTAGTTACTTGATGGGCAAGATTGTAGATGTCATTGACCAGCATTTAAAAGGAAAAGACTAGTCCTCAGCTTCTAGACAAAATCAAAGCCTTTTAGGCTTTTTTTTGTTATACTATAAAAGTATATTTATTGACCTTTTACCGTATTTTCTAGGGAAATCAAGTATGTTTCCAGTAAGCACTGTAAAGGCCTTGAAAAAGAAAGGAACTATCATGTCAGTATTAGAGATCAAAGATCTTCACGTTGAGATTGAAGGAAAAGAAATTTTAAAAGGGGTTAACCTGACCCTGAAAACAGGAGAAATCGCCGCTATCATGGGACCAAATGGTACAGGTAAATCGACTCTTTCTGCCGCTATCATGGGAAATCCAAACTATGAAGTTACCAAAGGTGAAGTCTTGTTTGATGGCGTAAACATCCTTGAGTTGGAAGTGGACGAGCGTGCGCGTATGGGACTTTTCCTTGCTATGCAATATCCATCAGAAATTCCTGGTATTACTAACGCTGAGTTTCTTCGTGCAGCCATGAATGCTGGTAAAGAAGACGATGAGAAGATTTCAGTTCGCGAGTTCATCACTAAGCTAGATGAAAAGATGGAATTGCTCAACATGAAAGAAGAAATGGCTGAGCGTTACCTCAACGAAGGTTTCTCTGGTGGTGAGAAAAAACGTAATGAGATTCTTCAACTTTTGATGTTGGAACCAACTTTTGCCCTTTTGGATGAGATTGACTCTGGTCTTGATATTGATGCCCTTAAAGTTGTTTCTAAAGGTGTTAATGCCATGCGTGGTGAAGGCTTTGGTGCTATGATTATCACTCACTACCAACGTCTTTTGAACTACATCACACCTGATGTGGTACACGTCATGATGGAAGGTCGTGTTGTCCTTTCAGGTGGTCCAGAGTTGGCTGCGCGTTTGGAACGTGAAGGATACGCAAAACTAGCTGAAGAACTTGGCTACGATTACAAGGAAGAATTGTAATTCCCTCGTATCTTTTAGGAGAAGTAAATGACTAAAGAAAATATTAAACTTTTTTCAGAAATGCACGCTGAACCAAGCTGGTTAGCTGATCTCCGTCAAAAAGCTTTTGACAAGATTGAGACTTTGGAATTACCAGTTATTGAGCGTGTCAAATTCCACCGTTGGAATCTGGGTGATGGAACGATTACAGAAAGTGAGCCATCAGCAAATGTTCCAGATTTCACAGCTCTAGATAATCACTTGAAGTTGGTGCAAGTAGGAACTCAAACTGTTTTTGAGCAAACTTCAGTTGAGTTAGCTGAACAGGGTGTCGTCTTTACAGACTTCCACTCAGCTTTAGAAGAAATTCCAGAGCTTATTGAGGAATTCTTCATGTCATCTGTTAAGTATGACGATGACAAGTTGGCAGCCTACCATACAGCTTATTTCAACAGTGGTGCTGTTCTCTACATTCCTGATAATGTTGAGATTAAAGAACCAATCGAAGGAATTTTCTATCAAGACAGCGATAGTGATGTGCCGTTTAACAAGCATATTATGATTATCGCTGGTAAAAATTCTAAGATTAGTTATCTGGAGCGTCTAGAGTCACGCGGTGAAGGAAGTGCCAAAGCAACTGCTAATATCACAGTAGAAGTAATTGCTCGTTCAGGTGCGCAAGTAAAATTTGCTGCGATTGACCGTCTTGGTGAGAATGTCACTGCCTACATTAGCCGTCGTGGTAAATTAGGCAACGATGCAAGCATTGACTGGGCAATCGGTGTCATGAACGAAGGGAACGTCGTTGCGGACTTTGATAGCGACTTGATTGGAAATGGTAGCCATGCAGATCTCAAGGTTGTAGCTCTTTCAAGTGGCCGTCAGGTACAAGGGATTGATACCCGAGTGACTAACTATGGTTGCAACTCAATCGGAAATATCCTTCAACATGGGGTTATTCTTGAAAAAGCAACCTTGACCTTCAATGGTATTGGCCACATTATCAAGGGTGCCAAGGGAGCAGATGCCCAACAAGAGAGTCGTGTTCTTATGCTTTCAGATCAGGCACGTTCAGATGCCAATCCAATTCTTTTGATTGATGAAAATGACGTAACTGCAGGACACGCGGCTTCTATCGGTCAGGTAGATCCAGAAGATATGTATTACCTCATGAGCCGTGGCTTGGATAAGGCAACTGCAGAACGTTTGGTTGTCCGTGGTTTCCTTGGATCTGTTATCGTTGAGATTCCAGTCAAGGAAGTTCGTGATGAAATGATTGCAACTATCGAAGAAAAATTGTCAAAACGCTAAGGGGTAGCCTATGTTAGATGTAGAAGTGATTCGCAAGGATTTTCCAATTTTAGACCAGATTGTTAATGATGAACCATTGGTTTATTTGGACAATGCCGCGACGACACAAAAACCACTAGCAGTTCTGGAGACGATTAACCGCTACTATGAGAACGACAATGCCAATGTTCATCGTGGGGTTCATACCTTGGCGGAGCGGGCGACTGCTTCCTATGAAGCTGCTCGTGAAACCATTGGTAAGTTTATCAATGCAGGGTCTACAAAGGAAGTTCTCTTTACTAGAGGAACGACAACCAGTCTGAACTGGGTGGCGCGCTTTGCAGAGGAAGTCTTGACTGAGGGAGATCAGGTCTTGATTTCCGTCATGGAACACCATTCCAATATCATTCCATGGCAGGAAGCCTGCCGTAAGACTGGGGCAGAACTTGTTTATGTCTATCTTAAGAATGGAGCTCTGGATATGGATGATTTGCGAACTAAATTGACTGATAGAGTCAAGTTTGTCTCCCTAGCTCACGCCTCAAATGTTCTGGGTGTTGTCAATCCGATCAAAGAAATCACTCAAATGGCCCACCAAGTGGGAGCCATCATGGTGGTGGATGGTGCTCAGTCTACTCCTCATATGAAGATTGATGTTCAGGACTTGGATGTGGACTTCTTTGCCTTTTCAGGTCACAAGATGGCTGGCCCAACTGGTATCGGTGTTCTTTATGGTAAAGAAAAGTATCTGGAGCAAATGTCACCAGTTGAATTTGGTGGCGAAATGATTGATTTTGTCTATGAGCAATCTGCTAGTTGGAAGGAATTGCCTTGGAAATTTGAGGCTGGAACACCCAATATGGCAGGTGCAATCGGACTAGCAGCAGCAGTGGATTATCTAGAAAAGATTGGTATGGATGCCATTGAAGCCCATGAACAGGAATTAATCTCGTATGTCTATCCTAAATTGCAGGCGATTGAAGGACTGACCATTTATGGTTCACAGGACTTGGCTCAACGTTCAGGTGTCATTGCTTTTAACCTAGGCGACCTTCATCCTCACGACCTTGCGACTGCTTTGGATTATGAAGGAGTGGCTGTTCGAGCGGGTCACCACTGTGCCCAACCCTTGCTCCAGTATTTGGATGTTCCAGCAACAGCTCGTGCAAGTTTTTATATCTACAATACCAAGGCAGATTGCGACAAGCTAGTCGATGCCTTACAAAAGACAAAGGAGTTTTTCAATGGCACTTTCTAAACTAGATAGCCTTTATATGGCAGTGGTAGCGGACCATTCGAAAAATCCACATCACCAAGGGAAGTTAGAAGATGCTGAGCAAATCAGTCTCAATAATCCGACCTGTGGAGATGTCATCAATCTCTCCGTCAAGTTTGATGCAGATGACCGCTTGGAAGATATCGCTTTTCTAAACTCAGGTTGTACCATCTCGACTGCCTCTGCAAGCATGATGACAGATGCCGTTTTAGGAAAAACCAAACAAGAAATATTAGAACTGGCGACTATTTTTTCTGAAATGGTTCAAGGGCAAAAAGATGACAGACAAGATAGTCTTGGTGATGCTGCTTTCTTGTCAGGTGTTGCAAAATTCCCTCAACGAATCAAGTGTGCAACCCTAGCCTGGAATGCCCTGAAGAAAACAATTGAAAATCAAGAAAACAAGTAAGGCAAGTTTATTTGTCTTATGAATCAGTAGAAATGAAGAATGAAAGAAAGGATATTATGGCTGAAGAAAGAGTAGAACCAAAACCAATTGACCTTGGTGAATATAAATTTGGTTTCCATGATGATGTAGAGCCTGTCCTATCGACAGGAAAAGGATTGAACGAAGATGTCATTCGTGAACTATCAGCTGCTAAGGGAGAACCTGAGTGGATGCTAGAATTCCGTTTGAAGTCTTATGAAACCTTCAAAAAAATGCCCATGCAAACTTGGGGAGCAGACTTGTCAGAGATTGATTTTGATGACTTGATCTACTACCAAAAACCATCTGACAAACCAGCCCGTTCATGGGACGAAGTTCCTGAAAAAATCAAAGAAACCTTTGAACGTATTGGGATACCAGAAGCTGAGCGTGCTTATCTAGCTGGTGCCTCTGCCCAGTACGAGTCAGAAGTGGTTTACCACAACATGAAGGAAGAGTTCCAAAAATTGGGGATTATCTTTACAGATACGGATTCTGCCCTCAAGGAATACCCAGACTTGTTTAAACAATACTTTGCCAAGTTGGTACCGCCGACAGATAACAAGTTGGCTGCCCTTAACTCAGCAGTATGGTCAGGTGGAACCTTTATCTACGTACCAAAAGGGGTCAAAGTGGATATTCCACTTCAAACTTACTTCCGTATCAACAACGAAAATACTGGTCAGTTTGAACGTACCTTGATTATCGTTGATGAAGGAGCAAGTGTCCATTACGTAGAAGGATGTACAGCGCCAACTTATTCAAGTAACAGCTTGCATGCTGCCATCGTAGAAATTTTTGCCTTAGATGGTGCTTATATGCGTTATACGACTATTCAAAACTGGTCTGATAACGTCTATAACTTGGTAACGAAACGTGCTAAAGCCTTGAAAGATGCCACTGTTGAGTGGATTGATGGTAACTTGGGAGCTAAAACAACCATGAAATATCCATCTGTTTACCTAGATGGAGAAGGGGCGCGTGGCACCATGCTTTCGATCGCCTTTGCCAATACAGGGCAACACCAGGATACTGGTGCTAAGATGATCCACAACGCTCCACATACTAGCTCGTCTATCGTGTCTAAATCCATCGCTAAAGGTGGAGGAAAGGTTGACTACCGTGGACAAGTAACCTTTAATAAAAACTCTAAGAAATCTGTCTCTCACATCGAATGTGATACCATTATCATGGATGACTTGTCAGCATCAGATACCATTCCATTTAATGAAATTCACAACTCACAAGTCGCTTTGGAACACGAAGCTAAGGTATCTAAGATTTCAGAAGAGCAACTCTATTACCTAATGAGCCGTGGATTGTCAGAATCTGAGGCAACTGAGATGATTGTCATGGGATTTGTAGAGCCATTTACAAAGGAGCTTCCAATGGAATATGCTGTTGAGCTGAACCGCTTGATCAGCTATGAAATGGAAGGATCAGTTGGGTAAACTTTGTTTTTATACTTTTCGAAAATCTCTCCAAACACGTCAGCTTTATTTACAACCTAAAAGCGGTGCTTTGAGCAACCTGGGGCTAGCTTCCTAGTTTGCTCTTTGATTTTTATTGAGTATTAGATTTACTCAAAATCAAGAACTTTGAAGATGAACTTGTAACAAAAAAATCGCGGTTTAAAATCGCGATTTTTTTATAATTTCTCGTTGATAAATCGGATAAACTGATTCCACCAAATTTTTAAGAAGAAGGCTTTTTCAACTTTCTTTTCTGCTACCATTTCGAAACTAGGACGTTCTGTGGTAATGTAACCTTGACCAATCAAATCCTTGTCTTCGTAAGTCAAATGGCCAACCACTGTTCCGGCTTCAAGTGGTGCTGGGATTGCTTTAGAATCAGGTGTGAATTGAATAGATTGGGAAGATTGATTCCCACCACGTTCAATTAGATAGATATCCTCTGGGGCCACTGCAGTTACCGTATCTTCTTTTCCATCTTGTACAGGGACTTTGCTATCTTGATAGGCATCGCCTTGCTGAACGATTTTGCGAAGTGTAAATGTAGAAGAAATATAATCCATTAGGGAAGATGTAGCTGTAAAGCGAGCGTAGGGATTATTGTCTTGATGATCTGCATTTAAAACAACTGTGATAACCCTCATGCCTTTTTCGACAGTAGTACCAACAAAAGACTCTCCAGCCTTATCTGTTGTTCCTGTTTTCAGTCCATCAAAACCACCACGGTAAGCAGGCATACCTTCTAACATGTAGTTGGTCGAAGTGATTGTCATTCCAGCAAAAGTAGAAGAAGGTTTTTTCGTGATTTCCAAGACTTGTGGGTATTTTTTGATGAGGTTACGAGCAACGATAGCGACATCATAAGCACTGAGCTTATTTTCGTCATCTTTTTTAGATCCTGGGTAAATGTTATCCCCTAGAGTCTCATTGTTAAGACCTGTTGTATTAACAACAGTGGCATCCTGAATTCCCCATTCCAAGAGTTTTGCGCGCATCATATCGACGAAATCTTTTTCTGAGCCAGCAATTTTCTCAGCTAGGGCGATAGCTGCACTGTTGGCACTAGATACCAGTGTTGCTTCAAGTAGCTGTTCAACGGTATAATTACGAGCTTCCATAGGAACGTTACTCGCTTCAGAATTTGTCGTTAATTTGTAAGGATAATCAGAAATATCTACCGGAGTTGATAGTGTAATACTGCCGTTTTCCAAGGCTTCATAGACAAGATAAACAGTAATTAACTTTGTGATTGAAGCAATTTCAACTGGCTTGGTTGCATCTTTCTCATAGAGAATTTTACCAGTATTCGCCTCAACAGCAATCGCATGTTTAGCAGCAATATTAAAATCCTGAGCAGCAACAGTCGATGCTGACCCAATTACGGATAAACTTAGTAGAGTTAAAATTATTTTTTTCATAGTAAGTTTATTCTAACATAAAGAAAAAAATATTCCCAGTTTCATGATAGAAGAAAGAAGCTTTTTTGAAAGTGTGGTAAAATAGATGAATGGAGGTACTTCATGTTTCGTAAGAATAAATTATTTTTTTGGACCAGTGAGATTTTACTATTAACCATCATCTTCTATTTATGGAGACAGATGGGAGCGATTATTACACCTTTTGTAAGCGTTGCAAACACTATAATGATTCCCTTTCTTTTAGGTGGTTTTTTATATTATTTGACCAATCCTATTGTAAATTTTTTACAAAAGTATTTCAAAATTAACCGTATCATTGGTATTTTACTAACCTTGTGTACCTTGGTCTGGGGGCTAGTTATTGGGGTAGTTTATCTTTTACCGATTTTGATTAATCAGTTGACCAGTTTGATAGCAACAAGTCAGACAATTTATAGTCGTTTGCAAGATTTGATTGTGGATTTATCTACTTATCCAGCCTTTCAAAATATAGATATTCAAGCGACAATTCAACAATTAAATCTATCCTATGTAGATATTCTACAAAATATCTTAAATAGTGTGACGAATAGTGTTGGAAGTGTCTTATCTGCGCTCTTTAGTACCGTTTTGATTATTATCATGACCCCTGTGTTCTTAATTTATTTTTTGTTAGACGGTAACAAGTTCTTGCCGATGCTTGAACGTACTGTTTTAAAGAGAGATAAGCTACATATTGCAGGCCTATTAAAGAATTTGAATGCGACAATTGCTCGCTATATTAGTGGAGTTGCAATTGATGCGATTATTATTGGGTGTTTGGCCTTTATTGGATATAGTATTATTGGTTTAAAATATGCTTTGGTCTTCGCCATCTTTTCAGGATTAGCCAATCTCATTCCTTATGTAGGACCAAGTATTGGCTTGATTCCAATGATTATCGCTAATGTCTTTACTGATCCTCATAGAATGCTGATTGCAGTTGTTTATATGCTAATTATTCAACAAGTGGATGGAAATATCCTCTACCCTCGAATCGTTGGTGGGGTAATGAAGGTTCATCCAATTACGATTCTAGTATTGCTTTTGTTATCAAGTAATATCTATGGTGTCATTGGCATGATTGTCGCAGTACCAACCTATTCTATCTTGAAAGAAATTTCTAAGTTTTTATCACGTTTGTATGAAAATCATAAAATAATGAAAGAACGAGAAAGAGAATTAGCTAAGTAAAAGTCAGGAAATTCCTGATTTTTCTTTTTATTTAGGCAAGTGATAGGAGTGGAAGTGCCGTTTAGATTAGTAGATTAAGAATAAGGTAAATTCGCAAACTAAGTTCCACCGCTAGTAGAAGTGGAAGTTAGTCTGATAAAAATCCTAAAAACCAGTGGAAATCCGTGTCAGGGTAAGTTCCACTGGTTTTACTAATGCTTGATTTCATCGCTTTTGTAACCAAAAGGAATCGAAAAAAAGAGCGCACAAAATCCCCTCATCTGAAAGCGTTTCAGATTAAGTTCCGCTATGGTGGAAGTTAGTGTGAGACGTTTGAATGCGGTTAAAGGTTAGTTTTTAGAACTTATGTTGGAGTAATTTCGAAGACTGACAGACGTCTTCTGCAGGTATTTTAGAAATACCTAGAAGCTTAGGAATCTCTTCTCCATAGGTAAAGGCAAAGAGCTCATAGGCTGACTTTCCATTCAAAGCAGCACGTTTGACACTGTTGACATGAGAGCAGACGAGATTGATGTCCTCTTGAGTTAAGTTGTCAAAAGCAGTTCCCTTAGGTAGAATGTCTCGAATCAGTGTGTGGTTTTTCTCAATTCTCCCTTTCTGGTCAGAGCGATTAGGGTCACAAAAGAAGAGTTTACTCTCTCCTCGCACATCCATTTCGATATCATCAACCCTGGCAAACTCTCCACCATTATCGGTAAGAATGACAGGAAAGAGTTGGAAGAAATCTTTATCAGCTTCATGAAGAGTGTTCTTGATGGTATAGAGGTGTTTGGTAACCTCAAGGGCAGTTTTATTATCCAGAAGCCTAGCGAAGATAAAGTTACAGAAAGACAGGTTGAAGGTAAGTAGGACTTTACCTCCCATCCTCCCCAGAACTGTGTCCATTTCCAGCCAAGAGTCTAGTTGATTAAGGACTAAATAGTTTTGGAAATCCTCATAGGAACGGCCTTTTTTAGCTTCTTTAGGGATGGAAGGTAGTTTCCTTTTCCGTCTTTCTTTGAATTTAACGGCTCTGGCTAGGTCAATATGAGCGATAGATAGGTATCCTTTTCGGATGTGTCGATAGACGGTTGAGGAACTGACATCAAGGTTATGAGTTTTGAGGATATGATAGATGTGTTGTCCCTTTTTAACACCATCAGAAATGACTTTGTCCATGTCCCAGAAGGCCTTGGAATTAAGGGGAGTTCCTTCACGAGCTTCGACAAGAGTTTGTTCGTACTGTTTTTGAGCTTGTTTAGCAAGGTAGAAGATTTTTTTAAATCCACAATTTTGTCTTCTTTTAGGGCATCCATTACAGACAAAGGGAGCCTTATCGAGTAAAGGGCAAGGAAGGTTATCGCATGTAGACTCTCGGACTTGTCTGTTTCGTTTGACTTCTTTGGAAACAGTAGTTGGGTCTTTTAGAATGGATTGTCCGATAGCTTTGAAGGTTTCACCGCGCTCTAAGCCTAATTGGATATCATTACGGTCTGAAAGGGTAAGGTGTTTATGTTTTGTCATAGTAGACCTCATTTCTAACTCAAACGTCTCACACTTAATTCCACCATAAAAATCCGTTTTAGACTAATTTCCACTTTGGTTGGGCAAGTGGAAGTTACTTTGAGAAATTAGCAGATTAAGAATAATTCACAAAAACTTTGTAAAACACTTGCAATTTAGCTGAAATTTGATAAAATAGTAAGGAAAGTTAGACTGTATTGCCTACTGTCTATCTATAAAATATATTTTATTGGAGGCTTTTACTCAAATGGCAAAAGAAAAATACGATCGTAGTAAACCACACGTTAACATTGGTACTATCGGACACGTTGACCACGGTAAAACTACCCTAACTGCAGCTATCACAACTGTTTTGGCACGTCGCTTGCCTTCATCAGTTAACCAACCTAAAGACTATGCGTCTATCGATGCTGCTCCAGAAGAACGCGAACGCGGTATCACAATCAACACTGCGCACGTTGAGTACGAAACTGAAAAACGTCACTACGCTCACATCGACGCTCCAGGACACGCGGACTACGTTAAAAACATGATCACTGGTGCCGCTCAAATGGACGGAGCTATCCTTGTAGTAGCTTCAACTGACGGACCAATGCCACAAACTCGTGAGCACATCCTTCTTTCACGTCAGGTTGGTGTTAAACACCTTATCGTCTTCATGAACAAAGTTGACTTGGTTGACGACGAAGAATTGCTTGAATTGGTTGAAATGGAAATCCGTGACCTATTGTCAGAATACGACTTCCCAGGTGACGATCTTCCAGTTATCCAAGGTTCAGCTCTTAAAGCCCTTGAAGGTGACACTAAATACGAAGACATCGTTATGGAATTGATGAACACAGTTGATGAGTACATCCCAGAACCAGAACGTGACACTGACAAACCATTGCTTCTTCCAGTCGAAGACGTATTCTCAATCACTGGACGTGGTACAGTTGCTTCAGGACGTATCGACCGTGGTATCGTTAAAGTCAACGACGAAATCGAAATCGTTGGTATCAAAGAAGAAACTCAAAAAGCAGTTGTTACTGGTGTTGAAATGTTCCGTAAACAACTTGACGAAGGTCTTGCCGGAGATAACGTAGGTGTCCTTCTTCGTGGTGTTCAACGTGACGAAATCGAACGTGGACAAGTTATCGCTAAACCAGGTTCAATCAACCCACACACTAAATTCAAAGGTGAAGTTTACATCCTTACTAAAGAAGAAGGTGGACGTCACACTCCATTCTTCAACAACTACCGTCCACAATTCTACTTCCGTACTACTGACGTTACAGGTTCAATTGAACTTCCAGCAGGTACTGAAATGGTAATGCCTGGTGATAACGTGACAATCGACGTTGAGTTGATCCACCCAATCGCCGTAGAACAAGGTACTACATTCTCTATCCGTGAGGGTGGACGTACTGTTGGTTCAGGTATGGTTACAGAAATCGAAGCTTAATTCGATTTAGTTCCCAGAAGAACAATTATTTAAGTCAGACACTAAAAGAATCTTGCTTTGCAAGGTTCTTTTTTCTGATATTGAACTAAAATTGAAGAATTGTTTACATAAAAAAGCTCCATACACCGGATGTGCATAGAGCAAAGGGGGCTTCATTTGATATAGAGTTCTTGGTTTTTCAAGACAATTTCACGTACGCTTGCAAACTTTTTGAGTTTTTTGATTTCTTCTGGATGAGTGACGAGAGTGATAACATAACCTTCCTTGCCCATGCGACCTGTACGGCCAGCACGGTGAGTGTAGGTTTCAATATCTCTAGGAACATCAAAGTTTACGACACATTCTAGGCTATCAATATCAATCCCTCGAGCCAAAAGGTCTGTTGCAAGAAGCAGGGTTAGTTGCTTGTCTTTAAACTTTTCTAAGATGACTTTTCTAAATTTAACATTGACATCACTAGCTAGGGAAACAGCCAAGATATCCCGATACTGTAGTTTTTCTTCTGCGTTTCCAAGGTCTGATAGGCTGCTAAAGAAGACCAGACCACGGAAATCCTCTACATGAGCTAGTTTTCGTAGCATATCCACTCGGTGACGTTGATCTACCTGCATGTAGAAGTGCTGGATGTTGTCCAATTTTTGGTCAGAAAGATCAATGGTACGTGTGTTAGGCGCAATCTTTTCTTGGTCAAACTTGGTTGTCGCACTCATATAGACAAGTTGGTGGTCACGAGGTGCGTAGTGAGTTATTTTCTCAACAAAATGAATTTGAGAATCATCAAGTAATTGGTCGAATTCATCCAGGATGATGGTTTCTACATTCATCATCTTGATTTTTTTCAATTTAATTAGTTCAAAGATACGGCCAGGGGTTCCAATCAGAATTTCTGGTCCTTTTTTGAGTCGTTCAATCTGGCGTTTCTGACTCGAACCTGATAAGAAGAGTTGAGCTGTCAAGCCGATAGCTTCAGCCCACGTTTTACATACATCAAAAATCTGTCCAGCCAGTTCTGTATTAGGCGCTAGAATCAAGAGTTGTTGGGCTTTTTTCTTTTGTAGTCTGAGAAGACTTGGTAGGAGGTAAGCTAGGGTCTTACCAGTTCCTGTTGGGCTCACTCCTAGGAGGTTTTCTCCAGCAAGAATAGGATCAAATAGTTGAGTTTGAATGTGGGTGAATTCTTGGAAACCGAGTTGGTCACTCAGTTCTTGCCATTCAGTTGGTAGTTTGTTTTTCATTTTTCTGCCTCAAATCTAATGCCAGCAGTCTGGCGCATAGTATATAGTAGCTCATGAACTGAACTTGCATCTTCCAGCCAAGTTTGGTAGAGATTCAGATCTGGTTGCTGGATCATGTGTGCAAATGCAGCGACTTCCTCAGTCATAGTATGAGGAGCCTGTTGGATAGGGAGTTGGACTTGATTGCCTTGATGGTCGGTAAAAATAGCCGAGCGAACATGCTCAATCGTGTTGAGAGTCAGGGTTCCATCTGTTGTGTAAATTTCGCAAGGAAGATTGGAAGTGATGTTTTTCCCAGCCTTGATGTGAACTTGAAAGTCTGGGTAGAAGAGGATTCCGTCACCATTTAGGTCCATGCTATTGTTAAGTTGTTGAGCTTGATAGGTTGCATCATGAGCCTTTCCAAAGAGACGAACGGCAGCGTAGAGAGGATAAATCCCTAAATCCATAAGTGCTCCACCAGCAAAACGGTCTGAAAAGACATTTGGTGTCTCTCCAGCCAACAAGTCCGGCATCTTGGAAGAATACTTGGCATAGTTGAAATCTGCTCCCAAAATTTGTTTGTCTGCTAAAAAGTTTTTGATGATAGTGAAAGCTTTTTCATGGTAATTGCGAGCTGCTTCGAATATAAAACAGTGATTTTTCTCAGCTGTATGTCTCAAATCTAGCCATTCTTGTGGCTGAGTGACGGCTGGCTTTTCAAGAATGACATGTTTACCTGCAGACAAGGCAGCTTTTGCCTGAGCAAAATGCAAGGAGTTTGGGCTAGCAATATAGACCACATCAAAGGAACTCTTGAAGAAGTCCTCTACTTGATCAAAGAGTTGGATATTCTGATAGCGAGAAGCAAAGGTTGCCGCAGTTTCTAGTTTTCTAGAATAGACTGCGACCAGCTTGTATTCTCCACTGGAATGGGCCGCTTCTATGAAGTGGTGACTGATAGCCCCTGTTCCGATGACACCTAATTTAAGCATAGTTACTCCTTTTCTGATTTCAAATCCTTCTTTCATTATAACATAGATAGACGGGACTATCCAACAGAGGGTAAAAAAATTCAAATAAGCTACTAGGACTTTCCCAAAGAAAGTGGTACAATAATGAGATGAGTAAATGAAATGGGAGGAAAAATGAGGCTATTACCTATAAGAAAAATATCACGTCAGTCTAAGAGGCTAGCGCTTTTTTTGACTTTTTGTGCAGGATATGTAGATGCCTATACTTTTATTGTGCGAGGGAATACTCTTGTTGCTGGACAAACTGGAAATGTCGTCTTTCTATCAGTGGGGCTCATTCAACACAATGTTTCAGATGCTAGTGCCAAAGTAATGACCTTGCTAGCTTTTATGATGGGGGTCTTTTTATTAACTGTTTATAAGGAAAAATTGAGAATTGTGAAAAAGCCCATTCTGTCATTGATTCCTTTGGCAATCTTATCAATCATTATTGGTTTTGTGCCGCAAACTGTAGATAATATCTATCTAGTACCGCCCTTAGCCTTTTGTATGGGCTTGGTGACAACTGCTTTTGGTGAGGTTTCGGGTATTGCCTACAATAATGCCTTTATGACAGGGAATATCAAACGGACCATGCTGGCTTTTGGAGATTATTTCCGAACCAAGCACACACCATTTTTACGTGAAGGGATTATCTTTGTAAGCCTGCTTAGTAGTTTTGTCCTTGGCGTTGTCTTTTCAGCCTATTTGACGATTTTCTATCATGAAAAGACCATTCTCGGTGTTCCTATTATGATGAGCATTTTTTACCTCAGTATGCTTTTTGCTTCGTGGCGAAAAAAGTAAAAGAAAAAGCTTGATTTTAGGTGTTATTACTTGTAAGAAAATAGGAGATATGCTATACTTGAAGAGTTGACTATGCACGTTCCTGTGCAACCGCACGAACATCGTTGCTTGATTATTCAAGTTTAAGTGGTTTGTCCCACGATGCTAGGCGAGTCTTCACAAAAAAATCGGGGAAACCCATAAAAATCATAGGAGGTGCATAATGAGCACATACGCAATTATCAAAACTGGCGGAAAACAAGTTAAAGTTGAAGTTGGTCAAGCAGTTTACGTTGAAAAATTGAACGTTGAAGCTGGTCAAGAAGTTACTTTTAACGAAGTTGTTCTTGTTGGTGGTGAAAACACTGTTGTCGGAACTCCACTTGTTGCTGGAGCTACTGTAGTTGGAACTGTTGAAAAACAAGGAAAACAAAAGAAAGTTGTTACTTACAAGTACAAACCTAAAAAAGGTAGCCACCGTAAACAAGGTCACCGTCAACCATATACAAAAGTTGTCATCAACGCAATCAACGCTTAATTTTAAGGAGAACACATGATACAAGCAGTCTTTGAGAGAGCCGAAGATGGCGAGCTGAGGAGTGCGGAAATTACTGGACACGCCGAGAGTGGCGAATACGGCTTAGATGTCGTGTGTGCATCGGTTTCTACGCTTGCCATTAACTTTATCAATTCAATTGAGAAATTTGCAGGCTATGAACCAATCCTAGAATTAAACGAAGATGAAGGTGGCTATCTGATGGTTGAAATTCCAAAAGATCTTCCTTCACACCAGAGAGAAATGACCCAGTTATTCTTTGAATCATTTTTCTTAGGTATGGCAAACTTATCGGAGAACTCTTCTGAGTTCGTCCAAACCAGAGTTATCACAGAAAACTAACACGGAGGAAAACATTATGTTAAAAATGACTCTTAACAACTTGCAACTTTTCGCCCACAAAAAAGGTGGAGGTTCTACATCAAACGGACGTGATTCACAAGCGAAACGTCTTGGAGCTAAAGCAGCTGACGGACAAACTGTAACAGGTGGATCAATCCTTTACCGTCAACGTGGTACACACATCTATCCAGGTGTAAACGTTGGACGTGGTGGAGACGATACTTTGTTCGCTAAAGTTGAAGGCGTAGTACGCTTTGAACGTAAAGGACGCGATAAAAAACAAGTTTCTGTTTACCCAATCGCTAAATAAAAAGGTCCAGTGAACCTTTTTATCCCGAGCCTTGAAATGTAAAGGTGAGGAAGCTAGAAGTAGCATTAAATAAGGCTTTCCGAGTTTTCGGAGAGCCTCTTTTTTTGTTTGGTAGCCACGCTGATACCCATATTTTAAAAACCAATGTAAGAAGCGAACTTGTCGGCTGCTTTATCTTTTAGATACAATCATAAAATAGTGGAATGTAAACCTTTAACAGCAATGAATGTTATAAGGGAATAAGATATTGTAAAAATTGCTAAGGTTTGATACTATAATTGTATCTCAGAGAAAAAGTAAGAAGAATGAAAGGATGTAAACTTGTATGAAACATCTTATCACCATAATAGTCTGTTCAATCTCTTTTCTTGTTTTATCTGCTTGTGTTAGTAAGAAAAAACTTATTCTTCCTGAATCTGAAAAGATCTCTGTTATTTCTCTGCAGAAAAAACTCTCTGAAGATGTTAAAACTATCAACAAGAGAGAAGAAATTTCAAAATTGATTGAGGAGATACAGAAACAGTCAAAATCCACCTCTTTGGAGAGTGTAAATGATCAACCGACAAATGTTAAAGATTATATCATTATCAAGTTTTATCATCAGAATGAAGAAAAGGATAGTGCAGTCTATCTATATACTAAGAAGAAAAGACAGTATATTGAGCAACCTTATGCTGGTATTTGGGAAGTAAGTCCAGATATAGCCAATAGGATTGAAGAGATTTTTTCTAGTTGATTTATAGGGAAAAAGAAAATGTTAGAGGCTTTTCTTGTATCATCTTTTAAACGGTAAATCAAAAGGATTTGCTGTTTTTATTTGCTTGAAATCAGATAAGGACTGAAAAAAGACATTATTCTAATTCTTGTCTTGGAATGTTAGAGTATTTATTGAGACTTGAAAATTTCCATACTTTTTTCCTTTTTGGAAAACTTCTAAAATATGGTATAATGAAAAGATAAAGAAGTTGGGGGTAGAAGATGAACATTCAACAATTACGCTATGTTGTGGCCATTGCCAATAGTGGCACTTTCCGTGAAGCTGCTGAAAAGATGTATGTTAGTCAGCCGAGTCTGTCTATTTCTGTTCGTGATTTGGAAAAAGAGTTGGGCTTTAAGATTTTCCGTCGGACCAGCTCAGGGACTTTCTTGACTCGTCGTGGTATGGAATTCTATGAAAAAGCTCAAGAATTGGTTAAAGGATTTGATATTTTTCAAAATCAGTATGCCAATCCTGAAGAAGAAAAAGATGAATTTTCCATTGCTAGTCAGCACTATGACTTCTTGCCACCAACTATTACGGCCTTTTCAGAGCGCTATCCTGATTACAAAAATTTCCGTATTTTTGAGTCAACTACTGTTCAAATCTTAGACGAGGTAGCGCAAGGGCATAGTGAGATTGGGATTATCTACCTCAACAATCAAAATAAAAAGGGGATTATGCAACGGGTTGAAAAGTTAGGCCTTGAGGTCATTGAATTGATTCCCTTCCAGACTCATATTTATCTCCGTGAGGGGCATCCTTTGGCTCAGAAAGATGAATTGGTCATGGAGGATTTAGCAGATCTACCGACGGTTCGTTTCACTCAAGAGAAAGATGAGTACCTTTATTATTCAGAGAACTTTGTCGATACCAGCGCTAGCTCACAGATGTTTAATGTGACAGACCGTGCTACCTTGAATGGTATTTTGGAGCGGACGGACGCCTATGCGACAGGTTCTGGATTTTTAGATAGTGACAGTGTTAATGGCATCACAGTTATTCGTCTCAAGGATGACCTGGATAATCACATGGTCTATGTTAAACGTGAGGAAGTGGAGCTCAGTCAGGCTGGAACTCTTTTCGTAGAAGTCATGCAAGAATATTTTAATCAGAAGAGGAAATCATGAAAAAAAGAGGAATAGTGGCAGTCATTGTACTGCTTTTGATTGCGCTGGATCAGTTAGTTAAATCCTATATCGTCCAGCAGATTCCACTGGGTGAAGTGCGCTCTTGGATTCCCAATTTTATTAGTTTGACCTACCTGCAAAATCGAGGGGCAGCCTTTTCTATCTTACAAGATCAGCAGTTCTTATTTGCTATTATTACACTGGTCGTTATGGTAGGTGCCATTTGGTATCTACATAAGCACATGGAGGACTCACTCTGGATGGTCTTGGGTTTGACCTTGATTATCGCAGGTGGTCTTGGAAATTTTATTGACAGGGTGAGTCAGGGCTTTGTTGTGGATATGTTTCACCTTGACTTTATCAACTTTGCAATTTTCAATGTGGCAGATAGCTATCTGACGGTTGGAGTGATTATTTTATTGATTGCAATGCTAAAAGAGGAAATAAATGGAAATTAAAATTGAAACTGGTGGCCTGCGTTTAGATAAGGCTTTGTCGGATTTGACAGAATTATCACGCAGTCTCGCGAATGAACAAATTAAATCAGGTCAGGTCTTGGTCAATGGCCAAGTCAAGAAAGCTAAATACACTGTCCAAGAGGGCGATATCGTCACTTACCATGTGCCAGAACCAGAGGTTTTAGAGTATGTGGCTGAGAATCTTCCACTAGAAATCATCTACCAAGATGAGGATGTGGCTGTCGTTAACAAACCTCAGGGGATGGTTGTGCATCCGAGTGCTGGTCATATTAGTGGAACTCTGGTAAATGCCCTTATGTATCATATTAAGGACTTGTCGGGTATCAATGGGGTTCTGCGTCCAGGAATTGTTCACCGTATTGATAAAGATACGTCAGGCCTTCTCATGATTGCTAAAAATGATGAGGCGCATATAGCGCTTGCCCAAGAACTCAAGGATAAAAAGTCTCTCCGCAAATATTGGGCGATTGTTCATGGAAATCTGCCTAATGATCGCGGTGTGATTGAAGCGCCGATTGGCCGTAGTGAAAAAGATCGTAAGAAACAGGCTGTGACTGCTAAAGGGAAGCCTGCAGTGACCCGTTTCCACGTCTTGGAACGTTTTGGTGATTACAGCTTGGTAGAGTTGCAGCTAGAGACAGGACGCACTCATCAAATCCGTGTCCACATGGCTTATATCGGCCATCCAGTCGCTGGGGATGAAGTCTATGGCCCTCGCAAGACTTTGAAAGGACATGGACAATTTCTTCATGCCAAGACGCTAGGATTTACTCATCCACGAACAGGTGAGATTTTGGAATTTACAGCAGATATCCCAGAGATTTTTAAGGAAACCTTGGAGAGATTGAGAAAGAATTAGATTTGATAAAAGGTTGAGATGACTTGTCTCGACCTTTTTCCTATCAACTCTTTTCTATTTCCTGCCATTCATGTTATAATGGATAAATATGAAGAATCGGAGTGAGACTATGAAATACAAACGGATTGTCTTTAAGGTGGGAACTTCTTCTCTGACGAATGAGGATGGAAGTTTATCACGTAGTAAGGTAAAGGCTATTACCCAGCAGTTGGCTATGCTGCACGAGGCTGGTCATGAATTGATTTTGGTGTCGTCAGGTGCCATTGCTGCAGGTTTTGGGGCCTTAGGATTTAAAAAGCGTCCGACTAAGATTGCTGATAAACAGGCTTCAGCAGCGGTAGGACAAGGGCTTTTGTTGGAAGAATACACGACCAACCTTCTCTTGCGCCAAATCGTTTCTGCACAAATCTTGCTGACCCAAGATGATTTTGTGGATAAGCGCCGTTATAAAAATGCCCATCAGGCTTTGTCAGTTCTACTTAGCCGTGGCGCGATTCCTATCATCAATGAGAATGACAGTGTCGTTATTGATGAGCTCAAGGTCGGGGACAATGATACTCTAAGTGCTCAGGTAGCAGCCATGGTCCAAGCAGATCTTTTGGTCCTCTTGACAGACGTAGACGGTCTTTATACTGGAAATCCTAATTCAGATCCAAGAGCCAAACGCTTGGAGAAAATTGAGACTATCAATCGTGAGATTATTGATATGGCCGGTGGAGCAGGTTCGTCTAATGGTACAGGTGGCATGTTAACCAAAATCAAAGCCGCAACTATCGCGACGGAATCAGGAGTTCCTGTTTATATCTGCTCATCCTTGAAGTCAGATGCCATGATTGAGGCAGCTGAGGAGACCAAGGATGGTTCCTACTTTGTTGCTCAAGAGAAGGGACTTCGTACCCAGAAACAATGGCTGGCCTTTTATGCTCAGAGTCAAGGTTCTATTTGGGTTGATAAAGGGGCTGCAGAAGCCCTCTCCCAACATGGAAAGAGTCTTCTTTTATCTGGTATTGTTGACGCAGAAGGAGCATTTTCTTACGGTGATATCGTGACAGTATTTGACAAGGAAAGTGGAAAATCACTTGGAAAAGGACGCGTGCAATTTGGGGCATCTGCTTTGGAGGATATGTTGCGTTCTCAAAAAGCCAAGGGTGTCTTGATTCACCGTGATGACTGGATTTCCATTACTCCTGAAATCCAACTACTCTTTACAGAATTTTAGAGGTAAACTATGGTAAGTACACAAGAACAATTTGAACAGGTACAGGCTGTTAAAAAATCGATCAACACAGCTAGTGAAGAGGTGAAAAACCAAGCCTTGTTAGCCATGGCTAATCACTTATTAGTAGCTACTGAGGAGATTTTAGCGGCCAATGCCCTCGATATGGAAGAGGCCAAGGGTAAAATCTCAGATGTGATGCTGGATCGTCTTTATTTGGATGCAGGACGTATAGAAGCAATGGCAAGTGGGATTCGTGAAGTGGTTGCTTTACCAGATCCAATCGGTGAAGTTTTAGAAACCAATCATCTTGAAAATGGTTTGGTTATCACCAAAAAACGTGTGGCTATGGGTGTTATCGGTATTATATATGAAAGTCGTCCAAATGTGACGTCAGACGCAGCTGCTTTGGCTCTCAAGAGTGGAAATGCGGTTGTTCTTCGTAGTGGTAAGGACGCCTATCAAACAGCCCATGCCATTGTCACAGCCTTGAAGAAGGGCTTGGAAATGACTATTATTCACCCAGATGTGATTCAACTGGTGGAAGATACTAGCCGTGAAAGTAGTTATGCTATGATGAAGGCAAAGGGCTATCTAGACCTTCTCATACCTCGTGGAGGAGCTGGTTTGATCAATGCAGTGGTTGAAAATGCTATTGTACCAGTTATCGAGACAGGAACTGGGATTGTCCATGTTTATGTCGATAAGGACGCAGATGACGACAAGGCACTGTCTATCATCAACAATGCCAAAACCAGTCGTCCTTCTGTATGCAATGCCATGGAGGTTCTCCTTGTTCATGAAGACAAGGCAGCAATCTTCCTTCCTCGCTTGGAGCAAGTGCTAGTTGAGAATCGAAAAGAAGCTGGGTTGGAACCAATTCAATTCCGCTTGGATAGCAAAGCAAGCCAGTTTGTTTCAGGTCAAGCAGCTGAGGATCAAGACTTTGACACTGAATTTTTAGACTATGTCCTAGCTGTTAAGGTTGTGAGCAGTTTAGAAGAAGCGGTTGCCCATATTGAAGCCCACAGTACTCATCATTCGGACGCCATTGTGACAGAAAATGCTGAAGCTGCAGCTTACTTTACAGATCAGGTGGACTCTGCAGCTGTCTATGTCAATGCCTCAACTCGTTTTACCGATGGTGGTCAATTTGGTCTTGGATGTGAAATGGGGATTTCTACTCAGAAATTGCACGCGCGTGGTCCCATGGGCTTGAAGGAGTTGACTAGCTACAAGTATGTGGTTACTGGTGACGGACAGATAAGGGAGTAAGAGATGAAGATTGGATTTATCGGCTTAGGGAATATGGGGGCTAGTCTGGCTAAGGCTGTTTTGCAGGTCAAGACAGGTGATCAGATTCTCCTTGCCAATCGGAGTCAAGCCAAGGTGGATGCTTTCATCGCCAACTTTGGTGGTCAGGCTTCCAGCAATGAAGAAATTTTTGCAGAAGCAGATGTGATTTTTCTAGGAGTGAAGCCTGCTCAGTTTTCTGAACTGCTTTCTCAATACCAGACCATCCTTGAAAAACGAGCAAGTCTTCTTTTGATCTCCATGGCAGCTGGATTGACCTTGGAAAAACTCGCTAGTCTTCTTCCAAGTCAGCACAGAATTATTCGTATGATGCCCAATACCCCTGCTTCTATTGGTCAAGGAGTGATTAGTTATGCATTGTCTCCTAATTGCAGGGTTGAGGACAGTGAGCTCTTTTGTCAGCTTTTAACTAAGGCTGGTCTCTTGGTTGAACTGGGAGAAGGATTAATCGACGCGGCGACAGGTCTTGCAGGTTGTGGACCAGCCTTTGTCTATCTCTTTATTGAGGCCTTGGCAGATGCAGGTGTGCAGACAGGATTACCACGAGAAATAGCATTGAAAATGGCAGCTCAAACTGTGGTAGGAGCTGGGCAATTGGTCCTTGAAAGTCAGCAACATCCTGGAGTATTGAAAGACCAAGTCTGTAGCCCAGGCGGTTCGACTATCGCTGGTGTAGCAAGCCTAGAAGCACATGCTTTTCGAGGAACAGTCATGGATGCAGTTCATCAAGCCTACAAACGAACACAAGAATTAGGTAAATAAGAGGTGGATTTGTCTGCCTCTTTTATGGTGGTTGATACTCTTCGAAAATCAAATTCAAACTGCGTCAGCTTCACCTTGCCGTACTCAAGTACAGCCTTCGGCTAGCTTCCTAGTTTGCTCTTTGATTTTCATTGAGTATGAAATGAGAAGACAAAAAGATTGTCACAAACCCTTATTTTTTTGATAGAATAGAAGTAGTAAAAAAGAAATGAGTTAGACATGTCAAAAGGATTTTTAGTCTCTCTTGAGGGACCAGAGGGAGCAGGCAAGACCAGTGTTTTAGAGGCTCTGCTACCAATTTTAGAGGAAAAAGGAGTAGAAGTGCTGACGACCCGTGAACCTGGCGGAGTCTTGATAGGAGAGAAGATTCGGGAAGTGATTCTGGATCCAAGTCATACTCAGATGGATGCTAAAACAGAGCTTTTGCTCTATATCGCCAGTCGCAGACAGCACTTGGTGGAAAAAGTTCTCCCTGCCCTTGAAGCTGGTAAGTTGGTCATTATGGACCGCTTCATCGATAGTTCTGTTGCCTATCAGGGATTTGGTCGTGGTTTGGACATTGAAGCCATTGGCTGGCTCAATCACTTTGCGACAGATGGACTCAAACCTGATTTGACACTCTATTTTGACATCGATGTGGAAGAAGGACTGGCTCGCATTGCTGCTAATAGCAATCGTGAGGTCAATCGTTTGGACTTGGAAGGGTTGAACTTGCATAAAAAAGTTCGACAAGGCTACCTTTCTCTTCTGGATAAAGAGGGAAATCGTATTGTCAAGATTGATGCTAGTTTTCCTTTGGAGCAAGTTGTGGAAACAACTAAGGCTGTCTTGTTTGACAGAATGGGATTAGCTAAATGAAACAAGATCAACTAAAGGCCTGGCAGCCAGATCAGTTTGACCGCTTTGTCCGTATTCTAGAACAAAACCAGCTCAATCACGCCTACCTCTTTTCAGGTTTCTTTGGAAGTTTGGAAATGGCGCAATTTTTGGCTAAGAGCCTCTTTTGTACAGATAAAGTAGGCGTCTTACCATGTGAGAAATGCCGAAATTGTAAGCTGATTGAACAGGGAGAATTTCCCGATGTTACTTTGATTAAGCCAGTCAATCAGGTCATCAAGACAGAACGCATTCGGGAATTGGTGGGACAGTTTTCTCAAGCAGGGATTGAAAGCCAGCAGCAGGTTTTTATTATCGAGCAAGCTGAGAAAATGCATCCTAACGCGGCTAATTCTCTGCTCAAGGTCATCGAAGAACCCCAGAGTGAGGTTTACATTTTCTTCTTGACCAGCGATGAGGAAAAGATCTTACCAACAATCCGCAGTCGGACGCAAATTTTTCACTTTAAAAAACAAGCAGAAAAACTCATCTTGCTCTTAGAACAAATGGGGCTGGTTAAGAAAAAAGCAACTCTCTTAACCCAGTTTAGTCAATCACGAGCTGAAGCAGAAAAGTTGGCTAATCAGGCAGGCTTTTGGACCTTGGTCGATGAAAGTGAACGCCTGCTGACTTGGTTAGTGGCTAAGAAAAAAGAAAGTTATCTGCAGGTTGCTAAATTAGCCAACTTGGCAGATGATAAGGAAAAACAAGATCAGGTTTTACGGATTCTTGAAGTCCTCTGTGGGCAGGACCTCCTGCAAGCAAGAGTTAGAGTGATTCTACAAGATTTGCTAGAAGCTAGAAGAATGTGGCAGGCTAATGTCAGCTTTCAAAATGCCATGGAATATCTGGTCTTGAAAGAAATATAAATTCAAAAATGAACGATAAAGAAAGGAAAGGGCTGTTTTATGGACAAAAAAGAATTATTTGACGCGCTGGATGATTTTTCCCAACAGTTATTGGTAACCTTGGCAGATGTAGAAGCCATCAAGAAAAATCTCAAGAGCCTGGTAGAGGAAAATACAGCTCTTCGCTTGGAAAATAGTAAGTTGCGTGAACGCTTGGGCGAGGTGGAAGCAGACGCTCCTGTCAAGGCCAAACATGTTCGCGAAAGTGTCCGTCGAATTTATAAAGATGGTTTTCACGTATGTAATGATTTTTATGGACAACGTCGAGAGCAGGACGAGGAATGTATGTTCTGTGACGAGTTGTTGTACAGGGAGTAGGCATGCAGATTCAAAAAAGTTTTAAGGGGCAGTCTCCCTATGGCAAGCTGTATCTAGTGGCAACGCCGATTGGAAATCTAGATGATATGACTTTTCGAGCTATCCAGACCTTGAAAGAAGTGGACTGGATTGCTGCTGAGGACACGCGCAATACAGGACTTTTGCTCAAGCATTTTGACATTTCTACCAAGCAGATTAGTTTTCATGAACACAATGCCAAGGAAAAGATTCCTGATTTGATTGATTCTCTGAAAGCAGGGCAAAGTATTGCTCAGGTATCCGACGCGGGTATGCCTAGTATCTCAGACCCTGGTCATGATTTGGTTAAGGCAGCTATTGAGGAAGAAATTGCAGTTGTCACCGTTCCAGGTGCCTCTGCAGGAATTTCTGCCTTGATTGCCAGTGGTTTAGCGCCACAGCCACATATCTTTTACGGCTTTTTACCCAGAAAATCAGGCCAGCAAAAGCAATTTTTTGACTCGAAAAAAGACTATCCTGAAACTCAGATTTTCTATGAATCGCCCCATCGTGTGGCAGATACTTTGGAAAATATGTTAGAAGTCTACGGTGACCGCTCGGTCGTCTTGGTTAGGGAATTGACTAAAATCTATGAAGAATACCAACGAGGAAAGATCTCTGAATTGCTGGAAAGCATAGCTGAAACGCCACTTAAGGGAGAATGCCTTCTCATCGTTGAAGGTGCCAGTCAGGATGTAGAAAAAAAAGACGAGGAAGACTTATTCTTAGAAATTCAAGCCCGTATCCAGCAAGGCATGAAGAAAAATCAAGCTATCAAGGAAGTCGCTAAGATTTACCAGTGGAATAAAAGCCAGCTTTACGCAGCCTACCATGACTGGGAAGAAAATGACTAAACAGGGAAGTTTGCCTTCTTCCCTTTTTTTGTTATACTAGTAGAAGAAAAAAATAGAAAGATTTGTGGGAGTGAAAAAGTCTGGGGGACTTTTTCAGCCTGAGCCAGGAAATTCGAAAGCGAAGTAAGTCCTGTGGACTTTTTCAGCCTGAGCCAAGAAACTCGAAAGCGAAGTAAGTCCTGTGGACTTTTTCAGCCTGAGCCAAGAAATTCGAAAGCTCTTAAGTTTGATTGGCTTTTTCAATGTGAAGCTTGTCTTCACACTCCCAAAGAGGTATTAGTGTCGTGTCTCAATCTTATATCAATGTTATCGGTGCTGGTTTGGCAGGTTCTGAAGCAGCCTACCAAATCGCAGAGCGTGGTATTCCAGTTAAACTTTATGAAATGCGTGGTGTCAAGTCAACACCCCAGCACAAAACAGACAATTTTGCAGAGTTAGTTTGTTCCAATTCCTTGCGTGGAGATGCTTTGACAAATGCTGTTGGGCTTCTCAAGGAAGAAATGCGTCGCTTAGGTTCTGTTATCTTGGAATCAGCAGAAGCTACACGTGTTCCTGCTGGTGGTGCCCTTGCGGTGGACCGTGATGGTTTCTCCCAAATGGTGACTGAAAAAGTGGCCAACCATCCCTTGATTGAAGTGATTCGTGATGAAATTACAGAATTGCCAACTGACGTTATTACGGTTGTCGCTACTGGTCCTTTGACTGGCGATACCCTAGCTGAGAAGATTCATGCCCTTAATGACGGCGATGGTTTCTATTTCTACGACGCGGCAGCGCCTATTATCGATGTCAACACTATTGATATGAGCAAGGTCTATCTCAAGTCTCGTTATGACAAGGGAGAGGCGGCCTACCTCAATGCGCCTATGACTAAGCAAGAATTTATGGATTTTCATGAAGCCTTGGTCAATGCGGAAGAAGCGCCGCTGAATTCTTTTGAAAAAGAAAAGTACTTTGAAGGATGTATGCCTATCGAAGTCATGGCCAAACGTGGCATTAAAACTATGCTTTATGGACCTATGAAGCCAGTGGGGCTTGAGTATCCAGACGACTACACAGGACCTCGTGATGGCGAATTCAAAACACCGTACGCGGTTGTTCAACTTCGTCAGGACAATGCGGCTGGTAGCCTCTATAATATCGTCGGTTTCCAGACCCACCTCAAATGGGGAGAACAAAAGCGTGTCTTCCAAATGATTCCAGGTCTTGAAAATGCGGAGTTTGTTCGTTATGGTGTTATGCATCGCAATTCTTATATGGATTCACCAAATCTTCTTGAGCAGACTTACCGTTCTAAGAAACAACCAAATCTCTTCTTTGCTGGTCAAATGACGGGTGTGGAAGGCTATGTAGAGTCAGCAGCTTCAGGTTTGGTTGCGGGGATTAATGCTGCTCGTCTTTTCAAGGGAGAAAGCGAGGCTATTTTCCCAGAAACAACAGCAATTGGAAGTCTAGCTCATTACATCACCCATGCAGACAGCAAACATTTCCAACCAATGAATGTCAATTTTGGGATAATCAAGGATCTGGAAGGCGAACGTATCCGTGATAAGAAGGCTCGTTATGAAAAAATTGCAGAGCGTGCCCTTAGCGACTTAGAGGAATTTTTAACGGTCTAATTTTTTTGAAAGAATTGCTCATGATACTATAAAAATCTTAGAAATTGTGATAAAATAGGTAGGATAAAAAAAGGAGAGTAAAAATGGCGAATCCCAAGTATAAACGTATTTTAATCAAGTTATCAGGTGAAGCCCTTGCCGGTGAACGTGGCGTAGGGATTGATATCCAAACAGTTCAAACAATCGCAAAAGAGATTCAAGAAGTTCATAGCTTAGGTATCGAAATTGCCCTTGTTATCGGTGGAGGAAATCTCTGGCGTGGAGAACCTGCTGCAGAAGCAGGAATGGACCGCGTTCAGGCAGATTACACAGGAATGCTTGGGACTGTTATGAATGCTCTTGTGATGGCAGATTCATTGCAACAAGTTGGTGTCGATACGCGTGTACAAACAGCTATTGCCATGCAACAAGTGGCAGAGCCTTACGTACGTGGACGTGCCCTTCGTCACCTTGAAAAAGGCCGTATCGTTATCTTTGGTGCCGGAATTGGTTCACCTTACTTCTCAACAGATACAACAGCGGCCCTTCGTGCAGCTGAAATCGAAGCAGATGCCATCCTTATGGCTAAAAATGGTGTCGACGGTGTTTACAATGCCGATCCTAAGAAAGACAAGACAGCCGTTAAGTTTGAAGAATTGACTCACCGTGATGTTATCAACAAAGGACTTCGTATAATGGATTCAACAGCTTCAACCCTCTCAATGGACAACGACATTGACTTGGTTGTATTCAACATGAACCAACCAGGTAACATTAAACGTGTCGTATTTGGGGAAAATATCGGAACAACAGTTTCAAATAATATCGAAGAAAAGGAATGAGAAAGATTATGGCTAACGCAATTATTGAAAAAGCTAAAGAGAGAATGACCCAGTCTCACCAATCACTTGCTCGTGAATTTGGTGGTATCCGTGCTGGCCGTGCCAATGCAAGCTTGCTTGATCGTGTACATGTAGAATACTATGGAGTAGAAACTCCTCTTAACCAAATCGCTTCAATTACGATTCCAGAAGCGCGTGTCTTGTTGGTAACACCATTTGACAAGTCTTCATTGAAAGACATCGAACGTGCCTTGAACGCTTCTGATCTTGGTATTACACCAGCTAATGATGGTTCTGTGATTCGCTTGGTTATCCCAGCTCTTACAGAAGAAACTCGTCGTGACCTTGCTAAAGAAGTGAAGAAGGTCGGCGAAAATGCTAAGGTGGCTGTCCGCAATATCCGTCGTGACGCTATGGATGAAGCCAAGAAACAAGAAAAAGCAAAAGAAATCACTGAAGACGAATTGAAGACTCTTGAAAAAGATATTCAAAAAGTAACAGACGATGCTGTCAAACACATCGATGACATGACTGCCAACAAAGAAAAAGAACTCTTGGAAGTCTAAAAATAAACAGAAAAACTCAGTTGGCATTGCTGGCTGAGTTTTATTCGAAAGAAGGAAATATGAATACAAATCTTGCAAGTTTTATCGTTGGACTGATCATCGATGAAAACGACCGTTTTTACTTTGTGCAAAAGGATGGCCAAACCTATGCTCTTGCTAAGGAAGAAGGTCAACATACAGTAGGGGATACGGTCAAAGGTTTTGCCTATACGGACATGAAGCAAAAACTCCGCCTGACAACCATAGAAGTGACTGCCACTCAGGACCAATTTGGTTGGGGAACTGTAACGGAAGTTCGTAAAGACTTGGGTGTCTTTGTGGATACAGGCCTTCCTGACAAGGAAATCGTTGTGTCACTCGATATCCTCCCTGAGCTCAAGGAACTCTGGCCTAAGAAGGGCGACCAACTCTACATCCGTCTTGAAGTGGACAAGAAAGACCGTATCTGGGGACTCTTGGCTTATCAAGAAGACTTTCAACGTCTGGCTCGTCCTGCCTACAACAACATGCAGAACCAAAACTGGCCAGCCATTGTTTACCGCCTCAAGCTATCAGGAACTTTTGTTTACCTGCCAGAAAATAACATGCTTGGCTTTATCCATCCTAGCGAGCGCTATGCAGAGCCACGTTTAGGACAAGTTTTAGATGCGCGCGTTATTGGTTTCCGTGAAGTGGACCGCACGTTGAACCTCTCCCTCAAACCACGTTCCTTTGAAATGTTGGAAAATGATGCTCAGATGATTTTGACTTACTTGGAAAGCAATGGCGGTTTCATGACCTTAAATGATAAGTCATCTCCAGACGATATCAAGGCAACCTTTGGCATTTCTAAAGGTCAGTTCAAGAAAGCACTCGGTGGCTTGATGAAGACTGGTAAAATCAAGCAAGACCAGTTTGGTACAGAGTTGATTTAGGGTGACTTATGAGAAAATCATTTTACACTTGGCTCATGACCGAGCGCAATCCTAAAAGTAACAGTCCCAAAGCTATCTTGGCAGACCTAGCTTTTGAAGAGTCATCTTTCCCAAAACACACAGATGATTTTGATGAGGTCAGTCGCTTTTTGGAGGAGCATGCCAGCTTCTCTTTCAACCTAGGAGACTTTGACGCTATCTGGCAAGAATACTTAGAACACTAGCATTGATTCACTGGGTTTGGGCTAGTAATTTCTCCATCCCTTTGCTATAATAAAAAGAAATAAAAGGATTAGAGAGGTTCTTTATTTGAAGGAACATTCAATTGACATTCAACTGAGTCATCCAGATGACCTGTTTCATCTTTTTGGTTCCAATGAACGCCATCTTCGTTTGATGGAAGAAGAGCTTGATGTGGTGATTCATGCTCGTACAGAGATTGTGCAGATTTTGGGAGAAGAGACTGCCTGTGAGGAAGCCCGTCAGGTTATCCAAGCCCTCATGGTCTTGGTGAATCGTGGGATGACTGTCGGAACTCCAGATGTGGTGACTGCGATTAGCATGGTCAAAAACGATGAAATTGACAAGTTTGTCGCCCTTTATGAAGAAGAAATTATAAAGGACAATACAGGGAAGCCTATCCGTGTCAAAACACTGGGTCAAAAACTGTATGTGGATAGTGTTAAACAGCATGATGTGACCTTTGGAATTGGGCCGGCAGGGACAGGGAAGACCTTTCTTGCAGTTACTTTGGCTGTGACTGCCCTTAAACGTGGGCAAGTCAAACGAATTATCCTGACACGCCCGGCAGTGGAAGCTGGCGAGAGTCTAGGTTTTCTTCCGGGTGATCTTAAAGAGAAGGTAGATCCTTACCTTCGACCTGTTTATGATGCCTTGTATCAGATTCTGGGAAAAGACCAAACAACTCGACTCATGGAGCGTGAAATTATCGAGATTGCGCCCCTTGCCTATATGCGTGGACGAACCTTGGATGATGCCTTTGTCATTCTCGATGAGGCGCAAAATACGACTATCATGCAGATGAAGATGTTTTTGACTCGTTTAGGTTTTAATTCTAAGATGATTGTCAATGGAGATATCAGTCAGATTGACCTTCCGCGCAACGTCAAGTCCGGTTTGATTGATGCTCAAGAAAAACTCAAGAACATCCATCAGATTGACTTTGTTCATTTTTCGGCCAAGGATGTGGTTCGCCATCCTGTTGTCGCTCAGATTATCCGAGCTTATGAACCAGCTCCAGTTAAAAAAGAAGAGCGTGAAGAATTAGATCCTCAACCTCTATCTGAGGGATAGTTCTTTTGTACTTAAAGTTATTTCAATACTAAGTATAAATTTGCTTTTTAAATGTTTCATTCAATATCCTTATCTTAGTTAGAAACTTTTCAAGTGGTGGAATCCTATGGAATCAATCTTTTTAAAACTAGCTCAGTATCCAATAGTGGAGACTGAGCGTTTATTGCTTAGACCTGTAACTTTAGATGATGCGGAAGCAATGTTTGCCTATGCCTCGGACAAGGATAATACACGTTACACTTTTCCAACCAATCAAAATTTAGAAGAAACCAAGAATAACATTGCTCAGTTCTACTTGGCCAATCCCTTGGGACGGTGGGGAATAGAACTAAAAAGCAATGGTCAGTTTATCGGAACCATTGACTTGCACAAGATTGATCCTGTTCTTAAGAAGGCAGCTATTGGCTACATTATCAATAAAAAGTATTGGAATCAAGGATTAACGACAGAAGCCAATCGTGCTGTGATTGAGTTAGCTTTTGAGAAGATAGGGATGAATAAGGTGACTGCCCTTCATGATAAGGACAATCCTGCATCTGGAAAGGTCATGGAGAAATCAGGTATGCGTTTTTCCCACGAAGAAGCTTATGCTTGTATGGACCAGCATGAAGAAGGCCGAATCGTGACAAGAGTTCACTATGTATTGACCAAGGAAGACTATTTTGCAAATAAATAAGCAGTTGAGAAGACATTTTCAACTGTTTTTTCTTTCTCTTACGAATAATCTAAGAGAGGAGAAAATATGGAAGCAATTATCGAGAAAATCAAAGAGTATAAAATCATCGTTATCTGTACGGGTCTGGGTTTGCTTGTAGGAGGATTTTTCCTGCTAAAGCCAGCTCCACAGACACTTGTCAAGGAAACGAATTTGCAAGCAGAAGTTGTAGCTGTTTCCAAGGATTCGGTATCCGAAAAGGAAGTGAAGAAGGAAGAGAAGGAAGAACCCCTTGAACAAGATCTAATCACAGTAGATGTGAAGGGCGCTGTCAAATCGCCAGGTATTTATGATTTGCCAGTAGGTAGTCGAGTCAATGATGCAGTTCAGAAAGCAGGTGGATTGACAGAACAAGCAGACAGCAAGTCGCTCAATCTAGCTCAGAAAATCAGTGATGAGGCTCTGGTTTATGTTCCAACTAAGGGGGAAGAAGTAGCTAGTCAACAGACTGCTTCTGGGACGGCCTCTTCAACGAGCAAGGAAAAGAAAATCAATCTCAACAAGGCCAGTCTGGAAGAGATTAAACAGGTCAAGGGACTGGGAGGAAAACGAGCTCAGGATATTATCGACCATCGTGAAACAAATGGTAAGTTCAAGTCAGTAGAAGAACTCAAGAAGGTCTCTGGCATTGGTGCCAAGACCATAGAAAAGCTAAAAGATTATGTTACAGTGGATTAAGAATTTCCCCATTCCACTAATTTACCTGAGTTTTCTGTTACTTTGGCTTTATTACGCTATTTTCTCAGCATCCTATCTTGCTTTATTGGGCTTCGTTTTTCTGCTAGTTTGTCTCTTTTTCCAATTTCCTTGGAAATTAGCAGGTAAAGTTCTAGTAATTTGTGGAATCTTTGGCTTCTGGTTTCTGTTTCAAAATTGGCAACAGAGTCAAGAGAGTCAAAATTTGGCGGATTCTGTTGAAAGGGTACGGATTTTACCAGATACCATCAAAGTTAATGGTGATAGTCTATCCTTTCGTGGCAAGTCTGATGGACGAATTTTTCAAGTCTATTATAAACTCCAGTCCGAAGAGGAGAAAGAAGCCTTTCAAGATTTAACAGCCCTTCATGAGATAGAACTAGAAGGAAAACTTTCGGAGCCAGAGGGGCAGAGGAATTTTGGTGGATTTAACTATCAAGCCTATCTGAAAACTCAGGGAATTTACCAAACTCTCAATATCAAAAAAATACACTCACTCCAAAAGGTTGGCAGTTGGGATATAGGTGAAAATCTGTTCAGTTTACGTCGAAAGTTTGTGGTTTGGATTAAGACACATTTTACAAGCCCTATGCGCAATTACATGACGGGGCTTCTATTAGGACATCTGGACACAGACTTTGAGGAGATGAATGAGCTTTATTCCAGTCTAGGAATTATCCATCTTTTTGCCCTGTCCGGCATGCAGGTAGGCTTTTTCATGGACGGATTTAAGAAACTTCTCTTGCGATTGGGTTTGACCCAAGAAAAGTTGAAATGGCTGACTTATCCCTTTTCCCTTATCTATGCAGGGCTGACAGGATTTTCAGCATCGGTTATTCGCAGTCTCTTGCAGAAGCTACTGGCTCAACATGGTGTTAAGGGCTTGGATAATTTTGCCTTGACGGTTCTTGTCCTCTTTATTATCATGCCAAACTTTTTCTTGACTGCAGGAGGAGTTTTGTCCTGCGCCTATGCTTTTATCTTGACCATGACCAGCAAAGAAGGGGAGGGGCTTAAGGCTGTTGCTAGAGAAAGTCTAGTCATTTCCTTGGGAATATTGCCCATTCTATCCTTCTATTTTGCGGAATTTCAGCCTTGGTCCATCCTTTTGACCTTTGTCTTTTCCTTTCTTTTTGACTTGATCTTCTTACCACTCTTGTCTATCTTATTTGCCCTTTCCTTCCTCTATCCAGTCACTCAGCTGAATTTTATTTTTGAATGGTTGGAGGGAATGATTCGCTTTGTATCGCAGGTGGCAAGTAGGCCTCTTGTCTTTGGACAACCCAATGCATGGCTTTTAATCTTATTG
Organism: Streptococcus mitis; assembly: GCF_901542415.1. NCBI lineage: Bacteria > Bacillati > Bacillota > Bacilli > Lactobacillales > Streptococcaceae > Streptococcus > Streptococcus mitis. The sequence continues at coordinate 708,262 of NZ_CABEHV010000004.1, read as the reverse complement.
TTAATTTCCTTGGCTTTGGTCTATGATTTGAGGAAAAATATTAAAAGGCTAATAGTGTTAAGCTTATTGATTACAGGTCTCTTTTTCCTTACCAAGCATCCACTGGAAAATGAAATTACCATGCTGGATGTGGGGCAAGGAGAAAGTATTTTCCTACGGGATGTAACTGGGAAAACCATTCTCATAGATGTAGGTGGCAAGGCAGAGTCTAGTAAGAAAATAGAAAAATGGCAAGAAAAGACGACGACCAGTAATGCCCAGCGAACCTTGATACCCTATCTCAAAAATCGAGGAGTAGCCAAGATTGACCAGCTGATTTTAACCAATACGAACAAGGAACATGTTGGAGATTTGTTGGAGGTGACCAAGGCTTTCCATGTAGGCGAAATTTTAGTGTCCAAAGGCAGTTTGAAACAGAAGGAATTTGTTGCAGAACTACAGGCAACTCAAACCAAGGTGCGCAGTGTGACAACAGGAGAGAACTTGCCAATTTTTGGAAGTCAGTTAGAAGTCCTATCTCCAAGGAAAATTGGAGATGGAGATCATGAAGATTCCCTGGTTTTGTATGGAAAACTCTTGGATAAAAACTTTCTTTTCACAGGAAATTTGGAGGAGAAAGGAGAGAAGGACATGCTGATGCAATATCCTGACCTAGAGGTGGATGTTTTGAAAGCTGGTCAACATGGCTTTAAAAAATCATCAAGTTCAGCCTTTCTAGAAAAACTCAAACCAGAGCTTACTCTTATCTCAGTTGGAAAGAACAATCGAACCAAACTACCCCATCAGGAAACCCTGACCCGACTGGAAGATATCAATAGCAAAGTTTACCGAACTGACCAGCAGGGAGCTATACGGTTTAAAGGTTGGAAGAGTTGGAAGATTGAAACAGTTGGTTAACGAGCAGAAACTTTTCAAAAAAATAACTTTTTATCTTGACAAGGGCTCTAAAACTTGGTATCATATAAAAGTTGAGAAAAGCAGAAGTGAGAGCTTCTCGCCTTGTGACATGAAGTTGCCTGGCCCTACGGATGAAAAGTTTCTAAGAAACGCTATCATAACGTGCGGGCTTGTATATTTACGAGTCCGCTATTGTTTTTCTCTAATAAAACAAAAGAGGTGAAAACCATAGCAAAGCAAGACTTATTCATCAATGATGAGATTCGTGTACGTGAAGTTCGCTTGATTGGTCTTGAAGGAGAACAGCTAGGCATCAAGCCACTCAGTGAAGCGCAAGCTTTGGCTGATAACGCTAATGTTGACCTAGTATTGATTCAACCCCAAGCCAAACCGCCTGTTGCAAAAATTATGGACTACGGTAAGTTCAAGTTTGAGTACCAGAAGAAGCAAAAAGAACAACGTAAAAAACAAAGTGTTGTTACTGTGAAAGAAGTTCGTCTAAGTCCAACTATTGACAAGGGTGACTTTGATACAAAACTTCGCAATGCACGCAAATTCCTTGAAAAAGGAAATAAAGTTAAGGTATCTATTCGCTTTAAGGGTCGTATGATTACCCATAAAGAGATTGGTGCAAAAGTTTTAGCCGAGTTTGCTGAAGCAACTCAAGATATTGCCATCATCGAACAACGTGCTAAAATGGATGGACGTCAAATGTTCATGCAATTGGCGCCAGCGACTGACAAAAAATAATTGTCAGAAAGTTAAATAAAGGAGAAAAAATCATGCCAAAACAAAAAACACACCGCGCATCAGCTAAACGTTTCAAACGTACAGGTTCTGGTGGACTTAAACGTTTCCGTGCTTACACTTCTCACCGTTTCCACGGAAAAACTAAGAAACAACGTCGTCATCTTCGTAAAGCATCTATGGTGCATTCAGGAGATTACAAACGTATCAAAGCAATGCTTACTCGCTTGAAATAATAGCTTGACTGTAAGTAAACAATTCTAGGAAATATTTGGAGGAAATAAAACATGGCACGTGTTAAAGGTGGCGTTGTATCACGCAAACGTCGTAAACGTATTCTTAAATTAGCAAAAGGTTACTATGGAGCTAAACACATCTTGTTCCGTACTGCAAAAGAACAAGTAATGAACTCTTACTACTATGCATACCGTGACCGTCGTCAGAAAAAACGTGACTTCCGCAAATTGTGGATCACTCGTATCAATGCGGCAGCTCGTATGAACGGACTTTCATACTCACAATTGATGCATGGTTTGAAATTGGCTGAGATCGAAGTTAACCGTAAAATGCTTGCTGACTTGGCTGTTAACGATGCAGCAGCTTTCACAGCTCTTGCAGATGCAGCTAAAGCAAAACTTGGTAAATAATAACAGATAAGACTGGAACAGGATTGTCCCAGTCTTTTTAAAAATAAAGGAGAAAAATATGGCTTCAAAAATGCTACATACTTGCTTGCGAGTAGAAAATCTTGAAAAATCAATTGCATTCTATCAAGATGCTTTTGGTTTTAAAGAATTGCGTCGCAGAGATTTTCCAGACCATGCCTTCACGATTGTCTATCTAGGTCTTGAGGGTGATGACTATGAGTTGGAGTTGACTTATAACTACGATCACGGTCCATATGTGGTTGGAGATGGCTTTGCCCATATCGCCCTCAGTACACCTGATCTTGAGGCGCTTCATCAAGAGCATAGTGCCAAAGGTTATGAAGTTACTGAGCCAAATGGCCTACCAGGAACTGCACCTAACTATTACTTTGTCAAAGACCCTGATGGCTACAAAGTCGAAGTTATTCGTGAAAAATAATCTCGTGAAGTCAAGTAGAATGTTCGTTTTCTACTTGACTTTTTTTAGTTGAAAGAGTATACTAATAAAAATTTAACCTTTAAGGGGAGTCCAGAGAGACTCACAAGGTGTCAGATAAAAGAATAGTGCAATTTTCTAGAGGAGACTTTTTGAGTGTGCTCTCTTGTGTTGTACGATTTTAACTGAGGCCTTGCACTAGCAAGGTCTTTTCTTTGTCTGGTCCCCTTAAAATTTAAGGAGGAAAAGTCATGAATCCCACATGTAAGAAACGTTTGGGTGCAATTCGTTTGGAAACCATGAAGGTGGTTGCACAGGAGGAAATCGCGCCAGCAATCTTTGAATTAGTTCTAGAAGGGGAAATGGTTGAAGCCATGCGAGCAGGCCAATTTCTTCATCTTCGTGTGCCTGATGATGCCCATCTTTTGCGTCGTCCTATTTCAATTTCGTCTATCGATAAGGTTAAGAAGCAGTGTCATCTCATTTATCGGATTGAGGGAGCTGGGACTGCTATTTTTTCAACCTTAAGTCAGGGAGATACTCTTGATGTGATGGGTCCTCAGGGAAATGGTTTTGACTTGTCTGACCTAGACGAGCAGAGCCAGGTTCTCTTAGTTGGAGGGGGGATTGGTGTACCTCCATTGCTTGAGGTGGCCAAGGAATTGCATGCGCGTGGTGTGAAAGTAGTGACAGTTCTCGGTTTTGCCACTAAGGATGCTGTTATCCTTGAAAAGGAATTGGCCCAATATGGTCAGGTCTTTGTAACGACAGATGATGGTTCTTATGGTATTAAGGGAAATGTCTCTGTAGTCATCAAGGATTTAGAAAGTCAATTTGATGCTGTTTACTCATGTGGGGCGCCTGGAATGATGAAGTATATCAATCAAACCTTTTATGACCACCCAAGAGCCTATCTATCTCTGGAATCTCGTATGGCTTGTGGGATGGGAGCTTGCTATGCCTGTGTCTTAAAAGTGCCAGAAAGTGAGACGGTTAGTCAACGCGTCTGTGAAGATGGCCCTGTTTTCCGCACAGGAACAGTTGTATTATAAGGAGAAAATTATGACTAGAAATCGTTTACAAGTTTCTCTACCAGGCTTGGACTTGAAAAATCCGATTATTCCAGCATCAGGATGTTTTGGCTTTGGACAAGAGTATGCCAAGTATTATGATTTAGACCTTTTGGGTTCTATTATGATTAAGGCGACAACCCTTGAAGCCCGTTTTGGAAATCCAACTCCAAGAGTGGCAGAAACACCCGCTGGTATGCTTAATGCGATTGGCTTGCAAAATCCTGGTTTGGAGGTTGTTTTGGCTGAAAAGCTACCTTGGCTAGAAAGAGAATATCCAAATCTTCCTATTATCGCCAATGTTGCGGGTTTTTCAAAACAAGAATATGCAGCTGTTTCTCGAGGAATTTCTAAAGCAACTAATGTAAAGGCTATCGAGCTCAATATTTCTTGCCCCAACGTTGACCACTGTAATCACGGACTTTTGATTGGTCAAGATCCAGATTTAGCTTATGATGTGGTGAAAGCAGCGGTAGAAGCCTCTGATGTGCCAGTTTATGTCAAATTAACCCCTAGTGTGACGGATATCGTCACTGTCGCAAAAGCTGCAGAAGATGCGGGGGCAAGTGGCTTGACCATGATCAATACTCTAGTTGGAATGCGCTTTGACCTCAAAACTCGTAAACCAATCTTGGCCAATGGAACAGGTGGGATGTCAGGCCCAGCCGTCTTTCCAGTAGCCCTCAAGCTTATTCGCCAAGTAGCCCAAACAACAGACCTGCCCATCATTGGAATGGGGGGAGTGGATTCGGCAGAAGCTGCCCTAGAGATGTATCTGGCTGGAGCATCTGCTATCGGAGTTGGAACAGCTAACTTTACCAATCCATATGCCTGTCCTGATATCATTGAAACTTTACCAAAGGTTATGGACAAATACGGCATTAGCAGTCTAGAAAATCTCCGCAAGGAAGTAAAAGAGTCTCTGAGGTAAACTGCAATCAATCTGTTCTTGATTTTTTATCAGTTTGTAATATTGATTATAGAGAATTTTGATACAATAAAATGGAAAGAACAGAGGAAGAAAGTTTATGAAGAAATTGAGATTTGTTTTTTTAGCTCTGCTATTTTTCTTAGCCAGACCAGAGAGTGCAATGGCTAGTGATGGTACTTGGCAAGGAAAACAATACCTGAAAGCAGATGGGAATCAAGCAGCTAATGAGTGGATTTTTGATGCTCACTATCAATCTTGGTTTTATATAAAAGAAGATGCTAACTATGCTGAAAATGAATGGCTAAAGCAAGGTGACGACTATTTTTACCTCAAATCTGGTGGCTATATGGCCAAGTCAGAATGGATAGAAGACAAGGGAGTCCTATATTATCTTGACCAAGATGGAAAGATGAAAAGAAATGCTTGGCTAGGAGCTTCCTATGTCGGTGCTACAGGTGCCAAGGTAATAGAAGACTGGGTCTATGATTCTCAATATGATGCTTGGTTTTATATCAAAGCAGATGGACAACACGCAGAGAAAGAATGGCTCCAAATTAAGGGCAAGGACTATTATTTCAAATCCGGTGGTTATTTACTGACAAGTCAGTGGATTGAACAGGCTTATGTGAGTGCTAGTGGCGCTAAAGTACAGCAAGGTTGGCTTTTTGACAAACAATACCAATCTTGGTTTTATATCAAAGACAATGGAAATCATGCTGATAAAGAATGGATTTTCGAAAATGGTCACTATTATTATCTAAAATCCGGTGGCTATATGGCAGTCAATGAATGGATTTGGGATAAGGAGTCATGGTTTTATCTAAAATCTGATGGCAAAATGGCTGAGAAAGAATGGATATACGATTCTAAAAATCAAGCCTGGTACTACTTCAAATTCGGTGGCTACATGGCAAAAAATGAGACTATTGATGGTCATCAGCTAGGAAGCGATGGTAAATGGCTTGGAGAAAAAGCTACAAACGAAAATGCTGCTTACTATCAAGTAGTACCTGTCACAGCAAATGTTTATAATGCAGATGGTGAAAAGCTGTCCTATATATCGCAAGGTAGTGTTGTTTGGCTAGATAAGGATAGAAAAAGTGATGACAAGCGCCTGGCTATTACTATTTCTGGTTTGTCAGGCTATATGAAAACAGAAGATTTACAAGCACTAGATGCTAGTAAGGACTTTATCCCTTATTATGAGAGTGATGGACACCGTCTTTATCACTATGTGGCTCAGAATGCTAGTATCCCAGTAGCTGCTCATCTTTCTGATATGGAAGTAGGCAAGAAATATTATTCGGCAGATGGCCTGCATTTTGAAGGTTTTAACCTTGAAAATCCCTTCCTTTTTAAAGATTTGACAGAGGTTACAAACTATAGTGCTGAAGACTTGGATAAGGTATTTAGTTTGCTAAATATTAATAATAGCCTCTTGGAGAACAAGGGAGTTACTTTTAAGGAAGCCGAAGAACATTATCATATCAATGCCCTTTACCTCCTTGCCCATAGTGCCTTAGAAAGCGACTGGGGACGTAGCAAGATTGCCAAAGATAAGAATAATTTCTTTGGAATTACAGCCTATGATACGACCCCGTACCTTTCTGCCAAGACATTTGATGATGTGGATAAGGGAATTTTAGGTGCAAGCAAGTGGATTAAGGAAAATTATATCGATAGGGGCAGAACTTTCCTTGGAAACAAGGCATCTGGTATGAATGTGGAATATGCCTCAGACCCTTATTGGGGCGAAAAAATTGCTAGTGTGATGATGAAAATCAATGAGAAACTAGGTGGTAAAGATTAGTCCTATAATTGGATATGATTTGAGTATAAGTTAAAAATCCTGATTTCAAGTAAAATCAGGATTTTTTCATGGATGCAATTTTTTCTGGGTCTGGTGTGACACGGAGGGTCTTTTGCCCTGTGTAAGTGACAAAGCCGGGTTTTCCACCAGTTGGTTTGTTGAGTTTCTTGACTTCAATCATATCTACCTGGACCAGATTTGACAGGCGACCTTGAGAGAAGTAGGCGGCCAGTTCTGCTGCGTCTGTCTTGACTTCATCAGATGGGTCAAGATTACCTGATATGACGACGTGGCTTCCAGGAATGTCTTTGGCATGGAACCAAAGTTCCTCCTTGCGGGCCATTTTAAAGGTTAGCTCCTCGTTTTGTAGGTTGTTTCGGCCGACATAGATGATGGTTTTGCCATCGCTTGCTAGATATTGTTCTGGCTTTTTGCGTTTCTGGATTTTCTCCCGTTGTCTTCTGCGGATAAAGCCAGTTTGAATCAATTCTTCACGGATTTCAGTGATTTCTTCCAGTCCAGCTTGGTTAAGGACGGTTTCTACACTTTCCAGATAGAGAATGGTTGCCTTGGTTTCCTCAATCAGATCAGTCAAGTATTTGACAGCTTCTTTGAGTTTCTGATACCGTTTAAAATAGCGTTGGGCATTCTGGTTGGGAGTCAAGGCCTTATCAAGCGCAATCGTGATAGGTTGATTGGTGTAGTAGTTGTCTAGGATAACCTGTTCTTGGTCGTTAGGCACTTGATGGAGGAAGGTTGTCAGCAATTCCCCTTTTTGACGAAATTCTTCAGCGTTGTCTGTCGCTAGTAACTCTTTTTCTTGTTTTTTCAGCTTATGGCGATTTTTCTGCAGTTCATTTTCAACACGGCGAATGAGTTCACTGGCTTGTTGTTTGACACGGTCGCGTTCAGCCTTATCCTTATAGTAGGTATCCAACAAATCAGAAAGACTGGCAAAAGGCTCTCCCACCTGATTTGCAAAAGGAACTGGGCTGAAGGAGGTCTCAGTCAAGCATGGTTTGGTTTCTTGATTGAAAAAGTTACGGAAAGTAGATAGTTTATCACTAACCAGTATGCTTTCCAATTCATTTGCCGTATCACGTCCCAGACCTTGAAAGAGGTTTTGAAGGTTCTTAGCTCTCGTTTCCTGAGTTTGTAGGATTTCAAAGAGCTTTTCATCCTTGATCGTGAAAGGATTGAGCGATTCCGTGCTTGGCGGAGCGATATAGGTCGATCCAGGCAACAAGGTGCGGTAGCTATTTTGTGAAAAGCCGACGTGTTTAATAACTTCGAGGATTTTATGACTACTTTTATCAACCAGTAGAATATTACTGTGTTTACCCATAATTTCGATAATCAAGGTAGCCTGGATATGGTCTCCAATCTCATTTTTATTGGAAACCGTGATTTCCACAATGCGGTCATTTTCCACTTGCTCAATCGACTCAATCAGGGCCCCCTGCAAATACTTTCTCAAAACCATGATAAAGGTAGAAGGTTGGGCTGGATTTTCAAAAGTCGTTTGGGTCAGCTGAATGCGTCCAAAAACTGGGTGAGCAGAAAGGAGCAGGCGATGACTTTGGCGATTGCTGCGGATTTGCAAGACCAACTCTTGTTCAAAAGGCTGATTGATTTTCTGAATGCGACCATTGACCAACTTGCTTTGCAATTCCTCAACCATGTGGTGTAAAAAAAATCCGTCAAATGACATCGTTCTCTCCTTGTGATTGTATTCCATAGTATTATATCAAAAAGGTAGAATAAAATCATGGAAATGTGGTATAATAAAGCCAAGTAAAGAGAAACGAGAAGCACATGTATATTGAAATGGTAGATGAAACTGGTCAAGTTTCAAAAGAAATGTTGCAACAAACCCAAGAAATTTTGGAATTTGCAGCCCAAAAATTAGGCAAAGAAGACAAGGAGATGGCAGTCACTTTTGTGACTAATGAGCGTAGTCATGAACTCAATCTAGAGTACCGTGACACGGACCGTCCGACAGATGTCATCAGCCTTGAGTATAAACCAGAGTTGGAAATTGCCTTTGATGAAGAAGATTTACTTGAAAATCCAGAATTATCAGAGATGATGGCTGAGTTTGATGCCTATATTGGGGAATTGTTCATCTCTATTGATAAGGCTCATGAGCAGGCCGAGGAATATGGCCACAGCTTTGAGCGTGAGATGGGCTTCTTGGCAGTACACGGATTTTTACATATCAACGGCTATGATCACTACACTCCGGAAGAAGAAGCGGAGATGTTCGGTTTACAAGAAGAAATTTTGACAGCCTATGGACTCACAAGACAATAAACGAAAATGGAAAAATCGTGACCTGATATCTAGTTTAGAATTTGCCATCACAGGAATTTTTACTGCCATCAAGGAAGAACGAAATATGCGAAAACATGCCGTGACGGCTCTAGTAGTCATCCTTGCAGGTTTTGTTTTTCAGGTGTCACGAATCGAATGGCTCTTTCTACTATTGAGCATTTTCTTGGTAGTAGCTTTTGAAATTATCAACTCTGCTATTGAAAATGTGGTGGATTTGGCCAGTCACTATCACTTTTCCATGCTGGCTAAAAATGCCAAGGATATGGCGGCTGGCGCGGTATTAGTAGTCTCTCTTTTTGCAGCCTTAACAGGCGCATTGATTTTTCTCCCACGAATCTGGGATTTATTATTTTAAACAGTAAGAGGAAATTATGACTTTTAAATCAGGCTTTGTAGCCATTTTAGGACGTCCCAATGTTGGGAAGTCAACTTTTTTAAATCATGTCATGGGGCAAAAGATTGCCATCATGAGTGACAAGGCGCAGACAACGCGCAACAAAATCATGGGAATTTACACGACTGATAAGGAGCAAATTGTCTTTATCGACACACCAGGGATTCACAAACCTAAAACAGCTCTCGGAGATTTCATGGTCGAATCTGCCTATAGTACCCTTCGTGAAGTGGATACCGTCCTTTTTATGGTGCCTGCTGATGAAGCGCGTGGTAAGGGGGACGATATGATTATCGAGCGTCTCAAGGCTGCCAAGGTTCCTGTGATTTTGGTGGTCAATAAGATTGATAAGGTTCATCCAGACCAGCTTTTGTCTCAGATTGATGACTTCCGTAATCAAATGGACTTTAAGGAAATCGTTCCTATCTCAGCCCTTCAGGGAAATAACGTCTCTCGTCTAGTGGAGATTTTGAGTGAAAATCTGGACGAAGGTTTCCAATATTTCCCGTCTGATCAAATCACAGACCATCCAGAACGATTCTTGGTTTCGGAAATGGTTCGCGAGAAAGTCTTGCACCTAACTCGTGAAGAGATTCCGCATTCTGTCGCAGTAGTTGTGGATTCTATGAAACGAGATGAAGAGACAGACAAGGTTCACATCCGTGCAACTATCATGGTGGAGCGCGATAGTCAGAAAGGGATCATCATCGGTAAAGGTGGCGCTATGCTTAAGAAAATTGGTAGTATGGCCCGTCGTGATATTGAACTCATGCTAGGAGACAAGGTCTTCCTAGAAACCTGGGTCAAGGTTAAGAAAAACTGGCGCGATAAAAAGCTAGATTTAGCTGACTTTGGCTATAATGAAAAAGAATACTAAGTAGAGGTGGGCTCATGCCTGCTTCTTGTTTTTACAGAAGGAGGACTTATGCCTGAATTACCTGAGGTTGAAACCGTTCGTCGCGGCTTAGAAAAATTGATTTTGGGAAAGAAGATTTCGAGTATAGAAATTCGTTATCCCAAGATGATTAAGACGGACTTGGAAGAGTTTCAAAAGGAAGTGCCTGGTCAGATTATCAAGTCAATGGGACGTCGTGGTAAATATTTGATTTTCTACCTGACAGATAAGGTCTTGATTTCCCATTTGCGCATGGAAGGCAAGTATTTTTACTATCCAGACCAGGTTCCTGAACGTAAGCATGCCCATGTTTTCTTCCAGTTTGAAGACGGTGGCACGCTTGTTTATGAGGATGTACGCAAGTTTGGTACTATGGAACTCTTGTCCCCTGACCTTTTGGATGCCTACTTTATTTCTAAAAAATTAGGTCCTGAACCAAGCGAACAAGACTTTGATGTGCAGGTTTTTCAAGCTGCCCTAGCTAAGTCTAAAAAACCTATCAAATCCCACTTATTAGACCAGACCTTGGTAGCTGGACTTGGCAATATCTATGTGGATGAAGTTCTCTGGCGAGCTCAGGTTCATCCAGCTAGACCTTCCCAGACTTTGACAGCAGCAGAAGCGACTGCCATTCATGACCAGACCATTGCTGTATTGGGACAGGCTGTTGAAAAAGGTGGCTCCACTATTCGGACCTATACCAATGCCTTTGGGGAAGATGGAACCATGCAGGATTTTCATCAGGTCTATGACAAGACTGGTCAAGAATGTGTACGCTGTGGTACCATCATTGAGAAAATCCAACTAGGCGGACGAGGAACTCACTTTTGTCCTCAGTGCCAAAGGAGGGGTTGATGGGAAAAATCATTGGAATTACTGGGGGAATTGCCTCGGGTAAGTCAACTGTGACAAATTTTCTAAGAGAGCAAGGTTTTCAAGTGGTGGATGCCGATGCAGTCGTCCACCAACTACAGAAACCTGGTGGTCGTCTGTTTGAGGCTCTAGTTCAGCATTTTGGTCAAAAAGTAATCCTTGAAAATGGAGAACTCGATCGCCCTCTCCTAGCTAGTCACATCTTTTCAAATCCTGAAGAACGGGAATGGTCTAGGATAACTCAAGGGGAGATTATTCGTGAAGAGTTGGCTGCCTTGAGAGACCAGTTTGCTCAGACAGAAGAGATTTTCTTCATGGATATCCCCCTGCTTTTTGAGCAGGACTACAGCGCTTGGTTTGATGAGACGTGGTTGCTCTATGTGGACCGAGATGCCCAAGTAGAACGTCTAATGAAAAGGGATCAGCTATCCAAGGATGAAGCTGAGTCTCGTCTAGCAGCCCAGTGGCCTTTAGAGAAAAAGAAAGATTTGGCTAGTCATGTTTTAGATAACAATGGAAATCTGGACCAGCTTCTTACTCAAGTGAGTATCCTTCTCGAGGGAGGTAAGCAATATGACAGAGATTAACTGGAAGGATAATTTGCGCATTGCCTGGTTTGGTAATTTTCTGACAGGAGCCAGTATTTCTTTGGTTGTGCCCTTTATGCCCATTTTTGTGGAAAATCTGGGTGTAGGGAGCGATCAAGTCGCTTTTTATGCAGGCTTAGCAATTTCTGTCTCTGCTATTTCCGCGGCGCTCTTTTCTCCTATCTGGGGAATCCTTGCTGACAAATACGGTCGAAAACTCATGATGATTCGGGCTGGCCTGGCCATGACCATTACTATGGGAGGCTTAGCCTTTGTCCCAAATATTTATTGGTTAATCTTTCTCCGTTTACTGAATGGTGTATTTGCGGGTTTTGTTCCCAATGCAACGGCCTTGATAGCCAGTCAGGTTCCCAAGGAGAAATCAGGCTCTGCCTTAGGTACTTTATCTACAGGCGTAGTTGCAGGTACTCTAACTGGTCCCTTTATTGGTGGCTTTATCGCAGAATTATTTGGTATTCGTACAGTTTTTTTAATGGTTGGTAGTTTTCTGTTTTTAGCTGCTATTTTGACTATTTGCTTTATCAAGGAAGATTTTCAACCAGTAGCCAAGGAAAAGGCCATCCCAACAAAGGAATTATTTACATCAGTTAAATATCCCTATCTTTTGGTCAACCTCTTTCTGACCAGTTTTGTCATCCAATTTTCAGCCCAATCAATCGGCCCTATCTTAGCTCTGTATGTACGCGACTTAGGCCAGACAGAGAATCTTCTTTTTGTATCTGGTTTGATTGTATCCAGTATGGGCTTTTCCAGTATGATGAGTGCAGGAGTCATGGGCAAGCTAGGTGACAAGGTAGGCAATCATCGCCTCTTGGTTGTAGCCCAGCTTTATTCAGTCATCATCTATCTCCTCTGTGCCAATGCCTCTAGTCCCCTTCAACTAGGACTCTATCGATTCCTCTTTGGCTTGGGAACCGGTGCCTTGATACCAGGGGTTAATGCCCTTCTTAGCAAAATGACTCCAAAATCCGGAATTTCAAGGATTTTCGCCTTCAACCAAGTCTTTTTTTACCTCGGTGGAGTGATTGGCCCCATGGCGGGATCCGCAGTTGCAGGATATTTGGGCTACCATGCAGTCTTCTATGCGACAAGTCTTTGTGTTGCCTTTAGTTGTCTCTTTAACCTGCTTCAATTTCGAACATTATTAAAAGTAAAGGAAATCTAGTGCGAGTAAAAATTAATCTCAAATGCTCCTCTTGTGGCAGTATCAATTACCTAACCAGTAAAAATTCTAAAACCCATCCAGACAAGATTGAGGTTTTAAAGTATTGTCCCAAGGAAAGAAAAGTAACCCTACATCTTGAATCTAAGTAGATTTTATGGTAAAATAATAGGGATTTTAAGGAGTTTGATATGTATAACCTATTATTAACCATTTTATTAGTATTATCTGTTGTGATTGTGATTGCGATTTTCATGCAACCAACTAAAAACCAATCCAGCAATGTATTTGATGCCAGCTCAGGTGATTTGTTTGAACGCAGTAAAGCACGCGGTTTTGAAGCTGTAATGCAGCGTTTGACAGGGATTTTAGTCTTTTTCTGGCTAGCCATTGCCTTAGCATTGACGGTATTATCAAGTAGATAAGAAAATAATGGGCAGGACTAGGTCTTTGCCTCTTTTTATTTTTAAAAGATATGTTAGAAGGTTTTACAGTAAAAGAAAATAAAAAATCTAGAAAGAAAATATGAAAGATAGAATAAAAGAATATTTACAAGATAAGGGAAGGGTGACTGTCAATGACTTGGCTCAGGCTTTGGGAAAAGACGGCTCCAAGGATTTTCGTGAGTTGATTAAAACCTTGTCCTTAATGGAAAGAAAGTATCAGATACGCTTTGAGGAAGATGGCAGTCTGACCTTGGAAGTCAAGAAAAAACACGAGATTACTCTCAAGGGGATTTTTCATGCCCATAAAAATGGCTTTGGCTTTGTTAGTCTGGAAGGCGAGGAGGACGACCTTTTTGTAGGGAAAAACGATGTCAACTATGCTATTGATGGCGATACCGTTGAGGTAGTGATTAAGAAAGTCGCTGACCGCAATAAGGGAACAGCAGCAGAAGCCAAAATTATCGATATCCTAGAACACAGCCTGACAACAGTTGTCGGCCAAATCGTTCTAGATCAGGAAAAACCTAAGTATGCTGGCTACATCCGTTCGAAAAATCAGAAAATCAGTCAACCCATCTATGTTAAGAAACCAGCCCTTAAACTCGAGGGAACAGAAGTTCTCAAGGTTTTTATCGATAAATACCCAAGCAAGAAACATGATTTCTTTGTTGCGAGTGTACTAGATGTGGTTGGGCATTCAACGGATGTCGGTATTGATGTTCTTGAGGTCTTGGAATCTATGGACATTGTCTCAGAGTTTCCAGAGGCTGTTGTTAAGGAAGCAGAAAGTGTGCCTGATGCTCCGTCTCAAAAGGATATGGAAGGTCGTCTGGATTTGAGAGATGAGATTACCTTTACCATTGACGGCGCTGACGCCAAGGACTTGGACGATGCGGTGCATATCAAGGCCTTGAAAAATGGCAATCTGGAGCTTGGAGTTCACATAGCAGACGTTTCCTACTATGTGACCGAGGGTTCTGCCCTTGACAAGGAAGCCCTTAACCGTGCGACTTCTGTCTATGTGACAGACCGTGTGGTTCCAATGCTTCCAGAACGACTGTCTAATGGAATTTGCTCCCTCAATCCTCAAGTTGACCGCCTGACCCAGTCTGCCATTATGGAGATTGATAAACATGGTCGTGTGGTCAATTACACCATTACACAAACAGTTATCAAGACAAGCTTCCGTATGACCTATAGTGATGTCAATGATATCCTAGCTGGCGACGAGGAAAAGCGACAAGAATATCAGAAAATTGTTCCTAGTATCGAACTTATGGCCAAGCTTCATGAAACTCTAGAAAACATGCGTGTGAAACGTGGAGCCCTCAATTTCGATACCAATGAAGCCAAGATTTTAGTGGATAAACAAGGTAAGCCTGTTGATATCGTTCTTCGTCAGCGTGGTGTTGCCGAGCGCATGATCGAGTCCTTTATGCTGATGGCCAATGAAACAGTTGCTGAGCATTTTAGTAAGCTGGATCTACCTTTCATTTATCGTATCCATGAGGAGCCTAAGGCTGAAAAAGTTCAGAAGTTTATTGATTATGCTTCGAGTTTTGGCTTGCGCATTTATGGTACTGCCAGTGAGATTAGCCAGGAGGCACTTCAAGACATCATGCGTGCTGTTGAGGGAGAACCTTATGCAGATGTATTGTCCATGATGCTTCTTCGCTCTATGCAGCAGGCTCGCTATTCAGAGCACAATCACGGCCACTATGGCCTTGCTGCTGACTATTATACTCACTTTACCAGCCCGATTCGTCGTTATCCAGACCTTCTTGTTCACCGTATGATTCGTGATTACGGCCGTTCTAAGGAAATAGCAGAGCATTTTGAGCAAGTGATTCCAGAGATTGCGACCCAGTCTTCCAACCGTGAACGTCGTGCCATTGAGGCTGAGCGTGAAGTCGAAGCCATGAAAAAGGCTGAGTTCATGGAAGAATACGTGGGTGAAGAGTACGATGCGGTTGTGTCTAGCATTGTTAAATTCGGTCTCTTTGTCGAATTGCCAAACACAGTTGAAGGCTTGATTCACATCACTAATCTACCTGAATTTTATCATTTCAATGAGCGTGATTTGACTCTTCGTGGAGAGAAATCAGGTATTACCTTCCGTGTAGGACAACAGATTCGTATTCGAGTTGAAAGAGCGGATAAGATGACTGGTGAAATTGACTTCTCTTATATTCCAAGTGAGTTTGATGTGATTGAAAAAGGCTTGAAACAGTCTAATCGTAATGATAGAGGGCGTGGTTCAAGTCGTCGTTCAGATAAGAAGGAAGATAAGAGAAAATCAGGACGCTCAAATGATAAGCGCAAGCATTCACAAAAAGACAAGAAGAAAAAAGGAAAGAAACCCTTTTACAAGGAAGTAGCTAAGAAAGGAGCCAAGCATGGCAAAGGGCGAGGGAAAGGTCGTCGCACAAAATAAAAAGGCGCGCCACGACTATACTATCGTAGATACGTTAGAGGCAGGAATGGTCCTGACTGGAACTGAAATCAAGAGTGTGAGAGCTGCTCGAATCAATCTCAAGGATGGCTTTGCCCAAGTAAAAAATGGGGAGGTTTGGTTGAGCAATGTTCATATTGCTCCTTACGAAGAGGGCAATATCTGGAATCAGGAACCAGAACGTCGTCGTAAACTCCTGCTCCATAAAAAGCAAATCCAAAAGTTGGAGCAAGAGACTAAAGGTACAGGAATGACCCTGGTTCCCCTTAAAGTCTATATCAAAGATGGTTACGCTAAACTCCTTTTAGGTTTAGCTAAAGGGAAGCATGACTACGACAAACGGGAGTCTATCAAACGTCGTGAGCAAAACCGCGATATTGCGCGTGTGATGAAAGCTGTTAATCAGCGATAAAAAGAGGAAATGAAAATGGAAAAATTAGTTGCCTATAAACGTATGCCCTTATGGAATAAAGAAACCATGCCAGAGGCTGTTCAGAAGAAACACAATACCAAGGTTGGGACTTGGGGCAAGATTACTGTTTTAAAAGGAACTCTCAAGTTTATTGAATTAACAGAGGATGGAGAGGTTCTAGCTGAGCATCTCTTTGAAGCAGGAGCTGACAATCCCATGGCGCAACCTCAAGCCTGGCACCGAGTGGAGGCTGTAACAGACGATGTAGAATGGTATTTGGAATTTTATTGTAAACCTGAGGATTATTTCCCTAAAAAATACAATACCAATCCTGTTCATTCAGAGATCCTAGAGGCAATGCAGACAGTAAAACCAGGGAAAGCTTTGGATTTGGGCTGTGGTCAGGGGCGTAATGCACTCTTTCTAGCCCAGCAAGGTTTTGATGTGACAGCTGTAGATCAAAATGAACTAGCCCTTGAAATCTTGCAAAGCATTGTCGAGCAGGAAGATTTGGACATGCCTGTTGGTCTTTACGATATCAATTCAGCCAGTATTGGGCAAGCGTATGATTTCATCGTATCGACAGTTGTTTTGATGTTTTTGCAAGCAGATCGCATTCCTGCAATTATCAAAAATATGCAGGAGCATACCACGGTCGGTGGTTATAATCTTATCGTTTGTGCTATGGACACGGAGGATTATCCTTGCTCAGTGAACTTCCCATTTACCTTTAAAGAAGGGGAATTGGCAGACTATTACAAGGACTGGGAATTGGTTAAGTATAATGAAAATCCTGGCCATCTTCACCGTCGCGATGAGAATGGCAATCGTATTCAACTACGCTTTGCGACCATGCTAGCTAAGAAAATCAAATAAACATGAATGAAGATTAGGAATTTTCCTGATCTTTTTTCTTTTTTTACGAATAATATAGAAAAGGAGGGAAATCATGTTTGTTGCGAGAGATGCTAGGGGAGAATTGGTAAATGTGTTAGAGGATAAGCTTGAGAAGGAAGAATACACCTGCCCAGCTTGTGGAGGTCAGCTCCGTTTGCGTCAAGGACCAAGTGTCCGGACCCATTTTGCCCACAAATCCCTAAAAGACTGTGATTATTCCTCTGAAAATGAAAGTCAAGAACACTTGGAAAATAAGGAAGTCCTTTATCACTGGTTGAAAAGAGATTCAGAGGTGCAATTAGAATACCCTCTTCCAGAGCTTAAACAGATTGCGGATGTGTTTGTAAATGGCAATCTAGCTTTAGAGGTTCAATGTAGTCCCTTGCCTCAAAAGGTTCTTAAAGAGCGTAGCGAGGGCTATCGTAGTCAGGGTTACCAAGTACTGTGGTTGCTGGGAGAAAAACTTTGGCTCAAGGAGCGGTTGACTCGTCTACAAGAAGGTTTTCTCTATTTCAGTCACAACATGGGCTTTTATGTTTGGGAAGTAGACAAGGAAAAACAAGTTTTAAGACTCAAATACCTGATTCACCAAGATCTCCGCGGTAAACTCCATTATCAAATCAAGGAATTTCTCTATGGTCAAGCTAGTTTATTGGAAATATTGCGTTTCCCTTATAAGAAACAAAAAATATCTCATTTTACAGTTTCTGAGGATAAGGACATCTGTCGCTATATTCAGCAACAACTGTACTATCAAAATCCCTTTTGGATGAAAGAACAAGCAGAAGCATATCAAAAGGGAGAAAATCTCCTGACTTATGGGCTAAAAGAATGGTATCCACAAATAAGACCACTAGTAGGTAATTTTTGCCAAATTGAGAAAGATTTGACTCGCTATTATCAGTATTTTCAAATCTATTACCAAGAAAATCCTCAAAATGATTGGCAAAAGCTTTATCCACCAGCCTTTTATCAGCAATATTTCTTGAAAAATATGGTAGAATAGAAAGGATGGAGGAATCTAATGGTATTACAAAGACATGAAATAAATGAAAAAGATACATGGGATCTATCAACGATTTACCCAACTGACCAGGCTTGGGAAGAAGCCTTAAAAGATTTAACAGAAAAATTGGAGACAGTAGCCCAGTATGAAGGCCATCTCTTGGATAGTGCGGATAGCCTACTCGAAATTACTGAATTTTCTCTTGAAATGGAACGCCAAATGGAGAAGCTTTACGTTTATGCTCATATGAAGAATGACCAAGACACACGTGAAGCCAAGTACCAAGAGTACTATGCCAAGGCCATGACTCTCTACAGCCAGCTAGACCAAGCCTTTTCATTCTATGAACCTGAATTTATGGAAATCAGTGAAAAGCAGTATGCTGACTTTTTAGAAGCTCAACCAAAATTGCAGGTTTATCAACACTATTTTGACAAGCTTTTGCAGGGCAAGGAACACGTTCTATCACAACGCGAAGAAGAGCTATTGGCTGGAGCTGGGGAAATCTTTGGTTCGGCAAGTGAAACCTTCGCTATCTTGGACAATGCGGATATTGTGTTCCCTTATGTTCTTGACGATGATGGTAAGGAAGTGCAACTCTCTCATGGGACTTACACCCGTTTGATGGAGTCTAAAAATCGTGAGGTGCGTCGTGGTGCCTATCAAGCTCTTTATGCGACTTATGAACAATTCCAACATACCTATGCCAAAACCTTGCAAACCAATGTTAAGGTCCAAAACTACCGAGCAAAAGTTCGCAACTACAAGAGTGCTCGTCATGCAGCCCTAGCGGCTAATTTTGTTCCAGAAAGTGTTTATGACAATTTGGTGGCAGCAGTTCGCAAGCATTTGCCACTCTTGCATCGTTACCTTGAACTTCGTTCAAAAATCTTGGGAATTTCAGACCTCAAGATGTACGATGTCTACACACCACTTTCATCTGTTGAATATAGTTTTACTTATGAAGAAGCCTTGAAAAAAGCAGAAGAAGCCTTAGCAGTCTTGGGTGAGGATTACTTGAGCCGTGTTAAACGTGCCTTCAGCGAGCGTTGGATTGATGTTTACGAAAATCAAGGCAAGCGTTCAGGGGCTTACTCTGGTGGTTCTTACGATACCAATGCCTTTATGCTTCTTAACTGGCAGGACAATCTAGACAATCTCTTTACTCTTGTTCATGAAACAGGTCATAGTATGCATTCAAGCTATACTCGCGAAACGCAGCCTTATGTTTACGGGGATTATTCTATCTTCTTGGCTGAGATTGCATCAACTACCAATGAAAATATCTTGACGGAGAAATTATTGGAAGAAGTGGAAGACGACGCAACGCGCTTTGCTATTCTCAATAACTTCCTAGATGGTTTCCGTGGAACAGTTTTCCGCCAAACTCAATTTGCTGAGTTTGAACACGCGATTCACCAAGCGGATCAAAATGGTGAAGTCTTGACAAGTGATTTCTTAAATAAACTCTACGCAGACTTGAACCAAGAGTATTATGGTTTGAGTAAGGAAGATAATCCTGAAATCCAATACGAGTGGGCACGTATTCCACACTTCTACTATAACTACTATGTATACCAATATTCAACAGGTTTTGCAGCAGCCTCAGCCCTGGCTGAAAAGATTGTTCATGGTAGTCAAGAAGACCGTGACCGTTATATCGACTACCTCAAGGCAGGTAAATCTGACTATCCACTTAATGTCATGAGAAAAGCTGGTGTTGATATGGAGAAGGAAGACTATCTCAACGATGCCTTTGCAGTCTTTGAACGTCGTTTAAATGAGTTTGAAGCACTTGTTGAAAAATTGGGATTGGCATAAGATGGTTGAATCGTATAGTAAAAATGCCAACCATAACATGCGTCGTCCTGTTGTCAAAGAAGAAATTGTAGACTTGATGCGTCAGCGTCAAAAGCAAGTCACAGGCTCTTTGAAAGAATTGGAAGACTTTGCCCGTAAGGAAAATATTCCCATCATTCCCCATGAAACGGTTGCTTATTTCCGTTTTCTCATGGAAACCATGCAACCTAAAAACATTCTGGAAATTGGGACGGCTATCGGTTTTTCAGCTCTCTTGATGGCGGAACATGCTCCAAAGGCCAAGATTACAACCATTGACCGCAATCCAGAGATGATTGGATTTGCCAAGGAAAATTTTTCCCAGTTTGACAGTCGTAAGCAAATCACACTCCTAGAAGGAGATGCGGTAGATGTCTTATCTACCCTGACAGAGTCCTATGATTTCGTCTTTATGGATTCAGCCAAGTCTAAATACATCGTCTTTCTTCCAGAAATCCTCAAACATTTGGAAGTTGGTGGTGTGGTTGTTTTGGATGATATTTTCCAAGGTGGTGATGTTGCCAAGGATATTATGGAAGTCCGTCGTGGTCAGCGAACTATTTACAGAGGACTTCAAAGACTATTTGATGCAACCTTAGACAATCCAGGACTCACCGCAACACTAGTACCTCTGGGGGACGGAATTCTCATGCTTCGTAAAAATGTAGCAGATGTTCAATTGCCTGACAGCGAATGATTTTCAGAAAAATTTAAGAAAATATAGTAAAATAGATAGGGTAACACTTATCTCAAAGGAGTAGACATGAAGAAAAAACTATTGGCAGGTGCCATTACATTATTATCAGTAGCAACATTAGCAGCTTGTTCGAAAGGTTCAGAAGGGGCAGACCTTATCAGCATGAAAGGGGATGTCATCACAGAACATCAATTTTATGAGCAAGTGAAAAGCAACCCTTCAGCACAACAAGTCTTGTTGAACATGACCATCCAAAAAGTATTTGAGAAGCAATATGGCTCAGAAGTAGATGACAAAGAAGTCAACGATACTATTGCCGAAGAAGAGAAACAATATGGTGAGAACTACCAACGTGTCTTATCGCAAGCAGGAATGACTCTTGAAACACGTAAAGCTCAAATTCGTACAAGTAAATTAGTTGAGTTGGCAGTTAAGAAAGCAGCAGAAGCTGAATTGACAGATGATGCTTACAAGAAGGCTTTTGACGAGTACACTCCAGATGTAACGGCTCAAATCATTCGTCTTGATAATGAGGATAAAGCGAAAGAAGTCCTCGAAAAAGCCAAAGCTAGTGATGCAGACTTTGCTCAATTAGCCAAAGATAATTCAACAGATGAGAAAACTAAAGCGAATGGTGGAGAAATCACCTTTGATTCTGCTTCAACAGAAGTACCAGATCAAGTTAAGAAAGCAGCTTTTGCGTTAGATGTAAACGGTGTTTCTGATGTGATTAGTGTTACTGGAACACAAGCATACAGTAGCCAATATTACATTGTTAAACTGATTAAGAAAACAGAAAAATCATCTAATATTGACGATTACAAAGAAAAATTAAAAACTGTTATCTTAACTCAAAAACAAAACGACGCATCATTTGTTCAAAGTATTATCGGAAAAGAATTGCAAGCAGCCAATATCAAGGTTAAAGATCAAGCCTTCCAAAATATCTTCACTCAATACATCGGTGGTGGAGATTCAAGCTCAAGCAGTTCTTCAAAAGAATAAAACAGAAAAGAGCCAAGTGCTCTTTTTCTTATGAGAAAATCTTCTATCTTAAGGGTAAGAGTTTTTTTCTTTCGGAAAAAATGGTATAATAGCAATCAAAACTAGAAAATAAACGGAATTTGGGAATAATTTCTTTTGTTCTCATTAGATTGGTGATACTATGAAGATTAGTAAGAGGCACCTGTTAAACTATTCTATTCTAGTTCCTTACTTACTTTTATCTATTTTGGGTTTGATTGTAGTCTATTCTACAACCAGTGCCATTCTTATCGAAGAAGGTAAAAGTGCCCTCCAATTGGTTCGAAGTCAGGGAATGTTTTGGATATTTAGTTTAATATTGATTGCCTTGATATATAAGCTGAAACTGAATTTTTTAAGAAAAGAACGACTTTTATTTATTGTTATGTTTGTTGAGCTGATTCTCTTAGCTCTGGCTCGCTTAATTGGTACGCCAGTTAATGGAGCCTATGGTTGGATTTCAGTAGGACCTTTGACCATTCAGCCAGCTGAGTATTTGAAGATTATCATCGTCTGGTACTTGGCCCAACGTTTTTCAAAACAACAAGATGAAATTGGTATTTACGATTTCCAAGTTTTAACTCAAAATCAATGGATTCCTCGTGCTTTTAATGATTGGCGCTTTGTCCTCTTGGTAATGATAGGAAGTTTGGCTATCTTCCCAGATCTGGGGAATGCGACTATCCTAGCTCTGGTTGCCTTGATTATGTATACAGTTAGTGGGATTGCTCATCGTTGGTTTATAGCCTTTATCGGTGTATTGGTAGGAGTTTCAGCCCTATCCTTATCAGCTATTTCTATGATTGGGGTTGATAAGTTTTCAAAAGTTCCAGTATTTGGTTACGTTGCTAAGCGTTTCAGTGCCTACTTTAATCCCTTTGCTGATTTGGCAGGAGCAGGCCACCAACTTGCAAATTCCTACTTTGCCATGGTAAATGGTGGTTGGTTTGGTCTAGGCTTAGGAAATTCAATCGAAAAACGTGGTTATTTACCAGAGGCCCATACAGACTTTGTATTTTCAATTGTCATTGAAGAGTTTGGATTTGTGGGAGCTAGCTTGATTTTAGCACTTGTCTTTTTCCTTATTTTGCGAATTATCCTAGTCGGTATTCGTGCTAAGAATCCCTTTAATTCCATGATGGCGATTGGGGTTGGTGGTATGATGTTGGTCCAGGTCTTTGTCAATATCGGTGGAATTTCTGGTATTATTCCTTCTACAGGAGTAACCTTCCCCTTCTTATCGCAAGGAGGAAATAGTCTTCTGGTCTTGTCTGTAGCCATCGCCTTTGTCTTAAATATTGATGCAAGTGAAAAACGTGCCCAATTGTATGAGGAGTTAGAAGCTCACTCATCAAACTATATGTAGAGCTGAGAGTGGAAAGGATTACCTATGTCTCTTCAAAAATTAGAAAACTATAGTAATAAAGCTGTCGTGCAAGAAGAAGTATTGATTTTAACAGAATTGTTAGAAGATATCACTAAAAACATGCTTGCCCCAGAGACTTTTGAAAAAATCATGGAGTTGAAAGAATTATCAACTCAAGAAGATTATCAAGGCTTGAACCAATTGGTTACTAGTCTGACAAATGATGAAATGGCATATATTTCACGTTATTTCTCTATCTTGCCCCTTTTGATTAATATTTCAGAAGACGTGGATTTGGCTTATGAAATCAACCACCAAAATAATATCGATCAAGATTATCTTGGTAAATTGTCAGCAACAATCAAAATGGTTGCAGAAAAAGAAAATGCGGTTGAAATTCTAGAACACTTGAATGTTGTCCCTGTTTTGACTGCCCATCCAACACAAGTACAACGTAAGAGTATGTTGGATTTGACAAACCATATCCATACCCTTTTGCGTAAGTATCGTGATGTGAAACTAGGCTTGATTAATAAGGAAAAATGGCATAATGATCTCCGTCGTTACATTGAGATTATCATGCAGACAGATATGATTCGTGAGAAGAAATTGAAAGTAACCAATGAAATCACGAATGTTATGGAATACTACAATAGTTCATTCCTGAAAGCTGTTCCTCATTTGACTGCTGAGTACAAGCGTCTAGCTAAAAAACATGGCTTGGAGTTGAAACATCCTAAACCAATTACCATGGGAATGTGGATTGGTGGAGACCGTGATGGGAATCCTTTTGTTACAGCAGATACCTTGAAACAATCTGCTATGACCCAGTGTGAAGTCATCATGAACTACTATGATGAAAAGATTTATCAGCTTTATCGTGAGTTCTCTCTCTCAACAAGTATTGTCAATGTCAGCAAGCAAGTCAGAGAAATGGCTCGTCAATCTAAGGATAACTCGATTTATCGTGAAAAAGAGCTGTATCGTCGTGCCCTGTTTGATATTCAATCAAAAATCCAAGCAACAAAAGCCTATCTGATTGAGGATAAGGAAGTTGGGACTCGCTATGAAACAGCCAATGATTTTTATAAGGATTTGATTACCATCCGTGATTCCCTCTTGGAAAACAAGGGTGAGGCACTGATTTCTGGTGATTTTGTTGAATTGATTCAAGCAGTTGAAATTTTTGGTTTCTATTTGGCATCTATTGATATGCGTCAAGATTCTAGTGTTCACGAGGCATGTGTAGCCGAACTCTTGAAATCAGCAGGTATTCATTCTCATTATAGCGAACTCAGTGAAGAAGAAAAATGCCAGCTTCTCTTGAAAGAATTGGAGGAAGATCCACGTATTCTTTCTGCTACTCATGTTGAAAAATCAGAGTTACTTGAAAAAGAATTGGCTATCTTTAAGGCTGCTCGTAATTTGAAAGATAAATTGGGTGACGATGTTATTCGTCAGACCATCATTTCACATGCAACTAGCGTATCTGACATGTTGGAATTGGCTATCTTGCTAAAAGAAGTAGGGTTAGTTGATAAAGAAAGAGCCCGTGTCCAAATCGTTCCTCTCTTTGAAACAATTGAGGACTTGGACCACTCAGAAGAAACCATGAGAGAATATCTTTCACTTCCTCTTGCCAAGAAATGGATTGCTTCACGTAATAACTACCAAGAAATCATGCTTGGTTACTCTGATAGTAATAAAGATGGTGGCTATCTATCATCATGTTGGACCCTCTACAAGGCTCAACAACAATTGACTGCTATTGGAGATAAATTTGGCGTTAAGGTTACCTTCTTCCATGGCCGTGGTGGGACTGTCGGTCGTGGTGGTGGACCAACCTATGAAGCCATCACATCTCAACCGCTCAAGTCTATCAAGGATCGCATCCGTTTGACGGAGCAGGGTGAAGTAATTGGGAATAAATACGGTAATAAAGACGCAGCTTACTATAACCTTGAAATGCTAGTATCCGCAGCCATTAACCGTATGATTACGCAGAAGAAGAGCGATACCAATACATCAAATCGTTATGAAGCCATTATGGACCAAGTAGTGGACCGTAGTTATGATATCTACCGTGATTTGGTCTTTGGTAATGACCATTTCTATGATTATTTCTTTGAGTCAAGTCCAATCAAGGCTATTTCAAGCTTTAATATCGGTTCTCGTCCAGCCGCTCGTAAGACTATTACTGAAATCGGTGGTTTGCGAGCTATCCCTTGGGTCTTCTCATGGTCGCAAAGTCGTGTCATGTTCCCTGGCTGGTATGGGGTTGGTTCAAGCTTCAAGGAATTTATTGATAAAAATCCAGAGAATATCGCTATCTTACGAGATATGTACCAAAACTGGCCTTTCTTCCAGTCACTTCTTTCAAATGTAGACATGGTCTTGTCAAAATCAAATATGAACATTGCTTTTGAATATGCCAAACTTTGTGAGGATGAAGAAGTAAAAGCAATCTATGAGACTATTCTAAATGAATGGCAAGTTACCAAGGAAGTCATCTTGGCTATCGAAGGTTATGATGAACTTTTAGCTGAAAATCCATATCTAAAAGCAAGTTTGGATTATCGTATGCCTTACTTTAATATTCTCAACTATATCCAGTTGGAGTTGATTAAACGTCAACGCCGAGGAGAATTATCTAGCGATCAAGAAAAATTAATCCATACAACCATCAACGGAATTGCGACAGGATTGCGTAATTCGGGCTGATGTCTTTCAAACTTCCTCTTTTCTATAGGGGAAGTTTTTGAATCTTTCAAAAAAATGCTAAAAGAGTCTTGACAAGTAGTTGAAAAATGATATAATTTAACCATTCAGAAAAGTAATCATTCAAACTTTTTAGAGAGTCTGTGGTAGCTGAAAACAGATAAGTGATGATGATGAAAATTGGGCTGAATGTTATTTAGAATTTGAAATCATAAAAATTCGGTGAGCACACCTTACAGTGCATCTCGTTATTGCGAGACAGAGCGATAGGGAAATTCCCTATAATTGAGGTGGTACCGCGCATCGACGTCCTCACACAAGTTTTTTGTGTGAGGACTTTTTTAATGGAGGTTAGTATGGAAAGAAAACGATGGCGTCACTTGTTTATACTCAATGAAAATCAAAAAGCAAACTAGGAAGCTAGCCGCAAACTGTACTTGAGTACGGTAAGGCGACGCTGACGTGGTTTGAAGAGATTTTCGAAGAGTATTAGATAAGTGAAGTATTTTAAAGGAATAAAAAAGGAGAAATAGAATGAAAAATAAACGTTTAATTGGAATTATCGCTGTCTTAGCAGTCTTAGTAGCAGGAAGCTTGATTTACTCTTCAATGAATAAACCAGAAGCTAAGAATGAGAAGAAAGTTGCCAAAGTTGGTGTTCTTCAGTTTGTGAGCCATCCATCTCTTGATTTGATTTATAAAGGGATCCAAGATGGACTTGCAGAAGAAGGCTATAAAGATGATCAGTTGAAAATTGACTTTATGAACTCAGAAGGTGACCAAAGTAAGGTTGCGACAATGAGTAAACAATTGGTTGCAAATGGGAATGACCTTGTGGTTGGTATTGCAACGCCAGCTGCTCAAGGTTTGGCAAGCGCCACAAAAGACCTACCTGTTATCATGGCTGCTATTACAGACCCAATCGGTGCTAACTTGGTTAAAGATTTGAAAAAACCAGGTGGCAACATTACAGGGGTATCTGACCACAATCCAGCTCAACAACAAGTTGAACTCATCAAAGCTTTGACACCAAATGTGAAAACAATCGGAGCTCTTTACTCAAGTAGCGAAGACAATTCAAAAACACAGGTAGAAGAATTTAAGGCTTTTGCTGAAAAAGCAGGTTTGACAGTCGAAACATTTGCTGTTCCTTCAACAAATGAAATTGCTTCAACAGTTAACGTTATGACTAGCAAGGTTGATGCTATCTGGATTCCAATCGATAACACAATCGCATCTGCATTTTCAACAGTTGTATCAAGCAATCAATCAGCTAAAAAGCCAATCTATCCAAGCGCAACTGCCATGGTAGAAGCAGGTGGTTTGGCATCAGTTGTAGTTGACCAACACGACCTTGGTGTGGCAACAGGTAAAATGATTGCACAAGTCTTGAAAGGTGCAAAAACAGCTGAAACTCCAGTCAATGTCTTTTCAACTGGTAAGTCAGTAATTAACAAAAAATTGGCACAAGAGCTAGGTATTACGATTCCTGAATCTGTTCTAAAGGAAGCAGGACAAGTGATTGAATAATCTGTAATGGAGGAGTTGGGGACATCTCCTCCAATTTTTTACAATAGAAATCATATAGAAAAGGTTAAGAAACAGATGATATTATCTATTATTTCTCAAGGATTTGTCTGGGCTATTTTAGGTCTGGGAATCTTTATGACATTTAGGATTTTAAACTTTCCAGATATGACGACAGAAGGTTCCTTCCCTCTTGGGGGAGCTGTTGCTGTCACTCTGATAACCAAAGGCGTGAACCCATTTCTAGCGACACTTGTTGCTGTTGGAGCTGGTTGTTTGGCTGGAATGGCAGCAGGACTTCTTTATACAAAAGGGAAAATCCCAACCTTGCTATCAGGGATTTTGGTGATGACGTCCTGTCACTCTATCATGCTCTTGATTATGGGGCGTGCAAATTTAGGCTTGCTTGGGACTAAGCAAATTCAGCATGTTTTGCCTTTTGATTCAGATTTGAACCAACTCTTGACAGGTCTCATCTTTGTCAGTCTTGTTATTGTTCTCATGCTCTTTTTCTTGGACACTAAACTCGGACAAGCCTATATTGCTACAGGTGACAATCCTGATATGGCTAGAAGTTTCGGGATTCATACTGGACGCATGGAGCTCATGGGATTGGTCTTATCAAATGGTGTGATCGCCCTTGCAGGAGCTCTCATTGCCCAGCAAGAAGGTTATGCCGATGTATCTCGAGGAATTGGGGTTATCGTTGTAGGTCTTGCAAGCTTGATTATTGGAGAAGTTATCTTCAAGAGTTTGAGCTTGGCAGAGCGTCTGGTTGCCATCGTTGTAGGTTCTATCGCTTATCAATTCTTAGTGTGGGCAGTTATTGCGCTTGGCTTTAATACAAGTTACCTTCGTTTGTACAGCGCCGTGATTTTAGCAGTCTGCCTCATGATTCCAACATTTAAGCAAACAATCTTGAAAGGAGCCAAGTTAAGCAAATGACAGCAATTGTAGAATTAAAAAATGCAACCAAAGTCGTTAAAAATGGCTTTGATGAAGAAAAGATTATTTTAAATGATGTTTCATTAGAAATTTTTGAACAGGATTTTATCACGATTTTAGGTGGAAATGGTGCTGGTAAATCGACCCTCTTTAACACTATTGCAGGAACCTTGTCCTTAACCAGTGGGACCATCCGTATTTTGGGTGAAGATGTTACCAAGTTTTCACCAGAGAAGCGGGCTAAGTATCTGTCTCGAGTCTTCCAAGATCCCAAGATGGGGACAGCTCCTCGTATGACGGTGGCTGAAAATCTTTTGATTGCCAAGTTTCGTGGTGAAAAGCGTGGACTGTTTCCGAGACGTCTGGCTAGCTATAAGGATGAGTTTCAGGCAACTATTGAAAAAGTGGGAAACGGTCTTGAGAAACACTTGAATACACCGATTGAGTTCTTATCTGGTGGACAAAGACAGGCTTTGAGTCTCTTGATGGCAACCTTGAAGCGACCTGAATTACTCTTGTTAGACGAGCATACTGCAGCCCTTGATCCAAAGACCAGTGTGGCCTTGATGGAATTGACAGACGAATTTGTCAAGAAAGATCAGCTGACAGCGCTTATGATTACCCATCATATGGAAGATGCTCTCAAATATGGCAATCGTCTGATCGTCATGAAAGAAGGACGGATTATCCAAGATTTGAACCAGGAAGATAAAGCAAAAATGAAAATCTCTGATTATTATCAACTTTTTGAATAGATAATTTTAAAGCCAAATTTCAAGTTAGCCGTCAAGAAGAAATTCTCTGGGGGACTTGTAGTTCAAGCATTTTTTAAGATAGTTATTAATCCAATTTTCGATGAATGCGACTTCTTTGGGAGTCGTTTTCTTAGTTCCCTTAGGTAACCATCTACGAATGAGCCTGTTGTGACTCTCATTAGTTCCCCTTTCCCAAGAGGCATAGGGGTGTGCATAATAGATATGTTCCTTAGAAAACACATCAGACAATCGGTTGAATTCCGTTCCATTATCTGCCGTAATGGATAGAATCTTGTGTTGTTTTAAGATGAGTTTTAGAGCCTGATTGACCGCCTCAGCGCTTTTATTTGGAATCAATCGGATAATCTGATGCCTACTCCTTCGATCAGTTAAGACTAGTAAACAATAGTTTTTCGCTCTTGTAAGTAAACCGTATCAATCTCATAATGCCCATTTCCCAATCGCAGATTGATAACTTCAGGACGCTGTTCGATAGATTGACCAGCGGGTTTAAAATTGGTGCTAGCCTGTTTCTTAGTAGTTTTTCCTTTTCTAGGATACAGGAGGTTCTGTTTGGTTAGTCATATAAGGGAAGATTATATCATTAAGATCTTTTGTAAAGAGCGTGAATATCTTCATAATTTCATTATTATGACTTGGAAAACTGGAGGAAAGATGCTATAATGAATCAACCGTAAAAAAATTACGATTAAGGAGATTAGTCATGTTACAACGTTTTTCGGTACAAAATTTCAAAAATTTTAAAAATGAATTTGTTTGGGATTTGTCTGCTGGTAAATATAATTTTAATTCTAAAAGTATCAAAAATGGAATTGTGAAAAATTCAGTTCTTTATGGTAAAAACGGATCAGGAAAATCTAACCTGACCTATGCGGTGATGGATATCACAACTCACTTAACAGATTTCACAAAACAAGAAAAACATTACAATCAATATATAAATTTGGATAGTTCGGATGACTTTGCTATATTTTCTTATGAATTTAAGTTTGAAGAAGACCGAGTCGTCTATCGCTATAAAAAGAAAAATATGACAGAGGTATTTGATGAGGAGATATTTATCAATAATAAACGCGTTATTTTTGAGGATTTTCAGGCAGATACGCGTGAAGTCCAGTTGGTTGGTGCAGAAAATTTAAATACAAAAACTAGAGATCTCTCCTTATCTTTTGTGAAATATATATTTAGTAACACTAATTTAGAGTTATCAGATGAAACAAACCGTATTTTTTTGAAGTTTAAAGAATTTGTTGAGGGAATGTTATTCTTTGGTTCGGGAACTTCAGAGGGGAATTTTTATCAGGGATTTAAATCTAGTCAAGATTATATAGCATCAGCGATAGTTGATGCAGGTAAATTAGAAGAATTGGAAAGTTTCTTACATAAATTTGATATTAACTATTTTTTAGAAAGAGGAGAAGATTCTGAAGGTAATTCAGTTATTTTGGTTCGTTTCAAAAACCGAAAGGTAAATATTTATAGCGTGGCCTCGCACGGTACTAAAGTAATCATGGTTTTCTTCTATTGGATGATTCAACTTAGTGATATCACCTTTTTGGTCGTCGATGAATTTGATGCCTATTACCATAATGAAGTTTCGGAAACCATTTTGAAAAAGATCAGAAATGGGGAAGTTCAATCCGTGTTTACAACCCACAATACAACCATCATGTCGAATGATTTGTTGCGACCGGATTGTTATTTTATCGTACAGAACAACCAGATTAAGGAACTATCTTCTCTAACCGTAAAAGAATTACGGATGGCTCATAATTTGGAAAAGATGTATAATGCAGGTGCTTTTGATGAGTAAGAACAGGATTGTATTTGTAGTTGAAGGAAAGATAGCTGAACCAAAACTTTTATCAGAAATAGCTAAATCAATCGGAATTGAAGTATCACAGATCTATCCTTATGAAACAAATATCTATTCTCTCTATCGTCATTACACAGAGTATAAAAAATCATTTGCAAATGAAGCAGATGATGTTGACCTATTTTCTTACATTCTTGAGTTAGAAAATGAAAAAGAAAAAGATGAACAAAATGACATTGTCAACTTATCTCGTAGAGAAGTTTCGGAGATGATAAATGAATTTTCAAATGAAACAGGTGCAGGGAAATTGTACATCAGCTATCCAATGGTAGAGGCTCTCAAACTCTATCAGAAAAAGACTTCTGATAAAGTAGCTTTTTATCATTTTAAATTAGATGAAAAAAAGACGAAGTCTGGTAAAACTTTTAAGGCTGTTTGTGAAAATCACAAAGATCATTTTATTTTTGGACAAGCCTTTGGTGAGCAGGATATTGAATGGATTAAACTCTACCATCTCTTACTTAGTCGGGAGATTTATCAATTATCAACTATTGACTTTAAAGAGTATCGTGCAAAAGTTTCTACTAGAGAAACTTTTGCAAAACAATTGAGTACGTTCAAGTGTAATGAAAGAAGCTTTGTCTTTAGTAGTGTAGCAGAATTTTTGCTAGATTATATGACGGAAAAAGATTTCCCAGATCTAGCAAGTTTTCAGGATTGCGAAAGAGAGATCGTAGATAAATGGGATGATACAGAAGGAGCATAAAAACAGTAGATCTTAAGGTGGAAAGTTTTTTGTATTAAAGATATAATTGAAATCGAAATCATACTTCTTATCTCCTACTCCTATTAAATTTATAGCATAATTAATATATTATTCTAAAAATTTAATAGGAGTAGGAGATAAGAAGATGGCTTACACACAAGAAGACTTTCAGGAATAGATTTTTCAAATTGGATTTAAGATGGACTATTTTACTAGGGAGTTTGCGGAGAAAGAAGGGCTAAATTTAGACTATAGCATGCAATCTTTGGATGATTTGGAGGCTTGGATCTTAGCTCACTACGAAGACCACCATGCTTTGATAGCAGACCGCAAGATGTTGGATTATTTGACCGTTTATATCGGTGAAACCTTCCGTAAATACCTAGGAGGTAAATGGTTTATTGAACTTAAAATAAAAAGAACGCCTATTATTCTATACCTGTATTGACCGATCCATCATATAGAGGAGAGGTATACAAAGCACCATTGACTTATGCAACAGCTTGCATCAGTAGAAAAGATGGTCAGTATATTAGCAGGATATTGAAAAATAACATCGAAGATCAAGTGAAATAGTCTTTATTTTTTTCTATTTTTCTTTCAAATATTAGAACGATTTGCTCAAAAGATTCACTTTTATATGATCGCTGGAAACTTATGAAATAGTATCATGTAAAGCGTATGAAATGGTTTACTTTTTTTCTGAAATAAAGTATACTATATAAAGTAAACTATGATAAGATGGAGGTATTGTGTATGGTTGACAAACAAGTCATTGAAGAAATCAAAAACAATGCCAACATTGTGGAAGTCATAGGAGATGTGATTTCTTTACAAAAGGCAGGACGGAACTATCTAGGGCTCTGTCCTTTTCATGGTGAAAAAACACCTTCTTTCAACGTTGTAGAAGACAAGCAGTTTTATCACTGTTTTGGTTGTGGTCGCTCAGGTGATGTCTTTAAGTTCATAGAGGAGTACCAAGGGGTTCCCTTTATGGAGGCTGTCCAAATCTTAGGTCAGCGTGTTGGGATAGAGATGGAAAAACCGCTTTATAGTGAACAGAAGCCAGCTTCACCCCACCAAGCTCTTTATGATATGCACGAAGATGCTGCCAAATTTTATCATGCTATTCTCATGACAACGACTATGGGAGAAGAAGCGAGAAATTACCTTTATCAGCGTGGTTTGACAGATGAAGTGCTTAAACATTTTCGGATTGGTTTAGCACCTCCAGAACGAAATTATCTCTATCAACGTTTGTCTGGTCAGTATCGTGATGAGGATTTTCTAGATTCAGGACTGTTTTATCTTTCGGATGCAAATCAATTTGTAGATACCTTTCACAATCGGATTATGTTTCCCCTGACAAATGACCAGGGAAAGGTTATTGCCTTCTCAGGTCGTATCTGGCAGAAAACGGATTCACAAACTTCTAAGTATAAAAATAGCCGATCAACTGCAATTTTTAACAAAAGTTACGAATTATATCATATGGATAGGGCTAAAAAATCTTCTGGAAAAGCCAGTGAGATTTACCTCATGGAAGGATTCATGGATGTCATTGCAGCCTATCGGTCTGGAATCGAAAACGCTGTCGCATCTATGGGAACAGCCTTGAGTCGTGAGCATGTTGAGCATCTGAAAAGGTTAACCAAGAAGTTGGTTCTTGTTTACGATGGCGATAAAGCTGGGCAAGCAGCGACATTGAAAGCGCTGGACGAAATTGGTGATATGCCTGTGCAAATCGTCAGCATGCCTGATAACTTGGATCCAGATGAATATCTACAAAAAAATGGACCAGAAGACTTGGCCTATCTATTAACAAAAACTCGTATTAGTCCGATTGAGTTCTACATTCACCAGTACAAACCTGAAAATAGTGAAAATCTGCAGGCTCAAATTGAGTTTATTGAAAAAATAGCGCCCTTGATTGTTCAAGAAAAGTCCATAACTGCTCAAAACAGCTATATTCATATTTTAGCTGACAGTCTGGCGTCCTTTGATTATGCTCAGATTGAGCAGATTGTGAATGAGAGTCGTCAGGCGCAAAGGCAGAATCGTATGGAAGGAATTTCCAGACCGACGCAAATCACTATGCCTGTCACCAAGCAGTTATCGGCTATTATGAGGGCAGAAGCTCATCTACTTTATCGAATGATGGAATCTCCTCTTGTTTTGAACGATTACCGTTTGCGAGAAGACTTTTCATTTGACACACCTGAATTTCAGGTTCTATATGACTTGCTTGGTCAGTATGGCAATCTTCCTCCCGAAGTTTTAGCAGAACAGACAGAGGAAGTTGAAAGAGCTTGGTACCAAGTCTTAGCTCAGGATTTGCCTGCTGAGATGTCACCGCAGGAACTTAGTGAAGTAGAAATGACTCGAAACAAGGCTCTCTTGAATCAGGACAATATGAGAATCAAAAAGAAGGTGCAGGAAGCTAGCCATGTAGGAGATACCGACACAGCCTTAGAAGAATTGGAACGTTTAATTTCACAAAAGAGAAGAATGGAGTAATAATGGTAACAAAACAAAAAGAAGTAACAACATTTGACGTACAAGTAGCAGAATTTATCCGTAATCATAAGCAAAAAGGGACAGCAACAGATGATGAAATCAATGCTAGTCTTGTCGTTCCTTTTACCTTGGACGCTGATGGGATTGAAGATCTCTTGCAACGGATTCAAGATGCAGGAATTTCTATCACAGATAACGAAGGAAATCCAAGTGCGCGTGTTCTTAGTGCTGAAGAAGAACCAGAACTCAGTGACGAGGACTTGATTGGGTCAACTTCGGCTAAGGTTAATGACCCTGTCCGTATGTACTTGAAAGAAATCGGGGTCGTTCCTCTCTTGACCAATGAAGAGGAAAAAGAATTGGCACTAGCAGTTGAAGCTGGCGATATCGAAGCCAAACAACGTCTTGCAGAAGCCAACCTTCGTTTGGTTGTTTCCATTGCCAAGCGTTATGTTGGCCGTGGTATGCAGTTCCTTGACTTGATTCAAGAAGGAAATATGGGCTTGATGAAGGCAGTTGACAAGTTTGACTATTCTAAAGGATTCAAGTTCTCAACTTACGCAACTTGGTGGATTCGTCAAGCAATCACTCGTGCTATTGCGGATCAAGCTCGTACTATTCGTATCCCAGTCCACATGGTTGAAACGATTAACAAGCTTGTTCGTGAACAGCGTAATCTCCTTCAAGAATTGGGACAAGACCCAACGCCAGAACAAATCGCTGAACGTATGGATATGACTCCAGACAAGGTTCGTGAAATCTTGAAGATTGCCCAAGAACCAGTATCTCTTGAAACACCAATCGGTGAAGAGGACGATAGCCACCTTGGAGACTTTATCGAAGATGAAGTGATTGAAAATCCAGTGGATTATACGACTCGTATCGTCTTGCGTGAGCAGTTGGATGAGGTCTTGGATACTCTTACAGACCGTGAAGAAAATGTTTTGCGTCTACGTTTTGGACTAGATGATGGAAAAATGCGTACCCTTGAAGATGTGGGTAAAGTCTTTAACGTAACCCGCGAGCGTATCCGTCAGATTGAAGCCAAGGCTTTGAGAAAACTACGCCAACCAAGTCGTAGCAAACCGCTTCGTGATTTTATTGAAGACTAAGAGTGAGGATAAACATGGCTTATACAGAAGAGCAAATTGAAAACATCAAAACACGAATTTTATCAGCCTTGGAAGAAGTTATTGACCCTGAGTTGGGAATCGATATTGTCAATCTTGGTTTAATTTATGAGATTCGTTTTGACGGTGACACAGGGCAAACAGAGATTGATATGACTTTGACAACTATGGGTTGTCCCCTAGCAGACCTTTTGACAGACCAGATTTATGATGCTATGACAGAGGTTCCAGAAGTGACGGATACTGAGGTTAAATTAGTCTGGTATCCAGCCTGGACTGTTGAAAAAATGAGTCGCTATGCCCGCATTGCCCTAGGCATTAAGTAATCATATAAAATATGTGAGAGACCATTGGAAGAGCGAGGAAATTTCCCCTCTTTTCCTCTAGTCTCTCCTTTCTTTTGCTGATTTTATTCCAAGAAAATGATATAATAGTAGTCATGGAAAAAAAGAAATTACGCATCAATATGTTGAGTTCAAGTGAGAAAGTAGCAGGACAAGGAGTTTCAGGTGCTTACCGTGAATTAGTTCGTCTTCTTCACCGTGATGCCAAGGATCAATTGATTGTTACAGAAAATCTTCCAATAGAGGCAGATGTGACTCACTTTCATACCATTGATTTCCCCTATTATTTATCAACATTCCAAAAGAAACGCTCAGGAAGGAAAATTGGCTATGTTCATTTCTTGCCTGACACACTTGAGGGGAGTTTGAAAATTCCATTTTTCTTAAAGGGAATTGTGAAACGCTATGTATTTTCTTTTTACAACCGGATGGAGCACTTGGTGGTGGTCAATCCTATGTTTATCGAGGATTTGGTGGCAGCTGGTATTCCACGTGAAAAAGTTACCTATATTCCTAACTTTGTCAACAAGGAAAAATGGCATCCCCTTCCACAAGAAGAGGTGGCTCGACTACGCGAAGAGCTAGGTCTTAGCGATAATCAGTTTATCGTAGTAGGTGCTGGTCAAGTTCAGAAACGTAAAGGGATTGATGACTTTATCCGTCTGGCTGAGGAATTGCCTCAGATTACCTTTATTTGGGCCGGTGGTTTCTCTTTTGGTGGTATGACAGATGGTTATGAACGTTACAAGAAAATCATGGAGAATCCCCCTAAAAATTTGATTTTTCCAGGAATTGTATCGCCAGAGCGGATGCGCGAATTGTATGCCCTAGCGGATCTTTTCTTGCTTCCTAGTTACAATGAACTCTTTCCTATGACTATCCTAGAAGCTGCCAGTTGTGAAGCTCCGATTATGTTGCGTGATTTAGATCTTTATAAGGTGATTTTAGAGGGAAATTATCGGGAGACAGCAGATAGAGAAGAGATGAAAAAAGCTATTTTGGAATATCAAGCAAATCCTGTTGCTTTAAAAGATTTGAAAGAAAAAGCTAAGAATATTTCTAGAGAGTATTCAGAAGAGCATCTATTGCAAATCTGGTTGGACTTTTATGAGAAACAAGCCGCTTTAGGGAGAAAGTAAAAAGTGAGGTAATCTATGAGAATTGGTTTATTTACAGATACCTATTTTCCTCAGGTTTCAGGTGTTGCGACCAGTATTCGAACCTTGAAAACCGAACTTGAAAAGCAGGGACATGCTGTTTTTATCTTTACAACGACAGATAAGGATGTCAATCGTTATGAAGATTGGCAAATTATCCGCATTCCAAGTGTTCCTTTCTTTGCTTTTAAGGATCGTCGCTTTGCCTACCGAGGTTTTAGCAAGGCGCTTGAAATTGCTAAACAATATCAACTAGATATTATCCATACTCAGACAGAATTTTCTCTTGGCTTGTTGGGGATTTGGATTGCGCGTGAATTGAAGATTCCAGTCATCCATACCTATCACACCCAATATGAAGACTATGTACATTATATTGCTAAGGGGATGTTGATTCGTCCTAGTATGGTCAAGTATCTGGTTAGAGGTTTTTTGCATGATGTAGATGGAGTCATTTGCCCGAGTGAGATTGTCCGAGACTTGCTATCTGACTATAAAGTCAAGGTTGAAAAGCGGGTTATTCCAACTGGTATTGAGTTAGCTAAGTTTGAGCGTCCGGAAATAAAGCAAGAAAATCTGAAAGAACTGCGTAGTAAACTAGAGATTCAAGATGATGAACAGATGTTACTGAGTCTTTCCAGAATTTCCTATGAAAAAAATATTCAGGCAGTACTAGCAGCCTTTGCAGAAGTTCTGAAAGAGGAGGACAAGGTTAAACTGGTGGTAGCTGGGGATGGTCCTTATCTGGATGATCTTAAAGAGCAAGCCCAGAAACTAAAGATTCAAGACTCTGTTGTCTTTACAGGGATGATTGCTCCTAGTGAGACGGCTCTTTACTATAAGGCAGCGGATTTCTTCATCTCAGCATCGACGAGTGAGACGCAGGGTTTGACATACTTGGAAAGCTTGGCCAGTGGAACGCCAGTTATTGCTCACGGAAATCCTTATCTGGACAATCTGATCAATGATAAGATGTTTGGAACATTATACTACGGTGAACATGATTTGGCTGGGGCTATTTTAGAAGCCCTGATTGCAACGCCAGACATGAATGAGCATACCTTATCAGCTAAATTATACGAGATTTCAGCTGAGAACTTTGGAAAACGGGTGCATGAATTTTATCTGGATGCTATTATTTCAAATAATTTCCAGAAAGATTTAGCAAAAGATGATACGGTCAGCCAGCGTATCTTTAAGACAGTTTTGTATTTACCGCAACAGGTGGTTGCTGTGCCTGTAAAAGGCTCTAGACGAATGCTGAGGGCTTCAAAAACACAGTTAATCAGCATCAGAGATTATTGGAGAGACCATGAAGAATAGAAAGAGGAATAGCTATGAAAAAACAATTGATGAGAAGTGGTAGTGATCAAAAAATTGCTGGAGTATGTGCTGGGGTCGCAAATTATTTTGATATGGATCCTACTATTGTTCGTGTAATATGGGGTGTTCTTGCATTTTGTTATGGG
Organism: Streptococcus mitis; assembly: GCF_901542415.1. Taxonomy (NCBI): domain Bacteria; kingdom Bacillati; phylum Bacillota; class Bacilli; order Lactobacillales; family Streptococcaceae; genus Streptococcus; species Streptococcus mitis. The sequence continues at coordinate 670,155 of NZ_CABEHV010000004.1, read as the reverse complement.
GCAGGAATTGTAGCTTATATCATTTTATGGATTATTGCGCCGGTAGCAAGTGACTATTGAAAACTAGCTGAATTCATGCTAAGATAATAGAAAATAGAATGTAACGAAGGAGATAAAAATGGCATTTGGAGATAATGGAAAACGTAAAAAAACTATGTTTGAGAAATTAACCTTGCTTATCGTACTTATCATGTTAGTAGCAAGTATTTTGGGTATTTTTGCAACTGCAATTGGTGCCCTCAGTAATCTATAAAATAGATTAAAGAAAATTTTGAGACTGGGATTTCCCAGCCCTTTTTTAAAGTGAGAAGAAAAAATGAGTATGTTTTTAGATACAGCCAAGATTAAGGTCAAGGCTGGTAATGGTGGCGATGGTATGGTTGCCTTTCGCCGTGAAAAATATGTCCCTAATGGCGGTCCTTGGGGTGGTGACGGTGGACGTGGAGGTAATGTGGTCTTCGTTGTAGACGAAGGTTTACGTACCTTGATGGATTTCCGCTATAACCGTCATTTCAAGGCTGATTCTGGTGAAAAAGGAATGACCAAAGGGATGCATGGGCGTGGTGCTGAGGATCTTAGAGTTCGAGTACCACAAGGAACGACTGTGCGTGATGCCGAGACTGGCAAGGTCTTGACAGATTTGATTGAACATGGGCAGGAATTTATTGTAGCCCACGGTGGTCGTGGTGGTCGTGGAAATATCCGCTTTGCGACACCAAAAAATCCTGCACCTGAAATCTCTGAAAATGGAGAACCAGGTCAGGAACGTGAGTTACAATTGGAACTAAAAATCTTGGCTGATGTTGGTTTAGTTGGATTCCCATCTGTTGGGAAATCAACACTTTTAAGTGTTATTACCTCAGCTAAACCTAAAATTGGTGCCTACCACTTTACAACCATTGTGCCAAATCTAGGTATGGTTCGTACCCAATCAGGTGAATCGTTTGCAGTAGCTGATTTACCAGGTTTGATTGAAGGCGCTAGTCAAGGTGTTGGTTTGGGAACCCAGTTCCTCCGTCACATCGAGCGTACCCGTGTCATCCTTCATATTATTGATATGTCAGCTAGCGAAGGACGTGATCCTTATGAGGATTATCTTGCTATTAACAAGGAGTTAGAGTCTTATAACCTCCGTCTCATGGAGCGTCCACAGATTATCGTAGCCAACAAAATGGACATGCCTGAGAGTCAAGAAAATCTTAAAGAGTTTAAGAAAAAATTAGCTGAAAATTATGATGAATTTGAAGAGTTACCAGCTATCTTCCCAATTTCTGGTTTGACTAAGCAAGGTCTGGCAACGCTATTGGATGCTACAGCTGAATTGTTAGACAAGACACCAGAATTCTTGCTCTACGACGAGTCAGATATGGAAGAAGAAGCTTACTATGGATTTGATGAGGAAGAAAAAGCCTTTGAAATTAGTCGTGATGACGATGCTACATGGGTGCTTTCTGGTGAAAAACTGATGAAACTCTTTAATATGACCAACTTTGATCGTGACGAATCAGTCATGAAATTTGCTCGCCAGCTTCGTGGTATGGGAGTTGATGAAGCCCTTCGTGCGCGTGGTGCTAAAGATGGTGACTTGGTCCGCATTGGTAAATTTGAGTTTGAATTTGTAGACTAGGAGATTGGTATGGGAGATAAACCGATATCTTTCCGAGATGCGGATGGCAATTTTGTTTCTGCCGCAGACGTTTGGAATGAAAAGAAATTGGAAGAACTATTTAATCGTCTCAATCCAAATCGTGCCCTGAGATTGGCACGAACTAAAAAAGAAAATCCATCTCAGTAAAGAATATAAAAGAATTCCGTGCCACATGAGACACGGAATTTTCTTATTCTTCAAAGAAAAATGGTGGAGCGAATTTTTTCAATTCTTCAAAGCATTTTTGAGCAGCTTCTGCATCTTCGCAGATGACGAGACAGACATCATCGCCACAGAGGCTAGCAATAGCGTCGGGGAAGCTCAAAGCATCAATGATAGAACCAAAGGATTGCGCAAGTCCAGGAAGGGTTTTAAGGAGGACTTGGTGTTGAACGGGACGCATCAAGACAAGAGCATCTTCCATGTAAATTTCGAGACGTTTTTCCCATTTTGAGATAGAACCTGTATTGAGCACGTAGTAAGAGTTGTCTTCTTCTCTTACTTTTGAGAGGTTCATGCTTTTAATATCTCTCGAAAGTGTAGCTTGTGTAACTTGAATGTCGTTATCAGCAAGAAGAGCTTGTAGCTCAGCTTGAGTATGAATCTTGTTTTTCGTTACAAGAGCTCGTATGAGTTGGTGTCGGTGTTCAGATTTATTCATAAAATGTTACTCCTTGTATTAGATACAGAAAGCGTGGACTGAACGAAATCGTCAGTCGGGTGGTAAGCGGTATTGTCACGTATGATGATTTCAAAGTCAGTAGTATAGGACTAAATGGAGAAAATCCCACTCTTTTTACTTGTCACTAGTTGAGTGTAGATGAATTGGGTATCTATCCGTTTATCTACATTGGTGTTCTCTACTAACAGTAAATCATTCCATTAGGGTAGCCTTTTGTCACGACTTGTTGTGAATTTACGATTAATGTTAATTCACAGAGATTGTCCAACATGTGGTGTGGTAGTGTGTATTATTAATAAGTACACATGTTGGTTAGGGTCTTAGTATCATTTGTCCAAGCTCCAGTTGTAGGATGTCATGAGCCTAGACTAGGATTGAATTTGATACCAAGTTTATGTTTGTTTCAACTGTTCAAGTGGAAATCTTCCATATTGAAAGTCTGATATCATATCTTTTGACAAGGTAGGATAAGAGTAGACTGTTTAAGATCAACAGTCAGGTGGTAGTCAGTATTGTCACGGATGGTGATTTCAAAGTCAGTAGTATAGAGTACTAAACGAAGAGTATCTCCTTCTTTTAACTTGTAAATAGTCGGTTGCAGTTCAAACTGGATATCCATCCATTCATCTGCCTTAATATCCTCTACTAACAGTAAATCATTTCTATTTTGTAAATTGAGGTAGCCTTTTGTCACGACTCGTTGTGTATTTTCACGAAAAGGCAATTCGTTGAGATTTTCCAACATATGGTAGCGACCGTTGTCAATGGTTCTAGCACTTAAAACAGCTGGATAAGGTTGCAGGTATTTCTTCTGTCCAAATTCTAGCAGTTGGGCAGATAAGAGCCCCTTATTTATACTGGATTTGATACGAAGATTGAGTTGGGCACGACCGTTCAAGTGAAGATCTTTGGTTACAGGAAGGTCAATAGTAATCTGATTGGTTTTTCCTTGATAGAGTTCTGTATTGAAGGTCTGGTAGGTCTTACCATAGCGCTCAAAATCCTTATCTGGGTACTGGTTTTGAATGACTTTCTCTTCTTGACCAAGTGAGAAGGTTTCAAAGTTTTCTTGCCCACCGAAGGTACCAAGTGATAGCCAAGTCTGAGGGGCTGTATTGTCCTGCCAAATGACAGTAGGAAGTTGGAAATCTGTATCTTGTCCCAGTAATTTCTTTGTCAATAAGGCGTTCATGGACTCACGGAAGTCAATGGACTGCCAGTTGTTCATGTACACATGGGCGCCATTATGGAAAAAGAGATGCTTGTTTATATGAGCAGGAAGGGCGTGAAACATCTGGTAAACATGAAGTGGTTTGACATTCCAATCCTGTGAACCATGAGTAAAGACAACCTCTGCCTTTACCTTATGGGCATTGAGCAGATAATTGCGATCATGCCAAAATTGATTGTAGTCACCAGATTTGCGATCTAACTGCTCTTTTACTTTTTCTAAGTCAGCTTGGTGAGCCTCATTACCACGGATATAGTCACCAGCCAAGAGGTTACGAGAGTAGGTTAGTTCAGCAAGGGAGTCAAAGTCCTCACCAGGATAACCACCTGGGCTAGTTACTAGACCGTTTTCACGGTAGTAGTTGTACCACGAAGAAATACCAGCCTCGGCAATAATAACCTCTAAACCATCTACACCTGTAGTCGCAAGACCATTGGACATGGTACCTAGATAGGAAAGTCCAGTTGTAGCTACTTTTCCGTTTGACCAGTCAGCCTTGACTTGACGTTGGCACGTGTGGTCGGTAAAGGCACGGCAACGGCCATTGAGCCAGTCGATGACATTTTTATAAGCCTCGATTTGCTGGTAGTCCCCATTAGTCATGAAACCAGTAGAGTCTTTGGTACCGACACCTGAGACATAGAGATTAGCAAAACCTCGTGGAAGGAAGTAGTCGTTGAGAGTATAGCTAGCGTTGATGTGCGTTAGCTTTTCCTCAGCTTCTGACACAAGCTCAGCTTGACCTTGGGGTTGGACGAGATTGAGTTGAGGTTCTTCAAGCTCAATCTTGTGAGCAGGTTTGACCTCAAGTTCACCCTCCATCTTGTAGAGGGCCTTATCACTAGCCTTGTCATTGGTTCCCTGATGGTAGGGGCTAGCTGTCATGATAGCAGGTATTTGTCCATCATAATGAGGACGAATAATGCTGACCTTGACTAGGTTTGGAAGTCCTTCGCGGTCAGTATCGACACGAGACTCAACGTAAACGACTTCTCGAATGACATCATGGCTAGAAAAAGTAGCCAAAATCTTGCCATTAAAGTAGTGATAGTCATTATCCTCAGGAATTAGCCCGTCACTGACAAGTTGGTCGATAAGAGTGTTCCCTTTTTTAGTGCGAGTATTGAGCAACTGATAGAGATTTTCAATCAAGTCACCATATACAATAGGAAATCCAGACTCTTTACGAAAAACATCACTGTCTTCAAAGTCAACCAAATAAGAAAAACCTAAAAGTTGAAAGGCTACAGTATAGAAAATATCTGCAGTTAACTCTTTATCTGATTGAAAAAATGTCAGTAAGTCAGTTTCTTTATCAACTGCTAAACTGGATAGAGGATAGGTGCTATCTTTAAAATTAAAAAAGAAACGAATGAGAAACGCTTCAAGCATTTTTTTATTTGTGATGTTGACTGGTAAATCAAATCCATACTTTTTTAATTCAAAGATAATTGTATCTCTAGGTAGCGCTAAATAGCTAAATCGATTAAAACGCATAAAACCTCCAGTAAAATTATACTTCAATTTATTATATCAAAAAAGCAAAAAAAATACCAAGATAAAGTCAAAAACAAAATAGTATATAAATATAAATAATATTAAAAAACGATTAATATATATATATATATATAATTATTTCTTTCTTGAACTGATAGCGTTTTTGTGATAAAATATATACTATATAATTGTAATTCGAAGTTACATAAAAAAATATGGAAGTGAACATTATGTATAAATCAAAAAGACAAAAAAATAAATCTTTTGATTGGTATGGCTTGAGCCAACGTTTCTCTATTCGTAAGTATCATTTTGGTGCTGCGAGTGTGCTGTTGGGGACAGCCTTGATTTTGGGTGCTGCCCAAACGACTGCCAAAGCAGAAGAAACAGCTACTGAAAATAAAACAGAAGCTGTGGCATCTGCTCCAAAAGATGATAAGGTAAGTGAGAATGTCGCAAATGTGACGACACCAGCTCTTTCTGCTACGACAGAAGCGGCTGTAGTAGAAAAGCCGGCCTTGAGTGATGAGGAAGTTGCAAAATTAGCTGCTGAAGCATCTAAGAAAGATGAAAAAGTAGCTGAGACAGCTACAACTGAAAAAACAGAAGCAGCTGACAAAGAAAAAGCAACACTAACTGCTCCTTCAACTGACAAAAAAGCTGATAAAGCAGTTGATGAAAAAGCTGATAAAAAGGATGAAAAGAAAGCAGAAAACCCAATTACTGCTACTAAAACTGTCCTTGAACAGTTGACATCTGAAGCAGAAGTATTGAACACAACTGCCTCAAACTTTGCGGATAAAAAGGCAGAAGATAAAGCTGGAAAAGAAGCAATCGCAACTGCAGTAGCTTCAGCTAAGGTCCAAATCGAAGCTTCTAAGAAAGCTCTTGCTGCAGGAGAAATCACTAAGGAAGAATTGAATGCCCAACTCCAACGTATCTCATCTGCCATCGAAGCAGTCTACGCAGAGATGAAACGTGCAGGACACATAGGTAAAGTTGAAGCGGTGTTGGCAGGTGAAACTACTACCAATACAGCAATCGTAGCCCCAACAACTAAGACTCCTGTAAAAAATATTAATAAATTAACGGATGAAGAGATAGCAGCGGTTAAACGTGAAATCATGAATGCTAACCCAAGTATTACAGACCCTTCTATGATTGATGTAGTAAAAAAAGGAAACGGAACTGCAGGTGGAGCAACTGTTACTTTAAATGGTGTTAGAACTGATATTGCTTCTGGAGATACTGTTGTTGGTACTGCAGGTACTAAAAACTTAGAGCAACTTAAGAACAACATTAACTGGTTTGACTTTGCAGCAGCATCGATCACATATCCTAACGGTACTGTAGTAGGACCTGCAAGATAGTTAGCGCAACCGATAACAAAAACTGTAACTTATCCAAATGGAGATACAGTAACTGGTAAAATTACAATGGTTCGTGATGTGACATACGCAGACGGCTCAAAAGGACTAACAACTAATGATAAATTCTTAAATTCAGGAACTGCAAAATATGTAGAACATCTATATTACACAGGTGGAGCTCAAAACGACCACGAACTTTACGAAGCTTTACAAGAAGGTATGAAATTCAACGTTAAAACTAAAGTTGAAGGATATGCTTTAACAGCAACAGTAATTAAATTGGGTTCAAAAGATGTAAAATCTGATCCTAATAAAACAGCTGCAGGCCCAGTGAATGCTGTACGTGATTATGGAGATTGGGGATCTGAGAGACAATTATCAAAAGCACAAGCTGAGGATAAACAATTTAAACAAAATGCAATAAATAATAAAACAATATTTGCTAATAACCCAGCTGTTTCAGTAAATGGTGTGGCATTAACACTACCAGAATATCCGACAGAAACATTTGCTAATACAGATGCCTACTATGCGAAAGCTAGTGAATATCATGAAGCGGTTAAAGCTTATAACAAAGCTATTGAAAGTCAAGGTTTAACAGCGACAAAACTTGCTGAAACTGGGTTCTCTTATGTTAATGTGAATGGTAAGGCTGTACCATCAGGATCAGCTAATCTTTATAAAAAAATTGGAAATCAAAGACATGCGGATGTCTTAATTACATCTCAAGATACTCAATGGTCATACTTGAGAATAGCAGGGATTCCAACAACAAATCCAGATGGAAGTGAAATGCTTACAGCTTTTACATCATCACGTGATGAATCTAACGTTGGTGTAACATTTGCTCTTTCTGCGACATATAATGGTCGTATTGTAGATGTTAACGTAATTGCGGCTGATGCTGAAGAAGCAGGGCGTACAGAAATTGTTCAATTCGAGACAGATGGAACGAAATGGGAACAATTCATGGCATTAAATCTTCAAAAAGATATTGATGATAAAACAGCTCAAGGAGTTTATCCAAGTAAAGAAAGTGATGTTAATGCTGACGGACGTCTTGCGCAAGCGGGATATAATCCAAAAGATTGGGTTAACTTAGACGAAAAAGGGAAACCTATTGCATACGGAACTAATACATTTGGAGCAAACTATACATCAATGGGTTCTAAAAACTCATTACCAATCGCTCTTTCTCAAAACGTTAAGACACTATCAATGTACTTGAACTCTGCAGGAGCACAAGCAGGAACAATTGGATTCATGATTTATGATGGAGGAGATGCTCCGCAATCTTACGGATCAGCTCAGCACATTATTGGGGATTTCAATAAAGAGGTTGTTAAGAATGGAGTTAAAACTCAGGTAACGGCTACTCAGCCATACTTAGGTAATGTTAAAGGAGACCCAGACTTCCGTTCAACAAAAACTGACCCTTCAGGTGGATGGGTACTTGATGACTTAATCACATCAGAAAAATATAAAGAGACACCATTAGAATCAGGAAAAACAGTTGTAACAACAGATAAGGGTGTAACAGGTACATACTTATTATTACCGAATGGTAATGCTGTAATTGAAAAAGAGGATCACACACGTGTACTTTTAAATCAAGGTGATGTTATTGAGATGGCGAACCCAGTATCTAAGCTTCCGATTCGTGGAGTTTATAACCACACAACAGGTGCTCTAGGTGAAGGTACTCTGGGAGATGAAGGAGAAAGCCAACTTCTTGATCCAGCGGTAGCAACTGAGTACAAATTACGTCAAGCCCAAGGTAATGAATATGTCCTTGAAGGTGTTCGTGCTAACCTAGGTGTTAATAATGATAAAGCTTATATCCGTGGATGGGTAGACTTCAACAACAACGGTAAATTTGATCTTAATGAATCTTCAGAAATCGTAGAAGTTAACAAAAATGGAACTTACAATATTAAATTTAAAAACACACCACAATTACTAGATACTTCAGCAGATAGCTTAGGAGTACGTTTACGTATTTCATTAACAAAAGATGAGATTCTAGAACCAACAGGCGTGGCATCATCAGGGGAAGTAGAGGATTTCCAAACACATGTAGTTCACATGCCACGTGGTACTAGACATGAGACAAAAAGATATCAAGGGCGAGAACAAACAGTTACACTACCAACTAATGCGATGTTTACAGCGAATGGTAAAAATAAAGATTCTAAATATACGAAATGGGCGCAAATTGAAAATGAGAATTTATCGCCGAAAATAGTTCTAACTGATAAGCAAGTCGCGTCAGAAGAAGCTATTGCTGATAAGTCTGGATTACCTGCAAATTATCGTGTAGACTCTACAGGCAAGGTTCATGTAGAACGAAATGGTGCCACTGTATATTCAGGAGAATATGTAACAGTAAAAGATAAAAATAATAAAGTTTTGGGTAAAGGACTTAAAGTTACAAACCCATTAACTGGGAAAATAGAATATTTATTAAGTGAGTACACAGAATATGATACTGCAGGAAATGAAGTAGGTACATATAAAGTTAATCCTGCTAATGAAGGTAAAAATACTTCTGTAGGAAATGGGTTATATGAAACTACATTAACATTTAAACCTAATAAGTCTTATGTGGGAACGGCGAAAGGTATTGCAGTACGTGCATGGGATGATAATAATAATTCAACTGGATGGGAAGCTAATAATGATACAATTGAGGCTTCTAAAGCATCTACCACATTAGCAGAAAAAGATAAGGTTCTTGAAAATACAAATAATGGAAATAATGGTTATAAAACAATGGATACTAGTTATATTCCAACTGTTATTGATGTGAGACCAATAGGTGAAGATACTACAACTACTGATGTTCAAGGTAAAAAACAAAGTGCTAGACCTCAAATCCCAGTATACGGAACAGTGGAAACTGAAACAGGAGATAAGATTACAGATTCTAGGTATGCTAATGAATTCGAAATCATAGATAAGAATAAGAGTATAAAATTAGCGGATACTTTAGAAAGTAATAAATCTTCATACGATAAAGATACTGAAGTAAGTAAGGCTACTACATTAACACTTGCTGATGGGAAGGTAGTAACATATACTCCTGATAAAGATAAATTACCAGCGCGTGCGAAAATTGCTGAAGATGCAGATGTGGTAGTAACAGGTACAGGTTCTGTTGTAGTAAATAATGTTCGACTTGTTACTGGAAAAACTATCCCAGCGGGATCTAGTCCAGTTGATCCTCATCCTGTTACAGCAGACACGGTTGTTACTCTAGCCAACGGTACAGAGACTACTATTCCTGCCAGAGGAAGAATTCCAACAGGAGCTAAACTTAAAAATTCACTAGTGTCGACAGCTAATAATACTTGGAATAATGTTACTTATAATACAGGTGATACTATTCCACGTGAAAGTGGAGGAAAAATTTCTACTTTGGCTAAAGAAACATCTATTAGTCAGATTGTAGGAAAAGGTGATGTTGTAAAAGTTGATGGTAAATATCGTGCAACTAACACGATTCCAGCAGGTACTAAAGTTAAGAGAATATTACCGTTAAATCAAGTTGTATTACCAAGTGCAACACATCTTGATCCTACAACAGGAGCAATAACAGAGGTTCCACGTAGTTATGACCTGGCAAACACTAACGATTCTAAAGTAACAATCACAGGTGAAGGGGTATACGAACTTGTGAAAGATGCAAGTGGAAAACCAACAGGTGAAGTTACATTTACACCAGAACCTGGATTTGTAGGAAGAGGAACAGGTGTAGATTTAGTACAACCAGATATAGACTATAATGATGTTGTAGCAAATGATAAAGTTACAGAAAAATATGGTACTGATTACGGTAGAGCAAAATACACACCAATAGTAACACCAGCTACAGAAGCATCAATTACACGTACAATTCACTATGTGTATGAGAGTGATAATGATGCAACAGCTACTAGTCAAGCTTCTTATAAAAATAATAATCCAATTTTATCAATCAATAATGAACCAGTAACACGTTCTCAAACTCTAAACTATACTCGTACATATAAAATGTTTGATGAAGATGGTGTATTAGACCAACCGATGGTAACTGCGAATACAGTTAGAGATGTAAATGGTACAGAATACACAGCAGGAACTGAAATACCTAAAGGTACTAAATTCTCTCAAGGAACATTGATTATTTCCGATTGGAAACATGGAGAAAATAACGAAGAGATGAATAGTATAGTTTCTCCTACTGTAAAAGGTTATACAGCGAATGTTGTAACTTTAGAATACAATGCTCCAAATGCAACAGGAGAAATGGCTCATATTAAAGATACTAAGGAAATTGGTACTTATAAACCGATTGATAGAAATACAAAAGATGTAGGAACGTATAAACCAGCTTCTTCTGCAATAAGATCAGACGACAAAGACAACTTCGATATGTATGTTGTTTATAAAGCTGATACTCAAAAAGCCAAAGTAACATACATCGACTTAGATGCGACAGGTGATGCTCGTATTCTTGAAGTTCAAACAGCAGCAACTGCTCCTACTACGGGTGCGGATGCGAAAACAACTTACAGTGTTCCAGAACTTCAAGGTAAATCTCATACGAAGATTCCTTACCTAACAGCTGACACAATCAAGAAATATGAAGACCTTGGTTATGAATTAGTAACAGATGACTATACAAACAATACTCAAGGTACAGCTATTGAAGGTGGACGTAAGTTTGATGATGATAAAGATGTAGACCAAGCGTTCAATGTTTACCTACGTCATAAAAAAGTTCTTCGTCAAATTAAAGATACTCAAGAAGTAACACGTACAATCGAATACAAATATGCAAGTACAGATGATGTACCAGCAGATAAACGTGGAACAACGGCTGCACCAACAGTGACTGAAACACTTCACTTTGAACGTGACCGTACAATCGACTACACATTAGCTGCGAAAGAGTATCCAGCAGAATATGCTGCTTATAAAGCTGTGTTAGATGCTAGTAGATATGATTCGCCAGAAGAATACAAAGCTCGTACAGTTTACTACGATTACATCACAAACAAAGCGATAGCTGCAGATGCAACAGCTGCTCAAAAAGCAATCGTTACATTTGGACCATGGACTCCGGTAGGTGGAACAGCTACTGGTGTAACGTTAACACCTGCAGAAGTAGCAAAAGACGATAAGTTCAACCTTGTTAACTCTCCAGAAGTGACTGGATATACTCCAGATAATGCTACTGTAGAAGCGACTGCAGCAATCGATGCAGAAGCAGATGACTACAAGATCACAGTACTTTATACTCCAGTTGCTCAAAAAGCTGTAGTTAAATTCGTAGAAGTAGACCCTACTAATACAGATAAAGTAATTACTCCAGGTCTTGCAGATCCAATCGCAGTAACAGGTAAATCAGAAGCAGCTTACCCAGCTACAACAGCAACTTCAGTAACTGATAAGATTGCTGAGCTAGTTAAGAAAGGTTACGAACTAGTAAATAATGGATTTGTATCAACTGATAAATTCGATAAAGATGCTGCAGTTGATCAAGAATACGTGGTGAAATTCAAAGCTAAAGTAGTTGATATTCCATCATTTGATCCAACTACTCCAGGTTATGTGAAACCAGAACCAGGACAACCAGTAGATCCAAGTAATCCAGATGGACCAAAATGGCCAAGTTCGGTTAAAGATCTGAAGAATTCAGATACTGTAAAACGTACAATTAAGTATGTATACGAAGATGGAACTCCAGTAATTGATCCAGCAACAGGTGCACAAAAAGTAGTAGAACAAACTGCAGAATTTACACGTACAGCAAATGTAAACTTAGTAACAGGAGACATTACTTACGGAGATTGGACACCAGCTAAGGAACTTGCGGCAGTAGCGTCACCAACAGCAACTGATATTCCAGCGGTAGCAAACTACATCGCAAGTACAGCAACAGTACCATCGGTAACAGTTGCGGCAGAAGCAGATGATATTACAGAAACAGTAGTATATCGTCAAGCTAAACCAGTAACGATTACACCAACTGATGAAGTTCCAAATGATGATCCATCTACACCAGTAGATCCTAACAACCCAATTCAACCAGGTAAACCAATTGATCCAAACAATCCAGATGGACCAAAATGGACTAAAGACTTGATTGATAAGTTAAGAGATGCTCGTTCAGAAACAGTAACACGTACAATTACGTACAAATACTCAGATGTAACAAGTGAACTAAAAGCTGAAGACGCTGCTAAAGCAGGTCAATTAGCAGCTGACACAGTTACAAACACAGTAACATTCAAACGTCCAGTAACAATTGATCCAATTACAAAAGAATTCACTTATGGAGATTGGGTAGCTACAAATGGAACTACATTAGCAGGTAAAGCTGATCTTCCAGTAGTAGCAGGATATGTTGCAACTGGTGATGTAGAAGCTTCCAAGAAAGATGTAGAAGTTAAAGCAACTGATAAAGATATTACTGAAAATGTAGTCTACAAAACAGTAGGTAAATATGTACCAGTAATTCCAGATGGAATCACACCTCCAGCAAACACAAACGTAGATCCAAAACCTTATAACAATGATCCACAAGATGGTTCAAAAGTTAAAGATCCAGATCCAACGAACCCAGTGGTACCAGGAACAACAACACCAATCGTTCCACAAATCCCAGGAACTACACCAGTAGGACCAGATGGAAAACCATTGAAACCAGTTGATTCAAACGATCTAAGTAAAGGATACGTACCACCAACACCAACAGATCCAACGAAAGATACATCAATTATCTACGTTAAAGACGGATCACAAGTAGCGGTAGTACACTTTGTAGATGAAAAAGGTAACTCAGTAAACGAATCAGTAGTTGAAACTGGAGATACAGGAAAAGAAATTAGCAAATCTAATGTAGATAAAGTTAAAGCTGCGTTAGAAGCTAAAGGATATGAAGTAGTAGCTCCAACAGATGCACTTTACACAACAGATAAAGAAGGATTCTACAAAGAAGCAACTCGTACATTTGATGCTGTAAGTGATAAAGCTACAGGAGCAGCTGATGAGAAAGTACCTAGCCAACAATACTATGTCATTGTGAAAGGTAAAGAACTTCCAGTTGATCCAACTAAACCACTAGATCCAAACAACAATCCAGTGGATCCAACAAATCCAACTCCAACAAATCCAACGACACCACGTGATCCTGAAACACCAGTGACACCAAAACCAGAGGATAAAGTACCAAACGATCCTAAAGGACGTACTTATGGAGAATTAGGATTAGTAGAACAAGTTACTCGTACAATCAACTACGTGAAGAATGACGGTTCTAAAGCTGCAGAGCCAGTTAAAGAAACATTAACATTCACACGTAAAGCGAAAATAAATGCTGTAACTGGAGAAGTAACATACTTAGATAACGATGGGAATGCAACTACGAAAGAAGCAGCTCCATGGACACCAGTAAATGGTGATAAATTCGCTGAGAAAGTCTCGCCTTCAGTAACGAACTACACACCAACAGTAGAAAAAGTAGCTGAGAAAACAGGTGTAACAGCAACAGATAAAGATATCGTTGAAACAGTAGTGTACAACCCTTCAACAACAAACGTTGATCCAAACCCAGTAACGCCAGGTGAAAATCCAGATCCAAATAAAGTAGTAGAAAACGATCCTAAGAAACGTACGTTGAAAGAATTAGGATTAATCGAAGAAGTAACTCACACAGTTCACTACAAACTTGAAGATGGATCAGATGCAGGAATTGCAGACAACGTTCAAAAAGTAACATTTACACGTACTGCTAAGATTGATTCTGTAACAGGAGCAACCCTTGAATATGGTAAATGGACACCAGAAACGAAAGAATTTACTGCAGTAACAACTCCAGCTAAAGATGGATACATTGCTTCAGCGAAAACATCCACAGCAAATGCTAATGTAGGAGCGACAGATAAAGATACAGAGGAAACAATTATCTACCGCAAACTTGGTTCATACGTGCCAGTAGTTCCAGCAGGTGTAACACCTCCAGCGGACTTCGATAAGACACCAAAACCATATCCAAATGCGACTCCAGAAGATCCAACAAAACCAGGAACTCCAACTACAACAACGATTCCTGAAATCCCTGGAACAACTCCAGTAGGACCAGACGGAACACCATTAACGAAAAATCCAAATGGTGGATACGACTTACCACCAGTACCTAAAGATCCAACTCAAAATACTACAATCACGTATGTTAAAGACGGATCACAAGTAGCAGTAGTTCACTTCATCGAAGTAAACAGCGAAACTGATAAGACTGAAAAAGGTGCAGTAGCGAAATCAATCGTTGATACAGGAGATACAGGAAAAGCCTTCACAAAAGGACAATCAGTAACAGACACAATCAACGCATTGAAAGCTAAAGGATACACAGTAGTAGAAAATGGATATCCAGAAAACGGAACATTTGATGCAGACGCAACTACAAACCAAGAGTACAAAGTGTTAGTAACTGTTAAAGAAATCCCAGTAAGTCCAGATAATGAAACACCAACTCCAAATACTCCAATCGATCCACAAAATCCAGACGGACCAAAATGGACACCAGAGTTAATCAAAGAGTTAGAAAACGGACTTCAAGAAGACGTTAAACGTACAATCAAGTACATCTACTCAGATGGAACAGAAGTACCAGCGGATAAACTTACAGATGTAGCTGACAAGAAAGAGAAAACATTAACATTCAAACGTTCAGCAACAATCAACCCTGTAACAGGTAAGATTACATTTGGAAACTGGACTCCAGATAAACAATCATTCGAAGAAGTAACATCACCAGCAATCGACGGTTACATTGTGGACAGAGCAACTGTACCAGCTAAAGAAGTAACAGAGACTGCAGGAGATATTACAGAAGTAGTAGTGTATAAGAAACTTGGTTCATATGTACCAGTAGTACCAGAAGGAGTAACAGTACCGCCAGGAACTGATACAACACCTAAGGTATATCCAAAAGATCCAACGGATCCAACAAGACCAGGAACACCAACAACAGTGATTCCTCATATACCTGGAGTAACTCCATTAAATCCATCTACAGGTAAACCATTAGAGCCAGTAACACCAGGTAGACCAGAAGACGGATATAAAGTACCACCAGTACCAACAGATCCAACACAAGACACTAACATTGTTTATGCTAAAGATGGTTCTCAAGTAGCAATCGTTCACTTCGTAGATGAAGATGGTAATGCAGTTCATACTTCATTCGCAGAAGCAGGAGATGTAGGATCTAAATTCACTAAAGCAGGTGAAGTCGCTAAGATTGTTACAGAATTAGAAAAATCTGGATACAGTGTAGTATCAAATAAAGCAGATCAAAAAGAATATCCAGGAAAAGAAGGAGAATTCGATAGCGTTGATGATAAAGGTGAAAACGGAGTGTCTCAAGTTTACTACGTAACAGTAGCTAAACCAGTTCCAGTAACTCCAACAGATCCTAAGAACCCTAACGAAGATCCTAAGAACCCTAACCCAGGAGATCCAATCGATCCGAATAAACCGGACGGACCAAAATGGACTGAAGATGCTCTTAATAAACTAAACAACATTAAGACAGTAACTCGTACAATTACTTACGTTAAAGCTGGTACTGATGAAGAAGTATCATCAACTGAAGCACCAAAAGTAACTGACAAAGTAAACTTCAAACGTACAGCAATTGTAAATCCAAAAGATGGTTCTCTAGTAGGATACGACACAAATGGTGACGGTAAAGCAGATGTACCAGCAACTGACACTGACAGTGGATGGACAGCTGTTAACAACGACACTACATTTGATAAAGTAACATCACCAGTAGTTAAAGGATATGTTCTGAAAAATACAGCTCAAAAAGAAGTAGCAGAAACAACAGGCTTAACTCCTAAATCTGATAATGAAACTATCAAAGTAGAGTACGTACCAGTTGGAACATGGACACCGAAAGTACCAGAAGGTGAAACACCAATTAATCCAATTCCATATCCAAATGATCCAAAAGATCCAGGAAAAGTTGTAGATCCAAACGATCCAATAAATCCAAACGATCCAAACAAACCAAGTGTACCAGTGATTCCACATATCCCAGGAACAACACCAAAAGATCCAAATGGAAATCCACTGAAACCAGTTGATCCAACAGATCCATCTAAAGGATATGTACCACCGACACCTAAGACTCCAACTGAAAATACTGAAATTAAGTATGAAAAAGATACTCAAAAAGCAACAGTTAAGTATGTTGTTGAAGGAGCAAACACTGTTCTTCACACAGATAACTTAGAAGGAAAATCTGGAGAAGCAATTAACTACTCAACAGCAGATAAACTTGCTGACTTGAAAGTACTTGGATATGAATTAGTAACTGACGGATTCACAACAGCGACAGATAAGAACTTCGATAAAGATACAAAAGTTGATCAAAACTTCGTAGTAACAGTGAAACCAAAAGTTGTAGACGTTCCACCGTTTGATCCAACAAATCCGAACGATCCAAATACTCCAAAACCAGGACAACCAATTGATCCAGAAAATCCAAATGGACCAAAATGGACAGAAGAGCTAATCAAGTCATTAGACACAACTAAGCATGTTAACCGTACAATTTCTTATGTGAAAGAAGATGGAAGCAAAGTTGAGTACTTAGATAAAGATGGAAATAAATCTACAGCCGATGTGACTGACAAAGTAACATTCACTCGTGACTTGAAAGTTAATGTCGTAACTGGT
Organism: Streptococcus mitis; assembly: GCF_901542415.1. Taxonomy (NCBI): domain Bacteria; kingdom Bacillati; phylum Bacillota; class Bacilli; order Lactobacillales; family Streptococcaceae; genus Streptococcus; species Streptococcus mitis. The sequence goes on along the minus strand of NZ_CABEHV010000004.1, from coordinate 652,993 downwards.
AAGATTGTTGATCCTAATGTAGCTTGGACATCTAAAGACACTACATTCGATGCAGTGAAATCACCAGTAGCTCCAGGATACGTTCTGAAAGATGCAACTCAAAAAGTAGTAGCAGAAACTACAGGATTAACTGAAAACTCTAAAGATGAAACAATCAAAGTAGTTTACGTACCAGTAGGAACATGGGTGCCAAATGTACCGAAAGGTGAAACACCAATCGATCCAATTCCATATCCAAATGATCCAAAAGATCCAGGTAAAGTTGTAGATCCAAACGATCCAACAAATCCAAACGATCCAAATAAACCAAGCGTACCAGTGATTCCACATATCCCAGGAACAACACCAAAAGATCCAAATGGAAACCCACTGAAACCAGTAGATCCAGAAGATCCAACAAAAGGATATGTACCACCAACACCTACAACACCTACAGAGAACACTGAAATCAATTACGAAAAAGATACTCAAAAAGCAGTAACGAAATTCGTAGATCCAAGTGGGAACCCAATTCCAGGTGTAACGAACATCGAAGAAACTGGTAAATCAGGTGAGCCATTAACGAAAGCAACAGAAGTAACTACAGAAATTGCTAAGTTAATTGCTAAAGGATATGATCTAGTAAGCAACAACTATGGTAAAGATAATAACGGAAACTTTGACAAAGATTCTGGAAAAGATCAAGAATACACTGTAGTGTTAATACCACACGTTGAGCCAATTAAACCATTTGACCCAACAAATCCAGACGATCCAAATACTCCAAAACCAGGACAACCAATCGATCCAAATAATCCTGATGGACCAAAATGGACTGAAGAGTTAATTAACAAACTTGAAACTACTAAACACGTTACTCGTAAAATCACTTATGTAGAAGATGGTACAGATAAAGAAGTTGCAGACAAAGCAACTGACAAAGTAACATTTACTCGTGAAGCTAAGATTAACGTTGTTACAGGCACTATCGAATATGGTAAATGGACTCCAGTAAACAACGATACTACATTTGATAAAGTAACATCACCAGTAGTTCCAGGATACGTTCTGAAAGATCCAGCTCAAAAAGAAGTAGCTGAAACTACAGGATTAACTGAAAACTCTAAAGATGAAACAATCAAAGTAGTTTACGTTCCAGTTGGAAGACTTGTACCGAAAGTACCAGAAGGTGTAACACCACCAACTCCAACGCCTTACGATAATGATCCTCAAGATCCAGGTAAAGTTGTACCACCAAGTCCAACGAAACCAACAGATCCACAAGATCCAAATAGTCCGAAAGTACCAGTAATTCCTCATATCCCAGGAACAACACCAAAAGTTCCACAAGACCCAACGAAACCAGTGGATCCAAACACTAACCCACTTGTACCGTTGAAACCAGTGGATCCAAAAGATCCATCTAAAGGATATGAAGTACCACCAGTGCCAACAGATCCAGGTACGGATACACCAATCGTTTATGAAAATGATAAACAAAAAGCTATCACTAACTTCGTAGATAACAATGGTAAAGTAGTATCTGATCCAGTAGTAGATCAAGGAGATTCAGGATCTAAATTCACTAAGTCTGGAGATGTTGAAAGCAAGATTAAAGAACTTGTTAAGAAAGGTTATGTTGTAACAAGCAACGATTACCCTTCAGCAGATACAGATAGAGTATTCGACAACGATAAAGATAAAGATCAAATCTTCAACGTTAAAGTTACTCCATTAATTGTACCTACAGATCCAAATAGCCCTGATCAACCACAGGTGCCAACTGATCCAACGAAACCAGTAGGTCCAAACAACCCACTGAAACCAGTAACACCATCAACGCCAGAACCAGGTAAACCAGTATTCCCAGAAGATCCAAACAGCCCAGTATGGCCTGAAACAGTGAAAGATATGGTTACAGAAACAACTGCAACTCGTACAATCACTTATGTGGATCGCAATGGAAAAGAAGTCGCAGCTACTCACACTGAAACAATCAAGTTCAAACGTACTGCGAAAGTGAACCTAGTAACTGGAGATATCACATATGGTGAATGGATAGTAGTAGGCAATGATACTATCTTAGATGGTAACAAGTTACCGAAAGTGGATGGATATATCGCTCGTGGCGGAGATATCGAATCATCTCAAAAAGATATTAAAGCAACAGCAGGTGTAAACATCACTGAAAGAGTTGTTTACGACAAACTTGGATCATGGATTCCAAAATTACCAGAGGGACAAACACAAGTTCCACCAACTCCATATCCAAACGATCCGACAGATCCAACGAAACCAGGAACAGATAGACCACGTGTACCATACGTACCAGGATTTATCCCTGTAGATCCAAATGGAAATCCATTGAAACCAGTTGATCCAAACGATCCAACGAAAGGATATGAAGTACCGGTTGTACCGGCAGATCCAACTCAAGATACGCCAATCAAGTACATCCCTGTTCCTAAGCCAAATAATGGTGGTGGCAACAATGGAGGCGGAGGTGGTAATACACCAACTCCACAACCTCAACCAAATCCAACTCCTCAACCAGAACCTAGTCCTGCACCAAATCCTGTTCCAGTGACACCTGAGACTCCTGAACAACCAGTAGTTCCAGTGGCACCTGAACAACCAGCAGAGCCTGCTACACCACAGTATATGGATGGTCAACGTGAACTTCCAAATACAGGTACAGAAGCACACTCTAGTCTTGCAGCACTTGGACTTCTAGGAGCTTTGAGTGGATTCGGATTGATTGCTCGTAAGAAAAGAAAAGACGAAGAATAATTCAGACTTTCTTTCAAACAGTGATTGATTCAGCCTAAGAAAGAACTTGAGATTTAATATCTCAGGTTCTTTTCTTTTTTGAAAATGGTATAATATAGTGAGAATGATAGAGGAGAAGTGTAAATTGATCGCACAACTAGATACAAAAACAGTCTATAGTTTTATGGAGAGCGTCATTTCAATCGACAAGTATGTGAGAGTAGCAAAAGACTATGGCTACACTCATCTGGCTGTGATGGATATTGACAATCTTTATGGGGCTTTCGACTTTCTAGAGGTTACAAAAAAATATGGCATTCATCCTTTGTTAGGGCTTGAAATGAATGTGCTTGTAGATGATAAGGATGTGAATCTGCGCTTTTTAGCTCTATCTAGCGTAGGCTATCAGCAGTTGATGAAGCTTTCAACAGCCAAGATGCAGGGGGAGAAAACTTGGTCAGTTTTATCTCAGTACCTAGAGGATATTGCGGTAATTGTGCCTTATTTTGATGGGCTTGAGTCGCTAAATCTAGGCTGTGATTACTATATTGGTGTTTACCCAGAAACACTGGCAAGCGAATTTCATCATCCTATTTTGCCATTGTATCGGGTCAATGCATTTGAAAGTAAGGATAGAGAAGTTCTTCAAGTACTAACAGCGATTAAAGAAAATCAACCGCTCAGAGAAGTTCCTTTGCGTTCGAGACAAGATGTTTTTATATCAGCAAGTTCTTTAGAGAAACTATTCCAAGAATGTTTTCCTCAAGCCTTGGAAAACTTAGAAAAGCTTATTTCAGCTATTTCTTATGATTTGGATACTAGTTTAAAATTACCTCGTTTTAATCCGTCTAGACCAGCAGTGGAAGAATTGAGAGAACGTGCTGAATCGGGGCTTGCTCAGAAGGGGTTAACTGGTAAAGAATATCAAGACCGTCTAGACCAAGAATTGGCTGTTATTCATGATATGGGCTTTGATGATTATTTCTTGGTTGTCTGGGATTTGTTGCGTTTTGGACGTTCGAATGGCTATTATATGGGAATGGGACGAGGTTCCGCAGTTGGTAGCTTGGTTTCCTATGCTTTAGACATTACAGGGATTGATCCAGTAGAGAAAAATCTGATTTTTGAACGTTTCCTAAATCGTGAACGCTATACCATGCCTGATATTGATATTGATATTCCAGATATTTATCGTCCAGATTTTATCAGATATGTTGGTAATAAATATGGCAGTAAACATGCGGCTCAAATCGTTACTTTTTCTACCTTTGGGGCTAAGCAAGCTCTCCGAGATGTCTTGAAACGTTTTGGTGTGCCAGAGTATGAATTATCTGCAATTACCAAGAAAATCAGTTTTCGTGATAATCTCAAGTCAGCCTATGAGGGGAATCTCCAGTTTCGTCAGCAAATCAATAGTAAGTTAGAATACCAAAAAGCCTTTGAAATTGCCTGCAAGATTGAGGGATATCCAAGACAAACCTCTGTCCATGCAGCTGGTGTTGTAATCAGTGACCAAGATTTGACAGACTATATCCCACTAAAGCATGGTGACGAAATTCCACTGACTCAGTATGATGCACATGGAGTTGAATCTAGCGGGCTATTGAAGATGGATTTTCTGGGACTACGGAATTTGACCTTTGTTCAGAAAATGCAAGAGTTGCTTGCTGAAACAGAAGATATTCACTTGAAAATAGAAGAAATCGATTTGGAAGACAAAGAAACGTTAGCTTTATTTGCTTCTGGCAATACAAAAGGTATCTTTCAATTTGAGCAACCTGGTGCTATTCGCCTGCTCAAGCGCGTTCAGCCTATCTGCTTTGAAGATGTCGTAGCGACTACTTCGCTAAATCGACCAGGTGCTAGTGACTATATCAATAATTTTGTGGCAAGAAAGCATGGGCAGGAAGAAGTGACTGTTCTGGATCCAGTATTGGAGGATATTTTGGCTCCAACCTATGGCATTATGCTCTATCAGGAGCAGGTTATGCAGGTAGCTCAGCGATTTGCTGGATTTAGTCTTGGGAAAGCCGATATTTTGCGTCGGGCTATGGGGAAAAAGGATGCCTCTGCCATGCATGAGATGAGAGAATCCTTTATCCAAGGGGCATTAAAAGCAGGTCATACTGCGGAAAAAGCAGAGCAGGTCTTTGATGTCATGGAGAAGTTTGCTGGTTATGGTTTTAACAGGTCACACGCCTATGCCTACTCAGCCTTGGCTTTTCAGTTGGCCTATTTCAAAACACATTATCCAGCTATTTTTTATCAAGTCATGTTGAATTCTGCTAATAGTGATTACTTAACAGATGCCCTAGAAGCAGGCTTTGAAGTAGCGCCTCTATCCATCAATACCATTCCCTATCACGATAAAATTGCCAACAAGTCCATCTATCTAGGTTTGAAATCGATTAAGGGAGTCAGCAAGGATTTGGCGCTTTGGATCATTGAAAATAGACCCTATTCGAACATTGAAGATTTTATAGCTAAATTACCTGAGAATTATCTGAAACTTCCTTTGCTAGAACCTTTGGTAAAAGTTGGTCTTTTCGATTCATTTGAAAAAAATCGTCAAAAAGTATTCAACAATTTATCTAATCTATTTGAATTTGTGAAAGAGTTAGGAAGCTTGTTTGGTGATACAATTTATAGCTGGCAGGAATCGGAAGATTGGACGGAACAAGAAAAATTCTATATGGAACAAGAGCTTTTAGGGATAGGTGTCAGCAAACATCCCCTACAAGCTATTGCAAGTAAGGCTATTTATCCGATCACTCCTATTAGTAATTTATCAGAAAATAGCTATGCTATTATATTGGTTGAAGTTCAGAAGATAAAAGTAATTCGTACCAAAAAGGGTGAAAATATGGCTTTCTTACAGGTGGATGACAGTAAGAAAAAATTGGATGTTACCTTCTTTTCAGATTTATATCGACAGATTGGTCAGGAAGTAAGAGAAGGGGCATTCTACTATATCAAAGGGAAAGTCCAGTCACGTGATGGCCGTCTGCAAATGATTGCACAAGAAATAAGAGAAGCAGTTGCTGAACGCTTTTGGATACAGGTAAAAAATCATGAATCGGATCAAGAAATTTCACGTATTTTAGACCAGTATAAAGGTCCAATACCAGTCATCATCAGGTATGAAGAGGAACAGAAAACCATCGTTTCTCCCCATCATTTTGTAGCTAAATTCAATGAATTAGAGGAGAAATTGAATGAAATCGTTATGAAAACGATTTATCGCTAAAAATACGGAAAATAGAAGAATTTTAAAATCAAATGTGGTATAATCAAGAAGAATGTTAAAAGAAAAAGGAGCATAAACCAATATGAAACGTATTGCTGTTTTAACTAGTGGTGGAGACGCCCCTGGTATGAACGCTGCTATCCGTGCAGTTGTTCGTCAAGCAATTTCAGAAGGAATGGAAGTGTTTGGTATCTATGACGGATATGCTGGTATGGTTGCCGGTGAAATTCATCCCTTAAATGCGGCTTCAGTAGGAAACATCATTTCTCGTGGTGGTACTTTCCTTCACTCAGCTCGTTACCCAGAGTTCGCTCAACTTGAAGGGCAACTTAAAGGGATTGAGCAATTGAAAAAACACGGCATTGAAGGTGTAGTTGTTATCGGTGGTGACGGATCTTACCACGGTGCTATGCGTTTGACTGAGCATGGTTTCCCAGCTATCGGTCTTCCAGGTACAATTGATAACGATATCGTTGGTACTGACTTCACAATCGGTTTTGACACAGCGGTTACGACTGCTATGGACGCTATCGATAAGATTCGTGATACATCATTAAGTCACCGTCGTACTTTTGTCATCGAAGTTATGGGGCGTAACGCTGGTGATATCGCTCTTTGGGCGGGTATCGCAACTGGTGCTGATGAAATTATCATCCCTGAAGAAGACTTCAAAATTGAAGATATCGTAGCAAGTATCAAAGCTGGCTATGAATGTGGTAAAAGACACAATATCATCGTTTTGGCAGAGGGTGTTATGTCAGCAGATGAATTTGCTCAAAAACTAAAAGAAGCTGGAGATACGACCGATCTTCGTGTGACAGAACTTGGACATATTCAACGTGGTGGTTCTCCAACTGCGCGTGACCGTGTATTGGCGTCACGTATGGGTGCCCATGCTGTTAAACTTCTTAAAAAAGGTATCGGTGGTGTTGCGGTAGGTATTCGTAACGAAAAAATGGTTGAAAATCCAATTCTTGGTACTGCAGAAGAAGGAGCATTGTTTAGTTTGGCAGCAGACGGTAAGATTATTGTAAATAATCCACACAAAGCTGATCTTGACCTGTCACAATTGAACAATTGCTTGTCATAATTTATAATTTAGTTAATAAGACCAAAAAGGTCATATATATAAAGGAGTCACAAAAATCATGAATAAACGTGTAAAAATCGTTGCAACTTTGGGACCTGCGGTAGAAATCCGTGGTGGTAAAAAATTCGGTGATGATGGTTACTGGGGTGAAAAACTTGATGTTGAAGCTTCAGCTAAAAACATTGCTAAATTGATTGAAGCTGGTGCTAACACATTCCGTTTCAACTTCTCACACGGTGACCACCAAGAACAAGGTGAGCGTATGGCAACTGTTAAACTTGCAGAAAAACTTGCAGGTAAAAAAGTTGGTTTCCTTCTTGATACAAAAGGACCAGAAATCCGTACAGAATTGTTCGAAGGTGAAGCTAAAGAGTATTCATACAAAACTGGTGAAAAAATCCGTGTTGCAACTAAACAAGGAATCAAATCAACTCGTGAAGTGATTGCATTGAACGTTGCTGGTGCTCTTGATATCTATGATGATGTTGAAGTTGGTCGTCAAGTTTTGGTTGACGATGGTAAACTTGGTCTTCGTGTAGTTGCTAAAGACGATGCAACTCGTGAATTTGAAGTTGAAGTTGAAAACGATGGCGTAATTGCTAAACAAAAAGGTGTTAACATCCCTAACACTAAAATTCCTTTCCCAGCTCTTGCTGATCGTGATAACGATGATATCCGTTTCGGTCTTGAACAAGGTATCAACTTCATCGCGATTTCATTCGTACGTACTGCAAAAGACGTGAACGAAGTTCGTGCAATCTGTGAAGAAACTGGAAATGGACACGTTCAATTGTTCGCTAAAATCGAAAATCAACAAGGTATCGACAACTTGGATGAAATCATCGAAGCTGCTGACGGTATCATGATCGCTCGTGGTGACATGGGTATCGAAGTACCATTCGAAATGGTTCCAGTTTACCAAAAAATGATCATCAAGAAAGTTAATGCTGCAGGTAAAGTTGTTATCACTGCAACAAACATGCTTGAAACAATGACTGAAAAACCACGTGCAACTCGTTCAGAAGTATCAGACGTATTCAACGCTGTTATCGATGGAACTGATGCTACAATGCTTTCAGGTGAGTCTGCAAACGGTAAATACCCACTTGAGTCAGTAGCTACAATGGCTACAATCGATAAGAACGCTCAAACTCTTCTTAACGAATACGGACGTTTGAACTCAGATTCATTTGAACGTAACTCTAAGACAGAAGTAATGGCTTCAGCTGTTAAAGATGCTACTAACTCAATGGATATCAAATTGGTTGTAACTCTTACTAAGACTGGACACACTGCACGTTTGATTTCTAAATACCGTCCAAATGCTGACATCTTGGCATTGACATTCGACGAATTGACAGAACGTGGATTGATGTTGAACTGGGGTGTTATCCCAATGTTGACAGATGCTCCATCATCAACTGACGATATGTTCGAAATCGCTGAACGTAAAGCAGTTGAAGCAGGACTTGTACAATCTGGTGACGATATCGTTATCGTAGCTGGTGTACCAGTTGGAGAAGCTGTTCGTACAAACACAATGCGTATCCGCACAGTACGTTAATTAAAATAAGAAAAAGCCTATCATATCAAGCTTTCTAGCCTGTATGATGGGCTCTTTTTTTGTCCATGGGGCAAAAAGGGGGCAAAACTTTTTCTTTCTATTCAATGCGACGGTATCAAGTGCGTAAAGCACTGCTTGCTCCATGCTCTTTGTAACGTGAGTATAAATCTGATTCGTTGTTTTAGCGTCTTTATGGCCTACACGTGCCATGATAGTTTTAAGAAGAAACAAGCAAACTTAATAAGATATTGAATTTAAACACAAAAAACAACTCCCTGATGATTCAAGGAGTTGTCTATAGTTAAATTAGTTTTTAGAAGCTTCTTGGAATTCTGGATTTTTCCATGCTTCATCAATAATAGCTTGCAATTCTTTAGCAGATGCTTGCATTTTTTGAGTTTCTGCGTCGTTCAATGGGATATTTACTGGACGAACAATACCATGTGCACCAACAACAGCTGGTTGACCGATAAAGACGTTTTTAACTCCGTATTGACCTTCTTGGAATACTGAAAGTGGAAGTACTGCGTTTTCATCGTCAAGGATTGCTTTAGTAATACGAGCAAGTGCTACTGCGATACCGTAGTATGTTGCACCTTTTTTGTTGATGATTGTGTAAGCTGCGTCACGAACACCTTCGAACAATTCAATCAATTCAGCTTCTTGAACATTTTGAGTGTCTTTAAGGAATTCTTCAAGGTTTACACCAGCGATGTTAGCGTGTGACCAAACAGCGAACTCAGAGTCACCGTGTTCACCCATGATGTAGGCGTGGACTGAACGAGCATCAACATCAAGTTTCTCAGCAAGTGCTTGACGGAAACGAGCTGAGTCAAGTGAAGTACCTGAACCGATAACGCGTTCTTTAGGGAATCCAGAGAATTTCCAAGTTGAGTAAGTCAAGACGTCAACTGGGTTAGCAGCAACAAGGAAGATACCTTTGAAACCTGATTCAACAACTTGAGTTACGATTGATTTGTTGATAGCAAGGTTTTTACCTACAAGGTCAAGACGAGTTTCACCTGGTTTTTGAGGCGCACCTGCAGTGATTACAACAAGGTCTGCGTCTGCACAGTCAGAGTATTGAGCTGCATAGATTTTTTTAGGTGAAGTGAAGGCAAGGGCGTGACTAAGGTCAAGCGCGTCACCAACAGCTTTTTCATGCAATTGTGGAATTTCGATAATTCCAAGCTCTTGTGCAATTCCTTGGTTAACAAGTGCAAAAGCGTAAGAAGAACCTACAGCACCATCACCGACAAGGATAACTTTTTTGTGTTGTTTAGTTGAAGTCATTATTCTAAACATCTCCTTAATTTTATTCAGGGATTTCCCCAGTTATTTCAATTTTATCACTTTTAAAAAGCTTTGTCACGGATATGCCTTGCAGTTCTTGATGTAAACGTTTTAGCGATTTTAGATATCTGAAATATGGCGGACATTATGGTATAATATAATTAATTACTAATAGTGAAATGAGGCATTTATTAATGCAGGATAGAAATTTAGTGAATGTCAATCTGACAAAGGAGATGAAGACGAGCTTTATCGACTACGCCATGAGTGTTATCGTAGCGCGGGCCCTTCCTGATGTTCGAGATGGCTTAAAACCTGTTCACCGTCGGATTCTCTACGGAATGAATGAACTGGGTGTTACTCCAGACAAACCTCATAAAAAATCTGCTCGTATTACAGGGGATGTCATGGGTAAATATCATCCACACGGGGATTCCTCTATCTATGAAGCCATGGTCCGTATGGCTCAATGGTGGAGTTACCGTTACATGCTTGTAGATGGTCATGGGAACTTTGGTTCCATGGATGGTGATGGTGCTGCCGCCCAGCGTTATACTGAGGCACGTATGAGCAAGATTGCTCTAGAGATGCTTCGTGATATCAATAAAAATACTGTTGACTTCGTTGATAACTATGATGCCAATGAACGTGAACCCTTGGTCTTGCCAGCACGCTTTCCTAACCTTTTGGTTAATGGAGCAACTGGTATTGCGGTTGGGATGGCAACCAATATTCCACCTCATAATCTGGGAGAAACCATTGATGCAGTGAAGTTAGTTATGGACAATCCTGAAGTGACCACTAAGGACTTGATGGAAGTCTTGCCTGGGCCAGATTTTCCAACTGGTGCTCTTGTTATGGGGAAATCAGGTATTCATAAGGCTTATGAAACAGGTAAAGGTTCTATTGTCCTTCGTTCACGTACTGAAATTGAAGAAACTAAAACTGGCCGTGAGCGTATTGTTGTAACAGAATTTCCTTATATGGTCAATAAAACAAAGGTGCATGAGCATATTGTTCGTTTGGTTCAGGAAAAACGTATTGAGGGGATTACAGCAGTTCGTGATGAGTCAAACCGTGAAGGTGTTCGATTTGTTATTGAAGTCAAGCGTGATGCCTCAGCCAATGTTATCCTCAACAACCTCTTCAAGATGACCCAGATGCAAACCAACTTTGGTTTTAATATGCTTGCAATCCAAAATGGGGTACCGAAGATTTTGTCCCTTCGTCAGATTTTGGATGCTTATATCGAGCACCAAAAAGAAGTGGTTGTTCGTCGTACACGTTTTGACAAGGAAAAAGCAGAAGCGCGTGCTCATATTTTAGAAGGTCTCTTGATTGCATTAGACCATATCGACGAAGTGATCCGCATCATCCGTGCTAGTGAAACGGATGCGGAAGCACAAGCCGAGTTGATGAGTAAGTTTAAGCTCTCTGAGCGTCAAAGTCAAGCCATCCTTGATATGCGTCTTCGTCGTTTGACAGGATTGGAACGTGATAAGATTCAGTCAGAGTATGATGACCTCTTGGCTCTGATTGCAGATTTAGCAGATATTCTAGCTAAGCCAGAACGTGTTTCTCAAATTATCAAGGATGAATTAGATGAAGTCAAGCGTAAGTTTGGCGACCAACGTCGTACTGAATTGATGGTTGGTGAAGTCTTGAGTCTTGAAGATGAGGATCTAATTGAAGAAGCTGATGTCTTGATCACTCTTTCTAACAAAGGATACATCAAACGTCTGGACCAAGCTGAGTTTACCGCTCAAAAACGTGGTGGACGTGGTGTTCAAGGAACTGGTGTTAAGGATGACGATTTTGTTCGTGAGTTAGTGTCGACTAGCACTCATGATCACCTGCTCTTCTTCACAAATAAAGGTCGTGTCTATCGCCTGAAAGGCTATGAAATTCCTGAGTATGGCCGTACTGCCAAGGGATTGCCAATTGTCAATCTTTTGAAATTGGATGAAGGTGAAAGTATTCAAACCATCATCAATGTTGAATCTGAACGCAGTGATGATGCTTATCTCTTCTTTACAACCCGTCATGGAATTGTCAAGAGAACCAGCGTTAAGGAATTTGCTAACATTCGCCAGAATGGTCTCAAGGCTTTGAACCTCAAGGATGAAGATGAGTTGATTAATGTCTTATTGACAGAAGAGGATACGGATATTATCATTGGTACCAAGTTTGGTTATGCAGTTCGCTTTAATCAATCAGCCGTTCGCGGCATGAGTCGTATTGCCACTGGTGTGAAAGGTGTTAATCTCCGTGAGGGAGACACAGTAGTTGGTGCTAGCGTAATTACTGATCAAGATGAGGTTCTTATCATTACTGAAAAAGGATATGGTAAGCGTACAGTTGCTACTGAATACCCAACTAAAGGTCGTGGTGGTAAAGGGATGAAGACGGCCAACATTGCTGAGAAAAACGGTCCTCTATCAGGTCTCTTGACTGTGAAAGGTGATGAAGATTTGATGATTATCACTGATACAGGTGTCATGATTCGAACCAACGTTGCCAATATTTCACAAACAGGGCGCTCAACTATGGGAGTTAAAGTGATGCGCTTGGATCAGGATGCTAAAATTGTGACCTTTACAACGGTAGCAGCGTCAGAAAAAGAAGAAGTCGGGACAGAAAACGAAATAGAAGGTGAAGCATAATGTCTCATAAAAAGAACAAAAAGAAAACAAATCGTAAAAATCTACTAATCAATGTCTTGGCAGGATTCTTAATCCTCTTGTCACTGGCATTAATCTTTAATTCAAAAATTCGTGATATTTTCATGGTTTGGAATACTAACAAGTATCAAGTTAGCCAGGTATCAAAAGAAAAATTGGAAGAAAATCAAGATACAGAAGGTAATTTTGACTTTGACTCAGTAAAAGCCATTTCATCAGAAGCTGTCTTATCCTCACAATGGAATTCGCAAAAATTACCAGTTATTGGTGGGATTGCTATTCCTGAAGTAGAAATTAACTTGCCTATTTTTAAAGGTCTTGATAATGTCAATCTCTTCTATGGAGCTGGTACGATGAAGCGTGACCAAGTGATGGGGAAAGGAAATTATTCACTAGCTAGTCATCACATTTTTACAGCAGAAAATGCCAGTCAGATGCTATTTTCTCCCTTATCACATGCTAAAAATGGTATGAAAATTTATCTGACTGATAAGGATAAGGTTTATACTTATGTTATTCATGAGGTCAAGCATGTAACACCAGATCGTGTGGATGAGATTGACGACCGTAGTGGTGTTGATGAGATCACACTTGTAACTTGTGTGGACTATGATGCGACAGAGCGGATTATTGTAAAAGGTGATTTGAAAGATACAAAAGACTATTCACAAACACCTGAAGAAGTTCTAACAGCCTTCAATCAACCATATAAACAACGTTATTAAAGATAAAATCAGTAAAATCTTAGGTTTTACTGATTTTTTATAGGCTGAGTTTCAAAATAAACTGTTATGAAATACAGAAAACGCTTCCTAAAACTGAAAGTTTGTGATATAATTATCAGGTAAAAAAATGTTAGGAGTTTATTATGGTTTCTTCAGAATTTATCTCAAAGATTGAATTTGCTTGCAAGAAGAAAGAAAGTCTTTATAGCCAAAGCAAATTTAAGTATGCGATTCGTTCTATGTTTGCAGGTGCATTTTTAACCTTCAGTACAGCAGCAGGTGCAGTCGGGGCTGACTTGATTAATAAAATTGCGCCTGGTAGTGGACGCTTTCTCTTCCCATTTGTTTTCGCTTGGGGCTTGGCCTACATTGTTTTCTTGAATGCCGAGTTGGTAACATCAAACATGATGTTCTTGACTGCTGGTAGTTTCTTGAAAAAAATCTCTTGGAGAAAAACAGCTGAGATTTTACTTTACTGTACCTTGTTCAACCTTATAGGGGCTTTGATAGCAGGTTGGGGCTTTGCCCACTCAGCGGCCTATGCAAATCTGACTCACGATAGTTTCATCTCAGGGGTTGTTGAGATGAAGTTAGGTCGCTCAAATGAATTAGTCTTACTTGAGGCGATTTTGGCAAATATTTTCGTAAATATTGCGATTCTTTCATTTGTTTTGGTCAAAGATGGAGGTGCCAAACTTTGGCTTGTGTTGTCAGCGATTTACATGTTTGTATTCTTAACAAACGAGCACATTGCTGCGAACTTTGCTTCTTTTGCGATTGTGAAATTCAGTGTTGCTGCGGATTCAATTGCGAACTTCGGTGTTGGAAATATGCTTCGCCACTGGGGAGTAACCTTCATCGGAAACTTTATCGGAGGAGGCCTATTGATGGGTCTTCCGTATGCCTTCCTCAATAAAAATGAAGATACTTATGTAGATTAAGAAAATGAGCACGATTGATTCGTGCTTTTTATATGGGAATGATAGCAATAGTTTTTTGATATATCAAGATATAGAAAAGATGTATTGGTCAGGATAGCTTGATAGTGCTACAATATCTTTAATCAAACTATATGGAGGTTGCCTTATGACTCGTGATTTTAAATTTGAAACTCTACAACTACATGCTGGTCAAGTTGTGGATCCAGCTACCAAGTCTCGTGCAGTGCCGATTTATCAAACAACATCCTTCGTTTTTGATGACACGCAGGAAGGTGCCGATTTGTTTGCCTTGAGAAAACCAGGGAATATTTATACTCGTATCACCAACCCTACAACAGCTGCCTTTGAAGAAAGAATTGCTGCCCTTGAAAGTGGTGTTGGAGCTCTTGCAACAGCATCTGGTATGGCCGCAGTGACTTATACGATTTTGGCACTTGCCCATGCTGGTGACCATGTTGTAGCAGCATCAACCATTTACGGTGGAACCTTCAATCTTTTGAAAGAAACCCTTCCTCGTTATGGGATCACAACTACCTTTGTGGATGTGGATAATTTAGAGGAAGTAGAAGCAGCGATCAAAGACAATACCAAGCTTGTCTTGATTGAAACATTGGGCAACCCCTTGATTAACATTCCAGACCTGGAAAAATTGGCAGAGATTGCTCATAAGTATCAGATTCCACTTGTTTCTGACAATACTTTTGCTACACCTTATTTGATTAACGTTTTTTCTCATGGTGTAGATATTGCCATTCACTCAGCGACTAAGTTTATCGGTGGGCATGGTACGACTATTGGTGGAGTGATTGTCGATAGCGGTCGTTTTGACTGGGCAGCTTCAGGGAAATTCCCTCAATTTGTTGAGGAAGACCCAAGCTACCACAATTTGAGCTATACTCGTGATGTGGGTGCAGCAGCCTTTATTATCGCTGTCCGTGTCCAATTGCTTCGTGATACAGGTGCAGCCTTGTCGCCATTTAATGCTTTCCTCTTGCTTCAAGGACTGGAAACCCTTTCTCTTCGTGTGGAACGCCATGTGCAAAATGCTGAGAAAATTGTTGATTTTCTTGTAAATCATCCTAAGGTAGAAAAAGTCAACTATCCAAAATTGGCTGATAGTCCTTATCATGCCTTGGCTGAGAAATACTTGCCAAAAGGTGTGGGTTCAATCTTTACCTTCCATGTCAAAGGTGGGGAGGCAGAAGCACGCAAGGTTATTGATAATCTGGAAATCTTCTCTGACCTTGCAAATGTGGCAGATGCTAAATCGCTTGTTGTCCATCCAGCAACAACCACTCACGGTCAATTGTCAGAAAAAGACCTAGAAGCAGCAGGTGTCACACCAAACCAAATTCGTTTGTCAATCGGTCTTGAAAATGTAGAGGATTTGATTGAAGACTTGCGCTTGGCCTTGGAAAAAATTTAAAGAAAGAGAAGTTAAACAGTGGGTTTCGACTCGCTGTTTTTGATTTTCCTGCAGGCATGATATAATGGTTAAAGAAGTCTAGAAAGAGGAACGATATGAACGAAATCAAATGCCCCAACTGTGGGGAAGTTTTTACAGTAAATGAAAGTCAGTATGCTGAACTTTTGTCCCAAGTGAGAACAGCAGAGTTTGATAAGGAATTGCACGATCGGATGAAGCAGGAACTGGCCTTGGCTGAGCAAAAGGCCATGAATGAACAACAGTCTAAACTAGCTCAAAAAGACCAAGAAATTGCGCAATTGCAGAGTCAAATCCAAAACTTTGATACAGAAAAAGAATTGGCCAAGAAAGAAGTTGAACAGACAAGCTATGAGGTTTTATTGGCTAAGGACAAGGAAGTACAGGCCTTGGAAAATCAATTGGCAACCTTGCGTTTAGAGCATGAAAATCAACTGCAAAAGACCCTTTCTGACCTAGAAAAAGAACGGGATCAGGTCAAAAATCAGCTCCTACTGCAAGAAAAGGAAAACGAGCTTTCTCTTGCTTCAGTTAAGCAAAACTACGAAGCTCAACTCAAGGCAGCTAGTGAACAGGTCGAGTTTTATAAGAATTTTAAGGCTCAACAATCGACAAAAGCGATTGGGGAAAGTCTTGAACAGTATGCGGAAAGTGAGTTTAACAAGGTCCGCAGTTTTGCCTTTCCAAATGCCTACTTTGAGAAGGATAATAAGGTCTCTGCGCGTGGTTCTAAAGGAGACTTTATCTTCCGTGAATGCGATGAAAATGGGGTCGAAATTATTTCCATCATGTTTGAGATGAAAAATGAAGCTGACGGAACAGAGAAGAAGCACAAGAATGCAGATTTTTACAAGGAATTGGACAAGGACCGTCGGGAGAAGAACTGTGAATATGCGGTTTTGGTGACTATGCTTGAGGCCAATAATGACTACTTTAACACGGGGATTGTTGATGTCAGCCACGAATATGAAAAGATGTATGTGGTTCGTCCTCAATTCTTTATCCAGTTGATTGGGCTCTTACGGAATGCGGCACTTAATTCCCTAAAATACAAGCAGGAGTTGGCCTTGGTTCGGGAGCAAAATATTGACATTACACATTTCGAGGAAGACTTGGATGCCTTTAAGCTAGCTTTTGCCAAGAACTATAATTCAGCTTCTACCAATTTTGGTAAGGCAATCGATGAAATCGACAAGGCCATCAAACGTATGGAAGAGGTTAAGAAGTTCCTGACAACATCTGAAAACCAACTTCGTCTTGCAAATAACAAATTGGAAGATGTTTCAGTTAAAAAATTGACCCGGAAAAATCCAACCATGAAAGCGAAATTTGAAGAGCTGAAGGGGGAGTGAGGAAGAAAGATATGAACGGTATTATCAACTTAAAAAAAGAAGCGGGGATGACCTCGCATGATGCGGTTTTTAAACTGCGTAAGATTTTGGGAACCAAGAAAATTGGTCATGGTGGGACTTTGGATCCGGATGTGGTGGGTGTTTTGCCCATTGCGGTTGGCAAGGCGACCCGCA
This sequence comes from Streptococcus mitis, assembly GCF_901542415.1. Taxonomy (NCBI): domain Bacteria; kingdom Bacillati; phylum Bacillota; class Bacilli; order Lactobacillales; family Streptococcaceae; genus Streptococcus; species Streptococcus mitis. Next base: position 635,734 of record NZ_CABEHV010000004.1, on the reverse strand, counting down.
TGGTCGAGTTTATGCAGGACGAGGGCAAGGTCTATGAGGGGGAAATCACTCTGGGCTATTCCACGACGACTGAGGATGCTAGTGGGGAAGTGGTTGCAGAGACACCTGTTTTATCGCACTTGGATGAAAAGCTTGTTGATGAAGCAATCGCTAGTCTGACTGGGCCTATTACTCAGATTTCACCTATGTATTCGGCTGTCAAGGTCAATGGTCGCAAGCTCTATGAGTATGCGCGTGCTGGTCAGGAAGTAGAGCGTCCAGAACGTCAGGTGACTATTTATAGCTTTGAGCGGACAAGTCCGATTTCTTATGAGGGTCATCTTGCAAGCTTTACTTTTCGTGTGAAATGTAGCAAGGGAACCTATATTCGTACTTTATCGGTTAACTTGGGAGAAAAACTTGGCTATGCGGCTCATATGTCACATTTGACACGGACTAGTGCAGCTGGTTTGCAACTAGAAGATGCTCTTACCTTGGAAGAAATTACTGAAAAAGTGGATGCTGGTCAATTGGACTTTCTCCATCCTCTAGAGATTGGGACAGGCGACCTTGTCAAAGTTTTCCTAAGTCCAGAAGAGGCTACAGAAGTACGCTTTGGTCGTTTTATCGAACTCGAACAAACAGAACAAGAATTAGCTGCCTTTGAAGGCGATACATTGCTAGCCATTCTAGAAAAACGGGACAATCTCTATAAGCCAAGGAAGGTTTTTAGCTAGTCTAACTGAGGTGTAGGGAGTGTTGTTTCCCTTAGACTATCCAAAATCAGACTATAAATTTTGCAAAAAATGTGATAGAATAGACCACGGATAAAAAAACGGAGGATAGCATGCAAAATAGACCAATCATTATCGGAGTGACAGGTGGTTCTGGCGGTGGTAAGACCAGTGTTTCCAGAGCCATTTTATCGCATTTTCCTGATGAAAAGATTTCCATGATTGAGCATGATTCATACTACAAGGATCAGTCTCATTTGACCTTTGAAGAGCGTGTCAAAACCAACTATGACCATCCTTTTGCCTTTGATACAGACTTAATGATTGAGCAGATTAAGGAATTGTTGGCAGGGTGTCCAGTGGACATTCCGACTTATGACTATACAGAGCATACACGGAGTAGCAAGACCTATCGTCAAGAGCCTCAAGATGTCTTTATCGTTGAGGGGATTTTGGTCTTGGAGGACAAGCGTCTGCGCGATTTGATGGATATCAAGATTTTTGTGGATACGGATGATGATGTGCGCATTATTCGGCGTATCAAGCGCGATATGGAAGAACGTGGCCGTAGCCTTGATAGCGTTATTGACCAGTACTTAGGTGTGGTTAAACCCATGTACCATCAGTTTATCGAGCCAACCAAGCGTTATGCGGATATCGTCATTCCTGAAGGGGTCAGCAATACAGTTGCTATCGACCTGTTGACGACCAAGATTGAAAAGATTTTGGAAGAAGCTCGTAACAGCAAATAATCAGACGTGGAGGCCTTGCCTCCTTTTTCTATTTTTCCCTCATAATGGTACATAAATGAAGATTTTTAGGCATATTTTTGGTATAATAATACCCATGAAAGAGCAAGGAAATGAATAGTAGGTGGAGATGGAAAAGTATTTATCGATAACAACTTTGACCAAGTATCTGAAAATGAAATTCGATAAAGACCCTTACTTGGAACGGGTCTATTTAACTGGTCAAGTTTCCAACTTTCGTAAACGACCTACTCACCAATATTTCTCCCTAAAGGATGACCATGCAGTTATTCAAGCGACCATTTGGTCAGGGATTTATCAGAAATTAGGCTTCGATCTGGAAGAAGGAATGAAAATCAATGTGATTGGGCGCGTGCAGGTTTATGAGCCGAGTGGTAGCTACTCCATCATCATTGAAAAGGCAGAGCCTGATGGGGTTGGGGCACTTGCGATACAGTTTGAACAACTCAAGAAAAAATTGACAGAAGAAGGCCTGTTTCAAGAACGCTTCAAGCAACCTCTTCCCCAATTTTCTAAGCGAATTGGTGTAGTAACCAGTCGTAGTGGAGCCGTTATTCGAGATATTATCACGACCGTCAGCAGGCGATTTCCAGGTATCGACATTCTCCTATATCCGACCAAGGTTCAAGGTGAAGGGGCTGCGGAGGAAATTGCTCGAAATATTGCACGTGCCAATCAACGTGACGATTTGGATTTGCTGATTATTGGTCGTGGTGGAGGTTCCATCGAGGATCTCTGGGCCTTTAACGAAGAAATTGTGGTACGAGCTATTTTCGAGTCTCGTTTGCCAGTTATCTCTAGTGTGGGGCATGAGACAGATGTAACCTTGGCAGATTTTGTGGCAGATAGACGGGCTGCGACGCCAACGGCGGCAGCTGAACTAGCAACACCTGTGACCAAGTTGGATCTATTAGCTCATTTGCAAAATCAAGAAAAACGGATGGCAACAGCAGTCCGAAATGTCCTATCGAAGAAACAAGAAGCTTTGAAAAAATGCAGTCAGTCTGTTATCTTTAGACAGCCAGAGCGTTTGTATGATGGCTATTTGCAACGCTTGGACCAACTGCAACTGCGCTTAAAACAAAGTTTGCGAACACGGATTTCTGAGAACCAACAGGTAGTACAAGCAAGGACGCATCAACTGGTGCAATTATCACCTGTTACCAAAATCCAACGTTATCAAGACCGTCTAGGCCAGTTGGATAAGCTCCTACGTAGCCAAATGGCGCTGGTTTATGATGCCAAGGTTGCTGAAGTGAAGCGACTTTCGGAAGCCTTGCTGATGTTAGATACTAGCCGAATTGTGGCGCGTGGTTATGCTATTGTCAAAAAAGAAGAGTCCGTTGTAGATTCGGTTGAGAGTTTGAAGAAAAAAGACCAAGTAACGCTTTTGATGCGAGATGGTCAAGTAGAATTAGAGGTTAAAGATGTCAAAACAAAAGAAATTTGAGGAAAATCTAGCAGAACTAGAGACCATTGTCCAAAGTTTGGAAAATGGTGAAATTGCTCTGGAGGATGCGATTGCTGCCTTTCAAAAGGGTATGGTCTTGTCAAAAGAGCTCCAAGCGACGCTGGACAAGGCTGAAAAGACCTTGGTCAAGGTCATGCAAGAAGACGGAACAGAAAGTGATTTTGAATGAAAAAGCAAGAAAAATTAGCTCTTGTCGAGTCAGCCTTAGAAGATTTTTATGGAGACCAGCAGTTTGCCTCTAGTTTGCGAGAATCTGTTCTCTATTCCATTCATGCTGGTGGCAAGCGTATTCGACCCTTTCTCTTGTTAGAAGTTCTGGAAGCCTTACAAGTTACCATCAAACCTGCTCACGCGCAGGTGGCTGCAGCATTAGAAATGATTCATACAGGTAGTTTGATTCACGATGATCTTCCAGCTATGGATGATGATGATTACCGTCGGGGACGCTTGACCAATCACAAGAAATTCGGTGAAGCTATGGCCATTTTGGCTGGAGATGCTTTATTCCTAGATCCTTATGCCTTGATAGCGCAGGCAGATTTGCCAAGTCAGATCAAGGTAGACTTGATTTCCAACTTATCCCTTGCTTCAGGTAGTCTGGGTATGGTGGCAGGGCAGGTTTTGGACATGGAGGGTGAACACCAGCATTTGTCTTTGGAAGAACTCCAGACTATTCATGCTAATAAGACTGGAAAATTACTAGCTTATCCCTTCCAAGCAGCTGCTATTATAGCCGAATTGGCACCTGAAATACAGGTGAAGCTGAAAACTGTTGGGGAATTAATCGGACTTGCTTTTCAAGTTCGAGATGACGTACTGGATGTGACAGCTAGTTTTGAGGAAATTGGCAAGACACCACAAAAGGACCTACAGGCAGAAAAATCAACCTATCCTGCTTTGTTAGGCTTGGAAGAGGCCATTGCCTTTTGTAACCAGACTTTGGATCAAGCTAATGCCAAATTAGAAGAAATTGTCCAGCAGGTTCCCTTTGAAACAGAATCGATTGTAAGTGTAGTAGAAAGTTTGAGAATCAATGGCTAAGGAAAGAGTGGATGTACTAGCTTATAAACAGGGCTTATTTGAAACGAGAGAGCAGGCCAAGCGCGGTGTCATGGCTGGCCTAGTCGTAGCAGTCCTGAATGGAGAACGGTTTGACAAGCCAGGAGAGAAAATCCCAGATGACACCGAACTAAAACTCAAGGGGGAGAAACTCAAGTATGTCAGCCGTGGTGGCTTGAAACTGGAGAAGGCCTTGCAGGTCTTTGATTTGTCAGTGGAAGGGACAACAACGATTGATATCGGGGCTTCTACTGGTGGTTTTACCGATGTTATGCTGCAAAATGGTGCTGAGTTAGTCTTTGCAGTTGATGTTGGTACCAATCAGTTGGCTTGGAAACTACGCCAGGACCCGCGAGTTGTCAGCATGGAGCAGTTCAATTTCCGCTATGCTGAAAAGACTGATTTCGAGCAGGAACCGAGCTTTGCCAGTATTGACGTGAGTTTCATTTCCCTCAGTCTGATTCTTCCGGCCTTACACCGTGTCTTGGCAGATCAAGGTCAGGTCGTGGCTCTGGTTAAGCCCCAATTTGAGGCAGGACGTGAGCAGATTGGGAAAAATGGAATTATTCGCGATGCCAAGGTTCATCAGAATGTCCTTGAATCTGTCACAACCATGGCAGTAGAGGAAGGCTTTTCAGTCCTTGGATTGGACTTTTCTCCCATCCAAGGTGGTCATGGAAATATTGAGTTTTTAGCGTATTTGAAAAAAGAAGAGTCAGCAAGTAACCAGGTTCTTGCTGAGATTGAAGAAGTAGTAGAGAGGGCGCATAGTCAATTTAAAAATGAATAAAAAAGAGAGACTTGAAAAAATTAGACGATTTGTGACAGATTATCAAATCGGCACACAAGAAGAAATCGTAGAACATTTGAAAGAGGCTGGCATTACTGCCACTCAGGCAACGGTATCCCGAGATATCAAAGAGCTAGGTATTGTTAAAATTCCTTTGAGAGACAACACCTATGTCTATGAATTACCAAAATCAATCGTAAAAAGTTTGCAACTGGCTGAAGACAATATTGAGTCAGCTGAATTGATGGATAAGATGATTAATCTCCAAGTTATTCCAGGAAATACAGCATTTGTAAAAGCTCAGTTAATAGAGACATTTGCGGACAAAATTTTTAGCTGTTTAGCTGATGATAGTTCGATATTAGTCATTGCCAGAAGTGAAAGTCTAGCTGAGGAAATCTTTGAACAAGTAAAAAATTGGTAGGTCTATATGTTACTTGAAATTTCGATAAAAAACTTTGCCATTATTGAGGCTATTTCCCTCAATTTTGAAAAGGGGATGACTGTCTTGACTGGTGAAACGGGTGCAGGGAAGTCGATTATCATTGATGCCATGAATATGATGTTGGGAGCTCGTGCTACGACAGATGTTATTCGTCATGGTGCGCCAAAGGCAGAAATTGAGGGGCTTTTCTCAGTTGAAAATAGTCGCCTTTTACAGGAAATTTTTGATGAGCAAGGTTTGGAAATGGGTGATGAGATTATCATCCGTCGGGAAATTCTGCAAAATGGTCGTAGTATTAGTCGTGTCAATGGCCAGATGGTTAATCTGTCTGTTTTGCGATCTATTGGGCAACATCTAGTAGATATTCATGGTCAGCATGACCAAGAGGAGTTAATGCGTCCTCAACTTCATATTCAAATGTTGGATGAATTCGGTGATGTAGCTTTTTGGGACCTAAAAGAAACCTATCAGACGAGTTTTGATGCCTACCGTAAAATGCGCAAGCAGGTTCTGGAAGTCAAGAAAAACCAACAGGAACACAAGTCTCGTATTGAAATGTTGGAATTTCAAATGGCAGAGATTGAGGCAGCAAACTTGCAAGCAGGTGAAGACTTGGCTCTCAATCAAGAGCGAGATAAACTTCTCAACCATAAAAATATTGCGGATACACTGACTAATGCCTACAGTATGTTGGACAATGAAGATTTTTCAAGTCTGGCCAATGTTCGTTCGGCCATGAATGATATGGAAAGTGTCGAAGAGTACGATCCTGAATATCGTGAAATTTCAAACTCTCTGTCTGAGACCTACTATGTCTTAGAAGATATTAGCAAACGTTTGGAAGCTATTATTGAGGACCTTGATTTTGACGGCAGTCGTCTTATGCAGGTTGAGAATCGTTTGGACCTCCTTCATACTATCACGCGTAAGTATGGTGGGACTGTAGACGATGTCTTGCTTTATTTTGCCAAAATTACGGAAGAATACAATCTCTTGACAGGTAATAACCTTTCGTCTGAAGACATGGAAGCAGAGCTTAAGAAGTTAGAAGTCAATCTTGTCGACTTAGCAGGTCAACTTGCCTCTGCTCGTCATGACTTGGCTCAGCAGCTCGAAGCAGAGATTAAACAAGAACTGCAAGACCTTTATATGGAGAAAGCCCAGTTTCAGGTTCGTTTTAGCAAGGGCAAATTCAGTCGTGAGGGAAATGAAATGGTTGAGTTTTACATTTCAACCAATCCTGGAGAAGACTTTAAACCCTTGGTCAAGGTTGCATCTGGTGGGGAATTGTCTCGCCTCATGCTAGCCATTAAGTCTGCCTTTTCACGTAAAGAAGGCAAGACAAGTATTGTCTTTGATGAAGTGGATACGGGAGTTTCAGGACGTGTTGCCCAGGCTATTGCGCAGAAGATTCACAAGATTGGCCAGCATGGTCAGGTACTGGCTATTTCTCATTTGCCACAAGTGATTGCGATTGCGGATTATCAATTCTTTATTGAGAAGATTAGCAATGACCATTCAACAGTTTCGACTGTTCGTCTCTTGACGGTTGAAGAGCGAGTGGAGGAAGTTGCTAAAATGTTGGCAGGTGATGATGTGACAGAAGCAGCTCTAACGCAAGCCAGAGAATTGTTGAGAAACAGGGAGAAATAAGATGACAGACTATTATGTAATTGGAGATGTTCATGGAAAAGCTGGGATGCTGGAGGACCTTCTCAAAACATGGGATGGTCAGAGCCAGTTGCTCTTTCTAGGGGATTTGATTGACCGTGGTGAAGATAGTCGCCGTGTCCTAGAGATGGTTAAGGACTTGGTCGATAATCAAGGGGCAATCTGTTTGTCAGGAAATCACGAGTATATGTTTTTGACTTGGCTCGATAACCCAGAAGAAAGCTATGACCATTATCGTCGCAATGGTGGAGATACAACCATTAATTCTATCCTAGGTCGTCCCTTTGATGCCTCAGTTGACGGGGTTGAAGATGCTAAGCGTGTTGCTACTGAAGCGGCAGATTTGGTCGAATTTATTCGTCAAATGCCATTTGTAGTAGAGACAGACAAGTATATCTTTGTACATGCTGGTATTGATTTGACCTTGGATGACTGGCATGAAACCACAGATTACAAGAAAGTATGGCTTAGAAAACCATTCCACGAAGCAGAAAATCATACTGGAAAAATCATTGTCTTCGGCCATACACCGGTTTATGGTTTGTTACAGCAAGAGCGTGGTACTGCTGAGCTTTGGACTACAGAAGATGGCAAGGTTGGGATGGACGGAGGAGCTGTCTATGGTGGTGTCCTTCACGGGATTGTCTTTACAGACCAAGGAATGACAGAACACCACTTTATCGAAAATGACGGCTTTGTTGCTGAAGATTAGTACTCCTAGCAGGGTATGGTCTTGTCAAAATGTCAAAAACAATTTATAATAAATAGATACCCTGAAAGGAAGAGAATCATGAACTTAGAAGAATTGAAAAAACGACAGGAGAAGATCCGTAACTTCTCTATTATCGCCCATATTGACCATGGGAAATCGACTCTAGCAGACCGCATTTTGGAAAAGACAGAGACAGTATCCAGTCGTGAAATGCAGGCCCAGCTTTTGGATAGCATGGATCTAGAGCGAGAACGTGGGATTACCATTAAGCTCAATGCCATTGAGCTGAATTATACTGCAAAAGATGGGGAAACTTATATTTTCCACTTGATTGACACACCAGGACACGTAGACTTTACCTATGAAGTTTCACGTTCACTAGCTGCCTGTGAGGGAGCGATTTTGGTAGTCGATGCTGCCCAAGGGATTGAGGCTCAAACCCTTGCCAATGTTTATCTGGCCTTGGACAATGATTTGGAAATCATGCCAGTCATTAACAAAATTGACCTACCAGCTGCAGATCCTGAGCGCGTGCGTACAGAGATTGAAGATGTCATTGGTTTGGATGCCAGTGAAGCAGTTTTGGCTTCTGCCAAGGCTGGTATTGGTATTGAAGAAATCCTTGAGCAAATCGTAGAAAAAGTGCCAGCGCCAACAGGTGATGTGACGGCACCACTGAAGGCCTTGATTTTCGACTCTGTTTACGATGCCTACCGTGGGGTTATCCTCCAAGTGCGTGTCATGGATGGGGTGGTTAAACCTGGCGATAAGATTCAGCTTATGAGCAATGGCAAGACTTTTGATGTGACTGAGGTTGGAATTTTTACTCCTAAGGCAGTTGGTCGTGATTTCCTTGCGACTGGTGACGTTGGTTATATTGCGGCTTCTATTAAGACGGTTCAGGATACGCGTGTGGGTGATACCGTTACCTTGGCAACCAATCCTGCGGCAGAGCCATTACATGGCTACAAGCAGATGAATCCTATGGTCTTTGCGGGTCTCTATCCAATTGAGTCAAACAAGTACAATGACCTGCGTGAAGCCCTTGAAAAATTGCAACTGAATGATGCTAGTCTTCAGTTTGAACCAGAAACATCTCAGGCACTTGGATTTGGTTTCCGTTGTGGTTTCCTTGGACTTCTCCATATGGATGTTATCCAAGAACGTTTGGAACGCGAGTTCAACATTGACCTCATCATGACAGCTCCGTCTGTTATTTACAAGGTCAATTTGACAGACGGTGAGTCTATGGATGTGTCTAACCCATCTGAGTTCCCAGATCCTACCAAGATTGCGACCATTGAAGAGCCTTATGTTAAGGCGCAAATCATGGTACCACAGGAGTTCGTAGGAGCAGTGATGGAGCTAGCTCAGCGCAAGCGAGGGGACTTTGTGACTATGGACTATATTGATGATAATCGTGTCAATGTTATCTATCAAATTCCACTGGCTGAAATCGTCTTCGACTTCTTTGATAAACTCAAGTCTTCAACACGTGGTTATGCAAGCTTTGACTACGAATTGTCAGAGTATCGCCCATCTAAGCTGGTGAAAATGGATATCCTTCTCAATGGAGACAAGGTGGATGCTCTCAGCTTTATCGTTCACAAGGATTTTGCCTACGAACGTGGAAAACTCATCGTTGATAAACTTAAGAAAATCATCCCTCGTCAACAATTTGAAGTTCCAATCCAAGCAGCAATTGGACACAAGATTGTGGCTCGTACGGATATCAAAGCCCTTCGTAAGAACGTACTTGCCAAGTGTTACGGTGGTGACGTTTCTCGTAAACGTAAACTCCTTGAAAAACAAAAAGCTGGTAAGAAACGTATGAAAGCTATCGGATCAGTAGAAGTTCCACAAGAAGCCTTTCTTAGCGTCTTGAGCATGGATGAAGAATAAGTTGTTTAATTTCATTTCCTTCTTCATAGGAAATTTATATAAGAATCAATCGTAAAGCAGGCTTAAATGGTCTGCTTTTTTAATTTCTAGAACAGAAAAAATGTTTGAAATGTTTGTTTATGTGTTTGTTTTTTTACAACAAACCATAAAAACAACAAAAATATAAAAAAAGAGACAAAAAACAACAGAAAATCGTTGACAACGGTTTCATATAGTGTTATACTTATAGCATAAAGTTAATGGAAAGAAGGGAAAACCTTATGGGATTAGATCATTTCTTTGACAAAAACCTTGTGTTTTGCTTAGAAGCGGATAATCAAGAACATCTCTTTGATCAGGTTGCAACTTTATTGGAAGAACGAGAAATCGTAACTCCAACCTATCGTGAAGCCTTGATCACGCGTGAAAAGTCATTTCCAACTGGCTTAGATATGGAATTTTTGGGTAAGGATTTGCCGAATGTGGCTATTCCTCATACAGATATTGTTCATAATCTAGCCGAAAAAGTTGTGGTGGTTCGATTAGAAAAACCAGTGACTTTCCACAATATGATTGCACCAGATAAGGAAGTAGAAGTATCCTTGCTCTTCTTTATCATTAATAACTCAAGTTCAAGTCAAACAAACATTCTTGCTCAGTTGATGGACTTCTTTACTGGAAATGGTCATCTTGAAGACCTATCAAAAATTTCTGAACCAGAAGCTCTCTATGCTTATATTGCTGAAGCAATCGCTTAATCTTGTCTATTAAAAATATTAAATCGGAGGAAATCCATATGATTAAAATTCTTGCCGCCTGCGGTGCAGGTGTTAACTCAAGCCACCAAATTAAAAGTGCTCTTGAAGAAGAACTTTCAAACCGCGGTTTTGATGTTCACTGTGATGCAGTTATGGTAAAAGACGTTAACGAAGACCTTATCAAAGGTTATGACATCTTCACACCAATTGCTGCTACAGATCTTGGTTTTGACCCAGGTATCCCAGTTATCGAAGCTGGACCAATCTTATTCCGTATCCCAGCTATGAGTGCTCCAGTATTTGACAATATTGAAGCAGCTATTAAAGAACACGGATTAAGCTAATTTTAATTTGTTAACATTCATATAACTATAAAAAGGGAGGAACAGTTATGGATGCAATCTTTGACCTAATCAAAAAGGTCTTTACACCCGTCTTAGATATGGGTGGACCTGTCATCATGTTGATCATTTTGACAGTATTGGCTTTACTTTTTGGAGTGAAATTCTCCAAAGCGCTTGAAGGTGGTATCAAACTTGCCATCGCTCTTACTGGTATCGGTGCTATCATCGGTATGCTAAATGGTGCTTTCTCAGCATCACTTGCAAAATTCGTTGAAAATACTGGTATTCAATTGAGTATTACCGACGTTGGTTGGGCACCACTTGCAACAATCACTTGGGGATCTGCTTGGACACTTTACTTCTTGCTTATCATGTTGATTGTCAACGTAGTAATGCTTGCTATGAAGAAAACTGATACACTTGACGTCGATATCTTCGATATCTGGCACTTGTCTATCACAGGTCTTTTGATTAAATGGTATGCAGACAACAACGGTGTGAGCCAAGGAGTTTCACTCTTTATTGCTACAGCAGCTATCGTCCTTGTTGGTGTGTTGAAAATTATCAACTCTGACTTGATGAAACCTACATTTGATGACCTTCTTAACGCTCCAAGTTCATCACCAATGACATCAACTCACATGAACTACATGATGAACCCAGTTATCATGGTTTTGGATAAGATTTTTGAAAAATTCTTCCCAGGTCTTGATAAATATGACTTTGATGCTGCTAAATTGAACAAAAAAATCGGTTTCTGGGGTTCTAAATTCTTCATCGGTTTCATTCTTGGTATTGTTATCGGTATTATGGGAACTCCACATCCAATTGAAGGTGTTGCAGATGCAGATAAATGGCGTCTTGTTATCAAAGGATGGTTGTCTCTTGGTTTGACAGCCGGTGTATCTTTGGAACTCTTCTCACTTATCGGTTCATGGTTCATCGCTGCCGTAGAACCTCTTTCACAAGGTATTACAAACGTTGCTACTAAACGTCTTCAAGGACGTAAATTCAACATCGGTCTTGACTGGCCATTCATCGCTGGTCGTGCTGAAATCTGGGCTTGTGCTAACGTACTTGCACCAATCATGTTGATTGAAGCTGTGCTTCTTTCAAAAGTCGGAAATGGTATCTTGCCACTTGCAGGTATCATCGCTATGGGTGTTACTCCAGCTCTCTTGGTTGTAACTCGTGGTAAATTGCTCCGTATGATTATCTTCGGAACACTCTTGTTGCCACTCTTCCTTCTTTCAGGTACACTTATCGCACCATTTGCAACAGAACTTGCTAAAGGTGTAGGTGCCTTCCCAGCAGGTGTGAGCGAAACTCAATTGATCACTCACTCAACTCTTGAAGGACCAATCGAAAAACTTCTTGGTTGGACAATTGGTAACACTACAACTGGTGATATCAAAGCAATCCTTGGTGCTGTAGTCTTCCTTGTATTCTATATCGGTATCTTTGCATGGTACAGAAAACAAATGATCAAACGTAACGAAGAGTACGCAGCAAAAGCAAAATAATGCGCTCCTATAAAATGTAAGCTCAATGAAAATCAAAGAGCAAACTAGGAAGCTAGCTGCAGGCTGTACTAAAGTACGGCAAGGCGACGCTGACGAAGTTTGAATTGGATTTTCGCAGAGTGTAAATTGTTGAAACTAGGTTGTCATACCATTAGGAGTGACAGCCTAGTTTTTTATAAACTATCAAGAAATCGGAGAAAATAATGGTAATTGAATTAAAATCAGAACAATTAAGTGTTCAATTTAACAGTTTTGGTGGGGCTCTTTCTTCTATAAAAGATGCTGAGGGACTTGAGTATTTGTGGCAAGGGGATGCTACTTATTGGAGTGGACAAGCTCCTGTTCTCTTTCCTATTTGTGGTTCATTGAGAGAGGATATAGCACTTTATATAGATGATAATGGACAAGAAAGTAAAGGAAAGATTCCTCGTCATGGTTTGGTTCGTAAGAAAGAATTTGAATTAGTTGAACAGACAGATAATAGTGTAACTTTTGCAATTGAAGACGATGAGAATAGCTATCAAAACTATCCTTATCATTTCCGCCTAGAAATCACTTACAGTCTTTCTGCCAAGACAGTACGGACTCAATACAAGATTTTCAATAAAGAAACTAGCAAGGTCATGCCTTACTTCATTGGTGGACATCCAGGATTTAATTGTCCTCTACTGGATGATGAGGTCTATGAAGATTACTATTTAGAGTTTGAGAAAGAGGAGACTTGCTCTGTTCCACGTCCTTTCCCAGAAACGGGTATGCTTGATTTTCAAGATAGAAGTCCATGGTTAGAGGCTCAAAAAGAAATAGATCTTAGTTATGATCTTTTCAGTACAGATGCAGTTACCTTAGATGAATTGCAATCTAGAACAATTGCCCTTCGTTCTCGTAAACATGATAAGGGATTGAAAGTGTGCTTTGCAGAGTTTCCAAACCTCATTATCTGGTCAACTTTGACCAAAGGACCTTTCATTGCTTTTGAACCATGGTCTGGCTTGTCAACATCCCTTGAAGAAGGAGATCATCTAGAAGATAAGAAGAATGTTCGTCTCCTAGAACCTGGCCAAGTGGATCAAATTGGTTTTGATATCGAAATTCTTTAGTAAAAAAACACAAAAACAAACATTAACTGTTGACTTTTCCGAGAAATAGGAGTATATTATGTTTGTAAGCAACAAATGATGTTTGTAACAAACAAATAATCAATTGTTATATTCTCTTTCGTGTAGAAAGATTATTTCTAGGAAACTGGTTTCCTAAACTTGAATAAGGTGCAATCCATCTCATTCAATCCAATTTGTCAATAAACTGCTATAAAGCCTTTTGTAGATAAACTGCTAACTATAAATGGTTTTACTAGCCTAGAAAAATAAAAAGGAGTATACAATATGTCTATTGTTATCGGTGCAGATGCTGCAGGTTTGAGATTGAAAGAAGTTGTGAAAGACTTCTTGGAAAAAGAAAACTTCCACGTTGTGGATGTTACAGATGAAGGTCAAGACTTTGTTGATGTGACTCTTGCTGTTGCTGCAGAAGTAAACAAAGAAGAACAAAACCTTGGTATTGTGATTGATGCTTATGGAGCTGGTCCATTTATGGTTGCAACTAAGATTAAAGGAATGGTTGCTGCAGAAGTATCTGACGAACGTTCAGCTTATATGACTCGTGGACACAACAACTCACGTATGATCACTATGGGTGCACAACTTGTCGGTGATGAATTGGCTAAAAACATCGCTAAAGGATTTGTTAACGGTAAATACGATGGTGGACGTCACCAAATTAGGGTCGACATGTTGAACAAAATGTGCTAATACTCTTCAAAAATCAAGATAATCTGTTGTCAGCTCACTTTAGCTAACCTCAGTTATGCTTGCAGCTCGCTTCCTAAGCTAATCTTGATTTTTCTTGAGTAGGGATAAATGATATTAGATTTATATAATTAATCGGAGGGAATAACTAATGAGAATTGCAATTGGATGTGACCACATCGTAACAGATGAAAAAATGGCGGTTTCAGAATTTTTGAAATCAAAAGGATATGAAGTCATTGACTTTGGTACATATGACCACACACGTACTCACTACCCAATCTTTGGTAAAAAAGTAGGGGAAGCTGTAACTAGCGGTCAAGCTGATCTTGGGGTATGTATCTGTGGTACTGGTGTTGGTATCAACAATGCTGTAAATAAAGTTCCAGGTGTCCGTTCTGCCTTGGTTCGTGATATGACAACAGCTCTTTATGCTAAAGAGCAATTGAACGCTAACGTTATCGGTTTTGGTGGTAAGATTACTGGTGAACTGCTCATGTGTGATATCATCGAAGCTTTCATCCATGCTGAATACAAACCATCTGAAGAAAACAAAAAATTGATTGCGAAAATTGAACACCTTGAAAGTCACAATGCTCAACAAACAGACGCAAACTTCTTCACTGAATTCCTTGAAAAATGGGATCGCGGAGAATACCACGATTAAGAGGTAACCTATGATTTTAACAGTCACAATGAACCCATCCATTGATATTTCCTATCCCTTGGATGAGTTGAAGATTGATACTGTCAATCGTGTGGTGGATGTAACCAAAACGGCTGGTGGTAAGGGACTCAATGTTACCCGAGTACTTTCAGAATTCGGAGATTCTGTTCTTGCTACTGGTTTAGTGGGTGGTAAACTTGGTGAGTTTTTGGTTGAAAATATCGATGATCAAGTAAAGAAAGATTTCTTCTCAATTCAGGGAGAGACTCGTAACTGTATCGCTATTCTCCACGGAGACAACCAAACAGAAGTTCTTGAAAAAGGTCCTGAAGTATTGGAACAAGAAGGTCAAGACTTTTTGGAACATTTCAAAAATCTCCTGGACTCGGTTGAAGTAGTAGCCATATCGGGTAGTCTGCCAGCTGGTCTTCCAGTTGATTACTATGCGAGCTTGGTAGAACTTGCTAATCAAGCTGGCAAGCCTGTTGTTTTGGACTGCTCTGGTACAGCACTTCAGGCGGTTCTTGAATCAACACATAAACCAACCGTCATCAAACCAAATAATGAGGAATTGTCCCAGCTTCTTGGAAGAGAAGTTTCTGAGGATTTGGATGAATTAAAAGAAGTCCTTCAAGAACCTTTGTTTGCAGGTATTGAATGGATTATCGTTTCACTTGGTGCCAACGGTGCCTTTGCCAAACATGGTGACACTTTCTACAAGGTAGATATTCCTAGAATTCAGGTAGTCAACCCTGTTGGATCTGGAGATTCTACAGTAGCAGGGATTTCTTCAGGACTACTTCATAAAGAATCGGATGCAGAACTACTCATCAAGGCAAATGTCCTTGGTATGCTCAATGCTCAAGAAAAAATGACTGGTCATGTCAACATGGCCAACTATCAAGCTCTATATGATCAATTAATAGTAAAAGAGGTATAAAATGGCTTTAACAGAACAAAAACGTGCACGCTTAGAAAAACTTTCTGATGAAAATGGTATCATCTCAGCTCTTGCATTTGACCAACGTGGTGCTTTAAAACGCCTCATGGCTCAACACCAAACAGAAGAACCAACAGTGGCTCAAATGGAAGAACTGAAAGTCTTGGTAGCGGATGAATTGACTAAATACGCTTCATCTATGCTCCTTGACCCTGAATATGGACTTCCAGCGACTAAAGCTCTTGATGAAAAAGCTGGTCTTCTCCTTGCTTATGAAAAAACAGGTTATGACACAACAAGCACAAAACGCTTGCCAGACTGCTTGGATGTTTGGTCTGCAAAACGTATTAAAGAAGAAGGTGCAGATGCAGTTAAATTCTTGCTTTACTATGACCTAGATAGCTCAGACGAACTCAACCAAGAAAAACAAGCTTACATCGAACGTATCGGTTCTGAATGTGTGGCTGAAGATATCCCATTCTTCCTTGAAATCCTTGCTTACGATGAAAAAATTGCTGATGCAGGTTCTGTAGAATATGCGAAAGTAAAACCACACAAAGTTATTGGTGCTATGAAAGTCTTCTCAGACCCACGTTTCAACATTGATGTCTTGAAAGTAGAAGTTCCTGTTAACATTAAATATGTTGAAGGCTTCGCTGAAGGTGAAGTAGTTTATACACGTGAAGAAGCAGCAGCCTTCTTCAAAGCACAAGATGAAGCAACTAACTTGCCATACATCTACTTGAGTGCTGGTGTATCAGCTAAACTTTTCCAAGATACTCTTGTATTTGCTCATGAATCAGGTGCAAACTTCAATGGTGTTCTTTGTGGCCGTGCAACATGGGCTGGATCAGTTGAAGCTTACATCAAAGATGGTGAAGCAGCAGCTCGCGAATGGCTTCGCACAACTGGTTTTGAAAACATTGACGAACTCAACAAAGTTCTTCAAACAACAGCGACTTCATGGAAAGAACGCGTGTAAGCAAGTCCTCCTAGGTTAGGAACATGAATCTAAAAATTTTTGGTAAATTCGCAAACTAAGTTCCACCGCTAGTAGAAGTGGAAGTTAGTCTGATAAAAATCCTAAAAACCAGTGGAAATCCGTGTCAGGGTAAGTTCCACTGGTTTTACTAATGCTTGATTTCATCGCTTTTGTAACCAAAAGGAATCGAAAAAAAGAGCGCACAAAATCCCCTCATCTGAAAGCGTTTCAGATTAAGTTCCGCTATGGTGGAAGTTAGTGTGAGACGTTTGAATGCGGTTAAAGGTTAGTTTTTAGAACTTATGTTGGAGTAATTTCGAAGACTGACAGACGTCTTCTGCAGGTATTTTAGAAATACCTAGAAGCTTAGGAATCTCTTCTCCATAGGTAAAGGCAAAGAGCTCATAGGCTGACTTTCCATTCAAAGCAGCACGTTTGACACTGTTGACATGAGAGCAGACGAGATTGATGTCCTCTTGAGTTAAGTTGTCAAAAGCAGTTCCCTTAGGTAGAATGTCTCGAATCAGTGTGTGGTTTTTCTCAATTCTCCCTTTCTGGTCAGAGCGATTAGGGTCACAAAAGAAGAGTTTACTCTCTCCTCGCACATCCATTTCGATATCATCAACCCTGGCAAACTCTCCACCATTATCGGTAAGAATGACAGGAAAGAGTTGGAAGAAATCTTTATCAGCTTCATGAAGAGTGTTCTTGATGGTATAGAGGTGTTTGGTAACCTCAAGGGCAGTTTTATTATCCAGAAGCCTAGCGAAGATAAAGTTACAGAAAGACAGGTTGAAGGTAAGTAGGACTTTACCTCCCATCCTCCCCAGAACTGTGTCCATTTCCAGCCAAGAGTCTAGTTGATTAAGGACTAAATAGTTTTGGAAATCCTCATAGGAACGGCCTTTTTTAGCTTCTTTAGGGATGGAAGGTAGTTTCCTTTTCCGTCTTTCTTTGAATTTAACGGCTCTGGCTAGGTCAATATGAGCGATAGATAGGTATCCTTTTCGGATGTGTCGATAGACGGTTGAGGAACTGACATCAAGGTTATGAGTTTTGAGGATATGATAGATGTGTTGTCCCTTTTTAACACCATCAGAAATGACTTTGTCCATGTCCCAGAAGGCCTTGGAATTAAGGGGAGTTCCTTCACGAGCTTCGACAAGAGTTTGTTCGTACTGTTTTTGAGCTTGTTTAGCAAGGTAGAAGATTTTTTTAAATCCACAATTTTGTCTTCTTTTAGGGCATCCATTACAGACAAAGGGAGCCTTATCGAGTAAAGGGCAAGGAAGGTTATCGCATGTAGACTCTCGGACTTGTCTGTTTCGTTTGACTTCTTTGGAAACAGTAGTTGGGTCTTTTAGAATGGATTGTCCGATAGCTTTGAAGGTTTCACCGCGCTCTAAGCCTAATTGGATATCATTACGGTCTGAAAGGGTAAGGTGTTTATGTTTTGTCATAGTAGACCTCATTTCTAACTCAAACGTCTCACACTTAATTCCACCATAAAAATCCGTTTTAGACTAATTTCCACTTTGGTTGGGCAAGTGGAAGTTACTTTGAGAAATTAGCTCTAAAAATTTTTAAAAAAAGTTGTATGTAAAGGTTTACAAAATAACTTACTTGTGCTATACTTAAATCACAAGTTAATACAAGGTGAGTGTTACTAAGTAATATTAGGCATGATCACAGGTGAATTAGAAATCGGCTGATTTTCTAGTTCATTTGTGGTCATTTTTTGTACTCATATACCTTTAAGATATAAAAGGAGGTTGACATGTATCGAATTCTAAATCCAATGAATCACAATGTCTCGCTTGTCAGAAATGATAAAGGAGAAGAAGTGATTGTGATTGGTAAAGGGATTACATTTGGAAAGAAGAAGGGGGATTTGATTGCTGAACATCAGGTTGAGAAAATCTTTCGGATGAAGACCGAAGAGTCCAGAGAAAACTTTATGGCTCTCCTCAAAGATGTTCCGCTTGATTTTATCACAGTGACTTATGAAATCATTGATAAGCTATCAAAGAAATATCATTATCCGATTCAAGAGTATCTCTACGTAACATTGACAGATCATATTTACTGTTCTTACCAAGCTCTAGCACAAGGAAGGTACAAGGATAGTAATCTGCCAGATATTTCCACTAAGTATCCTGTCGCTTTTCAAATCGCAAATGAAGCATTTGAAATTTACCGTCAGAAGCTAGCAGATCATTTTCCTGAGGACGAAATTATTCGGATTGCTTATCATTTCATTAATGCCGAAGGTGAAAATGAAGTGGAACTTGTGGAGTCGATTGATAAGAGGAAAGAAATTCTCAGGAATGTTGAAGAAGTTTTAACGGACTATGCAATTCAACGAACTAAAGAGAATAACCATTTCTATGATCGTTTTATGATTCATTTGAATTATTTCTTGGATTATTTAGACAGATCTAGAGATGATAACCAATCACTTCTGGATATGGAAGATCATATTAAACAATCCTATCCAAAAGCGTTCGAGATTGGTTCCAAGATCTATGATGTGATTACGCAACATACGGGTCTTGATTTGTATAAAAGTGAACGAGTTTATCTAGTTCTACATATCCAACGTTTATTGTCATAAAAATTTATTTAAAACTATATAAGGAGAATTCTATCATGAATAGAGAAGAAGTAACATTGTTAGGTTTTGAAATCGTAGCCTATGCTGGCGATGCTCGTTCAAAACTATTGGAAGCTTTAAAGGCTGCTGAAGCTGGTGATTTTGCGAAAGCAGATAGCTTAGTTGAGGAAGCTGGTTCTTGTATTGCAGAGGCTCACCACGCGCAAACAAGTCTATTGGCTAAGGAAGCTTCTGGTGAGGACTTAGCCTATAGTGTAACCATGATGCATGGCCAAGACCACTTGATGACAACTATCTTATTAAAAGATTTGATGCACCATTTAATTGAACTGTACAAGAGAGGAGTTAAATAATGAATAAACTAATTGCATTTATTGAGAAAGGAAAACCTTTCTTTGAGAAACTATCTCGTAATATCTACCTTCGTGCCATTCGTGATGGTTTCATTGCAGGTATGCCTGTTATTCTCTTCTCAAGTATTTTTATCTTGATTGCCTTTGTACCAAACTCATGGGGCTTTAAATGGTCTGATGAAGTTGTAGCCTTTCTGATGAAACCTTATAGCTATTCTATGGGTATTCTGGCTCTCTTGGTAGCTGGTACAACAGCTAAGTCATTGACTGACTCAGTAAACCGTAGCATGGAGAAAACCAATCAAATCAACTATATGTCAACACTGTTAGCAGCGATTGTTGGTTTGTTGATGTTAGCAGCTGATCCTATCGAAAATGGTCTAGCTACTGGATTCTTGGGAACAAAAGGCTTGCTTTCAGCCTTCCTTGCTGCCTTTGTTACTGTAGCCATCTATAAGGTTTGTGTTAAGAACAACGTCACTATTCGTATGCCTGACGAAGTTCCACCAAATATCTCACAAGTCTTTAAAGATGTGATTCCATTCACTCTCTCAGTTGTTTCACTTTATGCTCTTGATTTACTAGCTCGTCATTTTGTTGGTGCAAGCGTAGCAGAATCAATCGGTAAATTCTTTGCACCATTATTCTCTGCTGCTGATGGTTATCTAGGTATTACGATTATCTTTGGTGCATTTGCATTCTTCTGGTTTGTTGGTATCCATGGTCCATCTATTGTTGAACCTGCTATCGCAGCAATTACCTATGCCAATGCCGAAGTCAACTTGAACCTTCTCCAACAAGGTATGCACGCTGACAAGATTCTTACTTCTGGTACACAAATGTTTATCGTTACCATGGGTGGTACTGGTGCGACACTGGTTGTTCCATTCATGTTCATGTGGTTAACAAAATCAAAACGTAACCGTGCAATCGGACGCGCTTCAGTAGTTCCAACTTTCTTTGGTGTAAATGAACCAATCTTGTTTGGTGCACCTCTTGTATTAAACCCAATCTTCTTCATTCCATTTATCTTTGCTCCAATCGCAAACGTTTGGATCTTTAAATTCTTCATTGAAACTCTTGGAATGAATTCATTTACTGCTAATCTACCATGGACAACTCCAGCTCCACTAGGTCTAGTTCTTGGTACGAACTTCCAAGTTCTATCATTCATTCTTGCTGCCCTTCTAATCGTGGTTGACGTAGTTATTTACTATCCATTCCTTAAAGTCTATGATGAACAAATTCTTGAAGAAGAGCGTTCAGGTAAATCTAATGATGAATTGAAAGACAAAGTTGCTGCAAACTTCAACACTGCAAAAGCAGATGCTATTCTTGAAAAAGCGGGTGTCGATGCAGCTCAAAATACAATCACTGAAGAAACAAATGTCCTCGTTCTCTGTGCAGGTGGAGGGACAAGTGGACTTCTTGCTAATGCTTTGAATAAGGCAGCTGCAGAATACAATGTCCCTGTGAAAGCAGCAGCAGGTGGCTATGGTGCTCACCGTGAAATGTTACCAGAGTTTGATCTAGTTATCCTTGCCCCTCAAGTTGCTTCAAACTTTGAAGACATGAAAGCAGAAACAGATAAGCTCGGTATTAAACTTGCCAAGACAGAAGGCGCTCAATACATCAAATTAACTCGTGATGGAAAAGGTGCTCTAGCATTTGTACAAGCTCAATTCGATTAACGATAGGGACTATAAAACAGTCTCCTATCGTTACGGAAATCGCTATGGCGAATTTCCTAATCGCCTTATTAATTCGTCGGTAAAAAGATATTGTTTTTACCTCCTCATGTCACAATTCGATTAACGATAGGGACTATAAAACAGTCTCCTATCGTTACGGCAATCGCTATGGCGAATTTCCTAATCGCCTTGTTAATTCGTCGGTAAAAAGATATCGTTTTTACCTTCTCATGTCACAATTCGATTAACGATAGGGACTATGAAATAGTCTCCTATCGTTACGGCAATCGCTATGGCAAATTTCCTAATCGCCTTATTAATTCGTCGGTAAAAAGCTATCGTTTTTACCTCCTCATGTTACAATTCGGTGACTTGGTACAAGAAGTGAGATGGAGAAGGATGGCTCACTGACTCCTCTCCTCTCACTTTTACTTTATTTAAATCAAGAAATAGGTGAAAAAAATGACAAAAACATTACCAAAAGACTTTATTTTCGGTGGCGCAACAGCTGCCTATCAAGCAGAAGGTGCTACACATACTGATGGTAAAGGACCAGTTGCGTGGGATAAGTATCTTGAAGATAACTACTGGTACACTGCCGAACCAGCCAGTGATTTTTACAATCGATACCCAGTTGACCTCAAGCTAGCAGAAGAGTATGGTGTCAATGGTATTCGAATTTCTATTGCCTGGTCACGTATTTTCCCGACTGGTTACGATCAAGTAAATGCTAAAGGTGTTGAATTTTATCATAATCTATTTGCAGAGTGTCACAAACGTCATGTTGAGCCTTTTGTAACTCTTCATCACTTTGACACGCCAGAAGCTCTCCACTCAAATGGCGACTTCTTAAACCGTGAAAATATTGAACACTTTGTAGACTACGCTGCCTTCTGTTTTGAAGAATTCCCAGAAGTAAACTATTGGACAACCTTTAATGAAATTGGGCCAATTGGTGATGGTCAATACTTGGTTGGAAAATTCCCTCCAGGTATTCAGTACGACCTTGCCAAAGTTTTCCAATCGCACCACAATATGATGATTTCTCATGCGCGTGCAGTCAAGCTATATAAAGATAAAGGTTATAAAGGTGAAATTGGTGTTGTTCACGCACTGCCAACCAAGTATCCTTTGGATCCTAAAAATCCAGCAGATGTTCGTGCAGCTGAGTTGGAAGATATTATTCACAATAAGTTTATCTTGGATGCAACTTATCTAGGTCGCTATTCAGATGAAACGATGGAAGGTGTCAACCATATCTTATCAGTCAATGGTGGTAGTTTGGATCTTCGTGAAGAAGATTTTACAGCATTAGAAGCTGCAAAAGACTTGAATGATTTTCTAGGCATCAACTACTATATGAGTGACTGGATGGAAGCCTTTGATGGCGAAACAGAAATCATTCATAATGGTAAGGGTGAGAAAGGAAGCTCTAAATACCAAATCAAAGGTGTTGGTCGTCGTGTAGCTCCTGATTATGTACCACGTACAGACTGGGATTGGATTATCTACCCTCAAGGTTTGTATGACCAAATCATGCGTGTGAAGAAAGATTATCCTAACTACAAGAAGATTTACATCACTGAAAATGGTCTCGGGTATAAAGATGAGTTCGTTGATAACACTGTTTATGATGATGGCCGTATTGATTATGTCAAACAACACTTAGAGGTTTTGTCTGATGTTATTGCTGATGGAGCGAATGTAAAGGGTTACTTCATTTGGTCATTGATGGACGTCTTCTCATGGTCAAACGGTTATGAAAAACGTTACGGTCTCTTCTATGTAGACTTTGAAACTCAAGAACGTTATCCTAAGAAATCAGCTCACTGGTACAAGAAAGTAGCAGAAAGTCAGATTATAGACTAGTAGAATTAGTAATTAGATATAGAATTCTAGTGAGGCAAAAGATGTTCAAAGATTTTATCCAATCAATTTATGAAAAAGTTTATATTATCAATTTTGATAAATGTTCTCAAATACCTTGTTTGACGAATGAGGAGCTGAAAGAACTTGGGAAATGGTATGTCTCTACCGGTAAAGAATGGATTTGTCATTCAGATTATGAGCTGGAAGAATTTAAAAATATCTTTTTAAATTTTATCAGTCCTGAAGAACGGGATAATATCTCCTTTGATTCAGATTTTATGCCGTTTCAAAAATCATAAAGAATCTAGGAAACTCTTTGTAAAAATCTTCATCAAAAAATGCGTCATATCAAGATTCTTATTTTCTTGATATGACGCATTTTATATTTTATCAATCCTCAGTTTTATGGTTTAGAAAGAATAATTTTTGTTTGTTTTGAAAGTTGTTCGAAGGTTTCTTTGCTCAGTTTAGAATCTGAAACGATGGTATCAATATCAGAGATATTGTAGAAGGTATAAAAATCAAATTTATTGAACTTACTATTGTCAGCTAGTAAGTATTTTTTATTGGAATTATTGAGGGCGATGCGTTGGGATTCACCTTCCTCTTCACTAAAGGTCGCAATCGCATTGTCCTGAATACCATTACAGCTAACGAAAGCTTTAGAAAATTGAAGATTGGCTAAGTTTTGCAAGGTTAGTGTTCCCACAAAGGCTCCAGTGATAGAGCGGTAGTTTCCACCGATTAAAATCAAATCTGTTAGTTTTCGTTCGTTTAAGATGAGAAAGACTGGTAAACTGTTTGTTACAACACGAATATTATCAATTGGAAGTTCACGGGCAAAAGATTCTAAGGTCGTACCAGGGCCGATAAAAATAGTTTCACCCTCATCAATTAAATGGCCTGCAAAACGGCTAATTTCTTGTTTTTCTGCAATCTGTAAGCTTTGTTTTTCAATATTGGAACGTTCATTGTTTAAAATGGAACCTGTGCGAATTTTCTCAGCTCCCCCGTGTACTCGAACAAGTAGATCCTTGTCTGCCAACTCTTGCAAGTAGCGTCTAGCAGTCATATCTGACACGTCCAAGCGAGTCATGATTTCTTTTACAGTAATAGTTCCCTTTGTATTTACCGTTTCTAGAATATTATCTAGTTTTTCCTGCTTTAACATCGTTATCACCTCTATTTCTATTACTATTTTATCATAAAGTATTCAATCAATCAATTTAAAAAACAAAAGAAAACAAAAACAAAAATATCATGGTTGTTTTAAACAAACCATGATATTTGTTATTGCTTATAAAATAGATAACATTAGTCTAAACCGTAGTTGTAATCATCGTCTTGCATGGCTTCAACTTCACCAAGGAGGTAACCATTTCCGACTTGAGAGAAGAAGTCGTGGTTAGAAGTTCCTGTTGAAATACCGTTCATAACGATTGGGTTGACATCATCAGCTGAATCTGGGAAGAGTGGATCTTGTCCCAGGTTCATGAGTGCCTTGTTAGCATTGTAGCGAAGGAAGGTTTTGACTTCTTCAGTCCAACCAACACCGTCATAGAGGCTCTCTGTATAACCTTCTTCGTTTTCATAAAGAGTGTAGAGCAGGTCGTACATCCATTCTTTGAGTTTTTCTTGCTCTTCCTCAGGTAATTCATTGAAACCGAGTTGGAATTTATATCCGATGTAGGTTCCGTGAACAGACTCATCACGAATGATTAATTTAATGATTTCCGCAACGTTGGCTAGCTTGTTGTTACCGAGATAGTAGAGGGGAGTGAAGAAACCTGAGTAGAAGAGGAAGGTTTCAAGGAAGACACTAGCAACTTTCTTTTCAAGTGGGCTACCGTTTAGGTAGATTTCGTTGACAATCTCAGCCTTTTTTTGTAGGTAAGGATTGGTGTTAGTCCATTCGAAAATTTCTTCAATCTCAGCCTTAGTATTCAAGGTAGAAAAGATTGATGAGTAAGATTTAGCGTGAACAGATTCCATAAATTGGATGTTATTGAAAACAGCTTCCTCATGTGGTGTACGGATGTCCGCGCGAAGGGCTTGAACCCCAGTTTCAGATTGCATAGTGTCGAGAAGTGTTAAACCACCAAAGACTTTTCCTACCAAGTCTTTTTCTACATTTGATAGCTTTCTCCAGTCATCCAAGTCATTTGACAAGGGAATACGTGTATCAAGCCAGAATTGCTCCGTCAGTTTTTCCCAAGTTGATTTGTCGATGACATCTTCGATGGCATTCCAGTTAATGGCTTTATAGTAAGTTTCCATTTTGAAATCTCTTTCTGTGTTTAGTATTGCGAACTCACAATTACTTCTATTTTATCATAATTCTAGAGGAGTATCGCACAAAAAGTCGGAAGCCCGACTTTTTGTTATTTCATAGTATAGATGTTTATTCTAGTTTAGTTTAGCAGGGTGAATGAATCACTTATCTGAGAAAATGTAGTTTCCTCAAGCAAAGATTAAATCACACAGCTTTCACATTGGTTAGCACCGACTTCTCCACCATCATCAGTAAAGGTACGGACGTAGTAGATAGACTTGATACCCTTGTTAAAGGCATAGTTACGAAGGATAGACAAGTCACGTGTCGTTTGTTTATTTTCCTTCTTCCATTCGTAAAGACCTTTTGGAATGTCACTACGCATGAAGAGTGTGAGTGAAAGTCCTTGGTCCACGTGCTCAGTTGCAGCAGCGTAAACATCAATGACCTTACGCATATCCATATCGTAAGCAGAAGTGTAGTAAGGAATGGTTTCTGTTGACAAGCCAGCAGCAGGGTAGTAGATTTTACCGATTTTCTTTTCTTGACGTTCTTCGATACGTTGCGTAATCGGGTGGATAGAAGCAGAAACGTCGTTGATATAGCTGATAGAACCATTTGGTGCTACAGCAAGGCGGTTTTGGTGGTAAAGACCATCTGCTTGAACCTTATCGCGAAGTTCAGACCAGTCAGCAGCACTTGGGATAAAGACATCTTTGAAGAGTTCTTTAACACGGTCTGATTTTGGAACAAATTCGCCAGTTACATACTTGTCGAAGTAGCTTCCGTTAGCATAATCTGATTTTTCAAAGTTATGGAAGGTAATACCACGTTCACGCGCGATATTGTTTGACTCAACCAAGGTCCAGTAGTTCATAAGCATAAAGTAGATGCTTGTAAACTCAACAGACTCAGGTGATCCATATTCAATCAGTTGTTGGGCAAGGTAGCTGTGAAGTCCCATGGCACCAAGACCAAAAGTATGAGCTTGGCTATTTCCATGGTCGATAGTAGGGACAGCTACGATGTGTGAACTATCTGTAACGAAAGTAAGGGCACGAACCATAGCACGGATAGAACGACCAAAGTCAGGTGAAGTCATCATGTTGACCACGTTAGTTGAACCAAGATTACATGAAACGTCTGTTCCCATTTGAAGGAATTCTTGAGCATCGTTGATCAAGCTTGGTTCTTGAACTTGAAGAATCTCAGAACACAAGTTACTCATGATAATCTTACCATCAACAGGATTTGCACGGTTAGCCGTATCAATGTTGACTACATAAGGGTAACCAGACTCTTGTTGTAATTTAGAAATCTCAGTTTCCAAATCACGCGCCTTGATTTTTGTCTTGCGGATGTTTGGATTTGCGACCAATTCATCGTATTTTTCAGTGATGTCGATATAGTTGAATGGTACACCATATTCAAGTTCTACAGAATATGGGCTGAAGAGGTACATTTCTTCATTTTTACGAGCCAATTCGTAGAATTTATCTGGTACTACAACACCAAGTGAAAGGGTCTTTACACGAACTTTTTCATCAGCGTTTTCTTTCTTAGTTGAAAGGAAGGCGATGATATCGGGGTGAAAGACGTTGAGGTAGACAACACCAGCACCTTGACGTTGACCCAATTGGTTTGAGTAAGAGAAGCTGTCTTCGAAGAGTTTCATAACAGGTACGACTCCAGAAGCTGCACCTTCATAGCCTTTGATAGGTGCACCAGCTTCACGAAGATTGCTGAGGGTAATTCCTACACCACCACCGATACGTGAAAGTTGAAGAGCAGAGTTGATAGAACGTCCGATAGAGTTCATATCATCAGTCACTTGGATCAAGAAGCAAGATACCAACTCCCCACGACGAGCACGTCCAGCATTCAAGAAGGAAGGAGTAGCCGGTTGATAGCGTTGGTGGATGATTTCATTGGCAATATCGATTGCAACAGCTTCATCACCATCAGCGAAATAAAGGGCGTTAAAGAAGACGCGGTCTTCCATACTTTCAAGATAATATTCACCGTCGTTGGTTTTCAAAGCATATTGATTATAAAATTTATAGGCAGCCATGAAAGACTTGAATTGGAAGTTTTGTTCTTTGATAAATTGATACAATTCTTCCAAAAATTCTGGACGGTATTTCTTGATAAAGGCTGTTTCGATGTAGTTGTGTTCAATGAGGTAGTTGATTTTATCTTTGATTGAATCAAAAACCATAGTGTTTGGAACTACATTTTCTTTAAAGAAAGCATCCAAGGCTTCTTTATCTTTATGAAGCATGATTTGTCCATTAACAGGACGGTTGATTTCGTTATTGAGACGGAAGTAAGTCACGTCCTCAAGATGTTTTAATCCCATAAAATTTCCCTTATCTAATTACAAAAGAAAGGCTTCTAAGTTAGCCCTAGAAGCAGTCTCTTCTGGATGATGTACTAAGATTATGCTAATTGTTTCAGTTTTCCTGGTTGGAAACCTGAAAAGACTTCAGTTGGTGTTTGGATAACAGGAGCTGCGCTGAAACCGAGCTCTTTAACTTGATCGATGTACTCAGGTTGCTCATCGAGATTGATTTCTTTATATTCAACGTTATTACTGTCCAAGAAACGTTTGGTCATTTTACATTGGACACAGTTATTTTTAGAATAAACGGTTACCATTGTGTAACTCCTTTTTCAAAATAGATTACTTTCTTAGTATATCAGAAATTAAATTTTTGTCAACGATTTAAAACTAAATATAGTGGTCTGTTTTTCTACAAAACCTAGCAAAACACAATATGTAGTGTTTCGTTTATAAAATAGCAAAGAATATCCTACAAGTAGTTTTTTGGAAAACTATATCCTGTGTTTTGTTATCTAGAATAGAAGATTTTCAGCAAGTTATCTGAAAGGAAATCGAATAAATCCCATAAAATGCTTGAAAAAAATCCTAGAAGATGATATAATACCAAATTGTAAGGGTTATCACATATAACTCAAAAAAGAAAGAACAAAAGGAGAGTCAAACTATGGCTTCTAAAGATTTCCACGTAGTGGCAGAAACAGGTATTCACGCACGTCCAGCAACATTGTTGGTACAAACTGCTAGCAAATTTGCTTCAGATATCACTCTTGAGTACAAAGGTAAATCAGTTAACCTTAAATCAATCATGGGTGTTATGAGTCTTGGTGTTGGCCAAGGTGCTGACGTAACTATCTCAGCTGAAGGTGCAGATGCAGATGACGCTATCGCTGCAATCTCAGAAACAATGGAAAAAGAAGGATTGGCATAAGGGAAATGACAGAAATGCTTAAAGGAATCGCAGCATCTGACGGTGTTGCAGTTGCAAAAGCATATCTACTCGTTCAACCGGATTTGTCATTCGAGACTGTTTCAGTCGAAGATACAAACGCAGAAGAGGCTCGTTTGGATGTAGCTCTTGAAGCTTCTCAAAACGAGCTTTCTCTTATCCGTGAGAAAGCTGTAGGTACGCTTGGTGAAGAAGCGGCTCAAGTTTTTGACGCTCATTTGATGGTTCTTGCTGACCCAGAATTGATTGGTCAGATTAAAGAAACAATTCGTGCTAAGAAAGTCAATGCAGAAGCAGGTCTTAAAGAAGTGACTGACATGTTCATCACTATCTTTGAAGGTATGGAAGATAACCCATACATGCAAGAACGTGCAGCGGATATCCGCGACGTGACAAAACGTGTATTGGCAAACCTTCTTGGTAAGAAATTGCCAAACCCAGCTTCTATCAATGAAGAAGTAATCGTGATTGCGCATGACTTGACACCATCTGATACAGCTCAATTGGACAAAAACTTTGTAAAAGCTTTTGTAACAAACATCGGTGGACGTACAAGCCACTCAGCTATCATGGCGCGTACACTTGAAATTGCAGCTGTATTGGGAACAAACAACATCACTGAAGTAGTGAAGGACGGTGATATCCTTGCCGTTAACGGAATTACTGGTGAAGTGATTATCAACCCAACAGATGAACAAGCGGCAGAATTTAAAGCAGCTGGTGAAGCTTATGCTAAACAAAAAGCTGAATGGGCACTTTTGAAAGATGCTCAAACAGTGACTGCTGACGGTAAACACTTCGAGTTGGCAGCTAACATCGGTACTCCAAAAGACGTGGAAGGTGTTAACAACAACGGTGCAGAAGCTGTTGGACTTTACCGTACAGAGTTCTTGTACATGGATTCTCAAGACTTCCCAACTGAAGATGAGCAGTATGAAGCATACAAGGCTGTTCTTGAGGGAATGAATGGTAAACCAGTGGTTGTTCGTACAATGGATATCGGTGGAGATAAGGAACTTCCTTACTTCGATATGCCACATGAAATGAACCCATTCCTTGGATTCCGTGCCCTTCGTATCTCTATTTCTGAAACTGGAGATGCAATGTTCCGTACACAAATCCGTGCCCTTCTTCGTGCTTCTGCTCATGGTCAATTGCGTATCATGTTCCCAATGGTTGCCCTTTTGAAAGAATTCCGTGCAGCTAAAGCAGTTTATGAAGAAGAAAAAGCAAACCTTCTTGCTGAAGGTGTTGCAGTTGCGGATGATATCCAAGTTGGTATCATGATTGAAATCCCTGCAGCAGCTATGCTTGCAGACCAATTTGCAAAAGAAGTAGACTTCATGTCAATTGGTACAAACGACTTGATCCAATATTCAATGGCGGCAGACCGTATGAACGAACAAGTTTCATACCTTTACCAACCATATAACCCATCAATCCTTCGCTTGATCAACAACGTTATCAAGGCAGCTCACGCTGAAGGTAAATGGGCTGGTATGTGTGGTGAGATGGCTGGTGACCAAAAAGCTGTTCCACTTCTTGTCGGAATGGGCTTGGATGAATTCTCTATGTCAGCAACATCTGTCCTTCGTACACGTAGCTTGATGAAGAAATTGGACACTGCTAAGATGGAAGAGTACGCTAACCGTGCCCTTACAGAGTGTTCAACAATGGAAGAAGTTCTCGAGCTTCAAAAAGAATACGTTAACTTCGATTAATGTCATTAACCTTGTAACTTAGTTGCAAGGTTTTTTGACGCATTTTGGAAAAGTATAGTCTTGTAAAGTCCACTTTTCAATGAGTCAGGGGCATGATATAATAGAAGGAAACAAATAGAATAAGAGAGAAATCATGTCTAAAGAAATTGATATTGAGTATTACCACCAGCTAGCCTTACAAAAGCAGAAGGAGCATCGAAAAGTTTTAGCCAATTTAAAGAAAAAGCCACCAAAAAATTTAGATAAGATAGCCCAGCAGATTCACCAAGAAGTTTTTAAGGAGATTGATTGCACTGCCTGTGCTAACTGTTGCAAGACATTGGGTCCTGACTTCAAGGAAGCAGACATCACTCGTATTGCCAAGTACTTTAAGATGAAATTACCAGCTTTTGAAGCTGAATTCCTTCAGGTAGATGAAGATGGGGATAAGGTTTTCAAATCCATGCCCTGCCCATTTTTAGGAGGAGATAACCTCTGTTCTATCTATGACGTTCGTCCAAAGGCCTGTCGTGAATTTCCCCATACAGACCGTAAAAAGATCCATCAAATCAACCATCTAACGATTAAGAATACCCTAACCTGTCCAGCAGCCTATCTCTTTGTTGAGAAATTAAAGGATAAGTTATAGAGATTTAAAGGATAAAAAATTTCTAATAGTAACTAGAGATATGAAGGGAGTATTCCTGTGCCTAGACCGAAAACAAAAGAGGAGCTAGTGCTGGCCTCTAAGGAAAACTATGAAAAGCTCAATCTTTTCATCTCCAAACTAAGTGAAGATGAGCTACAGACTCCATTTGATTTTACAAGAGACCAAAAGAAAAAAGAGGCTCACTGGAAAAGGGATAAGAATCTGCGGGATGTCTTGATTCATCTTTATGAATGGCAGCAGTTACTTTTGACTTGGGTACATTCTAATCAAGAAGGTCACGAAAGACCTTTTCTCCCTGAACCTTATAATTGGAAAACTTATAGAGAAATGAATGTCGCTTTTTGGAAGAAGCACCAGAAAACCTCCTTAGAAGAAGCGACTAGACTCCTAGAACAATCACATAGAGAGGTTTTAGAGTTGATAGAAGTTTTTAGCAATGACGAATTGTTCACAAAAGGTGTCTATAAGTGGACTGGAGGAACAAGTCTAGGTTCCTACTTTGCCAGTAGCACGTCAAGTCACTATGATTAGGCTCTGAAAAAACTCAAAGCGCATAGGAAGAATTGTAAGGTATAGATGGATTATTTGATATAGAAAGAATGAGTTCTTTTAAATGTAAGATAGAAGCAAAGGGCTACCAAGTGATGTAGCCCTTTTGAGTTATACAAGCAAATTACCATGCAAAAGCTGTCGTTGGAGCATTGAGCGCTTCTAACCACTGTTTATTTTTTACGGGGCAAAGAGTTACAGATACACCTGCCATATCTAGGCTAGTCATAAATGTTCCTGATTTTATAAAAGTAATAGTGACTCCTTCAATTTCTAAGAGTTGAAGGATATCATTGATAAATATGCCCATTTCTAAGTTGCTGGTAGTGCCTAGATTATTTACAAGCAATATAAATTGATCACCCTTTTTCCAATGATAGTGCAATCTTAATTTACTTATAATTTCATTTGCAAGGATTTCAGATGATTGGAATGGGACGATACGATAGCCTTCTTCGCCATGTATCCCAATACCATAGGAAATATTTCCTTCTTCCAAGTTAAATAGTGGAAGGGTGGCTTGGGGGAGACTAGCAGCTTTCGTTGCAAAGCCAATTGTTGCGATTTCGGGAGCAAGCTGATGACCTAAATCAGTTAGTTGCTCGATGTTGGCACCATTTTGAGCTGCAAATCCTAGGATTTTATGAAGTAAGATTGTCCCTGCAAGCCCTCTTCCTCTAATTTGAAATCTATTGTGAGGTTCAATTGAAATATCGTCGTGTGCTAGACTATAGCCGACCTTAATTCCTTCTTTTCTAGCAGTGTTAATGGCCCAGCTAAATTCTTTGATGTCTGCTTCGAAATTTTTTACAATGATGAAGACACCGTGACCATTGTTTAAAAAACGAATGGACTCTAAGATTTCAGTTCTTGTAGGAGGAGTAAATAATTGGCCATAGATAGCACCAGTAAGCATTCCTTCTCCCACATATCCAATATGCGCAGGTTCGTGACCGGAACCTCCACCCGACAATATTGGAACCTGATGAGGATTGCGATTTTTTTGATAGACTAGTGGTAAAGTAGGGTGTTTTTCTAATTCAGGATGACTGCTGACAGTTGCCGAAATGTAACTTGAAATAATTTTCTGTTTATGATTTGAAATAAATGTCATTGTGGTCTCTTTCCAATAATTGTCATGATTAGAAAGTCTGGTTGTGGAACTGGACTTTTTTTATTGACGTAAGCCTTCACGATTTCTGCTAGAGCATGTGAATGATAGTCTAACAAAAAACAAGTATAAGCAGATGAATCGATATCAATCTGACCGTATTCTCTTAAAATTTTTGATACAAGCAAGCGACAGTAGCTGATAAATTGGTCATAGAAGTTATTTTGCCCTTGAATATCAAAAAGTTGAATATAAAAGTCACGCTCTTGTTCGAAATAAAAAAATAATTCTTGTAATAGTTTTTTGCCTGAAATGAAGTCCAAGTTATTGGTGATATACTCGGTTAAGTCATTTTCAAATATCCAGTCTAGCAGTTCATATTTGTCAAGAAAGTGATTATAAAAGGTCTGTCTACGAATGCCAGCTGATTCCATGATCTCTACAATAGAGATTTTGTCAAATTCTCTAGTAGCTAATAGGTCTCTAAATGCTTTGGCAATCCGTTTTTTTGTAATGAGTGATGATACCATAGGAAACCTTTCTTTTACTTCCTTCATTTTACCAAAAAAATGTTTGAAACGGGTTTAAAAGGGGACAAATAAAAGAATCTGTCCCTTATCAGCCAGCAATAAAAAATATATAATGAAAGCGAAAACAAAGGTAGATGCCGAAAGGAGTTTCTCATGAAAAAAATTATAAATGAACCGACACAAGTTGTTGATGAAATGTTGCAGGGGTTGTCATTCATGCATGATGACTTGGTAGAACGCTTAGATGGTTTTGATGTTATCGTTAGAAAGGCAGAAAAGACAGGAAAAGTTGGACTCATTTCAGGTGGAGGCTCAGGACATGAACCAAGTCATGCAGGATTTGTAGGGGATGGGATGTTGTCTGCTGCCATTTGTGGAGCAGTCTTTACCTCGCCTACTCCAGACCAAATTTTAGAAGCCATTAAGGCGGCTGATGAAGGTGCTGGAGTTTTCATGGTCATCAAGAACTATTCTGGGGACATCATGAACTTTGAAATTGCACAAGAACTTGCTGAAATGGAAGGTATTGATGTAGCAAGTGTTGTGGTTGATGATGATATCGCTGTTGAAAATAGTCTCTATACTCAGGGCCGTCGAGGTGTTGCGGGTACTATTTTAGTTCATAAAATTTTGGGTGCTGCGGCTCGTTCTGGTAAATCATTAGCTGAAATGAAGGATTTGGCAGATAAAATTGTGTTAGAAATTAAAACAATTGGGCTGGCCTTGTCTGGTGCAACCGTTCCTGAAGTTGGCAAACCAGGATTTGTTTTAGAAGACGATGAATTTGAATATGGAGTTGGTATTCACGGTGAGCCAGGGTATAAGAAAGAGAAAATGCAACCTTCAGCACAATTGGCCTCAGAATTGGTTGAAAAATTATCTGAAGGTTTCCAACTTAAAGCTGGCGAACGCTATGGTCTTCTCATTAATGGTTTAGGAAGCACGCCACTTATGGAACAATATGTATTCGCAAATGATGTGGCTAAATTGCTCCATGAAAAAGGTGTTCAGTTGGCATTTAAGAAAATTGGAAACTATATGACTTCAATCGATATGGCTGGTTTGTCATTAACATTGATTCGATTGGCATATGATGAGTGGTTGGATGCTCTAAATGCACCTGTTACTACACCAGCTTGGTAAAACTTTAGGAGGAAATGTCGCATGAATGCTGAACAAGCTCTTGAATGGATGAAGCTTTTTAATGAAAAGATTCAAGAACAGAAAGATTATCTTAGTGAACTAGACACACCTATAGGAGATGGAGATCACGGTGGAAATATGGCGCGTGGCATGGCTGCAGTTATGGAAAACTTAGAAGGAAAGCCATTTGAGACAAGTAGTGATGTTTTTAAACTTGTCTCAATGCAACTACTGAGTAAGGTAGGCGGTGCTTCTGGTCCTTTGTATGGCTCTGCTTTTATGGGCATGGCCAAGTCTGATTCAAATTCGAAATTAGAAGAAATCTTACAAAGTGGTTTGGATATGATTGTCAAACGCGGGAAAGCAGAAGTTGGAGAAAAGACAATGGTTGATGTTTGGACTCCTGTTATTGCTGCTTTGTCTGATGGCAAGTTGACTCAAGAGGTTATTGATCAGGTAGTGAATGCTACCAAAGATTTACTTGCAACTAAAGGAAGAGCATCTTATGTAGGAGAGCGTTCTCTTGGACATATTGACCCTGGATCATTTTCATCAGGATTACTCTTTACTGCTCTATTAGAAACTGGGGTGGTTTAATGGGAAGTATTGGTCTTGTTATCGTTTCACATTCCAAAAACATTGCACAAGGTCTTGTTGAACTGATTAGTGAAGTAGCTAAAGATGTTCCGATTACTTATATAGGAGGAACCGAAGATGGAGGAATTGGAACAAGTTTTGATCAAGTAGATAGGGTTGTTTCTGAAAATCCAGAAGATACTTTATTAGCTTTTTTTGACCTAGGTTCTGCTAAAATGAACTTAGAAATGGTGGCTGATTTCAGTGATAAGAGTATCATCATCAACAGGGTTCCAATTGTAGAAGGTGCCTATACTGCAGCTGCTCTTCTTCAGGCTGGTGCAGAACTGTCAGTTATTCAAACACAGTTGTCGGAGCTTGAAATCAATAAATAAGAAATTTTACTATAACTCTTTTTATAGGTGGGCTATTAATTATCTCACCTATCAAATTTTAAGTAAAAAATTTCAAAATCAGAAAGGGATTGCTTTGGGCAGTTCCTTTTTAATGTAAAAGGAGTGGAATCATAGCGTTTCTAAATTGTTAATACTCTTCGAAAATCAAATTCAAACCACGTCAACGTCGCCTTGCCGTACTCAAGTACAGCCTGCGGCTAGTTTCCTAGTTTGCTCTTTGATTTTCATTGAGTATAATAATTCAAAACTGATTGTGACGGGACTATTCTAGCTTTAGAATTGCTCAAAAATTAACATTTAAGGCTATCAATAGCTTAGAATAGCGCGAAAACATTTAGTTTATAGGAATTCTAGGTCTAGAATTACATATATATTTATTAAGATAGGGTGTTCGATAGTCAGGATAGTTCTATTCTGAAAGATTTGAGCTGTCAATCTTCTAGAATAGTAGTTTGCCAATGAATTTTGTTGAAAGATTCCTTGTTTTATGGTAGTCTAAAGTAAAAGAAAGCCTTATCATTATATTTGTATCTTTAATCTGACTTGGTTTAGGTCTAGAAAAGGGATAGATATTTGGGGGTTTCAAATAATAATAATATTTTCACTTGCAAAAAATGTATTTCAACTTTACCTAATGTAGAAGAAGGAAATATCATAAAATGCTTATGACTTGTTTGAAAGAGAATGTAAACTAAAAATGGATTCCCTTTAAATATTAGGAGTAGGTAGATGAGTAATCTAGAGTCAATTCGTAAAGCGCATATCATCGTGTGGGGTGCCTATCTATTTTTATCATTAAGGGCGCCGCTAATTAGCAGCACAGAGTATTTCGTGCTTATTTTTTTAGCGTTTCTCTATTCAATAGTATCGCTACCTATATACTCTGTGAAGAATAAAATAGTATCTATTTGTTTGGCTATAAACTCGATCCTGTTAATGAGTTTTCCAATTTTAATCAATAAATTTTTCCCAGGAAACGTTTCTACTTATATCGTATTAATAAGTAATTTTATCCTGGAGTTTTTAATCTTTAATAAAATTGGTAAAGATTTTGATACTAGATTAGCTAGCGAGTATAGGAAAATCAGTCAGTTTAAAAGTAAGATGTCTCAATCTCCTTGGATAAAATATTTAGAGATTTCTAGTTTTATATTAACTGTATTTCCATTTATTCTTCATGGTACAGTTGCTAATCATGTACTGACTCTTATTTTTTTGATAAAAATTTGTGTAGATACTACGATAAAGTTTCTATTAAACAGAATCTTTAATTCAAGTAAGGTAATGAAAAGGAGGATATTTTCTCTTTTCACACTAGATTTGATGGTATATATATTTTTAGACTATGTTTTAGTGATGCAAAAAGACGGATATCTGTTTTCAATTCTACTAATTTTTTCTAATTTTTCCCTTCCCTTTATCAGAGAAAAAGAGTATGAGTTATTTAAAAATAAGAAGTGAGATAAATAGGCTTAAATCTTAGTTTTATTTAAAATCAAATCAGATAGAGAAAGGATATCTTATCTAGGTAACAAAGTGCTTTAAACAAAGTTGACGATCACTTGTTAGGAAACTATCCTAACCATGCAACGTTAAAGAGGAGAAATCTTATGAAACTCGTATCACTAAATAACTATGCTGCTATTGAGTAAGAAGAAATGAGGTGTCTTGATGGGGGATTATCTCTACATAAAGACGGGGGAATGTTACAGTAAACGTAGCCCTTGCTTATTTTATGGGAAATTAAATATGTTTAAAATAAGTGATAGAGTCAGAGTGGTCTTTGCTCTTTTAGGAGTAAGTTCCATATTGATTAGTATGTATCTTATACCTTTTATTAAAACTGAGAATAAATTTTGGGAAATACTTTTATTTATATTAGGTGTATTGCTAATTGGAATTGCGTTGCTAAATCCCCTAAAAATTAAATTTTGGAAATAGCGTTAGTGAGTGGGTAATCATTTCTTGATTGGATTTTTTAATGCTATTGATGAATGGGATGGAAAAAGTGACAATAAATTAAGAATAGGATGATAGCATTATGATGGTTGTTTTAATTTTGATGGTTGTGGTATTTCTGTATTATGTAATTACAGAGTATTTTCAGAATAGTTATATTGACTGCATACTATTTCTAACATTGCTGATTTCTCATTTGATATGGGATTACTATTTTTTGCCCATTGAAATTTTAGTGGCATTAAGTGGAGTAAATTTGCTGTCAAGATTTTTCAAAAAAAAGAGAAGTCAATAGATTTGATAGTAGATTATTAAGATGAAACGTAAAATTGGAATATTTAAAATGAAACATTTTATTGCAGGAATTGGTGAGATAAGATTTAGCAGTTATCTATTGTCTCTATGTGTAGGACTAGCCCCTCTTTTTCATATCTATGTAATAGGCTCTGAAATGAATTTTGTGAAAATAGTGTCATCTATTTTGGGAATTATATTTGTTTGTATTTTAACTATTGCTCGAATTTATAGAAGATTTTTCTATAATAAAAATAAACTTGACTAGAATAGTATGGATTAGTTAATCAATTGGAACGATTATTCTTTGTGATACTATACCACTTTTAAGTTTTTACATTAAACAGCTGGCTGAAGTGAAAGTTGTTTATCTTAGAAAGGAAAACCTCAAATTGTCCTACAAATTTCTACTTTTCGACCTCGACCACACTCTTCTTGATTTTGATGCTGCTGAGGATGTGGCTTTGACCCAACTTCTAAAAGAAGAAGGGGTTACAGATATTCAGGCCTATAAAGACTATTATGTTCCTATGAACAAGGCTCTCTGGAAGGACTTAGAGCAAAAGAAAATTAGTAAACAAGAACTGGTTAACACGCGCTTTTCTCGTTTATTTGCTCACTTTGGACAGGAAAAAGACGGTAGTTTTCTAGCCCAGCGTTATCAATTTTACCTCGCTCAGCAGGGGCAAACGATTTCGGGTGCTCATGAACTTTTGGACAGCCTCATCGAGCGTGATTATGAGCTATATGCTGCGACAAATGGTATTACTGCCATTCAGACAGGGCGCTTGGCTCAATCGGGTCTGGCACCTTATTTCAATCAAGTCTTTATCTCTGAACAGCTGCAAACACAAAAGCCTGATGCTCTCTTTTATGAAAAGATTGGCCAGCAAATTGCTGGATTTAGTAAAGAAAAGACGCTGATGATTGGAGATTCTCTAACCGCAGACATCCAAGGTGGCAATAATGCTGAGATTGACACTATTTGGTATAATCCTCATGACCTCGACAATCACACACAAGCCCAGCCGACTTACGAAGTTCATTCTTACCAAGACTTGTTGGATTATTTAGATAAACTGTAAAAAGTGGTTTCCATAACCACTTTT
Source organism: Streptococcus mitis (assembly GCF_901542415.1). NCBI lineage: Bacteria > Bacillati > Bacillota > Bacilli > Lactobacillales > Streptococcaceae > Streptococcus > Streptococcus mitis. The sequence continues at coordinate 597,054 of NZ_CABEHV010000004.1, read as the reverse complement.
TGCTATAATAGAGGCAGTAAAAACGAAGGAGTTGGCTATGGAACACTCGTCTTGGCATGATTTGATTAAGGCACAATTACCTGAGGGTTATTTCGGGAAAATCAATCAGTTTATGGAGCAGGTCTATTCTCAAGGGACTATTTATCCACCCAAGGAAAAGGTTTTTCAGGCTCTCTTGACCACACCCCTAGAAGACGTTAAGGTGGTGATTCTAGGGCAAGATCCCTATCACGGGCCAGGTCAAGCGCAGGGCTTGAGTTTTTCTGTACCTGACTCTATCCCAGCTCCGCCATCCTTGCAAAATATCTTGAAAGAATTGTCAGATGATATCGGGGTTAAGAAATCTCATGATTTGACAGCTTGGGCTGAACAAGGAGTCTTGCTTCTTAATGCTTGTTTGACGGTTCCTGCCGGACGGGCCAATGGTCATGCTGGTCAGATATGGGAGCCTTTTACGGATGCTGTGATTCAGGTGGTCAATCATCTAGATAGACCAGTCGTTTTTGTACTCTGGGGAGCTTATGCACGTAAGAAGAAGGCCTTAGTTACCAATCCTCATCACTTGATTATCGAATCAGCCCATCCCAGTCCTTTGTCAGTTTATAGAGGATTTTGGGGTTCTAAGCCTTTTTCCAAGGCCAATGCATTCTTAAAAGAAACAGAACAAGAGCCAATCGATTGGCTTAGATAAGGAGAGAATATGCCTCAGTTAGCGACAATTTGCTACATTGATAACGGGAAAGAATTGCTTATGCTCCATCGTAATAAGAAACCCAATGATGTCCATGAAGGGAAATGGATTGGTGTGGGTGGTAAGCTAGAGAGAGGAGAGACGCCTCAGGAATGCGCGACGCGTGAAATCCTTGAGGAAACAGGGCTCAAAGCCAAGCCAGTTCTAAAAGGTGTTATCACTTTTCCTGAATTCACACCAGATTTAGACTGGTACACCTATGTTTTTAAGGTGACAGAGTTTGAGGGGGACTTGATTGACTGCAATGAGGGGACGCTGGAATGGGTTCCCTATGACGAGGTTTTGAGCAAGCCTACTTGGGAAGGTGACCATACCTTTGTTGAGTGGCTTTTAGAGGATAAACCCTTCTTTTCAGCCAAGTTTGTCTATGATGGGGATAAATTGTTGGATACCCAAGTTGATTTCTATGAATAAAGGAGAAAGCAGATGCTACTAATCAAAAATGGTCGTGTAATGGATCCCAAGTCTGGTTTGGATCAAGTGTGTGATGTCTTAGTTCAAGATGGGAAAATTATCAAAATTGCGCCTGAGGTCAAGGAAGAGGGAGCAAAAATTCTAGATGCTACAGGTCTTGTAGTTGCTCCTGGTTTGGTCGATATTCATGTTCATTTCCGTGAACCGGGCCAAACTCATAAAGAAGATATTCATACTGGTGCCCTAGCAGCCGCTGCAGGTGGTTTTACCACGGTTGTCATGATGGCTAATACCAGTCCAACCATCTCGGACGTGGAGACTTTGCAAGAAGTTCTTCAGTCAGCTTCTAAAGAGAAGATTAATGTTAAGACGGTTGCGACCATTACTAAGAACTTTAATGGTCAAGATTTGACTGACTTTAAGGCACTCTTAGAAGCTGGTGCGGTTGGTTTCTCAGACGACGGTATCCCACTTGAAAGTAGTAAAGTTGTCAAGGAAGCCATGGAGGAAGCTAAAAAGCTTAATACCTTTATTAGTCTTCATGAGGAAGATCCAGGTTTGAACGGTGTTCTTGGCTTTAACGAAAATATTGCTAAAGAACATTTCCATATCTGTGGTGCGACTGGGGTGGCTGAGTACGCTATGATGGCGCGTGATGTCATGATTGCCTATGCAACCAAGGCTCATGTTCATATTCAGCATTTGTCTAAGGAAGAAAGTGTTAAAGTAGTGGAGTTTGCTCAGGGGCTAGGTGCGCAAGTCACAGCAGAAGTAGCGCCACAGCATTTTTCTAAGACAGAAGCGCTCCTTTTGACACAAGGTAGCAATGCTAAGATGAATCCGCCACTTCGTTTGGAATCAGACCGTCGTGCTGTTATCGAAGGTCTTAAATCAGGCGTCATCACAGTTATCGCGACTGACCACGCGCCTCATCATGCAGATGAGAAAAATGTCGAAGATATTACCAAAGCGCCATCTGGTATGACTGGCTTAGAAACATCTCTATCTCTTGGATTGACTTATTTGGTCGAAGCTGGTGAGTTAAGCTTGATGGAATTACTCGAAAAAATGACATACAACCCGTCCAAGCTTTACAACTTTGAAGCAGGTTACTTGGCTGAGAATGGCCCAGCGGACATCACTATTTTTGATGTTAAGGCTGACCGTCTTGTGGACTCCCATTTTGCTTCAAAAGCAGCTAATTCACCATTCATCGGTGAAACCTTAAAAGGGCAGGTTAAATACACCATCTGTAAGGGACAAATCGTCTATCAAAACTAGGTGGGAGTCTGCTCTGTAAACAAAAAGAATAGAGAGCCTATATGTACCAAACCCATCATTTTAAAGACAAGTTTATCTTATTTTTAAAGATATTTTTCCCTATCCTGATTTATCAGTTTGCCAATTATTCTGCCTCCTTTGTTGATACGACTATGACAGGTCAATACAATACAATGGACTTGGCTGGTGTGTCTATGGCAACCAGTATTTGGAATCCTTTCTTTACCTTCCTAACAGGAATTGTATCAGCCTTGGTGCCCATCATTGGTCACCATATTGGTCGAGGGAAAAAGGAAGAGGTTGCGTCTGATTTTTACCAGTTCATCTATCTGGCCTTGGGTCTATCTGTGGTCTTGCTGGGACTGGTAGTTTTCCTGGCACCTCCTGTCTTGAATCATATTGGACTAGAAGCACCAGTAGCAGCAGTAGCGTTTCGCTATCTTTGGTTTTTATCTATTGGGATTATTCCTTTGTTGCTTTTTAGTGTTATTCGCTCCTTGCTGGATTCGCTGGGGTTGACCAAACTGTCCATGTACCTCATGCTTTTGTTACTTCCTCTCAATAGTGGATTTAACTATCTCTTGATTTACGGTGCCTTTGGTGTTCCAGAATTGGGAGGTGCTGGCTCTGGATTAGGGACTTCCTTGGCTTATTGGGTTTTGCTGGGGATTTCTATTCTGGTTTTATTTAAACAGGAGAAGCTCAAAGCATTGCATCTTGAGAAACGCATTCCATTTAATATGGATAAAATCAAGGAAGGGGTTCGCTTAGGTCTGCCCATTGGAGGAACTGTCTTTGCGGAAGTGGCTATCTTTTCTGTCGTTGGCTTGATTATGGCTAAGTTCTCGTCCTTGATTATCGCTAGTCACCAGTCAGCTATGAACTTTTCAAGTCTCATGTACGCCTTTCCTATGAGTATTTCATCGGCTATGGCCATTGTCGTTTCCTATGAGGTGGGAGCCAAGCGATTTGGTGATGCAAAAACCTATATTGGTCTAGGGAGATGGACAGCCCTCATTTTTGCGGCCTTCACCTTATCCTTCCTTTACATTTTTAGAGGAAATGTGGCTAGTCTTTATGGTAACGACCCAGAATTTATCGATTTGACAGCGCGCTTTTTGACTTACAGCCTTTTCTTCCAGTTAGCAGATACCTTTGCGGCACCGCTCCAGGGAATTTTACGAGGCTATAAGGATACAGTTATTCCTTTTTACCTTGGTTTGCTTGGTTATTGGGGTGTAGCAATCCCAGTTGCTATGGTATTTGATTCCCTCACAGATTTTGGAGCTTATTCTTACTGGATTGGTTTGATTATTAGTCTGATTGTGAGTGGGGCGCTCTATCGTTGGCGTTTAACTGTGATTATGAAGAGATTTGAATCTTTAGAAAAATCTAAACACTAGAAAGTTTGTGAAAAAATATTCTTGATAAGAAAATCCCTTGTTTTCATGGGGTTTTCTTTTTTATTTTGTGAAATTTCTTTTAGAAAAACTTTGACAGTATTTGCCAAAAACGGTAAAATAGTAAGGTAAGAAGAAAGTTAGAAAGGCAAGAAGATGTCAATTTTAGATAAAAATCTTTTGCTAGAGATGTTCCGTAAGATGGAAGAAATCCGTCGTATGGACTTAAAAATTGCGCAATTAGTAAAGAAAGGGAAAGTGCCAGGAATGACGCACTTTTCTGTTGGAGAAGAGGCAGCTAACGTGGGTGCTATGTTGGCTCTCAATCCAGATGATCTGATCACATCAAACCACCGTGGTCACGGACAAGCTATTGCCAAAGGAATTGACCTCAACGGGATGATGGCTGAAATCCTTGGTAAATACACTGGAACCTGTAAAGGTAAAGGTGGTTCTATGCATATCGCCGACCTTGATGCTGGTAACCTTGGTGCCAATGGTATCGTAGGTGGTGGTATGGGAATCGCTGTCGGTGCTGCTCTTAGTCAGCAAATGCAAAATACCGGTAAAATCGTTGTCTGCTTCTTTGGAGATGGCGCGACCAATGAAGGTGTTTTCCACGAAGCAGTGAACATGGCTTCTATCTGGAACCTGCCAGTCATTTTCTATTGCATTAACAACGGTTACGGTATCTCTGCGGATATCAAGAAAATGACCAATGTAGAACATATCCATCAACGTAGCGCCGCTTATGGAATTCCTGGAATGTTCATCGAAGACGGTAACAATGTCATCGATGTCTATGAAGGGTTCAAGAAAGCCGTAGATCATGTTCGCAGTGGCAATGGTCCAGTCTTGATTGAAAGTGTAACTTATCGCTGGCTTGGTCACTCATCATCTGACCCTGGTAAATATCGTACCCGTGAAGAAGTGGAATTGTGGAAACAAAAAGACCCAATCGAAAATCTTCGCAAGTACCTCGTTGAAAATACTATTGCAAGTGCCCAAGAATTGGAAGAAATCCAAGCGCAAGTCAAGGAAGCAGTAGAAGCTTCTGTTAAATTTGCAGAGGAAAGTCCATTCCCACCGCTTGAATCAGCATTTGAAGATATTTACGCAGACTAAGGAGAAAGAGATAAAATGGAAACAAAAACAATGTCGTTCCGTGACACCATTATCCTTGCTATGTCTGAGGAAATGCGTCGCGATGAAAATGTGTTCTTGATGGGAGAAGACGTTGGTGTCTTCGGAGGAGACTTCGGAACTTCTGTGGGAATGCTCGAAGAATTTGGTCCAGAACGTGTCCGTGACTGTCCGATTTCTGAAGCTGCTATCTCTGGAGCAGCAGCAGGAGCAGCCATGACAGGGCTTCGTCCAATCGTCGATATGACCTTCATGGACTTCTCGGTTATTGCCATGGACAATATCGTCAACCAAGCTGCTAAAACACGTTACATGTTTGGTGGTAAAGGTCAGGTTCCAATGACTGTTCGTTGTGCAGCTGGTAACGGAGTTGGTTCTGCAGCCCAACACTCGCAATCACTAGAGTCTTGGTTTACTCACATCCCTGGACTTAAGGTTGTAGCTCCAGGTACGCCTGCGGACATGAAAGGACTGCTCAAGTCTTCTATCCGTGATAATAACCCTGTTATCATTCTTGAGTACAAGTCAGAATTTAACCAAAAAGGGGAAGTTCCAGTTGATCCAGACTACACAATCCCACTTGGAGTTGGCGAAATCAAACGTGAAGGTACAGATGTAACAGTTGTTACTTATGGAAAAATGCTTCGCCGTGTGGTTCAAGCAGCTGAAGAATTAGCTGAAGAAGGAATTTCAGTTGAGATTGTTGACCCACGTACCCTTGTTCCGCTTGATAAGGATATCATCATTAACTCAGTTAAGAAGACTGGTAAGGTTGTTCTGGTCAACGATGCCCACAAAACAAGCGGCTATATCGGAGAGATTTCAGCAATTATTTCAGAATCAGAAGCATTTGATTATCTAGATGCACCAATCCGCCGTTGCGCAGGAGAAGATGTGCCAATGCCTTACGCGCAAAACCTAGAAAATGCAATGATTCCAACAGTTGAAAGCATCAAAGATGCCATCCGTAAAACATATAACAAAGAATAAATCTACATAAGATAAATTATGTAAAACAATGGTTGCTTTTAACTTTAGCAACTTGAGATACGTGTTGTATCCAAGTGATTTGAAGAGTTGCGACATGAGTGAGTCGAATCGATAATATTCGACGAATGAATTAGTAAGTCTACAAGGTTGACCGCCTAATAGCGGCAACCGTAGCAACTTGAGATACGTGTTGTATCCAAGTTGCTTGTAGAGTTGAACACGGGCTAAAAGCTCGGAAAAAAGATAAATCTCCTTGACTTCATCGAAGTCTGCGTCGATTTCCTATTTTTCAGTCGCTTTTTACGCCCTTTGTATCATAATTAGAATTGGAGAGGTCATGGCTGATGACAAGCTAAGAGCGACTCCTGCAGCTAGAAAGTTAGCGGCTGATCTAGGGATCAACCTCTACGACGTTTCTGGCTCAGGTGCAAACGGTCGTGTCCACAAAGATGACGTGGAAACTTATAAAGACACAAATGTGGTTCGCATTTCGCCACTTGCAAAACGAATTGCCCTCGAACATAATATTGCTTGGCAGGAAATCCAAGGAACGGGTCACCGTGGTAAGATCATGAAGAAGGACGTTTTAGCCTTGCTTCCTGAAAATATCGAAAACAATACTATCAAGTCTCCTGCTCAAATCGAAAAAGTGGAAGAGATTCCTGATAATATCACTCCTTATGGTGAAATTGAGCGTATTCCAATGACACCAATGCGTAAGGTGATTGCCCAACGTATGGTTGAATCCTACCTAACTGCGCCAACCTTCACACTCAACTATGAAGTTGATATGACTGAAATGCTGGCTCTTCGTAAGAAGGTTCTTGAGCCAATCATGGAAGCAACTGGGAAGAAGACTACTGTAACAGACCTTCTTTCACTTGCTGTTGTGAAAACCTTGATGAAGCATCCTTATATCAACGCTTCATTGACAGAAGATGGCAAGACAATTATCACTCACAACTATGTCAATCTTGCCATGGCAGTTGGGATGGATAATGGATTAATGACACCTGTTGTTTATAATGCTGAAAAATTAAGCTTGTCAGAGTTGGTTGTTGCATTCAAAGATGTTATTGGCCGTACTTTGGATGGTAAATTGGCTCCAAGCGAACTGCAAAATTCAACCTTCACAATTAGTAACTTGGGAATGTTTGGCGTTCAGTCCTTTGGTCCTATCATCAACCAACCAAACTCAGCTATCCTTGGTGTGAGCTCGACAATCGAGAAGCCAGTTGTCGTCAATGGTGAGATTGTCATTCGCCCAATCATGAGTCTTGGGTTAACAATTGACCACCGTGTCGTAGATGGTATGGCTGGTGCTAAGTTTATGAAAGACTTGAAAGAATTGATTGAAAATCCAATCTCAATGTTGATTTAAGAACAAGAGTATTCATTTTAAAGATATAGATAAAGGAAGGAAGACATGGCCTTAGAAGTAATTATGCCAAAAGCCGGCGTAGATATGACAGAAGGACAAATCGTCCAATGGAATAAAAAAGTCGGAGAATTTGTAAAAGAAGGAGAAATCCTTTTGGAAATCATGACTGACAAAGTCAGCATGGAATTGGAAGCCGAAGAAGATGGGTATTTGATTGCCATCCTTAAAGGAGATGGGGAAACTGTCCCTGTAACGGAAGTCATCGGTTACCTTGGTGAAGAAGGGGAAAACATCCCAACAGCTGGAGCGGCAGCCCCAGAAGCTAGTCCTGTACCTGCAGCAAGTGCTTCAAACGATGATGGTAAGAGCGATGATGCCTTTGATATCGTTGTGATTGGTGGTGGTCCTGCTGGATATGTGGCAGCTATTAAAGCAGCCCAACTCGGCGGTAAGGTTGCCCTTGTTGAAAAATCTGAACTCGGTGGAACTTGCTTGAACCGTGGATGTATTCCAACCAAGACCTACCTTCACAACGCTGAAATCATTGAAAACATCGGTCATGCAGCTAACCGTGGTATCGTTATCGAAAATCCAAACTTCACTGTAGATATGGACAAACTCCTTGAAACTAAGTCTAAGGTTGTTAATACCTTGGTAGGTGGTGTTGCAGGTCTTCTTCGTAGCTACGGAGTTACTGTTCATAAGGGAATTGGTACAATCACTAAAGACAAGAACGTCTTGGTAAATGGTTCAGAATTGCTTGAAACTAAGAAAATTATCCTTGCTGGTGGTTCAAAAGTCAGCAAGATTAACGTTCCTGGTATGGAATCTCCACTTGTCATGACCAGTGACGACATTCTTGAAATGAACGAAGTTCCAGAAAGCCTTGTTATTATCGGTGGTGGCGTTGTCGGTATCGAACTCGGTCAGGCCTTCATGACATTTGGTTCAAAAGTAACTGTTATCGAAATGATGGACCGTATCGTGCCAGCTATGGATGCGGAAGTATCTAAGAACCTTCGCTTGATACTTGAGCGTAAAGGTATGACCATCTTAACTGACACTAAGCTCCAAGAAATCATCGAGGAAAATGGTCAACTTCGTATCAAGGTTGAAGGAAAAGACGATATCATCGCTAGCAAAGCGCTTCTCTCAATCGGTCGTGTACCAGACCTTGAAGGTATTGGCGATGTTGAGTTTGAACTGGATCGTGGTCGCATCAAGGTCAACGAATACATGGAAACTTCTGTGCCAGGTATCTATGCTCCAGGTGACATCAACGGTACGAAGATGTTGGCGCACGCAGCCTTCCGCATGGGTGAAGTAGCAGCAGAAAATGCCCTTAAAGGAAATCATGCTGTTGCCAAGTTGAACTTGACTCCTGCAGCCATCTACACTCTTCCTGAAGTAGCAGCAGTAGGTCTTACTGAAGAACAAGCTCGTGAGAAATACGATATTGCCATCGGTAAATTCAACTTTGCTGCCAACGGACGTGCTATTGCATCGGATGCTGCTCAAGGTTTCGTAAAAGTTATCGCTGATAAGAAATACGGGGAAATCCTTGGTGTACACATCATCGGTCCTGCAGCTGCAGAGTTAATTAACGAGGCATCAAGCATCATCGAAATGGAAATCACTGTTGAGGAAATGCTGAAGACAATTCACGGACACCCAACTTACTCTGAAGTGATGTACGAAGCGTTTGCAGATGTTCTAGGAATGGCCATCCATTCACCTAAGAAAAAATAAAATGAAGATAGACTAGGCTGGAAAGATATTTTCCAGTCTCTATCGTATAAAGGGATATCATGAAATATATTATCAATCATTCAAACGACACTGCTTTTAATATCGCCTTGGAAGAATATGCCTTTAAACATCTTTTGGATGAGGATCAAATCTTCCTTCTTTGGATCAATAAACCATCTATCATTGTTGGTCGTCACCAGAACACTATCGAAGAAATCAACCGTGATTATGTTCGCGAAAATGGCATTGAGGTAGTTCGCCGTATCAGCGGTGGTGGAGCTGTTTACCACGATTTAAATAACCTCAACTACACGATCATCTCAAAAAAAGATGAAAACAAAGCTTTTGACTTCAAGAGTTTTTCAACTCCAGTTATCAATACTTTGGCTCAACTTGGTGTTAAAGCTGAGTTCACAGGCCGTAACGACCTTGAGATTGATGGCAAGAAATTCTGTGGCAATGCCCAAGCTTATATTAATGGCCGTATCATGCACCACGGCTGCTTGCTCTTTGACGTTGATTTGTCAGTCTTAGCAAACGCCCTTAAGGTTTCAAAAGATAAATTTGAATCAAAAGGTGTGAAATCCGTCCGTGCCCGTGTAACCAATATTGTCAATGAATTACCAGAAAAAATCACAGTTGAAGAATTCCGTGATTTGCTATTGGAATACATGAAAAAAGAATACCCAGAGATGACTGAATACGTCTTTTCAGAAGAAGAATTGGCCGAAATTAATCGCATCAAGGATACTAAGTTTGGCACTTGGGACTGGAACTACGGTAAATCACCAGAATTTAACGTCCGTCGTGGAACAAAATTTACCAGTGGTAAGGTCGAAGTCTTTGCTAATGTCGTCGAATCAAAAATCCAAGACATCAAGATTTATGGTGACTTCTTTGGTATCGAGGACGTTGCAGCTGTAGAAGATGTCCTTCGTGGCGTTAAATACGAACGCGAAGATGTCCTTAAAGCTCTGGAAACTATTGATATTACACGCTACTTCGCTGGTATTAGCCGTGAAGAAATCGCTGAAGCGGTAGTTGAATAAACCAAAAATAAGTTGGTTGTAGGACCAGCTTCTTTTTTAAAAATCATATATTACATAATTTATTTTATGTATTTTATAAACTCTCTAGAGCATTCTTTTGTTCATCATTGACGATATGGGTATAGAGGTCAGTAACTTGTGTACTGGCGTGTCCTAGCTGGTGACTGACCAAAACTTGCGATTTAGTCGCATCATAGAGCCTAGTTGCTAGGGTATGACGCAGTTTGTGGGGGGTTACACGTACTTTGAAGTCCTCAGAGTACTTAGCAACCATCTTTTCCACGCTGGAAGCATCGATACGATTGGGAACACCTCTGTAGAGTGTCAAAAAGAGGGCTGTATCTGTTTTTTCCGTCTTATAGCGTTGATTTCGAATGGCTAGATAATTCTCTAGGTAAGGCTTAGCAAAGGCAGCGACATTGACTGAGTCACGTTTTCCACCCTTACGTGTGACATCAATAACCATCATTTTTAAATTGAGATCTCTTAGATCCAGATTAACAGCTTCAGATAAGCGGACACCTGACGCCAAGAGAAGGGCGATAATGGCCAAATCACGTTCTTTATTTTTATTGAATGACGAGAGAGCGCGATTTGAGAGCTGTTGTGGGTACTCTTGGTCGATATAAGTCAGAAAACCTTCTGTTTCATCACCTAGAAAGAGCTTTTGCTTAATGTTTTCAGCTCTGGCAGCAAGTGTTTCTTTCTTTTTCTTGGTTGAAACTTTCTTCATTACATTACGATAGAAATAAGGCTCCCCCTGGTCGTTTTCGACTTCCTCAGTTAGATACTTGTAGAGACTAGAAAGTGCTGATAAGGTCCGATTGATGGTTGTCTGCGAAACACCTTGCTTGGTTGTATTGGCATTCAGCAAAGGACGTTCTCGCAAATAAAGGATAAAAGATTCCATGTCTTTCTTAGACAGGTTTTCCAAGACAGATAAAGGAATATCAGACACTTTATCAGCGTTTGAAATACCAGACTCCAAAACCCAGCTGAAAAATCGATCGTATTCCTTGAGGTATTCGTACAAGGTTGTAAAACTATAGGGAACAGCAAGCTTAGATTGGTAGTATTCCAGAACATACCAGGGCATGATTTGTTTTAGTTTGTCGATTCGTTCCAGTAAAATCTCGCGTTTCATGTATTTTCTCCATAAATAAGTCTACTAGTAGTATAGCATAGACTAATATATTTTTCAAGAAAATTATAGTTTTTCGGAAAGATATTGTGAAGTTTTTAAGATTATATAACATACAAAATACCACTCCAGAATAATGTACAAAACAAAAATAAAGTACACTGCTTAATGAGTGTACTTTATCCTTCTAATTCAGTTTTCTCAATGGTTTAGCTCTAGTTAAGTCGATTAGTTAAATGAATTTAGACTATTGCTTTTTATAACGACTATAAATTGTATGCTCAATGCTATAATTTATCTTCCGAATTTACTTCTTCATAATTTATCGGAATTAAAGCAACATCATTACTTAGAGTAGATTGTTTTTCATTTTCACTTATTTGAATGGCATTTTTGAGTGAAAAAATAACTTCCCTTACAAGATTTAATAAATCTAATGCAAACTCTTGAAGTTCAAATTCAGTTAGATACAGTCTAGTTTCATTATTATCTTCACTTCCATCAAAAAAATTCAATGTTATATTAGTAAACCTGTGCTCTAAATAATTTCTAATAATTTTCAATCGCTTTGAGTTTGGATTAGCTGTTAAAGAATTATTACCATTATCAAAATCTTTCGCTATCCAAAATATAGATGACAGACCAATGTTCTTATCTATACATTTATTTAAATCGCTATTAGACCTCCAAATTGAATGAAAATTTACTTGTCTAGTCTCAATTTTTAGAGAATAATATTCATTTATAAACATTGCAACTTTATCTAATAATGAATATAGTGTTTTAAAAGCCGCTTTTAAACCTTCAACTCTGATAGAGTATTGTACGTAGTCTAAACAATCAATAAGATTAACATTCTCGTCAGCATAATGAACCGAATCACTCTCGGTGCTATTAAAACAGAGATAACGCGCATAAACATATTCTTGCTTAATTTGATTAAACATAGAAATATATTTGTTTAAATCTTTATCCGATTGAAATAATAAACTTGGTAGTAAAAGATTATCATCATATCTATTTATATCGTCAGCTTGTAAGTCATTAAGTGGATTAAGATACAGCACGTTGTTCCAACACCATTCGCGATACTTTTTCGCGATACTTTTGTGAATTAGGATTATAATCGATGGTTTTACAAGAGCATTCATCTAAATCTTTATAATTAAGGTATTGTTCGTAAAGTTCAATAAATCGCTTTTCTGCATAATCAACTCTGTTTGGATCTGAAACAGTTATGCTTGTTTCTATTAAATTTTTAATTTTTTTAATAAAGTGAAGGTGTTCATTATCATTCAAAAAATTACGATAATGATGTAGACAAATAGCCAAGTTACCACTAGCCATTGTGAATCTTAGATTGATTTGTATACATTTACAATACATCTTAATAGCTAACTGTTTTCTACCACAAGCATCTAATAGATTTGCGTAATTAGTGTAAAGTGAGCATAATAACGGGTGAACAAAGCTATTGTTCTCAGGATTTATATCAATATTATTTGAAATTTCGATAGCTTTTCTAAAGTAATAAATTTGTTGAACTGTATAATCGGTATCTATGTTGAATACTAGGTTATCACTTAATTCAAATATATCACCATATGCTGTCCCAATAGAATAAAATAATTGAATTTTGGAAATATCATCAATAGTATTTTCCATATTTTTTCCAAATTCTATTAGTCTATAGATTTCCTCTATATTTTTATGTTTAAAAGCATTATCGAAATCCATTGACAATTTAAGTACATTATGATTAATTGGATTATTTGTTAACATCTTCATCCCAAACTAAATATTTCGATTTTAAATTTAATTTTCCTTTATTTTCCTGTTCTTCAACTAACATATCATATAAAAACTCTTTTATCATGTCCCAATTAAAATTCTCTTTAAATCCTTTAGTTTTCTATTATTTGATAATGAATGGGTTTTACACTGTTACAAAAATAAATGTGTTGAAAATTCCTTCTTCATAATCATGAGACTAAAAGATTGACTCTTGCCTCGGATTTCTGACGAAAATTAGGAGATAGTTATTATCATGAATTTTCTAAAAGCTACCAAACGAGGAAACCCTATAACTTAGTTATTAAATACTTACGGCCAAACCTAATACTCAATACAATCTACTATCGCGTTGTACATACTTAAGTATTGTTCTCCAACTTTACCACTTAGTAGTGTACAATCATCATATTCATTAATATCATTCTCATCATAATCAAACATTAAATGAAAGTCATCCATTTTTCCATAGTAAACTTTTTCTGAATAATAAAGAAATTCCGCATCTGTTCTAAACTGATTTCCAGTAATGTCAATTATGTAATTATTTTCTAACATTAACCATGTGTGAGATTGATTATCCCAAGAAGTTTCGCCGTATTTTGTACCATTTACTTCATAAGTATACACGCCGTTTTCATACAAAAATTTAGCTAATAGTGAACTTCCAGAACCACAGCACCCTCTCGGAAAATTTTTTAAGGTTGGGTCTGAATCTAGTAAACCTTCTTCTTTTGCCACTTCAATTGCTTCACGAAATTTTTTTGATAACATATATACCTTATTGTTCATAAGACACCACCCTTCCTGAATTTCATTAGTTTTAATAGTAATAGACTTAAATGGCTATAGCGTCTATTGAATAGTATTGATCAATTAATACTAAAGAGAAGATCCGCACAACAAAATAATATTCTCCTACTGTTCTCTATAATTGTTTATTTTCTTCCTTGGTAACGGATAATACTCGCATAATCATATCATCATCCCAACTAGAAATATCAATGTTCACATTTTTATCTTTACACATTGCTTTAATCAATCTTAATAAGGTTTTATTACTATTGTCAGTAAAAAGATTGTCGTAACACTCAATCACTTTTTTATTATCTGAAAAAATAATAGGGATTTTCCCCAATGTTTTATTTAACTCAGTAGTATCCCCTTTATGGTCATCTTTCAACATAAATCTACAACTAAAAAATTCGATAACAAAATCCCTCTTCATTTTCTTAATCAAGGTTTTTCGTTGATAATACTCTGAAATAAAGACACCAATAATCCCTGATGTTATAATCGAAGTGATTACAGTATTAATATCCATTCTTAATATCCTTTCGCTTTATAATACTATTATATCATTAATTATTGCTTTTTATCTTAGGAAGTATTCATGTTTGTGCTAAAATAGTGTTATAAATATGAATAGAGGTTGGTATGATGAAGAATCCTTGGATTGGTGTAGCTTCAAGAGACTACAATGGTAGCAAAATAATAGTTGCTGATGATGACTGGAAATACATTAAACAGTTTATCGAAAGAAAATCTTATCCATCAAAAGGAGATCTTAATTACGCTTTAAAACTTGAAGTCTATCCTCAACACTTTGTTGGTGATATACAACACTCTAATGTGATTATTCTAAGCTTGAATCCTTGCTACGGTCAAGATTATGAAGATGACTATAAATCAGATCCAGAATACGCAAATAAAATAAAAAACAATCTTGAATTAAACTCAACGAATTTTCACGCTCTAGAATTTTCAACTGATAGTAATTTGGGATACTGGGGAGAAAAACTGAAAGATTGGATAATAGATAAAAAAGAAATTCTAACTTCATTAAAGACAATTACTAAAAATATTGCTCTTGCAGAATTCTTTCCTTATCATTCTATCTCTTATGATGGCCGTTGTGATAAACTAGCAGGAAAAGATTATCTTCCAACTCAAAAATTTCTTTTTGACATTATTAAAAATCGTATCAAACAAAAAGATGTAAAAATAATCTTGACTCGTTCTTTCAAAAGATGGTACGAAGCAGTCCCTGAATTGAAAAATTACGAAAATTGTTTTGAAGTAAACAATCCTAACAATCCTTCTTTAAAACCAGAAAACATCTTAAAAGTAACAAGAGTATCAGTTGAATCAAAAATTAACAATTTATTAAATGAACTTAATAAAGAAGTTCAAACACAAGAACAGTAGCTATCAAAAAAACAGCTACTTTATTTTTAAAAATGTACAATTGAACCACCACTTCTTCTACACCTATTAGAGTAGAAAATGTACAAATCAATTTCTCGGATTAGAGTATATTATGTACTAGAAAATATACAAAATACCACTCCAAAATAATGTACAAAACAAAAATAAAGTACACTTTTTAAAGAATGTACTTTATGCTTCTAATTCAATTGTATCAATGGTTTAGCTCTAGTTTAGTCAATTGTACATAAACTTTTAGTTTTAGAAATCTTTGGAGTTTCATTATGAATCATTATCTAGTGCTTTTTCTAGCTTCCAAATACTAAACCAGAATGAAATAGTCAACAGAATAAGGAAAGTAATAAAAATCTCACCCATTAAACTTCTGTTCATACTACATAACTGAAGAGCTATATAAGGAGCTATGAGATACAAATTCATGATTTTTTCTTACTGTACAGATTTGATACAGTAAACTCCTTTCTAGCTTTATGCTTTATCATTTCTAACTTAATTATAGTATTATTTTTTACAAAGTTCAATTATTTGTGTGTTCAATATCTTGTCTTAAAAAATAACCGACTCCATTACTGAGAATCGGTTTTCTAATATATTTAATTAAGAAATAAACTTTATACATAATATAAATTATGTAACATACTCTACAACAACAAATCTTTTACTTTTCCAATTTCACTTTTTGGAATAACTAGGTGAATCATATCACCCAGATACATTCTGGTAGAGCCATTAACCGTTTGGCTTTTACCATTATGAACTTGGGTCGTGATGAGGATATTGTGTGGCAAGTTGAGTTCATGAACCTGTTTTCCAGCGATTTTGTCTGATACAGGAATTTCAATAAGTGTGACTTCTCCTTCATCTGATGCTTCTTCTGGCAGCATTTTTTCCAACATAGCCTCATAAACTGGCGCACCTTTGAGCAGATCCATGATGATGTAGGCGACCAAGGTTACTAATCCAAGTGGCATGAGGTTGCGAATATCACCTACCATCTCAGTTACGAGTATCATAGCAGTTAAGGGAGCCTTGGATATTGCTCCAAAATAGCCACTCATTCCCAAAATGACAAATATAGGGAATTGCTCTTGACTGACAAGCCCAAGATTGACACAAATAACACCAACAAGGGCACCAAGTAAGGAACCAAGCGCCAAAATTGGTAGGAAAATTCCTCCTGGAAGGCCACTTCCATAACTAATCATGCTCCAGATAAAGCGGATCAAAAAGTAAACTAATAGAACTTGGAAACTAAAATCTTGCTCAGTTAGGGAAAGAACCAGCTGATTTCCACCACCGAGAATTTGGGGTAAGAAGATTCCGACTGGTATGATGAGAATGAAGGCCAGTATTGGATAATAAGCTCTATCCAAACGGATTTTTTTACCAAGCCAATCATAAACTCTGCCGACGTTTAATACAGCTTTCTCATAGAGAAAACCGGAAAGTCCTAGAAAAATTCCCATAACCAAGTAAATCCAATACTGATCCAGCGTCATGAGAGGAATATTGTCTGGCATATCCAGTACGGGCGTTAGGCCAAATATGAGTAGTGAGACAAAGTTTGCTACGAGACTGGCTGCTAGAGTGGAAACCCAGAAAAATCGAGAAAAATGATGATAGACTTCTTCTACGACAAAGAGGAGACCCGCTATTGGTGCATTAAAGGCTGCGGCTAATCCTGCGGCGGCACCACTAGCAATTAAGGAGCGTTCCTCTACCGGACTAGATTTAAGCCACTTGGCAATACCTTTTCCACCGACTGCTCCAAGTTGAATACTTGGCCCTTCTCGCCCCAACATGAGTCCGCTTGCAATAGCAAGAATTCCTAGAATATATTTTTTCCAAAGTACGCCCCACCAGTTGAGGGTCATGAGTCCCTTTAATTCGGCTTCAACTTGAGGAATTCCTGAGCCTTTGATATCTTTTTCTGATCGAGTTAATTTCGCACTGAGCCAACAAACTACTAAATAAAATAGCCCAATGATAAAAAGATTGCGCACTAGGTGCACTTGATCTTGATAAAGTCCTTCTATCAGGTGGAAGCCTTTTTCGATTAAAAACCGAAAAGATCCAACGATGATCCCAACGACAAGACCGACGATGATTCCTCGTCCAACTTGGGATAATATGGTACTTGAGGCAAAGGCAAATTCTTTCTTGGAACTGAGTGTTTCTGACTGTTCCTCCATAATCATTCCTTCTAACTTAACTTTCTTTTTCTCCTGAAACCAGTGATTTTACTGGTTCAAAGCTGATTCGGTGAATTGGGGTAACTCCTAGTTTTGTGAGACCTTCCAGGTGTTTAGCTGTTCCATATCCTGCATTAGCAGCGAAATCATAGCCAGGAAATTGCTGATCGTATTCCTTCATCAATTCATCACGTGTGACCTTGGCTACTATAGAAGCCGCTGCAATGGAGAGGGAATTGGCATCTCCTTTAATGATGGAAGTTTGTGAAATTGGCAAATCCAGTTTCATGGCATCTATCAAAAGGTGCTCAGGTTTAGGACTGAGCTGGGAGATTGCTTCTTGCATGGCCAGTTTGGTTGCTTCATAGATATTGACTTGGTCGATGACCTGATTATCCATGATACCAATGCCGATTGATAAGGCTTGATTTTGAACGGCTTGATAAATTTCTAGATGTTTCTTTTTAGGAATTTTCTTGCTGTCGTTGAGGCCTCTAATATTACAATTTTTAGGTAAAATAACGGCTGCAGCAACTACTGGCCCAGCCAGAGGACCTCGGCCGACCTCATCAACACCAGCAATTAAGGTCAATCCTTGCTTGTAAAGTTCTTTTTCATAGGAAAGCATGGATTCTAAACGAAGATCCTCATCCAATTCTGCCTGAATGGCTTTTTTACGTTTGATGATTTCTTTTTGAACTCCTGAGCGATTATCCTTTTCAAGTTCTAAAAAAATAGGGCTTACTAACTCCGTGACTGTTTTAAGGAGTTCTTTGATTTCTTTAATCGTCGCCATTGAGGTCTTCCAATGTATCTAAGGTATAGTTACCGAGTTTGCCATCGCGGACTTCCTTCACGAAGAGACTGTAAAAGCGGTCATAGTCGTCACGGAAACCGAGGGCACGGGTCATATCCATAATAATAACAGGCGCTTCTTCTTCAATTTTCATTTGTTTGAAGCGTTCAGCCAGCTTTTCTGGATAATGTTCTTTGAAATAATTCAGACCAAAAATGGTTACCTCGTCCATAGGAAGCAACTGGTCTTTAATAGCTCCTGTCAAGGCCAGTTTCAATGCAACAGTTTCATCCTCAAACTTAGGCCAAAGAATTCCCGGTGTATCCAAGATTTCAAGGTCTTTATTAGTTTTGAGCCATTGTTGCCCCTTTGTCACACCTGGTTTGTTGCCGACAACGGCAATTTTCTTACCAGCCAAACGATTCATGAGAGTTGATTTACCAGCATTGGGAATCCCAATAATCATGGTACGCAAGGTTTCAATCTTGATACCGCGTTCCTTTTGGCGAGCAATCTTATCCGCCATGAGCTTCTTGGCCGCATCGGTTACAACTTTTACGGTTACTTGCTCTTTAGAGTTGATAGCTAGTGTCAGGATTCCTTGTGATTCAAAATACTGACGCCATTCTTTGGTCATTGCTGGGTCAGCCAAGTCCGCCTTGTTTAAAATCAAGAGTTTTGGTTTGTCACCAACAATCTTGGTCAACATAGGATTTTGACTAGATAGAGGTAAACGTGCATCCACCAAAATCGTCACAAAATCAACAAATTTTAAATTTTCCTGCACCTGTCGACGCGCTTTAGACATGTGACCAGGAAACCATTGAATAGTAGCCATTGAGTTTTTTCCTTTCGTAGCAAGGGTTTAGAGCCCCTATTTTGTTTTACTATCGTTTGAACATAGAGAGTTTTCAAATGAATGATGTCCAAACAGTTCTTGCTTTATAACATAGAAATCTACCTTATATTATATCATGACTTCTTTATTTTGTCCGCTTTTGCTTCCATCTTAAGAAACTTTCAAATCCGATTAAAATTCCAATCTTTTGTCATTCACTCATTTGTCTTTCTACAGAGCTACAGCATAATGAAAAACTGACAATACCTTATTTTCTACATACTTGACTTTCTCTAACCTTTTTTTGTAAGATATGTGTAATACAATAGCATTACAGGGAGGAATACCATGTCAACACTTACACGAGACCGAGTTTATAACTTCAGAGTCAATAACCAACTATTAGAAGAAGCAAAAATTATCCTAGAAAGCAAAAACCTCAGCTTTTCAGATGCCCTCAATCTTTTTGTAGAACAAATCGTCCTTGAAAAAGGTCTCCCAATTAAAACAGCCGATCAACTCAAAGCAGAAGCCTTCCTAGGAGAACTCAAAGCAGAACTAGATAAAGGCTACCAAGACATCATTGAAGAACGTTTCTATGACGCAGACGAGGTCTTTTCAAAGTATGGACTATAAAGTACGCTTTACAGAACAATCCGGACAAGGCTTAGACGATATTTTCATCTATTACTCCACAGAGTTCAGTGAAAACATAGCCAAGAAAGTCATCACTCGCCTCCAACAAACCAGCAACCTACTCACGTTCTCACCAGAGGGCGGTATTAATTTTGATCATAAAATCGGCTACTCCCTCTATCCAGGAAACACTCTCAGAATGATTGCCTCCAAACAATACCTACTCTTTTACTTCATTCATGAAAAAGAAGTCTATATTCTGAGAATTATTAACTCACGCACCGACTCCCTCAACCAACTCGACCACCTCTTTCAACATATCCAAGACTGAGAAGTAAGCTCTCAGTCTTTTTATCTACTACAAATTGCTTGTAGATGAAAAATCATAAACAAGAGTTTTTTATAGTGAAATGAAATAGAATATGAACAAATCAATTTCTAATAATATTTTAGAAGCTACACTGTACTGTTCTAACTTATTACCAAGGTGCAATACTTTTTACGAGTCTCTTATGTCCTCTTCGTGTTTCAATTGACTATAAAATAAAACCACACAATGTTTCTTTCAGCTTAATGAGTATAAAACTGAAATTATCACTGTGTGGTTTTATTTTAAAGCTAGTTTTTGTCTAGCATCATATTAAATAGCTATTTGTTATATTCATTTAAACAAAGGATCAAAGAAACCGTCTGTGTTTTTAAGAAGGGCTTTGAATACCTTAGATTTAAGAGCTACAGTATGAGAGAAGTCATCTGTTTTTTTCAAATCTTCTTTGACTGCTTTATCAAATAAAGGCCTTAACTCATCATAGTTACTGATATGGACGCCATCAATATCGATACCTTCAAAGCCTTTCTTAGCTTTAGCAAGAATTTCTCCATACCAATGTCTCTTCCACTCTTCAAGGGTTTTAAAGTTTCCTTGCGATACTTTATTAATTATTAGCTTATCGCTTAGTAAACCATGGTTGTTTTTATCTGCTTCTGTTTTGTATTTATTGGATACATAACTGATAAAGCCATTTTCATAACCATAGTAGCCCCACATACGGAAAGCATTATGCTTAAATGATAATGAACCAGGTGCACCATCACTCGTATTCCCACCGTAAATACCAGCCATCATATTGACATTCACGTAAGCTGAGTTTGGAGTGAAATCCTCTGGACGATAAATTCTATTCCCTGGATTTCCATGTTTTGTCATAAAATTATTATCGATTAAATCATTGATGCTTGATAACTTCTTAGCTTTTTCTTCTTCATTCAAATCACGAACTTTATCCCATTGATTCGGCGCTTTGAGCTTATTCAAATTGTCAATAGTCCGCATTGCCTTGTCAACTTTCTTGAACCACTTCGTATTAATATCTGGTACCCCTGATTCTAGAACTGCATCTGCTTCTAGATGATCCAGCATCATTAGTGCTTCATTATAGTTTTTCATATATCGATCGATGTCTTCACGAGTTTGAAGCTTATCAGGATTATAATTGTACCATTGGTCACCATCATTTTCACGATGATAGGCCATGTTAAGACCTAGAGCACCATATTCACCGTTACCTGTAGATTTATCAGGTGTTTGCAACATACCTTGAGCATATGCTTCAACGTCGGTGCCTTCACGATGACTATTTCCTCCAAAATATAACATACGGTCATTAACATGAGTTGTTTCATGTGTAAATGCTGAAATACCAAATTGACTAATCATATTCGTTCCCATGAAATAGACTTGATCATTATTATTAGGCTGTGGAAAAATAGATGCCATAGCTCCCATATACCAGTTGGTATCATGGAATTTCCAAGTTGGTCCATATAATTCACGAATTGGCGCAATTGGTTTATTGTTCTTATCATAACCCATACGATTTACACCTTCAACGTTATGATAGTTTTGATTATCCCAAACTGGTGTCGGTACCATATTTTGACTTTTAAGAAGTCTATCACGAACAGTAGGTAATGCTAAACGTGACCAGAAGTCCAGGTAAGTTTGTTGTCCCTTAGCAACTTTATCAATTTCTTTCTTAAATTCGTTTCGAGATTCTTCTGTTAACTTACCATATTTCTCAAATGAACTGTATGCCATCGTGTTATATGTTGAAATTAGAAACATATGAGCATCTTTAAGCGTTAGAAGTGGTAAAATCATACGTCCATGAACACCGTTATCTAGCCCATCAAAGACTCTATGACGTTTATTGACAAAGTCAGGATTTGTAGTTTTAGGTTCTGAAACATAAACATTCTTAGCTGAGTGGATAAACCAATCATTAATGTCTTTATCCTCTGTAAATAAACGCATGTTGTATTCTAAGAAGTTACGCAAATTACCTTTACCAGTATTACCTGCGATGATTTCACGGTAAGCATCCTGAGTTCGATCCCCCTTCAAGTTCTTTTCACTCGAACCGATGTTGATGAGTCTGTCAATAACGCTTGGTGTCTTACCATAAAAGTCAGGTTTGAACATCATGATGTTTTTTATACTTATGTCACCGTATTTGATATCATAGTAACGATTGAGATAAGTCAGAGCCATCATGATTTTAGCTTTATTTGTTTCTACTTTCTTGAGAAGTGCTTTTATCGCAGCTTCATCACCATTCAATTGATGGTCTTCATTTTCGACCAAGTCTTTGACTAACTTATCTAGATTTTGCTTCACTTCGGCAAAGCTCTCTTCTAAGTATAGATTGCGAATATATCCATCTTTACGTGTATTGGTATTTTCTTCAGCTTTATTACGATTCTCCATTAGCGCGCGTACTTCAGCTGAAATTAGGTCAATACTTGAGAGTCTTTCTTTCACATCTGCAATCAGTTTGTCTCGATTTTTATCAACCATGTTTGGTGTATAAACAATGTCACCAAGACCAGATACGCTATATTCACGCACTTGTTGGACTTTAGAATCCTTGAGTGTGACCCCCATTTCTTCTTTAGTGCCATCTGCATAGTGAATCATTATTTTATCGATATCCGATAAATCGGTCACGAATTGACCATCCTTCATCCCCGTAACAGAAAGGACTTCTTTCTTAGCTAAGTTTGAATCTTCTGCAAGTTTGTTACCTTGGTTGACAATCCATTCTTTATTGTAGAACGGTTGAAGTTTTTCAATGTTACGATATGCTAAATCGCGTTCGGATTTGTAGTCTTGCGTTGATTTGTATTCATCTTCTTTTCTTGTTAAACGATTTAAGCGGTTGACTATAGGTTCGTTGATTTCGTATTTATCTGCGGATATGCCGTAAGATTCAATTTTCTTATCTGCTTCTACTTGGGAAATCATTGAGATTCGTTTTGAACGTTGATAAGATGACAAACCTGTACTAACATCTTTCACTACATAATCGCGATTCAATCGATTTCCAGAAAAATATCCGTCTTCGTCATCAATATTGCGTGAACCAAAGAAGATCTCACCCTTGGAAACTTTCATCATGGAAATATTATCTTCAATAGCTCCCAACACCCAGTTAGTACTAATGAATCCTCCAACATCAACAGGATTTTCAATATCAATAGTCCCTTTTGCGACAGAATGACGCACACTACCTTCTGTTCCCACAGTATAATTGTTCATACCATTATCTGAAACAGATACAACTCCAGCTGCTTTTGCTCGTTTACCAGTTATTGTGGCGTTTACAAATGCTTTATCAAGGTTCCCCTTCCAAATCTCTCCAACAATCCCTGCTAGGTTTTGCCCCTTATCTCCACTAGCGTGTAATTTACCATTAAAAGCAACATTGCGCATATTCGCACCACGGTCTAACTTATTCACGATGCCCGCAACATTATTATTAGCGATAACACTACCTGTGACTTTAATATCTTCAACTGTAGCATTTTTCACCATATTAGCAAGAGGTGCTACATTATCAGCCCAAGGCATATTGACATCAACATTACCTAGATTAATGTTTTTAATTGAACCATTTTCAACACGATCAAACAACGGTCGAGCGATGTTATGAATCGTGTATTGCTTACCATCGACACTTGATAAATGACCTTGGAATGTACCAGGTACATATTGTTTACCAGCAGCAGGAACATTTGTAGCATTCAAATCGGCACCGATTTTAAACGTACCTTTCATGTCCGCTCTCATCGCCTCAACCAACTCTTTAAAGTTATAGTAGACATTATCTTCTTTAGGATGGGGCTTTTCTATATAATAAACATACTTATTGCGCGCCTTAGATGGATCAATGTGTTGAATCAAATCTTGAGCTTCAGCCGTAATTTTATAAAGTTTTTGCCCTTCTTCAGTTACTTCCTCAATTTTATCAACTGCTAAACGAGTTGCTTTGTTATCCCGAGAAGTAATTTTCAAGTACATTTTTTTAATATCTTCATCAGAAGGCTTTTCATTCATAAAATCACTAGGTGTTTCAGTACCATCATCATTCACCTTCACTAAATTAGTAGATGCGATATTTTTAATTTCAACTTTTTTCAAATCCAAGCGAAGTGGTTTCTCTTCTAATGTTGCAGTCTCTTCTCCCTTACCACGATCATAGGTCATAGTGGTTTCTATCTTATAGTCCTTGTAGAATTTTAAATCTTCTACCTGCTTATTTAACTGCTCTGAAGTTAAATCTACTGTTTTGACAATTTCATTTCCATCTTTAATTGTCGCAGTAATTTTATTGATTTTGACTCCATCTGCATTAACTAAATGATAAGAAAGATTTGCGGAGCGGTCTAATACATTTGTATCTGTTCTATCTAAGGTCAAAACAGGAGCTGTTTTTTCTTTTGGTTTTTCTTTTGTACCTTTTACAAGAATTTCAGGCTTCATTTCTTTTAACACAGTTACGGTTTCAACTGGGTCACTGATTTTTTTGCCATGTAACTCTTCATAGCTAGTAACAATTTGACGTTCGCCATCCTCACCAACTTGTTTAACAGAATCATCGCCTATAAATTTGGTAGAATCAGATTCTTCTACAGTCGTTTTAGGAATAGTCTCTGTCCGAATGTCAGTGTGTAAAGAAGGCAACTCTTCTCTTTCTGGTGCAACTTCTGAAACTGTAGATATTGGTTCAGTATACTCTGGAATGTCGATAACAGGTGGCTCAATCAAGTTTCCGTTTTCATCTACTCCTGTGGTGCCTACAGGTTCCGTGTATGCTGGTTTTTCATGAACTTCTGGTTCAACAAGATTACCGTCAATTGGAGCTGTATATTCTTGTTTCTCATGAACTTCCGATTCCCCTTTATCAGTCGCAACCGCTTCTGGTAATGCTGGTTGAACTTCTGGTTCCCCTTTATCAGTCACAACCGCTTCTGGTAAAGCTGGTTGAACTTCCGGTTCCCCTTTATCAGTCACAACCGCTTCTGGTAACGCTGGCTGAACTTCCGGTTTGCCTTTGTCAGTCATAACCGCTTCTGGTAACGCTGGCTGAACTTCCGGTTCCCCCTTTTCAGTGACTATGGCTTCCGGTAATGCTGGCTGAACTTCTGGTTTGCCTTTGTCAGTCACAACGGCTTCAGGTAATGCTGGTTGAACTTCTGGTTTCCCTTTTTCGGTTACAACGGCTTCAGGTAATGTTGGTTGAACTTCTGGTTTCCCTTTATCAGTCACAACGGCTTCAGGTAAAGCTGGTTGAACTTCTGGTTTCCCTTTATCAGTCACAACGGCTTCAGGTAATGTTGGTTGAACTTTCGCTTCCCCTTTATCAGTCACAACGGCTTCCGGTAATGCTGGTTGAACTTCTGGTTCGCCTTTCTCTGTTACAACTTTTGGTTGCTCAACTGGCGAAACAGTTGATGCCGGAGAAACCGACGAAACAGTTCTATCATCAAGCTCCAAGTAACCAACATATCTGTAACCAGAAATTTGCAACACACCATCACGACCAGACTCATGGATGTTAGCATTCAAATTAAGTGCTGAAGCAGTTGATAGTGTAACTAAACCTGTCGCCCCTACAATCAAAAATGTAGCTATTTTTTTATTTCTCTTATCTTTTGTAATAACTACAACAAGACTACCGATGGTCAATAAACCAAATACAGTCATAATAGATTGAGAACTTCCTGTGTTTGGTAATGCGTCTTTTTCATAAACCAAGGCATATGACTCTTTTGATTCATCAGGAGTACCTGATTTCAGGTGAGCACGTTCATTTTGCGTCAAATTAGCATAATCCAAGTAGTGATATGTGGATGCCCCTACAACTGATGGTGCAAATAAAAGACTCCCAAGAAATACAGAACCAACAATACCTTTTATTTTCCGAATGGAAAATTTATCTTTTTTTAATAATGACAATTCTAATCCTCTACATTTGCTTTTTATTTCCTAATAGTAAACACTATTTTTTATTCTCAAAAATTGAACTTCTAAAATCATCGGTTTGGTCAAGATAAGCTTTAAAAATCGCTCTCTTCAACTTATGAACCGCACTGTCAAATTCTGGTTTGTAATTACTCCAAGAATAACTATCCTCATCTGCATCCTTTCGAACAGCTTCATCCATTAATCGCTGCAACTCTGTAACACTACTTATGGTTTTCGTAGAAAAACTAGTCCAAGGTTTTGTTGGATCATTAAAAGTAACTTTATTCAGTCTATCAAATTGAGCTACACGTTCATTGTACATAGCTTGCTTGAATTGTGTCCAAGTTTTATATTGACCATTAAATACTTTTTGAAGTACAAGTTCATCTGTCACTAATCCTCGGTCTTTACCATAAATAGTTATTTTTTTACCATTTTGTTTAGCAAGATCTTCGTATTGATTTGAGATATAAGGTACCATACCATCTTTAAAGCCTTTAGCAGCTAATAGTTCGTAGGCCATACGACGTCCCATTAGGTCACCTGGCGTTCCGTTATCATTACTTAATGCTGCATAAATCGGCGCAAATAGTTTTATAGTAAAATAGCCATTTCTTTCGTATGTTTTTGACGCATATTCCCTAGAAGAAAGAATATTATTATCAATCAAATCATTGAATGAACGTAGTTTTTCAGCTTCTTCTACTGTTAGATCTCTGACAACATTTGTTGCATATACGTTATTTCCATCTGCTGGATCTTTCACATACTTATTCTCAATTTTTCTGAGAGCTTCCATTTTCTGATAAACATTCAGTTTCTTAACGATTGATTGTCCTTCAAGATATTCCAACATATAAACGACATCAAACATATTGTGGACATATTGCTTCAAATCATCAGAGTTTTTGAATCTCGTAGTTGGATCGAGTACTTGTAATCGTTGTCCTTCTGTACTATCTGATTTTGAATGTTTCAATATAGAGTTGATGGTGATTGTCGCATCTTCTGGATGGTCTGGTGCTTGCAATAAGCCTTTTGCGAAGAACTCTGGTCCCAAGCCGCTTCTTCTTCCATATCCTCCAAGATAAATTTCCCTATCAGAGTTATGTGTCATTTCATGAGTATATGTTACCGCACCAGATTTATCTAACATACGATAAGCCATATAGTAGAATGCGTCACCTGTTGCATATGCACCATTAGCATTGTGAACAACATTATTTCCAGCAGGGCCAAAGAAGTTTTTAATAGCTGGATGATTAGTTTCAAAATTAGCTTCTTGTAACTTATTATCTTTATCATTTCCAAATCTAAATGCATCATAGACTGGGACACTTCTAAATAATTTTTCTTTATTTTCTTTATCTAGAATTTTATACCAATAATCATAATGATCTCTAAATCGTTTAGCCGCTTCTTTTGCATTATCTTCTACAAATTTATTTAATTTCTCTCCCTTAGGATGTTCAGGACTTCTATATCTATCATAAGCACCAAATCCTATAGTTGAAATATTGGCAATCATAAATATCATTTTTTCTTCTGGTAAAGTTAATAACGGTAAGACCATACTTTGATATTTCCATGATGGACTAGTTAATCTATCATAAACACCTATAGAGTGTTCTGTTCCTTGTTCTGACTGCTTAGAACTTACTTCAGGAATAGTAGATTTTTCTTCAACTATATAAGCTTTAGATTGTTTTTTAAACCAGCCGTTATTAGAAGTAGTTGGTAGAAATACTTTTCTATAACCTTCTAATGCTTTAAATAAACTTTCAGTTCCATAATTTTTCGCTAATAATACATTATAAGTAATTACATTATTTTTCGCTAATAAATTATTAAAGCCAGATTTACCTAATTCAATAACATTATCTAATGCAGAACTATTAGACTTACCGAAGAAATCTAAATGATATAATACTAAATCTTTAGAACTTGCATTATCATATTTAAAATTATACCAACGTTCTAGATAAGTTAAACCTAGAAGTAACGCTTCTTTATTATTCTTAATTTTTTCTATTACATAATTATCAATTATTGAATTACTATTTTCAGCTATTGCTGCATCAGCAGAAAGAAGTTTTGATAAACTATCTTCAATGTTTGCTTTTGTTTTGTCGAATTGTTCATCTAGATATAATTCCGTTAATTTTATGTCATTAGAAATATCTAAGACTTTTCTAACTCCAGCTGAACTATATTGAACAGATTTAAGATCATTTAAAACAGCATTTACAATATTATCATAATTATGCAATAGCGTATTAGGTGTGTATATTAATTTTGTATTAGCTATTTCATATTCTGCTACTTTAGAGAAATCTTGTAGATATTTTATATTTAATGTTTGAGAAGTATTATCTGAATAATGAAGTAACAGCTTATTAATACTGGCTTTATGTTTATTAATATCAGAAATTACTTCTTTCTCATGCATCGGAACTACAGACACAAGCTCTTTAGTAAATAAATCATTATTAGTGTCCACTAAATTACCATATTTAACAATTGTCTCTCTATTATAGAAAGGTAATAGTTTCTCAATATTTTTATATACTTTCAACCTAGAAATATCAGCATCTTTTAAATTTCTATAATCCGTTTTATATTTAGAAGAGAAGTTAAAGTCTTCTGTTTTAATATTATTTTTATGAACAAGTTCAGCTTTTTTCTCCAGAACTTTATTATTTTCTAATACAGTTCCTCTTTGTATTTCTGAATCTCTACTTAGTACTTCATCATCTACTTGTACTACATTGACTACCTTATTATTTTTATTACTATAAGTGTTAGTTGCTCTTATTCCTTTAAAATCATAACCAGCAATAGCATTACCGTTCGTAACATTAACGTCACTTAATACATTTGTAAGTTGACCTGAGTTTCTTTCATCTGATGATTCTCTATCCCAAAGATACCCTGCAACTCCTCCAACATAACCAAAATGTTTTACATTATTAAGATTTCCTTCAACATAACTATTACTAATTGTCGCTTTTTTATCAACAACACCTGCAATACCACCAACAACCTGGTCTCCTGTATTAGCATTTGTCGCCATATCGATAGATGAAATTGATCTATCAATCAAAGCACTAACTCCCGAAAGTTTTCCTACTAAACCACCTATTTGATAAGTAGCTTTTGTATCATAAGTATTCGTTATTCTACCAGTAAAACTACTATTAGATATTGTAGAGTTAGTTATTTGTGAAACTAAACCACCAATGCTACGCTCACCAGCAATTACACCAGATGAATGAACATTTGTAATTGTAGTACCATTATTCGCCTCTTTAGCAATTGTGGCAGCATCTTCTTTAGAAGAAACATTCGCTTCTTTTATTGAAAGATCTCGAATAGTAGCACGACTTAAAGCATTAAATAACGGTTTTTTCAGATTATATATAGCATAGTTCTTATCATTGTTTGAACCTATTAATGTACCACTAAATTCGTGATTAATATAACTTTCTTTACCATCTGGAAGATCTACTTCACGAGCATCTATAGTCGCCCCTAGGCGGAACGTACCATGTGGGTTACTATTCATAGCATCTACTAGATTTTTAAATGATGTATAAACTCCATTTTCACTACTTACCGTCTTAGGTAGGTAGTAAGTATAATTTTCTAAAGTACCATTGTTTTCGTGTTGAATTAAATCATTAGCTTGTCCTACAATTTTATAAACATCTTGATTATCTTTTCTAACGCTCTCAATACTCTTAACTGGCAACATAACATCTTTAAAGTTCTCTGATTTTACTTTCATAAAGTAATCAGTTGGAGTAGTTGGAACACTCGCAAGTGAAGTTACATGTCGATATTTATTATTTTCTACTGTATATAATTCCACGTTTGAAACATTTCTAAGTTCTAGTTTCTTGTCGACTTGTTTTTCTTCTTTAATTTTATCTTTAGGACGTTCCGCTTCCCCATTTGTAGGACTTGCCTCATTTTCAGGTTTAGTCTCTTCTGCACTTGCTTGTTCTATTTTACCAGTATATTCTTTCGGTGCTTCTACTTTCTCTGGTTCGACTATTGCCCCAGCTTGCACTCCTGTGTATTCTTTGGGTGGCTCTACCTTTTCTGGTTCAACTATTGCCCCAGCTTGTACTCCTGTGTATTCTGGCAGTGGATCTACTTGTTCTGGTTCAACGATAGCTCCGGCTTGCACTCCTGTGTATTCCTTCGGTGCTTCTACCTTCTCTGGTTCAACTACAGCGCCAGCTTGTACTCCAGCATATTCCGGTTCAACTTTTTCAGGTTCAACTTTTTCAGGTTCAACAATAGCTCCGGCTTGTACACCTGTATATTCTGGTAGTGGTGCTACCTGTTCTGGTTCGCCTTTATCTGTTACAACTGCTTCTGGTAATTCTGGATGGACCGCTGGCTCACCCTTGTCAGTCACAACTGCTTCCGGCAGCGCTGGTTGAACTTCTGGTTCACCTTTATCACTTACTACTGCTTCCGGTAACACTGGTTGGACTGCAGGGTCTCCCTTCTCTGTGACTACTGCTTCTGGTAATTCTGGCTGAATTGCGGGTTCAACAATAGCTCCAGACTGTACTTCCTTATGTTCTGCACCAGTCTCAGGTTGGTCCTTTATAACTTTAGCTTTTTTAGTACCTTTTTCGACTATTCTTGGAACAGACGCAGTCGTTGAAGTTGAAACAATTTCTCGTGAAACCTCTTCCTTGTTTACAGAGAATATTCTGACGATTTCAACTTTCTTACCCAATTTACCTTCTTGTTTTACTCTTACAGTTCCTTCAGCTAAATCAGGATTTTCTTGAATTTCTTCTTGAAAATCTATTTTTGTCTCTATAGTTTCCTCACGATATAAGAGTTCAGGTTTATTCAACTGGCCTGATAGAACTTCATCCTGTGGATTTAATGTATTTACCCCAGTCTTTTCTTTTGGAGAAACCTTCTCCTCTTTCTTCGCTTCTATATTCTTATGTTCTGCCAACTGTGCTTGAGAATCTGAAGATTGTTTCTCTTCTTTTCTTGGATTGATTAATTCAGTAGAGAAAGGTTTTTCAACTACTTGAACTTCTGTCGGCTTAGTTGAAGAAACAGGTGTTTGTTCCTGAATAGCTTGTACTGTTGATGGATTCTCTACAAAATTCGGTGTAACATTATAATCCACCTTTTGTTGTTTTGTAGGAGTGGCAACTGAACTCTTTTGATTACTTACTTCAGAATCAGAAGTAGTTTTCCCGTCTTTGATATATCCAATATAAGTGTAACCTGAAATGTCTTTAGGAAGAGGTAATTTTTCTCCTTAGGTTAATTCATAGTCAGTATTGTAATTCAGTAAGAGATTATTTTCTAAAGCATGAGCTGAAACTAAGACACCATTTCCTATTCCTGCAACCAATACTAAATGTAATACTGTTTTATTCTTAACTTTTTTCTTTGAAACGGCAAAAATTAAAATTCCCAGAGCAGCTAAGCTAGCACCAGCAACCAAGGTTTGCATCTCATTCTTGCTTCCAGTATTTGGCAATTCTCCCAGTTGATTTTGAGAATTTAATTTATAAACAAGATAATAAGTTTCATCATCATTCTCCGTGTATGCCGGAATATCATAGACAAGCTGCTTCTTGTCTTCTGATGATAACTCTGACTCTGTCACATATTTATAGTGAACACCTTTAGTCTCTTGAGCTTCTACAGATGAACTACCTAATACAGACATAAAAAATAAACTTGAAATCGTCGCAGATACAAGTCCTACTGATAATTTTCTAAATGAAAAACGCTGCTGTTTTTCACCAAAATACTTTTCCATGATTCCTCCTTGAAATAAAATTTATATTTATGTTACGAAGACCTTTAATATATTAGTGTATTATCTATAAAAAAGGCATCACACTTTAATTATACTCTTAATTTACCAAAAAGTCTTAAAATTGAGTTACGCTTTCATACTTTGTTTTATATATAAAATACGAAGGAGCAGGGTTTGCCATTTCCTATTTTCTCTTTTTGGATAAAATGTAACCTACCATGAAATTTCCACGGTAGGTGTTACTCATATCAATAATCGTTCTAAAAATGGTTTGATGCAGTTGAGGAGAATTCCTTCTATCCAGCTTTCTTGTGCTGAGGATAGATGTTCTGTCTGAAGGCTTTCTTTTAAAAAGTCTCGGACTTGTTCTGGTGCAATTTCAAACTCAAAAGCTTTCATTTTATAGAAAAAGTCAAGCAGATTGTCTGACAGGTATTCAGTTGAAAAGGGAACTTCTCCACTTTTTCGATATTCTAATAAGAGCCTAGAAAATCGGGCTTTTTCTTCTGGAAGCTCACGAAAATAGGAATTGAGGAGCCAGATCTGCTTCTGCTTTCTTTCAATTGGATCCCGACTGGTAATTCGTTGGTCTTTTTCCAGCTCTTTTTTGTATTGTTTGGCCTTGATAGCCCGTTCTGTTCGATTTTTACCAAAAAGTATTTTCTCCCACTTACGTTCTTCTTGAGTCAGGGTTTCTGTAAAGCCAAAGTAATCTTGATAGGCACGCTCTGCTGGGCCCATAGCTAGAACCAGATTGTCTGCATATTGCTTGGCGATTTTATCTCTCTTCTTGCGCTCTTTCTCTGCCTGGATACGGAGTTCTTGTTCGTAGTCAATTTTCTCCTTGCCTAGCTTGACAAGGTAGAGTTGGTCATCTGATTTTCCAAGTAAAAAGGGTTTGATACACTTTTCAAGGACTTCTTCCATACGAGCTTTCTTCTTGGGTTCTGCCTTGGTCCAACTTCCTCCTTGAAAGACTTCTAGGAAAAGCTGGTAGTCTCTCTCAGGTGCAAATTGATTGCCACGATTGGGTTTAAAAACACCTTTTTCCCAGAGCCAATTTAGAAGACGCTCGTCAAAGTCACTTTTATTGACCTTGATTTTCTCCTTTTTATGGGCTTTTCTGGTCAGATTTTCAACCTTTCTAAGCAGTTTTTCTTCCTCTTCCAGTTGCTGGTCAAGGGTCAATCGATGAAAATGACGAACACAGTCGCTACCAATCGGAAAGAGACGTTGGCCTGTGACGCCATTAAAGAGTTCGTAGGCGTACTTGATGGCATTCCCACAGACACAATTGCTACGGCCGATACCGTTAAAAATCAAGGAAACTTCATTCCATTCCTTGGTAGCTTGTTCCCAAGTATCAGATTTTGAAGCCTGTAAAACCGCATCATGCAGGGATTTTCTAACTGGAAGTGTCATGGGGTCTCCTTTCTAGATTATACTTTTACAACTTTAACCTCTTCTTTACCCAGTAAAATCAAGTATTTTTCAATATTTTCAATCGAATAGGCGCGGGATAAAGCCTCTTCGTATAGGGCTAACTGTCCACGATAGCGGTCTACGAGTTGACTTGGTTCATCATAGCGGTCTGTCTTATAGTCGAACAGAACGATTTTGTCCTCGTAAAGTAGATAGCCATCAAGGATACCACGGACAACGAAGTCTTCCTTACTCTTTTGGTCTAGTTTGAGCATGGAGAAAGGTTGCTCGCGATAAAGATGGTTGGTATTAGCGAGAATTTCCTGACCGAGTTCTGTGTCAAAGAATGCAAGAATTTTAGCAAGATTAATTTTTTCCCTGACAGCTTGGCTGGTTTGAACTTGTTTGATAGTTTCTTTCAGGCCAGCAAGCGTTGGTCGCTGACTGAGGTCAATTCTCTGCATGAGTTCGTGGGTAGCACTACCAATCTCAGCTCCAGTTACCTTTTCTTTAGTTGAAAAATCTGGCAAATCAAAGCTGGTTTTCTTGCCTACTGACTGGTCTTGACCAGCAATTTCGACACCCTCCATATCCATAACAGGTTCGTAGAATTTCTTGATTTGACTTGGGGTTTGAACACTAGGAAGTTCAATGGCTGCGCGGTGAAGAGTATTATAGACTTCAACCTCTTTCAGCATTTCAAGAGCTTCTTTAATAGTTTCAGACTGGCGATTGTCTGCTTGGGAGCTATCTTGGAGAGGACTTTTGTTTTCCAACTGACCGATAGCTTCTCTAGTCAGCTGATCTTCACCGACAAAACGATAGCTAAAGTTGAGATGATCCTTGGCAAATACTTTACTGATAGCCCAAATCCAATCTTGGAAATTCTTGGCTTGAAGTCTAGTGTTGCTATTTAGTTTTCCATTTTTAGCTGCTGGGTATTCCTTAGCTTCCAGCTTTTCACGAGAACCCTTACCGACAAGATAGAGCTTTTTCTCAGCCCTCGTCATAGCAACATACAGTAGACGCATTTGCTCAGAATAGCTTGCCAGCTGAAATTCCTCTTCATTCTGCATATAGGTCAGGCTAGGAATGGAGAGTTTGATGGTTTTAGGATAGTGATCTTCAACTGCTCCCGTCTCCATCTTGGCAATATATTTGACACCTAGTCCATTTTTACGACTGAGAATGACTTCTGACATGGTGTCTTGCTTGTTGAAATCTTGATCCATATTGAGAATAAAGACGTAAGGAAACTCTAGCCCTTTACTCTTGTGAATGGTCATGAGCTCTACTGCATCTTTTGGCGGTGCGACGGCCACGCTTGCCAAATCGTGCTGGGATTCTAGGATATTGTCAATCATGCTAATAAAACGTGACAAGCCTTTGAAATTGCTCTTTTCAAATTGATCTGCTCTCAAAGCTAGGGCATAGAGATTGGTCTGTCTAGCAGGACCATTTGGCAAAGTTCCAACATAATCATAATAAAAACGGTCGTTATAAATCTTCCAAATCAGGTCATATAGGGAGTGGTTTTTGGCATACAAGCGCCAAGAAGCTAAGATATCCATGAATTGCTTTAGTTTCTCAGCTAGAGCCGTGTGAATCAAGTTTTTCTGGCTGCTAGCCAGTTTTTGAGCATTGACCAGTTTCTCATAGAGATTTTCTTGGACTTTATCCTCTGCTTTCTGAAGGGACAAGCGTGCTAACTCGTCTTCGTCAAATCCAAACATTGGAGACTTCATAAGGGCAACCAAGGCATAGTCTTGCAGGGGATTGTGAATGACACGAAGGGTATTTAGCATGACTTGCACTTCTAGGGATTGGAGATAATTGTTTTGCTCTCCGTCGGTTTTGACAGGAATTCCATACTCAGACAGGGCGAGGAGAATCTGGTCATTACGACTGCGACTGGAGGTCAGAAGGGCAATTTCTTTAAAGGCAACACCTTTCTCTTGATGGAGTCTAAGTATTTCCTTGATGACTAAGCGCATCTCACCAGTTAGTTTCGTTTCTGTTCGACTCTCTTCTTCCTCACCTGTATCGTCCTTGTCGTAGAGGAAAAATTCAGCCTTGTTCTCAGGGTTGGGAGTCAGTTTGGTATTGGCAAAAACAAGCTGGTGCATGTTATCATAGTTGATTTCGCCGACCTCTTGGTCCATGAGACGTTCAAAGACATCATTGGTTGCTGACAGCACTTCTGAACTACTACGGAAATTTTCTTTGAGGAGAATGAGCTTGCCTTCTTGGGGATTTTGCGCATAGCGTTGGAATTTCTCATTGAAAATCTGCGGATCTGCCTGACGGAAACGATAGATAGACTGCTTGATATCTCCTACCATAAAGCGATTGTGGCCATTAGACAGCAATTCCAGCATCCGTTCTTGAATATGGTTGGTATCCTGATACTCATCGACCATGACTTCATGGAAGCGCTCCTGATAAGCCTCACGGACTTGTGGGAATTTCTCTAAAATCTCAATAGTGTAATGGCTGATATCAGCGAATTCAAAGGCATTTTCCTGGCGTTTACGCTGACGATAAGCCTCTACAAAATCACTCATGAAGGTTTGGAAAGTCTTAGCTAGTTCCAATGTGTCTCCATGATAACGTTCTTGATAGTCGAGGATCGTTATCTGGTCTGCTAGTTGTCCTAGTTTAGTAAACTGGGCCTTTCTCTCTTCATTGTAGGCATCGACCAGTTGCTTCAAATCAGCCTTACGACTGGCATTCGTCAGAGCCCGACCATTTTTCTCTTTTGAAATTGCGACAACACGCGCAAGCACTGCTTGATAAGCCTGACTATCGGACTCCTGATTCAAGGAGCTAATTTCGTCTAGAATCAACTTAACATTTTCTAGATAAGCAGCCTTTGGAAACTCCTTGGCATCATTATCCAGATGGTAACGGAAGAAACTTTCCAAGTCCCAAAGCGCCTGTTTGATTTTCTCAGTTAGTTTTTCTTTTTCACTGGTAAAATCAGCTTTTTCAAAGCCTTTGAGGAAAGATTCACTCAGCCATTTCTGAGGATTGCTAGTGGATTGAAGAAAGTCATAGATTTTATAGACCTGCTGGCGTAGCCCCCGTTCATCTTTGCCACGTCCAGCAAAATTTTTCAGCAAATGACTAAAGATCTCTTTCTGTTTACCTTGATAATGGGCTTCAAAGACATCATGAAAGACTTCGTTTTTTAGAAGAAGTTGCTCGCTTTGGTTTTGTAAAATACGGAAATTAGGTGCAATATCAATCAGATAGCCATGTTTGCCAAGGAATTTTTGTGTGAAAGAGTCCATGGTTCCGATGGCAGCATTTGGTAGGTCTGCCAACTGGCGTCCCAAGTGTTGTTTGAGGTCAACATCGCTGCTTTCTTGGATTTGTTGGCTGATTTTCTTCTCTAAACGTTCCTTAAGTTCAGTCGCAGCCTTAACGGTAAAGGTTGAGATAAAGAGTTGAGAAATTTCGACACCACGCGCCAATTGATCTAGAATGCGCTCGGCCATGACAAAAGTCTTCCCAGAACCAGCCGACGCTGAGACAAGGATATTCTGACCAGAAGTGTAGATAGCTTCGATTTGCTCGGCAGTTTTCTTCTGTTCCTTGCTCGAATTTACTTCAGCTTCTTGCAATTTTTGAATTTCTTCCTCAGTTAAAAAGGGAATAGGCTTCATCGATTCAACTCCTCTCTTATTTTTTCAAACCAAGCTTGCTTGAGTTTTTCTCCGACCATACGCTTGCCATCAGTTAAGTCCAACTTTTCTAGGAAACGGGCTTGACCCAAATGGTAATTGGCTTCAAAGCCTGTGATGGCTTGATGTTGCTGAACATATGGGGCAATACTTCTGCCATTTTCGCTATAAGGATTAATGGCGAACTGACCCGCTAAAATCTTCTCAGCCGCTTTTTTATAAAGATGGGCATTGTAGTCCAGTAGGAGCTGGAATTCCTCATCTGTCAGCTGATTAGCCTTGTTTTTGTTATAAAATTCGCCCAAATGACTGCTTTCTTTTTCTAAAAAGAGGCCTTGGTATTTCATAGACTTGCTAGCTTCTATTACTGCACCTGCCAGACTTTTAACGGCCATCAGAGATTGGACTTGTTCAGCCATTTCCAAGTACATGGCACCAAAAAAGTTCTGCTCTCCTTCTCTTTTTAAGGCAGCTAGATAGGTTGGCAACTGGGAATTGAGCCCATTAAAGAAATGAGGAAACTGGAACTGAGTCAGACTCGACTTGTAGTCTACTACCCCTATCGCCCCATCAGCTTTCAATCGGTCAATGCGGTCAACCTTGCCTCGTACAAAGACACTGCGTCCATTGTCCAATTGAATAAAGGCTTGGTCCTTGCCACCAAAATTTGCCTCTTCTTTGATGGTTTCGATGGCTGGATTGTGTCGGAGAATATGTCCAGTCGTCCGCGCCACATCAAGCAGAACTTCCTTTGTAAACTGGGCTTCCAAACTTTCTTGATAAATGGCTTCAAATTCGCGTTCTTGACTGGTTTCTTGGATAGCTTGTTCTAAACGTTTGTCAAAGGAATCTTCGTCAGGAAACTGCAAGGCGCGTTCAAAGATACGGTGCAAGAAATTTCCGTGACTGCGGGCATCAGGACGTAGACGTAATTCCTCCTGCAAGCCTAACACGTAGCGGAGGAAATAACTGTATTGGTTTCGGTAAAACTCCGTCAAACCAGACGTAGACAGGTAAAATTCCTTGTCATCTGGATAGAGAGCCTGTAAGGTATCCTTGGTCAACTGCTTACTGCTTGGACTGGTTGGGAGGGCTGGATTTTCCAGACCTTGCTGTTCTAGTTTTTTACCCATGACACGCGCCAGAACCTTGACAAAGGTCAAATCTTGCTCAGTATCACTCGTCTCGCTCTGCTGGTGATAGGCAACTAGACTGGACAAAAGACTGTGATATGACCCCATATCTTCCTTAGACAGCCCTTTGTGATTCATCCTCTTCTCTTTCCTGCTAAATCCAAAATGGACTAGCTCTTGAAGATAAGCTGATTCCTTGCTTTCACTTTCGTTAAAAAGGCTTGGAGCCGACAAGACCAACTGCTTACGAGCAGAATTGACCAAGGAAAGCATAGTGTAGCGATTTTTCTTGAGATTTTCACTGCTAGCAATCAGCAATTGCGCCCCATCTTCTGTCGCTTGGTTTAGGCTCTGTCTCTCTTCATCTGTCAAAAGACTGGTGTTTTGAGAAATTTTTGGTAAATTGTCCTGAGTTAGACCAATGGCGTAGACAAAGTCAGCAGTCAGAGGGGCAATCAAATCATAGCTCTGCACCAGAACGGTGTCCACCGTTGCTGGAATGGTACGGTATTGAGATAGGCTCATACCAGAATGAAGCAAGGCTAGGAAATCCTCAAGATTAACCTGTGATCCAGCAAAAACGGTCGCAAATTGTTCTAAAACATGGCAGAAAGCCTTCCAAACTTCTGCTTGTCTTTCCTGTTCAAGAGTTTCCATAGTGGCTGTCAAATCTTGCAGTTGCTTGGTCACCGCTCCTTCATTTAGAAAGACATTCCACTTTTGCAAGAGATTTTCAGACTTCTGCTTTCGGCTAGCAAAAAGAGTCTCAAGAGGTCCTAAAACACGCAGACGAAGAGCATTTAAACGCCCTAGATCAAATTTTCCATGGTGGGATTTGGTGAAGGTTTGCTGAAAGGCTGGCAAGCCATTGATGCCAAGATAGCGGATATATTGCTCAAAAGCGTCAATATCAGCCTGACTAAGATCAGTATACAGACCAGTTCTGAGGAGGTTAATCAAATCCTCCTGACGGAAACGATAACGTTTTAAAGCTAGAATAGACTCGACAAACTGTGTCAATGGATGATGGGCCATGGCTTCGCTTCTACCAAGATAAAAAGGAATCTGATACTGGTCAAAAATGGTTTTTAGAGATAACTGGTAAGAAGACACATCTCCCAAGAGAATACGAAAATGCTTGTAACTAAGGTCTGGATTGGCATGTAATTTCTGACGAATACTACGCGCTACCAACTCCAACTCTTCTTTTTGTGTTAAACAAGACCAGATTTGCAGGTTTTCACGGTCCTTCTCACCGACCTCCAAAGTGAGCTCTGAAAAGTCATAAGAAGACTCCAGCAAACGAGAGGCCTTGTCAAAACTATCCATCTTCTCATGAGCTTGAGAAAGGTCTTGTGCAGGCGTTTGGTATTTAGAAGCTAGATGATGGAGAAACTCCACACTGGCTTGATAAAGATTACCTTCGCTAAAAGGGCTGGTATAGGATTTCTTACTAGTATAAGCCCCAATGACAATCTCAACACCCTTGCCATGAAGTAAGTCCACAATCCGCTCTTCCTCAGCAGAAAAACGGGTAAATCCATCAATGACTAAAGCAATTTGAGTAAAATCACTACTTACCTTATTATTCTCAATAGCCTCAATCAAATGGGACAACTGACTTCCCTGAGCTAACTGACCTTGATTGAGATAGGCCGTTACTTTCTCAAAAATCAAGAGCAAGTCTGCTCTTTTGTCCTCATCCGTCAAACTCTCCAAGTCTAAAAAGCTCATCTGAGCTTTGGTCATCTCGTGGTAAAGTTCAATCAACTGCTGGATAAACTGAGGATCCTGCTTGATGGCGCCGTATACTCGTAAGTCTTTGGGATCAAGTTCGGCAAGGCACTTGTAAAAGGCCATCCCAAGACCGATATCATCAAGACTGGTCTTAGCAGGCAAGTCATTCAAGACCAGGTAACGAGCCATTTGAGCAAAGCGCGTGACGGTAATAGCAAAAGAAGCCTGCTGGGACAAACATTCCAGCACGGCGCGTTCCTTTTCAAAAGAAAGAGAGTTGGGAGCGATGTAGAAGACCCGCTTGCCCGCAGCAACTAGCTCCTCCGCCTCTCTCGTTAAAATTTCAGTCAAAGAAGTCCGAATATCAGTATAAAGTAGTTTCATCTCTGCCTCGTTGGAATTTTTCATTACCTTTTATTATACCATTTTTTAATTAAGCAATCCTGTAAATAATCAGTTCTTGCTCATCTATTGAAAAGAAAATGCCGGAAAATTCCGACATTGTTTTAGTAAGCTAACTTCCTGAAAATAGGAGTAACCACAAGTTCCAGAAGGCAGTGATATTGATGAGGATATGAACCACTATTGGATAGTAGAGAGTTTTTGTCATGCGATACAATATAGCCAAAATAAGACCTCCACTAGCATAAATGAAAAAGGCAAGAGGTGTTAAAGCGAAATTGATATGAATACAACCGAAAATAATAGCAGAAAGCAAGACATCTCCGTACCAAGGTGAGTTTTTGAAAAAGGTTGTCATAAGCACACCGAGATAAATCAACTCCTCAGCAATAGGGCCGATGAAGTAAACTATGAGCAAGAAATAGGGTAATTCCTGTCTCCCCATCATTTCTATCGTTTCATTCAAAGAAATTTGATTTGAAGACGAGGGTATGAAATAAGACAAGAGGAAGTCCGACATATACAAAATAATGTAGCCCAGTAAAAGGTAGATAAAGTACCTCGGCTGCCACTTGAAATGAAAAGTTTTCTTTCCAGCAAAAACTAGTAGATAGATGACCGCTAATAAAAGAACTCCACTCTCCATCAAAAGCAAAATCTGAAAAAACTCACGACTTGCTGGTAGATAGGGCTTTGCGAGGTGATTGAAAAGCCTCCAAAACCAAGTTGATTTATAAAAAATTAAGGACAATGCTAGTAAAATTTGAATAGCCCGTTTTTTCATATTAAATCCTTTGTTTTTCTTGACTAACTTATTGAATATAATGGTTTACTTAATTGAATCACAGGTTTAATATAGCATATCTTTTTCAAAGTATCCTCTTCAAATCATAAATTGTCATCAAAACATCCTAAACTGTAAAATCAATTAGTCCCTACCCTTTTACCATCATCTTCTCCAAAATATGCTATAATAATACCAAAAGATAAAGAAGGAAAATCTATGATTAAACTACTAGCCTTAGATATGGACGGAACCCTCCTCAATGAAGCCAAGGAAATTCCACAAGCTCACATTACTGCTATTCACCAAGCCATTGAAAAAGGTGTCAAACTGGTTCTCTGTACAGGTCGCCCGCTTTTCGGTGTCCTTCCCTACTACAAAAAACTGGGGCTTGACCTCCAGAACGAATATGTCATTGTCAATAACGGTTGTTCAACTCACCAGACCAGTGACTGGGGACTAGTTGACTGGCAAGAACTCAGTTCATCTGACATCGAATACCTCTATGACCTAGCTAAAAAGAGTGATGTTCAATTGACTCTTTTTGATGAGGAGCATTATTTTGTCCTCGGTGGCAAGCCTAATGAAATCATTCAAAATGATGCCAAGCTAGTCTTTTCAGACCTGACTGAAATCTCCCTTGAGGAAGCAACCAGTGGCAAGTACCGCATGTTCCAAGGTATGTTTTTAGGTACAGAGGAGCAAACAGATGATTTTGAAGAGCGTTTTGCTATAGAACTCTGCCAACGATTTAGTGGAGTTCGTTCACAGCCTGTTATTTATGAAGCCATGCCACTTGGAACGACCAAGGCTACCGCTCTTTCTCGATTAGCTGAAATTTTGAAGATTGAGCCGTTAGAAATTATGGCCATGGGCGATGCCAATAACGATATCGAAATGCTCCAATTTGCAGGCCTTGGTGTTGCTATGGGAAATGCCAGCGATTATGTCAAATCCCTAGCTGATGACGTTACAGCCAGCAACGAAGAAGACGGCGTTGCGCGTGCGATTGAGAAATACATTCTATAATTAAGAAGCCCAGTTCATGTCAACTGGGTTTTGATATTTAAGAATTCCTAAAACTTTAGAAAGTCTTTAGAAATGCTTGAGCTTTCTTTGATTTCTATGCTTTATACTAAAGTTAACAAAATAAATCAAAAGGAGAGAATCATGAAAACAGTACTTGACATTCATGGATTGTCCAAAAACTTTGCCAAACAAGCCATTCTTCAGGATCTTCATCTAACCATAAGAGAAGGAGATATTTATGGACTTATCGGGAAGAACGGAGCTGGGAAGACCACCTTAATAAAAATCATTACACAACTACTGTTTGCGGATAAAGGAACTGTTTCCCTCTTCTCTAGCCAATCGGAAAATGAATGGACCAAGGCTCTATCTCGAGTAGGTTCAGTGATCGAATCACCTGTAGCTCATAATCACTTAACAGCCGATCAAAATCTGAAATATTACTGTATGATTCGTCATATTCCAAATGCTGATCAAGTTATTCGAGAAACGCTGGACTATGTAGGTTTGTCAGATACAGGTAAAAAAGTCTTTCGAGATTTCTCTCTTGGAATGAAGCAAAGACTTGGCATCGCCATTGCTCTTCTTTCCAAACCAGACTTCCTAATCTTAGATGAACCTATCAATGGACTTGATCCAATCGGTATCAAAGAATTTCGTCTGATGATTCAACGCCTCAATCAAGAAAAAGGGATAACCATTCTCATCTCTAGCCATATCTTGTCAGAACTCTATCTCGTAGCAAATCGCTTTGGTATTTTAGATCAAGGTAAGATTATCCGTGAAATCAGCAAAGCTGAATTTGAAACACTGAGTGAGGATTATATTGTGCTTAAGACAGCTGACCAAGAGAAAGCTTGTCAAGTATTGAAAGAACAAATCCAGCTCCAGTTCAAGGTTGTCAATCCTGAAAACGAAATCCACATCTTTGGTCAGGAACAAGATGTCAAACAGATTCTTAAGGAATTAACCTTGGCAGATGTCGCTATTGACGAGATTTACTACGCTCGTCAAAATCTAGAAGAATACTTCACTCAATTGGTCGAATAGGAGAAACATCATGATACATACCATTCAAGCAGACTTTTACCGTCTTTTCCGTTCCAAAGGTTTTTGGATTACAGAGTTCATTCTCTTTTCTCTCATGCTAATGGGCGCAAGTATTGGAGCTACTGGCCATCTGATGGCAATCCAGACAGAAGAGCCAGAAATTCCAACCCATGGTTGGGACGGTGTACAAGCCCTGATTAACGCATCTAGTCAAGGTTCAAACCTCGTTTTTCTCTGTATTATTCTAACTTGTCTAGTCCTCGGTGTTGATTTAATCGGAAAGCTCTATAAAAATAGTTTGACAGTAGGGGTTTCTCGTATAGAGTTTTTCCTTGCCAAAGGCTTTGTAGTGGCTTGTATTGCAC
This sequence comes from Streptococcus mitis, assembly GCF_901542415.1. Lineage (NCBI taxonomy): Bacteria > Bacillati > Bacillota > Bacilli > Lactobacillales > Streptococcaceae > Streptococcus > Streptococcus mitis. The sequence goes on along the minus strand of NZ_CABEHV010000004.1, from coordinate 553,546 downwards.
TTTTGCAACTTATCATCAGCCTTGTGATTGCCTTTATTCCAGCAACTATCTTAAATGGATTTGGAACTATGCCTGATGGCTTTATTGGCAATCTATTGATAACCATTTTCCTTCAATTTCTTTGCCTCCTTGCTTGGCTTTCCATTGTTTCCTTCATCCTCTATGTTAGCCATTCTTATCTTGCAGTATTTATTGGATATTTGGTCAGCTCCATCTTACTTTCTATGCCAATGCTCATCTTCCCAAGTATCAAAATTTTGCCATATTTATCATTGCAGTTTTTCTATGCTATGACTGCTAATAGTGAATCCATTTTCTACACCCTTATAGTTACCTTAGCTGTTATTGTAATCTTTAATCTAAGTGGATTGACAGTTTTTAAAAAGAAAAGTCTATAAAAAACGACCTCCTCTAGCCTACAGAGGAGGTTTCTTTCGTTAAAAGTAAATGAAAACCGACAACCACTGCCCATCTGTGCTTAGTTTCATTTCTGCACCGAGAAGATGGCATAATTCCTCAGTGATATAAAGGCCTAAACCAGAGGATTCTTCCGTATCAGATAGATTTTCAGAATAAAAACGGTTGCTGAGATTTTCTATTTTTTTGATGGGCTGTTTGACAAGGTTTGCAATCTCTAAGACAAGCTGTTCCTTTTCCTTTCTCAAAGATAGCCGTGCTTCTTCCTTGCCATGTTTTAGGACGTTCCCAAGCAGATTTTGTAAAATTCGATCCAGCAAGTCTTCATCAGTCCTCATTGTTAAACCAGCTTCAACCTTAAAATCAAGCATGATATTTGCCGCCTGAAAAACATCATAATAAGCCAGAGTCTTTTTGGTGATAAAAGCTGAAAAATCCACTTCTTCCAGTTTCGGTTTGACAGCTCCTTCCATCAAACGACGGTATTCTAGGAGAGCCTCCAAACGTTTGGAAACTAAATCAAGATGCTGGGCTATTTTTTGTAAGGTTTCTGCTTTGTCTTCAGGAGATTTTATCAATTGTTGGGTGTAGCCTGAAGCGATAGTCAAAGGCGTCCGAATATCATGAGCGATATTGCTGATGGCCATATCTAGAGTCTGCTTTTCCCTTTTCATAACCAGTCGAGATTGTTCCACTTCCTGAAATAAATTCTCAATCTGCTGATAGAGATGTAAAAAATGTTTGGAAAAAATGCTGACCCCTACTCTTTTCATACTACCTGTGAGAATCTTGTCTTCAATCTGTTGACTCAAGTTTTTAAGTGCTAGTTGGTAGCGAATCAATGCAATCGATAAAATAATCAGGAGTACCAGTAGGATAAAGATTATCATGTAGATCATTGATTGTCTCCTTTTAATCTTACCCCAACGCCCCAAATGGTTTCAATATATTCTTGAGTTGGGTCAAGCTGGTTTAATTTTTTACGAAGATTACTCAAATGCGTATTGAGGGTATTATCTCCAGATAGGTAGTTGTCCTCCCATACCAATTCATAAAGTTCTTCCTTGGTGAAGATTTTCTTAGGATGTTTGAGGAGAGTTTGGAGAATCAAGCATTCTTTCTTGGCAAGACGAATCGTTTCCTGACTATTTTTGATTTCAAAACTTTCGGCATCAAACTGGATATTTTTCAAGTTTTGTGGCAGATTTTCAGTTTTTACAATTTCTGCAGGCTGTTTTTCTGCACTTTGACGTAACTGAACAGTAACTCTTGCAAAGACTTCGTCCAAATCAAAAGGTTTGACTATGTAATCATTGGCACCGTCTAAGAGGTATTGACTGATTAACTTCTTATCGCTCAAAGCTGTTAGCATAATGACTGGAGTTTGACTTTGTTCCCTGATGGCTTTTAAAACCTGATCCCCATTTTTCCCAGGAAGCATGATATCTAGCAAAACGAGGTCAATCCCACCTTGGTCAAAAAGCATGATTCCTTCTGTACCAGAAAAGGCTTGAATCACCTCATGCTCCTCAGTAAGAAGTGTTCTCAAAATTTCCTGAATGTCACTATTATCTTCAATAACCAATATCCTAGCCATAAATACCAACCTTTCTGCAACTATTATAGCATGTTTTATTGTTTCAAAGTCTCTCAATTTTTCAAGCAGAACAACACACTTTATGTGAACTAAATAATTTCTTTCAGATGAAATATTGATTAAATGATGACTAGATCGATACTTTCATACTAAGCAAATTTTAAATTAGCAGTTATTTTTTCTAGTTTGCTATTGTACATTTCCCTTAACTGTGCTAAATCAGTATCTCTATTTTCAGATAAAAATACCCTATATTGCATATTTTTATTAGGTATTTTTTCCGTTAAAATAGAATCGTAAATTGAAAATTTGTCTCCAATTTCAATTTTTACTGTATTTACTAAAGAAAATTCTACATTTTTGTTTTCTAGTGTTTCTAAAACTACAATAATTGATTTTAATAGCAAGTAGCTACATACACCTCTTTCTCTATACTTAGGTAGCACACTAATACTTCTATACCTGAAATTAAAATCTGCAGTTTTGGTAATACTATAGTTTATACCAATATTACAAAAACTAAAACTCTCAGAAATTTCATTATTATTAATCAGCAATTTTAATTCTAGACAGCCATGCTCTTCTAATAGAGATTCAAATGTCTGATTCTCCCAATTTTCATAATATGTTTTAATCTTGATCCCTCGTTCTTCTGAAGTAGAATCATTAAATCTAGAATCATATCCTTCCTCTCCATTCTCTGTTTCGTTTTCAAAATCAGATATAGACTTTTTTAAGAAAATTCTCTTTAAACTATCAATTAAATATTCAACCCAAGCCATTTTACACCTCTGCTTATCATAAAACTTTCTCAATGGAGAAAGCTTGTCTACTTGCCAACTTCAGTTTTGGAGGAAATCCTTTTGAAAAATCTAAATGACCAATTGCAACTAAATAATAATCTGTATCTTCTTCAACTTTAAGCAAAACTTTATCACCAAGATATATACTTGCTTTCTTTTTCCATTTCCTATTCGAATCCTTACAAAAAATATTCAAAAAATAAAGAGTATATCCTTGTTCATTATGCCATTCTGAAATGCTTAAACGTACTTTACCATAGAAAAGATGAAGTTCATCTTCAAGTTTTTTATCTAGCCATTTTTCAATACTTTTTCTTCTTAAAGATTTATGATGTACTTGTCTTTCAACCTTTCTTGTCAGAACTACAGGATTTTCATCACTAGAATCTCCTAGAGCTATCGGTGTTTGAGGCAAATATTCTTTTTTTAAAAAAAGACTTCTCATCATGGCATCAAGCTTATCTTTAATTTGGTCATCACGAAGATTTTTAAAATATTCCTCTATATACTCTTTGCTAGCATAATCAAATTGATAAGAGCACCAATTAGTGTGTTTAGAACTAGTCTTTCTTTTTAAATGTGCTCTCCTTTGTGAAGTCTTAGGGATGTAAGATAACTCTGCTTGTTTACACTCTGGGCAGAACATATTATCTTGATAAATTCCTAGATTTTTATATTTTACAAAATAATCATTTAAAATCTGAATATCTTCTTTCTTATCCGCAGTGTAAAAGTAAAATTCATCAAATGATTTTGGCATATTCCATTCCTCGCATACAGTAATTTAAAATTAAATATTATGAATGATTATAGCATTTTATAACATACGTTTATACTGTCTCAAGATGATTGACTTTGGAAACATACAATTTAACGTTTAACAAATCAAGGGTGTCTCCATAGAATCAAAGTATTTCTGATACCCATTTCCTTCTATCTATAGACAGTAAAAATCCTTAAAACAACTTTTTTCCAAGGCTTTCTTTATATTCTATTGTATCAATTTACTTATACCGATATCTGTTGCTACTAGTTTAATCATAAAATATTTCTTACTCCGATTAGTAAATCTACCTCCTATTATACCATAGATAACTAGAAAAAGGACTAGTCTATCAGCTTTGCTTTTCTTTTATCCTTCTCTACTAGCTAGTGGTGTTTCTAACTTTTAAAAAAAGCTCGTAAAATTAAAATCGTGCAACTTTTTTCAGATACTTTTAAAAGATTGATTTCCCTATATTTTTCCTTTATACTGGATAAAAAGGAGAATAATATGTCAGAAACAAATCACGAAATTGATTCAAATTTTGCAGGTCGTTTAAATATCCTGCGTGCTGGTGTTCTTGGTGCCAATGATGGAATTATTTCCATTGCTGGTGTGGTTATCGGGGTTGCTAGTGCTACGAGCAATATCTGGATTATCTTTTTATCAGGATTTGCAGCTATCTTAGCTGGTGCCTTTTCAATGGCTGGTGGAGAATATGTATCCGTTTCAACTCAAAAAGATACCGAGGAAGCAGCCGTTGCGCGTGAGCAACTCTTGCTAGACCAAGATATGGAACTAGCCAAAAAATCCCTCTATGCTGCCTATATCCAAAATGGAGAATGTGAAACCTCTGCCCAGCTCTTGACCAACAAGGCCTTTCTTAAAAATCCACTCAAGGCTTTGGTAGAGGAAAAATATGGGATAGAGTATGAAGAGTTTACCAATCCTTGGCACGCTGCCATTTCTAGTTTTGTTGCCTTTTTCCTTGGAAGTTTGCCTCCAATGCTGTCAGTGACCATTTTCCCAAGTGAATACCGCATCCCTGCTACTGTCCTTATCGTCGGTGTGGCCCTTCTTCTCACTGGTTACACTAGTGCCAGACTTGGAAAAGCCCCAACCAAAACAGCTATGATTCGGAACCTCGCTATCGGCCTCTTGACCATGGGCGTTACTTTCCTGCTAGGACAACTTTTCAGCATTTAATACTCTTCGAAAATCTCTTCAAACCACGTCAGCTTCGCCTTGCCGTATGTATGGTTACTGACTTCGTCAGTTCTATCTGCAACCTCAAAACAGTGTTTTGAGCAACCAGCGGCTAGCTTCCTAGTTTGCTTTTTGATTTTCATTGAGTATAAAATACAAGAAATACCTCGATTTTGAAGTCGAGGTATCTTTTTTTACATTTGCACGATCTTGCGATAACTTCTTGAAGTAATCATGAAAATCAGCACATAGGCGATGAGGAAGATAGCGCAGATAGACAAGGTCACAATCAACATCATATTCGTATCTATTACACCAATCACTTTTAAAATCAGACTAAGCATATGGTAGGCAAAGGCGAGATGTATGAAGGCAAAAAGCAAAGGAAGGAAGAAAACAGTTAAAACCTGTTTGTTGATGGTTTGCTTGATTTGCTTTTGATCCAAACCGACTTTCTGCAAGATAATAAAGCGTTCACGGTCTTCGTAGCCTTCAGAAATTTGTTTGTAGTAGATGACCAGAACGGTTCCGACCATAAAGATAATGGATAGGAAAATACCGATAAAGAAGACACCACCAAAGAGGGCACTCATCTGAGCACTGGCATCTGCTAGATTGCTACCGTACACATAGCTACCTTCAGTGTTTAATTGAGCATTAAACTGATTGAGGTAGTTTTCATATTCTTCAGCGACCTTGAGCTGTTCTTCTTCACTGACATTTACATTCATACCACCGTAAAGTTGATTATAGATAGCTGAATCTGGGAATTGTTCCAAAAAAGCTTGTAGATTAGGAACAACTATATAATTGTAATCAGTAGTCAAGATATTAAACTGATTTGGAACATGGTTCACAATGAAATCTTTATTAAATTCTTCTTTGACAGAAAATTGATGATCATTTAGAGTTAGAGCTTTCTGTCCTTTCAGTCCGTCATTTTTGGCAAAGAGACCGACCTCATTTCCTGATAGAGACAGTTTTTGACCAGTCATATTTTCATAATCTTTTTGGTCAAATACCATGAAAACTGTTTTGGGTTGGACACGGTTTTGTCCTTTTTCAAAAATAGTTAACTTGGTTCCTTCTTGATTTGCAATACCAAAGTTACTGTAATGAAGCACTTCTTTCTCTTTGACACTATAACCTTTATCACTTGCAAACTGGCTCAAGAGTTTGTCCAAATCTTCTTTTTCAACATTTTTTCCAGTAATTCCAAAGTCATGCGGATTCATCACTTTTTTAAAGGATTCTGAGGCATTGAAAATGCTTGTCGCTGCTGACATGGTTACCAAAACCATTGTTGACAAGATAGCGATAGTTGCAAGGCCCACCGCATTTTTCTTCATACGGAAAATCAAGTTGGAAACAGAGATGAGGTTATTAGGTTGGTAATAGTATTTCTTATTTTTCTTTAAGATTTGTAGGAAGACTGTAATCCCTGCATTAAACAATAGATAAGTACCAAAGATAACCAGCAAAACAGCTAGGAAGAAAGTTGTTAGGGCTGTAAGAGGATCGGTTACCGTAAGGGCAAGATAATAGCCAATCCCTAAACTTATGGAACCAAGAATAGTTTGGAGAGGTAGGAAACGACCTCTTTTCTCTCCACTTGCTTTCTCACGCGAGAGCTGGAGGGCATTCATACGGGCAATTCGAAGGGCATTCAGGAACATGAGGCCTAGGAAAATCAAACCGAAGACAACAAGTACTGCAATGACAACATTCATTTGGAAGGTAGCGACCAGCTCAACCTTCAATTTCATCAGTTTGAGCAAGAAAGCGAAAATTAACTTGTCAAACAAGGCTCCAATACCGATACCCGCTCCAACAGTTAGAATCCCAAATACCACTAACTCCTTAAAGGTCATACTGATAAGATGACGCTTCTCCAAGCCCAACATTCCATAAATCCCTAGTTCCTTGGAACGGTTCTTCATGACAAAACTATTGGCATAAAGGACAATAATAGCAGATGCAAGGGTGACGACAAACATACCAAATCCAAGTGTAGCCTGAATCGTTGTCCCTCCACGAATTTCCGCAATCTTTGGATTGAAAGTTAGAGAGTAAAAGAGATAGGTGACGGTGACTGCCAAGAGAACAGCCAGCGCAAAAGGATAGTAGAGTTTGCGGTTTTTAATCAAGTTCGATACCGCTAACTTATTGGTTAATCGAAACATACTAATTCACCTCGCTTGCCATGACAGTCAAGGTATCAGAGATCTCTTGGAACATCTGACGTTCTGTCTTCTCTCCACGGTAGATTTGGTTGTAAAGAATGCCGTCTTTGATAAAGAGTACACGTTTAGCTCTGCTAGCTGCTGCTGTTGAGTGGGTTACCATAAGAATGGTTTGGCCGCGCTCATTGATTTCATCAAAGACATCAAGTAAGGCTGCAGAGGACTTGGAATCAAGGGCACCTGTTGGCTCATCCGCAAGGAGAATTTCAGGTTCTGTGATGATGGCGCGGGCTACTGCTACACGCTGTTTCTGACCACCAGAAATCTCGTAAGGGTACTTCTCTTGCAATTGGTTGATACCTAGATTCTCAGCTGTCACCACCAATTTCTTCATCATCTCCGTAATAGGTCTTCTTGACAAGACAAGCGGAAGCAAGATATTGTCCTTGACAGACAGAGTATCTAGCAAGTTAAAGTCTTGGAAGACAAAGCCTAACTTTTCACGACGGAAGCTAGAAGCCTGTGAATTTTTAATGGTTGCGGTGTCAGTTCCATTCAAGTAAACTTGACCACGAGTTGGTTTATCCAGCATAGCTAGAATATTGAGTAAAGTTGATTTACCAGAACCAGACTCACCCATGATGGCAACGTAGTCACCCTTTTCGACGGTAAAGTGAATATCCTTGAGGGCTTCTACTTGGTTGCCCTGAAAACGAGTTTTATAAATTTTTTGAACGTGTTTTACATCTAAAAGTGTCATGAGAATCTCCTTTCTTAATATCCCATCAAATGAAATGTTGCTTGCATCATAGCGCATCCCAGCTGAACGCGCTCGATATCTTTGTGGCTTGGTTTTCTTGTTTTCTTATGTAAGATTTGTTTCATGATGTTACTCCTTTGTTCTTTATGAGTCTAGTTTACATCAAAAAAAGACCGCTTGCCATAACCTAACCTTACAAAAGAGACTTTAATCTTACATTTTTGTAAGATTGGAGTAAATGTAGGCATTTCATTAAAAACATTTTACCATAAAAAGAAGGCAAGAAGAAAACCCTTGCAAATACAAGGGTTCAAGAAATGTTAAAATAGATTAGTCGAATTCATAGACTAACAGTAAAATAACTGTTTCTACCTCACCAAAACCAGCCTTCATTATCGTCAATGGCTTGGGCTTCTTTGCGTTTTCGTGGGCCTGTTCCATACATTTCTGCTTCGATTTCTTCCTTGGTTGGCATGATAGAAGCTAGGATGATATAGATAATCACCCCAAGTCCAAAGTTTGCGACTGTAAAAATAGCAAATAGAAAACGTACAAGGGTAACATCAAAATTCCACTTATCTGACAGACCTGCCAGAACTCCTGAAATCATGCGATTGCGTCTCATTTTATAAAATTTACTGTTCATGATATTTCCTCTTTCTGCTAGGTTAGACATAGTATATCACGGGTAGGCTCGGCTTTCATCAGTCCTCAGGCTGATTTATTAGTAGCAAATTACCTCTACAAAGTCCACAGCGATAGCGTTTGGTATCAATCTTTCGCTTTCGATGATACCTTTGTTGGCAGAATTGGCAACGATAAAGCTTGAGTGGTTTAGAGTGGCTATTTGTCAAGGAGGGCACAAAGCGTAATCCATCCACTGCTTTCAAAAGTTCCTTAAAATCCCGATCCTTGTGTTGATATCCCTTCCCTTGGAAATAAAGGTGATAATGACAGAGTTCATGTCGGACAATTTTCCTAAAAACATCCAGACCCAGTTCCTGATAAACCTTGGGATTAAAATCCAAATGCCCATCTTTTGGGAAAAATCGCCCACCTGTCGAACGTAGACGCCTATTCCACTGGGCATGATGGATAAAAGGTCTGCCGAAGTCTTCTAGTGAAACCTGCTTAACGTAATCAGTCAGTTTCATTTGGAGCGATTAGCGACAGATTGACTTTTTCACGTTCAGTATCAATTTTCTTAACCCAAACCGTTACCAAATCACCAACGGATACCACTTGGCTGGGATGCTTGATAAACTTCCGACTCATATGGGAAATATGGATGAGACCGTCCTCATGAATCCCAATATCAACGAAGGCACCAAAGTCAACGACGTTACGCACCACACCCTCTAGCTTCTGACCAACCACTAAATCCTTGATATCTAGGACATCTTGGCGAAGCACAGGTGCGTCAAAGGAATCACGGAAATCTCGACCTGGTTTGAGAAGATCTGCAATGATATCTTTAAGAGTTTCTGGACCAAGGTCTAGCTCTTGCGCCATTTCCTTAATTGAAAGGGACTTGAGTTTGCTTTGGGCTTCTTCATTCAGATCCTTGATATCCAAACGTTTGAAAAGTTCCTTGACGGCAACGTAATTTTCTGGGTGAACTCCTGTATTATCAAGGATATTGCTACTTTCAGGGATACGAAGGAAACCAGCTGCCTGCTCAAAGGCCTTGGCACCTAACCGAGGAACTTTCTTGATTTGAGCACGTGAAGTGATTTTTCCTTCTTCCTCACGGTATTTGACGATATTTTCAGAAATGGTTTTATTGAGTCCAGCGACATGGGAAAGAAGAGCTGGGCTGGCTGTATTGACATTGACACCGACTTGGTTTACCACGGTATCGACGACAAAGTCCAGACTCTCTGACAATTTCTTCTGGCTGACATCGTGCTGGTACTGACCGACACCGATTGACTTAGGATCGATTTTGACCAACTCTGCAAGAGGATCTTGCAAACGACGGGCGATAGAAATAGCAGAGCGTTTTTCAACGGTCAAGTCTGGAAACTCCTGACGAGCAAGTTCGCTGGCAGAATAGACCGAAGCACCACTTTCATTGACGATAACATAGCTGACTTCTGGAAAATCCTTAAGGACTTCTGCCACAAAGGCTTCACTTTCACGACTGGCCGTTCCATTTCCGATTGCAATAATCTCTACACCGTATTGACCAATCAAATCTGCCAAATCTTTCTTGGCTTCTTCGATTTGACGAGCTGATGCTGGTTTGACAGGATAAATAACCTGAGTCGTCAGCATTTTCCCTGTTGCATCCACGACAGCTAGCTTGGCACCTGTACGAAAGGCTGGGTCAAACCCAAGAACCACGCGCCCTTTCAATGGAGCAACCAAAAGGAGATTGCGCAGGTTGTCAGAAAAGAGTTGGATAGCTCCTTCTTCTGCTTTTTCAGTCAATTCTGTCCGAATACGGCGCTCGATAGCAGGCAAGACTTTTTTCTTAACAGATTGCTGAACCACTTCATCAATATAAGCATTTTTCACCTTGAAACGAGTAGCAAAGAAGGCAAGAATACGGTCCGTCGCATGTTCAAAACCGACCTTCAAGACACCTAGCTTCTCCCCACGATTGAGGGCTAAGGTACGATAGCCTTGCATATTTCCAACTGTCTCTGAAAAATCATAGTAAATCTGAAAGACCTGCTTTTCATCGAGACTTTCATCCTTAATTTGAGAAGTAAGTTTAGAGTGTCTCAGCACCTCCTGATAAGTCATGGCGCGCAGTGTAACATCTTCCGATAAGGCTTCGACCAAGATATCAACTGCACCAGCCAAAGCTTCCTTCCCATTCGCAAATCCTTCACAGACAAACTTCTCAGCTTCTTTCTCTAAGTCAGTTACATTCTGCAAGATTAAGCGAGCAAGTGGGAAAAGCCCTGCTTCACGGGCAATGGTTGCCTTGGTCCGACGCTTTTCCTTGTAAGGAAGATAGAGTTCTTCAACGTCTGCTAATTTTTCGGCAACTAAGATAGCTTCTTCCAACTCCTTGGTCAACTTGCCTTGTTCTTGAATCTTAGCTAAAACAGCTTCCTTACGGTCGTTGAGATTTGTCAGACTTTTATCCAAGTCGATAATGGCCTTAATTGCCACCTCATCCAAACTACCAGTCATGTCCTTGCGATAACGCGCTATGAAGGGAATTGTCGCCCCTTCAGCTGTCAAACTTAGAACGGTATCAATTTGCTTTAACGTCACTCCCAAATCCTGAGAGATTTTTTCATATTTTTTATCCATAAACCTATTATACCACAAGCTAAACGTTTCAAATTAACTCGTAGAACATTTAAAAAATATGTAGGGAATAGATTTATATGCTATAGAGCAATAACTTGTACTTATAGAGCATTGCCGCCTTTTTTTAACCAAGCCATGATATCAAAAGTATTTAATGGATCAGACATAATAGCCAGTTCTGGAAGATGTTCCTGACCTGGAATAACACATTGACTTTTCAAGTTTTTATATGGACGATTGACTAAAATTAATTTATTAGAATAGGGAAGATTATCCATCTTACTTAGAATTTCTTCACTAGCTGAATCTTTATTATCAAATTTAAAATAAATATTATCCCAATTTATACGTTTTTTTCTTTTTTCCCACTTAGTTCGTGCTTCTTCAATACTAGAATAATGTAGAAAATGAATATCTATATCTCCTAAATGTCCCAAAGGATAAACTTCATGAGTCCAGCTCGGTGAAATAAGTTCCTCTTCGAAAACAAGTTCTTGTTCCATATAGTACCGAAAATCCTTTGTAAGTTTATAATAATCATCAGGAAGAATAAATAAACCAACAAAAGGTGTTCTATATTGAAAACCAAGTTGTTTATAAATTAATCCTCCAACACAATTATTACTTATAATCGTGAAATCTAATCTATCAAGGTCAAGAAAAGGGAAAATTCCTTTCTCTGCAGCTATCAACTTATGATAAACAATTTCAGAATCTAAATGTTCACCGTCATTTTTTAACCAAGCACTAAAATTTGCCAATTCTTGAATATATTGTCTTTTCGCTATTTCTATATCATAGTTTTCTAAGACGACGCAATCTTTTATTCTATTTTCATAATTTTCTAATATGATTTTATAGGAATCTTTGAGAGGTTTAACATCTACAACAGGTTTATAGATATATGTCGGTAAATTAATATAGGTTGCAGTTTTAGATTGAATATAAAGTCTCCAAATAAGGTTGTTTATATCAAATTGATTTATTTTTCGTAAAAGTTTACTATTGAATAATTTTCCGAACAATGAGCAATATTGTTTTCTAATTCGATGATCTGTATCATCCATCTTTTCTAAAACTTGATAGTTCGTTAAGTTTTTTGTCAACCAATTATCACCCCAAGGATAAAAGTAAAATACTCCATCAACCAAATCAGCAAAATTACCAAGAACAACATCAGAATCAGATAATTTTATCGCATGATACATCTTTTCAAATGTCCAATCAAATAATGAATCATTTGATGATAGAAACGTAATATAATCTCCCGTAATCATATCAGACAACTCAGCAAAAGAATTCTCACCTATAATCTTAATATCAAGTGCTAGATCTATCTGTTGGCTAATGGAATCTATTTCCTCTGTGGATTGGTTTACAATAATAACTTCTATATCTTTTAATGTTTGTCTATCCACTATTGATAAAGACTCTAATAAACTATTTCTGTCTCCTTGGTGTAACAAAATAACACTAATTGAGTCAGTCAATTTGACTACCTCCTATAATTTTCTGATAATGATTTTCTTTTATTTAATTATAGCACAATTATAGTGTACATCATGTGATATCAAGCTGTATTATTTATTAGCTACTCAATTTGAAATTTTAACTTTTCCCTTTTCCTCAAAATAATAGTATAATAGAGGTAGAATTTAGAATCGAGGTATATCTATGGCTGTAAAATTTACAAAACGAGACGATTTAGACAAGATGTTTGAAGAGTTTGCTAAACTCCCTGATTTGAAACAAGTCACTTTCCCTGATGATGACAAAGAGAAAAAAGACAAAGCAGAAAAGAAAAACTAGATGACTGCTTTCCAACAACTCCCATCTAGTGTGCTTCAGACTGGAGCCATTTTTCTCTCCATTATCATTGAAGCCCTCCCTTTCGTGCTGATAGGAAGTATTGTCTCAGGGCTGATTGAAGTCTATATCACACCTGAAAAAGTTTATCATTTTCTCCCTCGAAATCGTTGGGGGAGAATCTTTTTTGGGACCTTTGTCGGGATGCTTTTCCCCTCTTGTGAATGTGGAATTGTTCCCATTATCAATCGTTTTCTGGAAAAAAAGGTTCCCAGTTACACGGCTGTTCCCTTTCTCGTAACAGCACCTGTCATCAATCCCATTGTTCTCTTTGCGACCTATTCTGCCTTTGGCAACTCCTTCCACATCGCCCTATTGCGAGCTCTGGGTTCCATTGTTGTAGCTGTGATACTAGGGGTTTTTCTGGGATTTTTTTGGCAAGAACCCATTCAAAAAGAAAATCGTTTTGCCTGTCATGAGCATGATTTTTCTCACTTAACTCCTGCAAAAAAAGTTTTTCAGGTCTTTGTGCAAGCCATTGATGAATTTTTTGATACGGGACGTTACTTGGTATTTGGCTGTCTCTTTGCCTCTATAATACAAGTCTACGTTCCGACACGCATTTTGACTTCTATCAGTGCGACCCCTCTTTTTGCCATCTTGCTCTTGATGCTTTTGGCCTTTCTTCTTTCGCTCTGTAGCGAGGCGGATGCTTTTATCGGTGCTTCTCTTCTCTCAAGTTTCGGTTTGGCACCAGTTCTGGCCTTTCTCGTCATTGGCCCAATGCTGGATATCAAAAATATTCTCATGATGAAAAATTACTTGAAAGCACGATTTATCAGTCACTTCATTACGATTGTGACTCTGGTCGTTTTAGTCTATTCTCTCTTGATTGGAGTCATCCTATGATTCGATTTTTAGTTTTAGCTGGCTATTTTGAACTGACCATTTATCTCCATCTGTCGGGAAAATTAAACCAGTACATCAACATGCACTATTCCTATCTGGCCTATATTTCCATGGTGCTTTCCTTTATCTTGGCAATCGTTCAAGTGTATATCTGGATGAAACAAGTCAAAACCCACAGTCATTTGAACGGTCGCTTGGCCAAGGTGACAAGTGTTGCTCTTCTGGCTATTCCGATTGTTGTCGGTTTAACTTTCCCAACTGTTAGCTTGGATTCTCAGACTGTTTCTGCTAAAGGTTATCATTTTCCTCTATCAGAAGGAACAGACCAAGCCATTCAGACCAGCGAAGGGACAACAAGCCAATATTTGAAACCAGATACCAGTTCTTATTTCTCAAAAACAGCCTATGAAAAGGAAATGCGAACGGCGGCGGATAAATACTTGTCCCAAGATAGTATTCAGATCACTAATGAAAACTATATGGAAGTCATGGAAGCCATCTACGACTATCCAGATGAGTTTGAAGGCAAGACAGTCCAGTTTACAGGCTTTGTCTATAACGACCCCAGTCACTCCAATAGCCAATTTTTGTTCCGCTTCGGCATTATCCACTGTATTGCGGATTCAGGTGTGTATGGATTGCTGACCAAGGGAAATACCCGACAGTATGAAAATAACACCTGGATAACGGCTAAAGGAAAACTGGTCAATCACTACCATAAAGAACTCAAACAAAATCTCCCAACCTTAGAAATCGATAGCTTTACCAAAGTTGATAAACCAGAAAATCCCTACGTGTATCGCGTGTTTTAAAAGAAAAAACGAACAAGTTCTCTTCTGAATGACAGAAAAAGAGCCCGTTCGTTTTTTGTTTATACGAGATGTAGGAAGACGCCAAAAATTCTCACTCATCAATAAAAAAGAGACAATATTCGTTTCTGCATTACAGATTTCTAATATTGTCTCTTTATTTATACTTACATGAATTGAATAGTTGAGCTTAATTTTTTCCATTAATTATAGACGAATGTTCAGAGACCCATTTGGCATAAGTGATTAACCTTTCATCTGTTAAGGATTCTACTGCGATAGTTACGCACATATTTACCGCTTCTTCAACAGTTACAGAAAAACGATATCGATTTAACTGTAGAAATTTCACCAAAACGAAGAAAGCAGTTCGTTTATTAGCATTGGCAAAAACATGCTTCTTTATCAATTGGACAAATAGTATCGTTGCTTTATCAAAAATTGTTGGATAAAGAGGCTTCCCAAAGACAAATTGTTCTGGTAAATTAACAATCATGTTTAAAGCCGAAGGACTAACTGTTTGAATTTTCTCATTTGGAGAATACCGTTGAATTGCTAAAACATTTATTTTTTCAATTTGCTTTTCTGTTAGATAGATTGTCATTTTTCCACCAAAGCTTTGAAAACATCGTCGTACTCGTCAAATATTTTATCTAAATTTAGGTCAAAGGCATCATCAGATATATAAGAAACCTGCTGATCCAATTCTTCAGGAGTAAAGATAATCTCACCACTTGGTAACAATTTAGCTTCGTATTTAACACCACTTGGAATATTAAATTCACTTGGAATCGTAATGGTGATTGAATTTCCTTGTTTTCTTGTTTTTACTACCATATGATTTCCTCCTTTGTCATATTATAACAAATCATTACGGTAATTACAATGGCGGGATAATTCGTTCCAGTAACAATATCTATCACAATATTCATCAGATTAAATAAATATTATGGTTCTGAAAAGTTATTAATGCCACTATTTTGAAAGATTTCGAAGCTTTTGCCATTCAAGCAATACAAGTAGCTCATTGAGAATAAGCGAGCCACTCATTAATCATACTAGCGATTTCTTTAGGCGCTTCAATATAAAGCTCATGACTAAAGTTTTTTAGAAAAATAGTATCAAAACAGTCTGGCAATTCTTTTAGGGCTTCCTCTCTCCATATAGCTTCATTAGGATAGCGAGGACTGATAAACAAGGTATCCCCCACTTCTCTCTTAAAAGCTTGGATTTTCCGCCGTAGTCGAAGAATCGCTTCTATATTTTCAGAATTTATAGCTAACTCATATCTATTATATTCCGCATTCCAGTGATAAGACTGTCTTACAGCTTCCTCCATATTTTCTGACCAATACTTTGCTTCAGATTTCTCTTTAGAAATAAGAAGAGCTAAGTCTGAAACGACTTGAGATTCGATATAGTTTTTAGCTTCCTCTAACTCTGTATCTAAAGGTAAAATCTTATCTAAATCTAGATAGCCACCATCCAAAAGAATCAGTTTCTTCACTTCTTGAAATTCCGATGCGAGATAACGAGCCAAATCTCCTCCAAGAGAATGGCCTATCAGATAAATAGATTCTTCCTCTACAATCTCATTTTTAAACCATGATTTCAATTCTGTTTCATCTCGAAGATGCTTTTCATATGGATTTAGAAAATAGACCTGCGAATCTAGCTCTTGAAGAAAATCCTTGCTATGATAGACATTGCTTCCCAAACTGCCAATAAAAAATGTTCTCATCCAATTACTTAATACTATGCTTATTCATCTTTTGTTCAAAGATAGTTGTGATAATCTGACGCAATTCTTCGCGTTCTTTTTCTGGAATCTCACCACTTGTTTGAGCTGCAGCGTAGAGCTCAGGGTGTTCAATTGAAATGCGTTTAATCGTACGTGTCGTAGCATGTTTTCTGACAAAAAACGGAATGCGCTTAATCAAGTCTTGTGGTACTAGTGCAAGAATCTTCTCAGCAGTTTCCTTGTCACTAATCTTAGACGTCGTAAGTCCCTTCTTAATCATTTCCTGTTCTTTTTCTGTAAAATCTTTTAATTCCATTCGATCAGTCCTCCTTTTTTCTCTAAGTTAAATTATATACCAATTGTAGCAAGACGACAAATAGTCTGTTTGTAAAATGTTCTCTATACTACAACTTTCCTATTACTCTTAATTGCTCTTTAATGAAAATCACAAGCCCATTTGGATAAATCACAAGCTGATTCTCCAATTCTTTGCAATTGTTCGCTAGTGCTACGGTTTCCTTCTCTAAAAGATAATCTTCTGTCGATTGGTTGAATATAGCTTTGAGAACCTGTCCTTCGTATTTCCATTCCAAGGCTACTAGATCTGGTTTGATTTCTTGAAGATCATACTTACCATGCTGAATGGTTGCTGACGCTTGTTTTCTAATATTAATCAGCTGCTTTATGAAATTCAGCATATCATTGTCACTTGATACACGTTCCCAAGGCATACAACGTCGACAATCTGGGTCTGGACCGCCAGTCAAGGAAAGCTCGGTTCCGTAATAGATGCAGGGTGTCCCTTTTTGTAAAAAGAGACAAGCTAAGGCTGATTTAACCAATTGAACATCCTCATTGGCAGTCCACAAGATTCGTTCTGTATCATGAGAATCCAAGAGATTAAACATAACCTCTGAAATCTGTTGTTTGTAATACATAGATTGGCCATTGATCTCATCGATGAACTGGTCAGTCTTCTTAACGCATCGTAAGAAATAGTCCTTGATACTATCAGATAAAGGATAATTCATAACCGCATGGAACTCATCTCCATTTAGCCAAGGCTGAGCCGTATGCCAGACTTCTCCTAAAATATAAAGATCAGGCTTTTTAGCTAAAACTGCCTTTCGAAAATCCTTCCAAAACTGATGATCAATCTCATTAGCCACATCCAAACGCCAAGCATCAATATCAAACTCTTCAATCCAATAAGTCGCAACCTTTAAAAGATAGCCCTTAACCTCTGGATTGGCTGTATTTAGCTTAGGCATATAGTCCTCGAAACCAAAAGCGTGATAGGGTAAGTCTCTCTTATTAGCTAGCTTTTCAGTAGTCACTGGGAATTCTTGAATATGAAACCAATCTTTGTAAGCAGATTCCTCACCATTTTTTACAACATCTTGCCATTGAGGCGATTGCGAACCAATATGGTTAAATACCGCATCCAACATGATTTTCATGCCACGCTGATGAGCTTGCTCAACCAGCTCCCGAAAGGTCTCCTTGTCTCCAAAATGACGGTCAATTTCAAAGTAATCTGTCGTATTGTACTTATGATTGCTCGTAGATTCAAAAATCGGACAAAGATAAAGTCCAGTAATGCCCAAGTCTTGCAAGTAATCCAGATGGTCAATAATCCCCTGTAAATCACCACCAAAGAAATCATCACTCTGAGGTGTGATAGATGAATCCCAGTCTAATGACCCTTCTGGGTTTAATCGAGCATTTCCATTAGCAAATCTCTCAGGAAATATCTGATACCATACCGTATTTGAAACCCAGTCAGGAACCTTGCAGGCATCAATCTCATGAAGATAAGGCAACTTAAATCCATTCCCAATAGCATGAAGATTTTCTAGAGAATTTTCCACACACCCTTTATCGCCATACAAAATACTTTGACCTTCTGTATCCGTGACTTCAAAGAGATACTGGATACGTGCAAAGTCAACGGACACTTCAACCTGCCAATAATCAAAGATGGCATCAGAAGTTACCTTGGACATTTCTTTTGTATCCTGATAAAACTCCTCCATAAAGATAAAAGGGTCACCATAATGCAAGTTGATGCTTTCAATGTCCCCTTTCTTAGTTCGAATCCGAATATGAAGCTTCTTATCCTTATAAAGATAGGCAAACTCCGACTCTGGTCTGTGGTAAATGGCTGTTAATTCCACTGTTCTGTCTCCTAATTCACTTTTATTTATCTTATTGCGCAAACGTTTTCATAATCGTAATCCCAGTATACTACTTTCGTATTTTATTTTCAAGGCTTGTCCGTAGATTCTAGTGGTTTGGTTCTATAAATAAAAAAGCAGCCAGTCTTACAACTTGCTACTTTTCAAATGATGATTTACAACTATCTTTCCATCCACTCAATTTTTTTAAAATCCTTATTGTTATTGTGCTCATTTCGATAAGAATCTTGGGAAGAAGCCTTATAAATACTTAAAAACTGTTCCAAACTTGGAACGCGAAAAGTGATGTTTTCGAGATGAATCAGCTCTATATCCGATTCCGAAACTCCTGCAAAATCAGGTAAAGAATCGATACTTCCGAATTCAACACTCAGACCATCTTTTTGGAATTCATGCTCATGAATATCTATTAAGGCGTAGCCTAAGTGTTTCATCACTTTCATTATCTTGTCCCACTCATAAATTCTGAGATGATCAGGTGCTTCCCAACCTCTAGGATCACCAGGCACATGAATGTCAATGTCAGACGGCCTCCATTCCTCATTTGAACGGTATTCAAAACCCAAGGACCCCATGAGAGTCGGTGTGATTCCGATTTGGTTTAAATGATAACAAATTGTTCGAAATTCATCAAATAGAGAATTCATTCCTCCTCCAATCGTTGATATAGAACTTAATTTCGTTGTGAATAATAAACTAATTTTTATCTTTTACTCTTTCGGTTTTGAAAATACTTCTACTCGCTGAGCTAGGACTTTGATTTCTACAGGTAGATTATCCGATTTATCGCCATCAACATCCGACTCCAATTCACTATCAGAAGAAATTTTAATATTACGAGCTTTGATATACTCGATATTATCATTTGCGACAACATCCCCTTTTAGTAAATCAGGAATGACGGATAATTTAGAGAATATAGAAGCATCTTTCAGAATCAAAATGTTGGCATAGCCGTCTTTATTTTCTTCAAAGATTTTCTTATCAGCGAAGTAATTTGTCAAGAGAACCAACACATGGCTAGCTTCACCAACATAATTTCCATTTTCTGTCTCAACCTTAATATTAAAGACCTGATCCGTCATGACAGACTTCATAGTATTTACAGCATAGGCTAAAATACCGAATTTTGTCTTGTCCTCGATTTCAACATTGTGAATCGCCTCAGGAAGTGAACCGATACTAAAAATATAACCAAAATAATTGTCATTTGCTTTACCGATATCAATCTTGTTGGTTAAGTTAAAATCAAGTTCCTCAATAGCTCCATCGATGTCTTGATTGATTTCCAACAGTTTTGTAATGAGGTTACCCGTACCACCAGGGATAATACCCAACTTAGGAATGTAGTCCCTCTCAGCAATACCCGAAATAACTTCATTGACAGTCCCATCTCCACCAAAAACAACTACTGCATCGTACTGCTCACGTGAAGCCTCTTCAGCAAAATGTGTTGCATCCAGAGCTTTTTCGGTAATTTTGGTTTCTACATGCTCAAAATATTCTTTTACTTTATTCTCCAGCTTTTCTTTGTAATCCAAAGCCTTCTCGCCACCAGAAGTAGGGTTGATAATTACCATTGCTTTTTTCATTAATGTTCTCCTTAATATTCGTTAGAAATAGTTACATTTCGTCGTATGCAAGTAAATGTACTCCCATTATACAATGAAATTACAGAAAAGAGAAATTTGACGTACTGGAGATTAATACACTTTTATTCTATTTTCCCATCACATAACTACATCCTTTAAGGGTTCATCCAAGTAAGAATAGGCCTTATCCTTTATCCAATCAGGAATTCCGTAAGCTGCCTCGGCTATGCTGCCAGTGATTGCAGCAAGAGTATCACTGTCGCCACCAAGTGAGATGGCACTTCTTATCGCATCTTCGAAATCTGTACTCTCAAGAAAGGCGATAATGGCTTGAGGGACAGTTTCCTAACATGTTTCGTTAAAACGATAGTTAGGTCGGATTTCATCTAAAGTTTGAGATAGATTATAGCCGTATGCCTTCTCTATATAATCCTTAATCCGTCTTTTACACTCCCAAGGATTGTCCTTAATTGGTTGCTCGTATTCTCTACAATAACCACGAAAGTAAAAACGACACAGAAAGATAGCATCAGCTGTAGCCATTGCACCTTTGATACCTTCTGGATGATTATGAGTTACCTCTGCAGAAAGACTCGCAAATTCTCTAGATGATGGCCACATTCCGGTTCTAGCATAAAAACTACAGTCCATGGAGAAACACGCATAGCCGAACCATTCCCAAAGCTATTATAAGGCTCACGATTATCGCTGTTTAGCCATGCATTAAAGCGAGCACCATAATCAGCATCAGGATACATTCTACCATATTTCTTCATAGCATCAATGAAGTCGTCTTTTTGTCCCCCATTCATAATCGCATCTGCAACAGCACAGATCATAACCGTGTCATCTGTAAAAAAGCAATCCTTCCGAAATAAAGGAAAGTCCTTCGTTTTGATATTGTTCCATTCATAAACAGAACCGACAATGTCTCCAATTATTGCTCCTAGCATAAGATTCCTCCATGTGAAATATTGGTTTAGCCTGTTTTTTCTACTTCCCCATACTCGTTTATTTTATCAGCATATTCAGCCAAAAGATTCTTTGAATAAATTTTTTCAACTTTTGAATTTCTAACTTCTTTCCAAAGAATAGAAGCTATTTTTAACTTGTTTGAGTAGTTGCGGCTATTTTCGTCTGCACAGAAATCCTTTAAAAATTGATTCCATTGACAAACCGAATGATCATACTTGGCATAGTCTGAATTTCCATAATAGACTTTTAGCATATCTTGGATTGTAAAACTCAAATCATTTTCTCTTTTTACTTTTCTCCAAGCAGTCGCCATATCAGCAGTAAATTTAAAGGACGAAACATCTGTTAAAGTTGAGAAATATTCTCTAAAGTGTGTATTAAAGGAGAATCCACATTCAAGTAAGGGCGTATTTAAGGTAACGACTTCTACTCGTTTCTTTTTCCTTTTTATTGACGATTTTTTAATCAAATTACCCTTAAAGTACTGCTCAATAATATGATTGAGTTCTTGTTTGGTACCTCTATATTCTAATCCTAATGATTTACATAGTTGTGAAAGTTCATCACGATACCAATAGTATTTATTAAACTCATCAAAGGATGTGATTTTATCAAACTCAGGTCTGCTTTCTATCAATATAATACCTCCTTAAAACCAATTTACTTTTTCACCTCAAAGACTACTTCACTATTTGTCGGTTTTAATACTTAGGACTCCAGCTCACAATCCCTCACTCAGCTGTTCGGACTTACCGTATCATTTCGTCGGTCCCCCTCCTCATTCTCCGAGTCCTATCCCATGGGCGAAGAATCAATCTCTCCGTTTCTAAAATCATTTTTCTCTCCTTATATTCCAAATGTTTGGAAAATTACTTAAGATGAAAGTTTTTACAATTTCACCTACTTCGCTGATGCCTCAGCTCGGACAAGCAATGGTACGGCCTCAACATGCGTTGAGAGTACACTTTGTATCCTCCTACTATAATAATGGTTGTTTATGATTTTTGAGTTGATAGATTGAATAGGTTTGTGGGAACAAATCACTCAACCGTCACTTCTCTTTTGCTTAAATTTGAAAATATAACTACTTACCTGTTTCAATCCATCAAGTTCATCAAATTTATGACGACTTATTTCTTTTGTATCACGATTGACTAAAATGACCTCGTAAGAGTCCGGGTGATTTAACATAGAATTATATTCACTAATCGACATTTCAAATTCTGTAATTGATGATTTTACCTCAAAGTACATATTCCCTTTCTCTGGGTCTTGAACCCACATATCACAAACAATTCCATTTGGCGGCTGTTTGTTACGGTCTGAAGATTTACTAGAATATTTCGAATTCCAAATTACATCAAGTTCTTGATTCTGAGTCAATTCAGCGTAAGCAATTTGTTCTGCTGTTTCACCAGCATCATCATTTGCGGAATTTCTATTATCATAATCTCGTTTACTTCTTTCTCCATTTCGTGTGTTCTTACCTTTCCTACTAACACTATTCGATGGTTCAAGAATGATTTTAACAGTTGATGTTTCTCCAATAGAGAAGCCGGATTTCCCTCCATTCAAATCATCATCATTTTCTTTAGTAATGAATTTCAGTATATCTTCTCTTAAATTGGACGGAATACCAAAATACAGTAAGGAAGAAACTTTTTGATGACTTCTAATATAATAATCAAAATCATCTTTTGTGATGCCTGCCTCCGTGACTAACTCTTCGACATTATTATCATACAAGCCATCAATGTCAATCTTATCAGTAATTGACACACTTAGCTCTGGAAATCTCTTCTCACTTTCTTTCTCAATGTCAACTTGAACAGAATTTGGAATTTCAGAAATCTCAAATTGATAATCATTGTATCTACCAATTTTTTCTAGGAATGTTTCTTTAAGTTTTTCATCATTATTCTTATTTGCATCCCTAAATAAACTCTGGCGGTAATATTCCGCTTTCTTATCTAGATAAGATCTTAATTTCAGTTTCCAAAATTCACGAATATCCAAATGAATCAATTCTGACAATCCATTCAAGTCCTCAATATCTTTTGAAATGCTTTCTAGTGCTATCGCTAACAATTGATACTCTTCTTCTTTTAATGCATATGAATAGTCAATTTCAAAAATACCAGAATATTCCTCTTCGTTTAGTCCATTTAATAACAAAAATTCATTAACTTTTTTACTTAAAGCATTTTCGCTAAACAATAGCTCAAACGATTCATTCCACCTATCTACACCGAATTCTTCAGTTATTTTTCTTTGTTTATGTTCCGTATCTCGGGAAATTAATAATTCAATCAAATTCAAATCTAAGCTTAGATTTAACACCTGCTTGAATATGTCCACGATTGCTGAAGAAAATGTATCAATTAAACGTAATTGACTAATTTCAATATGATTAACAGGTAATTTTAAATAGAATGTTTCTTCACTTTCTACAAAATAATAATCTTCCAAAACGATTGACTGACCATCTTGCTCATCTTTAGCAGTTATTTTGCTGCATGGAATAATCTCAATACGTTTTAATGAACTAACATTTTTACTATTGTCATCTATCGTAGATAATACCGCGGTTTTAATATCATCAATCTCTTTTTTGAAATCCTCAGAATAATCCTCCAATAGATCAAATACTTCCAATTTTAAATTTGTTTTAAAACGTTCAACCCCAAGCCATTCAAATATCGTCGTAGTACTAGCTTTTTCAGGAACGTAAATAAAACGCATTTGTTTCTCTATTGATTTAGGCAGTCGCTTATCAGCATACCTTAATTCTTTATTTGGATAAAATAATCCATCTTTGGCTAAGACTGATAATCCTTCGGTAGAATAAGTAGGTCTCATTCCCTTTTTATTTCTGATAAGTTCATTATATAATCTACGACTAATTTCACCTTTATCGAATTTTGGTAATTCGACTAATATAGATTTCATCTCATTATCAGAAAACATCGCCATATTTTTTTTGAAATCCAACTGTTCAACAATGCGTTGTCCTAGGAGTTCTATTAAGCTTTGTTCAGAAACTCCATACATTCCCGGAACGTGTGCCTTAAGCTTTTCATATAGCACAATTTGTCTGGGACTATATTTCTTTCCGTCAATTTCAATCCATGGTGTTTTATTCAAAATGTATTTCACATACTCATTTGAATAAAAGTAAAATCCGTTCCAGTTTGATTGCTGACTTGCACTTGATTCTTTTTTTACCGAAGATAATAAATCTGTCAATTCTTCATCTTGATCAAGCCAATTGACAATGTCTTTTGTGTCTAATTTGCCTATTAATTCTTTAAAATTCCTGATGTCCTTAGACGTTAAATAATTAGTATTCTTATATTTTATTTCATTCTTATATTTGTTTTCAATAAATGTTTTAAAGTCATTATCATTTTTCAAAAAATTATTATCATAAATCTTAGGATATTTTGAAACTCCACATCTAAGAATAAATGATAGAAAATCACTTTCCCTAGCAAAACTAGAGCAATCTATTTTTTTCAATGCCATGTAATCTGTACCTTGAAAAAGCTTATCTCCTAGTTCATTGCCATACTCTTTTCCAAGATAGATTTTATTAGAGGGCTGAATGCCACCAGCAACGTTTGGAAGATTAAATGGGAGTTTAGACAACTCACTTCCAGCTAATAGTTTTTCATTGTATTTATCATAAAACCAATTAATGAAACTGATAGATTTTTCAACAGTATCAATTTGGCGATTAATTGTCCCTATAATCAAATCTGAACTGCTTTGCTCAGTGAATTCAATTGCAAGATATTTTTCACTGAATGCATCTAGAATACGTTTATCTCCTGTACGTTCAGCTTTATATACATTAGCTGTTTCTTCCCACTTATTTTGCCAATTTGATGATTTCTTAATTTGGTCAATTAACTCATCAACATATGTTTGATTCAGTATAGATAATCTTACCCATGAAGACAATTCTTTTGGAAGCACAGTAATACCTGTATCTGTAGGTAAGAATACCCTGTCTGATTTCATCACCCAATTATCACTAATATCTTTTAACAGTTTAGGAATAATTTGATCATTTTTATAATGCTCACTCCACCACAAAAACACCTTTGTTCTTACTCCGTTTCCCCAAGTAGACGATAGTAAGTTAATTTTCTCAGCTAGCTCTTCTGTCTCAAATGATAACTCAGTGTATCCATTATAATCAGCAAGTTCTTGTATCAATTTGACATTTTCATTTGTTTCTAACAATTGCAATAAAGTGGAAAATGTTTCACCTATTAGCTCATCAGGGAATTCCTGAAAGAAAAGTTTTGGTTTCTCCTTGATAGAAATATATTGCAAATTTACAGTTGGTAGTATTGGGGCATTAGATAAAAAACCTAGATATTTATTCTTTAAATCAAAGACATCTGAATCCCATAATTTATTATCCAAAAAAGGAGTTACCATTTTTAAAGCTATGTCTTCATATTCAGGCTTAGATAATTTTTCCGCTACTTCAGAAATAAATTCGAGCACTTCAGTAAATATTCTCTTATTTATTTGTTCGCTATCATCCGGAACATCGTCACGTGAATTATTTGTTATAAACGGTGCATTTATAAGTGCATGAATTGGTGTATCAAAATTACGTACTGGAAAGTAGCAATATAGTTTTTCTTTGGAGTAATCGTAGTGAGAATCTTTTGAAATAGCTATTGCAATTTTAGCAACTTTATCTCCTAACCTAGATACTTTGTCAAAAACAAAATATTCTTCTGACGACGATGGACCGTTAACGTCACTTTTTTCTATCAGCACGTCATGCCCATCGACAATTTTCTCTGATATTTTTTCATCATCAGATGTCTCAATAACTATTTTTGTTATATTGGGTAAAAATAACAAAGACTTATAAAATGGTTGCTGAAGTTGTTTAGCGACACTCGTGCCTTTACTTAAATTAGTTTCTTTTAGCTTTACTCGGATTAACGTATCAAAATCAGAATCAACTTTGTTTATTGGTTGAGGACAGTTCATTATCGGAAAACATAGATCGTAATCTTCTTTTTTCCAATTTTTCTGCTGTTCAAAAATTAGTTCACTGAATTTGTCTGACTCTCTAGATACATATTGTTCAAACAGACGTTTCGTGAATTCTTCACTAAATCGAATAGCAAATTCTCCCGAATACAATTCAACCCACTCAGCATCGTTTAGCAAAGAACGGAAACCAGTCCCTTTATTTCCAATATTTTGTGAAGATTTGTTGCTTGCTCTTCCTAAGCACAGTCTTTCAATTGTATCTTTTGAAAATGACGTACCTGTATTTCCAACTTCCAAAATATTATTTTTATAGGTTATCCGAACTTTCACTTCATCATTGCTGGAGTCGTTTTCTGATTTTATATCTCCATAGGCATCGTCTACATTCTGTAATAACTCTAAAATCTGACGTCCATTATAATCACGCATCAATTCATATTCTTCGCTGCAGGCCTTTTCAAGTTCATTACTCAACTCAGAATTCGTATATTTACGAATAAAAATATCCCTTAATTCATCAATCGTATTCCATTTGCTCACAGAACCTCGCCTCCATCCTATTTTTTACATAATATATTATATCATAAATCATTTTATGAAATCCAATCAATAAAGACGTTAATATGGCTACCCAAATTAACTTCTAGTTCTATCTATTCAAATTAAATTTCTACAGTCACTCTCACCCCACTTTTGAAATCAACAACAATGTTCTTTTCAAAAGTGGTGACCTTCTCAATCAACCTTCGAACAAGCACTTCGCTATACTCGGTGATGACATCGTGTTCTTTTACAAAGACTTCCATCTCATCAACCCGTTGTTGCAAATTAGCATTCGCTGCTATTTCCTTTGCAATCGCATCTCGTTCATCTCTTAGTGAAAATATTTGGCTTGCAAGTTCATCATTTCATAGTCGGATTTTTCTTGGAAATCTTGGATAAGTCTTCTTTCAAGATAATCAGTATCTGCTTTTGACATTTTGCCATCAACTCTTGCAAAGAACAAAACAGATTCAACCCAAGCTTTGTCTTCTTTAAGGAAATGCTGCGATAGCCGAAGCGAGATTGATTGTCCGGCAGCCTGTCCAACATATCGTTTATTCCCACCTATCAAAACGTAAACAGCTGGATAATTTACTAAATCCTGTTCTTTCAAATATGGAAGGTCACTTCGAATCATCGAAACCAAAATTGCAGGCTCACGTTCAAAATATGAAATATTATCTTTCTGTGTATCCTAAAAAATAAAAATCTGCTTCATGATCATGTCTCCCTTGAAAGTTCGATAATATATTATATCACGTAACCGTTATCAAAATCATCTAAGCTATCAACTCTACGGTGTAAAACCTGTCAACTCAAGGCTTGAAAGCATTTCTATCAAGTCTACGGTTAGTCCCTAAATCGTCATTTTAGACTAAAAAAGAGCAACCTAGGAATTACCCTAAGTTGCTCAAAACCTTATTATATCAACGTTCAACGCGAGTGAGCAGATCTACACACTCGACATGTGGTGCTAGTATACTCCTATATTATAGAACGAAAGGGATAGAGTTGATGTTTAAACTTAAACTATAGAATGAAAATATTTTTTCTTTTCTTACCCTACAGTATCCGTACAAATTTTATAGGCTTCATCTCATAAAAACTTGTACCTTGCTAAATTCAACAAACTGAAGCTTGTTTGTCTCATTTAGCTTTCTTGGGTTTCTTTTCTGGCAGTTCCGCATACATACCTTTCAGTAGCTCAGTAATCAAATCCATATCCTCAAATCTGTCGAATGCATACATCAATGTCTTTGAACCCTCATACGGATAACGCAATTCTGAGTCTGCAAGAAGTTTGTCCGATGTCGGCGTTCTCTTTAAAAATAGTTCATTATCGCAAATGTCACCTATCAGCTTACCGTTAAAATATATAAGGTAGCCGCCCATCATGGATCTTATGACAATATCACCTGCTGCAGAAAAAATCTCACGAACAAATTCATTAAATTCATTCACTATGATTACCTCCTTCATAATAAACCTTGTAAATTTTGCGAATCTTCGTTAATGTGATTTTTCTATTGTCTCTGCAGCATCAATGACTTTCCTATTAAGTCTACTGATGCAACCTTATAACCCGCTGCAAGGATTGTATTTGGCATCGTGTGTGTCGGTGACGGTGCCCAGTAAGCTGAATAATTATATGCTGACTTGCAGAGAGTACATCCAATAATGCACTCAATATCTGCGAAGGATAATGTAAGTTCAGTCTTTCCACATTCTTCGAGGTACTGTTTCAGTTTTGAAAATTTTTCCTTTTCTACTGGCTCTTCGTCCATTTCACCGACCTGAACAAGTGCATTACTGAGTTCATCACATTTATCGACCATCCAGGAGAAATATTCCTCCTGCTTTGATGGGTTGAACACATCAGCCTCACGCTTGTAAATGATGCGTTTTGCCTCGCTGCCTTCCCGGCTGGAATACCAGTCTAGCTTGTCACCGAAGATTTCTTCTATCTCACTCTTCTTACTTTCCAATCTTTCAAATGCATTCTTGGTATAGGCATAGATCAGTAAAGTGAGGTACTTACTTCGTGTCACTGTATACGAAAGATGATAATCTGCTCCATTCACAGGAACATCATACCAGTTCTGTGCTAACGGTTTTCTAAGTGCAATATCGTTATCTCGACCATCTGCCTTGCAGTAATCCACAAAGTTTGCCCAAAATTGAAGCTGAAGTTCACCCAGATCACCCACAGGTTTTGTCACCTGTTTTTCCTTTTTAGATGACTCAGCAGGTTTTTCCTTTTCTTCAGGCAGCGAGGCTGGAATTGCTCTTCCATCGTTTACCCATGTAACATATATAAGTTTATCCATCTGCTGTGAGGTAAAACTGAACTTCCATCGATTTTCCATAAACTCCAGAAGTTTTTTACTTCTTTTATAGATATTACCTGCTGTCCAGTCAATCTCCTGTGCCACTTCAATTTCGGAATGCGATCCATTCTGATATCCTCTTCGTCCTCCATTCTTGGATGTCTTCTTATCTTCAAAGCTGTCATTCTGCAATGCAGAATTGATACTCTGTGAAAGAGGAAGAAGATTTCCAAGAGCACCGGACAGAAAATCAATCTCTTCACTACTAAACTGGCGGAACTGATTACGCCAGTAGTATTTTGATGGAGTCTGTGGAAGGATATGTTCAATAGAAACCTTATCCTTTTCCGTCTTTGTAAACATCTCCCAGCTTACCTTATCCAGGTTATTCTTCTTGGCAAGTTGATACTCATATTCATATAAGAAGTATTTGATGGAATTCCAATAATAGAAACCGCCCTTATTGTCAAAGTGCTTTTCAATCTTTGTTATAAAGTTCGGAAGTGCATACTCGATATTAGCTTCCGTAGTATCATTGATATCATTAATCAAATCATCAATGTCCATTTCCTTAAGGTAAATGCTTCTTGCAGCACGATAATACTCACTGCTTCTGAATGTGGCATTAAAGTAACCAAGACGGAAACAGATAAAGATGAATCTCTCAACCGCTGTAAACAGTTCGATTCTTTTCTCCGGCGACAAGTCCCTTCGACCAATCACTGTCATTATTAAAGGCCTAAAGTGTCCGATTCCTATACGATTCAAACGGTCAACCCATACCTTTTCATCATCAGTAAGGTTATCGCTCTGCATTGGGAAGAAGGTATCATACCAATACTTCACCATGTCCTTAAGGCTGTATACATAGTTCAAAATCTCTGATGGTTCTAATTTAGAAACCTCAACGGTATCTGCTTCGCCAGGTTCGTCCTCAATATCAACATCAGGGTCATACTCACTATCCCCAACAACTGCCGGAAATTCGCCTGATACAACAACGGTCTTCTTTTCAAAAATATTCTTTACTGAGAACTTATTTAATAAGAAGTGGATGTAATCATCACCTTTTCTTCTAGAATAGGCAAAGTAAGCTATCCAATGTGCTCTTAAAAACTCATCATCAGAAAGAGGAGTCTTTTCATTTCTTCCAAGCTGATAATAAACTTCCTTCCACGTATCGTTGATCTGTTTACGAAGATTATCCTTGTCCATCTTATCGAACTTGTCATCAGCATAAAGTGTTGTCAGATATATCAAACGATTCTTCAGCAGTTCCAAATTCGTAAGTTTCTTACCACGATTGTTCATGGTTTCAAAAGCAACAAACACGTCATAATCATCATCGATTTCATGGATGTTGAACATCAATCTCTGAGTTAATTTCAGATACAGTTCATTGATGCCATCCATTCCTTCGTTCTCGTAAAGAGCAACCAGGTTTTCTCTAAAGAAGTTCTTTGCAAATTTAAGATTTCTTGTATAGTACGTTTCATTTACAGTCCCAGAATATGGTTCATTGAAAATTCTATACTGCAGATAATCGGAACTTGGATTATCCACCTCATAGCCGAACAGGTATGTAGTAATCTGTTTATTCGGTGGTCTGTGCTGACAGATATACTTGGAAATGACATCCTCTAATGTTTCGTATCCAAGTACAATGTCTCGGTCAGATAAACCTTCATTTTCCTTTAAGGTTCTGGAGTACTTTACGATTTCATTTAGAAGAATGACAAAGCTGGTAAGTCTCTGCTGTCCATCAACAATGTGGCAAGGTTTCTATCCTTTCGACACCATCCACAGGTCACTACGCCATGATGTTGTCTCGGACGATTTCAGATTTTTTAGAGACAGTAAGCCCGTGTAATGATATCTACCGTCCTGCAAATTAATTAGATCATCCCAGAAATCCGCAAGTTGTGACTGCTGCCATGCGTACCCTCTCTGATAATCTGGTATTCTGAATAATCTGTTTTGAAATAACAGAGATAGTGGTTGAAGTTCATTAGCCATTATTCCTGCCTCCTAACATTCACTTTCGTTACTTGTTTTTATCTGTTCACCATCAGGCAGAATAAAAGATTGCTCAAATGTAACTTCCAACACATCCCCTATCTGTTTCATTTCCTCAAGTGAAACCGTATCCCTTTTAAGTTTCTTTCTAAAGTACTGAGGAGTCTGTCCAATCCTTCTGGCAAGTTCAGATATACTTATATTCTTTTTATTACATAACTCTTTAATCATATCGGATGTTTTCACGTGCTGACCTACATCCACTTAACTAATAAAGCATTTATAATTGTTTCTCAATCCAATTATCAATTCTGTTTTTTATATTGTTATAGTAAGTTTCTGTCCATGATTTTGAATAAGAAGCACTATAATTGTCTATGTATGTACCATCATTTTTTTCCAAATCGAAGACTCTACATTTTCCATTTTCTTTTCTTACAAAGGAATTTTCTAATCCGTACCATTCAACTATTTTATTAAAATCGTACGCGAAGTGTTCCAGCCATTTTGCAGTTCCAGCTTTAGTATAAGTATTTTCTAATCTACAATCAGTTTTACCTTCACATTTTCTTTTCAAATCAAATAACATATGGTCTATCCGGTCATAAAACTTATAGTATCTTGACGTGTTTAATCCTCCCATTTCACAAGGAAAGAAAAAAATCGGTTTACTACGATAATTCTTAAATGTTTCTACAAAATTAGAATTAAAACCTTCATGTTCCTTTATTCGTTTTACGGATAACAAAGCATCACAAGTACATTTCACACCATCGATAGTTTTATACTTGTGAGATTCCAAAGGGTATCCATCAGGGTCTTTATAAAATTCATAAAATACTTCCCAAGCTTTTTCGCTATCTTCGTATTTATTCAAAATACAGTTCATTAAATCAATATCAAATTCAAAAACATCTCTATATGTTAGATTTTCATTTACAAATCCCATTATCATTCCCCACAATATATTTATATATTCATTTCACCTTCATATAGCTTAGTAAGCTACATAATCTCATTTCACCCTTACTTGAAAATTTTAAAAATGTTCCAAATATTGGAATCATTGACAATAGATTGTATAGACTTTTTTTTATTGTTTACCATTTATCTAAGTTTATTAATTTAATCAAATATAACTACCCTATCATTACTGAAGTTATTAAAGGTAAGATTTACTTTATCATAAACTTCCTGAGTTTCCTTATAAATCTTATCAGAAACATATGAAGCTCTCAATTCGGATTTCTCAATAAGCACCCACTTTAACTGAGAGTATGAATATTTTGCAAAAGCAATCCATTGTGCGTAATTTATTGTCATTGGATTTTTTGTAAAGTAGATTTTCCCTGCATTAGCAGATGCGGCTATAGAATGTCCAATAAATAGCATCGTATGTAATTTGGGATGTTTCTCTCTATCCAACGAAAAAGGAATAGAATTTTTTATTGAATGTCCTTCGTTGATTTTCTTAAGGGCGTATCCAATTCTAATTATAACTTCAATAATCATTGTGGAAATAGCCATACTACTAAAATGAATGAAATCATAGCCTTCGTAATACATTCCTTGTACTATTTCTGCTATTGTTTGATCCTCGTCACCAATTTTTCCAAACTGAAGCAAATTAAATAATCCCATCAATGGTGCAGGTAATCCCATTGATGTCGTAATATCAGATTTAAAATGAATTATCTGCTTCGCTATTGCTGCAAAAATATCACTTTCTTTTCTATCTGTGTAGTTCTCCATAAATTGAGAAACTATTTTTCCAGTTTTATCAATAGTAGTCATCTTACCATTTAGAATATCACATACACCAATTACTAAACCAAGAAGTGGATCATGTCCAAGAGATAACAATCTATGATAATATGCAGATAGTCCATTAACATTTACTTTAGTATGACGATTATCTTGAGCATCAAAAGGAACTTTACTGACCTTTGAATTTGCCAACTTTTCCATTTCTTCTTCAGGAAATCGTTGATTAAACCAGTCTCTTACATAATTAGATAAAGGGCCACCTTTTAAACCATTCGGAGTTTTCTCAGGTATTCCAATTAAAAGAATATCAACAATCGCTGCTAATATACCAGCTCCTGCACAAATCGATATATCAATTTTATCAAGTTTATGAATGTTGTTAAAATCATCCTGCAATGATTGAATAACTGTCTGATTAAGTTCCAATTCTTCATTTGTGAAGAGTGCATCTAGTTCATTCATTGAACCAACTTCGCACTCCGCTTTTATTACTAAGTCTTCCCATTTAGGTACAACGATAGTTTGTTTATTAGTTTCGGTATCTAGTATTGGTAAATCAGACAGAGTATAGCCTAGCTCTCTCAATAATTTTTCGCTTTCCTCTATACGTTCTTCTGCAATAGACATATCGGGTCTGTTTATTAAATCTAACTCTTTGGTTTGATGAGTTAAAATATTATTGAATTTTTGTTCTTCATCAGAATAAATGAATTTACTCATTGTTAGTCCCCTAAATCGTTTTTCAAATCTTTAATTGCTTGAGTTAGGAGGATATTTAAACTCTGTAAATAATCTAGGCGTTCCTTATCAGCATCTGCCTCAGTTTTCAGAGCTTGTATAATAGCTTCATGTTTTTGCAATGCTTCTTTATATAACCGTTCTTTTTCCTGTTTAAGTTGTTTATTTTTTAGATTAGAAGCTAATAATATACCGCCTCCGGCTAATACAACGACTGGAGCAGCCATTACAAACACTCCAGCTACCATACCACCTCCAACGACACCGCCAATAGCTGCAAGACCTGAAGTAATGCCAGCCGCTGATAACCCTACAGTACCTAAACCATAAAGAGCTGCGAATGAACCTATCCCACCAATACCTGCCCCCAATGCACCAGCTAACACTTCTGGAATTTATTGTACGTGTTTTATCATTAAGAGCTGCCGCTGCTTCATTAATTATGTTTACAACTTGTTGTAGTGATTCTACATTTTGAAATACTGCTTCTTTACTCATAAAAAATCCTCAATCTTTTATTATTTTAATTATACCATGTATAAATTGAAAAACTGCAACATAAAAGTTACAGTCTAACAATATTTATCCCAAAACAGTGTAATGAATTATACCCTATCCTTTATCAGTCACGAGAAATACTCACACATCAACATGATGCATCTGCGGGACGAGTCTGGGACAATAGTCTCTTGTCTTCAAAAAAAGCAACGGATTTGCCGTTGCTTTTTTGCATGGTTGCGATAGTCTTGGTAAAATAGAATTGCCCAATAAACCATTTAGAAAGGCTATCCCATGCATATTCACTATAACACAAATCAAACAACTTTACCACTAGAAATCAGTTCTTTATTGCTTCAAGATCATCTCGTCTTTACTATTGAAAAAGTGGTGAATACCTTGGAAGATAGTCACTTCCATGCCTTCTATCATGCCTTTGGTCGCCCGTCTTATCACCCTAAAATGCTTGTATCTGCTCTTCTATTTGCCTATTCACAAGGAATTTTCTCTGGTCGAAAAATTGAAAAAATGATGATTGAAAATCTGGCTATGCAGTACCTAACAGGACAGTTGATTGTCAGCTATCGCACCATCAATCGTTTTCGTGTAGCTGAAGGGATGGAAGAACTCATTCGTAATCTTTTCATTGACCTCAATCTTCGTTTAAAAATGGAAGAGTTAGTGATCTTAGATTGCTTGTTTATTGATGGGACTAAGATTGAAGCTAATGCCAACAAGTATAGTTTCGTGTGGAAGAAAGCGACAGAGAAATTCTCCGCCAAACTTCAAGAACAGATACAAGTCTATTTTCAAGAAGAAATCACTCCCCTTATCCATCAAGCTATCGAACTGGATACACAAGATCCTATCTCCTCAGAGCAGTTGCTTGCATTCGCTCAAGTCCTTGAAGAAGAATTGGAAAAACTGAACCAGGGCATTGAGGAGACACCCGTTAAAGGAAAGGATGAACGTAAAACCCAGCGTCGTAAACTCAAGAAAGTCTTGCGTAAAGTCAAGGATGATTTTTCAGTACGTGCTGAAAAATATGAGAACTATCAGGAGACATTTCAAGGGCGTAACAGTTTTTCCAAAACCGATCCAGATGCTACTTTTATGCGCATGAAAGAAGATTATATGAAAAATGGCCAACTCAAGGCTGCTTATAATCTTCAAATCGCTACTGAAAACCAATTTGTTCTTCACTATGATGTCTTCTCAAATCCGACAGACACTAAAACTCTTCTGCCATTCCTTGAAACCTATCCGCATGACTTGAAGACAGTTGTCGCAGATGCTGGATATGGAAGTGAAGAGAACCTCCTTCGTTTAGATGAAAAGAAGGTGAACCATCTGATTAAATATGCCATGTTTGATAAGGAACAGAAGAGAGGGTATAAACAGTCAGCTAGAAACTTAGCGAATTGGCACTATGATGACAAGGAGGATAGCTACACGCATCCTGAAGGGTGGTACTATCGTTTTCACCATATCAAACATCAGAAAACACAGACGGGCTTTCAACAGGAAATCAAGGTTTACTACGCTGATGAACCTGAATCAGCCCCTCAAAAGGGACTGTATATGAACGAACGCTATCAAAACTTGAAAGCTAAAGAATGTCAGGTGCTTTTATCTCCCGAAGGTAGACAGATTTTCTCTCAACGTAAGATTGATGTGGAACCTGTCTTTGGGCAGATAAAGGCTTGTTTGGGTTACAAGAGATGTAATCTGAGAGGGAAGCGTCAAGTGAGAATTGACATGGGACTAGTACTCATGGCCAATAACCTCCTAAAATACAATAAGAGAACGACTCAAAATTAAAAAGCTAGAGTTCCGCAATTGGAAATCTCTAGCTTTTTGTGGTTAAGAACTATTTTGTCTCAGGCTCGGATTAACTACGTTTCTCCAACAAGCTCACACACTCAACATGCGTTGTTTTCTTTATTTGTACACTTTTTTTCTTCATCGGTTACGGAATTAAAACACAATTTATCATTATCTATTTTAGCATTCTTTCTTTTAGATTTGTAAGATTTTGCATCTTTAGTCGAAGAATCTCCCGTTTTAAAAATTATAGTCAACATTGCTGGATCAATTTCTCCATCAGAATTTATTCCGCCTACTATTATTTTTTCAACGATACTTTCAAAAATATCCTTGTCAAACTCCGTCAAAGTTTTTTGTGAAGTTAAAATTTCTTTAAAATTCTCTAATCTACTTTTTATATCAACTTCTGATTTTAAAGTTACTTCTAAGTTTACTTTTTCTTCTAAAAGTTTTTCTTTCTCAATTTGTATTTGATTGAATTTATCTTCATATACAGAATCACTTATTTTTCCATCTAGATTCATTGAAACTAATTTTTCTTCTTTTTTGTACAACGAATTTAATTTACTAACTATCTTTGTCAACTCCACTTTTAAGGTATCATCAGTAAGCTCTTCTTTTATAATTTCAAGAAAGTCTTCAGTTAGGTTATTATTTTCATAAAACAACTGTTGGTAGCTCTGTAAAAAAGCATTTTCTATTGCTTTTTCCTCTATTCCTTTACTATGAGTGCAATACTTTTTACCTCTCTTTATAGATGTTGTACAGTGCCAAATAATCTTTTTGTACTCTGAACTAGAGTGCCAACTTCTTCTAGACAGAACAGTACCACAAAAACCACATTCTAATCTACTGCTAAAAGGGTACATTCTTGAATATCTTTCTCGTTTACCTTTTATATTTGCTATGGTTTTTTTGTTTCCTGATCTCCGTAATCGAATTTCTTGCGCCTGTGTAAAAATTTCTGGACTAATTATCGCATCATGATTATTTTTAATGTAGTATTTATCTTCTTCACCGAAATTTATTAAACGTCTCTTACTAATGGGGTCAACAGTGAAAGTTTTTCCCATTAGAATATCACCTTTATACTTCTCGT
Organism: Streptococcus mitis; assembly: GCF_901542415.1. NCBI lineage: Bacteria > Bacillati > Bacillota > Bacilli > Lactobacillales > Streptococcaceae > Streptococcus > Streptococcus mitis. The sequence goes on along the minus strand of NZ_CABEHV010000004.1, from coordinate 516,677 downwards.
TTTTAATAATTCCTAAAACTGTTGTATCTTGCCAGTGATCAAGACCTCTCGGAGTTTTATAACCTAGTTCATCAAGTTCTCTAGCTATTGCCCTACCCCCAATACCATCAATGTATCGTTCAAAAATATAACGTACTATCTTGGCTTCTTTTTCATTTATTGATATCTACTTTGTATCTTGATTATAGTCATAACCAAGACAACCTTGAAAACCAATAAGTTCTCCACGTTGCATCTTCATTTTTAAACCCTTTTTAACATGGGCAGATGTATTTTCAACTTCCTGTTGAGCCACTGAACTTAATATCGTCAATAGTAACTCACCATCCATAGTTAAAGTATCAATATTTTCTTCTTCGAAAAATACACCAATTTGTTTATCTTTGAGCAAACGAACATATTTGAGAGTATCTAATGTATTTCTAGCAAAGCGAGCAATGGCTTTGGTAATGATATAGTCTATTTTTCCATCAAGGCAATCTGAAATCAATCTTTGAAAATCTTGTCTTTTTCCAACTTGAGTTCCTGAAATCCCTTCATCAGCATAAATGTCAACCAAAATCCAATCTTGGTGCTGTGATATATACTCTCTATAATGACGAACTTGAGAATCATAGCTATTTTTTTGATCATCACTATCGGAACTAACACGACAATATGCTGCTACTCTCCTCGATAAAGAACCACTATTATCATTTCTTCTAGTTACTAAAGGATTTGCTTTTATAATTTCAACGTTGTTTGACATGGCTTAACCTCCTATTTCTCTGCATTTATTTTACCGCAACCAATAAAAAAGGTCAGCTAATTTGTGTATATTTTACGCAGTTTCAGCTTTATTTTTTCATATTCTTTTTCGCTAATAAGTTTTTTTAAGAATAATAGATTTAGCATCTCTAGCTCGACTATATAATTTTCTAAATTTGATTTCAAAAAATCACTTCCCTTTTATCTTTTATCAATCTCCTCCATGGCATGACTGATGAAGTCATCATAAGAATTTCACTTGCTGCTCTTTTACGTTGGCAGCCTGAACGGTCAGAAGTATCATTGTATATCATTTGTATCATGGCATATAAAGTATCGCTCTATTTTATTGATGGTTTTAATATCGCTCTTATCATGGCGAGCCATTCAAAACTGCTCCACAAATGAGGAAAGTACCATTTTGGACTATTCAATTGTCAATGTGCTTTCTTAACCTACTACTTTTTGGAGTAATGGTCTTCTTTATTATCCACTCGACCTACAAGGTAATCTAGACTCACCTTATAAAAATCTGCAAGTTTGATAAGGTCATTTATAGAGATTAGCCTGCTACCAGCTTCCATTTTAGAATAAGATGATCTTGTACAATTCAAAACGATTTTCGCAATATATTCTTGTGTCAAATCATCATCTTCACGTAAATCTCTAATCCTTTTCAACATTTGTTGTCTCCTAAAACAAGTATAATATAGTTATTTTCTTATTTTTAAATATGTGACAAATTGGCACATGAAACTATTCTATATATAATTTTTAGGAAACTGTTTACTCTAAATGTATCTCATTTTCCTCAATAGATTTCATATTTTGTTTTTTCTTATATTTCTTTATTGTTTTATTAAACATTTCAAATAAATTTATTGCTTCTCTATGTTGTTCCTTCAGTTTTTCAATTCTTCCTTTATAGAAGTATAAATCCTTCTCTATTATATCTACTGAACTTTTACCTTGAATACTATTTTCTAAATTGCTAGAACTATTTGTCGTATCATTCAACAATACTTCTTCTAAATTAGTTAAATCATTAATTTTATTTTGAACTTGTTCAATCATATTCTCTAGATATGATATTTGGGCAATGAAATCATTTGTTATATCTTCAAAATCATTCGGACTATTTTCCTCAGATATAAGAAAATCTAATTGTTCTATTTTTTCTTTAATTTTGCTTAGAGGAATTCTTCTATACATATACTGCGGTTCATACTGAACATTAAATTGCCTAATCAAAGTTTTACCTTTCATAAAGCGATTTTTTTCTGCTGAATCTTTATGATATACATAGTAAGAACTAGTTTCTCTGAGAAATACTTTAACTTTTTCTTCTTCCATATTGATTTGAATATTTGGTACAAAAATAAGTCCTTCTTGTCGGATACCAAACTGTACCTTAATGTAAATTCCATCGTCTACTACTTCTTCTATTTGATTAAGATTCAACTCTACTTCAAACTCATGAACAGTATCCCTATTTCTCTTGAAATCTTGATAGGATTTCCATAACACCTCTTCTGTCGGCAACTCTTTTTCTTTAATTAGCTTTTCTTTATTGTAAAGTTCAACTAAATTTTTATTATCTAAGACAAAAGTTTCATTTTTGTTATTAAAATAGTCTTGAAAATAACTAACACTGTACTGATTCGTTTTTCCCAATTCCTGCTCTGAAAGCTTAATCCCATTAAATTCAAATAGAACATGTTTTTCTTTCGGAATTATTTTTAAGTCAAAAAATTCTGCTTGTTGAATCAATTCATTCATATTCTTCATTTTCGGAAGTAGAAATTCTAAGATGTTTATAATTTCCCTTTGAACAAACTTTTGCTTAAAATAAGTTTCATTATAAGGTTGTTTTCTATTCAATTTATCATCACGTATGACTTGTTTCATATTTGAATCAGTCATAAAAAAAGTAACATGCTTGTGTCTAAAATCAATTTTTAAATGTAAAGCTTTTGCTTTTTTCCTGAAATCTTCAAAATTTTTCGAGTTCTCTATTAGAAAATATACTCGTTGTTTTATTTCATATTTGTAATTGGTTTTTCGATAAACTTCATACTGACGATGCGAATAACGATTTTCTATAATCTTTGCACCTGCAATTTTTGAGAGACGATCTGAAACCATTCGTAGATTACGTTCTGACTTATAATTCCATAGAAACTTTTTATCAGAATTCTGATCAATTGAATTTAGAATGATGTGATTGTGGATATGACCTTTATCGACATGTGTTGCTACGATAAAACGAAATCTACCTCCTGTCAACTCTTTAACTGTCTCATAACCAATCCGATTGATTTGTTCGGGAGTAAGATGGTCATCTGGAGCAAAAGACTGAATGATATGATGAGAATGAATTTTTCGTTGATTTACTTCTTGCCTATCATGACGAAATTCATAAAGACCATCATTACTTAAAAAATTATCATTGTACATCTTCACTAGTTCTTTATAACTAGGAAAATCTAAATAATTTCTCATACCAAAATCTGAAACTAGTGCTAGATTTTTTGTTTTACTTGGATTCAAAATATATTTGATTAGTTTACTACGATAATTTTTTCCATGAATCGCAAAGTGTTTAGTGATGACCATAAAATTTCCTCAATTTTTCAGATTGAATAAGAAAATCTTTCTCCACTTCTACTATTAACTCTTCTATACCTTTTCTCAATTCATTTAACTCAACTTCCGTTATTAAATTCGAATAATTTATGCTTCTGGCTATTTGATTAATATTATTTCCGATTCGTTTTAATTCAAAAATCAAATTTTGATAACCAGTTGTATCAATGGTGATGAAATTCATGCCAGGGTCAAGTAGGGTTCGTCGAGCATATTCTGAAAAAGATTGACAACCGCTTTGGTCGATACAATGTTTCAACTGACTCAATTCGCTATCAGACAGAAACACTTTCTTGAGATTGGTTCGGTAACGATGTTCCATGTACTCACCTCATGTATTTATCACGGAAGTCTTGGCTGAGGGGAATGGAGTTTCCAACTTCTTTAATCAGCTCCTGTACGCAGGTTAAGAGAATAGATACATGATCTTGGGTAACTTGATGTTCGGACTGTGCTATTATTAAAACATCATGAACGTCACGACTGATTTGTTCTAGTTTTTGGGATTGCCAGAGGGCAAACCACTTTTCAGCAGTCATTTCAAACTCTTCCTCCAGCAATTTATTTCGAGCAAAGGGCGAAAAATGTTTAAATCCCTTATTTTTCATTATCACTTCAATCATTTCCAATTCATTTGCGGTTAAATTAACCTCTTTGCGAATGTCTCTGTATTGTTCTGACATACTATTTCCTCACTTTCATCAATGGTTGGACAATCCCCGACCCCGTATTAACCACGGGAAACTTGCAAAGACAAAATCTATCATCTTGTAAGGCTTTGCGAGCTCAGATATTGTGTCCACAATATCCCAAAAATCATATCGCCTGCCATTTCAAACCTCACGGTTCAAAAAACAAACGATATGAAAATGTGGTGGCACGCCCCCAAACCCCCAAGATAAATCTAAATTAAAAAAAGTATAACAAATACTTTTTGATAAAATTATCACAGAAAAAGAGCCCTGTCGGACTCTTACAAACTAAAACAATGTCTCTGATATTCATACTGTCTAATGCCACTACTGTCTTTGTTCATCTTGATAGAAAAAACAAAATAATGGTCACGACCGTCTAAAGATTTGCTTTTGTTAAGTTTAAAATAATGTTTTTGAGACATAGCCATTGTGCGTAAAATATCATCAGTGATAAATGTTAATGGTATATCTAGAGCGGAATATTTGTAAAAATCTGACTCAAACCGTAAATAAGAATCAGAAAAATAATCCAGCTGTAATTTATCATCATATAATTCTTTACGATTCATATAAATCCACCCCTTCTATCTGGATATCGAGTATATCTTCCCATCTTAATCGAAGAAAACCAGTGTCTGATTTTATAGATATAAACTCTTTTCCAATCTCTTTAACAATACCTGATACTACTTTTCTTTGATTAGAAAACTTAAAAACAAAAGTTGCAGGGAATACATTCGTATAAAGTTGACGAACAAATAGAACTTTCTCTTCCAATGTTAGGGAAATGGAGATATCTTCTTTATTTTTTTCTGCCCAAAGAGAACTGGAATGTTCTGATAAAAAGAAGCCCATCCACTTAGCCATGCCACGGTCCTGATATACTCGGGCAGACTCAAAAGGTAAATAAGAACGATTCATCATTTTAGTCCATCTAATCCTCCAGCTGAATGACCACCAATGAGTTTACTTCTTGCAATTGTTCTAGAAGCTTGATCTAAGGCATTTCCTTTCAAAAGTGAAGTAAAACCAAATTCTGTTCGAATAGCATCGATTGCGGACTGGAGCCTTTCTTCTTTTTCTATTTTTTCAATATCATCAAATAATGAAATCAATCCAAAGGATTCATCCACTAAACTGGAATAATTCACTGCCACATTCCTGATAGCCCCGGAAGTATATTTAGTGTGAAATAACTTTAAAACATAGTTTGTCAGCAGTGCTGTTTGATTGGTCGGTTCAATCTTCATTTGAGTATGAATAGACCGCTTCTGTTCCACTTTAGAATACCCCAAGTGTATAGAAACTACTGTTGCTTTTTTACCTGCTCTTCTCAATCTAACCGCAACTTGTTCTGCCATTTCACGAAGTATAATTTCAATATCTCTTTGCTTTATATAATCTCTAGGTAAAACTTGCGAGTTCCCTATTCCTTTTGATTTTGGCTTATAAGGTTTATGAACATTGCTTTCATCAATCCCATTGGCATGAAACCATAACTCTAGTCCCATAATCCCAAGCTCTTTTTTAATCAAGTCAGGATTAGCCTTTGCCAATTCTTTAATCGAAAAGATGCCTAAACCATGTAATCTCTTCTCCATCCGATTTCCAATTCCCCAGAAATCTGTCATTTTAGAAATAGTCCATACTTTCTTTTCGACATCCTCATAGGACCAATTGGCTCTCATTGTCGGAGTTTTTTTAGCTTCATTATCTAGTGCTAACTTAGCTAATAAGGGATTGGAATTAGACATGCCTACAGTTGAATAGATTCCTGTTTTTCTCCAAATCTTTTTTTGAATAGCAGCCGAAATAATATCTAATTTATCTTTCCTACTAATTCTTCTATCTGGCACAAAATAATTTAATGAACTGGTTAAATCAATAAATCCTTCATCAATTGAGTAGGGATAAATATCGTCTGGTGCCGCAAAATCTTGAAAGATTTTTTGAATCTCCATATTGACTGCAATATAAGTATCCATTCTCGGAGGAACAATCACTGTTGATTTTGCCCATTCTTCTATATAACGAACATAATCTATCGTTGTCGGTAAGCCTTGTTTTCTAGCATTATAGTAAGAAAATTTTCGAGTCTTTACATCAAATGGTAAATCATAGGAACGTCCAACATTTGATTTCCCAAATACCTTTTTAAACATAGGAGAGGAAGCAAGGATTAAACCAGCAGAATTATCTGCACGACTCATAACACAAAGTGAAGTCTTAAGTGGATGCAGGCCTCTATCTACACATTCTACACTTGCGTAAAAAGATTTCATATCAATAAAGGCAATGTCACTTTTAGGTTCGAGACTATAATCAAACCAACTCATACTTAGTCCTCTAAAGGAATAAAGTTCCCAACGATTTTCCCTATAATGCGAGGATTCTCATCATAAGGTGCAAACTTATCTGAATAGTTCCGATTGAGTGAAACTAAACGAAGTCCATTTTCTTCACGATATACTTTCTTAATATAGGTTTGACCATCCCAATCTATCGCATAAATAGCTCCATCATAATCAAATCCTGTTTGCTTAATAAGGGCTACAGAACCATTTTCATATGTCGGTTCCATTGAATTACCAAACACCCATGATGCAAAGTCATAATCAAATTGATGATTGAAGTAAACTGTATCGTAATTACCATCATCAAAATAAGCTGTTCCTGTACCAGCTGATAATTTTTCATAGACCTTATAAGCAAATCGTTCAGAAACTTCTACAACTTTAGAGTTTTGATTGTTCAATAAGTCTTTTGCATAATGAAGTGTCGCTTTTTGATTCTTTTCAGTTAGCTTGAGATAAGTTTCTACTATTTCATACTCTGATTCAAAATATCGAGGGTCTACATTAAAAATCTCACTCAATTTGCTTAGATTATTTTGATTCGGTTTTGTTTTACCTGATTCCCAATTAAAGTACGAAGCTCTACTAATTCCCAAACTGGATGCAAGTTGAGATTGAGATAAGCCCTGACTCTCTCTTTTTTCTTTTAATTTAGTAGGTGAAAACATCTTTTCTCCTTTGTAAGTTTATTAACTAACAAAAGAATACCATAGCTTCTTGAAAAAATCAAGAGTTTAATAAACCCCAAAGATTTAAAATAATCATAAACTGCGCTAAATTTGTACTTATATTGTTAGGGAATCATGACTGAAGAATGCTAAAACTTTTGAAAAAATATGAAGAAGAAAATAGAGAGTATAAAAAAGGATCGTTATTTTTTAATTGACGATCCAATAGACTTTATTTTAAAAATCTAACTCTACAAACCATTTCGATTAGTTAAATCTTTCAATCTTTCTTCTCCAGATTTAAGCATCTCTTTCTCCACTTGATTCCATTCTCCAAATAGTAAATCATGAAGAACGGTTGCTGCTGAAGTTGTATTTTCTTTTGAATCATATACACAACTTCTATCTCGTTGATAAATTTGAATTCTTTCAAAGATAGCTAGTTCTTCCAATTGTCGTGTATTATCAACTAGATGATTTACAATCAAATCATGATGTTCTCTTGGAGTTGCGCGTGCTTGATTTGGATTGATAGCGTACAGTTCTTCGTATCGGATAAGAGTGCTCAGATAGGACAATTCGGGCTTTGTTCCAATTAAGGCTAATTGTACTTCATATCCCTTACTTTTCAAGAGTTGTGCCGTTTTCTTTGGAACATCAATCGTTCGTAAAGTTCCCTCTATCAAAAGATTGTATCCCAAATTACTCAATTCTGTTACTAAAGACTCTACCATTTTACCTGCAAAATCTTTGGTGTATTCAACACTATCTTTGCCATATTCTTGCTGCAGTTCTAAATAGTGTGGATGTTGAGAGCGAAAACTATCGCCATCTATGATAACAATATTTCCTTGAAATTCTTTCTGTTTAATACGATGAATTGTAGTCTTACCAGCACCACTTTGCCCTCCAAGCAAAATCGCTATAGGTTGCTTACTGGACTTTTTTCCTCTTGTCAGAGAACGAAGATTCCGTGCTAGAGCATGTTTGAATTCACTATCAGTATAATCTTGGATTTCCATTAGGCTACCATCCGTTTTTCAGATATCTCTAACATACGTTCAATTCCATCCAAATAGCCGCTATACCTCTCTATTTCATCAAAATTATCTACTAAATAGATATTCGTATGAATCAAGTCAGATAGATCATCACTCATTAAAATCCAAGGATTAGATTCATCATCAATGCTAATTCCCTGACTATCTTGATAACGATAGAGTCGTGATAATAGATTAGCTCCTCTTTCTTTCACAATTTCAATTTTTAAAGTCAATTCATAATCTTCAACAGGATTGAGCATTTTATCTTCTCCTACAATATCGACATAAGATACATTAAACTTCTGACAAATGATGTCTATTAGTTCCGTAGAGACTGAACTCGTTCCATTTTCATACCGGCTCAAGCTATTTCGAGAAATTCCTACAATTCGGGCAAAGTCGTCTTGTGTTAAGTCATGTGTTTTACGTAAGGATTTTATGTTCTTTCCAATCATGGCAAACTCCTTTTATTTTTATACCACCATTATAACATTTAGAAAAAGTAAATGCACCATTTTTGGTGCATTATTGGCTGTTTTTCCTAAATCTCTCTAAATTCTTCTCCAATTGTTCCTTATGAAGTTGATTCTTAGCTTCCTTTAATGTGTCGTCCAAAGTTTCTTCTCTGTAAGTTGCTTCTGTTTTTAGTTGTTGTGATTCTTGATTTGGAGTGAAAATGATATCTAGCAGTCGGTCTATTTTTTCAAGATCTTGGACAGACATATCAGATAGTCTATGAATCAGCTTTTTAAATACATCACTATTGTCGTGATTTTTCTTAAAAAATGTTGTAAACATCTATAACCTCTCAAAAAAAGCAGCCTATCAGGACTGCTTAGTGTAATTCGGAAATCGCATCATAAATGGACTGCAATTTCTTATTGTCTTTATTCTTTGTGTCGATCAACGTATGTAGCTCTTCAATTTTCTTTTGACTACTTTGAATATCGCTATTGTTATCCGCAATAAGTCTTTTAAGATGTTGCTGATAACTTGTAGTGATATCTGTCTCTTTTCCTGTTCTAACCTCTGTAACTTTAGGTTTAGAACTAGGATTTGATTCCGTCACAGGTGCTTGTTTTCGCTTTTGAAAAGCTGCTTCATAATTTACATCATTACCTCCTTGATGATTTCCAAATAAGGCCGCAATTTTATCTGGATCTTCTTGATTTTCTGATTTACTCTCTAATGGTTGATTAAAATTCCAATCTTTTGTCATTCACTCATTTCATCCTTTCTAAATTCAGAATCATCGAATTGTCTTTCTCTACCAAAGGCATGGTCAAGAGCTTCTTCAAAACTCATGTGACTAATGCTTTGACGCCTTTTGAACGTCGCAAACATCGCTGTCTCCAGTTGCTCTTTGTAAGCAGCGAGTTTTTCTGTCTCTCTTGCTACCTTGCTTTCTTGCCTAGTGACCTTTTCTTCTAAGCGTTCAATAATGGTCATATTCGATCCTCCTTCATTCTAATATTAGCTAAAACATCTTGATTTTGTTATCACAATTCTAAACATTGAGAGGTTTGTCTTACTGGTTGATTCCTCAATGTCTCTTTTGCAGTCTCGATCATCAATTGTAAATCTGATTTCTTTTCTCTAAGGACATCATTCCAGTCTACTTTTTCTTTCCCAGATTCATTATCAGGCAAATCCAGAAAAACAGGAAATCCTGATTGAGATAACTTATCAGAAAAATCTTTTCCTGCATCATCACAATCTACCGCAAGTGTCAATAAATCAGGATGATTATCGAAATAGGTGGTGGTATCACGAATTGTATTGATCAAATGCAATAACTTTGAAGGTGTTACTGTATCTAAAAATTCCAACTTCTGATTTTCTTCAGCTATTAGTCGTAAAGTTTGATAAGCAACAACAGACCTTTTTAATCCTTCCATAGATACCAAACGAACATTAGTTAGACTTTGTTGATGAAGTTCGTAATAGCTCATCAAGTCGATGAACGATTCACAAAAGACCAGTCTATTTGGTTTACCAATGTCAAAGGATATTCCAACATGTCCATGGCTTCCTTTTAGAATCGTTTTTAACCTTTCTCTAGGAAGAGAGTGATTCTTATAAATTCCTTGTAAGCTTGCTGCCTGCAGCTTGTGGCGATGATCAAAGCTTTTAAAAACGTTAACAGGTTCAACTGTTTCATTTGTTTTCCAACTAGCTTGTGCTATCAAACCTTGTTGAATCATCTTTTGTATGATTTCTTCTGAGATTCCTCTACATTCTGTTAAGTAATATCTAGTCAAACTGCAGTTAGAATCTTCTACTCTCTTTAAAGGATAATAAAATGGTCTCTCTCTTTTTTCTTGAATAGCTTCTTTTTGAAAAGGTTCTTCAGAAAGAAAGGCTAGAGCTTCTTTAAAGGAAATTCCCTTAACAAGTCGAACAAAATCAATGACATCACCTTGAATATCTCTTGAAAACCATTTAAAAGTATTGGTAGTTGAAAAAATCCGAAATGAATCGTGTTCAGGATGTTCATAGACACTGCTCGAAACTTGTTTAAAGGAGATACCTAAACGATTGGCTACATCAAGAATTGAAATTTGCTTACATTCTTCTATTCCCATGCAATATCATCATTTTGTCGTAGTATTTGGCAGTGATGGTATTGATGATGATTCTTCTAAAGTTTTAGGAGTTGCATTATCTAAATCATCTAACCCAGATTTCCAAACCTGTACTTGATTGACCAATAACTTACCTGGTAGTTTCGAATAAGACAACTTAACCGTTCTGGTTTCTGTCTGATTGGTCTTTGATTGGTTGGCATTCTTTAAATCAGATACATAGGTTACATTATAAGAGACCATAGCAATGGCTTGATTCGTAGTCTGATTGACAAAGATATCAGCTTTTTCAAAATGATAATCCAAAATATAATCCTTATACACTTGGTTCATGGCATCATTTTGACTTGACAATTCTTGAGAATAAGCTGATTCAGTCATATAAGGTTGAATACGTGTATTATTTTCTCCGAGCTTTTCTTTCGTATAGTACTGTGTCAAAAATTCTTTTACAGTATCTGATGACAAAATACTTGCTTTATCTTCTGCTTGTTTGTCCTCTACAAGTTTAGCTGCAGCCAATTCAATCTCTTTACGACTTTGTTTAGCAGTAGAATGTTGACCAGCAGTATATCCCATCATGAGAATAAAGCTAGTTGCAGCCACTGCTCCAACACTAATTAAGGCTTTAGTTTTGACTTTATTTAACATCTTAGACCTTCTTTCTATAAAAACTAGGTCAAGAATAACAAAAAGAACTTGTAAGTTTTATCACATCACAACGAAAGGTAATTCCTACATTTCAGGCGCAAAATCGTACAGTTCAGAGAAAAAAATAAAACTAGCTGTCTTTGAAGTATAATAGACTTATTGGAAAAAAATAAAATGCATACTGTACTATGCTATACTATAGTTAAGAAAACTATTTACAAAAGATCATGCAACTAACTTCTGAGAACTTTAAATTATTTATTAGTGTAAAAAAGGACACCTTCCCAACGAAGATATCCTGTCTAAATAAAGCTTATAAAACCAAACACTATAAAGGAGGACGTCCAAAAACGCTAAGTCTATAAAAACAGTTGATGCTAAACTTGCGTTATTTATTCTATTGACCAACTCTACGTCTCCTAGCTTTTGATTTTGGTCTTGGATTAGCGACAGTCACCGAACGATAATATTGGTAGAAGATACTCTTCGTTCTTCAGGTCTATTTGCCTTAGACAACTTAAAAGCAGCAAGTGTCACTATAGCTATTGATGTCATAGAAAGTCCTATTTCAACGTCCTAAAAGAAACCAAAGTAAAATTATTCAGGAAAAAAGAGACACACCATGAAGACACAAATCATACTCGATTTAACACCACTTCATGCCTGCTAATTAGTTTTTTAAGAAGGTCATACACATGATTTTACTCTTTTTAAGAAAGGATAGGTCAAGTTTGCCAGAGCAATCACTTGATTTTCTGTATTTGGATTATTTATGCATTATGAATATTCATAATATAACCTTCATTCCTGTTAAAAATTCTAAAAAGCATGTATCGACTGTAGAGGATAAGAAGTTTAATAGAGATAGTTGTAATACGTATTAAAATTGAGCGTTTAAATGCTAAGTTTAAAACTTTTCAATTTGTGGAATCATCAACTATGAGTTAAAATAATTTTCGAACAAAGGCTGTCCAAAAAACTTGATATAATGCGTTTTATTATGGGAATATTCATTTCATTTACTCCTGAAATTGAGTTTTTACCCAGACTCATTAATGTTATTGATATAATCCAATAATAATGATAATATCAAATAATAATAATAAAAAGATTTGATAGTATTTTTTCATAATCTGTCACGCTTTCTAATGATTTTTTATGGTAAATGGAGATAAATATGATTATAGGTGAAACTTATAGAAAAATACGAGAAGGAAAAGGTATTTCTATTTCTTCATTAGCAGGTGCAGAAATTTCAAAGTCTCAAATATCTAGATTTGAATTAGGAGAGACAGAAATCTCATTTTTTAAATTATTATATCTACTTGAAAAAATAGGTGTAACACTAGAGGAGTTTTTGCTTTCATGTAATAATTATCAGCCTTCAGACTTCAATACCTTGATACGCTTAGTTCAACAGGCTGCATACAATCAAGAAATCAAATCATTACTTAATATGGTAAGCAAAGAGATGGAACTGTTTAGAGAAACCAAATCTCATTATCATAAGTTAAACGCTATTTTCATTGAAAGTATTATCTATGGAATTGATAATACTCATCAATTGAGTAATCAAGACACCTCTTATCTTACTAATTATTTATTTTCTGTTGAAAACTGGGGATATTACGAAATTCTTATTCTTGGAAATTGTTGTCGAGCAATATTACCAAATTTATTATTTAGATATGCCAAAGAGGCGCTTAAAAAAGGAAAGTTGTATAGTTCTATACCTAGAAATAAACAAGCTCTCGTTCAATTACTTCTTAATTCACTTCTTATTATGATTGAAAACAGCTTATATGAGGAAGCTTTATTTTTAGAACAAGCTACTAAGAATATATTATCTAATTCCACAGATTTTTTTGAACAAACTATTCTTTTGTATTTAGAAGGATTTTTTGAACTTAAATTTCATCATAATCAAAAATCAATTTTAAAAATAGAAGATGCTTTAAAAATTTTTGAATTATTCAATAAAACATTATACAAAAATTATAAAGATTACTACAAAAAAAATATTATCATTTTATTACAATGTGGTAATTCCTATTTTGAATAATTGCTTTTTTTGAAAAACTTTTTAATTCATCTAAAGAAATCAATTCCAGCTCTTCAGCAATACTATCCCAACTTGGAATATCAAATAATTTTTCTCTACAAATTGTTTTTAAATATTCATTTTTATTAACTTCACAATTTATGTACAATTCATTGATTACTCTTTTTTTAGCCTTATAAAATAATAGTTCATCAGATAAATCGGATTCATTAACAAGATTGTTCTCCAGTGTTTTAATCAATTTTTTCTTATAGATTGTAGGTGTTATAGTTACTATTTTTAGTAAAGTCATATTACTATAAAATATTGGGTATGATACAATACTATATATCCATTGCTTTTGTGTCCTTAACTTATGGCCTAATAATGAATCTTTAATACCAGTTAACATCGAGTTTAAGATACTTAACATTGCCATTTCATGAGATGATGCTACCATACCAGATATATCTAGATACATAGAAATTTCAGAAAGTTCTTGTTGTTTATCTAATTCCGTTAAACCAGTTGAAAAAGCCGGAGAGTTAATTTCTACAGATGATCCACTTAAAGGTAACATATTTTCAATACTTATGATTTCACTTTGTAGAAAACTTGGACCAGCAATAGCAATCTGGAATTCTCCTGCTTGAATATTTTTATATGAAAAATAGCATAAAAATCTAGTTATCCGCATAAAAACTGGACTTATCACACTTTATCAAGGTCAAAACCACTCAATTTACTACTAATTTACTACTTATGAATGAGCTTTGATACGACGATTTATCCTTGAAAAGTGAAGATATAAAGATACTTCCAATAAAATTTGAATATTTAATAGGTAGACACTTCAAAAAATGAGGTGTCTATTTTTTTACCCGATTTTGAAAGGAAGTGAACTTATGAAAACAAAAAATCAAGAATCAAAAGGTCGTTCCCCACTCTTTAAGACCATCAAACATTCATTCAGCCAATAAAAAAGAAAGGATAGGTAAAAATATGGAACTTAAATTTGTGATTCCCAACATGGAAAAAACATTCGGCAATTTAGAATTTGCTGGCGAGGATAAAGTCGTTCAGCGAAGAATCAACGGACGGCTAACTGTCTTATCAAGAAGCTATAATCTCTATTCTGATGTTCAAAGAGCAGATGATATTGTGGTGGTGCTTCCTGCTGAAGCTGGCGAAAAACATTTCGGCTTTGAGGAACGTGTGAAGTTAGTCAATCCACGTATTACCGCAGAGGGCTACAAAATCGGCACTCGTGGTTTTACAAATTACCTTTTACATGCTGACGACATGATAAAAGAATAAAGAAAGAGAGGAAAAATGATGAGATTAGCAAATGGCATTGTATTAGATAAAGACACGACTTTTGGAGAATTGAAATTCTCTGCTCTACGTCGTGAAGTGAGAATCCAAAATGAAGACGGGTCGGTTTCAGATGAAATCAAGGAACGTACCTATGACTTAAAATCCAAAGGACAAGGACGCATGATTCAAGTAAGTATTCCTGCCAGCGTGCCTTTGAAAGAGTTTGATTATAACGCACGGGTGGAACTTATCAATCCCATTGCGGACACCGTTGCTACTGCCACCTATCAAGGAGCAGATGTTGACTGGTATATCAAGGCAGACGATATTGTGCTGACAAAGGATTCTAGTTCATTCAAAGCTCAACCACAAGCAAAGAAAGAACCGACACAAGACAAATAGTCGCTAGGTAGAAAGGAGACTTTTTCGCATGAAACAGCGTGGTAAAAGGATTCGCCCATCTGGTAAAGATTTAGTCTTTCATTTTACGATAGCGTCACTCCTGCCTGTTTTCCTGCTGGTTGTCGGACTGTTTCATGTGAAGACAATCCAGCAGATCAACTGGCAGGATTTTAACCTATCACAAGCAGATAAGATTGACATTCCCTATTTAATTATCAGTTTCAGTGTCGCAATTCTTATCTGCTTGCTGGTAGCGTTTGTATTCAAACGGGTTCGCTATGATACGGTTAAACAACTTTACCACCGTCAAAAACTGGCAAAGATGATACTTGAAAACAAGTGGTATGAATCTGAACAGGTCAAAACAGAGGGTTTCTTTAAAGATAGTGCTGGTCGTACAAAGGAAAAGATAACCTACTTCCCTAAAATGTATTATCGACTTAAAAATGGCTTGATACAGATACGGGTGGAAATCACGCTGGGAAAATATCAAGACCAACTCTTACACTTGGAAAAGAAATTAGAGAGTGGCTTGTACTGTGAGCTGACGGATAAAGAGTTAAAGGATTCCTATGTGGAATATACTTTGCTCTATGACACCATAGCCAGTCGTATTTCTATTGATGAAGTAGAAGCTAAAGATGGTAAACTTCGCTTAATGAAAAACGTATGGTGGGAATATGATAAGCTCCCTCATATGTTGATTGCTGGTGGTACAGGTGGCGGTAAAACTTACTTTATACTGACACTGATTGAAGCCTTGCTTCATACAGATTCAAAACTGTATATTCTTGACCCGAAAAATGCTGATCTTGCGGACTTAGGTTCTGTGATGGCAAATGTCTACTATAGAAAAGAAGACTTGCTTTCTTGCATTGAAACATTCTATGAAGAAATGATGAAACGTAGTGAGGAAATGAAGCAGATGAAGAACTATAAGACTGGCAAAAATTATGCTTACTTAGGTCTCCCGGCACACTTCTTAATCTTTGATGAATACGTCGCTTTCATGGAAATGCTGGGAACAAAAGAAAACACCGCAGTTATGAATAAGCTGAAACAGATTGTCATGTTAGGTCGTCAAGCTGGCTTCTTTCTAATACTGGCTTGTCAACGTCCAGACGCAAAATATTTAGGCGACGGAATCCGTGATCAGTTTAATTTCAGAGTGGCTTTAGGTCGTATGTCTGAAATGGGCTATGGCATGATGTTTGGCAGTGACGTACAAAAGGATTTCTTCTTAAAGCGAATCAAAGGTCGTGGCTATGTTGATGTAGGAACAAGTGTCATATCAGAGTTTTATACTCCCCTTGTACCAAAAGGATATGATTTCTTGGAGGAAATTAAAAAGTTATCCAACAGCAGACAGTCCACGCAGGCGACGTGCGAAGCGGAAGTCGCAGGTGTGGACTGATCTTGCTGGCTGGTGTGGCAATAGCCACGCCAGCACTTAACCCCCCGTATCTAACAGGGGGGTACAAATCGACAGGAAACAGTCAAAAAAACATTAGAAAATCCTTTGGTTACAAGGGATTTACAAAATTTCAGCGTATGTCAAATGGGCTTTAAAAGTTGACATACGCCTTTTTGATTGGAGGGATTTTTACTGAATGAACAAACTTGGTTACAGCATTTAAAAGAAAAACGCTTGGCTTATGGACTATCTCAAAACCGTTTAGCTGTTGCGACTGGTATTACAAGGCAGTATCTAAGCGATATTGAAACAGGAAAAGTCAAGCCATCAGAGGATTTACAGCAGTCCCTTTGGGAAGCTCTGGAACGCTTCAATCCCGACGCTCCCCTTGAAATGCTGTTTGATTATGTAAGAATTCGCTTTCCGACAACAGACGTACAGCAGGTGGTCGAAAACATCTTACAACTGAAACTGTCCTATTTTCTTCATGAGGACTATGGTTTCTATTCTTATTCAGAGCATTATGCTTTAGGCGACATATTCGTCCTTTGCTCCCATGAACTGGACAAAGGAGTTCTGGTGGAATTGAAAGGTCGTGGGTGCAGACAATTTGAAAGCTATCTTCTGGCACAACAAAGAAGCTGGTATGAGTTCTTTATGGACGTTTTGGTGGCTGGCGGTGTGATGAAACGCCTTGACCTTGCCATTAACGATAAGACAGGGATTTTAAATATCCCTGTACTCACTGAAAAGTGCCAACAGGAAGAATGTATCTCCGTCTTCCGCAGTTTTAAAAGCTATCGCAGTGGCGAACTGGTACGCAAAGAGGAAAAGGAATGTATGGGAAACACCCTCTATATCGGTTCATTACAAAGTGAAGTTTATTTCTGTATCTATGAAAAGGACTACGAGCAGTACAAGAAAAATGATATTCCCATTGAAGACGCAGAAGTAAAAAACCGTTTTGAGATTCGATTGAAAAATGAGCGTGCCTATTATGCAGTCCGTGATTTACTCGTCTATGACAATCCAGAGCATACCGCCTTTAAAATTATCAATCGGTATATCCGTTTTGTAGATAAAGACGATTCCAAACCTCGTTCTGATTGGAAACTGAATGAAGAATGGGCTTGGTTTATTGGGAACAATCGTGAACGATTAAAACTAACCACAAAACCAGAGCCTTACTCCTTCCAAAGGACGCTGAACTGGCTATCTCATCAAGTTGCCCCGACCTTAAAGGTTGCGATTAAACTTGATGAAATCAACCAGACGCAGGTTGTAAAAGACATTCTCGACCATGCGAAACTGACAGACCGACACAAGCAGATTTTGAAGCAACAGTCAGTAAAAGAACAGGACGTGATAACAACAAAAAAATAACTCAAATACAAATTCATTGAATATAGAGAGGAGAACATTTTTATGAATTTTGGACAAAACCTTTATAACTGGTTTCTATCAAACGCTCAATCACTGGTGCTTTTAGCAATCGTTGTGATTGGCTTGTATCTTGGCTTCAAGCGTGAGTTTAGCAAACTGATTGGCTTTTTAATTATTGCGATTATTGCGGTTGGCTTAGTCTTCAACGCTGCTGGAGTAAAAGACATTTTACTAGAGCTATTCAATCGCATTATTGGTGCTTAAATAAAACCGTTCTTTTGTGGAATATAAGTGGTTTTCTTATGTTCCGCAAAGGAATGGTACACCAAACGAAGTGCGGTAGGGATTTTTGAATCTCTACAAAGAAAGGACGTGAATATATGGACGATATGCAAGTCTATATTGCGAATTTAGGCAAATACAATGAGGGCGAATTGGTCGGTGCGTGGTTTACCTTTCCCATTGACTTTGAGGAAGTCAAAGAGAAAATCGGCTTGAATGATGAATATGAGGAATACGCCATTCATGACTACGAGTTACCCTTTACGGTTGACGAATACACTTCCATTGGCGAACTCAATCGACTATGGGAAATGGTATCGGAATTACCCGAAGAATTACAATCGGAGCTATCTGCTCTGCTCACTCATTTTTCAAGCATTGAAGAACTAAGCGAACATCAAGAGGATATTATCATTCATTCCGATTGTGATGATATGTATGACGTGGCACGCTACTACATTGAAGAAACGGGTGCTTTAGGCGAAGTACCAGCTAGTCTTCAAAACTATATTGATTATCAAGCCTATGGTCGGGATTTAGACCTTTCAGGAACGTTTATCTCAACCAATCATGGGATTTTTGAAATCGTCTATTAAATCTGTCGGTACATTACTACTGGCAGATTTTCTATTTTACGGGGTGGCTCAATCAGCTACCCCTATTTTTTATGAAAGGATTGATTACATGAAGAAAATACGAAGCTATACCAGTATCTGGTCTGTGGAAAAGGTACTGTATTCTATCAATGATTTTAGACTTCCGTTTCCCATAACCTTTACGCAAATGACATGGTTTGTCGTGTCACTCTTTGCAGTGATGATACTTGGCAACTTGCCCCCTCTTTCCATGATAGAGGGAGCATTTCTCAAATACTTTGGGATTCCTGTGGCTTTCACATGGTTTATGTCTACAAAAACTTTTGATGGTAAAAAGCCTTATGGATTTTTGAAGTCTGTCATTGCTTATGCACTGCGACCAAAGCTGACCTATGCAGGAAAAAAAGTAACGCTTGGCAGAAACCAGCCACAAGAAGCCATTACAGCAGTTAGGAGTGAATTTTATGGCATATCCAATTAAATACATTGAAAACAATCTCGTCTGGAATAAAGACGGGGAATGTTATGCTTACTATGAGCTTGTTCCTTACAATTACTCATTTCTAAGTCCAGAACAGAAAATACAAGTGCATGATTCTTTCAGACAGCTTATCGCACAAAATCGTGATGGCAAAATTCATGCTTTACAAATCAGTACAGAATCCAGCATACGTTCTGCACAAGAGCGTTCCAAAAATGAAGTCACTGGCAAGCTCAAAGCGGTTGCCTATGACAAAATCGACCAACAGACAGACGCTTTAATATCCATGATTGGCGAAAATCAAGTGAACTACCGTTTCTTTATCGGCTTTAAGTTGCTTCTCAACGATCAGGAGTTTTCTATGAAAAGTCTTACCGTTGAAGCAAAAAATGCTTTGTCTGATTTTGTCTATGATGTGAACCATAAGCTGATGGGCGATTTTGTTAGTATGAGTAATGATGAAATCCTGCGTTTTCAGAAGATGGAAAAGCTCTTAGAAAATAAAATCTCTCGTCGTTTCAAAATCCGCAGGTTAGATAAGGACGACTTCGGCTATCTGATTGAACACCTTTACGGACAGACAGGCACTGCCTATGAAGAGTATGAGTACCATCTATCAAAGAAAAAGCTGGATAATGAAACGCTGATTAAATACTATGACTTGATTAAGCCTACTCGCTGTTTGGTGGAAGAAAAACAGCGATATTTGAAAATCCAGCAGGAAGATGAAACCGTCTATGTAGCTTACTTTACCATTAACAGCATTGTCGGAGAACTGGACTTCCCGTCCTCTGAAATCTTCTACTACCAGCAACAGCAATTTACATTCCCGATTGATACGTCAATGAATGTGGAAATTGTAGCGAATCGTAAAGCCCTATCTACTGTCCGCAATAAAAAGAAAGAACTGAAAGACTTGGATAACCACGCTTGGCAAAGTGATAATGAAACCAGCTCCAATGTGGCGGAAGCTCTGGAAAGTGTGAATGAGCTGGAAACCAATTTAGACCAAAGCAAGGAATCTATGTACAAGCTGTCTTATGTGGTAAGGGTATCAGCAAATGATCTTGACGAACTCAAACGTCGTTGTAATGAAGTGAAAGATTTTTATGACGATTTAAGCGTAAAACTGGTACGACCATTTGGGGATATGCTCGGCTTACATGAAGAATTTTTACCTGCCAGCAAGCGTTATATGAATGATTATATTCAATACGTGACCTCTGATTTCCTCGCTGGTTTAGGTTTTGGTGCTACTCAAATGCTGGGGGAAAATGAGGGGATTTATGTTGGCTACAGCTTAGATACTGGACGCAATGTCTATCTGAAACCTGCTCTTGCCAGTCAAGGGGTTAAGGGTTCAGTAACCAATGCGTTAGCGTCGGCTTTTGTTGGTTCGCTGGGTGGTGGTAAATCCTTTGCGAATAACCTTATCGTCTATTATGCGGTGCTTTATGGGGCACAAGCAGTGATTGTAGACCCAAAAGCAGAACGTGGCAGATGGAAAGAAACCTTGCCAGAGATTTCCCATGAAATCAATATCGTCACTCTGACTTCTGATGAGAAAAACAAAGGCTTACTTGACCCTTATGTGATTATGAAAAATCCCAAAGATTCTGAATCACTGGCTATTGATATTCTGACATTCCTTACGGGGATTTCCTCTCGTGATGGGGAACGCTTCCCAATCCTTAGAAAAGCCATTCGTGCAGTAACCAATAGTGAAGTACGAGGGTTGATGAAAGTGATTGAGGAATTACGGGTTGAGAATACGCCACTAAGTACCAGTATAGCCGACCATATCGAAAGTTTTACAGACTATGACTTTGCACATTTATTATTCAGTAATGGTTATGTGGAGCAGTCTATCAGCTTAGAAAAACAACTGAACATTATACAGGTTGCGGACTTGGTACTTCCCGACAAGGAAACTTCCTTTGAGGAATATACCACTATGGAGCTTTTATCCGTTGCTATGCTGATTGTCATTAGTACCTTTGCTTTAGACTTTATCCATACAGACCGAAGCATTTTCAAGATTGTAGATTTAGACGAAGCATGGAGCTTTTTACAGGTAGCACAAGGAAAAACACTATCTATGAAGCTGGTTCGGGCTGGTCGTGCTATGAACGCTGGGGTATATTTCGTGACCCAAAATACAGACGACCTCTTAGATGAAAAACTGAAAAATAACCTCGGCTTAAAATTTGCATTTCGTTCCACTGACCTTAACGAGATTAAAAAGACCTTAGCCTTTTTTGGTGTAGACCCAGAGGACGAAAACAATCAGAAGCGATTGCGTGATTTGGAAAACGGGCAATGCCTTATCAGTGATTTATATGGTCGTGTCGGTGTGATACAGTTCCACCCTGTATTTGAAGAACTGCTCCATGCCTTTGATACCAGACCACCTGTGCGAAAAGAGGTGTAAATGTGAAACCATCAATAGTAAACAGAATAAAATCAAACTGGACGCTGAAACGTCTAGGTAAAGTGGCAATGACAGTGGCTTTCACACTTGTGATTGCCATTTTTCTTTTAGCCATGCTGGGAACGGTGGTTCAAGCTGCGGGCTTGGTAGATGATACGGTCAATGTGGCAAATGAATACAGCCGATACCCACTTGAAAACTATCAACTGGATTTTTATGTGGATAATAGCTGGGGCTGGCTTCCGTGGAACTGGTCGGACGGGATTGGAAAACAGGTCATGTATGGACTATATGCCATTACCAATTTTATTTGGACAATCAGTTTGTATGTTTCCAATGCGACAGGTTACTTAGTACAGGAAGCCTATTCCTTAGACTTCATTTCCGCTACAGCAGATTCCATTGGTAAGAATATGCAGACCTTAGCTGGTGTGAGTGCAAACGGATTTTCAACAGAGGGTTTCTATGTTGGATTCCTCTTACTCTTGATTTTGGTTCTTGGGGTTTATGTTGCCTATACGGGACTGATAAAGAGAGAAACCACAAAGGCAATTCATGCCATTATGAATTTTGTGCTGGTGTTTATCCTATCGGCTTCCTTTATTGCCTACGCTCCCGACTACATTAAAAAAATCAATGACTTTTCATCAGACATCAGTAATGCCAGTTTATCACTTGGCACGAAGATTGTCATGCCCCATTCCGATAGTCAAGGCAAGGACAGCGTGGACTTAATCAGAGATAGCCTGTTTTCCATACAGGTTCAGCAACCGTGGCTACTGCTTCAATACAACAGTTCAGACATTGAAAGTATCGGTATTGACCGTGTGGAAAGCCTGCTCTCCACCAGCCCAGATTCCAACAATGGCGAAGACAGAGAAAAAATTGTTGCGGAAGAAATTGAAGACAGAAGCAATACCAATCTAACCATTACAAAGACCATTAACCGTTTAGGTACAGTCTTCTTCCTATTTGTCTTCAATATTGGGATTTCCATATTTGTATTCCTATTAACAGGAATCATGATTTTCTCGCAGGTACTTTTTATCATCTATGCTATGTTTCTGCCTGTGAGCTTTATTTTAAGCATGATTCCATCATTTGATGGTATGTCAAAACGAGCCATAACAAAGCTCTTTAATACCATTTTGACACGAGCTGGAATCACATTGATTATTACGACAGCATTTAGTATTTCAACCATGCTCTATACCTTATCGGCTGGTTATCCGTTCTTTTTGATTGCTTTTCTACAGATTGTGACCTTTGCAGGAATCTACTTCAAGCTGGGCGATTTAATGAGTATGTTTTCTCTACAGAGTAACGATTCTCAAAGTGTGGGAAGTCGTGTGATGAGAAAACCTCGTATGCTTATGCACGCTCACATGCACCGTCTACAGCGGAAACTTGGACGTTCCATGACTACTCTAGGGGCTGGGTCTGCCATTGTTACAGGTAAAAAAGGACAGTCGGGTTCGGGGAGTTCTGCAAGGACACAAGCAGATCACTCCCGACCAGACGGAAAGGAAAAATCAACACTTGGAAAACGTATCGGTCAAACCATCGGTACAGTAGCTGATACCAAAGACAGAATGGTAGACACTGCTAGTGGTTTGAAAGAACAGGTTAAAGATTTGCCGACCAATGCAAGATATGCAGTATATCAAGGAAAATCCAAAGTAAAAGAGAATGTCCGTGATTTAACCAGTAGTATTTCTCAAACCAAAGCGGACAGAGCCAGTGGACGCAAGGAACAGCAGGAACAAAGGCGAAAAACCATTGCGAAGCGTCGCTCTGAAATGGAACAGGTCAAACAGAAAAAACAGCCTGCTTCTTCTGTTCATGAAAGACCGACTACAAGACAAGAACAATATCATGATGAACAGACCTCAAAACAGTCTAATATTCATACTTCATATAAGGAATCTCAACAAGCCAAACAAGAGCGTCCAGCAGTTAAGTCCGATTTTTCAAGTCCAAAAGTGGAACGCCAAGGCAATACCGTTCAAGAAAAAACCGTTCAAAAGCCAGCAACTTCAACCACTACAGCAGATAGAACTTCACAACGTCCAATCACAAAAGAACGTCCGTCTACTGTTCAAAGAGTACCACTACAAAATACAAGAAGTAGACCACCAATCAAAACCGCCACCATTAAGAAAGTCGGTAAGAAACCATGAAGTTGAAAACTTTAGTGATTGGTGGTTCTGGATTATTCTTGATGGTCTTCTCACTGCTTCTGTTTGTTGCCATTTTATTTTCAGATGAACAGGACAGCGGAATTTCCAATATTCATTATGGAGGTGTGAATGTTTCCGCAGAAGTGCTGGCTCATAAGCCTATGGTAGAAAAATATGCCAAAGAATATGGCGTTGAAGAATATGTCAACATACTTCTTGCGATTATACAGGTGGAATCGGGCGGTACTGCGGAAGATGTTATGCAGTCCTCGGAATCCCTCGGTCTTCCACCTAATTCATTGAGTACAGAAGAATCCATTAAGCAAGGTGTGAAGTATTTCAGTGAATTATTAGCCAGTAGCGAAAGGCTCAGTGTAGATTTAGAATCGGTTATCCAGTCCTACAATTATGGTGGTGGTTTCTTAGGGTATGTGGCTAATCGTGGAAATAAATATACCTTTGAACTGGCTCAAAGTTTCTCAAAAGAGTATTCAGGTGGCGAAAAAGTGTCTTACCCCAATCCCATAGCCATACCTATCAATGGGGGCTGGCGATACAACTATGGCAATATGTTTTATGTGCAACTGGTAACGCAGTATCTTGTCACAACAGAGTTTGATGATGATACGGTACAAGCCATCATGGACGAAGCACTGAAATATGAGGGCTGGCGATACGTTTACGGTGGAGCTTCCCCGACTACTTCTTTTGATTGTAGCGGACTGACACAATGGACGTATGGAAAAGCTGGAATTAACTTACCACGAACCGCACAACAGCAATATGATGTGACCCAGCATATCCCACTATCGGAAGCACAAGCTGGCGATTTGGTTTTCTTTCATTCTACCTATAACGCTGGCTCTTATATTACTCATGTTGGGATATACCTTGGCAATAACCGTATGTTTCATGCAGGCGACCCAATCGGTTATGCCGACTTAACAAGCCCCTACTGGCAACAGCATTTAGTGGGAGCAGGACGAATCAAACAATGAGAAAGGAAGATTTAATGATGAAATTTAGAAAAAATCAGAATAAAGAAAAACAGATACCAAAGGAAAAGAAACCTCGTGTCTATAAGGTCAATCCTCATAAAAAGGTTGTGATTGCCTTGTGGGTACTTTTAGGGCTTAGTTTCAGCTTTGCGATATTCAAGCACTTTACAGCTATAGATACTCATACTATTCACGAAACAACTATCATAGAAAAGGAATACGTTGATACTCATCATGTAGAAAATTTTGTAGAGAACTTTGCGAAAGTCTACTATTCATGGGAGCAATCCGATAAGTCCATTGATAATCGAATGGAAAGTCTAAAAGGCTATCTGACAGATGAACTTCAAGCTCTCAATGTTGATACAGTACGCAAAGATATTCCTGTATCGTCTTCTGTAAGAGGATTTCAGATATGGACGGTAGAGCCAACTGGCGACAATGAGTTTAATGTAACCTACAGTGTAGACCAGCTCATTACAGAGGGAGAAAATACAAAGACCGTCCACTCTGCTTATATAGTGAGTGTCTATGTAGATGGTTCTGGAAATATGGTACTGGTTAAGAATCCGACCATTACCAACATACCTAAGAAATCAAGTTATAAACCAAAAGCCATTGAAAGTGAGGGGACGGTTGATTCCATTACAACCAATGAAATCAATGAGTTTTTAACGACGTTCTTCAAGCTCTATCCTACAGCGACAGCCAGTGAACTTTCCTACTATGTGAATGACGGGATATTAAAACCAATCGGAAAAGAGTACATCTTTCAAGAACTGGTAAATCCTATTCACAATCGTAAGGATAATCAAGTCACGGTATCGCTGACAGTGGAGTATATCGACCAGCAGACCAAAGCAACGCAGGTATCTCAATTTGATTTGGTACTTGAAAAGAACGGGAGTAATTGGAAGATTGTAAAATAACAAATATTGGTACATGATTACAGATACTTTGTAATCATGTACTCTTTTTGATAAAAAATTGGAGATTCCTTTACAAATATGCTCTTACGTGCTATTATTTAAGTGACTATTTAAAAGGAGATAATAAATATGCGGCAAGGTATTCTTAAATAAACTGTCAATTTGATAGCGGAAACAAATAATTAGATGTCCTTTTTTAGGAGGGCTTAGTTTTTTGTACCCAGTTTAAGAATACCTTTATCATGTGATTCTAAAGTATCCAGAGAATATCTGTATGCTTTGTATACCTATGGTTATGCATAAAAATCCCAGTGATAAAAGTATTTATCACTGGGATTTTTATGCCCTTTTGGGTTTTTGAATGGAGGAAAATCACATGAAAATTATTAATATTGGAGTTTTAGCTCATGTTGATGCAGGAAAAACTACCTTAACAGAAAGCTTATTATATAACAGTGGAGCGATTACAGAATTAGGAAGCGTGGACAAAGGTACAACGAGGACGGATAATACGCTTTTAGAACGTCAGAGAGGAATTACAATTCAGACAGGAATAACCTCTTTTCAGTGGGAAAATACGAAGGTGAACATCATAGACACGCCAGGACATATGGATTTCTTAGCAGAAGTATATCGTTCATTATCAGTTTTAGATGGGGCAATTCTACTGATTTCTGCAAAAGATGGCGTACAAGCACAAACTCGTATATTATTTCATGCACTTAGGAAAATGGGGATTCCCACAATCTTTTTTATCAATAAGATTGACCAAAATGGAATTGATTTATCAACGGTTTATCAGGATATTAAAGAGAAACTTTCTGCCGAAATTGTAATCAAACAGAAGGTAGAACTGTATCCTAATATGTGTGTGACGAACTTTACCGAATCTGAACAATGGGATACGGTAATAGAGGGAAACGATGACCTTTTAGAGAAATATATGTCCGGTAAATCATTAGAAGCATTGGAACTCGAACAAGAGGAAAGCATAAGATTTCATAATTGTTCCCTGTTCCCTGTTTATCACGGAAGTGCAAAAAACAATATAGGGATTGATAACCTTATAGAAGTGATTACGAATAAATTTTATTCATCAACACATCGAGGTCCGTCTGAACTTTGCGGAAATGTTTTCAAAATTGAATATACAAAAAAAAGACAACGTCTTGCATATATACGCCTTTATAGTGGAGTACTACATTTACGAGATTCGGTTAGAGTATCAGAAAAAGAAAAAATAAAAGTTACAGAAATGTATACTTCAATAAATGGTGAATTATGTAAGATTGATAGAGCTTATTCTGGAGAAATTGTTATTTTGCAAAATGAGTTTTTGAAGTTAAATAGTGTTCTTGGAGATACAAAACTATTGCCACAGAGAAAAAAGATTGAAAATCCGCACCCTCTACTACAAACAACTGTTGAACCGAGTAAACCTGAACAGAGAGAAATGTTGCTTGATGCCCTTTTGGAAATCTCAGATAGTGATCCGCTTCTACGATATTACGTGGATTCTACGACACATGAAATTATACTTTCTTTCTTAGGGAAAGTACAAATGGAAGTGATTAGTGCACTGTTGCAAGAAAAGTATCATGTGGAGATAGAACTAAAAGAGCCTACAGTCATTTATATGGAGAGACCGTTAAAAAATGCAGAATATACCATTCACATCGAAGTGCCGCCAAATCCTTTCTGGGCTTCCATTGGTTTATCTGTATCACCGCTTCCGTTGGGAAGTGGAATGCAGTATGAGAGCTCGGTTTCTCTTGGATACTTAAATCAATCATTTCAAAATGCAGTTATGGAAGGGATACGCTATGGTTGCGAACAAGGATTATATGGTTGGAATGTGACGGATTGTAAAATCTGTTTTAAGTATGGCTTATACTATAGCCCTGTTAGTACCCCAGCAGATTTTCGGATGCTTGCTCCTATTGTATTGGAACAAGTCTTAAAAAAAGCTGGAACAGAATTGTTAGAGCCATATCTTAGTTTTAAAATTTATGCGCCACAGGAATATCTTTCACGAGCATACAACGATGCTCCTAAATATTGTGCGAACATCGTAGACACTCAATTGAAAAATAATGAGGTCATTCTTAGTGGAGAAATCCCTGCTCGGTGTATTCAAGAATATCGTAGTGATTTAACTTTCTTTACAAATGGACGTAGTGTTTGTTTAACAGAGTTAAAAGGGTACCATGTTACTACCGGTGAACCTGTTTGCCAGCCCCGTCGTCCAAATAGTCGGATAGATAAAGTACGATATATGTTCAATAAAATAACTTAGTGTATTTTATGTTGTTATATAAATATGGTTTCTTGTTAAATAAGATGAAATATTTTTTAATAAAGATTTGAATTAAAGTGTAAAGGAGGAGATAGTTATTATAAACTACAAGTGGATATTGTGTCCTGTATGTGGAAATAAAACACGATTAAAGATAAGGGAAGATACTGAATTAAAAAAATTCCCCCTCTATTGTCCGAAATGCAGACAAGAAAATTTAATTGAAATAAAGCAGTTCAAAGTAACTGTGATTACAGAGCCAGACGCAAAGACGCAGAGCCGATAAAATGAGATTAATACAATCTCATTTTATCGGCTCTTTCCGTTATGTATGGATTCTTTTAATTAGTCTTCGATGTTTCTTGCTTCGTTGATACCGCTGGCTAAAGATTCCATTAAGGATAGTTCTTTGTCTGTAAAGCTATCCATGTATTTCTCTATCTGTAATCGTCGGGTGCTTTTTACCAAGTTATTAGCAGGTAAGAAAAATTCATCAACGGAAACATGAAGTAACGATACAAGGTCATAAAGAACTTGTATGCTGGGGTGTTGCCCTTTATTTTCAATATTAGTTAAGTACCGTGGGTCAATTTCAATCAATGCTCCCACTTGTTCACGAGTTAAACCTCGTTTCAATCGAGCTTCTTTAATGGCTAAACCAAAGGCTCTAAAATCATATTTATCTTCTTTTTTACGCATAGTAGACCACCTCTATACATTTTATTGTTCCTACTGAATTAAAAACAGGTATAGAAAAACGTGTTATATGGTTTATAGGTTTATATTTAATAAAAAGCACTACTAAACGCCAATAAAAAAAACCGTTATATGGTAGTGCTATTTACGCTGTTAAAATATTGTATATTACTTCCAAATGGCGGTTTGTTGGAGGTCAACGTCGCCATGAAGTACATCATATACAATAAATTTCCTTACATTGGGTTCTTGTCAAAAAAAGTCGTCTATCTGCAATAGATAAGTACGTCCACCAATGTGGTTTTATAAATCATATAGATAGAATAACAGAAGCATGTAAACAGAGAAATAAATCTGTTTATATGCTTTTTTGGCTATTCAGAACTTTTTTACAAAGTTTATTTATCAGTAATGCAACAAATCCCCCTTTCACATTGGGACTAAGAGTGAAAGGAGATAAACGAGCAAGGCTCACTTCCTTTCCTAGACAGAAAGGGGGTGAGAAACATGAAACCATCTTCTTTTCAGACCACAATAGAAAATCAGTTTGACTATATCTGTAAACGTGCTATGGAAGACGAGCGAAAGAATTATATGCTTTATCTTTCAAGGATTGCAAAGCGTGAGGTGTCCTTTTCGGATGTTGGCGATTATCTTGTTAGCCAGTTTGCGACAACAGATAACTATTCAACTGACTTTCAGATTTTTACACTCAATGGGTTATCAGTAGGCGTTGAAAATGATTTGTTGAGTGAAGCATTACGTGAGTTGCCAGACAAGAAACGTGAAATTCTACTGCTGTTTTACTTTATGGACATGAGCGATTCAGAAATTGCAGACCTGTTGAAATTGAACCGTTCTACTGTCTATCGGCATAGAACCAGTGGACTAGCCTTAATTAAAAAGTTTATGGAGGAATTTGAAGAATGAAAACACAATATCCTATGATTCCCTTTCCTCTCATTGTAAAGGCAACAGATGGCGATACCGAAGCGATTAACCAGATTCTACATCATTACAGAGGGTACATAACGAAGCGTTCCCTACGACTTATGAAAGATGAATATGGCAATCAAAGTATGGTCGTTGATGAAGTCTTACGTGGAAGAATGGAAACCAGACTGATTACAAAGATTTTGTCATTTGAAATTAAGTAATATCCTCTCTCCTTTCGTGGAAGCGTGCTAAACCATTCCACGCTTCCCGAACAGGGAGGTTTGTTATTCCACCAAAGCATATTGAGCTTTCAATGTGTTTTGATAGGCTAACGAGCCATTGTTCTTTGAAAACTGAATAAAAGTAATCGAATACGTTTCGATAAGAAAAGAGCCAACGGAACTAACCGCCATGACCTATCTTATAAAGATAGCGAGCGATTCATGTTAGTGATCCGAGAAGCAATCTTTAGCAGGATTGCCTGCAACGACATTCTTATCGTGATAATGATACTCCCATACAGTCAATAGTCCGAGCGTGATAAAACCGTCGCAGGCAATGAGTATGGCTACATGAGAACCATGCAGGGGTGGAACTCCCGTGAGCTTTGCTAAAGCTGTTCGATTGCTGGTAAAACAACTTTTATGAAATCCAAATAAGTGATTTGGAAAGGAGGATTTTATGAAGCAGACTGACATTCCTATTTGGGAACGTTATACCCTAACCATTGAAGAAGCGTCAAAATATTTTCGTATTGGCGAAAACAAGCTACGACGCTTGGCAGAGGAAAATAAAAATGCAAATTGGCTGATTATGAATGGCAATCGTATTCAGATTAAACGAAAACAATTTGAAAAAATTATAGATACATTGGACGCAATCTAGCGTCGCCAAAGGGTCTTGTATATGATAAAATAGTATTAAGTCGTATCAAGGCTCTTTCCATAAAGGAAAGGAGCAAATGCCATGTCAGAAAAAAGACGTGACAATAAAGGTCGAATCTTAAAGACTGGAGAGAGCCAACGAAAAGACGGAAGATACTTATACAAATATATAGATTCATTTGGAGAACCGCAATTTGTTTACTCGTGGAAACTTGTGGCTACAGACCGAGTACCAGCAGGAAAGCGTGATTGTATCTCACTTAGAGAGAAAATCGCAGAGTTACAGAAAGACATTCATGATGGTATTGATGTTGTAGGAAAGAAAATGACACTCTGCCAGCTTTACGCAAAACAGAACGCTCAAAGACCAAAGGTTAGAAAAAACACTGAAACTGGACGCAAATATCTTATGGATATTTTGAAGAAAGACAAGTTAGGTGTAAGAAGTATTGACAGTATTAAGCCATCAGACGCTAAAGAATGGGCTATTAGAATGAGTGAAAATGGTTATGCTTATCAAACCATCAATAACTACAAACGTTCTTTAAAGGCTTCATTCTATATTGCTATACAAGATGATTGTGTTCGGAAGAATCCATTTGACTTTCAACTGAAAGCAGTTCTTGATGATGATACTGTCCCTAAGACCGTACTAACAGAAGAACAGGAAGAAAAACTGTTAGCCTTTGCAAAAGCTGATAAAACCTACAGCAAAAATTATGATGAAATTCTGATACTCTTAAAAACAGGTCTTCGTATTTCAGAGTTTGGTGGTTTGACACTTCCAGATTTAGATTTTGAGAATCGTCTTGTCAATATAGACCATCAGCTATTGAGAGATACTGAAATTGGGTACTACATTGAAACACCAAAGACCAAAAGTGGCGAACGTCAAGTTCCTATGGTTGAAGAAGCCTATCAAGCATTTAAGCGAGTGTTAGCGAATCGAAAGAATGATAAGCGTGTTGAGATTGATGGATATAGTGATTTCCTCTTTCTTAATAGAAAGAACTATCCAAAAGTGGCAAGTGATTACAACGGCATGATGAAAGGTCTTGTTAAGAAATACAATAAGTATAACGAGGATAAATTGCCACACATCACTCCACATAGTTTGCGACATACATTCTGTACCAACTATGCAAATGCAGGAATGAATCCAAAGGCATTACAGTACATTATGGGACATGCTAATATAGCCATGACGCTGAACTATTACGCACATGCAACATTCGATTCTGCAATGGCAGAAATGAAACGCTTGAATAAAGAGAAGCAACAGGAGCGTCTTGTTGCTTAGTAGTACAAATGAATTTACTACTTATTTACCACTTCTGACAGCTAAGACATGAGGAAATATGCAAAGAAACGTGAAGTATCTTCCTACAGTAAAAATACTCGAAAGCACATAGAATAAGGCTTTACGAGCATTTAAGAAAATATAAAAAGATAATTAGAAATTTATACTTTGTTTTATATAAAATTTATATATAGTTTCTAAACTAACATACTCAATATTACCTCTAGTACCAATAATATCTATTGACCAAGAACTATTTTTAAAAATTACTCGATTATCATTAATAGATTTTTTACTATTTTCATACTGATTTAATTCAATTAAGACTATTTTCTTTTCCCTCAATAGTTCATCTTCAGTAATAGAAAGATTGAAAATCCTACTTATCAGTATTTTAAAAATTTTATTGAAATCTTCAGCTAGACAGTAACCACTTAAATTAATATAATCTCTAGATGTCTCTCCTTTAATAGCTGCACCATTCATATCAAACAATTCATTTAGTGATTGTTCATTCCCTGCTCGTATTAGTAAATGTTCAATAAGATGTGAAAATCCTAATTCATTTACTTGCTCAATACTAGTACCTGCAACAAACATCAATGAAAAATATGCAAATTTACTTGCTTGATTTTTTTTAAATATAATTTTCTTATTCATCAATTTTTAGAATCTCCCAGAGTTTACTTTTATCGAAATCATGACCACATGTAGGACAATGAGATTGCTTAGAGAAGTGCTTGAATTCATCTTCCCTAAAACTATAAAAATCAAATCTAAATAAAGTATTCCAAACATTACTATTTTTCTCTGTTACACAATCTAACCATTTCTTCACAACCCATGATGACAATAATAGAATATTAGTTAAAATATTTGCAGTTATTAATTTTCCATCATAGTTTGAAAATTTTTTAACTAAATTTTGAAAGTTATCACTATCTTGTTCATAAAGTAAACAATCAACACAGCCTATATTTTGAATATTAGGATTACAAAATAAGAGTTTACCTGCGCTACGTTGGCTAAAACAGTATATACTAGGGATATTAAATAAATAGCATGCTCTATTTACTAATCTTTGTGCTATATAAGGAGGTTCATCCATACAACAAAATACCCAGTCACTTTCAGAAATTTCTTTTTTTACAGCATCAACAGTGCTCATTTTTAATTTTCTTTTTGTGACTACACACTGATAATTACCGTTTTAGAATACAATCTTTTACACAGTCAACTTTATATTTACCAATATCGTTAAAGGTAAACATAGATTGCCTATTTATATTATTTTCTTTAACAATATCATCATCGACTAAATGAAGTCGCCCTACCCCTAATTGGGCTAATTGTAATGCGATATGAGAACCACCGGCTCCACATCCTAGTATGGTAACTTTTAAATTACTCAATTTTTCAAGTAATTTAATCCCACCAATACCTTCACTAGAATAATAAGTTTCTAGTGATTCATTAATTAAATAGTGATCAATTTGATTTACAGGTCTATCTAATATTTCTAATAAATTACGATCAGAAA
Organism: Streptococcus mitis; assembly: GCF_901542415.1. NCBI lineage: Bacteria > Bacillati > Bacillota > Bacilli > Lactobacillales > Streptococcaceae > Streptococcus > Streptococcus mitis. The sequence continues at coordinate 483,182 of NZ_CABEHV010000004.1, read as the reverse complement.
ATTTAGATATATATTTTTCTATAATATTTTCGGATATATCATATTTTTTTCTTAATAAATCTTTAATTTCTTCAAAGCTATTAATTCCATTGCAACAAGAAATTAAATCTGACCAAAAATCTGAGTATCCTGTAATTTCTAATACATCAACATCATCAGCTCCAATTCTTAATCTGTCGTTCTTCCATTGGTAAACGATTCTATCCTGGTTCCATTTTGGGAAATAATTATCCATTTTATATCCTCAACTATTTGATAAAAGCATGCAAGATGAACATGCATGCTTCTGTTATACACGAGAAGTCGATTAATATTATTGACTTCTTTTTTATTAATACAAACTAATTTAAACTCTCTTTTTAAGAGTTTAAATTAACTAAATCTAAAATTATCTTAGATAAAGTACCAATTAGTTGTATCTTCTTCACGAATTTCTTCAAATTCTAACTCCAAAATGTTGAAATCTTCCATAATCATGATCATCACCTCCTTTCTATTATAAAACAATAATCTGATCAAACTCTTCCAATATTTCTGGATTTTGATCATGAGTAATGACAATAACAATTGCATCTTTAATGGATAGAATGTAATCCATTATTTCTTTTGCTTTTATTGGATCAAGGTTACTTGTAGGTTCGTCAAATATATAAACTGAATATGTTTTGACTAAAAACCTAGCTAAATCAATTCGTTGCTTTTCTCCTTCTGAAATGATTTGGTTTGATTGAGCTAGGTTTTTACGAAGGAAGTCTTCATTAAAACCTAAGGATTTTCTTAATTTTTCAGTTAAATGAAGGTTTCTAGCCAATTTGATATTCTCTAGAATATTGCCTTCAATCAGAAAGTCATTTTTTTGCACAAACGCAATATCTTTATATAACTCCTCTGAGGAAATATCAATATTCTGTTTTCCGTTGATTTTTATTTCTCCATCATAAAGATTTTTTGGATAATAATTTAGTATTAATTTTACTAAAGTTGTTTTCCCAGCTCCTGAAGCACCTATAATTGCATAGCGCTTGCCTTTTTTAAATTCATAGGAAAAATGATCAAATAATATTTTATTTTCAATTTCATAATGTAATTGGCTAATAGAAATGGTCGAAATGTTATCACAATCAATTGTACTTGTTTTATGGGAAGTTCCTTGATTTGTCTCATATAGATTTTCCTGGATATTATCAATAATGGACTTGCTACTGCTGATTAAATTTTTATTGTAAAGAATAGATTGTAATGGAGCAAAAACACCGTTTAATAATTGAATACTTGCTACTAGTAATCCAATAGTCAGTAAGTTATTTCTTACAAAAAAGATACCAGCGACCATACAGGATAGTTGAGAGCCAAAACTTAGTAAAATTCCAGTAGTTGAAGCTAAGTCTTTTAAGAATTGATATGTTTTTCTGGACTCTTCAAATTCTAAACTGATTCCCTGAATTTTTTCTTGGGTCCAGCTTTGAATATTTAATAACTTAATTTGTTCAAAACCATTAATAAAGTTTGTCATTTTTGACAAATAGTGATTATTTTGTAGAGAATAATTATTTGTTGATTTAGTCATTAACTTTCCAGGAATTTGTGATAGGAAAACCGTTATACTCGACAATAAAAGGAAGACTAATGCTAATCGCCATTCTATATAAATAATAGCAACCACACTCATGATAAGGCTCCCTAAATTTGCAATTAGAGAGATTTTAGGGATTAATAAATTTTCTTGAATAAGGTCACTGTTTTTGGTGATATTATTTAAGAAATCTGAATGGTTACGGTTGTCAGTTTGGTTAAATTCACGCGATAAATAATGTAATAAGAGACGCCTTTTTAGATCTAAAATAACTTTTTTTACATATTCGTTTTTAAGATAGGTATAGGAAGAAGAAATCAAGAACCACAGTAAAATCGAACCTACAGAAATAGTGATATGAAAGAGTAATCCACTATTTGAATTAGATATACTATCAAGTATTCTTCCTAATTGCAGAGAGAAGAATGTCATTAAAAGAGCACTTGTCAAACTTAATAAAATAATCAAGAAATATAGTAATTTATATTGTTTCATAATCTGGTTCATATCTTACTCCTTAAGTAACTCTGATGAGAATATTATAATCCAAATATGAAAATCAGAAACAAACTTCCCGTATTGGGGACGCAATGAATAGTTTACACTAAATATAAAAAAAAATTATAAAATAATTATTTTTTAAAATAAGAGGAGAACTCATATTTTTATTTAACAATGAATATATCACACTAAACCAGATAGAATATACAAGTTAATTTGTACCGAAATTACTATATATTATAAGAAAAATAGAAACTCTAAAGCATTCTGTACACTTTAATTTTAATTCATCTCTTTTTGTTTCTAATACAGAGTATTGAGACTGGATTATAAGCACATCAACAAAAAACTCTATTCAAACCTACCTTTGAATAAAGTCTTTTAACTATCTAAAAAGTTCACATTTTATGCTTATTTATGGAGTTAATGAAGCGCCAACTAAATCCTAGAACCAACATCAGATTGATGAAAAAGTACACAGCCGTAAAACTAGTTAAACCATGTTGTCTGATATCATCAAAATATAAACTAGGTTCAGTAAAGAACAGATAAATTCCATAGACCTCCACGAAAATAAGAAAACTGATAAAACCAATAAGGAAAAGTCCACTGGCAATAAGAAAGAGTCTCCATAAAAGAATGAGAATTCCTCCTACTGCTAAAAAAATTACTGGGATAAGGAGTAAATCATTCATGACTTTCTCCTTTCTAATCAATCAACTGACGATAATGGGTGGCAAGAGAGGAATCAAACTCTTCTAATTTTTGAACTAAGTCCAAATACTCTTCTTTTTCATGTTCTTCAAAGTCCACACCTTGATGATTCTGAAGAGCGATTTCCAATTGACTAGTGAGCTCTCGTTTAGAAAAACTGTAATCCCCTGTCACTTCCTCATAATGTTCCTTTAACTCCTTGTAGGCTTGGTATTCTTCAGGTGTTTGAAATCCCTGTACCAAAGCCTCTTCTAATTGATAATAGGTATCTTCCATCATAATCGTTACCTCGTTTCTTTCTATCTTTATTCTACCGCGCTTTTCTTTTCTTGTCCGCTATTTATATCTATTTTTTAATCTAATTCAAAAGAAAGTTGTTCTTGCTTTTCTTTTCCTTTTTCGTGGAATTGTCGTAAGGCCTGATCAATAATATCTAAATCCGTTTCTGTTTCAATCAATGGCGCGAGTACATCGTATTCGGCCTTTTTAGTTTGATAATCCTCTTCCTTTGGAAAATTTTTCTCAATTTCTACCTTAGCAGTAGTCCATTTATCCTTTAATTCATCCAATAAGTTCTGAGTTTTCACTTGGTCATCTTTAATGTGGTCTATCGTATGCTGAAGCCTTTGAATTGTCCCCAAAGGAGAATACAAATCCAAACTGACAGAATACTGATTTTCTCCTACAATCTTAACAGAGAAGGTTTCAGGAAGAGGCTGATTCGTTGGTAGACTAAGCATTTTAATGTCAAATCCTCGATAACTTGCTAGGGTTCGAAATTCTTTGCTGTCAGATTGATTATGACGGATAAGACGGTGTAGGGATTCACCTGCTTCAGCTCGTTGCTCAAAAACTTGTTTACCTATCGTCATAGAAAATGATTGGTCTTTCGACATTTCAGACTGTTGAATGTCGCCTTCATACTTGCTTAATCGTTTCTCAAGAATGGGCATATTTTCTTCACAGTAAGAGATTGTATGACGATAGTGATCCTTGCTGCGTTGAAAGGCGCGTCTTTGATTTTCTAATAGAGTTAGATCATTCTCTAGTTCCATCTTATATTTGAGATAAGGATTACCTGTTGCTAGTGCCTTAAAATCAGAAGCTGTCATAGTCTGTTCATCAATATCTTCCGCAGCACGAATCGGCTCCTTAGAAGTCATAATCTGCTTAATATAACGGAGTTTGTTCTCCTGAGTTGCCCATAGATAATTATCAAACGAACCTTTGGTAATATAGTGGTAAATATCCACTTCCTTGTTTTCATTTCCCTGTCGGATAATACGTCCATTACGTTGCTGAATGTCACTTGGTCTCCACGGTACATCCAGATGGTGAACTGCTTTCATCTTGCTCTGAACATTTAAACCTGTTCCTCCTTTTTCAGTTGAGGCAAGAAGAACCCGAACCTCTCCTGCATTAACCTTTCGAGACAAGCTATTCTTCTTTTCATCACTATTGGCATCATGTACAAAGGCAATTTCCATACTAGGGATTCCTCTATCAACTAATAAAGCCTTAATCTCAGAATAAACATCAAAGCCATTATCTTTTTTCTTAGGTGTGCCGATATCTGAAAAAATCATCTGAGTAGCCTTATTTTCCATTCCCTCACGATAAATTCTTTCAACATTATCCACTACCTGAAGCAGTTTATGATTGTCTGCTAGACTATAACTAGAGTCCAATAAACGCATATCAATAGCTAGTTTCCGCGCCTCACCCGTAATCTTCAACATGTTATCCTGGCTCGGATCAACTGTTCCACATTTGACCATATCTGACCTCATAACTAATTCTTCTAAATAGAGTTTCTGGTTTTCAGTTAACTCACTCTCAATAGGGATAATATGAGCTTCTGGAACAGGTAAATCCAACATATCTTGTGTTTGAATGTCGGCTGTTTCTTTATAGATTTTCATCAACTCAGGTAGATTGACAAACTTTTTAAATCGTTTCTTAGGTTGGTACTTATCCCCTGTAGGAGCTAATTCCATAGAGTTTTGAATTTCTCCAAAAGCACCTACCCAAGAGTCAAAATAATCAACTTGATAGCGTTTTAAGATATCTGGTTGAATGTAGTTCATCATAGTATATAACTCACTAATAGAATTGGAAACAGGTGTTCCTGTCGCAAAGACAATGTTTTTAAAATCATGTTCTTCCTGAATCTGTCGAACCTTCATTTCCATATCCACGTTCTTCTTAGAGGTTGTATTGGTAATACCTGCTACATTCCCAAGTCCAGTAATTGGACGTATATTTTTAAAGTGATGTGCTTCATCCACAAAGAGAAAATCAATTCCTAAGTTCTCAAAATCAATAAAACTATCACGATTAAAGCGTTGGAGTTCTTCCAATTGTCTCTCAAGACCACTTATTGATTGCTCTGCTTCTTTAACGGTGTACTTATTTTCAGAATGTGTTTTAATCTCTCGTAGTTCATTGAGTTTGTCCTCGATATAATTCATCTGTCTTTCCTTACTGACAGGGATTTTTTCAAATTGAGAATCCCCAATGACAATGGCATCGTAATCTCCTGTAATGATACGTGACACAAATTGTTTTCTTCTCGCCTTCACAAAATCTTTCTTAGTGGTCACAAAGACTTTTTTAGTAGGGAAAAATTTCATGATTTCTTGGCCAAACTGAGCAGACAAACTAGAGGGCACCACATACAAGGGCTTATGAACCATCCCCAACTCCTTTAATTTAAACCCAGCACCAAGCATGGTCAAGGTCTTTCCTGAACCTACCTCATGAGCTAATAAAGCTCTTTTTTCTTCTACGATTCTTTGAATAGCATTCTCTTGATGAGGACGAAGACTGATGTTTTGTGCCAAGCCATCAATGACTAGATGGCTACCATCATACTCTCGACTAACTGTTCGATTATAAAGACGATTATAGCTTTCCTCAATGACCTGTTGGACTTCTGGATACCGTGAGACAAATTCTTGAAAGAGCTCTTGTAAATGCTGCTCTTTTGCTCTTAGAACAGAGGTTTTTTCCAAATCTGTGATAGTCTTTTTCTTTTCCCCTTCCGTAACAGTCATGGTAATCGTCGGTTGGTTCGAATTAAGTAAATTCTCAAAAATCTTTCTTCCTGTATCATAACGTGACCCACTAACTCCAAGACTACTATCTTTGGCACTTGGATAGCGATAAACAAATGATGTCCTTAAATGAACTTGGCCATCAACAGGATTCACTTCAATGACTTGTTCAACATCTGGCGAAGACAATTCAAATTCACGATTGGTAAAACATTCAAAGGCAAATTTACCATAAACGGATTGAGGAATCCAACGTGACCCTATTTTAAACTCAATATCTGCCAGATGAATCCGTGGAGGACGAACAGATTCTAACAAATCTAAAGCATGGGGCCAGTCACATTCTTGGTTGTTTTCCTCCACTAATAGTTGAACTACTTCTATCTTGTTGAGAATATCTCCTGATAAAAACTGGTTCTTAGAAAGATATTTTCTTTCCCCTCTTAAATAGCTTTCTGGATCTATTAAAATCTGGTCACCTAACTCATCTAAAATAGCAGCTTGGCTATGTTCGGGATAAATTGATACCATATAGTCTAAATCAACCCCTCTACCATCCGATAAACTAGAGTTTAAGGCATCTAGAGCCGTTGATACTCTTGCAATCACTCTCTCCGGCCTAACCAATGCTTTCTCAAAGGCTAAAGATTTTTTATATTTTACTTTCTGATCTTTAGAATCAATGTATTCATCTTCTAAACTTGCAAGCAAAGAATACTTATCGTCACTATCAAATAAGTTCCGATTGACTGAGGCATTCAAGTATCCAAATTGACTTACAAAGCGGTCATAGTCACGATTGAGTTTACTAAGTAATACCTGAAAATCTGTCCGACTATAATCTTGATGACGTTGAATTTCAATTAAGGATTGATAGGTCTCTCTCAAATCAACCATTCCCTTAATGCGACTAATATCCTTATCCGATAAGGGACTTTCATAAAAGACAGTTTTTTTGAACAGTCCCTTATATTTCCCCCTTTTACTCGCTTCTTCTGACTTGTAAACATCTAGTGCTTCCTCATCAGTCAAATGAAGTTGCACGAATCGGTCTATTTTATGTTCAGACAAAGAACTGTCCCAAGCTTTAAACTCTCCCTTCTCGTCTACATAATAACTAATTTCGTCTACTTTTGAGCTTTTTCGAATACCATGCGTATCTCGGTAATAAATTTGATTTCCCTCATATCCAAAAGAATAGAGCGCTAAGTCCTCACGTATACGACTTGGGATAGAATTATCCACTTCTTCTTTGATAAAAACAGGTGCTTTCAAAGAATTGTCAATTTGTTTAGGTGCTTCCACATTCTCTAATGCTTTCATTATGTCAGTAGCTAATGTTTCTGATACCCCCTTAACATTGAGAGTTCCTCCATTAAAATTACGTACCTCATATTCACCCAAAACTTGTGTATTGTATTTCCCATCAAAATAAGGATTGATCCAGACACGCTTATCCTCCTCAAAGGGAATAGAACCACTAAAAACAAGTTCCTCCTCATTAAGATTCTTTGCTTGATCCTTTTGAAAGAAGAGGAGATCTGTGGTCACTCGAGTACCTGCAATCTTTTTAAAAGCCGTATCCGGCAAACGAACTCCCCCTAAAAAATGAGTATTGGATTTAATCTCTTGTAAGACATTATCTGTCCGCTTATCCATTGTCCCGATAGAAGAGATAATCGAAACTTGTCCTCCATCTCTTACTAAATCAAGTGAGTGTTTGACAAAGTAGTCGTGAATCATATAAGGTTTATCATAATTTTTATCGGCAATGCGAAAATTTCCAAATGGTACATTCGTTAAGACTAAATCAAAACTATTATTTTGATAGGGGACTTCTTCAAATCCTCGCACTTCAATATGGACATTTGGATGGAGTTGTTTTGCGATTGTACCTGTCACACTGTCTAATTCAACCCCATAGAGTTCTGATTTCTCTCGTATACTGCTAGGCATCGCCGCAAAGAAGTTCCCAGTTCCCATAGAAGGATCTAATATCCTTCCTCCCTCAAAACCATCATCCAGTAATTTTTGCCAAATCTGGCGAATAATCATTGGGTCTGTATAATAGGCTGTGAGAGAACTTTGTTTCATGGTGGAGTATTCTGACTTACTTACTAAACTCTTGAGAGTTAAACGTTCTGATTCATACTTTGGATTGACTTCATCAAAAAATTCATTGGCAAGACCACCCCAGCCGACATACTTGGCTAGTAGCTCTTGTTCTTCTGGATTCGCTTGTCGTCCCTCTTTTTCTAATCTTTTAACAAGTTCAATTGCGGCGATATTCGTTTCAATTTTTTCTCGATTTGTCTTAGGATAAAAGTCCTCTAAATCATCTGGAAAAACAAAATCTTGAACGGGGACATCCGTCTCTTCTATACCTGAAATTAAAGGTTTTGTTTCCTTATCCTTTTCCTTTTCCTTATCCTTTTCCTTTTCATTATCCTCTTCCAGATAGGAAAACAAATCTATTTCCTGGCTTTCACTTGATGATTCAATCTCAATATCTGAATCTTCTTTTTCAAGTTCTACATGAGACAATACTTGTTCAATCTCTTCCAAACTGTTCAAGTATAAGATAGGATTCTCTTCAAATAACTGCTTGGAATCATTGAATAGCTCTAGGCGAACTAAGTCATTTAACTGTGCATTTTCAATCGAAACCAACTGAAATACTTGTCCTTTATAACTTACTTGTGAACCAATCGGATATTCCCTCAAAGCTTCTTCTACAATTTTATCTACTTTAGATAGGGAATGAACTTCCACATTTTCTTCTACCTGGTCAATATTATCTAAAGGTAAGACTGCTTCCTCTACTTGCTTAGACTTTTCTCTTATAGCCTTTACTTCATCAAAATGAGTAATAATCTTCAGCTTTTGTGTCAGTGGGAGTTGTGTGTAGTTTTCTTCATGATGGACAAGATCCGTAACGGTATCTAAAGTAGCCATTAATTCAGAACCCAAATAGGCTAGAACATCTCCTTCTTTTTCTTCAAAATGAATCTCAAGAACTTCTTTTTTAAGCTCTTTTGAGTCAACCATTAGAAGAAATTCCTCTATATCTCTACTAACACGGTCAGATAGATTATTCGCAACCCGATAGACATTGACTAAATTGACATCCTGATTCTGATGAAATACAAGCTCACTTAATGGTTCTAACTTCTCTTTTTCAGATTGGATGTAAAATCGAGTGGAAAGATTATAGGTTGCGACTTCTAGCACCAAGTATTTCTCCCAACTACTTAATTGAGATAATTTATCTAGACCCGCTTGTCCAAAATTTCTTGTGTAACTTTCTAAATCTTGGTCATTGTTTTCAGAACTAGCCTCTAGGAAAGAAACAATATCTTGATCAAAAGAATAGACGTGAGGAATCTCTTCTATCTTGCCCTCTTCAGTCAAAAAATTCTCTACCAAGTCCTGCCATTTCTCATCAAAATGTTGCGCTTGATAACGAAGAAATAGGGTCATTTTCTCCCTATCTTTTGGAATTGTTCCACGAAACATAGCCAATAATTGCATTACTTCCATACTTGCTCCTTTCATCTATACGAAAATAGGAGAATCACATGATTCCCCTACAACTCTATCTCCATTTCAACCTCTTGAGGACCGGTTTCTAAATCACTAGACAAAAGAGAAACGGCATCTGTTCTCATGTAGTAAGTATATAAGTCTTCTAGGTCTTGTTGGTTTTCAATCCCTGTTTCAATACTAATCAGAGCCTGTATAAATTCCTTGTAGTGACTCTCCATCATATCTGAAATCTTTTGTTTCATTTCCATAAATACTGAAGACGGTTCAGTTATATTTGTTTGGTCTATGTCTTGTAAATCCTTTTCTAAGGGATTGCTTCCTTCTTCTACTTCCACTAAATCTGAACGACCATCACCATCAGAATCTGCGCTAAGAGGATTGGTTCCTAGCGCTAATTCTTGAGCATCAGTTAATCCATCTTGATCCGAATCACGTTGATAAATGGCTTCCATATACTTCCTTCTTTCCTAGTTAATCTTTTTTCACTCCAATCCTACCAAATATTCCTTGAAAGAAGTATCACAACAAAAAAGAGAACGAGCCAAAACTACGTTCTCAAATAATATTGTGATTATAAACAAGTGCTTCAGATATTCGGAATTTATGCGGTATATAATCAAAAACTTTCTTATAGCTGAATCTTGCTATATCATCTATGTGATAAATCGGTCACTCGAATGACTTGGTCCACTTGTTCCCAAATAAGAGGATTGTGGGTCGCAATAATAATGGTCCGATTCGGATTTTTTAAAGATTCTAGGATAGAAAGTAATTCCTCAGAGTTTTTGGGGTCTAGCGACGCAGTTGGTTCATCTGCGAGAATCAAAGGCGGATCCTTTAAAATTATCTTCGCTAGTGCAACACGTTGTGCTTCTCCTCCTGATAACTCAAATATAGGTTGCTTTAAATCCAAATAGGATAGGTTTACACGATTTAGAGCTTGTTTCATCAAAGAGATTTTCTCTTTTTCTTTCAACTTTTTACCAACTAAACCCAGATTGAGATTCTCTTTGACGGTTTGGCTTTCAATTAAGCCAAAATCTTGAAATAAATATCCCAAGTAATCTCTAAAGAAAACAGAGGGCTTAATGTCTTTAAGAGAAGTGCCATCATAGATGATTTGCCCTTTGTCATATGGCTCTAATCGTCCAATCATATTCAAGAGTGTTGTCTTACCACAGCCACTTGTACCGATTAAGGCATAAATTTTCCCACCTTCAAAATGAAGATTAGTATCTGAAAATAGCTGACGGCTTCCAAATTTTTTAGATATATTCTTTAGTTCAATCATCCTATTTTCCTTTCATAATTGTCATAGAAACACGAGATTCTTTCTGCGCTTGACGGTAAAGCGTCAGAACTGCACTAACTAGAAAGACTAATAAAGTGAGTAAGCCAATTACCCAGTCTCTACTGCGTAAAATAAAGAGACTAGCACCAAATACAAAACTGGCAAATTGACTAACCATATACTGAGCATGCGTTTCAAAAAATCGTAAACCTGAAATTCGTTTAATCAAGATATCTCGACGGAATTGCTCGAAATATAGAAGATTGACAGAATAAAAGAGTAACAAGGAACTAGCTATCCCCACAATAGCTCCTAAGATTAAAGTTGCTGTTTCAGTTTGCACTTCATTATAACGAGTTAGATAAACACTTCTTCCTTCTTTAAGATAAGATACTTGCTCATAAATTCCAGCTTCCTTCAAGAGAGATAGACCACTCTCATATCCTTTGATAAAGAGTTGCTTTCCAGCATTGATAGACCAACTAGATTTGGAAATGATACTATCACCTGTAGATGTTGGAGTAAATACAACTAAAATCGGATCGGTTAAGTACTGAATAGATACTGGACTTTCACCGTTATTATAAACAAATCGCTTTTCTCCTGTTGGAAGATAGCTAACAATCGCTCTCATTTCATATTCTAAAGGAGCGTTTTTATCCTCGCTTGATTTTCCGTAATAGTTTAAACTTTCTTCAAAAACTTTCTTAAGTTCTGCTTCCTGTGAGCGAAGAGATTCTGGTAATAAAAGTCCAAATTCCCCTTTTTGAAGATGAGCTAATTTCTGTCTAGTCTCATCATTTACAGCCACATTTTCCTTATCCAAATAACTTGGACTGACATAGAGAACATTAGCATCTGGACTATAGGTATCCAGTGTCTCTCCCTGTTCATTTTTTCCTTGAGGATTTGCAAAATGAATGAGATTATCTTTTACAAATAGAGCCTGTTCTTTTTCAACTGCTTCTTTGGAAAATTCATACCACTTATTCAGATTTTCTGTATCTTTTCCTCTATCACCTAAACCAAAAGAAATTTGATAATAATCTGCTCTATCCTGCCATGCTTGTTTTGAAATTTCAAGTTCTTTCAATCGTTGGTAAGACGTCAAACCCGTCTTAACAGCGTAGCCTACTGTAAAAACAGCTACTAACTGACACAATAGGGTTAAAGTCATCAAGCGTTTAAGGGGTAATCTCCCCTTAATAACGGGAACTAATGCTTTGTAACTCAAACTCATTAGGTAAAGGAGCATTAGTAAAATTGAAATCCCCAATAAAAACAAAAGGTAAAAACTAATCCCAAAACCATAGGTAGCTAACAAGATAGGATAAAACAAACCTTGACTAAAAAGAACGACTCCCCCACCTAGGAAGGAAAGGAGGGCTGATAGAAGGAGCCACTTGATATCAGTCGATAAAGAATGCCCCATGATGGATAAGAGTGTCTGACCAGAAAAGAGTTTTATACCTGCTACTCTCATTTCCTTAATCCGAGTGATAATCACTAAAGCAAAGAAAGATAAGCCAAATATTGCTAAACTAATTAAAATAAGTGGATTTAGTAAAATTCGAAAAGCAAGAGAATAAGGAGGTGTCTTTCGGTCAGCAATTGCTTTATAACCCAAATCTCCTAATTTATCGGCTAGCTTTTCTTTCGTCAAGAAGCCTGATAAAAGGAGATAACTATTTAGTGGATCACTACGTTCACGACTTTCTTGGCTAGCTTCTTGGAATTCTTTTGGTAATGTTCCCTGACCATAAGTTGCATAAGTAAAGTGAGTCGTCCCATCCTTACTCGGCTCTACAATTCTTCTAGCTATTAAACTCTGTTCTGAGTTTACAAACTTCTCTAATTCCTTTTCAAATACCTCACGCGTCGGTTCCTGAGTATCTTTTTTGACACGAAGTAGAGAAACGGAATCATAGCTTGCATATAAATATTGTGGCGCACGTAAGACTATAATCCAAGCAAAGAAGAAGCTGAGAAAAAAAGTTGATAATAATATGAATAGTTTCTTCATAGTAGACTCCTTGTAAACAAAATTCCCCTTGTAATTTCTTACAAGGGGAATTGTCTAAAAAACTAAATATTAGTCGTCATAGTCATAGTAAAATGATACTTGTTCCCCAAATTTAGTCCAAATCCAAGCCTCTGAAGTTTTTCCTGCAGGTGCTTCTCCTTTATCTGAATGACTATCCCATCTACTTGCGAGAGAAGAATAATGATATTTTTTACCATGATAGTAATTTGAAAAAGCCCAACCACCTCCTGAGCCTTCTCCGTATGTCCATACTCCTCCATCTGGATATTGTACAGCAGCTGATACGGCTCCCATTAATGTAAAGCTTGAAATAAGAGCTAGAGCGAGTAATCTATGTTTTTTCGTTTTCATTTTATTTTTCCTTTCAAAAAAAGCACACCCTGAGTAACAATGCGACAAAATAAATCCTCCTCTCTCTTTTTTTGAAACCGATTTCTTTATAGAACAATAATAACATTTTAACTATTATATGTCAATTAATTTTAAGTAAATCAGAAAATTTTTTTCAAATAAACTATTGTAACAATAAAAAAAATAGATGACTTACAGAACCTGTAAGCCACCCAGTCAGTCGGTTTATTCTGGTGTCTGCCACCGCTTGGCCCTTACGTCCAAGATTGCTATCGGATTTCGTTCTGGTGTCCGCCACCGCTTGGCCCTTACGTCCAAGATTGCTATCGGATTTCGTTCTGGTGTCCGCCACCGCTTGGCCCTTATGTCCAAGATTACTATCAGATTGACCATGAGCCGACCACTCATCTACACCATTATTCTAACGAATATGAGCTACAAACGCAAGAGAAAAACTTATTTTGGATTTATACACTATAAAAAACATACACTATCTTCAGATTGAACTTTTGTTCAAAATAAGCTATAATGAATTTAAGTAGAAACAGGAGGTAGAACAAATGGCTACAATCAGTTTAACACGTGATATAAAACTAACAAACGAAGATGCTCTAAAAATTCTTAATCATAAACCATCTAAAAAGCTACAAGCAGTCTTGAAATCTATTGAATCACAGGACGCTACCGCTCCAACGAAAAATAAACTCATTTCAAAGTATCTGTAAGATGACAATTCAAGTAACACCACTTAAGCAATATCTTGAAAATATTCAAGTGCTGGCTCCTGATAAAACTGAGAAACAAGTTCAGGAGCTATTTAAAACTATCATTTTAGAAAATGTTGATTTCAACGGTAATGAAGAGATGTTGACTTATCTATCTGATAAAGCTCCCAATTTTGAAAAACAACATAGTTCTCGTAATTTTATCGTTGAAGAAACTGAAACAAATAACATCATAGGATTCTTTAGTTTATCTCTCAAAGTTGTTGATATTTCTGATTTAGAGAAATCCTTAAAAAAGAAACTCGTCCTAAAAGGGAAAAGTCCCAAAAATATTGATTATCTCCCTGTGTTACTTATCGGTCAATTCGGCAAAAACACAAAGCTAAATAAACTATCAGGACAAGAGTTATTTGAAATTGTAATTCAAAAAATTGAAGAATTTCGAGCAATTGTAGGAACTCAGATGGTATTTTTAGATAGTATCAATCATCCTAAAGTCATTCAATTTTATGAACAGTTCGGATTTGTTGCTTACAGTCAATTGATTAAAGATGATCATCAAGTAAGTTATCAGCCTATGGCATTAAATATGTCACTCTATAAAAAATAAGAATCATGTCACCTAAACTGATGACATGATTCTTTTATTTCACCGTATAAGCAAAACTGATGGCACTATCTGCTTGAGAGATTTTTCTAAAGGTATAGTTAGGGTTGCCACCATAGTTAGTTTCAGACACAAGGAAAGAACCATCATCATATACTTTCTCGATAAAAGCCACATGACCGTAGATAGCTGGTGTACCATGTGTACCTCCTACAAAAGAAACAATAGCACCTGATCTTGGTATAGAGCCCGTTTCCCCTCCAAGACTTGAAGCTGTCGCAACCCAGTCCTGACCATTTCCCATGGTATTAATGATTGAAATCTTCTCTCCGTTTCTACCTTTTAGCTTTAATCCTAACTGGTTCATACGAGCCGCAACACCCCATGTACATTGTCCATAGGCATAGGCCATACCATCTCCACCACCAGGGACAGAATGATCATACAAGTCTCCACGAACCCCTTCAAGGGATTGCGGGTCACTCTTTGCCTGTCCTCCATTTGTTTGGCTAAAGCCTTTTTCAATTTGGTAATACCATTCCGTTGCTCTGGTTTGTCTTTCCAGTAGTTTGTCACCAGAATTTCCCTCCCAATAGGTAAGGAAGAGTTGGGCCAGATTGGCTGCACTGCCCGTATTTCCAAAGAAATCCTTTAACCAACTTTGATAGTAAGGACTATCCCCGTGAAGCATAAAATCAAGTTGGAGGTCTAAATCATACCACTTCTTATTTTTGGCGTGTGCATAATTCAACAAGGCTGTATGACGTGTTGAACCATCTGCAGTATCTGTCCATTGCCCTAACCCCAAACCTCTATGAAGGATATTAGGATAAGCACCACTATAAATGGCTGGTCCTCCTATCGCTAACCAGCTTTCATCATCCCATGAGGAATCGGTAGCGCCAACTGGAGGAGATAAATAATCTCCCTCAGCTCGTTTAGGATTGATAGAAGACTCTACCGACCAATTTCCTAAAATAGCCGCAATGGCTTGGGGACTTGCCCCTTGAGATTTCAAAAACTCATAAATATGTTTTGCTCGTTCAAACTCATCCCCACCAAACTGACCAATGGCAGGTAAGATAGTTGTCTGAAGTTGAATGACTTTGGGAAAATAAAATTGCGGATTGACATACACCAATTTTTCTTTCTTGTTCTTATACTTTTGATAGGAAACTTTCAAACCTGTATCGTCTGATGTTTCACCAATAATATCACCCGTTAGGACTCTTGTACCCTCAATCGCACGGCCATTATGAATAGAATACAAGGTCAATCGACTCTCATTCTCTCCTTTTCCGTTAGTGAGAATTATATTGTCACCATCTAGTGATACGACCCCATCCATTGGTGCGACAATCGTTTGGTGAGCCTTCGCTTCTAGTAGAATGTACTCCTGAAGAGTAGGTTTTCCGTCTAAATCATAGTATCCATAACGATAAATCATGGTTAGACTATCTTCGTTGCTTTTCCCCTCAAATGGATTGTCCAATTCCTGCATGGAAGCATAGACACCTTCTTCTTTTAGTTCCTTCATTTCCTCTTGATCGTCTTTCGATAGTTTATACTTAGGAGTTTCATAAAGGTCTTGCATGGATTTCAAATCATCCCCATCGTTTAAATCATGCCACAAAGTAGACAGATAATCCTTGTAAGTTTCGGAACTAAATAAGTGAACTGGTTTGTTTAACTCATAGTCATGGAATTTAAAGTTCATATACCCCATCACATCATCAACTTTTGTGTAATAAGTAATTCCTTTGTCATTTGTGCGAGTATGTTCTGCATCTTCCCAAGTTAGGTGGGTATAAGCTTTTGTTAATTCAAATTCATCTTGTTGAATCAAACTAGCAGATGAAAATCCTAAAAAGAAGCTCATCATAAGTAAGAGAAGAAAGACTAATCCTCCAACTATCCATGTTGCAGGATTTCCAGCCGCAAATGTAAAGAAGGAAAAGGCTGCTTTTAGTTTTTGATAGATATTTCGGACACTTGTAAGACCTTGTTTCTTTAATTTTCGAAACCGATTTTTAAAGGAGCTTGGATTATCTTTCGCTAGTTTCCATCCTTTTCCATCCTTAAAATGATGGTATCGCTCTTTTGTGTTGGTCAGTCTTTTCTTGGTAAAACGACCTGTTGCTTGTCCTGTTTTGACACTAGTTTTCCCAATGTTATAAGAAAGCCGACTGTAGCGTTTCCCTTTTCTAATGGTCTCTTGAAGTGTGCGATAGCCTTCTAAATCTTCATTTTCTGAAGCTAACTCTCCTCCTTCACGTCCAAGGACATAAAGAAAAGTTTTGGCTTTCCTACTGACTTTTTTGGACTTATAGGCTTGTTTAGTAGATTTTAGATTCTCTTTTGCGGCCTTGACTTCTTTCTTAGCTTTTAATTCTTCTAAACTCTTCCCTTGAAAGAAAAAATTAGATTTTGCTTTCGATTCCTGACCGTAGAGAAATTTTTGATTGGTTTTTCTTTCTTTACGACTCTCTTTTCTTTCTTCTTTTGCTTCTACCTTGGCTTCTCTAAATTGCTTCTTGGCTATTTTCAATCGTTTCCTAGCATGAGGCAATCGTCTATCTCTTAATTCTTTGCGATTCAAAAGAGATGGAGGACTATTTTGAAGAATATGATTGTAGTCTTCATTTGCTTGTTTTACTCTCTCCTTTGAAGCTTCTCTCATCTCCTCTAGCTTTTGCTTTATCTCTTTTTTCCATGCTTTATCATCCAGTACAGCGGAATCTTTTTTCTGTTTCCTCACCTCCTTCTTTCCTTTTTTCAAGAATTTTTTCTCATCTTTTAGGCTTCTTCTAAATGCCTTTCGGGCACGTATGATTTCTTTTTTATCCTTCATTTACCTTCCCCTTAATTAGAAGCCATTTTATCAGGATCCGTACTCATGATATCAAACAATTGAGTACCTTGAGGAATCTTATTTTTAAAGGGTACGACAACTGAACCAGCTTTTATCAGTCCTGCCCCTTTTTCTGGATTGACAAGGTATTTTTCGAGTTCTTTTGACAAGCCTAAGAGTTGAACTAGTTCTTCTCGGTCATTTTTTGCTTGCTTGAGGAGAATCATAAATTCACTATTTGCAATAATCCGTCTACCGTTTGGATCTAACAATAAGGTTTCGACATTTTGGGTTATCCCAGTCGGACTAGCTCCATATTTTCTGACACGACTCCACAATTTAAAGAAGAAATCACTGGCATATTTATCTAATAAGAGAAGCTGCATTTCATCAAAATAAATCCAGGTCTTCTTCCCTAATTTTTGATTCCGAACGACACGATTCCATATCTGATCAAAAACAACCATAAGGGCGATTTGTTTCAGCTCATCTCCTAACTTCTTAACGTTATAAATCAAGAAATTAGATCCTGTCTGAATATTGGTCTTATGAGAAAAAATATCAAGAGAACCTTCGACATACAGTTCCATATCAAGTGCCAAATTCTGCGCTTCTTCTTCTGGCTGTTGACTCAAGACAAAGACCCATTCTTCCAAAGAGGGCTCTTTAAATGACTGATAGGTGAGTCTGGTAACTCGGTCGATAATCGATTTTTCTCTTCCATCCATTTTTCTATCCAATAACTTGCCAATAAAGGATAAAAGAAATTCTGATTTTACCTTTACAGGATCTTCATCCATATTTTCTTCAGACAAGTCAAGGACATTGAGATATGTTTGGGAATCTGGCGCAATATCAATCATTTCTCCACCAAAAGCCCGTCCAATGACACTGTACTCTGCTTCTGGATCCACAATGATAATTTCAGTATTTTCACCAGATTCCTTGATTTTGGTCGTGATAATTTCATGCTTGGTTGCCATCCCTTTCCCAGCTCCTGATGTTCCTAAAATCAGACCAGACGGTGTATTTAATAGGCTACGATCAATGGTAATAATATTGCTTGAGATTTGATTGATACCGTAATATTTCCCACTACGGTCTTGTAAGTCTACTGAAGTCCAAGGAGAGTTCACTGCTACATTAGATGTTAATAAACTCCGTGATACTCCCTCTAAAAAATCACAACCAAATGGCAGCAAACTATTAAAAGCTGCTTCTTGCATATATGGAAGTTTATCAATCATTAGGTCGTTTGAGCCAGCCACTTGTTGGATCGTATCTAGGGCTTGTTTGAGTTCCTCTTCATCCTGACCAAAGACCCCAATCAAGAAGACCGTTTGAAACAGTTTATCTCCTGTCTCGGTCATGGTTTTTAAGAGTTCTTCAGCTTCATCGATATTGCTTTCTAAAACATGACCTACTTTTTCCAAATAGATACCTGTACGAGCTAGTTTTTGTTGTTCCCCAATCTTTTGGGATTCCATCAAGGTCTTCTTTGTTCTTAGTTTCTTCATAGCATCTGCCTTAGTCGAACTTTGAGCATGAAGGCTTACAATCAATTCCAAATCTCCTTGCATGAGGTCTCGGATAAACTGATCACCTAATTCCATGCCGTAGTCTCTCACATAGACAATCTGCAATAAGCGGTCATTAATTTGTAGGTAATTCTTGTTTTTAAAATCCAAAAGGTTAGGAGCTATAAAGTGACGAGTTGTCTGACCCGATCTCGTTAAATCACGGTAAGAAAAAGGAAGATGGTGTTCTCCTCTAAGCATATCGGCCAACAAGTTGACACGGTCTTCTCCAGCCAAGGATTCAAAGCGAGCATCAATTTCTGAAAAACCACTCTTGAAATATTCTCCAATTTGAGACAAGGAACGATAGGCTTGTTTGGGATTAGAATCCTTTCTACCAAAGCTAATCAGTTTCACAGCTGAAAAGTTATTTTCACCACTGTCTAAATTCTGATTCATCATCCGATTCAATTCTTTACGATAGCTATCATATCCATCTTCTTTTTCCTCATACAAAACACTTTGTCTAAACTTTTCTAAATTCAATCTTTTATTAAAGATAGTCAATTGGAAGTTGGTTTGGTCATCTAGGGAGTTAATCAAATCAGAATACTTCTCAATGATTGCGCCCTTATCTTCTAAACCAACGGTCTGGTAATTGACATCACCAAGTAAATAGCTTTGTGAGAAATAATCTTCTTTTACCTGCATCAGACCATTTTGATACAGGGCTTGATAGGCAAGCGTATTAGCCGTTGATGGTAACACTTCCTCTTTTTTTCCTTTAACTACTTCTTTCTGATTAGTCATTGAAGTTTTTTGTTTCTTTAATGTATTTGATTTTCTTTTCATGTTCAGGTCCTTTCTTTCCTGTAATTGTGCGTAGGGGAACCGTTAATTCAAAATGAAGACGGTATTTCAAATAATGTTCAAAATATAAATCATTGGGTTTATAGACTCCAAAAAGCATTAGGGGGATGGTAAAAGCAAACACAAAACCGTAAACAAACCAATCTCCAAATTGCCAGAAAAAGAGATTCAAGCCCAAAACAATAATTGTGACAATAAAGGCTGGTAAAACAAAGATGATTTGTCTTGTGGTGAAACCTAACCAAGCCCTGTGTTGGTATTTTGAGATGTCTTTAAAGACACGTGTATTCATGACTTTCCTTTCTAAAAAGGCTAAGAAGCAATCACTTCCTAGCCTTTATCTAATTACATACCTAAGATTGAGCGAGCCGTACGTTGAGAACCAACGAGGGCAATAATCAGTAAGATAGCTTGTATTAAACTACCAAACATAATCGCAAGTGATTGCAAGACTCCTGCACCATTTGAAACAGCTATTTTCCCAGCAGATTCAAACAAAGGAACAAGAGAAACAATCAGAAAAATAAGAACCCCTTGTACCGCATAGACCATAATATTTTTTAAATAGCCAATACCAATAGACTTCCACTCATCACTTAAAAATGTTGGAATCGTAAGAGGGGCAAATGGAATCATAAGGTAAAGTTGAATAAATCGAATGGATACCAAAAGATTGACCATGGCTGCACTTACTATCCGAACAAGCCAAATGAGGAGGGCGAAAAAGCCTACAATCATCCGGCCAATAAATCCTGAACCTTTTAATCCAGAGATGGTATCATACTTTGCCCCACCGTGAGCCACAATCGAAGCCACTTGTTCAATGGCATGACTCGCAATCCCGATGATGGCTTCTACAATGACGGTAGTGTTGGTAATTACAACTGCGACCATAATATAACTAATCAACATCGGCGCTAATGCTTCAAAGGTCATCGCTCCACCTGAGTTAGCAATTTTCTTTGCCATCTTCGAAAATTCTAAGATGAGAACAACTGATAAAATCGCAACTCCAAGGGGCTGCATGACACTTTTAGTAATACTAGACATATAAGTCCAAACTGTTGGATTGTAGCTAGATAGGGATTTAATCAAATCTACCGTAGATTGTAAATCTACATTAAACCCTTCAAATAAATTTTCAGCTGATATTTTTTCAGATGCAAGGTAAACAAAGGGTGAGACTAAACTAAGATTCATGTCATTGTTTATCCTCCTAAATTGAAATCTGGGTTACAAAGGCTCCAGCAGCCCCGACCATAACACCACCGACAATTTCCAGAATGGCATTCCGAACACCTGGTCCACCGTCTTTAATGTTGGTTGCAAGGTTGACAATCCCTACAACAACGAGAAAGACACCAACCGCAATCAATCCCTTCTGTAACAAAGACATAGCTTGTGCAAACATGGCACTAGCGTCTACTCCATAAACAAAACCTTTAAAATGCGTAATCATCTATTTCCTCTTTTCTATTTTTATTTTAAACTAGATTCAAAAGTTAAATCACGAATTCTAAAGCCTTCAAGATGATTTTCTTGTCTTTGATTCAAAGGATTGATTTGATAGTTCCACCACCGTTCATCGGTTTCTTGATTGGCTAGGTATTTCCAGTTTGGATGCTTAGTTGAATTGTACTTTTTGCTTTTAAAGACAGGCATATTAGCAATTCGAACCAAGCATTCATGCCGTTTCATATTTCCGACTTCATCAGGTGTCATTAAATCACGAGCAATCTTTTGATGAGAAAGGGATCCTGAACCTGTCTGGCCAAAGGAACGACTCGTATTTCGAACATCAATGGTTTGTTTACCGAGTAATCCACTCATAAACTTAAAGGTATCTTCATCATTACCACCTAAGTAGACTAAGCTATCACAGTTCCCAAGAATGGTTTTCCAAGCCTCTTTTTCTTTATAGAGCCCTTGAAGTTGGGCAATATTTTGAAGAATAGGAACGAGACTCATATTTCGAGAACGGACTGTTGAGGTTTGTTCAGCAAAATCTGGAATTTCTCCGATATTTGCGAACTCATCTAAATAGACTCTCACATGAAGAGGTAATTGACCCTTAAAATCAATATCTGCTTGTCTTGTTAGGGTTTGAAATACGGTTGAAAAAAAGAGGGCTGAAAGAAAGCGAAAGGTACTATCGTTATCTGGGATAACTAAGTAAATCATTGATTTTTCCTTGCCCCACGTCTTCATATCAAGGGTATCTCTTTTGGTCAAATCCATAACACTTTGAATATTGAAGAGGGCAAATTTAGCAGTGGTTACAGCAACAACAGAATCCAGAGTCTTATCCTTATAATTTTGGAAATCTGCCCAATTTCGCATGGTAAAATTTTCAGTCCCATACTTTTTAGCATAATTTTCAAATAGAATTTCTAAGACACTTTTTTCTTGGTTTTCACCCTTGGATAAGTGTTTAATGAGTTTTGAGATTTCAGCAAAACTTGGATAACGCCCTCGTTTTTTTCGCTCTTCCACTTCTTTTTTTTGACGTTTCAACAAGTTTTGGTATTCTTTTTGACTTAAACGACTTTCTTCTATGAGCTGTTCTCTTGTTTTGGGTGGATTATAGAAATCGACCAAGTAGGAGGCTAAAGCTCGTACCAAAGTCATAGAAGCTTCATCCCAAAATGGGTCACTTCGGGAGCCAGAACCTTTGGTGTTATTAAAATAAACCGTCAGCATGCGATTCAAATCATTTTCTGTCTCTATATAGCGAAAAGGATTGAAGCCATCTGAGTTCTTCATATTGACTAAATCTAACACCTTTACTTGGTAGCCATGTTCTAAAAAGAGTTTGCCTGTTTTCTCGGCCAAGTGATCTTTAGGATCCACGACAATATTTGAACTATTCATCTGAATCAGATTGGGTTTCACAAAGCGAAATGTCTTCCCACTTCCTGAACCTCCTATTACCGCAATATTCTTATTTCTATCATATTGGGGTGGTTTTTTATCTAATAATGTCAGACGAACATCTTGTGCTAAGATCGTATCATGAGAAAATTCCTTACCGTAAAAGAGCTTCTTTTCTTTTAGAGTTCCAAAACGGGCGCTCCCGTATTCTACTCCTTCTCGGTATTGTTTTTTACCAGTCTCTAGATAGAGATAAACTAGTAACATCATCACAAAACCTAGTAGAAAAAAAGCACTTGATTTTCCAGTAAAGGAAACATTCCATGGCGACTGAATAACTTCATCTTGACCTTCCATCAGGAGATGAGTCCATTTATCTAAGCTATTTCCAGTATAGGAATCATACAAAAGCGTCAAACGATGAAAAAGATAGCCTAGTAAGATGCCTAACAGTGAGAATAGTAGGAATTTCTTTCCACTGTACATCATCTCACCATCTCTTTCTGTTTGACGGCTCCTTCTTGTCTAAAGGTAATTTGGGATTTAGCTTCATCAATAGCATCGTCTAATGACTGATCCATGGTAAAATCAGCTAATTTCTCCGGATCATTAACCATTTTTTCTAACAGATGGTCTAAATGATTGTCTAGAATCGAACGGTCTTTCGTGTAGAAATGTAGAGAATCCCCTTGCCAAGCGAGGGCTAAAGGAATCTCTTCTTTTTCTAAAAAAGACTTAAATTTCTCTATATCAATTGGTTTGTCTAAAAAATCTTTTTTCAGATTAATCGTATCAATCGAATAAGGAGATTGTAGCAATTCTTCTAATTTCTGCACTCCTATCTTATAGGCGGAATCCTGTGCTAAAGCCTGACGTCTAGACCATTCTAGAATCTTTAAAAGACTTCTTACAGTAAATAAAAGACTACGCTCTGCATATTGAACTGCCATTCGTTCCTGTTGTTCAGAGGACATCTGATGCCTCCTTCTTAACAAATAGCAGCTTTCCTTCTTTATAACGATAAGCTATCAATTTCTGACGTTGCTTAATCGACTTGACAACCTGCAGTAGATCTCTCGAATAAGGTTCTCGAAGAGTAACTTCTACTGCTTTCCCATCAACGATACCAACGCGTTTAAATTCAATGTAGTCTTTTTTGAGATGTCCTAAGCCCATACCAAAGGGAAAGTGATGAATCAATTGGATGGTACAACCACCTTTATTTCCCATTTGTTTCAAATCATACAAGTTTACTACTTTCATGATTAACTCCTTTATCTAGTTTGTCGCATCGTTTAAGTCTGGTAACGATAAACTCCGTGTCTGTTAGAAAATTCTCACACACGTCTTGTGCCAGTTGCCCTTCACAGGGAAATACTCTCAGTCCCTACTTACACAGGCACGCTAATCAAGACGGAGTGGATTCAATTTTCAAAGAACAGGTATCTTTATTATAGATAAGAGTAGTTGAAATTTTTATCACATCTTTGGAGTTGTTGGAATAATCAGGTAAGTACTAATTTCTAGCTCCTCTCACAACACCCTACATACCTTCTATGTTTTATGAACAGTAGCTATCATTTACATTTTCAAACTACCATTCTATCAGACTAGAAGTCAAAATAGACGCATCTACTTCGAGAGATACTCATTTAATGGTTCAGCAATTCGCTCTACATCCGTTACAGAAATTTCATCACTATCACTTCTCATGATTTGTTATTAGTTCACTTTGAGGGGCTTGCTCATGAAACCAAACAGCGTAAGTCGTAAAAGAAAAAAGCAGTACAAGATTGAACTGCTTTTACGGATTCAGATAAAATAACTTTAAAATATAGAAGATATCTATTGACTGTAACTATAATTGATTTAAATTTATAACTTCATCTGCTTGATTCCAAATATCGGGATTATGAGTTGCAATGATGATTAGACGATTTTCATTTTTCATATCTAATAATAATTTCATAATTCCTTGTGAAGTCGTAGGATCGAGCGATGCAGTCAACTCATCCGCAAGTATTAATGGTGGATTTTTAAGAATGATTTTCGCTAAAGCAACACGTTGTCCTTCACCGCCAGACAATTCATATATCTTTTGTTCCAGATGAATATGAGTTAGACCAACTCTTGCTAATACATCTTTTTTTAACTTATCTTTTTCTATATACTTACATTTAAGATTTACTAATCCTAAATCTAGATTAGTAGAAACATTTTCATTATCTAACAAACCAAAATTTTGAAAAAGATATCCTGATACTGTCAATAAAAAAGCTTAGAAAGTCTTAAAGCCTTATCCAAGCTGATATTTGTTCATCTAATTAATAATCTAAATAAAGGATCTACTTCACTTTCATAATACGAACTAAATTGGCTCTTTCTGCCTCCTCTAGTTTCAATTCTATATAATGAATAGTTTCCGACAAGTTTGGAATAATCGAGTATTCTAAACCATTTACACGTCTACGTGTTTTTTCTATTTCATCAGCCATTAACTGACACGTTTTTTCAACTTCTGCCAGTCTTAGTAATTTATCAATTAAACTATTCATTGTAGCAAATACATCATCCATTTCACTATTAGAAGATAAATAGCTGTATTCACTGTTCTCATTTTGAGAAGTAATATTCATATGCATTCTAGGAACTGTTACACTCATGATATTTTCTTTCTCAACAAATAATTCAATTTCTTTCGATGGAATTGAAAATAATTCCTCCACCATTTGAGAATTCTTTAATGATTTAGCAACTGCAAAGGATTTTAGATTATCAATTAGATAACTTTCTACTTCTTTCCGAAGTTGATTATTCTCACGAATCAAAGAAATAAATCGCCTCATCAATTCATCTCTTTTATCCTTTAATAACTTATGTCCACGTTCAGCTGTTTTCAAACGTTCCTTTAAGTTATTCAATTCCATACGAGTTGGTTTTACATTCAAACGTACCATCGATAATCACTCCATTTCCGGATTAAACTTCTACCAAAGGTAAGTATTTATCAAGCAAATCATCTTTGATACGTTTTAACTCTGTTCTAGGAAGAATTGATAGTAATTCCCACCCAAGATTCAACGTATCTTCTATATTTCGATTTTTATAAAATCCTTGGTTTATGTACTCTTCTTCAAAACGCTTTGTAAACCTCACATACAATTTATCTACATCAGATAAAGCCGATTCTCCTAATACTACTGCTAACTCTTCAACCTTTTTCCCTTGGGCATAGGCTGCAAACAGTTGATTCATAGTTGGAGCATGATCTCCACGAGTTTTACCTTCTCCAGATCCCTTATCTTTTAATCGAGAGAGAGAAGGTAAAACATTGATTGGTGGACGATAACCTTGATTATACAACTCATGCGACAAAATAATTTGCCCTTCAGTAATGTATCCAGTTAAATCCGGAATTGGATGTGTTATGTCATCTTCTGGCATTGTTAAAATAGGAATCTGTGTCACCGAACCTTTTTTACCAACTAAGCGACCAGCCCTTTCGTATAGAGTTGATAAATTTGTATATAAATATCCCGGATAGCCTCGTCTCCCTGGAACTTCACGGCGAGCTGCCGAGACTTCACGTAACGCTTCACAATAGTTAGTCATATCCGTCATGATAACTAGAACGTGCATATCTTTTTCAAAAGCTAGATACTCTGCCGCAGTTAAAGCAATGCGGGGAGTTGCAATACGCTCAATTGCAGGATCATTTGCCAAGTTCATAAATAAAACCGAACGATCGATTGCTCCTGTTTTTCTGAGTTCTTCCATAAAAAACTCAGCTTCTTCAAAAGTAATACCCATTGCTGCAAATACAACCGCAAAATTTTCATCAGAATTTAAAACAGTCGCTTGTCTTGCTATCTGAGCAGCTAATTCATTATGAGGTAAGCCCGAACCTGAAAATACTGGTAATTTTTGACCACGTACAAGAGTATTCAAATGATCAATAGAGGAGATCCCTGTCTGAATAAATTCATCTGGATAATCTCTAGATACAGGATTAATAGCTTGACCATCAATATCTAAATATTTCTCTGGAATTAAATCTGGTCCACCATCAATTGGTTTTCCCATCCCATTAAAAATACGACCAACCATATCCTCAGATACAGCCAATTCTAATGCATGACCAGCAAAACGAATTTTAGACTTTTCTAAATTTATTCCACTAGATCCTTCAAAAAGCTGAACCATTGCTTTATCTTCGTGGATTTCTAAAACTTGTCCACGACGAATTTCTCCATTATGAAGTTGAATTTCAACTAACTCATTGTAAGACACATTATTTACTTGTTCAACAATCATAAGAGGCCCAACAACTTCACTAGCAGTTCTGTATTCTTTTATAACACTCATTTATAGACCTCCTGTTTCTAATATCAAATGAATTTGATGTGTAATCTCATTTGATATAATTTTGATTTCATCTAATCTATCTTCTGAAACATATTTACTTCTCGCCATACGGTCTCGAACTGCCACGGTACCTTCCATAATCTCTGTAAAGTAAGAACCCAACTCTAAAGCATGATTTGCCTGATCAGCAAAAGTTAGGATATTACTTAGCATTGCTTCTTGTTTTGCAAACGAAGTGAATGTATCTACCGAATCAAAAGCGTTCTGTTGCAAATAATCTTCTCGAATTTGTTTAGCAATTTCCATCGTTAGTCGTTCATTATCAGACAGAGAATCAATCCCAACAAGACGAACAATTTCCTCTAAACTAGATTCCCGTTGTAAGTAGTTCATCGCACGAGTTATTTTACTATTCCAATCTGTCTTCTCTTTACCATCTATATAAGTGCCCACACTGTCTTTATATAGTGAATAAGATGTAAGCCAGTTAATTGCAGGAAAATGACGTCGCTGTGCCAACGGAGCATCAAGCCCCCAAAAAACTTTCACAATCCGTAAAGTGTTTTGAGTAACTGGTTCTGAAATATCTCCACCAGGTGGCGATACAGCTCCAATAGCAGTAATCGTTCCTTCACGTTCTGGAAGCCCTAGAACCTGAGAACGTCCTGCTCTTTCATAATATTCAGAGATACGACTTCCCAGATAAGCAGGATAACCCTCATCACCAGGCATTTCTTCTAGACGTCCTGACATTTCACGTAGCGCTTCTGCCCAACGTGAAGTTGAATCAGCCATAATGGCGACAGAGTAGCCCATATCACGAAAATACTCAGCCATGGTAATTCCTGTATAAATTGAAGCCTCACGAGCAGCAACAGGCATATTTGAAGTATTAGCAATCAGAACTGTCCGTTGCATAATTGATTGTCCGGTATTAGGGTCAATCAACTCAGGAAACTCATTCAGTACATCCGTCATTTCATTTCCACGTTCTCCACAACCAACATAAATAACAATATCAACATTGGCAAATTTAGCTACTTGGTGTTGTACAACTGTCTTTCCTGCTCCAAACGGTCCAGGAACTGCTGCAGCTCCCCCTTTGGTTACTGGAAAGAATGTATCAATAACTCGTTGACCTGTGATTAATGGTTCTTCTGGAATTAAACGTTTAGAAACAGGACGCGCCTTGCGGACAGGCCATTTTTGCATAAGCGTTCCTTTATAGAAACTACCGTCCAATTTTTTTATTTCATATACAACTTCATCAATTGTAAAATCGCCAGATGAAATAGAAACGACTTCTCCAGATACTCCATAAGGAACCATAATTTTATGATTAACTACCTCGGTTTCCTTGACAGTTCCAAGAATATCACCCGTACTCACTTTTTGACCAATTGCTATAGTGGAATCAAAATGCCACTTAATATCTCTATCCAAACTTGGAACTTCTACCCCACGAACTAGAAAATCATTATGAGTAGCCAATTTAAATCGATCTAATGGGCGTTGTATGCCATCAAACATTTGAGAAATCAATCCTGGCCCTAATTCAACCGAGAGAGGTTCTCCAGTTGTAACAACAGGTTCTCCCGGACCAAGACCAGATGTTTCTTCATAGACTTGGATAGATGCCTGATCTCTTCTCATTTCAATAATTTCACCGATTAACCCTAGCTTACCTACACGGCAAATATCTTGAATATTAGCCTCCTGCATACCTGATGCAATAACTAGAGGTCCCGATACTTTTATAATCTTCCCTTGAGTCAAAGTTATTCTCCTTACTAAGTCCAAAAATTATAGAATAATATTACAGACAATTTTGTACATTATTATAAAATATTGTGTCCTACTGCTTTCTCTACATTATCCTCTATACGTTTTAATCCTAAATTTAAACCTTGTTTATGAGTCGGTAATAAAATAATAGCAGGCACAACTTGAGAATCATAATGGCGAATTGTATCTAATATCATTGAAGCAATGTCTTCAGTGATATAAATGACACCATAATCAGATTGAGCTAATTTTCTTAGAGTATTTGTAGCTTCTTGTTCTTGATAGGCAGGAAATATATCAAACCCAATCATGCTAAAGGGTAAAATAATATCATAGCTACCAATTATGCCAATTTTATACTTATTAGCTTCCATAATGCGGGCGTATCCTTTCTTTTATTGATTCAAAAGGAATTGTATTTTGAAGAGCTGATATGATCATTCTAAGATTCTTTACTTCAAACTCACATCCCAATAAATATCTAGCAAGAACTAACGGCCCATCTACATTATACCTTCCTTGATCTAAAGTTTTATACAATAGTAAATCACATAAAAATTCTAACTCAGAAGATGAAATTGTTGCGTCCTGCATCTTCAATTCGTAAGTTGAAAAGATTGAATCTAAGCTTAGATTTATTTTATTGAACCACACAAATATTTCTTGATTTTCTACAATGTATATAAATTCTTTAGCAGAAATACTTCCTTCATCTGAAAGTAATTGTAAAATATCCCCATGACTCTTATTTTGAGATAAACCACGTTTTACAGTAATAATATTATAAAAGTCAATCATTGCAACAATAACCTGAGACAGCACCCCACCTAACTCATTAGATAAAAGTTTCAGATGTTTAAAATATGCTAGATCAGCTCCGACATCAAGTACACGAATATTATTAAAAGTTTCATACTCATTCCAAATTGATTCTACTTCATGAACCATAAAATCAGGAAGTGTATCTGAATGTAAGGAAGAAACTAAATGTTTTAAACTTTCTATATCAAAAATCCCTATTGGAATTAATAATTTAGAAAAATCTTTCTTAATTGCCGCCTTAGATTTTAATAAAACTTTGATATTATGATAAACATATCGTAAAGCAAATAAAGTCACAATTTTATCAGACGGACTTTCAGCATAGGCCCATCTATAATCATTGACTAATTTTGTCATTAGCGAAATCTCTGTCTGACTAGGATTTTCTAAAACGTCAATAGATAAATGATAGGGAGTTGCTTCTAAGATAAATGCCAATGTCTCCGTATCTTTGGATTGTATAATTTTTTGAAATTTTTCTTCTGTAATAAAATCGTTTTCTTTTACCGAAATCGTCGTATTTATTTTTGAAAAAAGATTAGTATCCATAAAATACCTTTCTAATTTTATTGGAATACTCCAAATTTCTAAGAAGAATTAACCAATTTCATCCTTAATTGATAAAAATTTGATTTGCGATACTTGAACTTTCTTCCTTAGAAATCGAACCAATTAATGTTTTATACAAATAGTTATCATCAATTTTACCTATTGAAATAAGTAAGCCTGATTCATTTGAGACAGGCTGTTCACTAAATAAATGATTTGGAAAAGAGAATTTCAATTTCTCTAATTGTTCCAAATTGAATTTAGCTAAAGTCCGCTCCCCAAAAGTTACTATGACCTCTTGTTGTGAATATCGTTCCAGAATTCGATAGATGAACTCCATTTCTTTATCTGCATTCCAAGATTCCATTTCTATTAAAGCAGATTGAAAAAGTTCTTTTAATATTTTCTGTTTTGATACTAACGTTGATTGGCGTTCCTTATTTTTTAATTGTTGAAAAATTATTTGATATTTCTGCTGTAAATCTTTTAACTTTCGTTCATGTTCAGCTTCTTTTTTCTTTACAATGATCGACTTTTGCATTTCAAATTCATCATCAATCTTCTTTTTGGAATCCAATAATTTCATACGCCCTTTTTCATGAGCTTGTTCAATAACAGATTCTCGTAAGTTTTCTAAATTGCTCATTTAGACACCTCCTTTGAATAGCAAATTAATTTCTTATACACGAAGGGTCAAAATGAATGATACGACAAAGGCAAGAATTGCATAGGTTTCTACCATGGCAGCCAAAATTGCTCCCTTCATGAATTCTTTTGGTCTTTTAGCCAAGATTTGCATTCCCGCTACTGCTACATTTCCTTGATGCTTAGCCGAAAAGTATCCTACAATAGCAATTGGAAGAGCTACAAAGAAATAAGCAACGCCTTTTTCCAAAGGAAGTTCTGGAGTTAATTGCAACCAAATTAAAATTCCAATAACAAAACCATATAATCCTTGTGTTCCGGGCAGTAGTTGCAATATCAAAGCTGAGGCAAATTTTTCTGGCTGTTCTTTCAGTAAAGCTGCGGCAGATTGCCCAGCCTTACCAACTCCATAAGCAGACCCCATACCGCTTAATCCAACCGCCAATACAATTCCCAATGCAGCGAAGAAAGCTCCTCCATAGGTTGAAAAATAAGTTGCTAAATGTTCCATTATATATATCCTCCATTAATTCTTTGTAATAACCTTAATATATTTCTCAGAAGCCTTCAAAGGTTGAAATGGTTTTCCTCCACCCTCATAAAACTTACCAAAAAATTCAACAAATATCAGACGTGCTCCATGAACATATCCTGATAGTAACGATAGAAAAATATTGATCGCATGTAAAAGAATGAATAATACTAATCCAATTGTCAGTTTAGCCAATGTCCCCGGAAACAAACCAACAATTAAATTGAAAGCTGATGCTATACTTGCTCCAGATAATCCTAATGCCATCAATCGAGTGAAACTAACTAAATCACCTATATAAGATGAAATATTATATAGATTAAACAATCCTGATCCAATACCTGACAAGCTTTTGGCTTGAATAATAGAAACAATCAAAATCCCCACAGCATTAAAAATAGATACCCATTTCCCTAATACAAATAACGGTCTAATATCAGGCATCAACATTCCGACAGCAATAAATAACAAGCCAAGCAGAATGACACACCACGCAAATCCTGAATTATATGCTTCTGCATATTTCTTCATTCTTACTTTTTGTAGTCCTGAAGCTAACAAACCTACAAATACTGTAATAAATCCAAACACAACTGACACTACTAATATAGTCATGACATCCGAGGTTGTAGATATCAGATGAAATGGCAACTCATATCCAAAAAATGAGCCATAGATTCCACCCCAAATTGCAACGGCTACCCCTAATATATTAAAGAATTTTAAAAATCTCTTAGTTACTGAAGGTAGATGAAAAATTTTTAATGCTAACATTGTTCCTAAAAACAATAGTAAACCATAGCCTAAATCAGCAACCATCATTCCAAAAAATGTAAAGTAAAATGGTGCTAATACAGGTGTAGGATCTTTCTCATAATATTTGGGCAGAGCATACATTTCTGTCAATAATTCAAATGGTTCAATTAAAGAGTGATTCGTTAATTTGATAGGTATTTCATCTTGATTATCCGACAATGTTTCCGATTCATAAATATAAATAGAATGTCCAAAACGCTCATCCATAACTTTTATAAAATATAAAATACGAGTTTCTTCTATCCATCCTTCTAATGCAACTAGATGCGGAGTGCTCAAAAGGTTATTCTTAGAGATTTGACGAGCATAGATAGATAAAATATAGTCAATTTGCCATTGTAAATCTATCAAATTTTTCTTTGAATCTTGCAACGATGCGATAATATTCTCTTTTTCAGTTATTAACTGCATGTTTTCTTGATCCAAATCTACTACTCGCTGCTTCGGTAATTCTTTTCTAGAATAATCAAATGGTTCAAATAAGTAGTCATCAAAATCAATAGAGCAACTGGACTGATAGAAAACAACAACACCGTACTCTCTATCATTAGAAAATATTTCTTGAACTTCGATATTGTTTTCTAAAAAATTATTGTATAAGCGATTATCTACAGTCCTTGGAATTGTTCCGACTTTTCCTCTACAGAAAGAAAATTGTTCTAAATGCGCAGGAACAATTTCTAATTTTTCCCACTTTATTAATCTCTCTATTTCCTCATTATTACTTTGAATGTTTCTTTCTAATTCATGAACTCTGTTTATTTGATCATTCACTTTTTTAAGAACACCTTCAGCAACATTAGCTTTACCAAATTTTTCTAATTCTTCATAAGAGGTTGTTATCGGAGGTTGCTGTAATAACTTAAACGTGTTTTCTTTCGGTAGGTATTCTTGTAATTTCTCTACAGTTGCTTCCAAATGTTGTTGTTTATTCAACAAATAAGTCAAGGCATCATTTCCTTCAATAAACCCATGATTGGAATTAGAAGTATGAGAAATTTGAATAGTTGGAAATACAACCTCATCTTTTTCTAGAGCTTCTGACCAGTTATCCTGAACCTTTAAATCACGGAACTGCACTGACTCTAGTTCTTGAATAGTTTTTAAAACATCATCAAGACTACTCTTAGTAAATAGTAGAGAAATTCTTTTCATCTGACTAATAGCCATATTTTTCTACCACCCTACCAATAATTTTTTCTACAAATTCTCCTCTCCTACTTGATGAAATATACTGAATCTTTGCATCATTTTCCTTGATTGTTTTATTAACCTCATCAATGAGGTTCTGTTGTTTCATTTCTAAATTGCTTTCTATTGAAATTAATTCTTCGTGACTTTTTTCATCATAACTTTTTTCTAGTTTTTCCAATTCTTTTTGGGAGACAGCTTTATACGTATAAATCTCATTATCATATGATTTTATAATATCGGTTGCAACATTCTCAATATCTTGCATTGTCGAAAATACAGAGTTAGTCATTGTGACACCTCCTTATCTTTCACACTATTTATTAGAAATTCTATCTAAGAAATTTTTTACAGCACCTATACGACCAGCTTCATTTCCTAATGTAGCTGCTACAACATTTTTAGGCAAAAACCTATTATCCATTACATTTTTAGCTAAAGAACTTTGAATTTCAGGTAACAAAATATCCTTTTTAGCCAGAATCCCACCTCCTAATATGAGAATTTCTGGATTAAGTAGATAAGAAATAGTTAATAAACCTTTTGTTAGATTTTCTACAAAAATTTCAAAAGTTTCTTTAGCGATTTTATCTCCAGAACTTAAATCAGTAAAGAAAGTGCGTCCAGTTTGATTAGTTTTCAAGCTCTTCTTTTGATATAAATGAATCAATGCGGTTGTTGAGGCTTTGCTTTGCCAATCCGAATTACCTACAGGAATATAGCCTACTTCACCAGCAGTATAGTTAAATCCGTTAACAATTTGTCCATTGACAATAATACTGCCTCCTATACCTGTTCCAATAGTAACCATTACTACATTTTTCTTATCTTTGGCTTGTCCCTTCCACAATTCACCTAATGCAGCACAATTAACATCATTTTCAACAAAAGTAGACAACCCAAAACGTTTTTCTATTTCGGAAGTAAAGTTTACTCCGATATAGCCTGGTATTGTATAGCCTGCATAGATGATTTCTCCTGTATTAGCATTAACAACTCCAGCAGTGGAAATCCCAACACCATCAATTGAATAATTTAAAATATACTCACCAATTAAATCACAGACCTGATTTAATATCTGGTTCGTTCCCAAATCATAGTCAATAATTGTTTCTATCTCTTTGAACTGATTTAAACTCGTTCCAAAATCATCGTATAAATCTGCCTTAATTGTTGTTCCGCCAATATCGATCCCTATAATCTTCATTTCATCACTCCCACATTTTTGATCTCATTACTTTTTGATAAAAAATGGGACTGGGCATTATCCCAGTCCCATCTCTATTTCTTTATTCAATGAGTTGTATCACAGAACTTTAGAAATTATATAATGATAAGAATTTACTATTCTGTTTTACAATAGTTAAGCATTTGTGATTTCTGAAAGACTTACTTTTCGATCTTCTTTAACTGATAAAGTACATGCATCAGCGGTAGCGATTGATTCTAAAGCAGCTACACCATTGAGAAGTTTTTCATATTCTTCTGTAATTTCTCCACCTTTAATGATGTCATGTAGATATTCCATTTCTTTATCAATACATGTTTGTAACCATAATGGGCAACGTACTCCTGGTTTACCGTACGCAATTGCTCCATCCATACCACGACCGGTATAGATAGCTGTACGGTCATCATCTTCCTCTTGAGTTTCATGTACCAAGAAGTGTGATTCTCCTTCACCTTTAACACGAAGAGTACCTCCAGTATTGAACAAGTCAAGTTTGATAGCTCCTTCAGTTCCTTGAATCAAGACGTAGTGTTCACCCCAACGGAAAGCATTACCATATTCCAAAACAGCATAACGATCATCAGAGTATTCTAGGTTTACAATGAGCATATCATCTTCATCACCAAAGTTTTCACCTTTATGATATACATTACCTCCTACCATTGTCGCTTTTTCAGGAAGTCCTCCCATGATGAACTGAATGCAATCTAATTCATGAATATGGTGGTACAAATGTCCTCCAGATTGAGAACGAAGTTTCTTCCATGATACAGTTGGTTGTTGTTCTTCCCAACCTGTACGAGCGGCATGGCAATAAAGAACTTTACCGATTTTACCTTGAGTAATCAATTCTTTAGCATGGTGTACACCATTAAAGAAGTTCATGATGTGACCAGCCATAAAGATAACATTATTTTCTTTACATGCGTCAACCATGGCTTTACAATCTTCATAAGACAATGCAATTGGCTTTTCACAAAATACGTGTTTGCCATGTTGAGCAGCTTTCACAACAGGTTCACGGTGAAGGTAGCTAGGTGAAGCTACGATCACACAATCAATATCTTCACGTGCTACAAGTTCATCTAAACTTGCACAAACATCTGATCCCAACTCTTGAGCAACTTCTTCTCCATGATTTGGGTCAAATACCGCAACCACTTTTGCATCTTCAATTTTGTTCATTGAGCGAGCCAAATCAGCTCCAAAATATCCAGCTCCAACAATACCGTAATTTACCATAATTTTTATCCTCTTTCAATATATTTAAATTTCAGCTTTAATTCTTTTTCAAATCTTCAATCTTAAATGTTACATATGGTACAACATTTTTCATATGAAGTTCATTACGAGACCATGAATCAAATTTTTCAAACATCAATCCAATTTCATGATTTGGTAACTCTGTCAATGTTGAATATGAGTATCCATAGTTACTATAATCAACATCGTGATGATAACGCCAATCAATTGTATTATCATCATTAATTAGACCAATCGAAATTTGTCCGTGTTTACGACCATTTGTGGAGTTTGGAGTACTTAAAATGACAGCCTTTTTACCATCAATCAATTGACTATA
Organism: Streptococcus mitis; assembly: GCF_901542415.1. Lineage (NCBI taxonomy): Bacteria > Bacillati > Bacillota > Bacilli > Lactobacillales > Streptococcaceae > Streptococcus > Streptococcus mitis. The sequence goes on along the minus strand of NZ_CABEHV010000004.1, from coordinate 447,147 downwards.
ATTGATGATTGATAATTGTGTTCCATAACTTGGATTTGAAACAAAATTCAAATATTCCGGCGCACTCCAAGTAGTACCTGCGTCTTTACTTGTTAAATATGCAATTTTACCATTATTTGTACGCATGTATGCTTGAATTACTCCTGGACTCAATTCTACAAATTGTGCTTCTGCTGACCAACTAGAAGGAAGTGGCACAACTTTAACTTTCCAAGACGCTCCGTTATCGTCACTATAAATGAATGCAGACTCTTTACCAGTGTAAGACGGAATAAGAATACGTCCAGTTGAGCTTTCAATGATTCCACGTCCAGGACCCAAATAAGGCGCATTCCGATTAAGTCCCATTATAGGAGGTAATAAAGTTGGTGCAGACCAAGATTCGCCATGATCATTGCTAGAAATATATGCAATATAGTTCGTTGGCACTACTTTGAATAATGCATCTTTGTAGAAGATATTCATATGGACTTTAGTCCCATTACGATATTCAGTCTTTTTATTATTTTCAAATGAAACCGAATATTGCTCTACCGTCAAATAATTACCATTTTGTTTAATACCGAAATTTTTATCTACTGAAAATTCAGTTGGTCTGTTGGTACGATCGTCGTATACAGTACCATTCTCACGAATAGTATAATTATAATCAGTATCACCTTGTTTCTTTAATTTAAGGTAATAATTACCATCAATTTGTTTATAACCAGAATCTTTTCTAGTAGCTTCTCTAAAACTTACTCCAGCAGGCATAACATCAGCAAACATGAGTACTTGTTTATTATTTTTTTCAACAATAACAGAGTCAATATAGGTTGCACCACCGCTGATTTGTAAGTCACGTCCACCAACATCACGAGGCCATTCTAATGGTACTGGCGCAAAATCATCGAATGCCAATGTTAATTTTGGTTTAGTCCATGTCTTACCATTATCATCACTATAACTTGTAGCAATATTAATTTTATTCAAGAAATCATGAGTTCCACCGTAACGAGCGTCAATGCTTGAAAAAACCCGACCATTGCTAAAAGTATACAGAACTGGAATACGGAAATAGTTAGAACCTGTTGTATCATTAGCCGTATAAATTAAATGTCCAGTAACAGCGTTTGTTGTCATCTTTTTAACAGTTTCTTCATCCAATGCACTATTAAAGAATTTGATATTTTCTAGTGTTCCGCTAAAACCAAACGCCGTTTTTCCTGCACGTTTCACTCCCCCAAGCATATAGTAATCAATACCTTTAATATCCTTGATGCTTAGGAAGTTATCCACTTTCTTTTCTACTACTTTTGTACCATTAGCATATAAAGAATATGTTTTTTTGACTGAATCTGCTACTACTGCAACAGTGTTAGTCACAGCCTCTTGTTTGTACTTACCCCAAACTGAAGCAGGTCTGGATACTAGGTGATTTTTATTGGAAGAAGTATCACGCGCTTCCATTCCCAATTCACCATTGTCTCTAAGGAACACATCTACATAACTATTTTGTTGACCAGGTTTAGAATTAGATATTCCAAACAAAGCTTGTAAACCTTTCTCACTAGACTGATTGTACTTAATCACTACAGTAAAGTCACCGCTAGTAAGTTTATCCTTTAACTCATTAGTAACATTTTCTCCGCCCCCTGTTAAAGTAACATTATTTTTTTCTAAGACAGGAGTTTCTTCCGCTGTAGAAGATGGATCCTTAACAGTAGTTTCGACTGTTCGAGGTTGTACAGTAACTTCCGAAGAATTATCCGATTTAGGTTGTACTCCCGAAATCGCATCCGCTGTGGAAGATTGATCCTTAACAGTAGTTTCAACTGTTCGAGGTTGTACAGTAACTTCCGAAGAGTTACCCGATTTAGGTTGTACTTCCGAAATCGAAGTCGTTGGTGAAACAGGTTGCACCAACTCTGGTGTTGATACTTCAGAAGTTTCAGTCTCCTGAGCTGCAACTGAGTTAGCAACAAATGCTGATAATACCACTACAGTACCTAAGGTTACATATTGTTTAATATTTTTTTTCATTTTATTTTTCCTCATTTAAAACTTTGATAACAAGTTTTTTAACAGTTTCATCATTGCAATGAATCTTTGGTTGGTGAAGATCTTCTTCAAAAGTCACCAACATATTCCCTGGAAGCAATTCAACAATTTGATAGTCTTTGCTATCGTAAAAAGCAATATCCTTCTCTTCGCTAAAAGGTACACGTGACTGAGCACGAACTGGGGAAGTTACTGCCATTTTTTCTGTATTTTCAACAACAATATGAATATCTAAATATTTCTTATGAGTTTCAAAAATATCTCCTGGAACTCCATCAGCTAGATAAGTCATACAATTTGCAAAAACATTTTCCCCGTCAATATCAATTTTTCCATCAACTAAATCTGTCAAATTTGTATTTTCTAAAAAATCACAGACTTTTGAAAAATGTTTATTGACAGAAGCATATCGTCTAAAATCAGATTGTTCAGAAATAATCATATTATTTTCTCTTTTCTATTAGTGACTAGTGACGAACTTCCCAACTTGAATCCGCTTTAATTTCTGAAATATCATGAATCGTTGTATATTTAGGTGCAGATACTTTATTTTCAGTAAGAACAGATACAATATAACCTGACACTACTGATACAGAAATTGAAATCAATGAATATGCCCAGTAGCTAACAGCTGTTGGAGGAAGGAAGTATTTAATAAATACCATAACGATGGTTGATACAATCAGCGCTGCATAAGCACCTTGTTTATTTGCTTTTTTAGAAACAAAACCAAGAATGAATACACCACCAAGTAGACCAAGTACAAGTCCCATGAAACTATTGAACCATTCGTATGCAGATTTAATATCTGAATGAGCCATGATAATGGAAACAACAATTGAGAATAAACCTACTGCTAGAGATACGAATTGTGCAATTTTCGTACGACGATCGTCTGACATATTTTTAGAAATGACATCTTGAATATCCAATGTCCATGAAGTTGCAACAGAGTTCAAACCTGTTGAAATAGTTGATTGAGCTGCTGCATAAATCGCTGCCAAGATCAAACCTGTGACACCTACTGGTAACTGGTATGCAATAAAGTACATAAAGATTTGGTCTTGAGGGATATTGCTAGCTGCACTACCTGCATTTTGTACTTGATAGAATACGTACAAGCCTGTACCGATCAAGTAAAAGACTGTTGCAGTTGCAAGTGACAAGACTCCATTTGTGAACAACATTTTATTAAGTTTCTTAATATTTTGTGTTGTAGTAAAACGTTGAACCAAATCTTGAGATGAAGCATAGGAAGACAAGATTGTAAAGCCTGAACCCATCACAATTAAGAAGATGGAGTTTGAAAGCAAGTTAGGATCGAAAAGTTTTTCATTTGCAGCAAGGAATTTCCCGTTTGCTAATGTTTCTGCTACTGCACCAAAGCCACCTTTAATATTAGCCATCAGTACAAATAAAGCTACAACGACACCACTAATCAGAACCACACCTTGAATAAAGTCTGTCCATAATACGGATTTTAGACCACCAGTATAAGAATAAACAATTGCAATTGCACCCATCAAAATAATCAAAATATTGATGTCAATTCCTGTCAATACTGATAAACCAGCTGATGGGAGGTACATAATGATAGACATACGTCCCAATTGATAAATAATAAACAAGAGTGCTGAAATAATACGAAGTGCTTTAGAATTAAAACGTTTATCCAAGTAATCATATGCCGTATCGATGTCTATCCGTGCAAAGATAGGTAAGATAAAACGAATTGTCAGTGGAATAGCTACAACCATCCCTAATTGAGCAAACCATAAAATCCAGCTACCTGCATAAGAGTTACCAGCGAGTCCCAAGAAGGAAATCGGACTGAGCATTGTGGCAAAAATGGATACCGAAGTAACATACCAAGGAACAGAACCATCTCCTTTAAAGAACTCTTTTCCTTTCATTTCTTTTTTAGAGAAATAGATACCTGCAACCAACACCGCAAGTAAATAAACAATCAAGATAATTAAGTCAATTATTGTAAATCCTGTTGTGCCCATAACATATCTCCATATTGATTTTATTTATTATAAAAATTCTTTTCGTGCTTGTTGAATAAGTTCTGCTGCTTGTTTTGCAACTTCCAAGTCACCTTCTGCCAATGCTTCTAAGGGTTGACGAACAGAACCTAAATCAAGTTTTTCATTTAGACGCAAAACCTCTTTTGCTACAGCATACATATTTGCCTTACCTGATACCATCTTATAGATAACTTCATTGATAGCATATTGAAGTTTTTTAGCAGTATCTAAATCTCGTTCTTGAATCAAACTTTCCAATTTCAAGAACAAATCTGGCATAACGCCATAAGTACCACCAATACCAGCTTCTGCTCCCATCAAGCGACCACCAAGATATTGTTCATCTGGACCATTGAATACAATGTAATCTTCTCCACCTGCAGCTACAAACATTTGAATATCTTGTACAGGCATAGAAGAATTTTTAACTCCAATCACACGAGGATTTTGACGCATTGTTGCATACAAACTACCAGTCAACGCAACCCCTGCCAATTGTGGAATATTATAAATGATAAAATCTGTATTTGGCGCAGCTTCACTCATTGCATTCCAATATGCTGCGATTGAATATTCTGGCAATTTGAAGTAAATTGGTGGGATAGCAGCAATAGCATCGACTCCAACGCTTTCTGAATGTTTTGCCAATTCAATACTATCTTTCGTGTTATTACATGCAACATGGTTGATAACTGTTAATTTACCTTTAGCAACTTCCATAACAGCTTCAATAATTTGTTTACGATCTTCTACACTTTGGTAAATACATTCGCCTGAAGAACCATTTACATAGATACCTTTTACACCTTTGTCAATGAAATATTGCACCAGAGATTTTACACGTTCTTGGCTAATTTCACCATTTTCATCATAGCAAGCATAAAATGCAGGAATAACGCCTTTGTATTTAGTTAAATCTTTCATCAGATTTCTCCTTTATATTGTTTTTTATTTGATGACATTAATAAATCGCTGAGCAATTTCTTTTGGACGTGTAATCGCTCCACCAATGACAACACTGGTAACACCTAAACTATAAACTTTTTTTAATTGTTCTGGATAATGAATTTTTCCTTCGGCAATTACCGGAATATTAAAATCAGCCAATTTTTTCATTAGCTCAAAATCAGGCTCATCTGATTGTACACTTGTACTTGTGTACCCTGATAATGTTGTACCAACAAAATCAACGCCTGATTTAAATGCATAGAGACCTTCATCAAAATTACTTACATCCGCCATCAACAATTGATTAGGATATTTTTCTTTTATTTTTTTGATAAATTCACTGACAACTAAGCCATCATATCTTGGTCTTAAAGTTGCATCAAATGCAATGACTGTTGTTCCGCATTCTACAAGTTCATCTACTTCTTTCATCGTAGCAGTAATATATGGTTCTTGAGGTGGATAATCTTTTTTGATAATTCCAATTATTGGTAAATCTACTACTTTCTGAATTGCTTTAATATCACGCACAGAATTTGCGCGAATACCCACTGCTCCTGCCTCTAAAGCTGCTTTAGCCATAAAAGGCATCAAGCTAAATTCTTCATTATAAAGGGGTTCACCGGGTAAAGCTTGACAAGAAACAATGACTCCACCATGGACTTGACTTATAAATTTTTCTTTAGTCCAAATTTGGCTCATTTTATTATTCCTCCTTATGGATAATAGATTGATTGTAATAATATTGTCTCTCTGGACTTTCCAGATAATGAGAGAATAAGCAGTCTGTAATTAAAAGTATTGGAAACTGAGGTGATATGCGATTGCCATACGAGAGATGATTGATCGAAGCTAATAACAATAATTCATCAAAGAAACAAACTTCTTCGTCAAAATTTCTTGTAGTCATTAAAACTGTTTTAGCGCCTTTATCCGCAGCTTTTTGAAGACCTTCTAGTACAATATCAGTTTGACCTGAAACGGATGCTCCAATGACGAGGCAATTTTCATTAAGTAATAAGCTATTCCACAAAATCATATCCGCGTCTGATAATACTTCACCAATGACTCCGAGACGCATAAACCTCATCTTCATTTCTTGTAAAGCAAGAAATGAACTTCCTTCACCATAAAGATATACACGCTCAGCAGTTTCTATCATCTCAGCAATACGCTCAAGTTGAACTTCATCAAGAACCGAGTAAGTTTTCCTCAACATTTCTTCATAGTCGGATAAAACTTTTTCTGTAGCCTCTGTATACAATGCTAACTTTTCTTTCTCACGAATCATCTCTTGGTATTTGAAAATGAATTGTCTAAAACCTTTAAAACCACATTTTTTCGCAAATCGAGTCAATGTTGCTTTGGATACATTAAGGCATTCGCACAACGCCTCACATGAATAATTATTCAGCGGTTGCTGTTTTAAGAAGAATATAGCAATGTCTTTTTCAGAATATGCCATATTTGGTAAGTTAGCTTCTATCATTGGAATTAGTTCTTTTTGTAGTAACATATGAGCTCTCCTTTGTTAAAGTAAACGTTTACATTATTTATTTTAACACTTATTTTTTTTTTTTTCAATATTTTTCATGATTTAGAAACTAGTTTCCAATTTCTTTCATTTTATAACAGAACAACAAATATAAAAATATAGAATTTATTTATTCTTTTTATTTGTATTTTATGTCTTGCAAGAACATTTGTCGCTGATAATATGTTCATATATACCTATTTTATTAATTTTTATTTTGATTTTATTATTTCTTTCGGAATTTCAATACAACATTTTATTTCTAAAAAAATAGAAAAAATGTTCCTAGTTTCTTTATTTTATGCTGTTAATAAATTTTTGTTTCCGAATTAAAAATAATCCTATAAAAACTACTGATTTATGAGATAAATCAGATCACCTATTTTAAAAAAGCAGCAAACTATAAACTAGTAGGTTCCACACCAAATGTAGACCCATGCTGCCCCATAAGTCCGATTTATAGCGTACCATCCCTAAAAACATCCCAAGTGAAACATATAAACACCAAGCTAGAATGGTTCCTGGATGATGTACTAAGGCAAATAAAACACTTGTCAACGCAACTCGAATATCTAATTTTCTCACCAAATTCCATATAATTTCTCGATACAGAAATTCTTCAACCATACTCGCATTGATTAAGAACAATAAAAATGAAAACCAAGGAACTCGATGTTGAAGTCCAATTAAGTTTGCTTGATTCGTGGTTCCTTGAGCATGGATTAGGCTAAAACATAGACTTATAATCAGTAGGCTAATGAATCCAATACCAAGCCATTTCATCCTAGATTTCATATTGACCTTATGAGCTTGTTTGCGTTGGCCATACATCCATAAAAAAGAAATGAGTGACGCACCATAGAGAATCTCTAGTATAATTAACTCACCGGTACAAAGAAATTTCAGTAAGTATAGAGATACCAATAGGACATTTACTTGTTGGAATATATAAACTGGAATTATTCTTTTCATAGTTACCTCCGAAATAAATCTTCATAATCTAAATCTAATACCTGCACAATCCTTTCTACCCATGGACTTTGAGGCATTCGTTGTTCCATCTTGTAGTGGCGTATCTTTTGATACAAACGGTTCAATTCACTTGGATAGTGAAACTCTCCCGCAAACATTTTTCTGGTTAACTCAATCCAGCTAATATTTCTATCAGCCAAAATAATGGACAAGTTCTCCCAAAATCGTTCATCCATATTGCTTCTCCTTTAGTTAGATAAATAATGTGTTTGTGCCATGTAAATCAATTGTTTCGTATCTCTTGGCAATAAAGCTCTAGCCTCCTCCAGATTCAGATTTGGATAAACTCGCTTATTTGAAACCGCAAGAGGAAGTCTGATGGTTAGTTCAGGATTTTTTAATATCATTTCGATAAAATCTGTTAATTTTAGGTTATCTCGATTCTTAAAACGTAATAAATTTGGAGATAAAAACTCGAAACAATCTGAAGAATAGCTCATCATCTCAATTAATTTATCCTTTGTCATTTCAGAAATAGAATGAGGAGTGACCTCTATGCCATACTTTTGAAAGAAATCCAAAAGAAGTTGATTTCTTTGGCTATTTTTACTTAGATATAGATCAATCATGAGAGACCTCCCAAAGATTCGGTTCCATTTGATATTCTGAGACGATTAAGGAATCTAATAAATTTGCGAAGTTAATCGGTTTCTTGTCTTCATCATAAGCTTTTACAGTTACTTGGGTTGTAAGTATTCCCTCTTTTCCCTCGGCTCGATAGCCTTGTCCATATAAAACAAAAACAAGATTCTGATGATCATCTACAAAGGCATCAGCTCCGTTCTTTATATCCTGACTTTCAAGGAATTCCATAATGTTTTGAAGATAGGATTCGTAAAATAGGGGGTAGTTGTGTTTTTTATGGTAATCATCTAAAAATGTCACCTCAAACTCACATGGATAATTGGGCATCAAAAATATTTGTTCATCCAGCTGTCTGATTTCTGCATCATGTAATTCTGTTTCTAATTCATCACAATCTAGTATTGATTCTTTATTTAATGCTTTCATCTTTTTCCTCTATTTCTTTTAATTTCTTTGCGATTGCGGCAATCACAGGAACGGTTACACTATTACCAGCTTGTTTATAGAGCTGACTATTACTAGAGACTTTTCTAGCAGCTTCAAAAGCCCAATCAGGAAAGCCCTGCAGTCTAAAACACTCTTTAGGAGTGATTCGTCGTATCCTCAAACGGTAAAATTGCCCATCAATTAAGACACCGGCTACATGATAAACTTGTTTATCTTCTCCTTCATAGCTAGCCACTACTACTCCCATTTGCCCACTGGTTGTTAACGTATTCGCTATACCTTTTCCAACTCTACCACGACGATACTGAGAACTTGGTCTCTCCAAATTGATTGAATCTCCTATTTCTGCTTGAGCATATCCTTTTTTCGTTGCCTCTCGGACTTTTAGAAATTGGATTGGTTCTGGAATCAGTATTTTGGGGATTTTATCTCCACCTTGCATCGTAGTCAGTGTTGGAGATAAGCCCTCACTTCCATAGACGCGACCAGTTTCCTTAAAGCTAGTTGGTAAATCTCCAACAACGACAATACCATGGCGATCCTGAGTATTTAAAGTAAACATTGGCTCTTGATTATCCTTGAAACGTCTACCATTTTGTCTTTTTTCTAATCTGTCTGGTGTCATACAAGGAATCGCAACTTTAAATCCTTCTCCTTTTACACGAACTAAGGTTGGCGCAAGACCTTCTGAATAATAGACTTTACCACTCATTCCACTTTTTGATGGATTCAAATTCCCTAATATTTTTAAAGTCTCAGAGTTAGTTGCTTGACCTTCTCGTCTGAAAGGAAATAAGAGTCTGGTACCTCTCTTTCTAGAATGTCCGATAATAAACACCCTCTCTCTGTTTTGGGGAACGCCAAAATCCTTACTGTTAAGCACCTGCCACTCAACATCAAACCCCAATTCATCAAGCGTGGTAAGGATTGTGGTGAACGTCCGTCCCTTATCGTGATTGAGTAGGCCTTTAACATTTTCAAGAAAAAGAAAACGTGGTTGGATTTGTTTGGCCGCCCTAGCAATTTCAAAGAACAAAGTTCCTCTAGTATCTTCAAATCCCAATCGTCTTCCTGCGATTGAAAATGCTTGACAAGGGAATCCCCCACAGATGACATCGACTTTCCCTCTAAGTTTTTTAAATTCGTCATCTGAAACATCTCGTATATCATGAAATTCTATTTCTCCTTCCGTTTGAAAAATGGACTTATAAGATTCTCTAGCAAATTTATCAATCTCACAAAATCCAATACATTCGTGTCCGACACTTTCCATTCCAAGTCGAAAGCCACCGATACCTGAAAATAAATCAATAAATCTCATTTCTTGATCACCCCTTTCTTATCGACTATCATTGTCAGAACTGTCACTCCACTTGAAATGACAATGAGCATAACTAATATCCACTCGATTGGCGACATTTAACCACCTCCTTTTCTAACACGGTTATTCCAAACGGAATACAAGCCATTAAACACAAATTCAGCCAAAACTTCCGCTCGTCTAACAAAGCGAACATTGTCAAGAGCATACTGATAGATTCTCTCAAAATCAGTCATAGCAATTTCACTGGCTGTTTCAGAAAAACCTTCTCGTCTAAATTGATCTTGTACCAATCCCCAAATATAATCTCGATCATATTTTGTGACCTTTTCTACTTTTCTTTTCAAGATAGGTTGAGTATTCCTATCCTCCTCATCCTCAATAAATAAAGAATCAGTCTCACTATATTTAGTCTCACTAACTTCAGTCTCACTAGGGGCTGAATGTAAGACGGGGGCTGTTTCATTTTCAACCTGCCCTAGTCTTTTTTTAACACTAGGCCTGTTTGAATTACCTACTGGGGTAGTAGACAACTCCCCTAAATAAATCTTATTAGCTAGTCTCCCTTTCTCACTTGAAGACTGTTGGACTTCATCAATTAGGTCATATTCTTTTAGAATTTTTTTGATTGATAGTAATTTTGACTTCGAACAACCTAACAGCCTCATCAGTTTAGAATTAGAAAATACTAAATAAACCGCTCCTTCTTCATCTATCCAACCACGACTAAGAGATAATTCTAAACGATCTTTTAAAATAGAATAAGCCACCTTTACTTCTAGTTTCATATCCATATATTTCTCATCCTCAAAAAGAATTTTAGGTAATTTGTAATACCGTTCTGAAGTTTGGTATTGATTTGCGGTAATTCGTTTCATAGCGCACCTCCAAGTTCTTTGAGTGTTAAATCTCCGCTTGATTCCAATTGAACCAAGCCACTTTTTTCCAATTCAGCCATAAGAGAGATGGCTTCAACAATGTCAATTCCCATTTCACGTACTAAAAATGAAATGACAATATAGCGTGATGATTGTAATTCTTTTGTCATTTTCCCTCCTGAAAATAAAAAAAGGAGAACAATATACAATTGTTCTCTCTTTAGATAAATATTTATTGTTGTATTCATTTTTCCGATGCGCAAACGACATCTACAAATACATATACATCTATGTGCCTTTTTAGGACTTTTTTGACGTCAAAATTGCCTTTATCTACAAATACAAAATGCTTGTAAAATAGCTTAAAATCAAGGATTTTTACCCTTTTTTTCGTTGTAGCAACACTACACACTCCACGTGATGCGTTTGAGGAAACAGATCAACTGGCTGTACTTTCTTCAACTCATATCCCAATTCTTGGTAGAGTTTAATATCACGCGCCATGGTTGCGACATTACATGAGATATAGGCGATGCGTTCAGCTCCTGTTTGAGCGCTTGCTTTGATAAAGCTTTCTGTGAGTCCTTTTCTTGGTGGGTCTACTAGGATAAGGCTTGGTTGAATTCCATCTTTAAGCCAATTTCTCATAGCATTTTCAGCCGTATCACAGACATAGTGGGCGTTTGAAATATTGTTCAGTTGAGCATTCTTTTTGCTATTCTCAACCGCTTCTGGAATGACTTCAACACCATAAACTTCCTTGACGTGTTTCGCAACAGAGAGGCCAATCGTCCCGATACCAGAATAGGCATCAATGACCACGTCATCTTCTTTTAATTCAGCAAAGTCAATTGCTGTTTTATAGAGTTTTTCAGCCATTTCAGTATTAACTTGGTAAAAAGCTGGACCAGCGATTTGGTAGTCATTGCCAAGCATTTTGTCAGTAATAAAATCTTGTCCATAAAGCGTACGCCACTCCTTACCAAAAATCGCATTGGTATTTTGGTCGTTGATATTTTGCATAACAGACACAATCTCTGGGAACTGCTTGATTAGTTGTTCAATCAATTGCTCCACTCGGAAAATTTTAGGACGAGTTGTAACCAAGATAACCATGATTTGGCCTGAATAGTGCCCACGACGCACCACGAGGTTCCGAATCAAGCCAGATTGTTCCTTTTCATCATAAGGTTTCAAATCATAACGACGGAGCAAATCACGTAGGGCAACTACTAGCTCATCAATCACAGGATATTGGATAAAGAAATCTTCCAGTGGCATGAGGTCGTGGGAATTCTTACGGAAAAATCCAGTTTCCAAAACACCATTAACACGACGAACAGGCACCTGTGCCTTGTTGCGGTATTTGACTGGATTTTCCATACCAAGCGTTTCAGCAACCTCTATATCAGCAATTCCTGCAATCTTGTAAAGACTGTCCTTGACCTGCTTGGTTTTAAACTTGAGCTGTTCTGGATAGGCAAGATGACCCAAATCCGCGATTCCTGAACGCAGGTAATCCAAATCTAGATCTTGATTACGGTGTGGTGATTGGACAAGGTATTCTTCAACCTTCCCAAAACCAATCTTTTTATTGACCTTGAGGATACGCATGAGAATTTTTTCACTCGGTAAAGCATTTTCGACAAAAAATACCAAACCATCTACCTTGGCCACTCCTGCTCCTTCATGGGTCAAATCAACAATTTCAACTTCTACAATATCATTTTTCTTTAACATTCTCTTCTCTTTCTATTGGCCGACAAAAAAGACGGCAACGTTACGGTTACCATCTATTATACCATGAAATTTCTTAAGAACCAAAACTCTTGAAGAAGTTGGCAATGGCTTGCCAGAGGGAACTTAAGAAGTTACCCCCGTCCTCTAGTGCCTTATCCGCATCAAAGTTAAGGTTGATATTTTTAAAACTGTCTCCAGCTTGTGATACGATACTTTGTTTAAGGTCATTTAGGGTTTTAGTGAAGTCTGCATTGCTGAGGATATCACTCTTTGAGAGATTCAAAGCAAAATTGATGATGATATTGATCTGGTTTCCTGTTATGACCTGATCGAGTTTGTAATTTTTCAAGGTATCTTCAACAATTTTACGGACATCTTCTTCTGTCAGATTTCCCTTGCTTTCTTTAGCTTTGGCTAGTCCTGACTTGATATCTGCTAGGGCAACGTTTAATTTATTAGCGTCATAGCCTGACTTGTCTTTGTTTTCAGCATTGATATCGGACAAAGCCTTCAACTCTTCTTGAGCCAAGTCTTTGTTGGCCTGTGGCACCTTGGCTCCATTAGCTTCAAGTGAATAGTAAATCCCGGCTAAGGCACTCTCACCTGTAACTGGAATAGGTGCTGCTACAGTGATTTTAGCGTGTTCCACACCCAAAGTTACGGCCGCATTGCGGTACATATCCTGAGTCACCTTAGTGATGTTTTCTGGTGTTTCAATCTTGACCTCAAGTGGCGACTTGTCACCTAGTTTTTGAATCTTGGCTGATGAATACAACTGTAAACTTGAGTCATTGGCAACATTCATAATCTTAGAATAGACATCAGGTGTCATGGTCTTGAGTTCTTTGGTGTCTGTTGAGGCATTGTAGCCTAGTTTTTTTAGGGTTTGATTTTTTTGATCTTCAGACAATGATGAACCTAGGACATATTCAGGTTGGACATAGGTTTCATCGATGACTTTTTGAACATCTGTTGCTGCTTGGACACTATTCATAGCTGTTACTGCCCACAAGACCGCAGCACTGGTCAGAAAGAGTTTCTTTCTCATAGGGAATTTCCTCCTTTACCTTTCTAGAGTAATATATCTATCTTAAAAAAAACTTATAACAAAAACACCTGGTCTAACCAGATGTTGAAAAGAGAGTGAAACATTTGATGATATAAAGGTTGAGTTGCACCTGTCTAGAATAGTAATAGTTTCCTCCATTTACATAGAGTTCGGCTCCATGAAAAATGGAAATGGGGTGAATATAACTATAAGTCTTTCCAGTGGTATTACCCAGCAGGGGAGCTACAGTATCACGAGAGTACTGTTTGGCCAGAGCCAAGGTGTTTTCCTTGCCATTTTGGGCGATAAAATCGATATAGGCAGGTCCAAAATTGTAGGCTTGAACAGCCGTCCAGACATCCACCCCCTTCTTCTGGGCCAGATAGAGATTGTCTGTCAGAGTTTGAACGCCTTGCCGAATGCTAGAAGCATTATCATTGATGGTGTTGGTGGAACCACTTGCAGACTCACTAGACTGCATAACATCGCCTTCTTTTCCTTTTGTTTCAGTATAAATCATAGCGAGCACAAGCTCTTCGTTTGCTGGGGTGTCTTTTTCACTCAAGATTTCTCGCACCATGGGTTGATAGGTCATGACTTGCTTGACATCCTGGTGAACGCGGTAAGCTTTATAGCCAGCAAAAAGGAAGACTGCTAGTACAAGCACTCTTCGAATTCGTTTAAACATTATTTACTTTGGATATCCTCGATATTTTTGATTAAGATAGAGTAGGTTCCGTTGTCGTTTTGGATAAACTCAACAGACTCGGCGTCTTGATAGACGTTATTAGGAACAATGAGCTCAATTCCATTTGACAAGGAGAGTTTTTGGTTTTCAAATTTTTTAAGCTGACGACTGGCATCAATTTCATCAAACTGAACAGGCTCTGGTACGGCTTCCTTGACTTGGTCAATAAAGCTCAAACGAGCCGTCAGATTGTTGTCAAAAAGGTCGTTGGCCAATTTTTCTGGCGATAATTCATTGCTTTCTTCCAGATTGTTAAAAATAGCTGATTTGACCTTGGATTGAAATTGAAAGTCATCTGTGTTAAAAGATTCAGCAATTCTCTGGGCCGTTTTTTCCAGTTCTTTGATAGATTTCTTGGGTGAAATCTTAGGAGCAACAGCAAGAAGATTTTCTGAAAAATAGTTCAAGAAAGCCCCGTTGTACTTGATTCGTTTTTCAATCAGATGATACTTGCGACTCTGAAGATTAACCACCAAGGCCTCATCAGCCCCTGTTCCAAATCCCGGCAGGTTATTCTGAGTCAACTTGATTGGATTATCAACCTCTCCTCCGAGGTGGGTCAAAGTCTCCCTCAGGGAAATTCGTAAGAAAGCAAAATGTTCTACACCTTCTTTAGAAAATTGCACAAAAATCAAGTCATTGGTCTTGAGATTTTCGGAAATGCTGAACTCCTCTTTCCAGAGATTAGCCAGTGTTACTGATGTCTCCAACAAATCGTCTGTGATGTGATTGAAGAAGGGATTTTCTTCCTCGAAAATCCCAGTCTTGGCTTCATCTGAATACACACGTTCAATTTTTTTCCGCAGGTATTCTTCGATTTTTGGAGTGATATTGAGAAACTTATCCGCTAGAAACAGCTCGGTATCATCCGGGCTAAACTGATGGATAATGGCTTTCTTAATATAAATGTCCATAAAAGTTTTAGTCCTCGTATAATGGGAAGGCATCTGTTAATTCTTTGACTGCACTTCTCACTTCTTCTAATACAGCCTCATTTTCTGCATTCTTAAGGGTTTTAATGATGAGTTCAGCCACTTTGCGACTTTCTGCTTCACCAAATCCACGTGCAGTAATGGCTGCTGCTCCGATACGAATCCCACTTGTCTTGAATGGTGACAAGCTTTCGTAAGGGATTGAGTTTTTATTTAGGGTAATATTGACTTCATCCAGCAAGTTTTGAGCAACTTTTCCGTTTTCTACAACCTTAGTCACATCCACTAGGAAGAGATGGTTTTCAGTCCCGCCAGAAATAATACGGAAATTAGGGTCTTGCAAGAAGACATCCGCCATAGTCTTGCTGTTCTTGATAACATTAGCAGCATATTCCTTGAAGGCTGGATCCAAAACTTCTTTGAAAGAAACAGCTTTAGCTGCCACAACATGCTCCAAAGGACCACCCTGAATACCAGGGAAAATAGCTGAATTGATTTTCTTAGCAAGTTCTTCGTCATTAGTCAAAATCAAACCACCACGAGGTCCACGAAGTGATTTGTGAGTCGTTGTTGTAGTGATATGAGCGTATGGTACTGGACTTGGGTGAAGACCAGCAGCAACCAAACCAGCGATATGAGCCATATCTACCATAAGTTTAGCCCCAACAGCATCCGCAATTTCACGGAATTTTGAAAAATCGATAATTTGAGAATAGGCTGAAGCACCTGCTACAATCAATTTTGGTTTTACTTCTTGGGCTTGTTTCAAGATAGCATCAAAGTCCAAGAGTTCTGTTTCAGGATCCACACTGTAAGAAACAAAGTTGTAGGTTTGACCAGAGAAGCTAACAGGAGCCCCATGAGTCAAGTGACCACCTGCAGCCAAATCCATTCCCATAACCGTATCGCCAGGCTCAATCAAGGCCATGTAAGCTGCGCAGTTGGCTTGGCTTCCTGAGTGTGGTTGGACATTGGCAAATTTTGCACCGAAAATTTCTTTTGCACGTTCAATAGCTAGACTTTCTACCACGTCTACCACATCAGTTCCACCATAATAACGGCGGCCTGGGTAGCCTTCGGCGTATTTATTCGTCAAGATAGACCCTTGAGCTGCCATAACAGCCTTGGAAACTACGTTTTCCGAAGCAATCAACTCAATGTTGTTTTGTTGTCGTTCTTCTTCTTTGGCAATAGAATTCCAGAGATCAGCATCATATGCTTTAAAATCGTCTTTGTCAAAAATCATAGGTCTTCTCCTTTATAGTGTGACTGGTCCTTTAGTTTGTTTTACAATAAGAAAATAAACTAAAAGATGCGAATAAATCGTTTCTGCACTTTATCACAAGTATAACCGACTTTTTCATAAAATGCATGAGCACCCAGACGATGATCGGCAGAGTTTAAGCGGATAAACCCATAACCACGGCTTTTTGCTTCTTCTTCCAACCCTTGTAATAAGCTTTTACCAATACCTTGCCCTTGTGCTTGAGGTGAAACTGCTAAAGCTAAAATATTAAATCCTGCTTTAGAATAAAGTGATTCATAGACCTCAGCGTGGACATATCCAAGTAAGACATGACTAGCTGCATCCTCATAGCCAAGAAGGAAATGATGGGAATCCTGAGATAGTCTAGCTAATTGACTAGCCGTTTCCTCTGGACTAAAAGAATAACCCAAAGCTTCTTGGTTAATGTCACATATAGCTTTCACATCAGTTTCTCTTAAGTCTCTTAACATCTCATTCCTCCTCAAAAGAAATCTCTGGCAACCGAGCAAGAATATCTTCTCGCTTAATCGCCCCTTGGCGTAAGATTTTCACCTTGTCTCCAGACAAATCCAAAATAGTCGAATCCTGTCCAGTTAGAAAAGCATCGTCTTCCAGACCCAGAACCTCTTGGTCAAAATCCTCTAGAATTTGGTTAAAGGTCACTCCACTTGCCTGACCTGAAATATTGGCAGATGGCCCAATCAAGGGACCTATCTCTCGAATCAAATCAAGGGTAATGGGATGACTCGGCATCCGAAATCCAACAGTTGCAAGACCAGAATTGACCCAATAGGGAACGCGGTCATTGGCTTCAAGGATAATGGTCAAGGGACCTGGTAAAAAGGTCTCTACAAGTTTTTGAAGATAAGTTGGCTGATTCTTAGAAAAGTGCAAGATATCCTCTAAAGAAGCGATATTGAGATTAAGCGCCTTGTCTCTTGGACGACGTTTGAGTTGGTAAACATGGTCAACTGCTTTTTCATCTAAGGCCTTAGCAAAAAGACCGTAAACTGTCTCTGTAGGCAGAACGACAGCTCCACCATTTTCCAACTCTTGTCTAATCCTGTCCATCATCAACCACAACCATCCTATCTTGACCAAATTGGTCCTTAAGTGTTCGTACTCGTTTTTCAGGAAGATGCTTTCTAAAAAGTTCAGGAACACTTTGACCTTGCTTGTATCCAATTTCAAGGTAAATCTTACCACCATCTTTGAGATAGTCTTTTGCATCTTCCGCAATTCTACGGTAAATAGCTAGGCCATCCTCGGCTGCAAAGAGAGCTAGATGAGGCTCCGAATGCAAAACATTCAAGCCGACCTCTGACGCATCTTCACGAGAGATATAGGGTGGATTGGAAACAATTATATCATATTTTTCAGAAATTTCTGCAAAACAATCAGATTTTTTAAAAAATATATTAAGTTTTTGATTTTTAGCATTCTCGGAAGCAAGGTTAAGAGCCTCTTGGGAAATATCTGCTGCCGTCACCGACCAAGCTGGTCTGTTTTTTGCTAGAGCGAGAGCAATAGCTCCACTACCTGTTCCAATATCCAGAACTGACAGATTCGTCTCAGGATTTTCAGCCAGAATAAGCTCCACTAACTCCTCTGTCTCTGGACGAGGGATCAATACTCGCTCATCAACTGTTAACTGCATTCCATAAAAATCTGCCTGTCCAATGATGTACTGTGGCGGTTTATGAGCTGCTAACTGTTGGAAAATTCCTTTAACAAAAACTTCTTCCTCTTTCGTCACTTCCTGCTGGAGGGCAAAGACAAAGTCAGTAAAAGAGAGATTTTTCAGGCTACGATAGACAAAAGAGAGGCTTTCAGCTTCCTCTCCTTGTCTAACCAACTCTTCTTCAAAATCTGAAAATAATTGAGCTAATTTCATTATTTGTTTAATTCTTCTAATTTTTGTGTTTGGTCATAAAGAACCAAGGCATCCACAACTTCATCCAATTTTCCAGATAAGATAGTATCTAGTTTTTGGAGGGTCAAGCCGATACGGTGGTCTGTAACACGGTTTTGTGGGAAATTATAAGTACGAATTCGTTCTGAACGGTCACCAGTACCGATTGTTGACTTACGCTCGGCATCTTGTTCATCTTGTGCAATTTGTGCAAAGTGGTCAGCAACACGCGCACGAATGATTTTCATGGCTTTTTCACGGTTTTTCTGCTGAGTACGTTCTTCCTGCATCTCAACCTTGATATTGGTTGGCAAGTGAACGATACGAACGGCAGTAGCAACCTTATTGACATTCTGTCCACCAGCACCAGAGGCGTGATAGATGTCAACACGAAGGTCTTTTGGATCAATATCGTATTCTACTTCTTCGACTTCAGGCATGACAAGAACTGTTGCTGTCGAAGTATGAACACGACCTTGGCTTTCTGTCACAGGGACACGTTGCACACGGTGAGCACCTGATTCGTACTTAAGCTTAGAATATACAGATTGACCCGAAACCATGGCAACCACTTCTTTAAAACCACCGACACCATTCATAGAGGCTTCCATGACTTCAAAGCGCCATCCTTGGGCTTCCGCATATTTTTGGTACATGGTTAGCAAATCACCAGCGAAAAGTGCTGCTTCATCTCCACCAGCTGCTCCACGGATTTCAAGGATGATATTCTTGTCATCGTTTGGATCCTTTGGAAGGAGCAAGATTTTCAGTTTTTCTTCGTATTCTTCTTTTTCAGCCTTGGCATCTTTGAGTTCTTGCTTAGCCATTTCTTCCAAATCCGCATCTCCGCCCGATTCCTTAATCATCTCTTCGGCATCAACGATGTTTTGAAGGACTTGTTTGTACTCACGGTAGGCTGTTACTGTGTCACGAGTTGAAGCCTCTTCTTTTGAAAGTTCCATGAAACGCTTGGTGTCAGAAACGACATCAGGGTCACTCAGTAATTCTCCTAATTCTTCATAACGGTCTTCTACAGCTTGTAGTTGATCATAAATGTTCATTTTTTCTCCTTATTTCTCAATTGTTAAATCATAGATTGCTACCACTTCGTTCTCAAATATTTCCCCAGTTTCTTTAAATCCATAACTGAGGTAACAAGATCTTGCATGTTCATTTTCTTGTTCATAAGACAACCAAAGTTTATTGCTTAAACCTGCTGGCGCTGTCCGAACATAGTCTAGTACTTTATCCATAATTGGTTTAAAATATCCTTGATTTTGAAAATTCTTATCAATCATAAAACGAAATAGTAAATAATTTCCACTACTAATTCCGATCTTTTTATCATAAGCTATCATCACAAAACCTATAATTGCATCATTATCATAAACTGCCAATGGAGCTACAAAATCTCCATTTTTAGTGTAGACGTATGCTTCAGCTAAACTAATTGCGTTGGTTGCAATGAATTGTTTTTGATATTCCTTGACATCCAAATTCAAAACATCAAAATAATTTTCCATTGTAACATCTCTTAGTTCAATTGTCATAGTTTTGCTCCTTGTTAGAGGTTATCATTGGCGCAAAATAATGTTTACGGCAAACCGAGATATAGGTTTCATTGCCACCAATCTGAATCTGCTCACCATCATATACTGGCACACAATCCTGCGTACGTAAGACCATAGTCGCCTTTTTCTTACAATACTGACAGATGGTCTTAATCTCATCAATCTTGTCTGCTAAAAGCAAGAGATACTTGGAACCTTCGAACAGTTCATTGCGAAAATCATTTTTCAAACCAAAAACCATGACGGGTATATCTAACTCATCAACAACACGAGCTAGGTCGTAAACATGGTGACGCTTTAGAAACTGGGCCTCATCAACTAACACACAATATGGTTTTTCAGATAGGTCTCGGATATAGCCGAAGATATCAGTTGTTTCCTCAATCGCAATGGCAGGGCGTTTCATGCCAATACGACTCGACACATAGCCAACACCATCACGAGTATCAAGAGCTGAGGTCATAATCACAACACCTTTTCCTTGCTCCTCATAGTTATAGGCCACCTTGAGAATCTCAATCGTTTTACCAGAGTTCATGGTCCCATAACGATAATACAACTGTGCCATGTTTCTTACTTCACGTCCATTTCTAAATTTTTGCTACATTCTAGTATATCATAATTTTCTTAAGCTTTAAACGGCAAAATGTGGTAAAATAGAAGAAATCAAAACTAGTGGAGGAAGCTATTATGCCATTTGTACGCATCGATTTATTTGAAGGACGCACGCTCGAGCAAAAGAAAGCTCTTGCTAAGGAAGTAACGGAAGCTGTTGTTCGTAACACTGGATCCCCTCAATCTGCTGTCCATGTCATCATCAACGACATGCCAGAAGGAACTTACTTCCCACAAGGGGAAATGCGCACCAAATAAGCTAGCTTAAGCAGAATTGCTTAGGCTTTTTCAATCTCCAAGTAGCATCCATTGAAGAAATAGTTCAAATTTGTTACAATTTGAAAAGAGACTTGGAAAAATTCCCAAGAAAAGAACTATTTATTAAAGGAAATATTATGATTACACGTGAATTTGATACCATCGCTGCTATCTCTACTCCACTAGGTGAAGGGGCTATTGGTATTGTCCGCCTGAGCGGAACAGAAAGTTTTGCTATTGCGCAAAAGATTTTTAAAGGAAAAGACTTGAGCAAGGTTGCTAGCCACACTCTCAACTACGGTCACATTGTTGATCCTCTGACTGGTAAAGTCATGGACGAGGTCATAGTGGGAGCCATGAAATCTCCAAAAACCTTCACTCGTGAGGATATTATCGAGATTAACACTCACGGTGGGATTGCAGTCACTAATGAAATATTACAACTAGCGATTCGTGAAGGGGCTCGATTGGCTGAACCTGGTGAATTTACCAAACGTGCCTTCCTAAATGGACGTGTGGACTTGACTCAGGCTGAGGCGGTCATGGATATCATCCGCGCCAAGACAGACAAGGCTATGAACATTGCAGTTAAACAGTTAGACGGCTCACTTTCTGACCTGATTAACAATACCCGTCAAGAAATCCTCAATACACTTGCCCAAGTCGAGGTCAATATTGATTATCCTGAGTACGACGATGTTGAAGAAGCCACTACTGCTGTTGTCCGTGAGAAGACTATGGAGTTTGAGCAATTGCTAACCAATCTCCTTAGGACAGCCCGTCGCGGTAAAATCCTTCGTGAAGGAATTTCCACTGCCATCATCGGACGTCCCAACGTTGGGAAATCAAGCCTTCTCAACAACCTCTTACGCGAGGACAAGGCAATCGTCACTGATATCGCTGGTACTACTCGAGATGTCATCGAAGAATACGTCAACATCAATGGTGTTCCTCTCAAATTGATTGATACAGCTGGTATCCGTGAAACGGATGACATCGTGGAACAAATTGGAGTTGAGCGTTCGAAAAAAGCCCTTAAGGAAGCCGACTTAGTTCTACTAGTGCTAAATGCCAGTGAACCACTGACTGCGCAAGACAGACAACTGCTTGAAATTAGTCAAGAAACCAACCGCATTATTTTACTTAATAAAACCGACCTGCCTGAAGCGATTGAAACTTCGGAACTACCTGAAGACGTTATTCGTATTTCAGTCCTTAAAAACCAAAACATCGATAAGATTGAAGAGAGAATCAACAACCTCTTCTTTGAAAATGCTGGTTTTGTTGAACAAGATGCTACTTACTTGTCAAATGCCCGTCACATTTCCTTGATTGAGAAGGCTGTTGAAAGCCTACAAGCTGTTAATGAAGGTCTTGAACTGGGAATGCCAGTTGACTTGCTTCAAGTTGACTTGACCCGTACTTGGGAAATTCTCGGAGAAATCACTGGAGATGCTGCTCCAGATGAACTCATTACACAGCTCTTTAGCCAATTCTGTTTAGGAAAATAAGAAAAATCCATGATCGTTGTTTCGGTCATGGATTTTATTGTCTTTATTAGTAATCTGGTCTTAAGACCCCTGTTACGGTTGCCTTAGTTGCTTCGTAGTCGCCATCTACGACAACCTTGATAATACGTTTGGCATCTTCTTCTGGTGCTGGAACAAGAGGTAGACGAGTTGGGCCAGCTTCAAATCCCATATAGTTAAGAACGGCCTTAACTGGAGCAGGACTTGGATAAGAGAAGAGGGCATTGACTTTAGGAATGAATTTACGCTGAATTGCTGCGGCTTTCTTCATATCGCTTTCTGCAATGGCCGTAAACATCTCGTGCATCTCATCCCCATTTGTATGAGAGGCAACAGAAATAACCCCATCCGCACCAAGGTTCATGGCATGGAAAGCATCTCCATCTTCACCAGTATAGACCAAGAACTCTTCTGGCTTGTGCTCAATCAAGTAAGCCATATTTGCCAAACTCGTACATTCTTTGACACCAATAATATTTGGATGGTCAGCCAAACGAAGCATAGTTTCTGGAGTTAATTCGACAACCACACGACCTGGAATATTATAGATAATAATAGGTAAGTCAGAAGCATCCGCAATGGCTTTAAAGTGCTGGTACATTCCTTCTTGCGAAGGTTTGTTGTAGTAAGGAACAATAGCAAGCCCAGCAGCAAAACCACCAAATTCTGCTACTTCTTTGACAAACTCGATCGAGTCTCGCGTATCATTGGTACCCACACCCGCAATCAAAGGAACACGTCCATTGACAACTTTTTGAACTGCCTCAAAGAGTTCCAACTCTTCATCGTGGGTCAAGGTTGGACTTTCAGCAGTCGTCCCTGCGAGAAGAATTCCATCCGTATGATGATCCAATAAATGCTCAATCAAGGCTGGAATGGCATCAAAGTTGATAGAACCATCCTCATGGAAGGGGGTAATAAAGGCTGTGATGATTTTACACTCTTTTAAATCCTGATAAGACATGAGAAACACCTCTCTATTTCAAAGAAGGAGTTCAACTGAACTCCTAAACGATATGACTATTTTAATTCAAATTTCAATTCAGCTGTTGGACGAACCAAGCCACGTTCGTGCAAAGTTTCAGCAATCTGAACTGAGTTCCAAGCAGCACCTTTGAGAAGGTTATCTGAAACAACCCACATGTGGATTCCTTTTTCAGCATCCAAGTCTTTACGGATACGACCAACAAAGGTATCACGTGAACCCACTGCATTGATGGCTTGCGGATAAATTTGATGAGCTACATCATCTTCGAGAACAGCACCTGGGAAAGCTGCGATAGCTGCTTTTACTTCTTCGATTGGAGCCACTTCTTTTGTTTCGATGTAAACAGACTCAGAGTGAGCTGACAAGACTGGAATACGCACACATGTTGCAGATACTGCAATGCTATCATCTTCCATGATTTTCTTAGTTTCCTTAGTCATCTTCATCTCTTCGTAAGTGTAATCATTGTCAGTGAAGACATCGATTTGTGGAAGAGCATTAAAAGCGATAGGATAATGTTTCTTATCACCACCTGAAGGCAAGATTTCCGCATGCAAATCACGTGGGGTTACACCATCATTCAAGACTTCACGAAGTTCACGTTGTGTCTCAAGAATTGCTCCCATACCAGCACCTGAAACTGCTTGGTAAGTTGAAACAATGATACGGTCCAAGCCCCATTTTTGGCGAACTGGCTCAAGAGCTACCATCATTTGGATTGTTGAACAGTTAGGGCAGGCAATAATCCCGTTGTGGGCATCAAGTGCATGAGCATTGACCTCTGGAACAACCAAAGGAACATCTGGATTTTGACGGAAGTAAGATGTATTATCTACTACTACCGCTCCAGCTTTAACTGCGTATGGTGCATATTTAGCTGATGTAGAACCACCTGCTGAAAAGAGAGCAATATCAACTCCTTCAAAAGCTGTTTCAGTCGTTTCTTCAATCGTAATATCTTGGTCTTTAAATTTCAAAGTCTTGCCTGCTGAACGTGCAGAAGCAAGTAAACGAATTTTATCGATTGGAAGTGTTGATTCTTCCAACATTTTTATCATCTGAGCTCCGACAGCACCTGTCGCGCCGACTACAGCAACTGTATATCCCATAAATAACCTCTTTCGGAATTTTCTAAAAATTTCTATAATAGATGTATTATACTACTTTTTCCATGAATTGCAAAGCTTTTTCATCATTTTTTGGAAAATAAAAATCCCCAGTCGCTAGACTAGGGACTAAGAGGCATCTTCATGTGATGAGCAGGTTCACACAACTCATCAAGGTCCGCTCCTGCGTTATGACCTCCTTATGCTCAATAGTAATCCGAAGACTACCTATCGACTCATCGCATCTATTATATTACTAGAAATAAGTGGTTTTGTCAATAAGAAATTTTTGCAGGATGACTTTTATTATACAAAAGTCAGAATTTTTTCTCGCGAGCATAAGAAAAAAACTCTTGTACTCAAGAGTTTCCCTGTAAATTTCATGCTAATTGCCGGGATTGAACCGGCGACCTCATCCTTACCATGGATGCGCTCTGCCAACTGAGCTAAATCAGCTTACTTAAAAAGTATACTATAGTTAGAAAAACTTGTCAAGTTTCCTTAGAAATTTTCCATAAGAAAAGCCAGGTAAGAGTTACCTAGCTTGTCTTCTTCTATTTAGTTAAATCGATTCGACGACCAATTTTACCGATAATAATCGCTCCAATAATCAATGAGACAAATTCACCAATTCCTGTTGTAAACCAAGTAAGGAAAAATGGTAATTGCGCTACGATATTCAACTCTGCAGCGATGGTAAACATGGAAATTGAAAAGGATATTGAAAAGAAGAAATGATCTTTTCGAATTAATCCATTAAAAAGATAATCCTTGCTGTATTTTGCAAAAAGCCAAACACCTAGACTGAGGAATACTAAGGTTGATCCACCACCAACAAAAACATCTAGGAGTCCGAAGCTAAAGAAATTAGCAATCATACAACCAATGGTAACTCCGATGATGTACTTAGGATTGTAAAAAGCCATAAAGTTCATCATTTCTGAAATACGAAACTGATAAGCACCATAGCTGATGGCATTTAGGGGCGGTGTAACAGTCAAAACGACATAGATAGCAGCGACGATTGCAATATCTGCTACGTCACGAATAGTTAATTTTTTCATCTCTTCTCCTTTGGCGGTTTCCCGCGTATAATATGCTTGGTGAAAGAAGCTAAGCACCAAGGGTTGCTTGAATCAACCTTACTAGTATAGCACAATAGCCTGCTTTATGCTATACTAAAAGCATGAAAAAATGTATTCAAATTCTCTTGGATAATGAACTCTTTGCCTACCTCTTTTTTGGTATAGCAACTACTCTTGTTTCGATTCTATCCCGATTAGTCATTTATCAACTAACTCATAGAGAACTCCTTGCAACTGGACTAGCAAATAGTATCGGTATCCTATTTGCTTTTATCACAAATGATACAATTGTATTTAAGCAAGCTAGGCAGAATTGGCCAATCCGTTTAGTGAAATTTACTCTAGCACGTCTTTCTACTTTTCTTTTAGACTTGTTTTTAACTTTTCTCTTTGTAACTCAGTTTCCTAATATTATCGGGCAATTTGTAAATAATAATATTAATAGGGTAAACAGTATTGAAACAGTTATTGCACAATTCTTGATAATTATCCTCAATTACATTTTTAGTAAGGTATTTATTTTTAAAAAAATAAGAAAAAATTTAAACATATAGCTTGCAAGAACTTCTTAATTAATATATAATTAAGTGTAAGAATTTTTTGAAAGGAAATTATGAAAATGTTAAAAGATCTTAAAGCATTTTTGCTTCGTGGTAACGTTGTTGACCTTGCTGTCGGTGTGATCATTGCCACTGCTTTTGGTGCAATCGTTACATCACTTGTTAACGATATCATCACTCCACTTATTTTGAATCCAGCCTTGGAAGCTGCGAAAGTACAAAACATCGCTGAGCTTGCTTGGAATGGTGTTACATATGGTAAATTCTTGAGCGCTGTGATCAACTTCCTAGTTATCGGTACTGTTCTCTTCTTCGTTATCAAAGGTATTGAAAAAGCTCAAAGCCTTACTAAGAAAGAAGAAGCTACTGAGGAAGCTCCAGCTGGTCCAACTGAGTTGGAAGTACTTCAAGAAATCAAAGCTCTTCTTGAGAAAAAATAATCGATTAAAAGGATCTAGCACAAAGCTAAATCCTTTTTTCTTTTTACTCTTTCGGTAACTTGCCTGCTTTCTCAAGCATTTTCTTAATAAGATAAGGCATCTTAACATTTTCACGACCTTTTTTCTCAATCAGTTTTTTCACAAATTCCGGCATTTGTAAATCTTGAGATTCGGCCAAGATATTTTTAGTCTCATCTGAAGGAACTAACTCATCAAAGGTTTCTTCTTCTGGGAGAAATTCCTTAAACTCTTTGTCCTCATTAGCTCTGACTGTATTAACCAAGGCATCAATCAAACGAGAATCTGTATTTGGCATTGGTGGACGATGGTAGTTTACCCCAAATTCCTGACATAAGTCATAACATTCCACATCATTGTCAAACAAGACTTCAATATGCTCGCTAATGAAGCTGATGGGAACAAAAATATAATGGTCTGGATGTTCTTTCTGTTCTCTGAGATACTCCAAGACATCTGGCTTAATCCATGGAATCCCGATATCACTTTCACTCTGCCAAGTGTTAGTATATTGCTCTGAACTCAAGCCTAGTTTTTCAGCGACTAACTTGCTATTTTCAAAAATTTGGTCGATATAGGGGTCACCAAAATCCAAGGCAAAAATAGGTACACTATGGGCTGAAAAGATGACTTTAAAGCTATCTTGCTTCACTTCATCTTTTAAAATCTTAGTAATTTCATCTGCCCAATAGTTTAGCAAGGCCTCTTCTTGATACCAGTCCTTAATGACCAAAAACTGAATTTGCTTGCTTTCTAAAAATTTCTCATAACCCATGACAGAGTAAAAAGAATAATGAGGCTCCAAAATCAAACAAATACATTGCTCGATTCCGTCTGCTTCCATCTGACCAATCACGTCTAGGATAAAGGGTCTAGAAAACTTATTGGCAAAATAGACACTATATTCATTTCCTAGCCTAGCTTCTACCAAGGCAACCTCTTCGCGCGTAATTCTTTGCAGAGGCGTCCCTCCAATTAGTACATAATTATCATAGAGAGTTTGAATCTCGTGGTCTTGAGGTCTCACTCCACGACGAATATTTGTGAAAAAATCAGCCACACCTTCAAAGGTAATCTCTTCTGGCGAACCGAAAGTCATCATTAAAATTGCTTTTTTCATAATTGCTTCCTTGTGATATTTTTATCAAGTTTATTTTATCATTAATTCATTAATAAGTAAACGCCAACATAGTGAATTTCCCTAACTTCAGTCTTTTGTTTTTCTCTCTTTTCTATGATACAATGGAAAAAATGAATTCAAAAGGAGTTTTTTATGACTTATCCAAATCTCTTGGACCGCTTCTTAACCTACGTTAAGGTCAACACGCGCTCTGATGAACGCTCTACTACTACTCCAAGTACGCAGAGTCAGGTAGATTTTGCTACAAATGTTCTTATTCCTGAAATGAAACGTGTTGGATTACAAAATGTTTATTATCTACCAAATGGTTTTGCAATTGGGACCTTACCAGCCAATGATCCATCTTTAACACGTAAGATTGGCTTTATATCTCACATGGATACTGCTGACTTTAATGCCGAAGGAGTTAATCCCCAGGTAATTGAAAACTACGATGGTGGTGTGATTGAACTAGGAAATTCTGGTTTTAAACTAGATCCAGCCGACTTCAAGAGTCTTGAAAAATATCCAGGACAAACGCTCATCACAACCGACGGAACAACCTTGCTAGGGGCTGATGACAAGTCTGGTATTGCTGAGATTATGACAGCCATTGAATATCTAACTGCTCACCCTGAAATCAAACACTGTGAGATTCGTGTTGGTTTTGGTCCAGATGAGGAAATCGGTGTTGGTGCTAATAAATTTGATGCAGATGATTTTGATGTGGATTTTGCCTACACTGTTGATGGTGGTCCACTGGGCGAACTTCAGTACGAGACCTTCTCAGCAGCTGGGGCTGAAGTGCATTTCCAAGGACGTAATGTCCACCCTGGTACTGCCAAAGGGCAAATGGTCAACGCCCTCCAGCTAGCAATTGATTTTCATAATCAACTTCCAGAGAATGACCGACCTGAGTTAACTGATGGCTACCAAGGTTTCTATCATCTTATGGATGTGACAGGTAGTGTCGAAGAGGCGAGTGCAAACTACATCATTCGTGATTTTGAAAAAAATGCCTTTGAAGCTCGTAAAGCAGCAATGCAGTCTATCGCTGATAAGATGAATCAAGAACTTGGTAGCGACCGTGTCACCCTAAACTTAACAGATCAGTACTATAATATGAAAGAAGTCATTGAAAAAGATATGACTCCAATTACCATTGCTAAAGCCGTTATGGAAGATTTGGGGATTACTCCTATAATCGAACCAATCCGTGGAGGGACAGACGGCTCTAAGATTTCCTTTATGGGAATCCCAACTCCTAATATCTTTGCGGGAGGAGAAAATATGCATGGACGTTTTGAATACGTCAGTCTTCAGACCATGGAACGTGCAGTTGATACCATCATTGGTATCGTAGCTTATAAAGACTAAAAAGACGAGGTAGCTTAGCTACTTCGCCTTTCTTTTTATTCTGCTGGTTTTTCTTGATTTCCAGTACTTGTTGTAGATTCTGTTGTTTCCTTTTCTGAAGTTGATTCAGCAGGTTTAGAATCTGTTGAGTTGCTCGGTTTGTTTTCGTCGCTGGCAGTTTCACTGTTAGATTCTGCAGCTGCGTTTGGTTGGTTCTCAGCACTTGTCTTATCACCATTTGCCTCGGCATTTGTTGCTGGAGTTGTTTCTTCACTTGCGCTTGATTTTGACTTGATTTCTTGATTCAAGATCAGAATAGCTTTTGTCAATTCAAGTAAAGCAGCCTTATCTTTACTCTTAGCAGAAAGTTGATCTAGTAAAGCATCTACCTTATCAAAGTCCTCATCAGAACCCTTATTGTTTTCTAAGTAAGCGTGAAGTGACATGAGGATATCGTAAAGTTTTTGATAGAGTACAAGTGTCTGAGGATCTTGCTCTGCATTTTCTTTCTCTTGTTGAAGGGCGCTAGCGATACGAGTCAATACATCTTTTACCTGACTATTTACTTCATCCAAGTCTGCATCAGCCTTGTTTGTAGCAACTTTGAGATTTTCTACTTCTTCTGCCAAGGATTGTCTGATTCCTTCTTCTTGGATTTGTTCCAAGAGTTGATTTGCCTTGCTCAAGAGATTTTCTACTTGTTCCTTGCTGACATGATTCACATGCTCTTCAGGCATAAAGTCTCCGTACAATTCTTTCAAGAAGCCATAAATAGCTGTCTTGGCACTTTGATTATCAACTTTTTCAGTATCTAGAACTGTCTGACTTGATTTCGCAGTAGTTGGCTGAGCTTTCAAAGCTTCTTCCACTTCTTGTTTTGCCTGATAGATACTTGGGAATAATTTGTTCAATTCTGCTGCCTTAAGGAAGGATTGAGATTGATACAAGGTCCAAGTCAACTGAGCTACTTTGTTTCGAAGTTCATCACTCAAACGACCGTCATTTACGTGTTCGTAGAAGTACTTGATGTATTCTACAGTTGTAACACCTGTTCGATCATTAAAGTCTTGAAGAGCTTGAAGTTGTGATTCAACCGCTACTAAAGCAGCCTCATCTTTAGCCAATTTAGCTTCTTGGAGTCGAACGAGAAGGTCTTTCTTAGGAAGTCCATAAGAGTCTGTATCCAAGGTATTGATTTTATCAATCAAGGCCTGATATTTCTTATCTAGAGCGCTTGTTTCAACAGGTTTGACACTTTCATCAATATGGATATATTGCTTATCAAAGAGATCCAGTGTTGCAAGATAACCTGCTGTAGAGTTAGTTGCCAGTTTCTTCATGTTTTCAGTAAACTGACCTAAGGCTAACTCAATCTGTCTTTGTTCGATAGGCTTGTCTTTGTAGATACTTCTGCTATCAGCTAGAAGTTGATCTACTTTTTCCAAGACTGCCTTCTCATCAAAAGCTCCAGGTTGATAATTGGATTGTAGGGCTGGAATCTTGTTTTTCAAAGCTACTTCATAGCCCTTCGTTTGAACCTTGATGTAGTGATTATGGTCGCCATGAGGAATCACAAAACTACCATTTTCTACCTGTAAGCTATAAGGAGACACACCATCTCGCAAAGCAGTGGTATAGAGTTCGTTTAGGAAATCAAGTTCTGGATTGCCAGTTTGGAGTGGCAAACGAACATGTTCCTTACGAACAGCATATGGGTGGATATGAGTTGGATCGTAGGCTTGGTCTGGATTTCCAAAGACAAAGAATCCGTTTGAAATTCTAATCGCTTCAAGTGGAACACCATAAGTTTTAGAGATATAAGCAATCTTTTCTTCATCGCTAGCATCTTTTGAGAAAGACTCTACCGTTTTAGCAAGAGGTTTTACAGGCTCTGCATCATGATGTGTTTTCAAATGATCCTGAGCTGCCTTAATTTGCTCTGCTGTCAAATCTTTCTTGAAGAAGTAATGATTGTGATCTCCATGTGACATGACAAAGCCTTGTTCATCCTCACTGATGACACGATTGGCATCAAAACCGTGATCATGGTCTTCATCATGATGGTGTCCATGATGATCTTCATCGTGATCGTCATCATGAACTGGATTTGGTGTTGCTGCATTTACCCCTTTCAAGTGGTCTTGCGCTGCCTTGATTTGATCAGCTGTCAAATCCTTCTTGAAGAAGTAATGATTATGGTCGCCGTGACTCATGACAAAGCCTTGTTCATCCTCACTGATGACACGATTGGCATCAAAACCGTGATCATGGTCTTCATCATGATGATGTCCATGATGATCTTCATCGTGATCGTCATCATGAACTGGATTTGGTGTTGCTGCATTTACCCCTTTCAAGTGGTCTTGCGCTGCCTTGATTTGGTCTGCTGTCAAGTCCTTCTTGAAGAAGTAATGATTATGGTCACCATGTGACATGATAAATCCTGACTCATCTTCCGCAATAATACGATTAGCATCAAAGCCGTGTCCACCTTCTTCATGTTCCTCATGTGAAACACCAGGATTGATTGGAAGAGATGGAGAAGGTGTTGTTAGACCATTGTTTGGAAGAGTCGGTTGTCCAATTTGATTCGACTTAGGAATGTAATGGAAATGATCACCATGTCTGACGATATAAGCTGTAGCAGTTTCTTCGACAATATCTTTAGGATTAAAGATATAACCATCAGATGTTGAAGGAATTTCCTTATTTAACGTTGAAGAAGCATTATTCAATATAGATGGATTACTTGGAAGACTTCCTAGACTAGACGCTACTTCATTAGGTTTTTCATTTGTAGAAATCGTAGAACCAGTTCCACCGATAGGCACCATTCTAGCAATCTTTTCTTCTAAAGGAGAGAGCTTGCTGTAAGGAATAAAGTGATAATGGTCACCATGCGGAATCGCAACTCCATTTGGTGTACGACTGATAATCTTAGCAGGGTCAAAGACCAGACCATCTGATTCACTGTAACGTTTGTCGCTAGGTGAATCGTAGAGTTCTTTCAATAAACTTTGGAGATTTTCAACTTTGCTTTCTAGCTTGCTAGTTGAGCCTTGTGCTACAGATTGCGTGTTATTGTCACTAACTGCTGAAGAATAGCTTAACTGGCTCGGTTGCGTATTTTTACCAGCCAGATGAGCTTTAGCGGCTGCTAATTCACTAGCAGACAAATCACTTTTTGGAATGTAGTGATAGTGTCCTCCGTGAGGAACGATATAAGCATCACCAGTATCTTCAATAATATCAGCTGGATTAAAGACATAACCATCATCTGTCGTATAGCGTCCCTGAGACCTTGCTATAGCAACATCAGAGCTGACCTTCTCATTATCTTTGACGTGTTCTTGTTTTTGACGATTGATTTCATCTTTGGTTCGAACATTATCAGCATGAGCTGCATCTTTCAGGTAAACATAATATTTTCCATCGACCTTGATGATATAACCACCCTTGACCTCATTGACAATATCTCCATCCTTAAGTTGGTAGTTTGGATCCTTCATCAAAAGTTCTTCACTAAAGAGGGCATCATAAGGAACTTTCCCATTATAGTAATGATAGTGATCACCGTGTAACGTCACATAGCCCTGATCTGTAATTTTGATGACAATTTGCTCAGCCTGAATTCCTTCTTTCTGGCTAACCTGATCTGGTGTCAAGTTTTCACTTTTCTGACTTGACTGGCTGCCATCCACATAAGAAACACGATTATTGTCTTTATTTTCCTGCGAACGATGCTGGTTCAGTGCATAGACACAAAGACTCAAGGATACGATAACAGCTGATCCAGCTGCTATATACTTTTTACTGAATTTCATAAATCCCTCATTTCAATAAATGATGAAGCTTTTTCTTAACTTCTTTTTATCGGTTAAACAGTTTTTCTAAACCGGTTATTTAACCATTTAATTAACCAGTAAATAGTTTACCTTTTTTAAGTTTATCTGTCAAGATTTTTATGTCATTTTAAAAAAATAAAAGCCAGTATTGCTACTGACTCTTACATCATATTGATTTAATAGGATAAACTTATGCTTCTGGTTTCGTCGTAACTGACTCACTACCTTTTAACAAAGCAAGTAGTTTCTCTGCTTCTGCCATGATGCCATTATTATCCATGGTTTGAAGACTCAGATTATTTCGTAAACCAGATAGGCTCTCTGTCACATTGTCTTTCAAACTAGCATCCGTTACTTTAGCAAGTAGAGCTTCTACTTCTTTGAGTTTGGCTTCTACTTTTTCGGTTTCTACTTGAGGTACTTCAGCTTCGTCTGTTGTATCTTTAGATACTTCTTCTGTCTCGTCTTCATCAGTGCTCGGTTTATAAAGATTATCTACTGAAGGGGTTGAACCTGTATGATTTTCTTTTTCATTGGATTCAGGACGAGTTGACTCGTCTGATTCATGACGATCTTCCTTATCTTCATCAGATTTACTGTCTTGGTCTGCCTTATTTTTACGAACAAGGTCGCTGGCATTTCCCCAACCATTATCTGAGTGAGGACGTTCTTCAGGATGTTCAACGTAATATTTTACAGTCGCAAAGAGATCCTCCAGGCTATAACCCTTAGGTGCTTCATAGAGTCCTTCATCAAACCAACCAAATTTAATGTTATGGTAATGGTCGTAATGAGGTATAATTAAGCTACCATTTTTAACTTCAACAGTATGTTGTAGATTGTAAGGAATATGATCAAGTGGGATCTTCTTAGCTGCTTTCACTTTATTATAGATTGCTTCTACTCCTTTAACCTCAGTATTTCCTGAACCCTGATTCTCTGTTGAAGGAGGTGTCAAACCTTTCTCTTTAGCATAAGCCTGAGCTGCCACTCTTTCAGCTTCAGACAAGCTCTCTTTCTTAATCCAATGACTATGGGTCATATGCGGAGTTACATAAGCATCTCCCTCATCACTGGTAATATCACGAGTGTCAAAGATATAACCATCTTCTGTTGTGTACTTGCCTGCTATTTTCGCTAATTTAATTTCATCGTCTGTATAAGCAATTTGAGCATTTGGTTTGCCAAGTCGCTCTGGATGGGTAATTGGTGCTAGGAATGCCAATAAATCATCTACCAATTTTCCTTTATTAGAAGATTCATCGTTCAAGCGTTCCGCTAATTTGTCTAGGGCTTGGAAATCAGAAACGCGACCTTTATTTTCAGATAAGGCTTTATGAGCCTTGGCCAATAAATTATATACTTTATCATAAAATTCTTGGTCACGAGGAGCGACATTTTCTTTCTTCGCAACTAGCGCATGTGTCTCTTGAGTTTTCTTAGACAAGAGATTTTCAATAGTATCAATCTTATCCTTGGCCAAATCTTTAGCAAGAACATAACGACTAACGCCCTTATCCTCTATAATATATCCGTCGCCAACTTTTCTAACAACCTGCTTGACATCAAATTCAGTCGTTTTATTTTCCGCTGGCGCTTGAGGTTTGGTAGTAGGCGCTGGCTTCAGTGGAGTGACGCTTGGCAAAACATTGCCATTTTGTCCCTTGACAGCTATCATACGAGCTAATTTTTCTTCCAAAGGGGACATTTGGGAGTAAGGGATAAAGTGATAATGGTCTCCGTGAGGCACTGCGACACCGTTAGTTGTACGTTTGATGATTTGTGCCGGATCAAAGACTAGGCCATCAGATTCCACATGTCGTTCTGATAAAGGTTTGGCATACAATTCACTTAAAAGTGTTGGGATATCTTCCCCTTGGTCTTGATGATAAGTTGGGGTGACAGTCAAGTTTGGAGTCTCTGTCAAACTTGGTTGGGCTGGAGCCGGATTTGGATTGTTACTACTTGGTTTACTTGAGCTTGTAGCAGAATGTGAGCCCTGCTTACCATTCCAATAAGCTTGGGCAGCAACCAATTCTCCTGCTGACAAATCACTCTTAGGTATATAGTGGAAATGATTGCCATGCGGTACAACAAAAGCGTCACCTGTATCTTCAATCACATCTGTCGGACTAAAGACATACCCATCATCCGTTGTATAAGCGCCCCCAGTTCCTCGATTTGGTGCCTGCGTATTGAGATTAAAGTTTGGTTTAATCGGTGAACTTGGTGTTGAACTTGGTTTATCTGTACTGCTTGGTTTCGTATTATCAGAATGACCTTGAACTGGCTGACCGCCAATTGGCAGATTTCGAGCCAATTTTTCTTCCAAGGCAGACATTTGCGAATAAGGAATGAAATGGAAATGATCCCCGTGAGGCACTGCCACACCATTTGCTGTACGTTTTGTAATCTGTGCTGGGTCAAATACTAATCCATCAGACTCCACATGACGTTGGCTAAGTGGCAAAGCGTACAATTCTTGAAGAAGACTAGCTAAATCCTCACTTTGGCTCTCCGGAGCTGTTGTAGGATTTTGAGGAGCTTCAGATTGACTCGTTCTCACATTAGATCTTGTTTCTCCCCTGCTCGAACGATATTCAACCGTACTTAATCGACTGCCTTTTCCAGATAAGAAGGCTTGGGCAGCAGCTAATTCACTGGCAGACAAGTCACTCTTCGGAATATAGTGGAAGTGATTGCCGTGAGGTACAATATAAGCATCACCCGTATCTTCTATGATATCAGATGCATTGAAGATATACCCATCGTCCGTTGTATAACGGCCCTGAGCTCTGGCTGCAGCAACAGCATTATCAGTACTTGTATTATGATTATGACTATGTTCCTGCTTCTGACGTTTAATCTCTTCTTTTGTCCGAATATTGTCCGCATGAGCCGCATCTTTAAGGTAAACATAGTATTTCCCGTCTACCTTAATCACATAGCCACCCTTGATTTCATTGACAATGTCTGAATCCTTCAACTGATAATTCGGATCTTTCATGAGGAGTTCTTCACTGATGATAGCATCATAAGGAACCTTCCCATTATAGTAGTGATAATGGTCTCCATGAGAGGTCACATAACCTTGATCCGTAATCTTGATGACGATCTGTTCTGCGTTGATTCCCTCTCTCTTACTGACTTCATCTGGTGTCAAGTTCTCTGCTTTTTGACCAGCCTGATCACCATCTATATAAGCTACTCGATTAGAATCTTTCTTAACTTGACCAGCTTGGTAACGACCAAGTTCATAGGAACAAACACTTAGGGCAAGAACTGCCACCGAACCCGCCACATATTTTTTATTGATTTTCATAATCTCCTCATTTCAATTCTTCTGCTAAAACACTCATATTTTCTTCAAGATTTTCTAGATAAGTCTTGTCATTTTGTGGGTCTGCCTCTAAAGGATTCAGAGTTTTAAGACCCACACCTGTTGATTTGACAAGAGTTTCAGCTACTTTTGAAGAAGCGTTACTTTCTGTAAAAATCGTTTTAACTTTATAGGTTTTAACAAATTCCTGAATTTCTGTTAGTTGTCTTGGACTTGGTTCTTGTTCTGGAGAGATACCTGCAATACCAAGTTGATTGAGTCCAAATCGCTTCGCTAGATAAGAAAAGGCTGTATGTTGTGTTACAAAGGTTTTCTGAGTCGCCTTTTCAAATTTAGGTTGGAATTTCTTAGTTAGTTCCTGAGCTTTTTTGATAAAGGTTTCCGCATTTTTTTGATAAGTTTCTTTATGTTCACTATCCACCTCTGAAAGTTTATCAGCGATAATCTGGGCTTCTTCACCAGCTTTTTCAGGATCTAGCCAAGTGTGAGGATCATAGAGCGTTTTTTCATCAACTCCGTCCCCTGCTTCCACATCTTCTAGCCCTGGGACGCGGTCTAAAGTCATTCCCTCTGAAGCCTCTAAAACCTTCACTTTGGATTTTTTAAGATTGGGATCTAGACTTCCTGCCCAAGATTCGAGCGTATGAGAATGGTAAACAAAGACATCTGCATCATAGATAGCTGCGATATCATTTGCCGAAGGTTCAAAGGAGTGAATTCCACTACTTGACTGAATCATCCGAACATCATTCAAGTCACCAGATACTTCCTTGACCATAGCGTAGATAGGATAAAAACTGGTCACAATTTTCATCCCTTTCCCAGTCTGACTTTCCTTTTGGCCACAAGCCCCTAAACACAAAAGAAAGATACTTAACAATACTAAAAATAAACTCTGTTTTTTCATAAACAACCCCTTAACTATTTAATTAACTGGTAAACATTCTACTCCTAAAAATTTAATCTGTCAAGCTATTTTTAGAAAAAATTTGAAATTTCTTTCACATATAAAAATCTGCTAAGTTCCAATAACTCAACAGATTCTCACTTTATTCTTCTATGGTAGAATGCTTATAACCATAAGTAAAGTAAATAATACTTCCTACTAACAATGCAACTAGGAAAGCAATCCAAGTTTCCATATTATACTGCAACATAAAGGATAAACAAATGATGATTGATAAAATCGGTAACAGAGGTACCAATGGTGTTTTAAATTCTCCAGCTTTGGGCATTCCTTTTTCTTTCCGTAAGCGAATCAGACCATAAGCCAGCATGATCAAGTAGGCCAAGGTACAAATATTTAAGAAGGCTGCGATACTAGCAAGAGGGAACATTCCTGCTGCTACTGCTGAAGCTAGACCGGTCAAGATAGTAGCATTCTTTGGTACCTTGCTAGTCTTTGTTAATTCTTTAAAGGCGGCAGGCATCAATCCGTCACGCGCTAAACTGTAAATCATACGAGATAGGGCATAAGTCATTGAGATACAAACCGTAATCAAGGTTAAGATAGCAACTAATGATACATAGTTGGCTGCCCAACTGATCCCAACGCTACGAAGGGCAAAGGCAACGGCATCGTCGACATTTAGATGGCTATAATGGACCACACCAGTTAAGACAAGCGTCACCAAGGCATAAAGAATGGTTACGATAGAAAGCGATAAGACAATCCCTCTAGGAATATTTTTTTGAGGAGTCTTGACCTCATCTACAGCCATAGAGATGGATTCGAAGCCTAAAAATCCAAAGAACATTAAGGACGCACCAGCCATAATACCAGTACTAGCACCATAGATTTGTCCAAAACCATAAGGAGCAAAATTGCTCCAATTATCAAGCTTGATATGCCAAATTCCCACCAAAATAAAGAGAGCTAAAGCGGAAAATTTCAAAATCACTAGAATAGAATTAAAACGTAATGCTGCTTTAGCATTGAGTAAAACAAGTGAGGTCACCAATACCAAGACAAGAATAGGCAATAAATCAACAAATGTCCCTGCTTGAGGATTAAAGGTACCATTTAAAGCCTGAGGAAGGGCTATCCCATATTGAGAGAGCAAGCCTTTAAAATAAGCTGCCCAACCCGAAGCCACACCAGATATGGCTGTCATGAATTCCATCATGGTTAACCAACCAGCCAACCAAGCTGGGAATTCTCCTAAAATAGCATAGAGATAGCTGTAGGCACCACCTGTAGCGGGTACTCGTGAAGCAAATTCTGCAAAAAAGAGGGCTGATAATCCTACACACAAGGCAGAAATGACGATTGAAATCACTAGGGCTGGACCCGCTAGAGTTGCGGCTGCAGTACCTGTTATTGTAAAGACACCTGTCCCTACCATGGCTCCGATACCCAGCAAAATCAAATCCCATAACTTCAAATGCCTGTGCATCTCCGTTTTATCCAAACTAACATTTTTTGTTCTAAATATATTCATCTTTGACTCCAAAATAAAATGATGATTCTATTTTACCATAAATATAGGAGAATTGTGAATATTTATAAAATAATTTTCTAAAAAAATCTGACTACTCTCTTGTAATCAGATTTTTATCTATTCTAGTTCATTTCTTTAAAGGCTGCTTCTGCATCTGCGTTGCTGATAGCACCAAATTGAATCTTTCCAATCTTTCCTTGACTATCAATTAGATATTCTGTAGGAATACTTCGAATTTGATAAGCTTGGAATGTAGTTGCTTTTGTATCATAAAGAACCGGGATATCTTTATATCCTTGATCTTGGAACCATTGTGGGAATTGCTCGACAGTTTTTTCACCTTGAATTCCTGGTGCAATGACACTAAGAATTTCAAAATCACGATCTGGTTTCGCCGCTAATTCCATCAACTCAGGCATACTTTTCTTACATGGACCACACCATGAAGCCCAAAACTTCAAGTAGACTTTTTTCCCCTTATAATCAGATAACTTAACTTCTTTACCATCCATAGATTGCAAGGTGAAGTCTGGAGCCTCTTTCCCAACAGCAATTTGTTGTACAGTCGTTTGTTGCTGTTGTTTTGGGGATTGTTGTGGAGCTTGAGTCTTTTTAGTCTCTTCCTCACCACAGGCCATCAATACGACTAATGACAAGAGGCTTAAGCCAGCAAACATTACTTTTTTCATCTTTTTCTCCTTTATTCAAAAATTCCAGCTAGAACATTTACTTGTCCTAATAGTAATAAAATTCCCATTAAAATAATGAGGAAACCACCAATTTTCTTCAGTAGCATCATATGACGTTTAATTTTACTAAAATAAGGCATCACTACTCCTGAAGCTAGGGCCAAGATCAAGAAAGGAATGGCCATCCCCAGAGTGTAAATTAAGGTATAGATTGCACCTTGCCAAGCACCATTGCCTCCAGAAGCCGCAAGCGCTAAAACAGAACTTAAAACTGGACCAATACAAGGCGTCCAACCAAAGCTAAAAGTAATACCGAGTAAAAAGGCCGACCAATAACGATTGGCTTCTGATTTCTTAAAAGTAAAGCTTTTTTGAACCTCTAATTTCTTAAAATGAAAAATTTCCATCTGGTGAAGGCCTAAAATGATAATAATTGTTCCCATGGTGTAACGAAACCAATTGGCATAGAGAATATTACCAAAGTAACCAGCACCAAAGCCTAAAATAAAGAAAATGAGAGAGATACCTGCGATAAAGCAAAGAGTTCGAATCAGACCTGACCAGGAAACCTTTCTCCCAAACAAAGAAAAGCTTTTTGCACTTTCCTGATCATCCAATAAAATTCCAGTATAAACAGGTAACAGAGGAAAAATGCAGGGGGAAAAGAAGGACAAGATCCCTGCTAAAAAAACGGAGATTGAAAATACTATCGTTTCCAATAAAAAACCAACTTTCTTAATAATTCTAATCCTATTTTACTATAATCAATTTCATTTGTATGATTTCTGCTACGCAATTTGAATTAGTCTGTACTTGAAAGATTTTCCGCTACTAGTTCATTCAGATTCTGTCTCTTTTTTGCCCCCTATACACAAAAAAAGCCTATTGCCCAAGCTAGAAAGCTTGATACAATAGGCTTTTGGAAGGTTGATTATTTAACAGCGTCTTTAAGAGCTTTACCAGCTTTGAATGCTGGAACTTTAGAAGCTGCAATTTTGATTTCTTTACCAGTTTGTGGGTTGCGACCTTTACGTGCGGCACGCTCACGAACTTCAAAGTTACCAAAACCGATCAATTGAACTTTTTCACCAGCTGCAAGGTACTCAGTTACTGCTGCGAATACAGCTTCAACTGCTGCCGCTGAGTCTTTCTTAGTCAATTCTGTAGCTTCTGCTACTTTAGCGATCAAATCTTGTTTGTTTGCCATGTTAATGATTCCTCCAATTTTATTTCTAATTAACAAATATAATCATATCCTAAAATCCCTTTTAGGTCAAGTTAAAAACGCTATTTCTTCCCATTTTCTTTATTTTTTTAGTAATGGTAACGTACTAAAATAGCCCAAGCATTCTCACCCGTGTGAGTTTGAATAATAGAGCCTGTTTCCAAAACAGAAATTGGCTTTTCAACATAAGCTTGTAAACTTTCTTTCATCTCTTTTGCCCAATCAGCACTACCAGAATATGAAATTCCAATCTCTGCTACAGAACGTCCAGAAAGCGAACTTGTCAGTTCATCCAACCATTTTTTAAAGGTCTTAGCTCCACGACCTTTAACGATTGGCTGCAATTCATGGTCTTTCATCTGCATGACAACACGGATATTGAGAAGGGAGCTCA
Organism: Streptococcus mitis; assembly: GCF_901542415.1. Taxonomy (NCBI): domain Bacteria; kingdom Bacillati; phylum Bacillota; class Bacilli; order Lactobacillales; family Streptococcaceae; genus Streptococcus; species Streptococcus mitis. Next base: position 406,105 of record NZ_CABEHV010000004.1, on the reverse strand, counting down.
ACAATCCAGTTACACGCCCTATTCGTCCACCTTTAACAAGATTTTCCAAAGTCGAAACGCCAATATAGAGTTCTGTGTGGTTTTTAACCTCTTCTATGCGAGTTAAAATTTCCTCCATATCTTTGCCTTCTTGTGCTAACTTCGCAGCCTCAACAACTTGGAATTTCAGGGCTTGGTCAGTGAAGGAACTATCAATAACTGTTACATCGGCAGTAGATAAGCTAGCACCTTGACGTGCCGCTTCTACAGTGCCAGAAAGGGCGTGAGACATATGAATAGCAAGAATCTGGCTACCATCTTTGCATAGGTCTTCAAAAACTTCAGCAAAGACACCTACAGGTGGCTGACTTGTTTTCGGAAGATTCTTACTTGATTGCATCAACTGAAGAAATTTACCTTCTTCTTTCAAATCCGCATCAGAATAAACAACATTATCAATCATTACAGATAACGGAACAACAGTGATATCTAATTGTTTTACTAGTTCAGGTTCAATAGTAACAGATGAATCTGTTACAATCTTAATTTTTGTCATAGTATCAATCTTTCTATTTTAGGATTCAGATTGGTTTTCTTACTTTTAATTATATCAAAAAAAGATTAAAAATCCTAATGGAGTCATTCAAATTTTCCTTAAAAATTTGATATAATCTACTTATAAGAAAAGAGGTCCCTATGATTAAAAAAATTTATCCCATTTTAACCATTTTACTAGGTGCTGCTATCTATGCTTTTGGTCTAACTTATTTTGTAGTTCCTCATCATCTCTTTGAGGGAGGGGCGACAGGTATTACCCTCATCACCTTTTATCTTTTTAAAATCCCTGTTTCTCTTATGAATTTGCTGATTAATATTCCCCTTTTCATCCTAGCTTGGAAGATTTTTGGAGCAAAGTCCCTCTATTCTAGTTTACTAGGAACCTTAGCCTTGTCCGCCTGGTTGGCCTTTTTTGAACGTATTCCCCTTCATATTGATCTTCAAGGTGATTTACTAATCACTGCCCTTATAGCTGGGATTCTATTGGGAATTGGTCTTGGAATTATCTTTAATGCTGGAGGTACAACTGGTGGTACTGATATTGTAGCTCGTATTCTCAACAAGTACACTCATATATCAATGGGAAAACTGCTCTTTATCTTAGATTTTTGTATTCTCATGCTCATTCTCCTAATCTTCAAGGACTTGAGATTGGTTTCCTACACGCTCTTATTTGATTTTATCGTTTCGCGTGTCATTGATTTGATTGGCGAAGGAGGCTATGCTGGTAAAGGCTTTATGATTATTACCGAACGTCCTGACCAACTTGCTAAGGCGATTAATGATGACCTAGGTAGAGGCGTTACTTTTATTTCTGGTCAAGGCTACTATAGTCAAAAAGATTTGAAAATTATTTACTGTATTGTCGGTAGAAATGAGATTGTGAAAATGAAGGAAATGATTCATCGAATCGATCCTCAAGCCTTTATAACCATTACAGAAGCCCATGAAATCCTTGGAGAAGGATTCACCTTTGAAAAATAATAAAAAGAGGTAATGTAGTGACCTCAAAAGTTAGACTTATTCATCTATCTTTTGGGTTACAGACAACCTCTTTTTTAATTACTCAAACTCTTAAGACCAATTCCGAGCTACTTCTTCATCAGCCTTTAACTGATCCACTAATTGGTCAACTGAGTCAAATTTGGTCATATCTCGAATGTGATCAAGCCAATAAACCATGACTGTTTCCCCATAAATATCTTGATTAAAATCAAAAATATTGACTTCAAAACGTGCTTCTTCTCCATCAAAGGTCACATTTTTCCCAACACTAGCCATAGCACGATACTTCTGTCTTTGAATCTCAACATCAACGACATAAACACCATCTGCTGGCATATAAGTACGGTCTAAAAGCACCAAATTAGCTGTTGGATAACCAATCGTACGACCACGAGCATTGCCATGAACCACCATACCTCTTGATGGAAGCGGTGCCCCCAAAAGTTCTCCTGCTTCTTTCACATTTCCGTCTAAAATAGCTTGACGGATACGAGTTGAACTAATCTTTCCTTTCTCATCTTCTACAGGTGGAACAATGATAACTTCTCCATCAAAGTAATTCTTTAAATCTTCTGCCGTTTTTTTGTCAGAACCAAATGTATAATCAAAACCTGCAACAATAATTTTAGCATTCATAGCCTTAATATAAGTCGCAAAAAATTCTTCTGCTGTGAGACTAGCAAATTTGCTACTAAAATCAAGGAGATATAATTCTTCTACACCTTCACGCTTTAATTTTCTTTCACGCTCAGCAGGGTTCAAAATATGCAAAAACAAATCCGGATGATAAGGCTCTAAAGCAATCTTTGGAGATTCATTAAAGGTCATAACTACGATAGGCAATAAATCCTTTCTCGCAGCCTTGTTGGCAACACGAAATAGTTCTTGATGTCCCTTATGTATACCATCAAAATAGCCGAGAACAACGACCGAATCGGATGGTGTGCCAATATCTTTTTGATTTTTTATAGGAATAGTAATAATCATAAAATAATTATATCATAGTGACAGCTATTTCTGGAACAGAAAATCTGAAATGTCGTTTTTTTAAGCTGAAGTGTACCATTTTATAAGAATTTTTTTTAATATCTTAATAAATAACAAGAGATTGAGGGAAGAGTCTTGAAATCAGAAAAACGCATCACATCAGCCCTTAAAACTTGATACAATGCGTTTTAATATGAGAAAATATACTGGATTTTTTCAAAACGAACTTCCAGCAGTCTTTTCACTTTTTATTAATAAGTCCCTTCTTCACCTTGGCTAGTCAAGATAACAGGTCCATCTTTCGTAATGACAAATTGGTGTTCATACTGACATGACAATCCACCGTCAATGGTCTTATGCGCCCAACCAGTTTTCATATCTGTATCAATTTCCCAGTCACCTGTATTGATCATCGGTTCAATGGTCAAAACCATTCCTTCACGGAGACGAAGCCCACGACCAGCAATACCATAGTTAGGAACCATTGGTTCTTCATGCATAGTTGGACCAACACCATGACCAACCAAATCACGCACTACACCGTAACCACGACTTTCAGCGTATTCTTGAATGGCTGCACCAATATCACCAATACGGTTCCCAACAACAGCTTGCTCAATCCCCTTATACATGGCTTCTTTAGTTACATCCATCAAGTTTTTCACTTTTTCGGAAGGTGTACCGACAGCATAAGCCCAACATGAGTCTGCAAGACCACCAGAATAGCTCTGAGTGTATTTCTTCATTTGTTCAACATTATTGAAGTTTAATTTTGAGACATTCAGGTCAGATTTAGCAATTGGACCGCCCAAAACCATATCAACCTTAAGCAAATCACCATCTTTCAAGATATAATGACGAGGGAAAGCGTGAGCTACTTCATCGTTAAGAGAACAGCAGGTAGCATAAGGATAGTCCATCATGGCACCGTCAACTCCAATCTGAAGCGGAAGGAAATTTTCTTCCTTACAACGACGACGAACATACTCTTCTACTTCCCACATATCTACGCCAGGCTTAATCAAATCACGCAAGCCGATATGAATACTTGCGAGGAAATCACCGGCTTTATCCATAGCTTCAATTTCACGAGCTGATTTTAATGTTATCATCTTTTCTCCTAGTTTCTAATTAATTTTAACGGTTACATTTGCTTTTGAAACAATCTGATGACCATGATAAATATCGTAATCAATAATAGCTGACCGTCTCGTATGATGGATAATACGGGCTTGAATGCGCAGTATATCATCTATCTGAACAGCCTGCAAAAAGTAGATCAGCATCTGCTCAATGATGAGATTGCGCCCACTATTTACAACTAAATCTTGAGTCATGTGGGTCAGAATTTCTGACAATACACCGTTGGCTAAAACTCCGTTTTTCTCAAGCATAAAGGGTTCCACTGTAATCACTACTTCATCATGATGATAAGAAAGTTTTTGACCAATCTGCTCAGAAAAAGTCGGTAGAGCAGAAACTTGGGAACGACTCATCTTCTCCATGACATCTCGTCTGGTTACAACCCCAAGCAATGTTTGATTATTTCGAACAACCGGTACCATTTCAAAGTCTTCAGCAATCATCCGTTGACTCACATTGGCAATATTTGTCGATAATCCAACCAAAAATAGACTACGAGACATGACCTTATCAATTGTAGTACTTGGTGACTTATCACCTGCATCTCTCATAGTAACAACCCCAACAACGACCTGGTGCTGATTGATAACTGGGAAACGACTGCTACGATTCTTACGAACTAAGTCCAAATAATCTTTGACTGTGTCTGTTTCCCTCAGAAAACCATACTCATGACTTGGGCGATAAAGTTTCTCAACTGTCAGAATATCAGTCTTGATTTGTACATTTGACAGGGCTTTATTTATCATGGTCGCAATGGTAAAAGTGTCGTTCTTGCTTCTCAGAACTGGAATTCCTTTTTGATTGGCCAGTTTAAGCACATCATCATGAACCTGAAATCCACCTGTAACCAGAACTGCATTTTCATTTTCAAGTGCTAGTAATTGGATACGAGTACGATCTCCGACAATCAGGAGCCCACCATCATGGAGATAAGATAAGATGTTTTGTTCGGTCATGGCACCGATTGAGAACTTACTAAATTCTCTATCAAGTCCTTCCTGTCCAGCTAACACTTCAGAAGTAGTCACTTCTGCAATTTCAGCAAAAGTTAATCTCTCTATAGCAACTTTCTGAGATTTAACACGGATAGTACCACTTCTTGGGCGAGTCTCTACAATTCCACGGTTTTCAGCTTCTTTAATGGCCCGATAGGCCGTTCCATCACTGACTCCTAGATGGTTGGAAATGCTTCGAACACTGACTCTTTTACCAACAGGTAATTCTTCCAAATAACTTAGAATTTCTTGGTGTTTACTCATTAATTTCTCCCTTTACAAAGCGAAACTCAAGATAATCTCGCATTTTTCTTGTATAGCGATCACTTCCTTTAAACTGACGGAACAAACGAAATCCAGACTTAAGAGCAACCCGTTGACTAGCTTCATTTTCAAGGTGGGTAATGATGGATAATTGTTTTAAGCCAAATTCCTCAAAAGAAAGTTGGCAAAGTTTTTTTACAACTTCAGTCATAAAACCTTGACACCACACATCTTTTCTCAAAAAATAACCAAGTTCTGCTTCTTTTTTAATTTCATCTAGCTTTTCAAACTTAATTGAACCAATCATTTTTTCAGTTTTCTTGTCACAAATAGCCCATACTCCTAATGGAGATTTCATAAAATAATTGGCCATTGCATATTGACTTTCTTCCAAACTTGCCTGAGTCGGGAAAATAAATTGGAGATTTTCTGGATTTGAAGCTATCTCATGGAAGTCCTTACTATCACTAAAAAAGAAAGGACGCAAATACAAGCGATCCGTTTCAAAAAAAGAAAACATTGCTAATTTGGTCCAAATATTCATAAACACCTCTACGGTTTAATCCTCAACAAGTCTAATATCCGCTCCTAGATTACGTAATTTTTCGATAATATCAGAATAACCACGTAAGATAAACTCGATATTGGTAATTTCAGTTTGTCCCTCGGCCATCAAACCAGCAATAACTAAAGCTGCACCAGCTCTCAGGTCAGTCGCTTTAACACTTGCTCCACGTAAACCACGTCCACCTGTGTATAAAATATGACCATTTGTTGTTGATATATCTGCGTCCATTTTAGCTAATTCAAAAACATGGTTTACACGTTTTTCGTAAATCGTATCAACAATTGTACCACGACCATTAGCTGTTAGCAAAAGAGGAGTAATCGGTTGTTGCAAATCAGTTGCAAAGCCTGGATAAGGAGCCGTCTTAATATTAATTGCTTTCAAATTAGACTGTTCTTCGACAAAAATACTATCCTCGGATACAGTCATTCGAACTCCCATTTCCTCTAACTTAGCAATAAATCCTTCTAGGTGTTCGTATAATACATTGTTAATACGAATTCCCTTACCAACTGCTGCAGCTAAGGAAATGTATGTTCCCGCTTCGATACGATCTGGAATCACCTGATGACGCGTTCCATGTAATCTTTCAACACCATCAATAATGATGATATTGGTTCCAGCACCACGGATATGGGCACCCATGTTATTCAATAGAGTAGCAACGTCAATAATCTCAGGTTCACGGGCTGCATTTTCAATAATAGTACGACCATTTGCTTTAACCGCAGCAATCATCGTATTAATCGTCGCACCCACACTAACCGTATCCATGTAGATACTTGCGCCGTGAAGTCCTGTTTCTTTAGCAGATAACTTCATGTTATCTCCCTCGTAGCTAACAGTTGCTCCCATAGCTTCAAAAGCCTTAAGGTGTAAGTCAATAGGGCGAGGTCCCAAATCACATCCACCAGGTAAACCAACAGTAGCTTCACCAAAGCGACCTAAAAGACTTCCATAAAAATAATAAGATGCACGAAGACTATTGATTTTCCCATAAGGCATTGGAATATTCTGAACACCTCTTGGATCAATTTCTAACACATCATCATATCTCTTAACAGTAGCACCCATTAATTCCATGATTTCGACAAGACTTGCCACATCGGAAATATCTGGCACACAATCCAAAGTTACAACATCATCTGCCAAAATAATAGCTGGAATCAAAGCTACTACACTATTTTTTGCACCACTAATGGTAATCTCACCTTGCAGGGGCAAGCCACCATTGATAACAATTTTTCTCATTTTAAATTTTTAATACTCTTTCAAAATTTCTAAAAAGGTCCTACATTAAAGTATATCATAAATTCACCCTTTTTTCCATCATTTTCAATTATATTAGCTGAATAGGATTTATTGGTAAATGAGCTGTCTTGAAATGTTTTGCCCCTTTTTTGCCCCCTAAATAGAAAAATAGCCCTTCGGATAAAATCCGAGGGGCTAGAAACGTTGTTAAATCAACGGCCGAACTTTTGAATTTCAAGGTTCGGGATAAAATAGTTCACTGGACTATTTTATTTTTTCAAGTTGTAGAATGATTTCAATCCACGGTATTCAGCTACTTCACCAAGTTGGTCTTCGATGCGAAGCAATTGGTTGTATTTAGCGATACGGTCTGTACGTGAAAGTGAACCAGTTTTGATTTGTCCTGCGTTAGTTGCAACTGCGATGTCAGCGATTGTTGAATCTTCAGTTTCACCTGAACGGTGTGATACAACGGCAGTGTAACCAGCTTCTTTCGCCATTTCGATAGCGTCAAATGTTTCAGTAAGAGTACCGATTTGGTTAACTTTGATAAGGATTGAGTTAGCAGCACCTTCTGCAATACCTTTTTCAAGGTAAGAAGTGTTTGTTACGAAGAAGTCGTCACCAACCAATTGAACTTTACCACCAAGACGTTCAGTAAGAGCTTTCCAACCGTCCCAGTCGTTTTCATCCATACCATCTTCGATAGTGATGATTGGGTATTTGTTTACCAATTCTTCAAGGTAGTCGATTTGTTCTGCTGCAGTACGTACAGCTGCTCCTTCACCTTCGAATTTAGTGTAGTCGTAAACTTTACGTTCTTTATCGTAGAATTCTGATGAAGCACAGTCAAATCCGATAAATACGTCTTTACCTGGAACATATCCAGCAGCTTCGATCGCAGCAAGGATAGTTTCAACTCCATCTTCAGTTCCTTCAAAACGAGGAGCGAATCCACCTTCGTCACCTACGGCTGTTTCAAGACCACGAGATTTAAGGATTTTCTTAAGAGCGTGGAAGATTTCAGCACCCCAACGAAGAGCTTCTTTGAATGATGGCGCACCAGCAGGTACGATCATGAACTCTTGGAAAGCGATTGGAGCGTCAGAGTGAGAACCACCGTTGATGATGTTCATCATTGGAGTTGGAAGAACTTTAGTGTTGAATCCACCAAGGTAGCTGTAAAGTGGGATTTCAAGGTAGTCAGCAGCAGCACGAGCTACAGCGATAGACACACCAAGGATTGCGTTAGCACCCAATTTACCTTTGTTAGGAGTACCGTCAAGTGCGATCATAGCACGGTCGATAGCTTGTTGGTCACGTACATCGTAGCCGATGATTGCTTCAGCAATGATGTTGTTTACGTTGTCAACAGCTTTTTGTGTACCAAGACCACCGTAACGAGATTTGTCACCGTCGCGAAGTTCAACTGCTTCGTGTTCACCAGTAGAAGCTCCTGATGGAACCATACCACGTCCGAAAGCACCTGATTCAGTGTAAACTTCTACTTCAAGTGTTGGGTTACCGCGTGAGTCTAGGACTTCGCGAGCGTAAACATCAGTAATAATTGACATTTTTTACTCTCCTTATGAGTTAAATTTTTTACACCTCTATAATACATTAAAAACCCTCCTTTTTCAAGAAAAAACGTTATCTTTGTGCAAATTTTCCTTAACTTTATAAAGTAATCGCTTTCTTTTATCTGTTTTATTCTAACTTTTATGATATACTGTTTTCATGACAGATTTATCAAAACAATTACTTGAAAAAGCTCATGGTGGGCCAAAATTAAATCCAGATGAGCAAAGACGCTATCTTGGCACTTTTGAGGAAAGAGTTCTTGGATATGCAGATATTGACACAGCAAATAGCCCTCAGTTAGAAAAAGGCTTTTTATCTATTTTAGAAAATCTTCAGGAAAAAGCAGAACCACTATTTGTGAAGATTTCACCAAATATCGAATTTGACAAACAAGTTTTCTACTTAAAAGAAGCAAAAGAAACTGATAGTCAAGCTACCATTGTATCTGAAGAGCATACTTCTTCTCCTTTTGGCCTTATTATCCACACCAATGCACCAGTTCAAGTAGAAGAAAAGAACCTTCGACTTGCTTTTGCAAAACTTTGGGAAGTTAAAAAGGAAGAACCAGCCAAAACATCCTTCTGGAAAAAATGGTTTGGCTAAATATTGCACATACTTAATAAACGCCCAATATTGGCAGACGTGTGCTCCAGATAGAGACTGGCATTTTTCAAACTATCTTCTAGAGGTTCACTTTTCTCCAAAATTGAAAAAGCCGCTTGGATATTCTCAAATGGTAAGGAAGGTAAATCTTCAGCAAGACTACCACAAATAGCAATGACAGGAACTCCGACAGGGGTTCTTTTTGCAACACCAATAGGAGCTTTACCTGCTAGGCTTTGACGATCTAGCCTTCCTTCTCCAACAACAACCAAGTCAGCATGTGAAACTTTCTTATCAAAGTTGACTAAGTTCAAGCAGGTATCAATTCCAGACACGATATTTGCCTGAGCAAAGGCACACAAACCGCCAGCAATGCCTCCACCAGCTCCTGCTCCTTTAATTTCCAATGTTACAGGTGAGAATTTTTCATAAAAATCTTGGATCGCTTGATCTACGGCCTCAAACATAGTAGGATCTAGGCATTTTTGCTTGCCAAACGTGTAGGTCGCACCTTGATATCCACATAAGGGACTCACGACATCTGCTAAAATACGAATTTGAACATCTTCAGGAATTTCATAACGATTTTCTATTGAAACAGAACCTAAGTTTAATAAGGATTGACCGCAAGCCGGCAAGACATTTCCATCCCTATCATAAAATTGATAACCTAAACCAGCAGCAATCCCCAGTCCTCCATCATTACTGGCCGTGCCACCAACGCCGATATAGATTTCTGTAATCCCTTTAGCAATGAGATGACGAATCAACTCTCCAATACCACAAGTTTGGATTTGAAGTGGATTTCGTTTCTCTAGCGGAATTTTTCCAAGGCCAACCAAATCAGCTACTTCAAATAGAGCCAGTTCCCCTTTTTGAAAATAGCGCATGGCTTCTTTTTGTCCAAAAGATCCTGTCACTTTGATCCATTTTTCTTCAAGGTCAATAGAATGCCGAATAGCATCTACTGTACCTTCCCCACCATCACCAACAGGGTAGAGGAGACATTCTACATCTGCTATCGATTGTTGGAAGCCTCTTTTTATTGCTTCAGCTACCTGTTGAGCGGACAAGCTTTCCTTAAACGAATCCGGTGCAATTACAATCTTCATATTTTCCCTCATTCTAAAAAGTCAATCAAAGGTAGAACTTCTAAAAAATCCCTCTTGTCAACATGATTCGGTATTTCTTTTTTGAGCACTTCTTTGGCACAAAAGGCGATTCCAAGTCCCGCCGCCTTCAACATCAATAAATCATTGGCTCCATCACCGATTGCAACTGTTCTTTCTCTAGTAAGTTTCAGTTTCTCTCTCCATTTTTCCAGAGTCTCTTTTTTGACCTGGGGACTGATAATTTGTCCAACTAATTTCCCTGTTAGAAAGCCACCTTTGACTTCCAGTTGGTTGGCAGAGAAATAGGCAATTCCAAGAGATTTTGCTAATCTCTCAACTATTGGAGTAAAACCACCGGACACCAGACCAACTAGGATGCCATTCTTTTGGAGAATAGAGATAAATTTCTGGGCATTTGGCGTTAGATGAATAGTGTTGAAGACTTTATCAAAAACCGAAACAGGAAGACCTTCCAGCAAGGACACTCTTTTTCTTAAACTGCTTTCAAAGTCTAACTCTCCTCGCATTGCCCGACTTGTAATCTGTGAAATTTCCTCCTCACGACCTGCCTCTCTACCCAAAAGATCAATCACTTCTTCTAGGATTAAGGTTCCATCAACATCCATAACACACAAACCTTTTACTTGAGACATCAGTTCTCCTCTCTAAACAGCCCAAAAATCGTATGAAGTCATCATACGATTTTATCTATTAATTAACTAAACTATGGTACAACTCAAGGTATGACCTGCAGGCTGTATCCAACGAGAAATCACACTCCATAGCTTGTTTTTGTAGATTTCTCCAAACATCAGGATGGTTTCTATACAAGTCCAAAGCTGTTTGGAAAGTCCAATTTAACCAGTAAGGAGATAAATTGTCAAAGCTAAAGCCAGTACCGCTTCCTTCAATTGGATTGAAGGCTTTAACGGTATCTCGCAAGCCACCAACTTCATGGACCAATGGCAAGGTTCCGTAACGCATAGCCATCATCTGAGACAAGCCACACGGTTCAAAACGACTCGGCATGAGGAAGAGGTCACAAGCAGCGTAGATTTCTTGAGCAAGTTTGACATCAAAAGTGATATTTGCTGATAGCTTGTCTGGGTAAATCTGAGCAAACCACGAGAAAGCTCCTTCAAAGGCTGGATCTCCAGTTCCCAAAAGAACAATCTGAACATCATTTTGCAAGATATGGTGAAGACTTTCCACCACCACATCAAAACCTTTTTGACGTGTCAAACGAGAAACAATTCCCACCAGAGGAACGTCAGCTCTAACTGGCAAGCCAACTCTTTCTTGCAATTTTGCCTTGTTTTGGGCTTTACCAGACAAATCTTCCTGATTAAAATGATAATCTAAAAGAGCATCCGTCTGAGGATTATAAAGGTCAGCATCAATCCCATTCACGATACCAGACACCTTGCCAGACTCCATTCGAAGAATCTGATCCAAGTTACATCCGAACTGACTGGTCATAATTTCATGAGCATAACTAGGTGAAACGGTTGAAACACGGTCCGCATAAAGAATACCAGCCTTCATCCAATTCAGACAGTTGTTCCAGCGAAGGGTGCCATCAGCGTAACGTTCAAAGCCGACTCCAAACAAATCCCATAACATTCCTTCTGAAAATTGTCCCTGGAATTCTAAATTATGAATGGTTAAAACTGTTTTAATGCCCTCATAGGCTTGAATCCAACGGTATTTTTCCTTCAACAAGAAAGGAATCATAGCTGTATGGTAGTCATGAACATGGAGAAGATCAGGAATAAAGTCAATCCTTTCCATAGCCTCAATGGCAGCTAGTTGGAAGAAAGCAAAGCGTTCTCCGTCATCAAAATCGCCGTAAACATGACCACGGAAGAAATAATATTGGTTGTCAATAAAGTAGAAGGTCACACCGTTTAAGACTGTTTTCTTAATCCCACAATACTGTCTGCGCCAACCAACACTCACCTCAAAATGAAGAACATCTTCAATCTGATTTCCAAATTTAGCCTCTACCATGTCATAGTAGGGTAAAATTACTGCAACTTCATGGCCCGCTTTTACCAGTGATTTAGGAAGAGCGCCAATGACGTCTCCCAAACCACCTGTTTTTGAAAAGGGCGCACCCTCAGCTGCTACAAATAAAATTTTCATGAATGAATATCCTCTGTTACTTTAGCACCTTTCTTAACGACGACTGGATGTTCTGCAGTTCCACGGATCACAACTCCATCCGCAACTTCAACACCCTTGTCCAAGATAGCATATTCTACCTGAGCACCTTCTCCAATAACAACACGAGGGAATAAGATGCTATCTTTAACCAAGCTATCCTTATGGACATGAATATTACGTGATAAAACAGAATTAGCCACTTGACCTTCAATGATACTACCAGAGGCAAACTGAGAAGTGCTTACCTTAGATGTATTAGCATAATAAGTTGGTTCTTCGTTTTTGACCTTTGTATAAATCTTTTGATTTGGTGAGAAGAGAGAGTAGAATTTTTGAGATTCAAGCATATCTTTATTAGCTTTGTAATAAGACTCTACAGAATGAATATTTGCCAGATAACCTGTGTACTCGTAGGCAAAAGCCCCTTCTTTTACCGCCAAATCCCGTAAAACATAACGCAATTTCTCTGGATGTTCTTTCTTAGCTTCTTCTTCTAAGCGTTCAATCAACCAAGGTGTATCGACGACAAAGATATCTGTGGACATATTGTAAACTTCATCTGATGATTTACTATCAAAGAGTTTATGAGAACGGACATGGTCTGTTTCATCCACTTCTAAGATTGCATTTACTTCTGAAATATCTTTTTTAGGTAGTTTTTTATAAACTACAGTGATTGGACCTTTTGTTGTAGTGTGTAGGTGGAATACTTGGTTCAGATCAATATTAATCAAAACATCACAGTTAAGTGACACTGTTTGGTTTGAGCCGGAACGTTTCAAATAAGTAAGAAGCTGTTGGTAGTATTCTTTTCCAACTGTACTACTTTCCACACGGGTATTGTAAATACCTAGATAGTAGTGGCTAAGAAGAGTTGACAATCCCCACTCACGACCAGAACGGATATGGTCAAAGACTGAACTGATATTGTCTTGTTGGAAAATACCAAAAATACTACGGACACCAGCATTAGCAAGACTTGAAAGCGGGAAGTCAATCAAACGATATTTACCACCAAATGGCAAACTAGCTACTGGACGGTGGTCGGTCAATGTTGACATATCATGAAAACCAACTGTGTTTCCTAAAATGGCAGAATATTTATCAATCTTCATCTGTTGCTACCCCCACTACTTCATCATATCCTACAACTTGTACTTCTTCTGTTCCATCAATTTCGACACCATCAGAAATAACTGCGCCTTCACCAATAATGGCACGTTTGATTTTAGCTCCCTGACCAACAATTGCACCACTCATGATAACTGAATCTACTACTTCTGCCCCTTCGCGAACTTGCGCACCTGTTGAGAGGATAGAATGTTTAACAGTTCCATCTACGAAACAGCCATCAACAACCAAGGAATCTTCCACGTGAGCATTTGCCCCGAGGAAGTTTGGTGGTGAAATTAAGTTTCTTGAGTAAATCTTCCATTGACGGTTACGGCTATCCAAGGCATTTTCTGGTGAAATATATTCCATGTTAGCTTCCCAAAGCGATTCAATCGTACCAACGTCTTTCCAGTAACCATTAAATTCATAGGCATAGACACTTTCACCTGACTCAAGGTAATTTGGAATGACATTCTTACCAAAGTCTGACATATCGACATTGCTCTTTTCAGCAGCAACAAGCATATTGCGGAGACGTTGCCAATCAAAGATATAGATCCCCATAGAAGCTTTGGTCGATTTAGGTTGAGCTGGTTTTTCTTCAAATTCAACAATGCGGTTATTGGCATCTGTGTTCATGATACCAAAACGGCTAGCTTCTTTAAGAGGAACATCAAGAACTGCGACTGTCAAACTAGCATTATTATCTTTGTGAGACTGGAGCATATCATCATAGTCCATTTTATAGATGTGGTCCCCAGATAGAATCAAGACATACTCAGGGTTGACACTGTCGATATAGTCGATATTTTGGTAAATAGCGTGGCTAGTCCCCTCAAACCAACGATTTCCTTCACTTGCAGAATAAGGTTGAAGAATAGAGACACCAGAATTGATACCATCTAGTCCCCAGCTTGAACCATTCCCGATATGGTTGTTGAGAGCAAGTGGTTGGTACTGGGTAATGACTCCAACATTGTTGATGCCTGAGTTGGCACAGTTTGAAAGAGCAAAGTCAATGATACGGTAGAGCCCACCAAATTGCACAGCTGGTTTTGCAATGCTTTGAGTGAGTTTACCGAGACGAGTTCCTTGCCCACCAGCAAGAATCAAAGCTAACATTTCATTCTTCATTTTCTACTCCTTTTTGGTTTTTACTTGTGACGGTTTTAGTAGGTTTCAAGCGACGTTTGATTTTCCAAACACTTGCTCCCATAGCCGGTAGGGTAAAGGTCAAGGTCTGCTCATAATCTTTCCATAGCCCTTCTTGCGTTTGCACAGTTTGATTATGTTCTTTCCAAACGCCTCCCCACTCTTCTAACTCAGTATTCCAGACCTCTTCGTAAATCCCTGCAACAGGAAGTCCGATTGTAAAATCTTTTCGTTCAACAGGTGCCATGTTAAAGATACAGACTAACATATCATCCTTCTTACCCTTACGGATGAAGGAAAGAACACTCTGGTCTCTATTATCCGCATCGATGATTTCAATACCATCATAGCTGTTATCAATTTCCCACAGACAGCGGTGGTCTTTGTAAAACTGGTTTAGCTGAGAAGTGAAATACTTCATCTTAGCATTCATTGGATCTTCTAGATTAGACCATTCCAACTGTTCTTCAGATTTCCATTCTAGGAATTGCCCATATTCACTACCCATGAAAAGCAATTTTTTACCAGGGTGACAAATTTGGTAAGTGTAGAGATTACGCAAGCCTGCGAATTGATTATAACGATCTCCCCACATCTTGTGCATCATACTCTTCTTGCCATGAACCACTTCATCGTGTGAGAATGGTAAGAGATAGTTCTCCTTGAAGACATACATAAAGCTGAAAGTCACTAGGTTAAAGTCATATTTACGATAAATCGGATCTTCTTCGTAGAATCGGAGGATGTCATTCATCCAACCCATATTCCATTTGTAGTCAAATCCTAGACCATCTGAATCCTTAGTGTCAGTAATCTGAGTAGCTGATGAACTTTCCTCAGCTATCATCATCACGTCTGGATGAACTAGTTTAATCACATTATTCAAGCGTTGAAGGAAATAATATCCTTCATAGTTGAGATTGCCACCATCTTTATTAGGTGTCCATGGAGCATCATCGTAGTCAAGATAGAGCATGTTGCTAACTGCATCCACGCGAATACCGTCCAAATGGTAAAAGTCAATCCAAAACTTAATACTAGAAATCAAGAAAGACTGGACTTCATTCTTTCCAAGGTCAAAATTGAGAGCTCCCCAACCGTAGTTATGAGCCTTATTATGGTCTTGGTATTCAAAAGTCGGTGTTCCATCATAATAAGCCAAGGCATCATCATTAATAGTAAAGTGACCAGGTACCCAGTCTACGATAACGCCTATATTGTTTAAGTGACATTCCTCAACAAAATCTTGAAACTCTTCAGGACGACCATAGGCATGCTCTAAAGCAAAGTAACCCATAAGCTGATAGCCCCAACTCAAACCTAGTGGGTGAGACATCAGGGGCATAAACTCAATGTGAGTATAATTCATCTCAACCAAGTAAGGAATGAGTTCATCTTTCAATTGAGCAAAACTATAGGGGCTGCCATCAGGATTCCTCTTCCAAGAGCCAGCATGAGCCTCGTAAATATTGACAGGACGCTCTTCAAAGCTCAAACGTTTTCTACGAGCTAGCCAGAGACCGTCCTTCCATTTCTTTTCTGGAATATCTGTTAAAATAGCACCAGTCCCAGGTCGTGCCTCATATCGTACAGCCAAAGGGTCAATCTTCATCAGCTGATGACCATTTGAACGTGTGATATGGTACTTATAAATTTGGCCTTCTTGAGCAAGACTGGTAAAGACTTCCCAGACTCCAAATTCATTCCGTTCCATCGGAATTTGATGTTCAACCCAATTGGTGAAATCCCCTACCAAGTGAACAGCCTGAGCATTAGGCGCCCACACACGAAAAGTATAGCCATACTCTCCATTTTTTTCTTCCCTATGAGCTCCCAGATAGTGCTGGAGGTGAAAATTTTCACCTGTCATAAAGGTTTTTAAAGCATTATTCTTATCCATACACCCTCCTATTTCTGTAAGCGTTTTCTATAGATTTATTATACTACCTTTTTAGGGAAGATTCAAGTAAATTACGGAATTTGCAAAAAAATCTTTTGAAAGTCTTCAACAAATTCACTGATGTGTTCACTTGTAAATCAAGAAATTTTCAGAAACGCTTTGAAAACGAATTGTTTTTTTATAATACTATCATAAAGTTCGTTATTTAGCTAACAAAAATATAATTTTAAGTAAAAAAATAAATCAGGAAACGAATCTCCTGATTTTATTAACAGATAAAGCACCATAAATGAATTTAAATTGTAAATCTATTCTACAAAACTTTAAAGACGCTGGCACTGACGCCACCAACCATGTCTTTATCACTTAAATGGCTATTGGTCACTAATAGTTCTAGATTTCCAGCATTTTCAAACTGGAAGTCTTGCCCTTTAGCATTAAATACAACCAGTAAATGGTCTTCCCCTTGAATCTCATAGACAATCAAACCACTATGTTCATTTGCTGAATGAACAAAAACATGATGGTAAATTTCATCATAAGTTGGGTAAGAAAAGGCACTGCTTTCTGTCTTCAATCGAATCATCTGACGGATAAATGCAATACTATCTTGACGCTCATTAATCAAGTCCCAGTTCACTTGGTTCACACTGTCTGGAGCATTATAGCTATTCATAGCACGTTCTCTATCATCATGGGTCAGTTCACCATTTTCACCAGTCGCAACCAGTTTGGTACGACCAAATTCTTGACCGATTTCCATAAAGGCCATCCCTTGCATGAGTAGGTTCATAGCTGTGGCTGTCTCAACCTTGCGCATGATTTGCTCTGAACTTTGGTCTGGATGTAGGGTTGCCAACAAATCGTGAAGATTGTAATTGTCATGGGCCTCTACATAGTTAAGCACTTGATTTGGATGTGTATAGGTTCCTAATTCACGACTTCCTAGGATTGCTTTGGCTAGAATTGGCTCTGTCGCAGCACCACTAACAAAACCTGACTTGATAGCACCATAAACTTCTCCACCTTTTACAGCATCACGCTGATTGTCATTAAAGAAACCAATATTTGGCATCTGGTAGGCATTGTCTTTCTTGGCCTTATCATAAGGCGCAAGACCTGTTCCCATATCCCATCCTTCTCCATAAAGGATAATGTTAGGGTCGATTTCATCCAAGCTCTGACGAATCATCTGCATGGTCTTGACATCATGAATCCCCATTAAGTCAAAACGGAAGCCGTCAATATTGTATTCCTGCACCCAGTATAGAAGAGAATCAATCATATACTTGCGGAACATTTCATGTTCGCTGGCAGTTTCATTTCCAACACCCGTTCCATTCTGGAAGGTACCGTCTGGATTCATACGATAATAGTAATCAGGGACTGTTGTTTGGAAAGGTGCATCAACAACTGAGAAGGTATGGTTATAGACCACATCCATAATAACACCAATTCCCGCATCGTGGTAAGCTTGAACCATGGTCTTCAAATCGCGAATAACCTGAGCTGGATCATTTGGATTAGTAGAAAGGCTCGTCTCTGGTGCGTTATAGTTTTGTGGATCATACCCCCAGTTATAGGTTACTTTCCCGTCCTCATCATATTCTTTATGACGGTCTGCAATTGGTTGCAATTGAACATAATTGTAGCCTATCTTCTTGATGTAATCAAAAGCAGTTGACTGACCGTACTGGTTAACCGTTCCAGTCTGAGCAGCACCCAAGAAAGTTCCTCTAAGATGTTCATCTACACCCGAGGTCGGTGATTTGGTCAAATCACGAATGTGCATTTCACAAATAACTGCCTTACATGGATTTGCCAAGCGCCAAGTAGCATCAGAACCATGCTTAACCTCGAAGTTTGCAACTTGCTTCTCTTCATGACTCAGAATAGCTGAACGTTTGCCATCAGGACTGGTCGCGATGGTATAAGGATCGCGTGTCAGTGTTTGGTGGTGAGGGAATTGGACCTGATACTGATAAGTTTTTCCAGTCAAATCTTCCTCAACATCCAAACTCCAGACACCGATTGTATTGTCCTTATGATTATAGGAATAGCTATTGCCTCTCTCCATCTCAAATGTCTTCCAAACAGGAGCATCATTAGCGGCTGATTCATAAACGACAACCTGCACTTCTGTCGCTGTTGGAGCCCAGAGAGCAAAATGAGCTTGATTATCCTCTACATGGCACCCCAATTCCCCTTGGTAACCCCAATGATGGTCAAAACTGGCACTGTTAATAGCCTTATCAAAGGCAAAAGGATTTTGATTTTTATAGAAAGGACTTGCAATAGCAGGATTTTCAGAATAATAAATCCTATCATCCCCTTCCAAAATCCAGACCTCTGTTAAAAGAGGATAGTGATTAAAACGGATAGCATATTCCTTACTGGTTTGACCTGTATGAACCACAAAATTCAAGCTTTCTAGGGCATAAGCACTTGGGTGTTCAAAACTAAATAAGGCACCAAAATAATCTTCTTTGTAGGTCAGCAAATCAATTCGCTGGTCCTGACTTTTTACAAAAGAGCAAGTGTCATATTCTCCATTCTTGCGATGGTAATGAATGCGCATAGGGTAGTTATACATTGTTTATTTTTCCTTTTTACTTCTATTTTCTTTCTATTTCACTAATAATTTTTTGTCAATCTCGTCTCAATTAATAAACATAGTCATATTATCTAAACTCTGTTTTTAAACGATCATTACAAACTTTCTAGCCAAGCTTCATCTCGAACTTCGATACCAAGTTCTTGTGCTTTTTGCAGTTTGCTTCCAGCATCTGCTCCTGCAACGACGAGGTCGGTCTTTTTAGAAACACTGCCTGTTACCTTGGCACCCAGATTTTCTAGTTTGCTTTTAGCTTCTGAGCGCTTGAGCCGTTCCAATTTTCCAGTCAATACAACGGTCAAACCTGACAAGGCTGCGTCTGCTGCTACAGTCTGACCTTTATAGGTCAAATTGACCCCAGCTTCTCTCAATTCTCTGAGGAGAATTTCAAATCCATCTGTAGCAAAGTAAGTCTGAAGACTCTTGGCAATCACACCACCCAGACTCTCAATACTAGCCACTTCCTCTGGATCTGCCTGGGCCAGATTTTCAATCGAGTGAAAATGTTGAAGTAACAGCTGACTGGCCTTGCTTCCGACATGGCGAATCCCTAGTCCAAACAAGAACTTTTCAGCAGAATTTTCCTTTGAATCTTGGATGGCCTGATAAAGTTTACCAGCGGACTTTTCCTTAACCCCCTCTAAAAGGAGGAAATCTTCTTCTTTCAAACGATAAATATCTGACACATCCTTGACTAAATTAGCAGCAAAGAGCTTCTCAACAATAGATGGACCAAAGCCTGTAATATTCATAGCATCACGAGAAGCAAAGTGAATCAAGCCTTCCATGATTTGGGCAGGGCAACGCGGATTGATACAACGCAGGGCCACTTCATCTTCAAAGTGCAACAAGCCGGAGTTACAACTTGGACAGTTTGTAGGGATATCTAGTTTTTCTTCAGAAACCCGTTTGGACTCTACCACACGTAAAACGGCAGGGATGATGTCACCAGCCTTATATACAATGACCGTATCGTCTTTACGAATATCTTTTTCAGCAATATAATCCACATTGTGTAGGGTTGCACGGCTAACAGTTGTTCCAGCTAGCTGAACAGGGGTCAGATTAGCAGTTGGAGTCACAACACCGGTACGACCAACTGTCCAATCAACTGACAAGAGTTGAGCTTCTTTTTCTTCAGCAGGAAACTTGTAAGCCACTGCCCACTTTGGAGCCTTGACGGTAAAACCAAGTTCTTCTTGGCTTGCTAAGTCATTAACCTTGATCACCACACCATCGATATCATAGGGAAGACTGTCTCGTTCCTGTCCTACTTCTTGGATAAAATCCCAGATTTCACCTATATTTTCAGCCAAGATTCGCTTAGGATTGACCACAAAACCAAGTTGTTCAAGGTGCTTCAAAACCTTTTCTTGGCTATCACGAGTTGAAGGGCTGGCTTCTTGATAGAGGAAGGTAGCAAGATTGCGCTTGGCAACTACTGCTGTATCCAACTGTCGCAGGGTGCCTGCTGCCGCATTCCGAGGATTGGCAAATTCAGGCTCTCCATTTTCTTGTCGTGCTTGGTTGACCTGGTCAAAAGAAGAGCGTGGCATATAACATTCCCCACGAACTGTAATATCAAGTTCTTCTGGTAAGGTCAAAGGAATGTCCTTAACACGCTTGAGGTTTTCCGTGATATTCTCCCCAACAGAACCGTCTCCACGTGTTGCACCAGCAAGCAAAATCCCCTTTTCATAAGTCAGCGAGATAGACAAGCCATCGATTTTCAGCTCACAAATATAGGTTGGATGGGCCACTTCCTTACGAACACGCGCATCAAAAGCTTCAAGCTCCTCACGTGAAAAAGCATCCTGCAAACTATAAAGAGGATACTGATGACTGTATTTTTCAAAACCATCTAAAACCTTGCCACCAACACGATGGGTCGGACTGTCTGCTAACACTTGATCTGGGTAGGCAGCTTCTAATTCGACCAACTCACGGTAAAGACGGTCATACTCACTGTCTGAAACCGACGGATTGTCGCTGGTATAGTACTCAGTCGCATAGCGATTGAGCAAGGCGACTAACTCATTCATTCTTTTATTCATAAAACCATTTTACCATAAATTAAACCCTTCTCACAAACGAGAAGGGCGGAAAAAACACTTAGATTGGAATTATTTTGAAGTCCAAGTAAACTTATGTCTCTTTTTCAAAATGAGTTCGAACATAAATAAACGATATACAAGACAAGATGATAACACCACTTCCAATTATCAGGAAAGAAGAGAGATGTACACTTGGCAGGACTGTCATAAATCCTTTTGCAATAGGCATAAATAGAATAGCTAAGGTAAAAATTGTACTTAGTACTCTCCCAAGAAATTCGCTCTCAACCTTGGTTTGTACTCGAGTAAAAAAGTGAATATTAAAAATCGTCATAAACAATTCACAAACTAAATTTCCAGAAAAGGAAAGCAAATTTGGAAGTGGTAATCCCATTATAAAAACTCCGACATCTGTCAAAGCTAGTAAAATCAAAAGATTATAAACATTAGCTTTAATTTTACTAGCTAGAAGAGCCCCAATGATGGAACCAATAGCCCCCATAGTTAAAATACTTGCATACGCTCCTTCTGACCCGTAAAGCTGATTCGAAAAGGGGAGGAGAAATTCAAAAGCGGCAAAAAAGAAATTAACGCTGGAAGCTACTAGCAAAAGGAAGAAAATTTCTTGCTGATGCCAGATATAGTGTAACCCATCCTTGATATCTACAAAAATATCTCTCCCAGTAAAAGCCTTTTTCTCTTGAACTTTTGCTTCCTCTTTTGGAAGGAAAGCCACTAGAATAAAAGCAATGAAAAAAGTCAGCGAGTCTAGCAGTAGCGTCATGTGGAGACTTGCAAATTGTAAAACAAGGAAGGAAAGAACAGGAGAGCTAACACCTACAACCTGCAAAACCAGCTCTAAGCGAGAGTTATAGATCACAATCTCATCTTTCTCAACAACCTCAGTTATAATGGCTTTATTAGCTGTACGAGAAAAGGCAAAAGCAATAGCCTGAACAATATTGGCAAAAATCAAAGCTCCAATCATCCAGCTGTCATTCCTTATAAAAGAAATAGCCAGACAAAGAATCCCACAAACAAGGTCTGTCACCATTAAAATCTTACGACGAGAAAATCGGTCTGATATAACTCCACCAAAGGGATTGACTAGAATGGATGTGACGAGTTCAGAAATCTGATAAATCCCTAGAACTGTCTGTCCTATCGTTCCCATTGATGCCAACCAAACACTGTTTCCATAATCATAGAGCATATTTCCTATCTTGTTTATAGCTCCTCGACTAATCAACTGTACTGCGTATCGATTCATAAAAACTCCTCTCAAATTTTGAAACTATTGTATCAAAATTTGGAGGAGTTTCTCATTTTTCCCATATTCAGGAAAATTAATCTTTGACAAATTTCTCGTAGTGTCCCTGATAGTAGGCT
This sequence comes from Streptococcus mitis, assembly GCF_901542415.1. Lineage (NCBI taxonomy): Bacteria > Bacillati > Bacillota > Bacilli > Lactobacillales > Streptococcaceae > Streptococcus > Streptococcus mitis. The sequence continues at coordinate 383,668 of NZ_CABEHV010000004.1, read as the reverse complement.
ACTTGCTCTGGAAGACCTAGTAGGTCAAAAATACGCATGGCCTCTTTCATCTGCTTACAGCCTTCTTTACACTGTCCTTTTTGGTACAAGGAAAAGCCTTTGAGGTAATGTAAAATATTTCGTTCATACAGACTAATGTTTTTGCCAATAATCTTCTCTGTATAAGTCTCAAAATAGCTTGCATTGTCAAAAGAAATATGCTCTAAACAATGCTGGTAACAATTGAGAGCCAAAATCAACACTAATCTCTTATGACGCCCAATCTCTTGGTAAAATTCTTCCCTCTCCATAACTTCTCTACCAATCCGTGTGACATAGTCCACATCGTAGAAACTATAGAGGTTCCCGAAAAGAATCAACTCATACATGGTCCATTCTTCTGTTTTGAAGAGATAATCTGCTACCTTATCCAAATCATCCTGCTTCATATCATAACTCGAATCTCTTTGACAAATCAGACCCTGTAGCAAAATCCAGTTCAGCTCAAAATAGAGAGGATTTGTCGAACTCTTAGCCTTTTCAAGTTGTTCACTTTGCAGCTTTTGAAAACCTGCAATATCATTTGAATAATAAAGGGGTACAATTTGTCCCATCATGGCAACATGTTCATGATTGTGAAAATTCCTTGCCTTATCCATAAAATTTTCGATTGTTACATGAATGTTATCCAAAAGCTCAAAGAAACGTGAGACTGCTAGGTCAGACTCCCCAAGCTCAAAGCGAGATAACTGAGAAGTTGAACAGGACTCGCCTGCCGCCTCCTTTAAAGAATAATTTCCACTTGTCCGAAATTCACGAAATACTTTTCCTAGATTTTCCATCTTTACACCTGCTCTGATAATTCTTCCCATTCAATCATCGCTTCTTCCTGACGGTGGCTGATTTTGTCCAGCTCAGCCTGCAATTCCATGAGTTTGCCGGCATCATTTGTTTCCAACATTTGTTCAGAAATGACTTGGCTTTGACTTTCTAACTCTTCAATTTCAGCTTCTAGATTTTCAATTTGTCGCATGAGTTTGCGAACTTCTTTTTGACTTTCTTTCTGGGCTTGGTAGTCATTAACTGGACTTGATTCTTTTACTTGATTATTAGTTGAAGCTTCCTCACTTTGAATCATTTCTACTTCTGCTTTCTTCTCAACATAGTAGTCATAATCTCCCAAGTAAAGAGTCGAGCCATTCTCAGACAATTCTAGAACATGGGTAGCCACACGATTGATAAAGTAACGGTCGTGGCTGACGAATAGAAGAGTTCCATCGAAGTCAATCAAGGCATTTTCCAACACTTCCTTGCTATCAATATCCAAGTGATTGGTTGGCTCGTCCAGAATCAAGAAGTTGTTGTTCTCCATAGACAATTTAGCCAAAAGCAAACGAGCTTTCTCTCCACCTGACAACATGCCAACTGATTTTTTAACATCATCTCCAGAAAAAAGAAAGGCCCCTAAACGGTTACGGATTTCAACTTCCGGTGTCAATTTGAAATCATTCCAGAGTTCATCCAGTACCGTATTACTTGGTGTCAGCTTGCTTTGGGTTTGGTCATAGTAACCAACCTCAACATTGGCGCCAAAGCGCTTTTCTCCCTTGATAAGCGGAATCTGATCCACAATGGACTTAATAAAGGTTGATTTACCAATACCGTTAGGACCAACAATGGCAATAGCGTTCATCTTACGAAGGTCTAGGTTAATAGGCTCTGACAATACTTCCCCATCATAGCCAACAGCCGCATTTTCAACAGTCAATACAACATTACCAGACGTTTTTTCAGACTGGAAGGTCATGTTGGCTGATTTCTTGCCAGCTTCAGGCTTGTCTAAGCGGTCCATTTTTTCCAGTTGTTTACGTCGAGATTGGGCACGTTTAGTCGTTGAAGCTCGGACTAGATTGCGGTTGACAAAGTCTTCCAGAGCGGCAATTTCCTTCTGTTGCTTTTCATAGTTTTTTGCCTCAGTAGCTAGTTTTTGTTCTTTCAACTCGACAAAACGAGAGTAATTGCCAACATAACGATCCAAGGAATGCTTGGTCAAATCCAGCGTAATTGTCGCAACCTTGTCCAAGAAATAACGGTCATGGCTAACAATGATGAGGGCACCGCTATAGTTTACCAAGTAATTCTCTAGCCAGGCTATGGTTTCAATATCCAAGTGGTTGGTTGGCTCGTCCAAAACCAAGAGATTTGGCTTTTCAAGGAGCATTTTAGCTAGTGCTAGACGAGTGTTTTGACCACCAGAAAGCTCGGCAATTTTCATCTGCCACATAGATTCGTCAAACTTGAATCCATTTAAAATCGCTCGAATATCAGCTTCATAGGTAAAGCCACCTGCTTGACGAAAATTCTCAGATAAGCGATCGTAATCTGACATCAGTTTATTCAAATCCTCACCAGACTTTTCACCCATCTCCAACTCCATCTGACGAAGTTGTTTCTCAGTCCGACGTAAGTCATCAAAGACATGAAGCATCTCATCGTAGATGGTATTTTCAGACTCAAAACGGCTATCTTGAGCTAGGTAAGACAGAGAAATATCTTTTTTCTTATTGATTTCTCCACTAGTTGGCTCCTCTTCTCCAACCAAAATCTTCAAAAGAGTAGACTTACCTGCCCCGTTTTTCCCAACAAGAGCAATCCTGTCTCGTTCATCAACCTGCAGGTTGATATTATCAAAAAGAACTTCTCCTGCAAAAGAACGTTCAATTTTATTAGCTTGTAAAATAATCATACAAGTAGTATAGCATGTTTCTCTAAGGCATTCAAGACTCGATAAACAGGCATAAGTCACTACTTTTCTGAAAATTATGCTACCGTTTTACTAAAACGCTAAAAAGTGCTATAATGTGAACGGTTAAAACAATTTACAAAAAGGAGAATTTCAATGTCTTACCAAGAAAATTACCAGAAATGGGTTGATTTTGCGGAGCTTCCTGACTACCTTCGCCAAGATTTGGAAAATATGGACGAAAAAACTAAGGAAGATGCCTTCTATACAAATCTTGAATTTGGTACTGCAGGTATGCGTGGCTTGATTGGTGCTGGTACAAACCGCATCAATATCTACGTTGTTCGCCAAGCTACTGAAGGATTGGCTCGTTTGATTGAGTCAAAAGGTGGAAACGAAAAAGAACGCGGTGTGGCGATTGCCTACGATAGCCGTCACTTCTCGCCTGAGTTTGCCTTTGAATCTGCGGCAGTTCTTGCTAAACACGGCATCAAATCTTACGTATTTGAAAGCCTTCGTCCAACTCCAGAACTATCATTTGCAGTTCGTCATCTCAACTGTTTCGCAGGTATCATGGTCACAGCAAGCCACAACCCTGCTCCATTTAACGGTTACAAGGTTTACGGTGAAGACGGTGGACAAATGCCTCCACACGATGCAGACGCTTTGACTACTTATATCCGTGCAATCGAAAATCCATTTGCGGTAGAAGTTGCTGATGTAGAAGCTGAAAAAGCTTCTGGCTTGATTGAAGTCATCGGTGAAGCTGTCGATGTAGAATACCTCAAAGAAGTTAAGGACGTTAACATCAACCCAGCCTTGATTGAAGAATTTGGTAAAGATATGAAGATTGTCTACACACCACTTCATGGTACTGGTGAAATGTTGGCTCGTCGTGCTCTTGCCCAAGCAGGATTTGACTCTGTTCAAGTTGTTGAAGCGCAAGCAACTGCTGACCCAGACTTCTCAACTGTAAAATCTCCGAACCCAGAAAGCCAAGCAGCCTTTGCTCTTGCTGAAGAACTTGGTCGTCAAGTTGGTGCAGATGTTCTTGTGGCAACTGACCCAGACGCAGACCGTGTTGGTGTTGAAGTTCTTCAAAAAGATGGTAGCTACCTCAACCTTTCAGGTAACCAAATCGGTGCTATCATGGCTAAATACATCTTGGAAGCCCACAAAAACGCAGGAACTCTTCCTGAAAATGCGGCTCTCTGCAAATCTATCGTATCAACTGATTTGGTAACGAAGATTGCTGAAAGCTACGGCGCAACCATGTTCAACGTTTTGACAGGTTTCAAATTTATCGCTGAGAAAATCCAAGAATTCGAAGAAAAACACAATCACACTTACATGATGGGATTTGAAGAAAGCTTCGGTTACTTGATTAAACCATTCGTACGTGATAAAGACGCTATCCAAGCTGTTCTTGTCGTTGCTGAACTTGCTGCCTACTACCGTTCACGTGGTTTGACTCTTGCTGACGGTATCGAAGAAATCTACAAAGAGTACGGTTACTACGCAGAAAAAACTATCTCTGTTACCCTTTCAGGTGTCGATGGTGCTGAACAAATCAAAGCGATTATGGCTAAATTCCGCAACAATGCTCCAAAAGAATGGAATGCAACAGCTATCACTGTCGTAGAAGACTTCAAGGCTCAAACAGCTACTGCTGCTGACGGAACTGTTACAAACTTAACAACTCCTCCAAGTGATGTGTTGAAATACACACTTGCTGACGGTTCATGGATTGCTGTTCGCCCTTCAGGTACAGAACCAAAAATCAAGTTCTACATTGCAGTTGTAGGTGAAACCAACGAAGAATCACAAGCTAAAATTGCTAACATCGAAGCAGAAATCAATGCTTTTGTAAAATAAAATCCTATAAAAGATGAGACCAAGCAATCTCATCTTTTTTTCGTATCAAATCTAAGCAATTTTAGAAACTTTATGGCATACTAGACTTATAAATGAAAGCGAGGTAATCTCATGGAACAATTTTTAGATAATATCAAAGACCTTGAAGTCACTACAGTTGCGCGTGCGCAAGAAGCTCTTGATAAAAAAGAAACTGCAACCTTCTTTATCGGTCGCAAAACTTGCCCTTACTGCCGTAAATTTGCTGGTACCTTGGCAGGTGTCGTAGCTGAAACTAAAGCCCACATCTACTTCATCAACAGTGAAGAACCAAGCCAACTCAATGAGTTGCAAGAATTCCGCTCACGCTACGGAATCCCAACTGTACCAGGCTTCGTTCACATTGCGGATGGACAAATCAATGTCCGTTGCGACTCTTCAATGTCAGCACAAGAAATCAAAGAATTTGCAGGATTGTAAAAAAGCCACTCATCGAGTGGTTTTTAAATGGTCAAAATTACGTTTTTTCAAGCAAATCTTGTATCATCCGATGCAGTTCTTCGATTTTCTCAGATTGCTTCTCTATTAATATTCTTTGGCTCGATAATTCGTCTTGGAGTTTATCAAGTTTTATCTGTTCATCTGGATTATCTTTTACAAAAAAGTTCGTCAAGGCACTTGTTAACATTCCTATTGTACTAATCCCTACCAACATTAATAAAACAGCTAGCCATTTCCCAAAAAGGGAAACTGGAACAATATCACCATAACCAACAGTGGTTACTGTCACAAGAGCCCACCAAAGACTATCTGAGAAAGATTTTTCTTCAACTACAGATAAAATTGAACTTCCTACTAGAACAATAAAAATATTAACATACAAGATATAAATCAGGCCATTTGTCCGTAAGAATCTACTAATTTTTGTTTCTAATTTACCTGTAAGTCCAATTATTCTAAGTAAACGAGTCAGTTTCAGTAATTTTGTCAGCCTTGCTAAGCGGAAGATACGCCCTAATCGCAATACTGTAAAAATAGCATTTAAAGGAAGGATAGCTAACAAGTCAAAGATATTTTCAAGTATAAACCTCCATTTTGCTTTACTTGAAAAGAACCGCCAACCATAATCTACCACAAACACAAACCAAAGTAGCAAGTCAATAATACTGTATGGAGGACTGTCTAAATCAATCATCTCAGCAAATCCAAGTAATACCAGAATAACAGAGATTAAAGCAAGTAAAATAATTGTTGTATCATAATAATCTGCAAAAAACCATTTTTTCTTCAAATTTTACACTCCTCACTTTCTATACTGTTATTACTCAACTTTAATTCAATAAATATCTCTCCGATGACCAACTTCTAAAGTAGCAATGACTAATTCATCATCTACAATTTGTACGATAACTCGATAATTACCAATTCTATAGCGCCACTGACCAACGCGATTACCAACCAAAGCCTTTCCGTGTCGTCTTGGGTCTTCCAAAACATTGGTTTGTAAATAGTTTGTAATTATCTTCTGCGTATAACGATCCAATTTTTTCAATTGCTTGATGAAACGTCTTGTTGGAACTAATTTATACAAATTATTCATCCTCCAAGCCTAAATCATGCATCATTTCTTCCCAAGTAATGGGTTCAACTCCTTTTTCCAAGTCTTCTAAATACTCTTGATAGGCTAAATCTGCCACACGAGCATCGTATTCATCTTCTAGAGCTTCAAGAGTTTTGGTGCGGATAAGTTCCGACAGGGAAACTCCTTCAAACTTAGCCATTGCTTTCATAAATGTTTTATCAGCTTCAGAAACTTTTAATGTAATAGTAGTCATCTTTTGCACTCCCTTTTTTAATAGTAACACCATTGTATTACTTTTTAGGTGTTCAGTCAATATAAAAAGAACACCTTCTCAGCGTTCTTTCTATATGTCTGTCAATGGTGTTGCGGTATCCGGTGAGGTATCGTAAACCTTAAAGTCTACTCCTACACCTAAATCAGCTTGTGCTAGCTGATTAACCATGGTCATGTGAGCCAGTTCCTTGATATTGTTTTCCTTAGATAAATGCCCAAGGTAGATCCTCTTAGTGCGGTTTCCCAAGGTACGAATCATAGCTTCAGCACCATCCTCGTTAGAAAGGTGACCCAGATCCGATAGGATTCGTTGTTTGAGTCGCCAAGCATAGGAACCTGCTCGCAAAATCTCTACATCATGATTGGACTCGATAAGATAGCCATCTGCATTTTCGACAATTCCTGCCATTCTATCACTAACATAACCTGTATCAGTCAGTATGACAAAACTCTTATCATCCTTCATAAATCGATAGAACTGCGGTGCGACTGCATCATGGCTAACACCAAAACTCTCAATATCAATATCTCCAAATGTTTTAGTTTTGCCCATTTCAAAAATATGCTTTTGCGAGGCATCCACCTTGCCAAGATACTTGCTATTTTCCATAGCCTGCCAGGTCTTTTCATTGGCGTAAAGATCCATACCATACTTGCGTGCCAAAACACCCACTCCATGAATATGGTCAGAATGCTCATGCGTAATCAGGATGGCATCCAAATCTTCTGGCTTGCGATTAATTTCAGCAAGTAGGCTGGTAATTTTTTTCCCAGACAAGCCTGCATCCACTAAAAGTTTCTTTTTTGGGGTTTCCAGATAAAAGGAATTTCCACTGGAACCCGATGCTAAAATACTGTATTTAAAGCCTGTTTCACTCATTCTAGTCTTCTACTTCGTCCTCCCATACTTCTTCCTTCACTGCATCCTTATCATAAGGGAGCACAATGGTGAAGGTTGATCCCTTACCATATATACTCTTGGCCCAAATAAAGCCCTTATGTTGTTTGATAATTTCTTTGGCAATAGACAGTCCTAGACCGGTACCACCTTGAGCACGACTTCTAGCACGATCCACACGGTAGAAACGGTCAAAAATACGTGGCAAATCCTGCTTAGGAATACCCAATCCTTGGTCTGAGATAGACAAAATCATCTGATCATCAGTCGTCTTCATGGTCACTGTGATTTTTCCACCATCTGGAGAATATTTAATGGCATTATTGAGAATATTATCAATCACCTGCGTCATCTTGTCTGTATCAATTTCAATCCAGACAGAGGTAATCGGATAATCTCTAACCAATTCGTATTTCTTCTCTTCATCTGATCCCCTCATCTTATCAAAACGGTTAAGGATAAAGGTAATAAAGGCAGTAAAGTTAATCAGTTCGACATCTAGATGACTGGTTGCATTATCAATACGTGAAAGATGGAGAAGATCTGTCACCATCCGCATCATACGGTTGGTTTCGTCTAGAGATACCTTGATAAAGTCTGGTGCCACAGGTTCTGACAAGGCACCTTCATCCAAGGCTTCAAGATAGGATTTTACGCTGGTCAGAGGAGTTCGCAGCTCATGACTAACGTTAGAAACAAAGAGTCTTCGTTCGCGTTCTTCCTTCTCCTGCTCCGTAGTATCGTGTAAAACAGCAACTAAACCTGAGATAAAGCCAGACTCTCGACGAATCAAGGCGAAGCGTACACGAAGGCTCAGATACTCACCATTGGCATCCTGGGAATCAATCATGAGTTCAGGAATTTGGGTAATCAAATCACGAAGTTCATACTCATCTTCAATCCTAAGCAATTCTAGAATACTTTTATTGAGAACTTCTTCCTTCTGAACACCTAGCTGTTTCTTAGCTATGTCATTAATCATAGTAATCTTGCCACGACGATTGGTCGCAAGGACACCATCTGTCATGTAAGAGAGGATACTGTGTAATCGTTTACTCTCTTGTTCCAGATTTTCTTGAGTCAAGCGGATTACTTCTGATAAATCATTGAGATTATTGGTAATATTAGTGATTTCAGAACTTCCCTGCATATCCAATACCTGAGAATAATCTCCTGCAATCAAGTCTTTTACCTTTTGATTGATTTGCTTCAACCGAATATTATCTCGCCGATTTTCTAGCAAAAGCAAGGTAACAATCAAGATAAAACCCAATAAAATTAAAATGAAGATAAAATCACTAGTAAGAATATTTTTTCTAATAAATTCAATCATTATTTCTCATATAATAACCAACACCGCGACGTGTTAGGATATACTCTGGACGACTTGGTGTATCTTCAATCTTCTCACGTAAACGTCTGATGGTTACGTCAACAGTCCGAACATCTCCAAAATAATCATAACCCCAGACCGTTTCAAGCAAGTGTTCACGCGTAATCACTTGACCGATATGAGAAGCAAAGTGGTACAAAAGCTCAAATTCACGGTGAGTTAAGTCTAGTTCTTCACCATATTTTTTAGCCACGTAGGCATCTGGAACAATCTCCAAGTCCCCAATTTGCAAAGGTTGGGTTTTCTTTTCATCTGAATCTTGATTATCTACAGAAACTAAGTCCGTGCGACGAAGAAGAGCTTTAACACGCGCCTGCAACTCACGATTTGAGAAGGGTTTGGTTACATAGTCATCCGCTCCAAGCTCTAAACCGATAACCTTATCAAATTCACTGTCTTTAGCAGAGAGCATGATAATAGGCACACTACTTGTCTTGCGAATTGTCTTAGCAACTTCTAAACCATCGATTTCTGGAAGCATCAAATCCAGAATAATAATATCTGGTTGCTCTGCTTCAAATTGCTCTAGTGCTTCACGACCGTTAAAAGCAGTTACAACCTCGTAACCTTCCTTGGTCATATTAAACTTGATAATATCCGAGATTGGTTTTTCATCATCTACAATTAATATTTTTTTCATTTCTTCACCTTTTTCTCTACTATTATACCAAAAAAATAAAAAGAAGACACAATAGCTAGTCTTTACTACTGCCTAAGTTGGCTTGTGCATAAGCCTGCCAGATTTTTTGTTGGGGTTTGGCAAGTGGAACATTCTTAAACTCTTCTGGTGAAAGCCAGCGAACTTCTCTATCTGAAAAATCATGGAAGTCAGTCACCTGACCTGCTACAATTTGAACATGCCACTTGCGATGGCTAAAGATTAGCTTGACAGTCTCAAAATAAATATCAAGCCAATCAACATCTAAGTCATAGTCCTGCTGAAAACTCTCCTCTGGACTTGGACCAAAGTTCACACTTTCTTCTGCAACCTGATGGAAGAGGTCAAACTGCTCTTCTTGCGAAAAGTTATCAACTTCTATCAAGGGGAAATGCCAAAAACCTTCCAATAGCTTTTCACTTTCATTTTTTTCAAGCAAAAATTGTCCCTGTGTATTTTTGACCACCAAGGCTTTAAGATAAATTGGGACAGGCTTTTTCTTAGGCGCCTTAATTGGATAACGGTTCATTGTGCCATGCTGATATGCCGCACTAAAGTCCTTAACTGGACTTTCTTCTGGTCTGGGATTTACAGGAGCCTCAATATCTGAGCCCAAGTCCATCAAGGCTTGGTTAAAGTCACCTGGCCGTTCTGGGTCAATCAGGATTTCCATCATTGCCTGAAAAATTTTTCGATTACTTGGAATTCCAATATCGTAGTTGACTTCAAATAGACGCGCCAAGACCCGCATGACATTACCATCTACAGCTGGCTCAGGCAAGTTAAAAGCAATACTGGAAATGGCTCCTGCTGTGTAAGGACCAATTCCTTTCAAGCTAGAAATTCCTTCATAGGTATTTGGAAATTGACCACCAAAATCAGACATAATCCGCTGGGCTGCAGCCTGCATATTACGAACTCGAGAATAATAACCCAAACCTTCCCAAGCTTTCAACAAACGTTCTTCAGGCGCATTCGCCAAACTTTCTACTGTTGGAAACCAGTCCAAGAATCGTTCATAATAAGGAATAACTGTATCCACCCTAGTCTGCTGGAGCATAATTTCAGAGACCCAGATATGATAAGGATTCTTACTCCTACGCCATGGTAAATCTCTTTTGTTTTCATCATACCAGTTGAGAAGTTTCTCACGAAAAGAAATGATCTTCTCCTTCGGCCACATGACGATACCGTATTCTTTCAAATCTAACATATCTCTAGTATAGCACAGAAGATTCTAACTGTCCTTTTCCTAGTATTAATACTCTTCGAAAATCTCTTCAAACCACGTCAACGTCGCCTTGCCGTACTCAAGTACAGCCTGCAGCTAGTTTCCTAGTTTGCTCTTTGATTTTCATTGAGTATAAAAAGCCTCTTCCCAAGGGAAAGAGGACTAAATCTTATTGATGAACAGCTTGGGCTGCTGTGATAAGGGTCAACTTGTAAACATCATCTGCATTACAGCCACGAGAAAGGTCGTTAACTGGCTTGTTCAAACCTTGCAAAACAGGTCCTACAGCTGCAAAACCACCAAGACGTTCAGCCATCTTGTAGCCGATATTTCCTGCCTCGATACCTGGGAAGATGAAGACGTTTGCTTGACCAGCTACTGTACTTCCCGGAGCTTTCAGAGCTGCAGTTTCAGGAACAAAGGCTGCATCAAATTGCAATTCCCCATCGATTTCAAGGTCAGGACGCAAGTCGTGAGCAATTTTAGTTGCTTCAACAACCTTATCAACACTTTCACCAAAACCTGAACCTTTAGTAGAATAGCTTAGCATAGCAATTTTAGGCTCGATTCCAAACATCTTAGCTGTGATTGCTGAGTTGATCGCAATTTCAGCCAAAGCTTCTGCATCTGGATTGATATTAATGGCACAGTCTCCAAATAAGTAACGTTCCGTACCACGAACCATGAGGAAGGCACCTGAAGTACGCGTTACATTTGGACGAGTTTTGATGATTTGAAGAGCTGGACGAACTGTTGAAGCTGTTGAGTGAATCGCACCTGAAACCATTCCATCAACCAAACCCAAGTAAACCAACATCACACCAAAATAGTTGACATCTTCAACCAAAACCTTGCGTGCATCTTCTTCAGACATTTTGCCCTTGCGACGTTCTACCAAGGCAGCGACCATTTCTTCAAATTTATCGTAGTGTTGAGGGTCGATGACTTCATAACCATTCTCAATACCTTCGATTTCAAGATAAATTTTAATTTTTTCAGGATTTCCAAGCAAAACAGGAATTACTTCTGTTTCTTTTACCAAGCGTTTAGTCGCTTGAAGAATACGAGGCTCTTCCCCTTCAGGGAGAACGATACGAGCATTTTTACCAACAAGGTTGGCTTTGAGACTTTCAAAAACTTCCATGAGTTTTCTCCTTTAAAAATAAATTATACTCTGAATTACTTTTTATAGAGTATTAGTTGATAACTGGGTAATAAGGTTACTGAAATCATCCGGTAAGGGACTTTCTAACTGCAAGTCTTTCTCTAAAAATGGATGATAGAAGGATAGATAATGGCAATGCAGGGCCTGGCGCTGAATTCCATCATCTAGACTACCACCGTACAAGTCATCTCCCAACAAAGGAAAACCAATATGAGAAAAATGGACTCGGATTTGGTGGGTACGTCCAGTATGCAGGCGAATATCGACCAGGTGAATATTCCCATAAGAAGCTACAATCTTGTATGATGTATGGGCATACTTTCCACCTTTAGCCACTCGTCTAGTAATAATAGAGTCTTCATCACGCGCAATCGGAGCAATAATTTCCCCCTCTGGCTCCAAGTATCCATCACCTTTAACCAAAGCAAAGTAGCATTTCTCGATAGATTTCTTCTGCAACTGCTTGTCCAATCGTGCATGGGCATAGCCGTGCTTGGCAAAAAGCATCAAGCCAGAAGTGTCCCTATCAAGTCGGGTCACAATGTGAACCTGCTGATTTTCATATTCTTGCTTGACATAGTAACCCTTAATAAAATTGGCAATGGTATTAGAGTGATTGACACTAGGAATAGAAGCCACTCCATAGGGTTTATTCAAGACTAAAAAATGGTCATCCTCATAGAGAATATCCAGTGGGCGCTCGATAGCTTCTAGAGTTTCAAAGCCTTCCTCAGCGGGAATATCGATAGTAACGCGGTCCCCAATATCCAATAGATAGGTTGCATTTTGCGGTTGGTCATTGACCAGAATAGCTCCACCTCGAAACTTAATCTTGGCCAAAAGTCCCTTAGAAACCTCGTGCTTTTTCAAAAAGGTCTTAACCTTGACATGCTCATCTGCGATAAATTCAAACCTCATTCATCCACCTCGCCGATGAAAGCATCCTTAACACGGTTCCAAAAACTGGTATGGCTAGGTGAGGCGACAAAGTGAATCTTATGATGGTCGATTTGATACTCAATTCGTTCAATATTTCGGAAGGAATACACACTATTGTCAACCGAAATGGTATGGTAATCGTTTCTCGTTGGAATGAGTTCAATCTTATCCTTCTTAGGAACAATAATGGACGAACCCAGTGTTCGATAGACACGATTGTTAAGGCTAGCAATTTCCGTCAATTGAAGAGCTTCAATGGTAGGGTGTAAAACAGCTCCACCAAGAGACTTGTTATAAGCTGTACTACCAGTCGGTGTCGAAACTGTTAACCCGTCTCCACGAAAACGTTCAAAAGGAACACCATTTATTACAATATCTGCCACCATGGTTCGGTCCGACCTGCGGATGCTGGCTTCATTTAGTGCCCTGAAAATCTTAACTTCCCCATTTTCAAGAAAGACCTTCACATTCAAGACAGGATAAGATACCTTAGCTCCCGTATCAAGTTGCAAATTAGTCACTAGCTTGTCCAACTCAAAATCACGATAGTCCGTATAGAAACCCAAATGTCCCGTATGAACACCGATAAAGCGTACCTTGTCAAGTTGATTTTCGTACTTATGAAAGGCCGACAAGAGCATGCCATCCCCACCAATGGAGATGACAATGTCCGGATTGGTATCATTGAGTATAAACTGATTTCTCTTCAAACGATCTCGCAATTCATACAAAACCCTTTGACTCTGCGGTTTTCTATTAGCTATCAGGTCAATTCGTTTACCTGTATTCTTCATCTGTATCGTCACTGTTTCCTACACCGTCATTTAATTTTCTACTCAAAGGATCAAAAAGAGCCTGGGCTTCCTGGATATCATCTCGAATTTTACCCATTTCTTCATCCAACTGATGAGCAATCTTGGCTGTAATTTCCAGTCGCTTCTTAATCTCCTCTGGGAAATCCCCTTGGTACTTGTAGTTGAGAGAATGTTCTATCGTTGCCCAGAAATTCATGGCCAAGGTACGAATTTGAATTTCTGCTAAAATAGTCTTGGCTCCATTGATGGTGTCAACCATATATTCTACTACCACATGATAGGAACGGTAGCCTGAAGCCTTTCGATGAGTAATGTAATCTCGCTCTTGTATGATCCGCATGTCCTGACGCTTACGCAAAATAGCTACAACTTCTTGGACATCATCTACAAACTGGACCATCACACGCAAACCAGCAATATCCTGTAAATCGTGTTCCAAGGTCGCATAAGTAATACCACGTCGAGCCATTTTCTCCTTGATACTTTCAATTGGCTTGACTCGACCAGTTACAAACTCAATCGGAGAATGCTTATTTTGCTTACGATATTGCTTACGAATACCACGTAGTTTAATCTTTAACTCACCAACAGCTTGAATGTAAGGATCTAGAAATTCTTCCCATTCTAAGGTCATATACTCTCCCTTGTTCTCATATTATCCTTCAAAAATATCTTTGATTTTTTCTCCAGATTCATATACAATAAATACAATGCTATTATATCATATAATCCGCTTTCATAGATAAAGAAAAGGTAAGAAAAATGAAACATTTAGAAATTGAATTGAAAACACTATTGAAAAAAGATGAATATGATCGTCTAAAAGACCAGTTCACAAGTGTCACTCCTGTCCTTCAAAAAAATTACTACATCGATACTCTTGATTTTGAACTACGAGAAAAGAAAGTTGCTATGCGTATTCGAACCTTTGAAGACTGGGCAGAATTGACACTCAAAGTCCCACAAAGTATTGGAAACATGGAATACAACCAAAAATTACAACTAAAAGATGCTGAAAACTATCTGGCTAAGGAAGAACTTCCTCAAGGGCTTGTGCTAGATGAATTAGCAAAACATGGTATCCAAAGTAAAAAATGGCAAGTACTTGGTTGTCTAACAACGCTTCGCTATGAAATGAAAACAGCTATTGGTCTCATGGCGCTAGATGAGAGTCAATACTTTGATATGACAGATTACGAATTAGAGCTTGAAGTGGAAAATCACGAGCAAGGGAAACAGGATTTCCAACAATTTTTAGAGGAAAATCAGATTTCCTACCAAAAAGCTCCTTCAAAATTAGTTCGATTTGTCAAAAGCATGAAAAATAGCTGAAATAATCTCCATTTTTTGGTAGAATAGAAAAGATAAAAATACTCGAATCCAAGTTAATATATACAAAAAAGAAATGACTTGGCTTCATTCAGTTTACAGAGGACGGTCTATAATGTCAGATAGAAAAAATATGAAACTTTTCGCACTCAACTCTAACCAAGAGATTGCACAAAAAATTGCTCAAGCTGTTGGTGTCCCACTTGGAAAACTGTCATCACGTCAATTTTCAGACGGAGAGATCCAAGTGAATATCGAAGAGAGTGTCCGTGGTTATGATGTTTACATCATCCAATCAACAAGTTTCCCTGTTAACAACCACCTAATGGAATTGCTTATCATGGTCGATGCTTGTGTGCGTGCAAGTGCCCACAGCATCAACGTTGTTCTTCCATATTTTGGTTATGCACGTCAAGACCGTATCGCTTCACCTCGTGAGCCACTTACAGCGAAACTAGTTGCCAATATGCTGGTTAAGGCTGGTGTAGATCGTATCCTTACACTTGATTTACATGCCGTTCAGGTTCAAGGCTTCTTTGATATTCCTGTCGATAACCTCTTCACAGTGCCACTATTTGCAAAACATTACTGCGATAAGGGCCTACTTGGGTCAGATGTTGTTGTCGTCAGCCCTAAAAATTCAGGTGTAAAGCGTGCCCGTAGCTTGGCTGAGTATCTTGATGCTCCTATCGCCATTATCGACTACCCTCAAGACGATGCTACTCGCAACGAAGGTTATATTATCGGTGATGTTGAAGGTAAGAAAGCCATCTTGATTGATGATATTCTTAATACAGGACGCACCTTCTCTGAAGCTGCTAAAATCGTTGAACGTGAAGGAGCTACAGAAATTTATGCTGTTTCTAGCCACGGTCTCTTCGTTGAGGGAGCTGCTGAACTTCTTGACAATACTAATATTAAGGAAATTCTTGTGACTGATTCAGTAGCAACAAAAGAAAAAACTCCTAAAAACGTATGCTACATCACTGCTAGTGAGTTAATTGGTGATGCCATCGTCCGTATCCACGAAAGAAAACCAGTCAGCCCACTCTTTGCCTACAACAAAAAGAAATAAGGTGATTCTTTGATTTATTTGGACAATGCTGCAACGACTCCCATGTCAGCAGTTGCTATTTCAGCGATGACCAAGGTTATGCAAGAAACCCATGGAAATCCTTCTAGTATTCATGGGCATGGTCGTCAAGCTGGAAAACTCTTGAGAGAAGCCCGTCAGGAACTAGCCCAGTTACTGGGAACAAAACCTCAACATATCTTTTTCACTTCTGGTGGGACTGAAGGAAACAATACTGCCATCATTGGCTACTGCCTTCGTCACCAAGAACAAGGAAAACATATCATCACAACTGCTATTGAGCACCATGCTGTCCTTGAAACGATTGATTACTTGGTTCAACACTTTGGTTTTGAAGTAACCATTATTCAGCCAGAAAATCAAGAGATCACGGCCCAGCAAATCCAAGAATCCTTACGTGATGATACGATTTTAGTTTCTACCATGTTTGCCAATAACGAGACAGGAAACCTACTTCCCATTGCTGAAATTGGCCAAATACTCAAGCAACACCCTGCTGCCTATCATGTCGATGCAGTTCAGGCTATTGGTAAAATCCCTATACACCCAGAAGAATTGGGCATTGATTTTCTCACTGCTTCGGCCCACAAGTTCCATGGTCCTAAGGGAATCGGTTTTCTCTACGCATCTAGCATGGACTTTGATTCCTATCTACATGGCGGAGACCAAGAACAGAAAAAACGTGCAGGAACTGAAAATCTGCCTGCCATCGTAGGCATGGTTGTAGCCCTAAAAGAAAATTTAGAAAAGCAAGAAGAACATTTTCAACATGTACAAAATTTAGAAACTTCCTTTCTTGCAGAGCTAGAGGGAGTTCAGTATTACCTGAATAGAGGCGAACACCATCTCCCTTATGTTCTCAATATTGGATTTCCTGGTCAGAAAAACGACCTCTTACTCCTTCGGCTAGATTTGTCTGGAATTTCTATCTCTACTGGCTCAGCCTGCACTGCAGGCATTGTACAATCCAGCCATGTTCTTGAGGCCATGTACGGGGCAAATTCAGAACGCTTGAAGGAATCCGTTCGTATCAGTTTGTCGCCAGAAAATACTGTTGAAGATCTACATACCCTCGCAAAAACCTTAAAAGAAATTATCGGAGGTTAGCCATATGGCATTTGAAAAAACCATTCAGTTAAAAAATTGTCGTTTCGACTACACTCTTAGCCCTTCTGTTAAAAAATTCACCCTTAAGGACAACACCTTTTTTGAGACTAAGGTTGGTAACTATGAATTGACTCGCCTTTTGGAAAAAGTTCCGAACAGTGGTGAAGGCTTCCAACTCAAAATCATCATTAACAAGGAACTTACAGGTGCAAAAATCAATATCACTGACAAGTTTGGGCTACGTCTAGTTGATATTTTCAAATCAGAAGACCACCACATTCATCAGGAAAAATTCTACTTCCTCATGGATAGCTTGGTAGAACGTGGTGTCTTTACAAAATCGGAAAGATAGGGCCAAAATGTTTGAACTGACCTATAAGGACAGCTATCATGTAGAGCGCACTCTCAAGTATGAGGATTACGAGGCTCTCATGCTGGCTCTATCAGGATGTGTGACCCTGCCAGATACACTTTATGTGACTTCTTTGACCTTTAAGGGCCAGGAAGTTTACCAAGGACTGGTCGGAGACCTCTACCGTTTTCTATCACATGCAGATTTTTTACATCAAAACTAAGATTTTTCTTAGTTTTTTCTTGTTTTTGTTGATTTTTTCACAATGTTTCTATAAAATAGAAGAATAGAAAGGTTGTGATTTTGTGAAAGATAAACAGTCTGCTATTCCAAAAGCTACAGCGAAAAGACTCTCTCTCTACTATCGAATTTTTAAGAGATTTCATGCAGAAAAGATTGAACGTGCCAACTCTAAGCAAATTGCAGAGGCCATTGGGATTGATTCAGCGACCGTACGTCGTGATTTTTCCTATTTTGGTGAACTGGGTCGACGTGGATTTGGCTATGATGTCAAAAAACTGATGACATTTTTTGCCGATTTGCTCAATGATAACTCCATCACCAATGTCATGCTGGTAGGTATTGGAAATATGGGCCACGCCCTTCTCCACTACCGCTTCCATGAGCGCAACAAGATGAAGATTATCATGGCCTTTGACCTAGATGACCATCCCGAAGTCGGTACCCAAACTCCTGATGGAATTCCCATTTACGGGATTTCTCAAATCAAGGATAAAATCAAGGATGCTGATGTGAAGACTGCTATCCTGACCGTTCCCAGTGTCAAGTCACAAGAGGTTGCCAATCTCTTAGTGGATGCTGGCGTGAAAGGAATTCTCAGTTTTTCACCTGTCCATCTGCATTTACCAAAAGACGTGGTCGTTCAGTATGTTGATTTGACAAGTGAACTCCAAACCCTCCTCTACTTCATGCGAAAAGAGGATTAGAAAGCGAAAATCATTTTATGAAAAAACCAGTTATTGGGATTACAGGAAACGAAAAAACTCATCCAGATGATGACATCATGATGAGCTACGTAGCAAAAGGCTTTGTGGAAGGCGTTAAAGACGCTGGAGGAATTCCCATCATCCTACCGATTGGTGATCAAGAAATGGCCTGCCACTATATCAGTATGATTGACAAGCTCATCTTGACAGGTGGGCAAAATGTTGATCCAAAATTCTATGGTGAACCAAAAACCATTGATAGCGATGACTACCACCTTCAAAGAGACATCTTCGAACTGGCCCTCATCAAGGAAGCTATTAAACAGCAAAAGCCGATTTTCTCTGTTTGCCGCGGGACTCAACTCTTTAACGTTGCCATGGGTGGAACTTTGTATCAAGATATCGAAGACCACTGGCAGGATTGTTCAGCCGAGTACACAACCCAGCGCTTGGTAACCGAACCAGATACTGTTCTTCGAGAAATCTATGGAGAAATCTCCCATATCAACTCCTTTCACCACCAGAGTATCAAGGATTTAGCTCCCAACTTAAAGATTGCAGCTCATGATCCTAAGGATGGTATCATTGAAGCTGTCATGAGTACGGATGATGTTGCCTTTCTCGGTGTCCAGTGGCATCCAGAATTTCTATTTGAAAATCGTCCCAAAGATAAAAACCTCTTTGACTATGTCGTTAATGAACTTTAAATTAAATCTGTCTTTTCACGATAACTAAAGTAACTGGAGTGAGAGACAATCAAATGGTCCAAGAGGACAATCCCCATCAGTTCGCAGGCTTCTTTAACAAGTTTAGTGACATGATCATCATTTCGGCTAGGGGCTACCGCTCCTGAAGGATGGTTATGAACCAAGATGAGAGAGGTCGCCATATGCTTGATGGCATAATGAAGAATCTCTCGCGGCTCAGCGATACTACGAGTTGCAGAACCGATAAAAATAGTCTGTTGATGAATGATTTGATTTTGAGTATTGAGATAGAGCGCCACCAGGTGCTCTTGTTTTTTATGGCCCAATTCCTGTTGCATCTTCTTGGCCAACTTTTGGCTGCTGAGAATACTTTCCATCTCAAGAGTTTCATGTTTGTGAATACGATGCCCCAGCTCAATCATAGCTTGTAATTCTATGGCCTTAACTCGTCCGATACCAGATAGACTCTGCAATTCCTGCAGGGTCATTTTTTTCAAATCCGTTAGGCTTGAAAGATTGTTCAAGACTTTCTGGGCAATTTCAAAAACACTGGCCTGACGTGTCCCTGTCCTGAGTAAAATAGCTAACAACTCTTGGTTACTGAGCGCCTCCACTCCTTCTTGAGCAAGTCTTTCTCTTGGCAATAGTGAATCTTCTTGGAATGAAATACTGTACATAAAAATCCTCCTCACTTTATTATTCGTGAGAAGGATGAAAAATTAGATTTTTTTCTCAATTGGGGCCACACTGGCCAAAAGTTTTTTCAAACCAACTTCTGGGAAATTGATTTTTAATTCCTGCGTAGCGCCGCTACCTGAAACTTCCAGGACAGTTCCCTCTCCCCATTTCTTGTGGAGGGCAATATCACCAATGGACCAATTTGTCTCACTAGACGCTGATTTTACGCCAGCTGAAAATTGACCAAACGGGAGACCGCTTGACTGGATAGTTTTTGGTGCCGCACTGCGTTTACGGTCCTGAAGAGCCTGGGCAAGACTCATACCTTGACCGAAGGCAACCCCACCACTGCTATAAGATGCCTTAAAGCTTGTATTGGCTGGACGGGCTAGGCCTTGATACTCAAGCAAGTCTGAACTGATTTCGTTAATAAAACGAGTCGGGCGGTTGTAGTTGGTACGACCAAAAAGCAGGCGTGAGTTGGCATTGGTCAGATAGAGAATTTTCTCTGCACGCGTGATACCTACATAGGCCAGACGGCGTTCTTCTTCCAATTCATCTTGATCTTCAGCCGCACGGCTAAGCGGAAAGACATTTTCTTCCATACCAATCAAAAAGACAACTGGAAACTCGAGACCTTTGGCAGCATGCAGGGTCATTAGGGTAACTTCTGATGTCTCCTGACTACCTGAATCTGTGTCCGCAATCAAAGCCAAGTCATTTAAGAAACGACTCAATTTATCCAGACCAGTTTCCTCTTCTGACACATCAGAGGTGTCATCAAAGTTTTTCGTCACAGAGAGGAACTCTTCAATATTTTCAACCCTAGCCTTGCTTTCTAAAGTCGCTTGAGCATTTAGAATATCGACGTAACCTGTTTTTTCTAGGACGGCCTCAACCAACTCAGTAATGCTTAACTGTTCCAGTTGCTCCCGCAAATCCAGAATCATATTGGCAAAATCCCAGATAGACTGGGCTGCTTTACCCTTGATACCAGATAACATGATATTGGCTGAAGCATCTAGCATGGACATGTCTTGCATATTCGCAAAGTCACGGATTTTCTCAACTGTACCTGGCCCAATTCCACGCTTCGGTTCGTTGATAATGCGCTCAAAACTGATATTGTCACTCAAATTGGCAATGAGGTTGAGGTAAGCGATAATATCACGGATTTCCTTACGGCTGTAGAACTTAGTTCCACCAACCATTGTATAAGGAATGTTTGACTTGAGCAGGGCTTCCTCAATAGTACGAGACTGCGCATTAGTACGATAAAGAACTGCAAAATCCTTGTGAAGGAAGTTTTGGTTGCGACCCAGTTCATCGATGGTTTTGGCTACAAACACAGCCTCATCTAGTTCATCATTAGCACGATAGTAAACGATTTGCTCCCCATCAGCATTCTGGGTCCAGAGATTCTTAGGACGGCGGTTTTTATTATTTTTAATAACCTCGTTAGCCGCTTGGAGAATGGTTTTAGTTGAGCGGTAATTCTCCTCCAACAAAACAACCTTGGCTTGGGGATAATCCTTTTCGAAGTCCAAGATATTCTGCATATCAGCACCACGCCAACCGTAGATAGACTGGTCCGCATCCCCAACCACACAGATGTTTTTAAAGCGCGAAGCCAAGAGTTTGACCAATTGGTACTGGGCATGGTTGGTATCTTGGTACTCATCAACGTGGATGTATTGGAATTTCTGTTGATAGTAGGTCAAAACATCAGGATTTTGATCAAAGAGACGCAAGGTCAGCATAATCAAATCATCAAAGTCAACCGACTCCGACTGACGTAATTCTTTCTGATAGGCTGTATAACACTGAGCCACGATTTGCGTATACATATCGCCAGCTTGAGCAGCATAGGCAACATCATCAATCAGGTCATTCTTAGCATTGGAAATGGTTCCTAAGATGCTTCGTTCATTCCATTTTTTAGGATCCAAGTTCAACTGCTTGAGAATGCGTTTCATGAGCGTTCGCTGTTCACCAGGATCTACAATTGTAAAATTGCGGTTGTAGCCAATATGGTCCGCATCGCGACGTAGTATACGAACACACATGGAGTGGAAGGTCGCAATCAAACAGTCCTGAGTGGCTGAATTGAGACCATAAGCACGCTCTTTCATCTCACGCGCAGCCTTGTTAGTAAAGGTAATGGCCAAGATATTCCACGGATTGACCAGCTTTTCATCAATCAGATAAGTGATACGGTGGGTCAAAACTCGAGTCTTCCCAGAGCCAGCCCCTGCCATGATTAACAAGGGACCTTCTGTCGTTTGTACCGCCTCAGCCTGACGGTCATTCATTCCATTTAATAATGCGTTCATCTTCTCTTCCTTACTCTTGAAGTCAATATTTCTATTATATCAGAATTCAGGGAAAATATCTTTACCTAGACTGGTTACGTGTAGAAGGCAACTTCTTGTATCTAGATAAAAAAATGAGCTTGGATAGTTTTTCCAAACTCATTTATTACTCAATGAAAATCGAAGTGCAAACTAGGAAGCTAGCCGCAGGCTGTACTCGAGTACGGCAAGGTGAAGCTGACGTGGTTTGAAGAGATTTTCAAAGAGTATAAAGTCAATTGCAATATACTAGAACAAGCCTAGAACTGTTCCATCGCTTTCAACATCCATGTTGAGGGCTGCTGGTCGTTTTGGAAGTCCTGGCATGGTCATGACATCGCCAGTTAGGGCAACGATGAAGCCTGCACCTAATTTTGGTACCAATTCACGAATGGTAATTTCAAAGTTTTCAGGTGCTCCAAGTGCATTCGGATTGTCTGAGAAACTATATTGAGTTTTAGCCATACAGATTGGCAATTTGTCCCAACCGTTTTGAACGATTTGAGCGATTTGTGTTTGAGCTTTCTTCTCAAAGTTCACTTTGCTACCACGGTAGATTTCAGTAACAATCTTTTCAATCTTTTCTTGGACTGAAAGGTCATTGTCATACAAACGTTTATAGTTAGCTGGGTTTTCAGCGATGGTTTTGACAACTGTTTCGGCAAGTGCTACTCCACCTTCTGCACCATCAGCCCAGACACTAGCCAATTCAACTGGTACATCGATTGAGTCACAAAGTTCTTTCAAGGCTGCAATTTCAGCTTCTGTATCAGATACAAATTCGTTAATCGCAACAACTGCTGGAATACCGAACTTACGGATATTTTCAACGTGGCGTTTCAAGTTAGCAAAACCGGCACGAACCGCCTCCACATTTTCCTCTGTCAAAGCGTCTTTAGCCACACCTCCATTCATCTTAAGAGCACGAAGGGTTGCAACAATAACTACTGCATCTGGAGATGTTGGCAAGTTTGGTGTCTTAATATCAAGGAATTTCTCAGCACCAAGGTCTGCACCAAAACCAGCTTCAGTAACTGTATAATCAGCCAAGTGAAGAGCTGTTGTAGTTGCCAAGACTGAATTACATCCATGAGCAATATTGGCAAATGGACCACCGTGTACAAAGGCAGGTGTACCGTAAATTGTCTGAACCAGGTTCGGCTTAATCGCATCCTTCAAGATCAAAGCTAAAGCACCTTCAATCTGCAAATCACCTACAGAAACAGGTGTACGATCATAGCGATAACCAATAACGATATTCGCCAAACGGCGTTTCAAGTCCTCGATGTCTGTTGCCAAGCAAAGAATTGCCATGATCTCTGAAGCAACTGTAATGTCAAAGCCATCCTCACGTGGAATACCATTTAGAGGGCCACCAAGCCCAACTGTTACATGGCGAAGAGCACGGTCGTTCAAGTCCACAACACGTTTCCAAAGGATACGACGTTGGTCAATTCCCAACTCATTCCCTTGGTGCAAGTGGTTGTCAATCAAGGCAGAAAGCGCATTGTTGGCAGTCGTAATGGCATGCATGTCTCCAGTGAAGTGAAGGTTGATGTCTTCCATTGGCAGAACTTGAGCGTAACCACCACCAGCGGCACCACCCTTGATACCCATTACTGGACCAAGAGATGGTTCGCGAATAGCAATCATGGTTTTCTTGCCAATCTTGTTCAAGGCATCCGCAAGACCAATGGTAATAGTTGATTTTCCTTCACCTGCAGGTGTTGGATTGATGGCAGTAACCAGAATCAATTTTCCAACTGGATTGCTCTCAACTGCACGAATTTTATCAAAGCTGAGCTTAGCCTTGTACTTTCCATACAACTCCAAATCGTCGTAAGAAATACCAAGTTTCTCTACAACATCAACAATTGGCTTCAACTCAATACTCTGTGCGATTTCAATATCTGTTTTCATTCAAAACTCCTCTAACCTCTTATATGATAACTCATTATAACACAAAACAAGATTTTTAACATCCTAAAACTCTCTAAACGTTCGTAAATATCCCTGTTTTTAAGGTTTTTAGAGTCCTTTCTTAAATTTTATATGCCTTTATAGTTTGAAACTATAGTAAATCTTCGTTTTTACCAAAAATTTATCGCTTTCATTTTACTTACCGTTTATTTTTGTGTACAATAGTGCTATGAAAATTTTAGTTACATCGGGCGGTACCAGTGAAGCCATCGATAGCGTCCGCTCTATCACTAACCATTCTACCGGTCGTTTGGGGAAAATCATCACAGAAACCTTGCTTGCTGCAGGGCATGAAGTTTGTTTAATAACGACAAAAAGAGCTTTGAAACCAGAATCCCATCCCAACCTAAGTATTCGAGAAATTAACAATACCAAGAACCTTCTTCTGGAAATGAAAGAACGTGTTCAGGATTATCAGGTCTTGATTCACTCAATGGCCGTATCTGACTACACTCCTGTCTATATGACAGGGCTGGAGGAAGTTCAGGCTAGCTCCAATCTAGAAGAATTTTTAAGCAAGCAAAATCATCAAGCTAAGATTTCTTCAACTGATGAGGTTCAGGTTTTGTTCCTAAAAAAGACTCCCAAAATCATCTCTCTAGTCAAGGAGTGGAATCCTGCTATTCATCTGATTGGTTTCAAACTGCTGGTTGATATCTCTGAGGATTATCTCATCGAGATTGCCAGAAAAAGTCTTATCAATAACCAAGCAGACTTGATTATTGCAAATGACCTCACTCAAATCTCAGCAAACCAGCATCGTGCAATCTTTGTTGAAAAAGATCAGCTTCAAACAGTCCAGACTAAAGAAGAAATTGCAGAACTCCTCCTTAAAAAAATTCAAGCCTATCATTCATAGAAAGGAAAGCTATGGCACATATTCTCTTGGCTGTAACGGGCTCAATCGCCTCTTACAAGTCGGCAGATTTAGTCAGTTCTCTAAAAAAACAAGGCCACCAAGTCACTGTTTTAATGACTCAGGCTGCTACAGAGTTTATCCAACCTTTGACACTACAGGTACTCTCACAGAACCCTGTCCACTTGGATGTCATGAAGGAACCCTATCCTGATCAGGTCAATCATATCGAACTTGGAAAAAAGGCGGATTTATTTATTGTGGCCCCTGCAACTGCTAACACTATTGCAAAACTAGCCCACGGCTTTGCGGACAACATGGTGACCAGTACGGCTCTAGCCTTGCCAAGTCATATCCCAAAACTCATCGCACCAGCAATGAATACAAAAATGTATGACCATCCGGCAACTCAGGCTAATCTGAAAACATTAGAAAGCTACGGCTATCAGCTGATTGCTCCTAAGGAATCCCTACTAGCTTGTGGCGACCATGGACGAGGAGCTTTAGCCGACCTCACAATTATTTTAGAAAGAATAAAGGAAACTCTCGATGAAAAAACGCTCTAACATTGCACCTATTGCTATCTTTTTTGCAACCATGCTCGTGATACACTTTCTGAGCTCACTTATCTTTAACCTTTTTCCATTCCCAATCAAACCGACTATCGTTCATATTCCTGTCATTATTGCCAGCATTATTTACGGTCCACGAGTTGGGGTTACACTTGGATTTTTGATGGGGCTACTTAGCTTGACCGTTAACACTATTACGATTCTACCAACAAGCTACCTCTTCTCACCATTCGTCCCAAACGGGAACATCTACTCAGCTATCATTGCTATCGTCCCACGTATTTTGATTGGTTTAACTCCTTATCTAGTCTATAAACTAATGAAAAACAAGACTGGTCTGATTTTAGCTGGTGCCCTAGGTTCACTTACCAACACAGTCTTTGTACTTGGTGGAATTTTCTACCTTTTTGGAAATGTCTTTGATGGTAATATCCAAAAACTCCTAGCAACCGTTATCTCAACAAATTCGATTGCCGAATTAGTCATTTCCGCAATTCTTACTCTAGCTATTGTTCCAAGACTACAGACTTTGAAAAAATAAAAACATCTCCACTTTCAAGCTTGAAGGTGGAGATGTTGCTCTATACAGTTTTTTTTAGTGAAATCTTTACCAATATTTAATTTAAAATGGCCTATAAACTTAAGTAAATCCTTGCTTTATTGTCTTGTTTGTTATACTATACTAGTGTATATACAGTCAAAAAGGAGATTCTTATGAATACACGGAAAAAGACACAATTTATGACAATGACTGCCCTCTTAACGGCTATTGCGATTTTGATTCCAATTGTTATGCCTTTCAAGATTGTCATCCCACCTGCTTCTTACACTCTTGGGAGCCATATCGCTATTTTTATTGCCATGTTCTTATCGCCCTTGATGGCTGTTTTTGTCATCCTAGCCTCTAGTTTTGGATTTTTGATAGCTGGCTATCCCATGGTTATCGTTTTTCGAGCTTTTTCCCATATCTTTTTTGGGACTTTGGGGGCTCTTTACCTACAAAAATTCCCCGATACCCTAGATAAACCAAAATCTTCCTGGGTTTTCAACTTTGTGTTAGCGCTTGTCCATGCCCTTGCTGAAGTATTAGCTTGTGTCGTTTTTTATTCAACTTCGGGTACCAATGTAGAAAATATGTTTTATGTTCTATTTGTACTAGTTGGATTTGGCACAATTATCCATAGTATGGTAGACTATACATTAGCACTAGCTGTCTATAAAGTGCTTCGAAAACGCCGTTAAAAGGAAAAGCTATGACAAAAGATCGCAAACAAGCTCTGCTCCAACTCTTGAAAGAAGCTCCTAAAGCCCTTAATGGCCAAAGTTTGGCGGAACATTTTCATGTCACACGTCAGGTCATTGTGCAGGACATTGCAATTTTGAGAGCCGATGGCGCTCCTATCCTATCCACTAATCGTGGCTACGTCTATAAGCAAATTGAAACCAATCCTTATGTTCACAAACTTTTCAAAGTGAAACATGAAGTTGAAGAAATCGGTCAAGAACTCCTTGCTATCGTTGATAATGGTGGACGTGTTCAAAATACCTTGATTGACCATCCCGTCTATGGAGAAATTGAAACCTTGCTTAAACTGTCTTGTCGCAGAGATGTGCAACATTTTCTAGAACAAGTCGAGCATTCTGATTTTAAACCTTTATCTGAATTGACAGATGGTATCCATTACCACCTAGTTGAAGCCGAAACACAACAAGACCTCCACTATATCGAGGAGGCCTTAGATCAGCTAGGTTATTTAGTAAAAGACTAGAAGATTTTCTTCGCCCAGCCATCTTCTGTACGGTGGCGGTAGAAAAATTCAGATTTGTCAGGAGCTTCCATCATCTCCATCAATAGTAACATATCATAGGCCAGATCCAAGTTTGGAATCTGGTCTTTTTGCACCCAATAGTTCAAATAGTAACAATGATATTTAAAAACCACATTGAATGAAAATTAACAACTACTTGCTTACTAAAAATATATCACCAGTTATGTTGATCAACATTATCCTTAGTCACAAGATAAATTGGAGAAACTGTTTCTTTTTCCAGTTTTTTCCCTTGATAATGATCTATTGCTGATTGAATAGCAATTTCACCCATCTTAGCTGGTTGCTGAGCAATAGTGGCAGTAATATCACCTTTTGCAATAGCATCATGTGCATCTGGTTGACCATCAATACCAACAATTAATACATTGCTAAGACCAGCTGCTTTTACTGCTTGTGCAGCTCCTAACGCCATCTCATCATTCTGTGCAAAGATTGCTTGTACTTCTTTGTTTCCTTGAATCATATTTTGCGCTGTATTCAAAGCTTTTGCGCGATCAAAATTAGCGGATTGACTAGAAAGAACATCTAAATTTGTCTTTGAAATTTGTTCAAATCCTTTACCTCTATCTACAGTTGCAGAAGCGCCAGGGACTCCTGATAATTCAAAAGTTTTTGCTTTTTCTCCCAATTGCTTGGTAATAAATTCTGCAGCCATTTTACCTGCTTCTACGTTATCAGAAGCAACAGTTGTCAAGACTTCACCACCATTACTACCGCGGTCAATTAAGATTACCGGAATGTTTGCATTATTAGCAGCTTTAATAGATGTAACAATTGCATCAGAATCAACTGGATTAATTAGTAAAGCATCTACATTTTGACTAATAAAATTTTGAATATCATCTGCTTGTCTAGCAGCATCATCTTGTGCATCTGCTATCTTCAAAGTTACTTCTTTTTCCCCTGCAGCTTTTTCAAGGCCATCTTTCATAGCCACAAAATAAGGATTGTTAGTAGTAGAAATAGAAACTCCTAATTTTAATTCTTTTGCCGACTTTTGAGTCGTAGATTTATTATCATTTGATGAATTTCCTAAACCAGTTTTTCCACAAGCTACTAAAGCAAAAATAAATGTTACAAACAAAGCAAAAATGCTAATTTTTTTAATATTTTTCATGTTATTACTCCTCGTAATATATATCTATAGGGATAGTTTCAATCCCGATTATTGTACGTCATCTAATAAATTGTTACTATTTCCAAAAAAATTGAAAATTATTCTACTGTTTTACAACTTTAAAACGATCAATCAGAACAGCAATTAAGATTACAACTCCTTTTACTACTTGTTGCCAAAATGCTGAAACACCAATAATATTAAGTCCATTATTCAAAACTCCAATAATTAAAGCACCTATTAGAGTCCCAAGTATACGACCTTTACCTCCAGATAAAGAGGTTCCTCCAAGAACAACAGCTGCAATAGCATCCATTTCATAACTAGCACCTGCTGTTGGTTGAGCAGAACTTAAGCGTGATGTTATAATTAATCCAGAAATTGAAGCCATAATACCTGATATTGAATAAATGATAATTTTCACTTTATTTAATTTCACACCTGATATATATGCTGCTTTTTCATTCCCCCCTATAGCATATACAGATTTACCAAATGCTGTTTTATGAAGTAAAACATATAAAACAATAAATACAATAAACATAATAATTACAGGAAATGGAATTCCTACTATGTAACCTTGCCCCAAAAATTGAAATAAGAATGTATCACTTAATCCTTTTGTAATAGGATTCCCATTTGTATAAACAAGTGTTGCTCCCCTAAAAATAGTCATAGTCGCTAAAGTGACGATAAATGGAGCTAATTTCCCGTAAGAAATCAATAACCCATTCATCATACCTAGAATGCAACCCAAAATTAAAGAGATGAGAATTGCTAACGTAACAGGCATTCCAGATCCTAATAAACCTGCTGTTAGCGCACTGGATAAGGCTAAAATTGATCCTACTGATAAATCGATTCCACCTGTTAGAATAACAAAAGTCATTCCAAAAGCAATCAGTGCATTTGATGTTACTTGCAATAGTAAATTTAACAGATTATTTGCTGTTAAAAAATTTGAATTGATAATAGTGATGACAGCCATTAAAATTATCAATGCTATTACCGTTGTCAATTCTGACATGTACTTCATAGTATTTTTCACACTATTGTCCTCCTGTAGCTAGTTGCATAACTTTTTCTTGTGTAGCTTCTCGACGTGTTAATTCCCCACTAATTCTACCTTCATGCATGACCATAATGCGATCACTGACTCCAATCACTTCTGGTAAATCTGAAGAGACCATAATAATCGGTACACCTCGTTCAGCTAATTCATTCATTAATTGGTAAATTTCACGCTTAGCTCCAACATCTACCCCACGAGTTGGCTCATCTAAAATCAGTACTTTTGGTGCAATACCTATCCATTTTGCTAAAACTACTTTCTGTTGATTACCACCAGAAAGTGTCCCAACTTCCTTATCTGGATAACCTGATTTAATTTGTAACCTATCAATTAAGCGTTGTACAAATATACCACTTGTTTTATTATCGAAAATGCCATTTTTAACAAAATCACGAGTACTAGGTAAAGTCATATTATCTTTAATAGAAAAATCTAAAATCAATCCCTCATCTTTACGATCTTCTGTTAAGAAACCAATTCCATGCTTAATTGCTTCAAAAGGATTTTTAATTATCAGTTGTTCTCCGTTTATTATAATTTGACCAGATTTTAAAGAATCAATTCCAAAAATTGCTCGCATTATTTCAGTACGACCAGCACCCATCAAACCAGAAAAACCAAGAATTTCCCCTTGACGTACATAGAAAGAAATATCCGTAAAAGCATCACCAGAAAGATTCTTAGCTTGAAAAACAATATTCCCAATCTCAGCCTTTTTTTCTGGATAATAATCTTCTAATTCACGGCCTACCATCTTCTGAACTAATTCATCCGCATTAGTTAACTTCGTTTTCTTGGTATCAATTACAAACCCATCCCTCATAACAGTTATAAGATCTGTGATCTTAAAGATTTCTTCCATCCGATGTGAAATATACACAATACCTACACCATCAGATTTTAATCCTTCTATCACTTTAAAAAGTGTTTCAGTTTCACGATCAGTTAAAGCTGCTGTGGGTTCATCCATAATTAACAAGGAAACTTCTGATAATAAACATTTTGCTATTTCTATCATTTGTTGTTGTCCGACTGATAATTGACCAATGATTGCATCGAGAGGAATAGAGATATTAAGACGTTTAAATGCTTCTTTAGCTTTCCTTTCCATACTAACTTTATCTAGAAACCCAATCGAATTTTTAATTTCTCTTCCTAAAAAAAGATTATCAAGTACAGTCATATCTGGCCAAGTATTCATTTCCTGATGAATAAAACTCAGTCCAAACCGTTCTGCCTCTTGAGGATTAGAAAATGTTTTTTCTTTTCCATCAATAAAAATAGTTCCTGAAGTAGCTGGAAAAAGTCCAGTTAAAATATTCATTAAGGTTGATTTGCCTGCGCCATTCTCCCCCATTAAAGCATGAACTTCTCCTGAATTAAGAACCAAATCAATACTTTCTAAAACACGATTATTCCCAAAAGATTTTGAAATGTTCTTCATTTCAATTTTCATAGGCAACCCCCTTCTAAATAATAACTCCTGATTGCAAGATTATATTCGAATATGGTGTATCTTCCCCAGTGCGAATAACTGCCTTAACTTTAGTATTCATAGCTTTCAATTCTTCATGACTAATATATTCAATAATTATATTCGATCCTAAAAGATCTAGAACTGCTTGCCACTGTTCTTTGTTTTTTTCCTTAATTTCTTCTGCTAAGAAAATTTTTTCAATAAGTACATGATCTGAATATTCTTTTAAAACTTCTAAAAAACTTGGACTACCTTTTCTTAATGCTAAATCAATTTTATCAACACCTTTTGGAACTGGCAATCCTAAATCTCCGATACAAACCAAATCCATATGACCTAAATCATCAGCTAGTTTCGCTATATTACTATTTAAAATCCCATATTTCTTCATATCCTGAATGCTCCTTTATTTCTTTCAAACTCGGCATACCTCCTTGCGCTCCAAATCTTTGAACAGAAAGATGTGAAGCAATCGTTGCAAAGGACAATGCAACATCCATCTCTTTTCCTTTTGAGATAGCATAAGCAAAAGCACCATTAAACGTATCTCCTGCTCCTGTAGTATCAACTACTTCTGCTTTTATAGCAGGAATTTTCTTAACTGCTGTCCCATCATAATAAATAGAACCTTCAACTCCTAATGTCACAATCATTTTATTAGGATAAATTTTAATAATTTCTTCTAATTTCTTATCTGGGAAAAGCTCTGAACATTCGTGCTCGTTAGGAGTAATAAAATCACAAAAAGGAATCATCTCTTTGTCTGTTTCTCTAGCTGGTGCAGGATTGTAAAGAACCTTAACTTGATTTTCTTGGCAAAATTTAGCTATAGATAAGTTGGCTTCATGTGGTATTTCATTCTGTAATACAACAATACTTGCATCACTAAGTAATTTCCACTCATTTTTCCAATCATTTGTTTTAACTAAATTATTAGCTCCGGGATAATAAATAATCCTATTATCACCTCCATATAAAGTAATTTGTGCAACTCCTGTAGACTGTGGTACCGTTCCCACATATGCTGTAGAAATATCATTATTTTGCAGATTACTTAATAAATCTGCTGAAAAAATATCTTCTCCTACGTTCCCAAATATGTAAATATTATCTTCAACACTGGATAATCTACCAATAGCTACAGCTTGATTTGCACCTTTTCCACCTGGAACTATATTAAATGAATCGCCAAAAATCGTTTCACCTCCTTCTGGAATCCTTTTTGTTCTCATAACTAAGTCCATTGAAATGCTTCCAACAACAACAATTTTACTCATTTCTTTCTCCTTAATGTATTTCTTTCTATGTACCTAACAGGGAGTTTAATTTTAGCTTCATCTATAGAGAACTTATTTGCCATATTATAGATTAGCTTTGCAGCCTGTTCTCCCATTTTATATGATGATTGGTGGATAGTTGATAAAGAAGGATAAATAAATTGACTAAGTACAATATCATCATAACCAATGATTTGAATATCATCTGGAATTTTTTTCCCAATTGCTAAAATTTCAT
Source organism: Streptococcus mitis (assembly GCF_901542415.1). Taxonomy (NCBI): domain Bacteria; kingdom Bacillati; phylum Bacillota; class Bacilli; order Lactobacillales; family Streptococcaceae; genus Streptococcus; species Streptococcus mitis. The sequence goes on along the minus strand of NZ_CABEHV010000004.1, from coordinate 351,153 downwards.
GAATATAAGCTATCGCATGAATATCAGAAGGTGCTATAATACTATCAATATTTGGATTTCTTTTTAGATTCTCTTTAGCTTCTTTTTGAATTTTTTCAAAGTCAAAAGTTTCACTTTCTTCAATACAAATTTCTAAATTTTTATTCCTCAAATAGTTTAAACTTGCTTCAAATCGTTCCACAATATTCTCAGCTTTATCATCTAAAACTTTGATGATCATAACCTGCTCAGCGCCAGCATCCCAAATTGCTTTAGCAGCCAAACGTCCACCCAACTGATTATCAGAAAAAACACCATAGCCTGTATCTTTACTAATCCGGTCAACCACAACAACAGGTAATGTTAGATTTGGAAATTCCTTTGTAAAGTCAAGGGTTGTTATAATACCAGCTGCATTTGTTTTTAACAAAAGGTTTATATATTCTTCTAACGAATCATGATCTGAAATAGTACCAACCATAATCCTATAACCTTTATCTTTCAAATATGATTCGGCTCCTCGAACCAATCTTGGGAAGAACGGATTAGAAATATCTGGCAATAAGAGTCCTACCATTTGATTTTTTTTAGTTTTTAAAGATTGTGCTAATACATTTGGTGTGTAATTTAATTTCTTGATAGCATTTTTTATCTTTTCTCTCGCATCATCTCCGACATAGCCTTTTTTCGAAATATATCTTGAAACTGTTGACTTTGATACTCCAGCTTCTTCAGCAACCTGTTTTATTGTAGTCATCACTCCTCCTTTTTATTGTGGAACCGTTCCCTTATTTATATAGTAAGCGTTTTCTTTTGTTTTGTCAATACTTTTTTAGAAATATTTTAAATTTATTTCAGAGTACACATGTTTTTACTAATCTCCTATTACTATTAGATACGAAACACAACAAGACCTCCACTATATCGAGGAGGCCTTGGATCAGCTAGGTTATTTAGTAAAAGACTAGAAGATTTTCTTCTCCCAATCGTCTTCTGTACGGCGAGGGTAGAAAAATTCAGATTTGTCCGGAGCTTCCATCATCTCCATCAAGGGTAACATATCATAGGCCAGATCCAAGTTTGGAATCTGGTCTTTTTGCACCCAAGAAACTTCTCCTTCATCTGAAGAGCGAAGGCTACCAGAGAACTCAGTCGCCTTATAACAAAAGACGATATAGCGTCCGCCTGTATCCAGAGGCCAATTTTTAATGCCAACCAGTTGAGGATTTTGGATAGTCAACCCTGTTTCTTCGTAGATTTCACGAATAACAGACTCCGCAAAAGCCTCACCATTTTCTACATGACCTCCAGGAAAGGCATAACCAGACCAGCGATTGATTTCAGGAGCGCGATACTGCATAACCACGCGCTGGGTTTCGAGGTCTTCAATCAGACAAATATTTGTTAAAATCGTTAATTGGGAACGGGACATAAATTTACTCGCTTTCTAAGTTATTAAAACAGATCTTCGTTGTATTCTACTGCTGACTTCATGATAAAGGAATTGATCAATTCATGATGTTGCTACAAAACCTCTGACAATGATAATTTCTTTATTTTGTATATGATAGTCTATATTAATGGAAATGACTGAACTCAGAATGATTGACAAAGCAAAAAGGCTGAAAAACTAAAGTAAAGTGCCACTAGTGCATTGAATAATTCAAAAATGAGGTGATACCAATGAAAATCTCTTATCCTAAAAAAGACTATCCATGGATGTATAAAGAAAGTCAAATAACGAATAGACTTCCTGCGAAACAAAATATGATACAATAAAACTATGAATTATGAAGTAAGTAAACAATTAACTGATGCACGATTTAAGTGCCTTGTTGGTGTTCAACGCACTACTTTTTGAAGAGATGTTAGCTGTGTTAAAAACAGTTTATCAACTTAAACACGCAAAAGGTGGACGAACCCCTAAGTTAAGCCTAGAAGACCTCCTCATGGCTACTCTCCAATACATGCGAGAATACCGCACTTATGAACAAATTACGGCTGATTTTGGCATTCACGAAAGCAACTTAATCCGTCGGAGTCAATGGGTTGAAGCAACTCTTATTCAAAGTGGCTTTACGATTTCAAAAACTCATCTTAGTGCTGAGGATACGGTGATTGTGGATGCAACAGAGGTAAAAATCAATCGTCCTAAAAAATCAACTAGCCAATTATTCTTTTAAAAAGAAATGTCATGCTATGAAGGCTCAGGCGATTGTCACAAGCCAAGGGAGAATTGTTTCTTTGGATATTGCAGTGAACTATTGCCATGATATGAAGTTGTTCAAAATGAGTCGCAGAAATATCGGACAAGCTGGTAAGATCTTGGCTGACAGTGGTTATCAAGGAAACATGAAGATGTATTCACAAGCGCAAACTTCGAGGAAACTTAAGCCACTAACTCTTGAAGATAAATCCTATAATCATGTGCTATCTAAAGAGAGAATCAAGGTTGAGAATATTTTTGACAAAGTAAAAACGTTTAAAATGTTTTAAACAACCTATCGAAATCGACGTAAACTCTTTGGATTACGAATAAATTTGATTGCTGGCATTATCAACAGTGAACTAGGATTCTGGTTTCGCAGGAACTCTAATAAAAAACCAGCTATTCCACAAGACCGAAGTAAAGGATAGACCCAAAACTAACAAAATCAAATGAAGAATTACAAAGGTTAGCAAGTCTAGATAGAGTGTTTTAAATGAAAATACCTTTAAGAAATTTTCTTTGGTAATGTTTTTTCTCCTTTTTATTATATATTAAAATCACCATAGTAAATAATAGGTTGAAGAAAGAGATTAGGTAGGTAACAAATGGGAAAGCAAACATAGCTGATTAAAGATTGCAAAGAACATTTCCATCTTTAATCAAGCTACCAAATCGAGAATAATAAAGAATAAGCACCAATAGGAACAAGTATACATATAAAGGACTAATATAATTAAAATGACGAAGTGAAGCAGGAATGCTCTCATTACCAAAAGTTAAATATCCCACACTAATTACAGCAACTATTAAGACTAAATAATTTTAAAAAGCTTCTACTACCCAATGTTTTTCCAACCCTAGACTAAACTTGTTCTCCTGAACTTTTACTTTTATTTTCGCTCTTACTTCTCATTCACCAACTCCACTATCTTCTAGAAAGTCTTACCGTTTCGGATAATTAGTTGCTTGTAGAAAAAAGAGAACATCTAGCTGAAAGGCTGTTTCATCCTGCCACCATGTAAGTAGATTTGCTATTTCCTTTTCAAGCATGGAAGAGTTGACAAGGACAAAAGGCAGAGGAAAATCAAAAGATTACCACTATTGATGTAGAAAACTGGATTTTCAAAACTCAACTCAGCCAAACCTTCTTCAAATCAGACATGACGACCTTGATTTTTCCACCGATATTGATTTCACGGAGTAAAAGCGCATAATGCCTATAGTGCTCCTTTTATCTATTCAGTAAGGCTAAAATAGTAAGTTGTATCTGATGATATTCTATTACTTCTCTTTTGAAGTTTGTTCACCGCTTCTAAACTCCACTGAACCTAATTGTGTAATATCAATCTTTTTCACATAAGGTAATACGGTAAGTATAGCAGTAGTCAATAAAAATGCTAAATCTATCCAAGTTAGTTATATTTTTCTTAATTAACAGTAGTGTTACTGTAACATCACTTCCGACAATCAATAATATAAGGAGCTTTAACTATAGTCAGAAATATTTTTAAATGTAAAAGTCCAATCCCAAATTTTACAATATGGCTCTATTCCAAAAATATCAATTATAAAATGTGGGAAAGCAGATAAAATAAGAACCTGTTCACTAGGATTAATTAATTTTTCATATTGTTTTATAAATATAGTTTCAGAATTGGAAATATCGATTTCATTTTCAACCAAATAGAAAGAACACAATATAAAATATTGGACCAATTTTTCAATCTTCTCTTTAGAATAATCCGGATTTTTATAACTCTCCGAAGATATACACTTATATTTTTCCTTGAATGTTGTACTGCTACCTTTCTTCTTAACCTCATAAATATCAAACAAATGGCACAATACATTACTCCCATTTATAAAATCATCTTTAAAGCATTTTAAAGCTTCAAACATAGGATAACTAATTAGTAGTTTTCCTTTGTCAGTTGATTCATTAAAAAAGGACAAAAGTTTATTAATCTCCTTATAAACCTGATCATTCCTTTTATCTTTCTTGTAGTGATAATGTGCATCTAAGTCAAAAAATAGAAAAATATCCGAGAACTTTTCATGATCTTCTAGCTCATCACTATACTTTATGGACTTATCTTTTAATATTTCTAGTAGGACAGGAATCGTTTCAAATTCATCCTCTTCTAAATACTTGGAGATTCTTTTATATAAATCATATATTAATGTCCCATAACTCTGAACAACAATTGGAATAACATTATTTCCATTTGTTACCATACATGATTGGTGATATTCAATAAATTGGTTTATATATCTTGGCTCATCTACCATACCCTCAACAATAAATAGTATATTACTCATTATCAAAACTACCTGCTCGATACATTTTTTCTATATTTTGTGCTTGACGTATTTCACGACCAGAACGATCCGCAATATTAGCAATTCTATTATTAGAAATAGTAAAATAACTATCAGGTCTTAAAATAGAGTTAGACATATTTGCAGTATTATGTGTAGTCAAAACAACTTGAACCGGTGAGAATTTTAATTTATTTATTAACACTCTAGATACATTATGGTGAAAATAAGAATCAAATTCATCAATAAACAAAAATTGAATTCCATCTACTATTTGCATATACCACATGAAAAATAAAGATAAAGCTAGAGTTCCTTTAGACATAATATTAAAGAAATTAGCCTCTTTTCCCGATGGAAATTTTGCAAAAATATGTTTCGAATCATCAATCTCTTTTTCAAACAATTCATAATGAATACCAACCTCAGAAAGAAATTGTTGATATTCTTTAACCTTATCTTTTTTAATAATCATTTCAGCGATTTGTCCACGTCCTGTCGTATATCCTTGATAATGATTTCCATAAATTGAATCAAATGATAACATTGAATCAACAAACTTAATAAATCTATCAAAAATAGCATCTTTTGTATCTTCTTCCTGATCACCACCTGTCGAATAAACATAGGCAAGTTTTACCAGTGATTGATCATCTCTTAATTTTTCAAAATTTATTTCACCACCATTTTTAAGATTTATTGTTTTAATCTGCTCCTGCCTATCGTATTTAACAATCAATTCATTATCTATGAATAATTCTTCATATAAAATCACATCATACTCTTTTTTACAATAATTATATTTTACAATGTGATTATTAAAATTAAATGTATAATCAAATTTGGCATACTCAGGCGTAGTTTCTAGATTTAAAAAATGTTTTTTATAATCATTAATATTTTTTTCATTATCTGTCAGATGAGTTATAATATCCATTATAGCTAAACCTAGGTTTGATTTGCCCGAGGCATTATCACCATATATAACTGCAGTAGTAACAATATTATTTTTTACAATACTATCATTAAATGAATAATTTCCAGCTGTTAAATCAAACTCAATTTGTGATGTAAAATTTTTAAAACCTTTTACCTTAAATTTTTGTAACATTTTTATACCTCCTATTAGCCGTAAAAAAATTACGGATATTTTGATTATACAATAAATTTTCACTCAGTGCAAGATATGCCCACAGTATATTAAAAATGGGGCTTTATATCAGTAAAAATTGTCTAATTCATTATCACACTACATTTACGAATTCCCCTAATTCAACGCCTTCACTTCCAGCATCATATCACGGATCTGAGCTGCTAGTTCAAAGTCAAGCACTTCAACGGCTTCTTGCATTTGTTTTTCTAGTTTCTTGACGAGTTCTTTGCGTTCTTGTTTGTTGAGGCTATTGATATCGACTTCCTTGTCTTCTTCCTTAGCAACTGCCTTGGTCACAGCAATCAGGTCACGGATTTCTTTCTTGATTGTCTGAGGCACAATACCGTGTTCTTCATTATAAGCCATCTGGATTTTGCGACGGCGGGCAGTTTCATCGATGGCACGTTGCATAGACTGGGTCACAGTGTCCGCATACATAATGACATGTCCCTCACTATTACGAGCAGCACGACCAATGGTCTGAATGAGACCACGCTCGTTACGAAGGAAACCTTCTTTGTCAGCATCGAGAATGGCAACCAAGCTAACCTCAGGAACGTCAATCCCTTCACGAAGGAGGTTGATTCCAACCAAGACGTCAAAGACACCCAAGCGCAGGTCACGGATAATCTCCGTCCGTTCCAAGGTCTTAATATCCGAGTGCATGTACTTGACCTTGATGCCCATTTCCTTAAAGTAGTCGGTCAAGTCCTCTGCCATTTTCTTGGTCAAAGTGGTGATAAAGGTTCGTTCATTCTTTTCAACACGGGCATTAATTTCACCTAAGAGGTCATCAATCTGTCCCATAGTCGGACGGACTTCCACCTCAGGATCCAAGAGTCCCGTTGGACGAATGATTTGCTCAATCACTGTCTCAGTCTGTTCGTTTTCATAGTCACCTGGTGTCGCTGAAACGTAAACAATCTGATGCACATGACTTTCAAACTCCTCACGATGTAAGGGACGATTGTCCAAGGCTGATGGCAAACGGAAACCATAATTAACCAGCATTTCTTTACGCGAACGGTCTCCATTGTACATGCCTTTTATTTGTCCCATAGTCATGTGACTCTCGTCAATCATAATCAAAAAATCATCTGGGAAGAAATCAAGAAGCGTATAAGGAGGCTCACCTTCGCTACGCCCATCCATATGGCGAGAATAATTTTCAACCCCGTTGGTATAGCCCATCTCACGCAACATTTCGATATCATACTCTGTCCGCTGTTTCAAACGTTGGGCTTCAAGCAATTTACCTTCCTTCTCAAAGATAGCTAGTTGCTCTTCTAATTCTGCTTGAATCTTGGCAATGGCAACTTCCATGTGGTCGTCATTGGTCACAAAGTGAGTCGCAGGGAAAATCGCCAAATGATCCACTTCTCCCAATACCTGACCAGTCAGGGCCTCAACCTCACGAATACGGTCAATTTCATCTCCAAAAAATTCGACTCGAAAGGCGTGTTCATCACGGGAAGCTGGGAAAATCTCCACCACATCCCCACGCACACGAAATCTTCCACGTTGGAAATCAATATCATTTCGCTCAAAGTGAATATCGACCAAGTCATTTAAGAGTTTATCACGAGAAATTTCAAGACCTGGACGGAGACTAACGACACTATCAGCGTATTCCTTGGGCGAACCCAAACCATAGATACAAGAGACTGAGGCAACGACAATAACATCATTACGCTCCAGAAGGGCTGAAGTCGCTGAGTGGCGGAGTTTGTCAATCTCGTCATTGACAGAGCTGTCCTTTTCAATATAGGTATCACTGGAAGGGACATAGGCCTCAGGTTGGTAATAATCATAGTAAGACACAAAGTACTCAACTGCATTTTCAGGGAAAAATTCCTTAAACTCCCCATAGAGCTGTCCTGCTAGAGTTTTATTGTGGGCGATGACCAGAGTTGGTTTATTGACTTTGGAAATAACCTGACTCATGGTATAGGTCTTCCCTGTTCCGGTCGCCCCCATCAGAATCTGAGCTTTTTCTCCACCCTCGATATTATCAACCAACTGCTCGATAGCTTGTGGTTGATCTCCTGATGGTTGATATTTTGATACTAGTTTAAATTGATTATCTGTAATGCGATTGATCATAAGAATCCTCTTTCCATGTGCTATTCCTATTTTAGCATACTTATAGCATTTTCACGAAGAAAAGGACGGACCGAAGTCACATCCTTTCATTTTCTTTCTTTAATTGGTAAGCGAGATAGACAATCAGCAGTAACAAGACTAAACTTGTCATGATAGAACCTTCAATCCCAAAAGATCCTCCTGATAACCAGCCTTGATTACCTTGTGGTAAAAAGGTCATCAGAGACGTTCCTGACGGTTGACCACTAACTAAAATCCCAAATAGATTTCCTTGAGCAAAATTCCAAGCCCCATGAATACCTGCAACACCCCAAACTGTATCGGTTTTGAGGAGGTAAAGTGACATAGCAACTCCGAATAAAAAGAGATTCACTAGAGATAGAGGTGTGAGACCAGAATTTCCCACATGAAGCTGGGTAAAGAATAGGCTAGATATAACAACAGCTAGTTTTAGATTGGTTCTTGAAGCCAATTGAGGAAGGAGCCAAGCACGGGCCACCACTTCTTCTGTTGTCCCCTGTAAAATCCAAAATGGAATGGTAAAAATGACAAAGGCAAGCGAATAAGGATTCAAGTGAATAGACTCAAAACGATATTGCCCCAAGGCCACTAAACCTAACAAGGTCAGAAGAAAAAGTGCCAGACCTAGCCCAAACCCTTTAAGAAGATAGCTGAGGAAATTTTCTTTATAAAATCCCAAAGTTCGAATAGGTCTTTTCTCAACTTTTCTAGTCCATCTGAACACAGTGTTGAGAATAAAACCAAAGGCCAGCAATTCTAAGATTAAATGAAAGTCACTTGTTTTATCCATCAAGCTCTGCTGCAAAGTCTGCAAGTAGGTTGCAAAAGCTTGACCAGCCTCTCCAAAATTTCTAGCAAGTCCGATGAGAGCTAACAAACTAATACCATATAAAGTATAAGCCACAAACTCTCCTATAAAGACAAAAGCAAAGGCTAACAAGGGGCTTGTGTAGAGGTTTAACCGCATTTGAGAAGCTTGGAAGTCTTTAAAAATTCTTTTGTTCTTCACATCTCCGTCCTCTTTTCTTCCATTATATACTATTATTATAGCACTTTGTGGTAGCAGTTCAAGAAAGAAATAAAAAGCTTTTATGTTATATCTTCTAACATAAAAGCTCCTAGATTTGCATTTTTTAGTTTTTTCTGATATAATGGGAAAATATTCGGAAAAGGAGACTAAAAATGAAGAAAAAATTTCTAGCATTTTTGCTAATTTTATTCCCAATTTTCTCATTAGGTATTGCAAAGGCAGAAACTATTAAGATTGTGTCTGATACCGCCTATGCACCTTTTGAGTTTAAAGATTCAGATCAAACTTATAAAGGAATTGATGTTGACATTATCAACAAAGTCGCTGAGATTAAAGGATGGAACATTCAGATGTCCTATCCTGGATTTGATGCAGCGGTAAATGCGGTTCAAGCTGGTCAAGCTGACGCTATCATGGCAGGGATGACAAAGACGAAAGAACGTGAAAAAGTCTTCACCATGTCTGATACTTACTATGATACAAAAGTTGTCATTGCAACTACAAAGGCACACAAGATTAGTAAATATGACCAATTAACTGGCAAAACCGTTGGTGTTAAAAACGGAACTGCTGCTCAACGTTTTCTTGAAACAATCAAAGATAAATACGGCTTTACTATTAAAACATTTGACACTAGTGATTTGATGAACAACAGCTTGAGTGCTGGTGCCATCGATGCCATGATGGATGACAAACCTGTTATCGAATATGCCATTAACCAAGGTCAAGACCTCCATATTGAAATGGATGGTGAAGCTGTAGGAAGTTTTGCTTTCGGTGTTAAAAAAGGAAGCAAATACGAGCACCTAGTCACTGAATTTAACCAAGCCTTGGCTGAAATGAAAAAAGATGGTAGTCTTGATAAAATCATCAAGAAATGGACTGCTTCATCATCTTCAGCAGTGCCAACTACAACTACTCTAGCAGGATTAAAAGCCATTCCTGTTAAAGCTAAATACATTATTGCCAGCGATTCTTCTTTTGCACCTTTTGTTTTCCAAAATTCAAGCAACCAATTTACTGGTATTGATATGGACTTGATTAAGGCCATCGCTAAAGACCAAGGTTTTGAAATTGAAATCACCAACCCTGGTTTTGATGCTGCTATCAGTGCTGTTCAAGCTGGACAAGCTGATGGTATCATTGCTGGTATGTCTGTCACAGATGCTCGTAAGGCAACTTTTGACTTCTCAGAATCATACTACACTGCTAATACAATCCTTGGTGTCAAAGAATCAAGCACCATTGCTTCTTATGAAGATTTAAAAGGGAAGACAGTTGGTGTTAAAAACGGAACTGCTTCTCAAACCTTCTTAACAGAAAATCAAAGCAAATACGGTTACAAAATCAAAACCTTCGCTGATGGTTCATCAATGTATGACAGTTTAAACACTGGTGCCATCGATGCCGTTATGGATGATGAACCTGTCCTCAAATATTCTATCAGTCAAGGACAAAAATTGAAAACTCCAATCGCTGGAACTCCAATCGGTGAAACATCCTTTGCCGTTAAAAAGGGAGCAAATCCAGAATTGATTGAAATGTTCAACAACGGACTTGCAAACCTTAAAGCAAACGGAGAATTTCAAAAGATTCTTGATAAATACCTAGCTAGTGAGTCATCAACTGCTTCAACAAGCACTGTTGATGAGACAACTATCTGGGGCTTGCTTCAAAACAACTACAAACAGCTCCTTAGCGGTCTTGGTATCACTCTTGCTCTAGCTCTTATCTCATTTGCTATTGCCATTGTTATCGGGATTATCTTCGGTATGTTTAGTGTCAGCCCCTACAAATCTCTTCGTCTGATTTCTGAGATTTTCGTTGACGTTATCCGTGGTATCCCTTTGATGATTCTTGCAGCCTTCATCTTCTGGGGAATTCCAAACTTCATCGAGTCCATCACAGGACAACAAAGTCCAATTAACGACTTCGTAGCTGGTACTATTGCCCTCTCACTCAATGCTGCTGCTTATATCGCTGAAATCGTTCGTGGTGGTATTCAGGCCGTTCCGGTTGGCCAAATGGAAGCCAGCCGAAGCTTGGGTATCTCTTATGGAAAAACCATGCGTAAGATTATCTTGCCACAAGCGACTAAATTGATGTTGCCAAACTTTGTTAACCAATTCGTTATCGCTCTTAAAGATACAACCATCGTATCTGCTATCGGTTTGGTTGAACTCTTCCAAACTGGTAAGATTATCATCGCCCGTAACTACCAAAGTTTCAAGATGTATGCAATCCTTGCTATCTTCTATCTTGTAATTATCACACTTTTGACTAGACTAGCGAAACGCTTAGAAAAGAGGATTCGTTAATGGCAAAATTAAAAATTGATGTAAATGATTTACACAAGCACTATGGAAAAAATGAGGTTCTAAAAGGAATCACAACTAAATTCTATGAAGGAGATGTTGTTTGTATCATCGGTCCTTCAGGATCTGGTAAGTCGACCTTCCTCCGTAGCCTTAATCTTCTAGAAGAAGTTACGAGCGGTCACATCACTGTGAACGGCTATGACTTAACTGAAAAAACAACCAACGTTGACCACGTTCGTGAAAATATCGGAATGGTGTTCCAACACTTTAACCTCTTCCCTCATATGTCTGTATTGGACAACATTACTTTTGCTCCTATCGAGCACAAGTTGATGACTAGGGAAGAAGCTGAGAAATTGGGAATGGAGTTGCTTGAGAAGGTTGGGCTAGCAGATAAAGCTAATGCTAACCCAGATAGCCTATCAGGTGGTCAAAAACAACGTGTGGCCATCGCTCGTGGACTTGCAATGAACCCAGATATCATGCTCTTTGATGAACCAACTTCAGCCCTTGACCCTGAGATGGTCGGAGACGTACTGAACGTTATGAAGGAATTGGCTGAGCAAGGTATGACCATGATTATCGTAACCCATGAAATGGGATTTGCCCGTCAAGTTGCCAACCGCGTTATCTTTACTGCAGACGGTGAATTCCTAGAAGACGGAACACCTGATCAAATCTTTGATAACCCACAACACCCACGTCTGAAAGAGTTCTTGGACAAGGTCTTAAACGTCTAAACTCAAACTGTAAGGATTTCCTTACAGTTTTTTTCTATCTCGTATTGGATTTTTTGATTTTTCGGAAAATTATGTTAGAATTAAGTTTATGAAATGAGGTTTCCTCATACCTAGCAAGACTAGGAATAAAAATAGAAATTAGGTAGCTAGATGTCATCTAAGGTTATTGTTACAATTTTCGGTGCGAGTGGAGACCTGGCTAAACGCAAGCTCTACCCTTCCCTTTTTAGACTTTATAAATCCGGCAATCTTTCCGAGCACTTTGCAGTCATTGGAACTGCTCGTCGTCCTTGGAGCAAGGAATATTTTGAATCTGTTGTAGTCGAATCGATCCTTGATTTGGCAGATAGTACCGAACAGGCTCAGGAGTTCGCTAGTCACTTCTACTATCAAAGTCATGATGTCAACGATACAGAACACTACATTGCTCTACGTCAATTGCAGGCTGAACTAAATGATAAGTACCAAGCTGAACACAACAAGCTCTTCTTCTTGTCTATGGCACCTCAGTTCTTTGGAACTATCGCAAAACACCTCAAGTCTGAAAACATTGTGGATGGTAAAGGTTTTGAGCGCTTAATCGTTGAAAAACCATTTGGTACAGATTACGCAACTGCAAGCAAGTTGAATGACGAACTCCTAGCAACATTTGACGAAGAACAAATTTTCCGTATTGACCATTATCTTGGTAAGGAAATGATTCAAAGTATCTTTGCAGTTCGCTTTGCAAACTTGATTTTTGAAAACGTTTGGAACAAGGACTTTATCGACAATGTTCAAATTACCTTTGCGGAGCGCTTGGGTGTAGAAGAACGTGGTGGCTACTATGACCAATCTGGTGCACTCCGTGACATGGTACAAAACCATACACTACAACTTCTTTCTCTCCTTGCTATGGACAAGCCAGCAAACTTCACAAAAAACGAGATTCGTGCTGAGAAGATTAAGGTCTTTAAAAACCTCTATCATCCAACGGATGAAGAGCTTAAAGAACACTTTATCCGTGGTCAATACCGTTCAGGTAAGATTGATGGCATGAAATATATCTCTTATCGTAGCGAGCCAAATGTAAATCCAGAATCAACAACAGAAACCTTTGCATCTGGTGCCTTCTTTGTAGACAGCGATCGATTCCGTGGTGTTCCTTTCTTCTTCCGTACTGGTAAACGTCTGACTGAAAAAGGAACTCATGTCAACATCGTCTTTAAACAAATGGACTCTATCTTTGGAGAACCACTTGCTCCAAATATTTTGACCATCTATATCCAACCAACAGAAGGTTTCTCTCTCAGTCTAAATGGAAAGCAAGTAGGAGAAGAATTTAACTTAGCTCCGAACTCACTGGATTACCGTACAGATGCGACCGCAACTGGTGCTTCTCCAGAACCATACGAAAAATTAATTTATGATGTACTAAACAACAACTCAACTAACTTTAGCCACTGGGATGAAGTTGGTGCGTCATGGAAATTGATTGACCGTATCGAAGAACTTTGGGCTGAAAATGGTGCCCCACTTCATGACTATAAAGCTGGAAGCATGGGACCTCAAGCAAGCTTTGACTTACTTGAAAAATTCGGTGCCAAATGGACTTGGCAACCAGATATCGCCTATCGTCAAGATGGCCGTTTAGAATAAAAAAAATCCTGCAAGTTTGTAGCTTGCAGGATTTTTGCTTCTGATTAAATTAAGCCTTCCAAGAGACCCTTCATAAAGTTTTCTGAGTTAAACTCTCCAATATCATCGATTTTTTCACCAAAACCAATCAATTTTACAGGAATATTGAGTTCTTCTCGGATAGCTAGAACAACACCACCTCGAGCCGTTCCATCAATCTTAGTCAAGACAATTCCTGTTAAAGGAGTGATTTTTGAAAATTCTTTGGCCTGTACTAGGGCATTTTGACCTGTTGATGCATCCAGAGCCAAGAAGGTTTCATGCGGCGCTTCTGGTACAACACGTTTGATGATACGACCAATCTTTTCCAACTCAGCCATGAGGTTATCCTTATTTTGCAGACGACCAGCGGTGTCAATCATAAGAATATCGATACCTTCAGCTACAGCACGTTCCATGCCATCAAAGACTACACTAGCTGGGTCAGCTTTCTCAGGTCCAGTCACTACTGGAACATCTACTCGTCGACCCCATTCAGCTAGCTGGGCTACCGCCCCTGCACGGAAGGTATCTGCCGCAACCAACATGACTTTCTTACCTGCTTGTTTGTAGCGGTGGGCTAGTTTCCCGATAGAAGTTGTTTTCCCAACACCATTAACCCCCACAAAGAGCATGACTGTCAAGCCATCTTGGAAGTGAATACTTTCATCGTAGTTGCCATCCTTTTCATAAAGCTCAACCAATTTCTCAATGATGACACGGCGAAGGGCGTCAGGTTTCTTAGCGTTTTCAAGCTTGGCTTCGTAGCGTAGCTCCTCAGTTAAGTTAGAAGCCACCTGGACACCAACATCACTCATGATCAGTAATTCTTCCAGTTCCTCGAAAAATTCTTCGTCAACAGAGCGGAAATTGGCAAAGAAGGCCTTCAAGCGAGCACCGAAGCCTGTGCGAGTTTTCTTGAGACTGCGGTCATATTTTTCCTGAACAGTTTCTTCTGCTTGAGGAGTTTCTGGTTCAAGCACTTCAGAATTATTTTCTTCTACAGCTTCTATGAACTCAAGATTCACTTCCTCTTTGATTTCTTCTGAGTTTGGTAATTCTTCTACTTCTCCTTGAGGAACTTCTACAACTGATTCTGAATTATAATTTTCTTCAACTGTGTCTTGGATTTCCTCTTCTTCAAACACAGCTTCTTCAGAACTTTCAACCTCTGCTTCTTCTTGTGAAACTTTCTCAGCTTCTGTTAAGGCAGGCTCAACATCTTCAGACAAATCAAGATTTTCCAGAGCTTCTTTTACAACTTCTTCGATTTTAGGTTCTTCTTTTTTTCCGAATAGACGGTCAAATAATCCCATATATTAGTTCTCCTTTAGCACATATTCTTCGATAGCCCAGGCGACAGCTTCCTCATCATTGGTCATTGGCGTTACCACATTTGCGACTGCCTTAACTTCAGGAACAGCATTTTGCATGGCAACACCAAGACCTGCCCACTCAATCATAGAGAGGTCATTGGCTTCGTCACCACAGGCCATAACTTGGCTTTGGTCGATTCCAAGATGGCTGATTAGTTTTGCCAAACCTGTTGCTTTATGAACATTCTTTGGTGACCACTCTAACAACATTTCACGTGATTTAAAGATTTCATATTGATCAAACAATTCTGGAGAAATCTTCTGAATCGCTGCATCCAAGGGTTCTTGAGCAAAGGCAGTCACGCATTTATTGTAAGTCATTTGACTAGATAAGTCTTCAAAGTCCACTGGAACAAAGGTCAAAGCTGGATTGAATTTGGCATACAGACTTTCTTGGTCCGATTGGATTTGATAAACAGTTCCTTCTGAGATAGCATCAAGAGGCAGTGATAATTTCTCTGTTTCCTCATACAAGCGTGCTACATCATCATATGAAAAGACTGTCTTATCAAGGATTTCACCTGTATTTTTCTGAACTAAACCACCATTAAATGTAATCGTATACTCATCTTCGTGGCCGTCAGTCCCTAGCTCATGGAGAAAGAAATCCATGGCTTTTAAAGGACGACCAGTTGTCAATACGACCTTGATACCACGATCACGCGCAGCTTTCAAGGTTGCTTTGGTACGATCCGTCAACCTTTTATCAGTAGTCAGCAAGGTCCCATCCAAGTCCAATGCAATCAATTTTATATCTGCCATTATAAACCCTCCATATAAGCTATAACCGACTGGTCCTTATGGTGACCAATCACAGTTTCTGCTAATTCTAAAATTTCTGGTCGTGCATTTTCAGGAGCTACAGGATGTCCTACAACCTGCATCATATGCAAATCATTTAGATTGTCTCCAAAAGCCATAACCTGATCCATTTTGATGTTAAGTTTTTTAGCCAATTCAACAATGGCCACTCCCTTATCGACATAATCCAGAACGATATCAATGGATTCAAAGCCAGTTGTCATGGCCTTAACACCAGGGACATTTTCATTAACCCAAGCTTCCCCAGATTCTAGAGTTTCTTCTGTGAAGTTGGTTGTAAATTTGAAAATATCATCTGTGATATCTTCTAAACTCGCTACTTTTTGGATATTTTCATTATAGTGCTGACTCTCTTTCAAATAGGTTGCATCAACCGTATCTAGCACATAAGAACCCTTCTTACCCGTCAAGAGCAGTTTATTGATATCTACATAAGGTGACGTTTTCAGCTTTTCAAAAGTTGCCAGATAAAAGTCACGAGACATGGTCGCTTCATACAAGTCCTGACCTTGATACTCTACCAAACTGCCATTTTCTGCGATGAAAATAATGTCATCACGAACATCAGCAAATAATTTTTCTAGAGACAGAAATCCGCGTCCTGAAGCCACCGCAAAGTAAATCCCTTTTTCCTTGTAGGAAACCAAAAGAGACTTGAGGCGGTCCATATCAAAGCGTCCATTCCCATCTAGGAAGGTACCGTCCATATCCGTTGCTACTAGTTTAATTGTCATCCTTCAATACTTTATAAATCTTTTAACTTCACCGAAACAATTTTTGAGACACCCGATTCTTGCATGGTCACTCCATAAATGGAATCAGCCGCAGCCATGGTTCCCTTACGGTGGGTCACGACGATAAACTGGCTATCCTTGTCAAATCGATTAAGGTAATCTCCAAAACGTTTAACATTGGCTTCGTCCAGCGCAGCTTCTACCTCATCCAAAATAACAAATGGGATAGTCTTAACTCGAATGATAGAGAAAAGCAAAGCTAGAGCCGACAGGGCTTTTTCCCCACCACTCATCAGATTGAGAGATTGGATTTTCTTGCCCGGAGGTTGAACAGAAATCTCAACCCCAGCTGTCAGCAAGTCTCCCTCAGTCAAAATGAGGTCCGCCTGACCTCCGCCAAACATCTGCTTGAAGGTCACTTTAAAGGACTCACGAATAGCTTCAAAGGTTGATTTAAAGCGTTCCTTGACCTCATCATTCATCTCTGTGATGGTTTCAAGCAGCAAGTTTTTCGCTGACAAAATATCATCTCGTTGGCTATTTAGGAAATCCAGACGGTTGTGAACTTCTTCGTACTGGTCAATAGCTTCTACATTGACAGGCCCCAGTGAGCGAATAGACTTCTCTAAATCCTGCACCTCTTGCTCTGCCAGATTGAGATTTTCCAACTCATGAGACTTTTCTAAAGCTTCAGTATAGCTAATCTGGTACTGCTCTGTTAATTGAGCTTGTAGATAGCGCAAGCGTTCGCTGACCTTTTCTTTCTTGGCTTCAGCACGTGTTTGCTTGCGAATCCACTCCTCATTCTGCTGGCGAGCCTGATCCAAATGACTAGCAATATCATCTAGTTGCCCTTCAATATCATCCAACTCAAACTGTTTGCGAATCAAACCTTGTTGGAGATTTGTTTTCTGGTTTTTGGCTTCTTCCGCCTGTTGACTGAGCAATTCTGTATCAACCTTCTCCAGATTATCAACCTTTTCTTGGAGAAGACGCTGGATTTCTTCTTGTTCAATATCCAGATTATCCAATTCCTTGCTTAGACGGTCAATGTCAGCCACTTCATAACGTTTTTGCCCTTGCAGTTCTGTCTTAAGTAAGCGAGCTTGCGCTAGCTCTTCTTGCAAGTTCTGATAACGTTCTTGGATGGCATTTTTGTTAGACTTAATCTCTTCAATCTCAGCTTCCAGATTTTGCTTTTCATTGGCAATGGTAGCAAGGCGTGCTTGGCATTTTTCCTTATCTGCTTGCCAATCTCCGTCAGAAAGACGATCTAATTCCTCTTCTTGAAGTTTCCAAAGAGTTTCTAGTTCTTCAACTTGCTGACTGGTCTGCTGATAAGCGAGGGCCAAGCCCTGCTCCTGAATACGAGCCTGCTCTCCTTGAGATTTGATTTCTTCTAATCTTTCTGTCAATCTAGCCATCTCATCTTGCAAGGTCTTCAAAGACGCTTCTTCTGAACGAAAACTTGCTTCTTCTTCAGCAATTTCTTTTTGTAATTGCTCCAGTTCTGGCTTGATAAAAATGCTGTTATTCTGGCGATTAGCACCACCCGCATAGGAACCACCTGTGCGCAACTCTGTACCGTCCAATGTCACCATACGAACCTGATAACGAACCTGGCGAGCAGCTGCACGCGCATGTTCTACGGTATCAAAAATAGCCGTCGTAGCTAGCAAGTTCTTGAAAATAGCTTCCAGTCTAGTATCGAATGTCACCAACTCATCTGCCATCCCAAGGAAACCTGAACTTGCAGCGATAGCATCTTGGTTCTGACTAGAAATCGTACGAGCCTTGATTGTTGTCAAAGGAAGGAAAGTTGCACGACCTGCTCTGTTCCGTTTGAGGAAAGCAATTGCCTTTGTTGCCGCCCCTTCATCTTCCACGATGATATGCTGGCTACTTGCCCCTAAGGCAATCTCTAGGGCAGTTTGATAATGCACATCAAAGGTCAGGTGCTCACTGACTGCCCCAATAATCCCACCAATGCGGTCTTTTTCTTGGAGAACACTCTTAACACCTGCATAAAAGTTACTATGATTTCTCAGGATATTTTCCAAACTTTGGGCTCTAGCCTGCTTGTTTTTGAGACTATCCAGACGGTCAAAGAGTTGAGTTTGTTGAGCTTGATAGGAAGTTTTCTCCTCCTCTTGCTCTTTGGCACAGATTTGGTAGTCAGCCAATAATTTCTGAACCTGCTCCTTGGCAGTTTCAAGTTCTTCTTTTTGCTGACTGGCCTTCTCTTTAGCTGTAGCCAGTTGTTCTTTTAGTTTTTGTAGTTGATCTGCTTGTTTTTGAGAAAGCTGACGGCTATTTTCCAACTCGTTTTCGATACGGGTCAACTGGTTTGAGACATCCGCTTCTTCCTGTAAAAGCGCCACAAAGCGTTCACGCAAAAGCTCAATCATCTGATCAGGATCATCTGAAAAAGCTAGCAATTCAGCTTCTAAACGATTGAGTTTTTGATTATTTTGGACTAGATTTTCCTCTAAAAGTGCTAAAGAGCTTTCTTTATCAGATTTTTCTTTGCTGAGTGAGCTTCTCTTATCCTCCAAAGCAGCCAAACGGGCTTGTGCTTCCTGTTGATTGATGGCTACTTGCTCAGATTCCAGTTTCGATAGGGCTAATTTTCTCTCTAAATCACTAATCAGACTAGTCAAATCCATCAAACTACCCTGGTCTTTAGCCATTTCAGCCTGCAAATCTTGGCGTTGCTTTTTTAGAGTTTGATTTTCTTCTTCTAATTTTTCACGCTTTTGGTAATAGCTTGTCAAGAGTTCCTGAACTTGTGCCAACTCTTCTTCTGTCGACTCTAGTTCAGCCTTATTTTCCTTGATTTGAGCAACCAGCACGTCTAAATAAATAGCCTTGCGTTGACCTTCCAAGTCTAAAAACTTACGGGCATTCTCAGCTTGCTTCTCAAGAGGCTTGATTTGATTGTCCAACTCATAGATAATATCCTCTAAGCGGTCTAGATTATCCTGAGTTTGCTGCAGTTTACTCTCAGTTTCTTTTCGACGAGTCTTGTATTTCAAAACTCCAGCAGCTTCTTCAAAAATAGCTCGGCGTTCTTCAGGCTTGGAGTTGAAAATCTCCTCAACCTTCCCTTGGGAAATAATAGAGAAGGAATCTCGTCCCAAACCTGTATCCAAGAAAAGATCATGAATATCACGCAGACGGACTTTCTTGCCGTCAATCTTGTATTCGCTATCTCCACTACGATAGATATGGCGTTCTACTCTGATTTCTTGACCTGCATCCTTGATAAATCCGTCATGATTATTCAGAGTCACAACTACAGAAGCATAATTGAGTGGTTTGCGACTTTCTGTTCCAGCAAAGATGACATCTGGCATCTTGCCACCACGGAGACTCTTAACACTTGACTCCCCCAAGGCCCAACGAAGACTTTCTGTAATATTCGACTTTCCAGAACCATTGGGTCCAACAACTGCCGTCACACCTTGGTCAAAGATGACCTTAGTCTTGTCAGCAAAAGACTTGAATCCCTGAATTTCGATTTCCTTTAAATACATGAATCCAGCCCTTTCTCAACGGCATTTTTGGCAGCTTCCTGCTCTGCTAATTTCTTAGAACGACCTTGACCTTGACCAATGCTCTTACCTTCGACAAGAACTTCTACATCAAAGACCTTATCGTGTGCAGGACCCGTTTCAGAAATCACCTGATAACGAATAGCCACATCGCCATTGACCTGAAGTAACTCTTGGAGATGGGTTTTGTAGTCTGTAATCATCTCAAATTCGCCTGCTTCAACCTTAGGAATCATGACTTGATAGATAAATTCCTTGACCTTGGCCACATCCTTGTCCAAAAGGAGAGCACCAAGAAAGGCTTCGAAGGCATCACCAAGAATGGTGTCACGATTGCGACCACCAGATTTTTCTTCTCCTTTACCAAGTTTTATAAATTGGTCAAACTGGCAATCACGCGCAAAACCAGCCAAACTCTCCTCTCGGACAATCATGGCACGGAGTTTAGACAAGTCACCCTCAGGCTTTTTAGGATATTTTTTATACAGATATTCTGAAATCAATAACTGTAGAACAGCGTCTCCTAAAAATTCCAAGCGTTCATTGTGTGAAATTTTTAAGAGGCGGTGCTCATTGGCATAACTTGTATGAGTAAAGGCAGTTTCCAATAAATTTCTGTCTGCAAATTCGATTGCAAAATAGTTCTTTAGTACAGTTTGTAATTCTTTCATACCAACCTCTTTCTAACTGATAACAGTCCTTTTTATTATATCAAAAAAAGCCCCCTGAGTCACTTTAAAACGGAACTGGAGGGGATTTGGGCATACTATAGAATATGATTTTCAGTTTTAAACTCTTTGAAAATCTCTTCAAACCACATCAGCTTCGCCTTGCCGTACTGAAGTACTGTCTACGGCTAACTTCCTAGTTTACTCTTTGATTTTCAGTTTTAGGGACAAATTTAGAGCAGTGTAAAGAAAAAAGCCCTATTAAAGGCTTTTTTAGGACGTTTACATCCACCCTGAGGGAATCGAACCCCCATCTCAAGAACCGGAATCTTACGTGATATCCATTACACTAAGGGTGGAAACTTGTTTTATTATAACAGAAATTTGCTCTAATAACAAGTTTTTTTCTAGTGAGATAGCCCGTCTTAGTGGGAAGCATCCCCATTCCAGATAGAGTTTTTCACGATAACATAATCAACGTGTTTAAGGTCAGCAACCTGACGTCCACCTGCATAAGAAATAGCACTTTGAAGGTCTTGTTCCATCTCAGTTAAAGTGTCTTGCAGATGACCTTTAGCAGGAAGCAAGATACGTTTGCCTTCCACATTTTTGTAAGCACCTTTTTGATATTGTGAAGCTGAACCATAGTACTCTTTGAACTGTTCACCATCAACTTCAATCGTTTTCCCTGGACTTTCGATGTGTCCTGCAAAGAGGGAACCAATCATGACCATGCTGGCACCGAAACGAATAGACTTAGCAATATCACCGTGAGTACGAATTCCTCCATCAGCAATAATCGGTTTACGTGCAGCCTTGGCACACCAACGTAGAGCAGCCAACTGCCAACCACCTGTACCAAAACCTGTCTTGACCTTGGTGATACAAACCTTACCTGGACCGATTCCGACCTTAGTAGCATCCGCACCAGCATTTTCCAATTCACGCACAGCTTCTGGTGTTCCCACATTTCCAGCAATGACAAAGGTATCTGGCAATTCTTTTTTGATGTGTTGAATCATAGAAATCACGCTATCCGCATGACCGTGGGCAATGTCAATCGTGATGTATTCCGGAGCATCAGCCTTGAGCTGGCTAACAAAATCATACTCATAGTCTTTAACACCAACAGAGATAGAAGCAATAAGCCCTTGATCGTGCATTCGTTTAATAAAATGAATACGTCCAGCCTCATCAAAACGGTGCATAATGTAGAAGTAACCACCTTTAGCCAGTTGCTCTGCTACATTTTCATCCAAAATCGTCTGCATATTAGCTGGCACAACAGGTAGTTTAAAGGTGTGCTTTCCTAGAGTGACACTTGTATCAGCTTCTGCACGGCTTTTAATGACACATTTATTTGGAATCAATTGAATATCTTCGTAATCAAAAATTGGAAATTCATTTAACATATCGATGTCTCGTTTCTTTTGTAATGACCTACCTATGCTTGCGCATCTCTACGCCTTTTCCGACGTTTCCTTAATTCATTATAAACTAAAGTACAGATTTTGTCAAATAATTTTATAAATTAAAATATAATGTTCGGATTTTTCTTGCGTAAATAGAAAAAAGAGGGGAAATTGTTTTCTCCCCACTTCTTCTACATTCTAATAATACTCCCCCTGACGGTAGTCCCATGAGTTAAAGGTGTCTGACAGGTGCATCATGATTTTATCAATGTCAAGCCCTTTACGGATTACAACTGGTGCTGGTGATGTTGAACGAGCTCCTCCTTGTTCTGGGATGAGTTTGCCGTCTTTATCAACCATAGAGACCATCACACCTTGCTCATAGCGAGTTTCAATCGTTTTGTCAGGCTGGATAGAAGCAACGTAGTCATCTGCCTCAATGACAAGGTCCACTGCCCCTTCGATACGTTCTCCAATACCTTCTACTTTACCACGGTTTCCTTTTCCAGATGGGTTAGCTGATGAGGCATAAACCATCTTGCCTTCTTCCCAAAGTTTGGCAGCCAATTGTTCACCAGCTTTACCAAATTTGATAACAAAACAGCTCGTTCCACGCACGTCAGTCATCAGCTCTTCACGACCATCACCGTATGCTTTGAGTTTTTCAAAAGCTTCTGGTTTCCAAGGAAGGATACAACCAAGAAGAATATCTTCATCCCAATGTTTTTGGTAGAAGGCTTCAATTTCTGGGTTAAGTTGTGCTAAAGCACGAAGCTCATCCATGCTACCGCAGAGAACAACACCTGGTTTGTTACGGTTACGCTCTTTGGCTGCGAACTTACGCTCAAGTCCTGCCTTATCGCTGGTCATGATAATGTAACCAACTTTGGTAGGGCAAACAATACATCCGCCCTCACCTTTTAAAATGTCATAGCCTTCTTGTGAAAGAGTTCCGTTCCATTGAATGTGTTTTGTCATAGTTCTATTTCCTTTTCTAATTTTCTTCTAATCCTGCCAGTAGGCTGGTCGTTGTTTTTCATAAGCAGCAATCAAATTTTCATACTGCAAGGTAATACCGATATCATCCAAACCATTTAAGAGCTTGTGTTTCCACTCGCTATCGATTTCAAAAGTGAATTCTCCAACTGGTGAGATGATTTTTTGTTGTTCCAAGTCCACGGTTACCTGGTCACTTGGTTGTAGCTGAGCTAGTTTCTCTCGAACCTCTCTGGGCTGAACAATAGGTAACATACCATTATTAAGTTCATTATTGTAATGAATGTCCCCAAAAGATCCTGCAATCACAACCTTAAAACCATAGTCCGCTAGAGCCCAAGCGGCGTGCTCCCTCGAAGATCCTGCCCCAAAGTTATCCCCTGAGATGAGAATACTGGCTTTCCGATATTCAGGTCGGTTAAAGACAAAGTCTGGGTCCTCAGTATACTTGTCATCCAGATAACGCCAAGCATACATGAGGTACTTACCAAAGCCTTTTTTATCAATTAACTTGAGAAACTGCTTGGGTAGGATTTGGTCGGTGTCGATGTTATCATTCATGAGAGGAACAGTCGTTCCCGTATAAACTGTAAATTTCTCCATATCCTCTCCTTACTGGGCTTCTGGCATTTGCCGAACATCTACGAAACGCCCTGCAATAGCTGCCGCAGCTGCCATAGCTGGACTACAGAGATGAGTCTTAGCGCCAAAGCCTTGTCTGTCTTCAAAGTTTCGATTGCTGGTTGAGGCGCAGTGAACACCATCAGGGACCTTGTCTGGATTCATCCCTAGGCACATAGAACAACCTGGATCTCTCCACTCAAAACCAGCGTCTAGGAAAACCTTGTCCAAGCCCAACTTCTCAGCAGCTCGTTTGACAGGACGAGAGCCTGGAACTACGATAGCTGTTAGATTAGGAGCAATTTTCTTTCCTTTGACAAATCGCGCAGCCAGTTGCAAGTCGCTGAGACGAGCATTTGTACAAGACCCGATAAAGATATAGCCTAGTTCAATATCAGCTGGCTTTTGACCAGGCTCCAAGTCCATGTAATTGTAGGCTCGCTCATCATTCATATCCTTAATTTCTGGGAAGCTACTGTCAAAGTCAACTCCCATAGCAGGATTGGTTCCCCAGGTTACCATAGGAGCTAAGTCTGAGACATCAATCCGAATAACCTTATCGTAAACGGCATCCTCATCACTGACAATTGTTTTCCAATCCGCCACAGCCTCCTTGAAAGCTTCTGGAACACATTCGCGTCCCTTGAGATAGTCATAGGTTGTTTGATCCGGATTCATAATTCCCATCTTAGAGCCAAACTCGATGGACATATTGCAGATGGTCATTCGCTCTTCCATGCTTAGTGCATCAATCGCTTGCCCACGATATTCCACGACATAACCAACTCCACAGGCAACGCCGTACTTGGCAATCAGGGCGAGAATGTAATCCTTGGAATAAACTCCTTTTTGAGGAACTCCAGTGAATTCTACCAACATTTTCTTAGGTTTAACCTGCCAGAGTGTCTGGGTAGCGAAGACATGCTCAACCTCACTAGTCCCAATCCCAAAAGCGATTGCTCCGAAAGCACCGTGAGTTGCTGTGTGACTATCTCCACAGACGATGAATTTTCCTGGTTGAGTTCTTCCAGTTTCTGGTCCAACCATGTGAACAATTCCTTGTTTTTCAGAACCATGGGCCGCATGTTCAATCCCAAACTCCTCAACATTTTCAGCCAGCTTATCAATTTGAGCCTTGGAAATGACATCTCGAATATCGTAGATATTGACCGTCGGGACGTTGTGGTCAAAGGTTCCAAATGTCAAGTCTGGTCGTCTCAATCTACGACCTGCGTCTCGTAATCCTTGAAATGCCTGAGGACTGGTCACTTCGTGGATATAGTGCTGGTCCACATACATGAGTTGGGGTTGCCCCTCTTCTCCCGTGATGACATGACGGTCCCATAATTTATCAAAAATCGATTTTCCTGCCATCCATTACCTCCAAATAAAATATAAGGCTACTAGTGTGGTCACCATCCCGAGAAACCAAACCGTTTTAAAGTACCATTTTCGAGTCTTGTGTTGAAAAGTGATTCCTGCTAACCAAGCACCAAAACCACCACAAGTAAGGGCTAAAATAAGTAAGATTTTCTCAGGGATGCGCCAAACTCTTCTCCTTGCCTTAGATTTGTCAATGCCATAAATCAAGAAAACCATGACATTCCAAATCAAAAGGACTAGAGTAATTCTTTCGTCTAACTTCATAACCTTGCAATAATAGCTTCTGTCATTTCCTTAGTCGAAGCCTGTCCACCTATATCTCTTGTTAAAATGCCAGCCGCTAAACTAGCTTCAACAGCACGCTCAATACGCTCTGCATCCTCATAACGACCAAAACTATCTCTCAACATCATGGCCACTGATAAAATCATGGAGATAGGATTTGCAATGCCTTGACCAGCAATATCAGGAGCTGAACCGTGAATAGGTTCATAGAGACTTGGACCCTTTTCAGAGTGACTGGCTGATGGCATAACCCCAAGTGTGCCAGATAGAACGCTTGATTCATCAGAGAGAATATCTCCAAAAAGATTCTCCGTTACAATAACATCAAACTTAGCAGGATTGGTAATCATGAGCATGGCAGCTGAGTCCACCAGCTGGTGTTCCAAAGTCACATCTGGGAAATCCTGTGCGACCTTCTCAGCTACTCTTCGCCAGAGTTTTGATGTCGCCAACACATTTTGCTTATCGATACTAGTAACAATTTTTCTGCGATTTCTTGCAATTTCAAAGGCCTTACGAATAATCCGCTCTACTTCCTCATAGCTATAGTCGTTGATATCACGCGCTTTTCGCTCTTCAAGAATATGATCTCCAAAGTAAATCCCGCCTGTCAACTCACGCACCACGACAAAGTCTACACCAGCAATTCGTTCCGGTTTGAGTGGTGACAAATGCTTGAGACTGTCAAAGATTTTTACAGGGCGAATATTAGCGTAAAGATTGAGTTCCTTACGGAGGGCTAGCAAGCCTTGTTCAGGCCAAACCGTTTCACTATCATACTGGGGACTACCGATAGCCGCTAGGAGAATGGCATCTGCTTCACGACATACCTTGAGGGTTTCATCAGGTAAGGGATGCCCTGCAGCATCAATACCTGCACCTCCAAAAGGTCGTTTGTCTATTTCATAGACAAAGCCTGTTTTTTTAGCTAGAGCCTCCAGAACCTCTAAACCAGCCTCCATGATTTCTGGGCCAATTCCGTCCCCTGCTAAAGCTACTATTTTCTTTGTCATAGCCTTCTCCTTTACACACTAGGCATATCGCGGTAAGAAACACTGCGTCCCATCTCACCAGCATTCTCTTTTTGAACAAAGGTGTTGGCATTGATATAGGCAATAGCCGAAGCCTTCAATACATCGAAATCAAGGCCTGCTGCGTTAAAGATGGTTTCTGTATCTCTGTTTTCAACAGTGACCAAGACCCGAGCTTGGGCATCAATTCCATCTGTCACAGCATCAATGGTATAGGATACCAAGCGGACAGATTGGTTAAAGAACTTATCGATAGCGTTAAAGATTGCTTCAACGGAACCTTGCCCGGTTGCATTAAATTCGACTTTCTCACCATCCATATTAGCCAGGCTAACAAGCGCTTCAATGTCATTATCTGCATGGATTTGCAGTTGTAAATCATCAAAGTGGAATCCTTCAGGATTTTCAACCATGGTTCCAGCTACCAGAGCACGAATATCTGCATCTGTGATTTCTTGTTTCTTGTCGGCCAATGCCTTGAACTTAGCAAAGAGTGGTTTGATATCCTCTTCTGTAAAGTCTAGGGCCAATTCTCTTAGTTTCTCGACAAAGGCATGGCGACCAGACAATTTTCCAAGTGGGAGGCTGTTACTCTTGACACCGACCAATTCAGGAGTGATGATTTCATAGGTAAGAGGATTTTTAAGGACTCCGTCTTGGTGAATACCAGATTCGTGAGAAAAGGCATTGCCACCGACCACAGCCTTGTTTTTAGGAACTGGAATTCCTGAAAAGCGAGAAACCATTTCTGACGTATTGATGGTCTCATTTAGGACAATACTAGTTTCTGCTTGATAGTAATCTTGGCGAATATTGAGAGCCACTGCTATTTCTTCTAAAGCAGCATTGCCAGCTCGCTCACCAATACCATTAATGGTTCCCTCTACTCGTCCTGCCCCATTCTTGACAGCAGCTAGGCTATTAGCCACTGCCATCCCAAGATCATCATGACAGTGAGGCGAATAGATAATCTGGCGATCCGTCTTGACATTCTCAATCAGGTATTTGAAGATGGCTCCATATTCCTCTGGTGTAGTAAATCCTACCGTGTCAGGGATATTGATATAAGATGCACCTGAATCAACCGCTGTTTGAACAACTTGCAGGAGGAAATCCAACTCCGTTCTGGTCGCATCCTCAGGAGAGAATTCGACAATCTCAAACTTAGAACGGGCATAAGAAACATGCTCCTTAATAGCTTCTAGAATCTCTTCCTTGCTCTTATTGAGCTTATACTTACGATGAATCGGACTGGTAGCGATAAAGACATGAACCTGTGGATACTTGGCGTCCTTGAGAGCCTCGTAGCAAGCATCGATATCAGACTTGACCGAACGTGCCAAACCAGTCACCGCTGTTTTCTTCAAGACCTTAGCAATCTCCTGCACTGCCGTAAATGAGTCTGGACTAGCCGCTGGAAAACCAGCTTCAATGGCTGAAATGCCCCATTTTTCTAGTTGTCTTGCGATGGCAATTTTTTCCTTGATTGAAAAGTTAACACCTGGTGTCTGTTCTCCATCCCGAAGGCTGGTATCTAGAAATTCAACTGTTCTCATAAGATTTCCCCTTTTCCAAATGTGCTTTTAAAAAAACATCTCGCTCAGAAACCCAAGCGAGATGTTGATTCACTCCCGCTTGGTAAGCCAAACAGGACTAATGCTTTTTGCACTAGCCCGAGTACCTCAACAACAAAGCAAATTGATTAAACTTAGCTGTTTTCATGTTTGACTTTCTCCTTCGTTTGATATCTTGTTTAGTATTTTAGCATAGGCAAAAGTGCTTGTCAAGAAAAAATCCAATATTTTCTGAAAATTTCTTCAGTAGAGAATATTTTGCTAATTGAAAGTTCTTGAAAACCATTGAAATGTTTCATTTTTTAGTGGTTAAGTTCCAACTTTTTTCTATAAATTCCAATACTTCTTTATCTGATAAAGTATCATCAAGCGCCACACTAATCCAGTAACGTTTATTCATATGAAAAGCTGGATAAACGCCTTTGTGTGAAAGTAAATCAGCTACTTGGTCATGTTTGAGGTTGACTGCTTCCACCTGTCCTTCTCTGCCCTTTTCCAGCTTATCCCAAGAGATTTTCATCAAGACGGCATACCACTTTTTATTGCCTTCATGTCTTAACACTGCCGTATCAGGCGATTTCTCCCACAAATACTCCAACTGATTACCATACTTTTCCTGAACTTGAGTCATGATTCGCTTAGTCTGAGGGCAGATAAAATCCTGTACCTCAAAACAAGCCTTCCGAATCTGGTAGAGAATCTCCAGACAAGCCTCACGGACACTTGCAACAAAACTTCCTGTCATACTTTCCATATGAACTTGAGGATAGAGGTCACCAGTCTCCTGGTCAAAGACTTGAAAACTCACATTATCAGTAGTGATGGACACAGTCATGACAAAGTCATCCTGCAAAATTTGGCAACTATAGGTCCAGACTCCACCATTTTCTACAAAACCATAATCATGAGCCTTTTCTTGATTAAACTGATAGGATTTAAAAATTTCAAACATAAGTGAAAACTGCTACCCAAAGCTAGCAGTTCCTTTCTATTTTTTAAAAGACAACCTTGGTTCCATGTAATTGTGTCACGCCTAGCTGATTGATAAAGGTTTGACGGTTGTCAAGGTCAATCCCCCCACCTGGTAGAATTTCAATTTTACCTTTAGCGTGCTCCAAAATTCTGTGATAGTGAGCAAAACGTTTTTCTAAGGAGTCGCCAGACACACCAGCGCGAGTTAGGATACGAGTGACTCCAGCTTGACTAAGCCAGTCAATAGCTTCCAGTTGATCTTCATCGCTCAATTCATCAAAGGCCATGTGGAAGACAATTTCCATTCCTTTTGATGCAGCAATTAACTTTTCAAGATTAGGCTTATCCAACTTCTTATCAGCTGTTAAAGTCCCAAATACAACCCCTTGACTTCCAGCATGAGCAGTCAAACGAATATCTTCCAGCATGATATCAATTTCTAGGTCATTATAGACAAAGTCGCCACCACGTGGACGAATCATAGTCATAATGATCGTATCGTAGTTAGATGCCAGTTCAACCGCTGCCTTGGTTACTCCATAGCTTGGTGTTGTTCCTCCCACTGCTAGATTATCACAGAGTTCGATTCGACGAGCTCCAGCCTGCATCGCTTTTTCAAGCAAGGTCACATTTTCAGCACAAAATTCGTAAATCATTTGATTCTCCTTGAGTATTACTTTAAATTTATTATATCATATTGTTGTGAATATACTTTCGTTTTTATCAAGGGAAATAACTACTATTTTAACTATTCTTTATCTGGAATGACCTTGAAGAGATAATAAGTGATAAAGATGGTCAAGGCTCCCAGACCGATTTTGACTGGTAAGAGAGGGGCAAAATAAATGGAAATTCCCATCAAGATGTAGATAGATACGATGATTTTTTTCTTACGTTCACGCGCAATGGACTTGGTCTCACGAAAATCAGCCACATATGCTTGATAGAGTTTGGTATGATAAAGCCAATCTTCGAAGCGCTTGGAACTTCTTGAGAAACAAGCAATAGACAACAAAAGAAAAGGCGTTGTCGGCAATAAGGGCAAAACAACCCCAATAATAGCCAAGGCCAGTGATAAGAAACCAATAATTAGATAGATAAGACGCATAACTTCTCCTAGTTAAAATAATCTTCTTCTAGTTTCGCATACAATGATGAATTTTGTCAAGCTCCAACCAGAAAGAGCCTGAAATTCACTTTCAGGACTCTCCTCTTATTTAATCTTTTCTTCTTCGTAGTCACCCTTACTACATACAATCTGTTTGCCACCACCGCGGACTTTTTTCTCCATGAGGAAGTTGCCACATTTTGGACAGTCACGACCAACAGGCTTGTCCCAAGAAGTAAATTCACAATCTGGATAGCGATTGCAACCATAGAAGAGGCGATTGCGTTTGGTCTTACGTTCAATGATTTGTCCCTGATGACAGCTTGGACACTCAACACCAATCTCTTTCACGATTGCTTGGGTATGACGGCAATCTGGGAAATTGCTACAAGCGTAGAACTTACCAAAACGACCAAGTTTAATGACCATTGGACTGCCACACACTTCACAGTCAAATCCAGCTGGTTCATCCTTGATTTGGATTTTTTCCATTTCTTCTTCAGCCTTGGCCACTTCTTTGGAGAATGGTCTGTAAAAGGCATCAATGACACGTTGCCACTGCTCTTTTCCAACTTCGACATCATCCAGTTTGCCTTCCATTTCAGCTGTAAAGGTCACGTTTACGATATCTGGGAAATATTCAACGATGAGCTTGTTAACAATTTCTCCCAACTCTGTCGGTTCAAAACGTTTGGCTACAAGACGAACATAATAACGTTTCTGAATAGTTTCAATGGTCGGTGCGTAGGTTGACGGACGTCCAACCCCATTTTCCTCCAAGGTCTTGATCAGTGTCGCTTCAGAATAGCGAGCAGGTGGTTGAGTAAAATGTTGCTCTGGTTTGCTATTGATCTGCTTGACCACATCTCCAACAGCCATATCCGGTAACATCTTATTCTTGTCAGAATCATTATAAATAGCAAGATAACCATCAAACTTAACCTGACTACCATTAGCAGCAAATTGAACCCCATTTTGAGACAATTTAACGGCCATGGTATCAAAGACAGCAGCTGTCATCTGGCTAGCCACAAAACGATTCCAGATAAGGGTATAAAGCTTGAGCTGATCCTTGTCCAAATACTTAGCGATGCTTTCCGGTGTATTAAAGACACTAGACGGGCGAATAGCCTCGTGGGCATCCTGAGCACCTGAAGCATTTTTAACCTTGCTCCCATGCTTAGAATACTTGCTACCAAAGCGGTCCGTAATGAAACTTGCTGCTTCATTTTGCGCTACTGGACTGATACGAGTCGAATCGGTACGCATGTAGGTAATCAAACCTTGCACACCAGAACCAATATTGATCCCTTCATAGAGCTGTTGGGCAACCATCATGGTCTTTCGAGTACGGAAATTGATTTTATTAGCAGCATCCATCTGCATAGATGACGTGGTATAAGGTAAAGGAGCATTACGCTTGCGCTCTTTCTTATCTACCTGATCCACTGAAAAGTCTTTACTAGTCAGACGAGACAAGACTTCCTTAACCTCGTCATTGCTAGTCAGTTTTAGCTTTTTACCATCTACTCCATAGAAGGAAGCCTGAAATTGCTTGGTTCCCTTTTTAAAGATGCCATCAATTGTCCAGTATTCTTCAGGCTGAAAGACATTAATTTCATTCTCACGGTCAATGATTAACTTAAGCGCAATAGACTGAACGCGACCTGCTGACAAGCCCTTCTTGACCTTCTTCCACAAAATAGGCGAAATCGAGTACCCCACCAAGCGGTCTAGGACACGACGAGCCTGTTGAGCATCGACCAAGTCCATATTAATCTTACGCGGTTCTTTAAAAGCATTTTTGACCGCATCCTTGGTGATTTCATTGAAGACCACACGGTTGGCATCATTTTCATCTAAGTTGAGAATGTGAGCCAAATGCCAAGAAATCGCTTCTCCTTCACGGTCCGGGTCACTCGCCAGAAAGACTTTATTAGCTTTTTTGGCTTCTTTTTTCAAGTCATTGATAAGAGGCCCTTTTCCTCGGATATTGATATATTGCGGTTCATAATTATTTTCAATATCGACGGACATACTAGATTTCTTCAAATCACGGATATGGCCGACACTGGCTAAAACCTTGTAGTTTCTGCCTAGATATTTCTCAATCGTTTTGGCCTTAGCAGGCGACTCCACGATTACTAGATTTTTTTTAGCTGTTGATTTTTTCTTTTTTGTTGCCGTAGCCACAGTATCACACCTTTTCAAAGTAATAAACTTTATAAAGTGTAAACCATTTTGCCATAACTGTCAAGACTTAGCTACTATAATAGAAGAAAAGTTTATCTAGTAAGCGGACTTTCTTCTTATACTCAATGAAAATTAAAGAGCAAACTAGGAAACTAACCGCAGGTTGCTCAAAGCACTGCTTTGAGGTTGCAGATGAAACTGACGAAGTCAGTAACCATACCTACGGCAAGGTGAAGCTGACGTGGTTTGAAGAGATTTTCGAAGAGTATTAAAATTCAAATTCTGCAAGAACATCCTGCCCACTGGTGACCAATTTTGCCCCTTCTTGAATCAAATGATGGCAACCGTCTGATAGTCCATCTAAAATGCTACCAGGTATAGCAAAAACATCGCGTCCTTCTTCCATTGCCCTCTCACAGGTAATGAGACTACCTGAGCGCATCTTAGCCTCTGCTACAATCACGCCACGACAAAGTCCAGCAATGATGCGATTACGGGCAGGAAAATGAAATTTAAGAGGTTGTTCGCCAGGTCCATATTCACTTAGAACCATATGGTCATTGCCGATGTAGTCTTGCAAGCGTTTATTGGCTTTAGGATAAAACACATCTAGTCCTGTTCCAATCACTGCAATGGTTTTTCCGCCATTCTGAAGAGCTGCCATATGAGCTGCTGTGTCAATGCCCTTTGCTAATCCACTGACAATAACTAGTTCATTTTCCAAGCCCTGAATGACTTTTTCAACTGATTTAACTCCCTGTTTGCTACAAGCACGACTTCCTACGACTGCTACCTTCGGGAATTTCAAGAGATCCAGATTTCCCTTGTAAAATAAAAGCACAGGTGCATCATATATTTCACTCAAATCCCAAGGATAACAGTCATCTAGAATAGAGAACGATGGAAATTTTTGAAATTCTTTCTCCAAATGCGTATCGTCTATCTGAAAATAACGTTCCATAAAAACAGCTGGATTTCGGCAACCTGAAATTTCTGCAATGTCACCCAACAACAGTTCTTGATCAACATTTTCACCGTATTCTAGGACATTCAAAATCTGTTGATTGGTCAAACCTGATTTTTTTAACTTATAGATTTCATAGTTTGTAATTTTCATAAATAACTCCATTTCTTTTTCTACTCATCTATTTATTCGTAAAAAATCAAAAAAACATCCGACTATTTTAGCCAGATGTTGGAATCTTTAATTTTCGTTTTGAAGAATTTCTTCTAATTTATGGTAGTCTTGGACACTATCGATTTCATAGATGCTATTGCCTTCTAATTCTTCAACATAGACATCTAGCTCTTTGATGTTATCCTTAACCATATTGTCCCAGTAGAGATCAACAAATTCACCACTTGCATAAGCCTTATCGATAAAGCTAACAATCTTTTCTGCGGTTGGAGCATCCCAGAAGGATACACCACTAAGGATACGACCAGCCTTGCTATCAACAATAATGTCTTGAACCTTGTAGTCATCTCCATAGACCAAGAACCATTCGTTGGTACAATCTTCACGATAAACACTAAAATAAGTCGAACGTGTCAAATCATTGCGGAACATATTTTTAAAGAGATAATTATCGGCATCAATAACATAGCTATTGGCCAATTCTTCTTTTACAAGATAGAGAGAGTAAAAGTTATTGTAGTCAGCGTATTTATCATTGAAGACGAGGCGAACACCATATTTTTCTTTCAAGTAATCGAATTGTTCTTTAAGGTAACCAACAATGATGATGATTTCATTGATTCCTTTTTCTTTTAAAAACTCAATTTGGTATTCAATCA
Organism: Streptococcus mitis; assembly: GCF_901542415.1. Classification (NCBI taxonomy): domain Bacteria; kingdom Bacillati; phylum Bacillota; class Bacilli; order Lactobacillales; family Streptococcaceae; genus Streptococcus; species Streptococcus mitis. Next base: position 317,099 of record NZ_CABEHV010000004.1, on the reverse strand, counting down.
AGGGTTTTTGATTAACCTGAACCAAGGCTTTAGGGGTATTTTCAGTCATAGGACGCAAGCGAGTTCCCAAGCCCGCTGCTAAGATAATGGCTTTCACACGAATCTCCTTTATTCTTTAATAATAATATAAACTCCAGCAATGACGACAAGTGACGTAATAATTGTCAGCATATCTAGCGGTGCGCCCAAGAAAACAACTGCAAACAAGACAGTCCAAACTACATAACTCACGTTCAAGCCTGTAGCCTTGGCTGGTTGCAAGCGATTGATAGCGATATAATAAGCCAAGTAGGAAATCATATCAAAGGCTGCAAAGACAATCATAAGACCTAGTAATTGTCCATTGGCCACTTCTGCAAATGACTGATGAGAAAAGAGCACAATCACAAGATAGGACAAGAATGAAGTCACTTGACGGATTAAGAGGGCTTCGATTTCACTCAGTTCACTTTCCATGGCAAAAGAGCTAAGAACACTCTCACTTCCCCATGCAATAGCACAAACCAAAGCACAGAGAATCCCAATGTAGAAGGAATTGACCTGTTCAACCTTATAGGTCTGAGCAATAATCCCTGCAATAATCAAGACAATACCAAATACAGTATTTTTTGAAATCTTGTGCTTCAAAAAGAAGAAAGCCAATAAAACCGAAATCGCAGGGTAAATAGCCGATACAGATGAAGCTAAGGAACTTCCGATATACTTAACCGCATAAAGATTGGCCTGCATACCAATAGGGCCTGCTAGCAAGGCTCCGATGATCACACTAACATTGCGAATATTTAAGAAAATTGAAAGACGAACTTTTCCTTCTTTTACCAAGAGAAAAGCTAGTAAGATAAAGATACTCAAGAAATCGTGAGCAGCGGCCACCACAAAAGGCGACAAATCTGTAAAAATCGAAAAGATATAAGCACTAATCGTTAGACCTAAACCCCAGAAAATACCTGAGAGTAGACCAAAAGAAACTCCATTTTTATTTTTCATCTGAACCTCCATAATATGACAAACCTTTAACAGCTCTTTGGTAACGATTCACACCATAGTCACCAAAATCTGCGCCTTGCTCTTCCTTATAGACAGTCCATAGACTCCAAATAGTATCTTGCAAAATTTTATAGATCGCAATCTTTTCACGAGAGATAGGTGTTTGCTCACTCTCATAGTGAGATAAGAAGGCTTCTTCCTCTTGGGAAGTGAATTCGGACTCTAAAAAGAGGGCTGCCAAATCCCACATTGGATCATTCATTGATGAATATTCCCAGTCAATCAGATATAGACGTCCTTGAGGTGATTCTATAAAGTTTTCAGGCACCAAATCGATATGACAAGATTTTCTGTCAACACCTAAGTCAGCTAGTCTTTTCTCTAAGGAGAAGACTTCTTCTCGAACGGCTTCATAGTTAGCATAAGGGATTTTTTCTTCAATCAAGGATTCGTATTTTTTGATTTCTTCAAAAGGAGCAAATTCTCCCCTTAATTCCTTACCAGAAGCATGAATCGTTTGTAATATTGGAGCAATTTTATCAAATTTGGTCTTGATTGACGTTGAATCAAGCGTAATCGCAGATTCGATATACTCATTTACTTTGATACCAGCTTCAATATCAAAAAGGTAATTTTTTACATCTAAGTCTAAATCCTTTAGTAGTTCAAGATTGTACTTTTCATCTTGACGATTGATCAGCTTTTCTGTCCCTTTACCAAAGAATTTAACAATGTATTGCTTATTTGTTGTTTTGACCAAATAGTTTTGATTGGTCATTCCCCCCAGTTGTTCAACACTGAGGACTTCCTCTTCTTGACTAAGTAGGGATGAAATTTTTTCTTTAATGATTTTCTCCACAATTAACCTCCAGCACTTATACTTCCCACTTAAACACTGTTTTAAAGGCTGTGTTTAAATCGGTCGCAAAGACACGGTGAATATCTTTAATTTCTCTTACAGGTTCTTCTAGATAAAGGATATTTTTAAGACGATTGGCAAATTTCTTGACTTCCATCATTTGGATTGCATTTTCAAAATCGATGCGACCAGAACGAGAAGATCCAACTAAGAGCAAGCCTTTTTCTAAGGCATCGCGTGTATTGAGATTGACTTTATACTCGCTAACTCCCATCATGAGAATCGTTCCCTGAGGACGAATGTAGCGAATCAGGTCATTAATGGCTGGTCCAGTACCATCACCACCACAACACTCAAAAGCATGGTCAAAGGCCAAATCTTCAGGAATATTATCAGTAATATAGCATTCTTTGGCAAATGAGAAAAGTTCCAATTTTTCCCAATGACGACCAATAACCACAATCTCTGCTTCTGGCAAAGTATAGTTGATAATATTGGCAACCACAAATGCTAAACTTCCATCTCCGATAACGGCGATTCGGTCCCGCTTGCTATGAGCAAGGGTCAATAGGCGATTCATGGCATGCATACCGACACTGACAAACTCTGTAATCGCTGCAACCGTGTCTTCAATAGCATCATAAGCCACCACACGGTCTTTAGGGAGAGAAACAAACTCTCTCATAAAGCCATCAAAGCCACTAGACAAGAAATGGGTCCCTGTCATGTAGTTCTCATAGAATTCTTCATCACTCTGCATAGGAGGCTGATTTGGAATCATGACAACTTTTTGCCCAACCTCATAGGTTCCCGTCGGGTCAGAAATAACGGTTCCACATGACTCGTGAATCATTGCCATTGGAAGCTTTTTATTCAAAATCTTTGGATCACGTTTTCCTTGATAGTAACGCTGATCCGCATGACAGACCGCCATATAATTAGGGCGGATGAGGATATGATTCTCTTGGTCAATAGCCTCTTCCTGATATTTGACATTGATAAACTTAGGCTTAGTTAGTTGATAAATTTGATTAATCATTTTACTAGTCTTTCTCAATCATACTTTTTGCAATCTTCAAATCTGTTACGGTTGTGATTTTAAGATTTGAATATTCACCCTTGGCCAAGGCCACATCTTTTCCTTTAATGACAAAGATTTTACATGCATCTGTCAAGATTTCCTTCTCTTCATCAGAAAGAGATCCATAAAGGTCCATGAAGTCCTTGCAACGGAATGTTTGAGGTGTTTGTCCTTGATAAAGGTGAGCACGATTTGGAATATCTGTAATAAATTGACCATTGGTACTTTCAACGATAGTATCAACCGCTTCTACCACTGTGTCCACTGCATCATGATTTTGGGCAAGTTGGATATTGTCTTGAATCATGCGAAGTGTAATAAATGGACGAACAGAATCGTGGGTAACAACGATATCCTCTGGAGTAAGCGGACGATAAGCATCAATGGCTTCAATGATTTTCTCAATACTTGTATTGCGGTCAGCACCACCTTTTGTAATGATGATACGTTCCTTATGAAGAGGAAGATATTTATCTACAAGATCTTCTGCATGAGAAACCCAGTCTCCATGAACCCCAACTACAATTTTTTCGATACTTGGTTCCAAGACAAATTTTTCAATTGTATGAATCAAGATAGGTCGATCACCTAACTCTAAAAATTGTTTTGGCAAGTTACTGATTCCCATGCGTGTGCCAGTTCCACCAGCAAGAATTCCTGCATAAATCATCTATTTTCTCCTTTGTCTTACTAAAAAAACTTATTCTCTCTATTATACCACAATCTAGTCCTATCATGAAAGAAATACCGGCCCTCCCGTTCTAGAATAGAAGGATTAAGGAGTTCTATTATTTAAAATAACTAGTCCATTTCTAGTAATGACTAGGAATTCGGTAGTCATTACCAATAAATGGCTGTGAAATTTTAGAGTTCTTCAGAATAATATAGTTTTCTTAAAGAAAGCTTAAAATCAAACTTTGAAACTTCAAAGTGATTACTTGACTTATACTCAATGAAAATCAAAAAGCAAACTAGGAAGCTAGCCGTAAGCTGTACTTGAGTACGGTAAGGCGACGCTGACGTGGTTTGAATTTGATTTTCGAAGAGTATTACTGCCCTTCATTTCTTATTAGCTGACTTTATGATATAATGAAAAACGAGGTAAATTGAATGAAAAGTATAAAATTAAATGCTCTATCTTACATGGGAATTCGTGTCTTGAATATTATTTTTCCCATCTTAACTGGTACCTACGTCGCGCGTGTCTTGGACCGAACTGACTATGGTTACTTCAACTCAGTCGACACAATTTTGTCATTTTTCTTACCCTTTGCAACTTATGGAGTCTATAACTACGGTTTACGGGCCATCAGTAATGTCAAGGATAACAAAAAAGATCTGAATAGAACCTTCTCTAGTCTTTTTTATTTGTGCATAGCTTGTACGATTTTGACCACCGCTGTCTATATCCTAGCCTATCCTCTCTTATTTACAGATAATCCAATCGTCAAAAAAGTCTACCTTGTTATGGGGATTCAACTCATTGCCCAGATTTTTTCAATCGAATGGGTTAATGAAGCTCTGGAAAATTACAGTTTTCTCTTTTACAAGACTGCCTTCATCCGTATCCTGATGCTGGTCTCTATTTTCCTGTTTGTCAAAAATGAACACGATATTGTTGTCTATACACTTGTGATGAGTTTATCGACACTGATTAACTATCTGATTAGTTATTTTTGGATTAAAAGAGACATTAAGCTTGTTAAGATTCACATAAGTGATTTCAAACCGCTCTTTCTCCCTTTAACAGCCATGTTGGTCTTTGCCAATGCCAATATGCTCTTCACTTTTTTAGATCGTCTCTTCCTCGTTAAAACAGGGATTGATGTCAACGTTAGTTACTATACCATGGCTCAGCGAATTGTGACCGTTATAGCTGGTGTTGTAACAGGAGCTATCGGAGTGAGTGTGCCTCGTCTCAGTTACTATCTAGGAAAAGGCGATAAGGAAGCTTATGTCGCACTTGTTAATAGAGGTAGTCGAATCTTTAACTTCTTTATCATTCCACTGAGCTTTGGACTCATGGTTTTAGGACCAAATGCTATCCTACTTTATGGTAGTGAAAAATATATCGGAGGCGGTATCTTAACCTCTCTCTTCGCTTTTCGTACGATTATCCTGGCCTTAGATACCATTCTTGGTTCCCAAATTCTCTTTACAAATGGCTATGAAAAACGAATCACAGTCTATACAGTCTTTGCAGGATTACTCAATTTGGGCTTAAATAGTCTCCTCTTTTTCAACCACATAGTGGCTCCTGAATACTACTTACTGACAACTATGCTATCAGAGGTCTCTCTACTTGTTTTCTATATCATTTTCATCCATAGAAAACAGCTTATTCACTTGGGACATATCTTTAGCTATACTGTTCGATACTCGCTCTTTTCACTTTCCTTTGTAGGAATTTATTTCCTAATTAATTTCTTGTATCCTGTGGATATGATCATTAATTTGCCATTTTTGATTAATACTGGTTTGATTGTCTTGCTATCAGCCATCTCTTATATTGGTCTACTTGTCTTCACCAAAGATAGCATTTTCTATGAATTTTTAAACCATGTCCTAGCCTTAAAAAATAAATTCAAAAGATCATAGGAGTTTAGAATGAAACAACTAACCATTGAAGATGCCAAACAAATTGAATTAGAAATTTTGGATTATATTGATACTCTCTGTAAAAAGCACAATATCAACTATATTATTAACTACGGGACTCTGATTGGGGCAGTTCGACATGAGGGTTTTATCCCTTGGGACGACGATATTGATTTATCCATGCCTCGAGAAGACTATCAACGATTTATTAACATTTTTCAAAAGGAAAAAAGCAAATATAAGCTCCTATCCTTAGAAACAGATAAGAACTACTTTAACAACTTTATCAAAATCACCGACAGTTCAACTAAAATTATTGATACTCGGAATACAAAAACCTATGAGTCAGGTGTTTTTATCGATATTTTCCCTATGGATCGCTTTGATGACCCTAAGGTCATTGATATTTGTTATAAGCTGGAAAGCTTCAAACTTCTGTCTTTCAGTAAACATAAAAATATTGTCTATAAAGATAGCCTCTTAAAAGATTGGATACGAACAGCCTTCTGGTTACTCCTTCGACCTGTTTCTCCTCGTTATTTCGCACATAAAATCGAGAAAGAAATTCAAAAATATAGTCGTGAAAATGGGCAGTATATGGCTTTTATCCCTTCTAAATTTAAGGAAAAGGAAGTCTTCCCAAGTGGTACTTTTGATAAATCAATTGATTTGCCCTTTGAAAATTTAAGCCTTCCCGCACCTGAAAAATTTGATACTATTTTGACGCAATTTTATGGAGATTATATGACCCTACCACCAGAAGAAAAACGCTTCTACAGTCATGAATTTCACGCTTATAAATTGGAGGATTAGGATGCAATATTTAGTAAAAGAAGAAATTAAAGAAATTCAACTGGCCTTGCTAGACTATATTGATGAGACCTGTAAGAAACATGATATTCCTTATTTTCTCAGTTATGGAACCATGCTTGGAGCTATCCGCCACAAAGGTATGATTCCCTGGGATGATGATATCGATATTTCTCTCTATCGTGAAGATTATGAGCGTTTACTGAAGATTATTGAGGAAGAAGACCATCCACGTTATAAGGTTCTCTCCTAAAACACTTCTTCTTGGTACTTCCATAATTTCGCATCGATTTTGGATACTTCTACTGTTATCGAAGACCATGTTAAGTACAAGCGTCATGACACCAGTCTCTTTATCGATGTCTTCCCAATTGATCGCTTTACAGACTTGAGCATTGTCGACAAGAGTTATAAGTATGTAGCCCTTCGTCAACTAGCTTATATCAAAAAATCACGCGCAGTTCACGGTGACAGCAAGTTAAAAGATTTTCTAAGATTATGTAGCTGGTACGCCCTCCGATTTGTCAATCCACGCTACTTTTACAAGAAAATTGATCAGCTGGTCAAAAATGCTACAACCAACACTCCTCAATATGAAGGAGGAATTGGGATTGGTAAGGAAGGTATGAAAGAAGTCTTCCCAGTTGATACCTTTAAAGAACTCGTCTTAACTGAGTTTGAAGGCCGTATGTTGCCCGTCCCTAAAAAATATGATCAATTTTTAACCCAGATGTATGGAGATTATATGACACCACCATCAAAAGAAATGCAAGAGTGGTATAGTCACAGTATTAAAGCTTATCGCAAAAGCTGATTAAGCAGTAGTTTACAAGAAAAAATATAACAAAAAAGAGAAGATTTTTACACCTTCTCTTTTTTCTATTTAAATTGCTTCTGTGACAAAACTACGGCTTTCCAATACTTTGAGCATGGCGTTAGCTGTATCTAGGGCTGTGAAGAGCGGCACCCCGTGTTCAATAGCTGAACGGCGAATCTGCTCACCATCTTCGTCTGCAGTTCGTTTCGTTCCTACTGTGTTAATGATAGCTTGAATTCTTCCTTTGCGAACAAAACTTGGAATGTCCTTATCGTCATCACCAATCTTACCAACAGGTTGGGCTTGCAATCCATGACTGGCAAAGAAGGCTGCTGTCCCTTCTGTCGCGAGGATACCGTAGCCAATATTTTGGAAACGACGAGCCAAGTCCAAGGCTTCTTCTTTGGCATCATCAGCGATGGTAAATACAACATTACCAAAAGTTGGCAAGTGTAAGTAAGAAGCTTCAAAGGCCTTATAGAGAGCTTTTTCCAAAGTCGTATCAGAACCCATAACTTCACCTGTTGACTTCATTTCAGGACCGAGCAAGCTGTCTACCTTAGCTAGTTTGGTAAAGGAGAAGACAGGTGCCTTGATATGAACGCGGGTGCTTTCAGGGTAAAGTCCATCTTGGTAGCCAAGCTCTTCAAGTTTTTGACCAAGAATGAGCTTGGTTGCTACTTGAGCCATAGGGATATTGGTCACTTTAGAAAGAAATGGAACCGTACGGCTAGCACGCGGATTGACCTCAATAACGTAGACTTTTTCATCCTTGATAACAAACTGGATGTTCATCATTCCAAGGCAGTTAAGACCGATTGCTAGGCGTTTAGTATAGTCTGAGATTGTTTCTTGCACCTTTTGCGACAAGGTTTGTGGTGGGTAAACGGCCATTGAGTCACCTGAGTGGACACCGGCACGTTCGATATGCTCCATGATACCAGGGATGAGAACATTTTCCCCGTCTGAGATGGCATCAACTTCGCACTCTTGCCCAACGATGTATGAGTCAACAAGAACTGGGTGGTCTGGACTAGCCTTAACAGCGGTACGCATGTAAGAACGAAGGTCTTCTTCGTTTTCAACGATTTCCATGGCACGTCCACCAAGTACATAAGATGGGCGAACTAGAACTGGGAAACCAATCTTGCGAGCTGCAAGCACTGCTTCTTCTTCATTGGTAGCCGTTTGTCCTGGTGGCTGAGGAATATCTAAGTCTTTAAGAGCTTGCTCAAAGAGGTCACGGTCTTCGGCACGGTCTAGGTCAGCAACCTGTGTACCAAGGATAGTCACACCTGCTTTTGCCAATGGCTCCGCAAGGTTGATGGCTGTTTGACCACCGAACTGAACGATAACACCTTTTGGTTGCTCCAAATCGATAACATTCATGACATCTTCAAAAGTCAATGGTTCAAAGTAGAGCTTGTCAGACACAGAGAAGTCTGTTGAAACAGTCTCTGGGTTTGAGTTCATGATGATGGCTTCGTAACCAGCAGCCTGGATAGCCTTAACAGAGTGAACTGTCGCATAGTCAAACTCGACCCCTTGACCGATACGGATTGGACCAGAACCTAGGACAAGTACAGATTCCTTATCAGACTTGATAGATTCATTTTCCCAACCATAGGTTGAATAGAAGTATGGTGTTTCAGAGTCAAACTCTGCCGCACAAGTATCTACCATCTTATAAACTGGAACAATCTTGTTTTCCAAACGAAGTTGGCGAACTTGATCAGCTGTCGTTTCCCAGAGTTCAGCAATCTTACGGTCTGAAAATCCATTGAGTTTAGCCGTTTTCAAAACGTCTAGATCTTGTGGATGAGCTCCCAACTCCTGCTCAATTTCAAAGATATGTAGGAGTTTATCAAGATAGAAGATATCAATCTTAGTCAATTCAGCAATTTCTTCTGGTGTGTAACCACGACGAATTGCTTCTGATACGTAGAAGAGACGGTCATCCTGGGCTTTGACTACTTTTTCAATCAAGGAATCATCAGAAACCTCTGCAAGTTCAGGCATTTCATTGTGGTGCACCCCAATTTCAAGTGAGCGACAGGCCTTAAGAAGTGATTCTTCGATGTTTCGACCGATTGCCATGACTTCTCCAGTGGCCTTCATCTGTGTCCCAAGACGGCGCTCACCCTTTTCAAACTTGTCAAATGGGAAACGAGGAATCTTGGCAACAACGTAGTCAAGAGCTGGTTCAAACATGGCATAGGTTGAACCCGTAACTGGGTTGATGACCTCATCCAAAGTCAAACCAACTGCAATCTTGGCAGCCAATTTGGCAATTGGGTAACCTGTCGCCTTAGAAGCAAGGGCTGAAGAACGTGATACACGGGGGTTTACTTCGATGACATAGTATTTGAAGCTATGCGGATCAAGGGCTAGCTGAACGTTACATCCCCCTTCAATCTTAAGGGCGCGAATAATGCTCAAGCTCGCATCACGTAGCATTTGGTTTTCATAGTCTGACATGGTTTGCGCAGGGGCAAATACAATGGAATCTCCTGTGTGAATCCCAACTGGGTCAAAGTTTTCCATGTTACAAACAACCAAAGCATTGTCAGCTGAGTCACGCATCACTTCGTATTCGATTTCCTTGAAACCTGCGATTGAACGCTCAATCAAACATTGGGTCACAGGTGACAATTTCAATCCATTTTCAGCGATTTCACGCAATTCTTCCTCGTTGGCACACATACCACCACCAGTACCACCAAGTGTAAAGGCTGGACGAACGATAACTGGGTAACCAATTGTCGCTGCAAAGGCAACAGCTTCTTCAACAGTGTTTACAATTTCAGATTCTGGAATTGGTTGCTCCAATTCTTCCATCAATTGTTTAAAGAGGTCACGGTCCTCCGCTTGGTCAATGGCAGATAATTTAGTTCCCAGAAGCTCAACACCAAGCTCATCAAGGATACCATTTTTAGACAATTCCATGGCCATATTAAGACCAGTTTGCCCACCGAGTGTTGGTAGCAAGGCATCTGGACGCTCCTTACGAAGAATACGTGTCACAAACTCAAGTGTAATTGGTTCAATATAAACCTTATCAGCAATTTCCTTATCCGTCATGATAGTTGCAGGGTTTGAGTTAACCAAGACAACCTCATAACCTTCCTCTTTCAAAGACAAGCAAGCCTGGGTCCCAGCGTAGTCAAACTCAGCAGCCTGACCAATAATAATCGGACCAGAACCAATCACCATAATTTTTTGAATATCAGTACGTTTAGGCATAGTTTATGATACAAAGCCCGTAAAGAACACAGTGAAAATAGGAAACTCGGTGCAGACGCCTTCAGCGTCAAGACGATGATTATCTTTTTCACACAGTTCTTAGGGCGTGTTCACTTCCGCGAACAATGTATCTTCTCCTTTCTATTCGTCGCCTCACAGGGCGACATTAAATAAGATACAAAGGACGAATAGAAAGCGATTGAATTTTAGGAAACCAAGGAAGGATTGACAATCCCAGTTGGTTTATCTAAATTCCGAGCTTTCCGTCCGTGTTCAGTTACATAAATTCTCCGACGAGCTTTTACTCGTTCTTAGTTTGATTGTTTAAAAGCTTCCATCATCTCTATAAACTCATCAAATAGGTAGCTAGCGTCGTGTGGACCAGGGGCCGCATCTGGATGGTATTGGACAGAGAAAGCAGGTTGGTATCTGTGACGCACGCCTTCAACTGACTTGTCATTGATTTCTTCGTGGGTGATAATCAAGTGTTCTGGCAAATCCTCACGGCTAACTGCATAACCATGGTTTTGACTTGTAAAATCCACACGTCCTGTAGCAATTTCGCGTACCGCATGGTTGAATCCACGGTGTCCAAATTTCATCTTGTAGGTCTTAGCACCATTTGCCATTGCAAAGAGTTGATGCCCCATACAAATACCAAAGATTGGAATTTTTCCTTGCACACCGCGAATCATGTCAAGTGCTTGGGGAACGTCTTCTGGGTTACCTGGCCCATTTGACAACATAACTCCGTCAGGATTAAGATGAAGAATTTCTTCTGCCGTTGTCGTGTATGGAACCACGGTCACATTACAGTTGCGCTTCGAAAGTTCACGTAGGATTGAGTGCTTGAGGCCAAAGTCCACTAACACCACGCTCAAACCAACTCCTGGAGCTGGATAGGATGTTTTAGTAGAAACCTGCTTAATATTGTCTGTCGGCAATACCGTTGCCTGGAGCTGGTCAGTCACATGATCCATGCTATCTCCAACATGGGTCAGAGTTGCACGCATAGTACCATGCTTACGGATAATCTTGGTAAGGGCACGCGTATCAATCCCTGAAATACCAGGAATTTTCTTGGCTTTCAAAAATTCATCCAAGGTCATTTGATTGCGCCAGTTGCTTGCTCTACGTGCTTCTTCGAAAACAACAACCCCCTTACAAGTAGGAATAATGGATTCATAGTCATCACGGTTAATTCCGTAATTTCCTACCAATGGATAGGTAAAGGTCAAGATTTGCCCATTATAAGACTGGTCTGTAATGGATTCTTGGTATCCGGTCATGCCTGTATTAAAGACGATTTCGCCTGTTACATCAATATCTGCTCCGAAGGCCTTGCCTTCAAAAACTGTTCCATCTTCTAATACTAGAAGTCTTTTTGTCATTTTTTCACCTCTCGTGGACGCTCACTGGCGTCTTTTAACGTCTTGTGTTTTAGTTGGCGTTTCTACTCGCCAGTACGGATTCTAAGATTGCCATTCGAACAAAGACACCATTGGTCATTTGTTGGACAATCCGTGATTTTGGTGCTTCAACCAAGTGATCTGCGATTTCTACATCACGATTGACTGGAGCTGGGTGCATAAGGATTGCTGTTTCTTTCAAACGGTCATAACGTTCTTGAGTCAGGCCATGTTGGGCATGGTAGTCTTCTTTTGAAAATACAGCTCCACTATCATGGCGTTCATGTTGCACACGGAGAAACATCATGACATCCACCTGATCAATGATTTCATCAATGGTTACAAACTGTCCATAGTCTGCAAACTCTTGACTTCTCCATTCCTCAGGTCCAGCAAAGTAAAGTTCAGCTCCCAAGCGTTTCAAAATCTGCATATTGGATTTGGCAACGCGTGAGTGGTCCAAGTCACCTGCAATAGCAACCTTGAGCCCCTCAAAGTGACCAAATTCCTCATAAATGGTCATCAAATCAAGCAAGCTCTGGCTAGGATGTTGTCCCGAACCATCTCCACCATTGATGATGGAAGTCGTAATCGTCGGACTAGCAATCAACTCTCTGTAGTAGTCGACCTCTGGGTGGCGAATCACACAGACATCCACTCCTAAGGCAGACAGAGTCAAGATAGTATCATAAAGTGTTTCACCCTTATTGACCGAGCTGGTCTTCACATCAAAGTCAAGTCGTTCCAGCCCCAGTTTAATCTCTGCCACTTCAAAGGACTTATGCGTCCGTGTAGAATCCTCAAAGAAAAGATTGGAAACAATCGGATGGTCTTCATAGGGAAGCTGAGCTCCGTTTTTAAACTCAATTCCTCGCTTGATCAATTTCATGACTTGATCGACAGTGAGGTCTTCCATGGACACCACATGGTTCAATGCTTGTTGATTTTCTGACATGGCTACTCCTTTAGCTTTCTAAGCTTCTTCAGTAATCAGAACTCTGTCTTTGCCATCAAGTTCTGCCATCTCTACGATGATTTCTTCAGAACGACTGGTTGGGATATTTTTTCCAACGTAATCTGGACGGATTGGCAATTCTCTATGTCCACGATCGACTAGAACTGCTAAACTCACGCGCGCAGGACGACCATGACCTACAATATTATCAATAGCAGCGCGAATGGTACGACCCGTATAAAGCACATCATCCACCAAGATAACTTCACGGCCTGTCACATCAACAGAAATCAAAGAAGTATCTTCTCCGCTTTTAACGTCATCACGGAAAGGTTTGGTATCCAATTCCACAACTGGAACTGAAAGATTTTCTAGTTGCTCCAAACGTTCTTGGATACGGTGGGCGATAAAGACACCACGAGTTTTAATACCAGCTAAGACGATTTTATTCAAATCTTTGTTGCGCTCGATAATCTCATAAGTAATACGCGTAATCGCTCGTTTGACGGTCAATTCGTCTACAACTTCTTTTGTCTTCATGACAAACCTCCAAAAAGAAAAGTCTCCTTAAACAAGGAGACTTGAAATGTATAGCTAAGCTAGCCCTACTGGAAACAGTATAGACTTCACCCTTCTACTTAATCGTTCTCCTTGCCTGCCTCACGGGACAGGTTTAAAGGAATATTTAGTTATCAAATACTATAGCACAAAGCATGCTTAAAATCAAGCAAAAACTTTCGATGTTCCATCTTACAAATTGCTAAAATCATATAATTGTGGGTACTGGTCACACTCTGGATTTTTAGGATGACAAATGGCTCTTCCAAAATAAATCATAGCCTGATGAGCTGCTAACCACTGCTCAGGCGGCAAGATATCCATAACCCTCTTTTCCACCTCAAGCGGTGTAGCAGATTTCTTGACAATATCATGATGCTTGCAGATACGCTCAACATGAGTGTCCACTGCAAAGGCTGGAATCCCAAAGCCTACACTCATGACAACATTGGCTGTCTTGCGACCAACACCTGACAAACTCTCCAATTCCTCTCGTGTTTGAGGGACTTGACCATCGAAATCGTCTAGTAACTGTTGGGCACATTTTTTTAGAAATTTAGCCTTATTTCGATACAGTCCTAGGCGAGAAATGTGTGAGGCAATTTCACTTTCTGTTGCAACAGACATGGCTTGTGGCGTTGGAAAGGCAGCAAAGAGACCTGGTGTGGCCTTATTTACCGCTGCATCCGTTGTCTGAGCTGACAACATGACCGCAACCAAGAGTTCAAAATGATTAGTGAAATCAAGACTGGGCTTGGCATCTGGAAAAAGAGCAATGATTTCTTCTAGCACCTTTCGTGCTCGTTTTTTTGACAAGACCATTATTCGTCTCCATCAAATAGTCCTTGTAAGCCAGCAAAAGGACTGTTTTCTTCTTTTTTGACTGCTTGTTGAGCTTGGTATTCTTCCTCTGTCATGATTTGCCAGTCATTTCCTGAAACAAATCCTTGACCAGCTTCTTCTTCAGCCGTCAAGACCTTGATAGGAATGTTTAGTAGGATATTGTCTGATACGCTCTCAGCAAGATCAAGTTCCCCATTTTCGATAGGCAAAACCAAATCATCGTCTAAAACTTCCTGATCTAGTTGGTTGGTTGCGCCTTCCATGAAAACTTCTGTGACTGGATAAGACTCAGCCAACTCAACTGGCTCCATACTGCGGCTGGAAGCAAGAACAATGGTATATGACAACTGATAGTCTAAAAAATACATCCGGTCTTCGTACTGTACTTTCCCAACTGCAAGGATATCTTTTACATCTAAAATTTCTTGATTGCGTGCACGCAGGTCTGCGGCTAGGTCTAACGTTTGTTCAAAATGCAAGCCTTCAGACTGCTTACGAATTTCTTGAATATTTAATTTCATACTTCCTCCATAAAGATTTACTCTCTTGATTATACCATGAAAAGGCTACAAATCAGCACAGCAAACTTTATAATTGAAATTCAATTTTTTAACATATTCACTATGACATTTTTGTTTTTTAGTGCTATACTATAGGCAATAATACATCCGAGCAAGGAGGATGTTCACATGGAAGATAAATAACTCATTACTAATGCAACCCAACTCTTATCCGAGTTAAATAAAAGTTTCCAAAGCTGCAAACAGGGTACTGCAGATGATACTCGACTACAAGAGCTGCTAAACACTACTATAAAAGAGCTCAAAAAAGCGGAAAAGTTGAACAACAGTATCTTAATTGACCTTGAGAAATTTTACCAACGTACCAGTCTTCTGATAGGCCTCGGTAGCCTAAAACTGAACGACCAAGCACGTACCGCTTGGCGCAACTATGACAAGTTCCATTACGATCATGTCAAACACGTACTAACTCTTTATGGACCTGTTTTTGGATTCTAGAGATTAGAATTGTCGGTTTTCTGTTGACAAAATATCCTGAAAGGTATAGGATAGAGGTACTAATACTCGGAGGTAAGGGAGACATGAACAACTAAGTCTATCAAGTAAAGAAACTTTATTTAGTAGATCTTGTTTTTGTCTCTTTTTGTGTACTCTTTTTATACTAGGTTTCTAGTATCTTGTCCTCATTGAAAATAAAAAAACTAGAAAGCTATGCTCCTCTTGGGTTGGGGTAGGCAGCTCCAAGCTAGTTTGACGAGTTTTTCAACGAGGATAATAGAGTTTCGACAGTGACTTTGGGCTCTACTAGATAAAGTAGAGCTTTTTGTTATGCACTATCGACATTCTAGAAAGGGCAACAATATGATAAAAATCAATCACCTGACCATCACGCAAAACAAAGATCTACGAGATCTTGTATCTGACCTAACCATCACTATCCAAGACGGGGAAAAGGTTGCTATTATTGGTGAAGAAGGAAATGGCAAATCAACCTTACTTAAAATTGTAATGGGAGAAGCTTTGTATGATTTCACTATAAAGGGAGACGTCCAGTCTGACTATCAGTCACTGGCCTATATTCCTCAAAAAGTCCCCGAGGAGCTGAAAAAACAATCTCTACACGACTACTTCTTTTTAGATTCTATTGATTTAGACTACAGTATCCTTTATCGCTTAGCTGAAGAGTTGCATTTTGATAGTGATCGTTTCGCAAGCGACCAAGAGATCGGGAGCCTCTCCGGTGGCGAAGCTTTGAAAATTCAGCTCATCCATGAGTTAGCCAAACCCTTTGAGATTTTATTTTTAGATGAACCTTCAAATGACCTAGACCTTGAGACGGTTGATTGGCTAAAAGGTCAGATTCGAAAGATTCAGCAAACCGTTATTTTCATTTCCCATGATGAAGACTTTCTTTCTGAAACGGCTGATACCATTGTCCACTTGCGACTGGTCAAGCACCGGAAAGAAGCAGAAACGCTAGTAGAGCATTTAGACTATGATCGCTATAGTGAGCAGAGAAAGGCTAATTTTGTCAGACAAAGCCAGCAAGCTGCTAACGACCAAAGAGCCTACGATAAAACCATGGAAAAACATCGGCGAGTCAAGCAAAATGTAGAAACTACGCTTCGAGCTACCAAAGACAGTACTGCCGGTCGCCTATTGGCTAAAAAGATGAAAAATGTCCTCTCTCAAGAAAAACGCTTTGAAAAGACAGCTCAGTCCATGACCCAAAAGCCACTTGAAGAGGAAGAAATCAGACTTTTCTTCTCAGACATACAACCATTACCGGCCTCTAAAGTCTTAATCCAACTGGAAAAGGAAAACTTGGCCATTGACGACCGTGTTTTGGCTCAGGAACTACAACTAACTGTCCATGGCCAAGAAAAAATCGGTATCATAGGTCCAAATGGTGTTGGAAAATCGACTCTGCTAGCCAAGTTTCAACAACTGCTTAGCGCCAAAAGAGAAATTTCGCTTGGTATTATGCCACAAGATTATCACAAAAAACTACAATTGGAGCTATCTCCAGTAGACTATCTAAGTAAAACTGGGGAAAAAGAGGAACTTCAGAAAATCCAATCTCATCTAGCTAGTCTCAATTTCAGTTATCCGGAAATGCAGCATCAAATTTGCTCCTTATCTGGCGGGCAACAGGGTAAACTCCTGCTTTTGGATTTAGTCTTGCGCAAACCAAACTTTCTCCTGCTGGATGAACCTACACGAAACTTTTCTCCCACTTCTCAACCCCAAATCAGAAAACTCTTTGCTACGTATCCAGGCGGTCTCATCACTGTTTCGCATGACCGTCGTTTCTTAAAAGAGGTCTGTTCAATCATCTATCGCTTAACAGAACACGGTCTGGAGGTAGTTAATTTAGAAGATTTATAAATTTGCAACATAGCAAAAATCCAGAGACAACCTCTGGATTCTTTTTTACATATGTTTTAAACGTTCAATCCGTTCTGAGATAGGTGGGTGGGTATAAAAGAGTTTTTGGAACCCTCCCCCTTTCTTGGGATCATTGATATAAAGTGCACTGCTGGCATCATCGACAGGACGACTCATCGGTTTACTATTATCCAACTTACATAGAGCATTAATCATCCCTTGAGGATTACGAGTCAACTCGACACTGGAAGCATCAGCAAGGAATTCCCTCTGACGAGAAATAGCTAGTTGTACCAAGGTGGCAGCAAGAGGTGCCAGCACAATAGCTAGTAGAGAAACTACGAGCATAATGATTTCTAAGCCATTTCCATCTCGGTCATCATCACTTCGTCTTCGACCTGCTCCACCCCACCACATCATACGACCGGCCATACTAGAAAGCATGGTGATAGCACTAGCAAGGGCAACAGCAATAGTCGAAATACGGATATCGTAATTACGAATATGACTGACTTCATGTCCCATAACAGCTTCTAGTTCTTCACGATTCATGATAGCTAGGAGACCTGACGTCGCAGCAACCGCTGCGTTTTGAGGGTTAGAACCTGTCGCAAAGGCATTTAAGGCTGGATCATCAATGATGAAAACACGAGGCATAGGAATCTGAGCCACCATAGCCATATCTTCCACTACATGGTAGAGGTCTGGTGCCGTTTGTTCATCCACCTCACGCGCTCCATTCATGGACATGACGATCTCTGTCGATTGAAAAATCATGGACAAGGCATAGATAAAGCCGATAATCAGTGCGATAACCAATCCACCAATCCCAGATCGCATAAAGAGGTAACCAACCGCATAGCCAACAAGAGCTAAGAGTAGGAAAAATACCAGCAACAAAATCCACGTTTTTCGTTTATTGCTTGCAATTTGATCAAACAACATCTTAGTCACCTAAACCGCTAAAATCAACTTTAGGTACTACCTTTTCCTCATCTGGAGTTTGAAGGAAATCTGCTGCTTTAAATCCAAACATCCCAGCGATAATATTGCTTGGGAAAGTTTCTAATTTTACATTGTAGTTGCTGACAACACTGTTGTAGAGTTGACGAGAGTAAGAAATTTTATTTTCTGTATTTGTCAACTCCTCTTGCAATTTAACAAAGTTTGCACTAGCTTTCAAATCTGGATAGCTTTCTGCAACTGCAAAAATACCTGAAACCTGACGAGTAAGTGCATCACTAGCTTTCATAGCTTCTGCTGGTGAAGTCGCTGCCGCAACTTGGTTACGTAGTTCTGCCACCTTTTCAAGGGTAGAACCTTCATATTTGGCATAACCTTTTACAGTCTCAATCAAGTTTGGCAAGAGGTCATTTCGACGTTTCAACTGAACATCAATCTGACTCCAAGCCTCCTTTGTTTGCATACGATTCTTAACCAAACCGTTATAGCTAACAATCACAAAAATAACAACAAGAGCGATAACTCCAAGAATAATCCAAGTCATTATATAAGTCCTTTCTGCTTTTAGATTAGTACCAGTATATCAAATTTTTAATGATTGTGGTAAAATAAGATGATACTAAAGAAGGAAAAAACTATGAAACCAGAAACATTTTACAACTTGCTTGCCGAGCAGAACCTTCCACTTTCGGACCAGCAAAAAAAACAATTTGAACGCTATTTTGAGCTCTTGGTCGAGTGGAATGAAAAGATTAATTTAACAGCCATTACGGACAAGGAAGAAGTTTATCTCAAACATTTTTACGATTCGATTGCACCTATTCTGCAAGGCTTGATTCCCAATGAAACTATCAAATTGCTTGATATTGGAGCTGGGGCAGGATTTCCTAGTCTACCAATGAAAATCCTCTATCCTCAGTTAGGTGTGACCATCATTGATTCTCTCAACAAGCGCATCAACTTCCTCCAACTTTTGGCTCAAGAACTGGATTTGGACGGTGTTCATTTCTACCATGGACGTGCAGAAGACTTGGCCCAAGACAAAAACTTCCGTGCTCAGTATGATTTTGTAACGGCTCGTGCGGTTGCCCGTATGCAAGTCCTATCTGAATTAACTATTCCCTACCTTAAAGTTGGCGGAAAACTATTGGCACTCAAGGCTAGCAATGCTCCTGAGGAATTATTAGAAGCTAAGAATGCCCTCAACCTCCTTTTTAGTAAAGTAGAAGACAATCTCAGCTACGCCCTACCAAATGGAGATCCACGTTACATCACAGTGGTAGAAAAGAAAAAAGAAACACCAAATAAATATCCAAGAAAGGCTGGCATGCCCAACAAACGCCCGCTTTAAATTTTTTAGTAAAAAATGTTTACAAAGTTCGGAATTTCTGCTATACTATCACAAGCAAAGGTTTTTAATGTCATCCCGTGAGGTGACGAAGACGCAGAAATACTTGAAACTCTTTAAAGTCTAGATTTTAGAGAAGTCTTACTCTGAGGGCCTATTGCTGTAAAATAATGGGCTCTTTTTTGATGCCCAAAAGTGAGGTTTATATGAAACAAGAATCAACTGTTGATTTGTTACTAGACGTTGACCAACGTCCTTCAGCTGGAAAAGGAATTCTCCTTAGCTTCCAACACGTTTTCGCCATGTTTGGTGCGACCATCTTGGTACCCTTGATTTTGGGAATGCCTGTATCTGTTGCCCTTTTTGCTTCAGGTGTTGGAACACTCATCTACATGATCTCAACTGGTTTTAGAGTTCCAGTTTATCTAGGGTCATCATTCGCCTTTATCACAGCTATGTCCCTAGCTATGAAGGAACTAGGAGGGGATGTATCAGCTGCACAAACAGGGGTTATCCTTACAGGTTTTATCTATGTCCTTGTGGCTGCAAGTGTTCGTTTTGCGGGTACAAAATGGATTGATAAACTCTTGCCACCAATCATCATCGGTCCTATGATCATCGTTATCGGTCTTGGGCTTGCAGGTTCAGCTGTTACTAACGCTGGTCTTGTAGCGGATGGAAATTGGAAAAATGCTCTTGTAGCCGTTGTTACTTTCTTGATTGCTGCCTTTATCAATACAAAGGGAAAAGGCTTCCTACGAATCATTCCATTCCTCTTTGCCATTATCGGTGGTTACCTCTTCGCACTAACCCTTGGCTTGGTTGACTTTACACCAGTTCTTAAAGCTAACTGGTTTGAAATCCCTGGTTTCTACTTGCCATTTAGCACAGGTGGTGCCTTTAAAGAATACAATCTTTACTTTGGTCCAGAAACCATCGCTATCTTGCCAATCGCTATCGTAACAATTTCTGAACATATTGGAGACCATACTGTTTTGGGTCAAATCTGTGGCCGTCAATTCTTGAAAGAACCAGGTCTTCACCGTACTCTTCTTGGTGACGGTATCGCAACTTCAGTTTCTGCCTTCCTTGGTGGACCAGCCAATACAACTTATGGAGAAAACACAGGGGTTATCGGTATGACTCGTATCGCTTCTGTCTCAGTTATCCGTAACGCTGCCTTTATCGCGATTGCCCTTAGCTTCCTTGGTAAATTCACTGCCTTGATTTCAACTATTCCAAACGCTGTACTTGGTGGTATGTCAATCCTTCTCTATGGGGTTATCGCCAGCAACGGTTTGAAAGTCTTGATTAAAGAACGTGTTGACTTCAGTCAAATGCGTAACCTAATCATCGCAAGTGCTATGTTGGTACTTGGACTTGGAGGAGCTATCCTTAAAATTGGTCCAGTTACCCTTTCAGGTACTGCCCTATCAGCCATGACAGGAATTATTTTGAACTTAATCTTGCCATACGAAAATAAAGACTAAAAGTCTAAACATATCAAAAAACGAGCATTTCCAATTACGGAAGTGCTCATTTTTCTTCTTTCTAAAAAAGGAAAGCTCTGCGGCCTTCCTTTGTCTTACTTACGTTTCTTCTTCGCTTTTTTCATTTTGTTAGCCATACGTTTCATAGACTGTTTCATGGCAAATTCACCGATTTTACCTTTGAGTCCTCCACCAAACATCTGGCTCATATCTGGCATTCCTGCCCCTCCGAGAGCTGACAAGTCAGGCATCCCACCTTGTCCCATCATTCCTTCAAGGGCAGACATATCCATTCCTCCCATATTTGGCATATTTTTAGGAAGGTTGTTTGGATTGATCCCCATTTGCTTCATCATTTTGTTCATATCCCCAGACATGACACCCTGCATGAGCTGTTTAGCCTGGTTAAAGTCTTTGATGAATTTATTGACTTCTACAAAAGTATTTCCAGAACCTGCGGCAATACGACGGCGACGGCTTGGATTTAACAAATCTGGGTTTTCACGTTCTTCAGGTGTCATGGAAGACACAATGGCACGTTTACGAGCAATCTGACGCTCATCTACCTTCATGTTTTGAAGGGCTGGGTTGTTAGCCATACCTGGAATCATCTTGAGCAAGTCTTCCATTGGCCCCATGTTTTGTACCTGATCCAACTGATCAATGAAATCATTGAAATCAAAGGTGTTTTCACGCATCTTCTCAGCCATTTCAAGGGCTTTTTGCTCATCGTATTCCTGAGAAGCTTTCTCAATCAGAGTGAGCATATCCCCCATGCCAAGGATACGGCTAGACATGCGGTCTGGGTGGAAGGTTTCAATGTCCGTAATCTTTTCACCTGTACCAGTAAACTTGATTGGTTTTCCAGTAATGTGACGAACAGATAGAGCAGCACCACCACGAGTGTCCCCATCAATCTTAGTAAGGATAACCCCAGTCACTTCCAACTGAGCATTAAACTCACGCGCAACATTGGCAGCTTCTTGACCAATCATGGCATCAACGACGAGCAGAATTTCGTTTGGTTGAGCCAATGCTTTCACGTCACGAAGCTCATTCATCAAAAGCTCATCAATCTGCAAACGACCTGCCGTATCAATCAAGACATAGTCATTATGATTGGCTTGGGCTTGTTCCAAACCTTGACGAACAATCTCAACAGCTGGTACTTCCGTTCCAAGTGCAAATACAGGAACATCAATCTGTTGTCCAAGCGTCTTCAACTGATCAATGGCCGCAGGACGGTAAATATCCGCTGCAATCATCAAAGGACGTGCATTTTCTTCCTTCTTGAGTTTGTTAGCCAATTTACCTGCAAAGGTTGTTTTACCAGCCCCCTGCAAACCAACCATCATGATGATGGTAGGAATCTTTGGTGACTTGATAATCTCAGCCGTATCAGAACCCAAAACAGCCGTCAATTCCTCATCAACGATTTTAATAATTTGTTGCGCAGGATTTAGGGTATCAATGACCTCATGCCCGACTGCACGCTCACGAACTTTCTTGATAAAGTCCTTTACAACAGGCAAGGCAACGTCGGCCTCAAGCAAGGCCAAGCGAATTTCTTTGGTTGCCTCTTGGACATCAGCTTCAGAGATTTTTCCTTTTTTACGTAGATTTTTAAAGACGTTCTGCAAACGTTCTGTTAAACTTTCAAATGCCATTTTTCTTCCTCTTATTCTCTATTATCAATGCTTGTTAAAATTTCTATCTGCTCCTGCAGAAAGTCATCCTTGGGATAGCGCTCCAAAATCTGGTCAAAAATCTGACTGCGGACAATGTAGTCCGAGTACATGTGCAATTTCATCTCATAATCTTCCAGAATCTTTTCCGTCCGCTTGATATTATCATAGACAGCCTGACGACTGACACCGAACTCCTCGGCAATTTCAGCAAGGCTGTAATCATCAGCGTAGTAGAGCTCGATATAATTCATTTGCTTATCTGTCAAAAGCGCCGCATAAAATTCAAAGAGCGCATTCATACGATTGGTTTTTTCAATTTCCATAACTTTTATTATACCAAAAATTAGCCTAATCTACCACATTAGCAGGCTAATCCGAGAAGATAGCTAGCAAAAATTTGAAAAAAACAAGAGACTAGCACCAAGTAATTTCCAATTGATAGCTGGCAAAGGGATGTCCCTCTTGATTTTGTAGTTGATAATCTAGTTCAATCTTTTGCCCATCAACTTGATAATGGCTCGTTTGGATGATAAACTCCTGCATGCCCATAGGTGTGGGAATATAGGCTAAACTATCACTATCCTTTAAAAATCGCATAATGGTCTTGGGATTAGAAAATCGGCTCATCACCAGTTCTTGACCATGAAATTTAATAACCACTTTTTCCTTTTCCTCATTATAGAAAAGCAGGTAGCTATAATCTCCTTTTTCATGCACTTCCACATCATAGAGTTGGTCAATCACTTCCAACTGCTCATCAAACTGAATCCTATTTCGCATCCGAATCTTCACATCAAGTCCTCTTTCTTGTCTCTTGTCCTACTATTTTACCAAAAAGAGCAGGATTTTGCTATAATGGTCATATGAACGAAAAAGTATTCCGTGACCCAGTTCACAACTACATCCATGTCAATAATCAAATCATCTATGACTTGATTAATACAAAAGAATTTCAGCGTTTGCGTCGAATCAAGCAACTGGGAACTTCCAGTTATACCTTCCACGGTGGAGAACACAGTCGCTTCTCTCACTGTCTAGGAGTCTATGAAATTGCACGACGTATCACAGAGATTTTTGTAGAAAAATATCCTGAAGAATGGAATCCTGCCGAGTCTCTCTTGACCATGACCGCTGCTCTCCTACATGACCTTGGACATGGTGCCTACTCCCATACTTTTGAAAATCTCTTTGATACAGACCACGAAGCTATTACTCAGGAGATTATCCAAAGTCCTGAAACGGAGATTCACCAAGTTCTTCTACAAGTGGCGCCAGATTTTCCAGAAAAGGTAGCCAGTGTCATCGACCATACCTATCCTAACAAGCAGGTCGTGCAACTCATTTCTAGTCAGATTGATGCAGACCGCATGGACTATCTCTTGCGCGACTCCTATTTTACAGGAGCATCCTATGGGGAATTTGACCTAACTCGCATACTCCGAGTCATTCGTCCTGTCGAAAATGGTATTGCCTTTCAACGCAATGGCATGCACGCCATCGAAGACTATGTCCTCAGTCGCTATCAGATGTATATGCAGGTTTATTTCCACCCTGCAACACGCGCTATGGAAGTTCTCCTACAGAATCTCCTCAAGCGCGCCAAGGAACTCTATCCTAAGGACAAGGATTTCTTTGCACGAACTTCTCCACATCTCCTGCCTTTCTTCGAAAAAAATGTAACTTTATCTGACTATCTGGCTCTGGATGATGGTGTGATGAACACCTACTTCCAGCTCTGGATGACCAGTCCTGACAAGATTCTCGCAGACTTGTCGCAACGCTTTGTCAACCGCAAGGTCTTTAAATCCATTACTTTTTCACAAGAAGACCAAGACAAACTCGCTAGCATGAGAAAATTGGTTGAAGACATCGGCTTTGATCCCGACTACTATACTGCCATTCATAAGAACTTTGACCTCCCTTATGATATCTATCGTCCCGAATCTGAAAATCCACGGACACAGATTGAGATTTTACAAAAAAATGGAGAACTGGCCGAACTCTCTAGCCTGTCTCCTATCGTCCAATCCCTTGCTGGCAGTCGTCACGGAGATAATCGCTTTTATTTTCCAAAAGAAATGTTGGACCAAAACAGTATCTTCGCAAGCATTACCCAGCAATTTTTACACTTGATTGAGAACGATCATTTTACCCCAAATAAAAACTAGAAGAGGAAATTTATGAGTATTAAACTAATCGCCGTCGATATCGACGGAACCCTAGTTAACAGCCAAAAGGAAATCACTCCTGAAGTCTTTTCTGCCATCCAAGATGCCAAAGAAGCTGGTGTCAAAGTCGTCATTGCAACTGGTCGCCCTATCGCAGGTGTTGCCAAACTTCTGGACGACTTGCAGTTGAGAGACGAGGGTGACTATGTTGTGACCTTCAATGGTGCCCTTGTCCAAGAAACTGCTACAGGACATGAGATTATCAGCGAATCCTTGACCTATGAGGATTATCTTGATATAGAATTTCTCAGTCGTAAGCTCGGTGTCCACATGCACGCTATTACCAAGGACGGCATCTACACAGCCAATCGCAATATCGGAAAATACACTGTGCACGAATCAACCCTCGTCAGCATGCCGATTTTCTACCGCACTCCTGAAGAAATGGCTGACAAAGAAATTGTCAAATGTATGTTCATCGATGAACCAGAAATCCTCGATGCTGCGATTGAAAAGATACCAGCCGAATTTTACGAGCGCTACTCCATCAACAAATCTGCTCCTTTCTACCTCGAACTCCTTAAAAAGAATGTAGACAAGGGTTCAGCTATTACCCACTTAGCTGAAAAACTCGGATTGACCAAAGATGAAACAATGGCTATTGGTGACGAAGAAAATGACCGTGCCATGCTGGAAGTCGTTGGTAACCCTGTTGTCATGGAAAATGGAAATCCAGAAATCAAAAAAATCGCCAAATACATCACTAAAACAAATGACGAATCCGGTGTTGCCCATGCCATCCGTACATGGGTACTGTAAAAGTATCATTTTTCAATAAGAATTGATTAGCAATAAAATCCAATGAATTTTTTTAGCAAACTATTTAATTTAAAACAAAATAATCATAATAGAGACACAAATTCTGATTGTAACAATTTTTACCTAAACAAATTAGAGTGCGGCCTTACTCCTGGGCAACTCATACTCATAGATTGGACTCAAAAAACAGGGAGAAATTATAATTTCCCAAGATATTTTAAATACTCTCTTCAAATTGACCCTGAATCTACACACAATCAATTATACAAATTAGGATACTTCACTAAAAATAAGACTTTATCATATCTTAAAGTAGTAGAATTAAAAACTATATTATCTAAACATAATTTACCTACTTCTGGAAAAAAAGCAGAATTAATTACAAGAATAATTAATAATATCAACGTTGACAAATTAGATATTCCGTTCGAATTTAAACTAACAAAAGAAGCACAAAATCTTATTATCGAACATAGAGACTATATCAAAGCATACTATGATAAAGACATAACTATGGAAGATTATTGTAAAGAAAAAAATAATATCTCTTTTAAAGCAACTTTTGGTGATATAAAATGGAGTCTCTTAAATAAACAAGCTCATAGGAATACTGTATCAGGAGATTTTGGATGTTTATCTAACACACGAAAGGCTCAAGGAAGACATTTGGAACAAGAAGGTAATATTAAACATTCTTTAATATATTACATAGAATCTTTGATAATTACTAGTTCAGGATTAGAAAACAATTTTTCAGCCACTGATTATCCAGTATATTATCCCGATTCGATACCTGACTACTCACTAAAACATATTCAAACATTAATGGAATCATTATCTGATGACGATTATGATTTTGCTTTTGATGAAGCATTATTTCGCTTCTCAATTTTGAATGCAAATCATTTTTTATCTAAAGAAGATATTGACTATTTAAGAGTTAATTTACCTTGTTCTACTGCTGAAGAAATAAACAATTACTTAAAGAAATATGAATGTTATAGTCCTTCAAATAATTTAGAACTTGACGATGTTGAATAAATTAATTATACAAACATTTATATACTCGATATAGTCTCAATTTTATCTGATGATTGCCCAAATTTTTCAATAATAAAACGCATAATATTATGGAGACAAATCCCCTATATTATGCGTTCTTTTAATATCAAAGACTTTTTGACAAACTTCTTTGATGTCTAATTACATGCCCCCTGCCGGAATCGAACCAGCAACTACTCCTTAGGAGGGAGTTGTTATATCCATTGAACTAAGGGAGCTAGATAAAAACTCTGCTGAAAAAGCAGAGTTTTTTAGTCGAATTAACGACGGATTTCTTTGATACGAGCTGCCTTACCTTGAAGAGCACGCAAGTAGTACAATTTCGCACGACGTACTTTACCGTAACGAACAACTTCGATTTTTTCAACACGTGGAGTGTGGATTGGGAAGATACGCTCAACACCTACACCGTTAGAGATTTTACGAACTGTGTAGTTTTCTGAGATACCAGCACCTTTACGTGCGATAACAACACCTTCAAAAATCTGGATACGTTCACGGTTACCTTCGACAACTTTCGCGTGTACACGAACAGTGTCACCAGGACGGAATGATGGGATATCTGTACGAAGTTGACCTTCAGTCAAGCTTTGGATTAATGGATTCATTTTATTCTCCTATCTTTGTCAATCTTGAGGAAACTTCCTCAGCGGATAAACTGTATTTTTGTGCGTCCATTACACACAAAATACAGTTTACCAAATTTCCACAAAAAAGTAAAGAAATTTATAGCAGAATTCCTAAAAAAATCGCAATCAAACCACCTAGGTAGGTCAAAGTCAGGTAAGAATAAAATACCTTCTTATCACTTAGCAGTCTTTGCAGTTCATCATTCAAGGTAGAAAAAGTTGTTAAACCTCCACAAAATCCTGTTGCTAAAATAGCATAGACTTCCTTAGATTCCACATGATTGTAGAATAATCCAATTAAAAAACAACCCAAAAGATTGGCTATTAGCGTTCCGAGGGGCAATTTAGAAGCTTGATTATATCGGGAAAAGAAATAGCGCACTAAAGCTCCGAAGCCACAAGCAATTGCAAGATAGACGATTACCATTTCTTCCTCCCCAAATAGTAAGCCAAGAGCAAGCCTCCACCGATGCTCAAAAGCAAATACAGGGCTAAACTAAGATAACGCCCTGTATCCAGTAATTTTACAGCATCAAGCATTAGACTGGAAAAGGTTGTCAAACCTCCACAAAAACCTGTACCCAGTGCTAAAATAACACCTTTACTTGTCCCCTTATAGACTAGATATCCCTTGACAAGGTAAATCAAGCAGAAAATTCCTAGATAGTTAACAAGAAGGGTGCCCCAAGGAAAGTCAGGACTGGCTGGTAACCAAGTGGAAACTAGGTAGCGAACCAATCCGCCCACCATGGCAGCTAGAAAAATTCCTAGCGGATAAAATTGTTCTTTTTTCATTTGATATTTTGATCCTGATAATCACGCGAACGTTTGAGTATGTCCGTAAATGTTGCGACAATGGTCTCCTGATAGCGCTTGTCTTCTACACGATTTCTGACCTTTTCAAAAATAACTGCTTCTCTCTTGGTATCTAAAATCGGTTTACCTGATGCTTTCTTATAAGCAACTACACCCTCAACCAAATGCATTCGTTCTTCTAACAGTTTGACAATTTGGTTGTCGATTTGATCAATCTCTTGCCGAATACTCTCTAAATCCATAGTGTCTCCTCCTTTATTTGAATTATTGTATCAAAAAGCCACCAAATAGGCTAGTAAAATCCCAAGTCACGGTAAGAAAAATGCACTGATTGATTGCATCAGCGCACGTTTATGCTTATCCTACTTTAGCAGCCAATTCTTCTGCGAATTGTTCCAAGCGTTCAATATCTTCCTCCTCGGCAGAAAGATCAACTTTAACACACTCTGAACCTTTTTCTGCTCCTGTCGCTACAAAAACGCGGTCAAAGTCATCGACAGCCTTACAGAATTCATCGTAGAAGGTATCTCCTGAGCCGACCACTCCGTAGATTTTACCATTCAAGTTGAGGTCTGCTAGGTCTTCGTAGAAGTCCATCATTTCATCTGGCAATTCTCCATCACCATAAGTATAGGTCGCAACGATAGCAATGTCTGCTTCCAAGAAGTCTGAAGCGTCAACAGTTGTACATTCATCAACATCAACATCCAAGCCCAAGTCACGTAATTTGTCTGCTACAATATCTGCAATTTCTTCGGTATTACCGGTCATACTGGCAAATACAATTTTTGCTAATGTCATATCGTCCTCCTCAATTTATCTTTCTCCATTATATCACATCTTTTTCATTTTAAAAATAAAAATTCTTGTGCTACAATGAAATGAGAAAGAATTGAGGTTATTTATGGAAATTTGCCATCAAATTTTAGAAAAAATTAAAGAATACGACACCATTATCATTCACCGTCATATGAAACCAGACCCTGATGCCTTGGGAAGTCAAGTGGGCTTGAAAGCCTTGCTAGAATATCATTTCCCTGAAAAAACCATCAAAGCCGTTGGTTATGATGAACCAACTCTTACTTGGATGGCTGAGATGGATCTTGTTGAAGATAGTGTCTACCAAGGGGCACTTGTCATCGTCTGTGATACGGCGAATACTGCTCGAATCGATGATAAGCGCTATAGTCAAGGTGATTTTCTCATTAAGATTGACCACCATCCAAATGATGATGTATACGGTGACTTGTCTTGGGTCGATACTAGTTCAAGTAGCGCTAGTGAGATGATTACCCTATTTGCCCAAACAACTCAACTGGCCTTGTCAGATCGTGCTGCTGAGTTGCTCTTTGCAGGAATTGTTGGTGATACAGGTCGCTTCCTTTATCCTTCTACAACTGCACGGACTCTTCGACTGGCCGCTTATTTGAGAGAACATAACTTTGACTTTGCGGCCCTCACCCGCAAAATGGACACTATGAGTTACAAAATTGCTAAACTGCAAGGCTACATCTACGACCATCTGGAAGTGGATGAAAATGGTGTAGCTCGCGTTATCCTGAGTCAAGAAGTCTTGAAACAATTCAATGTAACCGATGCTGAAACTGCAGCCATTGTCGGTGCACCTGGACGCATTGACAGTGTGAGTCTCTGGGGAATTTTTGTGGAGCAGGCTGACGGCCACTACCGTGTCCGCTTACGCAGTAAAATTCATCCTATCAATGAAATTGCCAAGGAACATGATGGTGGAGGTCACCCTCTAGCAAGCGGTGCTAATTCCTACAGTCTTGAAGAAAACGAAATCATCTACCAAAAGTTAAAAAACTTGCTTAAAAACTGATAAAATACTTGCCAAACTTTTCAGAATCTGATAGACTAGTATGGTAACAATCTATGGCTCGCAAAGAGACCATGGCAGAAAGGAAATATTGCAAAATGAAAAAAGATATCCATCCAGAATATCGCCCAGTTGTCTTCATGGACACAACTACTGGTTACCAATTCCTTAGCGGTTCAACAAAACGCTCTAACGAAACAGTTGAGTTCGAAGGCGAAACTTACCCATTGATCCGTGTGGAAATTTCATCAGACTCACACCCATTCTACACTGGACGTCAAAAGTTCACTCAAGCAGATGGACGCGTGGATCGTTTCAACAAAAAATACGGTCTCAAATAATGATAAAAAGACAGCTTCGGCTGTTCTTTTTTGTTTCTTCAAATCAACTGCTATTTTTATGTTCTAGACTCATACTCTTAGAAAATCTCTTCGGTAATTTAATGTTAGGGGATTTATACTAACAATAGACTTTTAGCCTCAAAATTGATAAAATAAAAAAGAAAATAAGATAAAAGGAAACTATAAATCACCATGATGAACATGCAAAACATGATGCGCCAAGCACAAAAACTTCAAAAACAAATGGAACAAAGTCAAGCTGAACTTGCTGCTATGCAATTTGTTGGCAAATCTGCTCAAGACCTTGTTCAAGCGACCTTAACAGGTGACAAAAAAGTTGTCAGCATTGACTTCAATCCAGCTGTCGTTGACCCAGAAGACCTTGAAACTCTTTCTGATATGACCGTTCAGGCCATCAACTCTGCTCTTGAACAAATTGATGAAACTACAAAGAAAAAACTGGGTGCTTTCGCTGGGAAATTGCCATTCTAAGCATTAAAAAAACAAGCATTCAAATGAATACTTGCCTATCGTGGGAGGAACAACTGTTCCTCTTTTTGCTTACTAAAAATTAAAGAATTCCATGGCCTGTTTGAAAAGCAATTCAGTATACTCTGGGTCTTCTTGGGCAATGGTAACTTGATCTTGAATCATTTCCAAATCATCCGTTATCATGCCATCAGCTCCTAAATGAACTGATTTATCAAAGGACTCTGAACTATTGATGGTCCAAACGTACAATTTCTGATCTGTATTCCAAAGCTTGTTGACAAAATTTTCATCTAAAGTTGAATACTCCATGGTGTAACCTGTAGCCTTGGTTCTTGGAAAAATACTATTATAAGGTAGGATGAAATAGACTGGAATTTGAGAATCGTAGGCTAAAACCTGATCAATCACATGGTAGTCTAAAGATTGCATTTGATGACCATTCTGCTTAAGAACCGTTCCATATTTTTCCATAAATCGTTTCATCATATCTGGGCTATCTTTTCGACTGGTTTTAATCTCAATAAGAAGTTTTTGATGTAATTCATTGGCTTTATTGAGATAGTCATCAAAACTAGACACCTTGCTATGATAACCATTTTCTGAAATATCAAGTTTGGTTAATTCTTTCAAAGTTAGATCCTGTGGATTAGCATTAACACCTGTCAAATTTTTGATATTGGCATCATGCATCATGACAAACTGGCCATCTTTTGTTTCCTGAACATCTGTCTCAACGAAATCTGGAGATAACTGAGCGGTTTTTTCTAGTGATTGAACGGTATTTTGCACACCATTCTTATTAGATACTCCCCTGTGAGAAATGATTAAAGGTTTATTGGCGACTGGAGCTTCTAAATAAACATAACCCTCAAGAGTGAAAAAGATACAAGCACAGCCCATCACTCCCCATCTCATCCAATGGTCTTTCTTTCTCCTTGGTGTGATTTCTAGTTCTTCTCCTGTTAAGAAGGAAACAAACTTAATGAGAAAGTAAGTCAAGGCTATATAGTGGAAATTTTTAATCAAGACAAAGTTGATAATTCCCAGTACAAGAGATTCCTTATGGGTCAAACCATCCATCAGTGCCTGACTTGCCAAGATTGGAATCAATAAAAGAATGAAAAATAGGTAGGTTTTGACGACAATCCAAAGCAAGTTCCAAGTATAAAACCAGGAGTACTTTCTTGTCTTTTCTAGACTGTATCTGACTGCTTCTTTGACTGTTTTCTTCTCAAATAAAAGCTGAGGTAGGGCAAACATCAAACGCACTGAAATGTAAAACAGTAGTAAGGCCAGAACAGTGACTACCAAACCGACTAACCAATATTTATCTTCTACATAGGCTACAATAAATTCCGGAATCACAATTTTATTAAGATAATAAATCTTTAAAATCTTTCGAATCAATGGAAAAAGAATCATGATATAAAAGAAAATAAAGGTCATTTTGAAAATCGTGACTTGCTTCATAAACAAGAAACTTTGGCGAAAGACCTTACGACTGTACTCCAGCAAAGTCCTTTTTTCATGGCATAATAAATGCCGAGCACCAATAAAGAGAAGTCCTATCTGGTAATAGGCGACCAGTAAATTAACGATTACCAGAACAAATAAAGCAAGACTAACAAAGGGAGAACCCTTTATAATAGCGAAAATATTATTGTAGGAAAGAAAGAGATAACCTGTCTGACGGAGCAACAGTCCAGCAATCCAAGAATTAAGTGGTAACCAGACAAACTCAATCATCATAAATATCAAGAAAAAGAGAAAGAGTATTTTATCTAGATTAAAGTATATCTGCTTAAAACCTAGATTTTTAGGTTTTTCAGGTTTCATAGGCACTCCTAGTCAAATAATTGAGACAAGTCCAAGCCTCCAAAAGGATTGTTTGATAGGCTACTTTCCGTCTCTAACAATTCTCTAGCTTGATCTGACTCTAAGAAGGACTCGTAAACACGCGCCGTCATACGAGCATCCTCCAAGCTATTATGAGACTGACCTTGAAATCCAAGAAATGAGGCAACTGTTTGCAATTTGAGATTGGCAATACCGTGTAAATCCGAACTCCGACGTTCAAAAGCTTCATCATACAAGTCCACCTTATACTGCTGGCTGTAGTCTAAACCATGCTCCGCTAAAATAGGCAAATCACTTTTAGCAGCGTTGTACCCCACCATTGGTAAAGAATCTACAAACTCTTGAAATTCTTTTATAACTTCCTCAACTGGTGGAGCATCTTTTAGAGTCTCAGCTGTAATCCCTGTCAAACCATTGATAAAACTCTTTAAGGGAACGCTGGTATGAACATAGGAATCATAAGCATCAATTTCCTGACCATCTCTAAAACGCACTGCCGATACTTGAATCAGGTGTGTTTGCCCTTCATGCTGATTAAATTCTAAGTCAAAAGCAATGTACTCTTCTAATCGTTCCATTCTATCCTTCTCCTCTACTGTCTCTATTCTAATCAACTATAGCATTCACAAACAAAAGAAGCCATCAGGTTAGCATGTAACCTAAACAGCTCCTTGATTATCCTCCAAATAAACGAGCAAAAAAGCCTTTCTTAGTGGATTGGACTTCTTCTTTTGCTTGGTCCAGCTCTAGCTTAAGATTTTCTTGATCCTTCATGGCTTGAAGGGTCAATTGTTGCTGCTGATCCAGTTGTTTGTCTTTCTCAGCAATCTGACGATCTTTGATACGCATCTGCTCGTCTTTTTCTGATAACTGACGATCCTTGGCCTTTAATTGTTCATAGAGACGTAGAATTTCTGCATTCTTCTCATCAACCAGAATCTCCATCAGTTCACGTTGCTTGACATCTTCACTGACAGGCTCATCTTCAAAAATCGTTTTTTTATAGATTTCTTCTAGCTTAATCAAGCCACTTCTGGTAACGACTGTTACCCCTTTGTCATTTTTATCTGTGTCTTCTTCTGGTAATTCTTTGACACGGTTATTGATTGCTTGGCGAGATAATCCTAAGACCTCTGCAATCTCACTGACGGTCATTTCAATACTCATAATATCCTCTGAAACGTTTTCTAGCTTTTCTTTACTTAAATCTTATCATAAGCTAGAAAAACTGTCAAATTTTCGCTTAATCTAAGGCCTTCAAAAAGGCTAATAAGACTTGGGCCGAGCGACGTCCAGCTTCGATAATAAACTCATCAAAAGAGATGTTTGCTTCATGGTTGGCATTATCACTCATAGCTCGGATAACCAAGACTGGAAGATTAAGAGCATGCGCTGCCTGTGCAATAGCAGCCCCCTCCATCTCAACGGCTAAAACTTCTGGGAAATGAGACTTAATCGCTTCTATCTTGTCATTTCCTGCAACAAAACTATCTCCTGTAGCAATTAAACCAAGGTGCCAGTTTTGGTCCAATTGAGATAAACTCTCTTGTATTTTAGCAACAAAGGTTTTGTCTGATTCAAAATAAAGCGGTTGTTGCGCCATTTGTCCATAAGCATAACCAAAAGCTGTGACATCCACATCATGATAGGCTAATTTGTCAGCAATCACAACATCCCCAACAGCAATGCCTTCTGCTACTGCCCCAGCTGATCCCGTATTGATAAGAGCATCCACTTGAAAATGATCAGCCAAAATCGCCACACTCATAGCAGACATGACCTTACCAATTCCACTTTCTACAAGAACGACTTCATGCGAGGCAATGCTTCCTGTGTGATAGGTATTGCCTAAAACAACTTGCTCCTGGGCATTGTCTAAATGCTGGACCAGATAAGCCAGTTCTTCTGGCATAGCCGCAATAATTCCTATTTTCATTTCGTTTCCTTTTCTATTACAACAGTTTCATTGCTAAGACAAGCAAAATCAAGAGAAAGATGACTGCAAATAAGATTTTATTTAACTTAGAATTGAAGACATTTCTCTTGGTATTTTCAATGCGACGGCTTTTATGAATAGACGGTTCGACCTGAATCTTCAAGGTTTCCTGACTAAAGCCATGCCCCTTAGGATTGGCATAACCAAAACGGGAAGATGAAGTTGGTAAAATCTTGGTCTCCTCATCATCTAGCAAAGGAGGACCTGAAATTTTTTCGCCTCTATTAGCTCTTTCAATCATTTCATCCGTTAATAAAGGTTTACCCATACTGACCTCCTCTATTTTTTGTGCAATTCCCAATACTGAACAGCCATAATTGTCTTGGCATCGCAGATATGACCTGATTGGATCAATTCCTTGGCTTCGTCTAGGCTCACTTCAAGGACTTTCAAGGTTTCATCTTCATCCTGCGGACGTGGATTTTCCACCTTTGTCAAATCGCTGGCTAGGTATAGTTTTAGTTTTTCATTACAGAAGCCAATGGCTGAGTAAAAATCGTACAAGAGTTCTAACTTCCCTGTATAGGCTGTTTCTTCCTCTAATTCACGCAAGGCTGCTGCGACAGGGTCTGTATTTTCTCCTACTTCAAGTTTTCCTGCTGGAATTTCGTAAGAGACAGCCTCGATAGCTTTGCGGTACTGCTTGACCAAGATAAGTTTTTGTTCATCCGTTACTGCTAAAACACAGACAGCCCCATTGTGGAAAATCAAATCCCGTTGGGCAACTCCTTTGCCTTCTGGTAATTCAACCTGATCTTGGACCAGTTTAAATATTGGTCCTTGATAGATTTCTTTTCGGCTAAGCGTTTTTTCTTCAAATTCCATGATAGGCTCCTACTGATTCTTAGGATGATGAGGAAGACGTGTTGCATATTCATCTTTATTAACCTGACGACCGCGACCAATAGCAATAGCATCCGCTGGCACGTCTTTGGTAATAGTTGAACCAGCACCAACGAGGGAATTGTCACCTAATTCAACTGGCGCAATAATGGTTGAATTTGAACCAACAAAAACATTGTTACCGATAACTGTCTTGTATTTGTTTTTTCCGTCATAGTTGACTGTAATGGTTCCTGCACCAAAATTAACGTTGCTACCCACTTCACAGTTTCCGATATAAGTCAAATGACCAGCCTTAGTATTCTCGCCGATAGAAGAACCTTTAACCTCAACAAAGTTTCCAATATGGACTTGGGCACCCAGAATTGATCCTGGACGAATGTGGGCATAAGGCCCAACAGTTACACCGTCTGCAACACTGCTTTCCTCAATCATAGAGTTGGTAATAACAGCTCCTTCTCCAATAACGCTGTCCACTACATAAGTACCGCTTGTCAAAACAGTCTCAGCACCAATTTTCGTTTGACCCTTCAAGGTAACATTGGTTTCGATTTGAACTTCAGGAGCAATCTCAACATCAATATCGATATAAGCTGCTTCTGGATTGACAAAGCTAACACCATTAACCATGTGCTGATGATTGATACGACGACGCATAACTGACTCAGCAGTCGCAAGAGCCACGCGGTCATTTACCCCAAGACTTTCATCAAAATCTTTCAAAGTATAAGCGCCAACTTTTTCACCAGCTTCACGGAAAATACCAATAACATCTGTAATATAGTATTCTCCTTGAGCGTTATTGGTATTGATATTTTTCAAAGACTCAAACAAACGCTCGTTGTCAAAGACGTATGTTCCAGTGTTGATTTCCTTGATTTGCTTTTCAAAATCTGTAGCATCCTTTTGCTCAACAATGCGAAGAACCTCAGCATTATCATTACGTACAATTCGTCCATAGCCAAAAGGATTATCTGTTTCAGCAGTCAAGATAGTGGCCACATTTTTATGATTGATGTGGAAATCAATCAAGTTTTTCAAACTTTCACCAGTGATTAAAGGAGTATCTCCTGCAATAACCAAGGTGTGACCTGACAAACCTTCTAAGATAGGCTCTGTCATCATAACTGCATGTCCAGTACCCAACTGTTCAGATTGAGTCACAAATTCTGTCTGTCCAGCCAAGACCTCTTCAACCAATTCTGCCTTGTGTCCGACAACTGTTACTGTCTTTTCAGGCTGAATAGCTCCCACACTACGGAAAACATGTTCCAACATAGAAATACCCGCAACCTTGTGCAACACTTTTGGCAAATCAGATTTCATGCGAGTTCCTTTACCCGCCGCTAAAATAATGGCATAATTTGACATAATCTTCTCTTTTCTCTAGAAATTCCCTTTTATTATACCATATTTCAAATCATTCCGCGCTCTTGAATGAAAAAATGCTCTAAAGTCCTTTCCTTAACCCATTTTTTGAGTGTTTTTTTTGATTTTTTTCCATTTTTAAGGTAAAATTATGAGATATGAGAAAGAAAATTAATCCGCTTATTTTATTTGGTTTTTTTGGGATTATAATTTTCATTTTAATCCTGAATCGCCCTCGTTTTGAGGACCATCCTGTAAAAACAAAGTCAAATATCGCGCAAGTAGAAACACAAGCGCTACACAATATAGATAAACCGGTAATTGATGTTTCTGGTTGGCAACGTCCTGAGGAAATTAATTACGATACTCTCTCCCAAAACATTTCTGGAGCTATTGTTCGCGTCCATAGTGGTGCTCAAACGTCCAAAGAGAACGATGCTTCCTATGTTAATGGTGTTGATAAGGCCTTTAAAACCCATATCACGGAGTTTCAAAAACGAAATGTCCCAGTTGGTGTCTATGCCTATGTAGCTGGAAAAAATGTACAGGAAATGGAAAAAGCTGCTGAAGTTTTTTATAACGCTTCATCTCCATACAGCCCTAGCTACTATTGGCTAGATGTGGAAGACAAAACCATGTCCAATATGAACGATGGGGTTGAAGCCTTTCGGGCAAAGCTAGAATCCCTAGGTGCCAAAAACATCGGAATCTACGTTGGGGTCTACTTCATGGAAGAACACAGTATTGATACAGATAAGTTTACCTCTGTTTGGATTCCTTCCTATGGTTCTGACTCAGGATTTTACGAGGCAACTCCTAAGACTGATTTAGATTACGACATTCATCAGTACACTTCTAAAGGAAAAATTGCTGGCTTTGACCACGATTTGGATATCAACGTTATCTCTGCCTTAAAGAACAAAGAAGAAACCTTTAGAAAACTCTTTTTAAAACCTTAAAAGCATTTGTTTATCATTTGCTTTTTATTTTTGTGTTTGATTGTGATACAATATAGTAAGGATTTTTTGAAATAGAAATAGTTGGAGGAAAAATATGCTCTCATGGTTAGCACGTGTTATTAAAGGGATTGTCATTGCTCTTGGATTTATCTTACCGGGAATTTCCGGAGGGGTTCTAGCAGCAATCTTAGGAATTTATGAACGAATGATTGGTTTTCTGGCTCATCCCTTTAAAGACTTTAAAGAAAATGTTTTGTACTTTATTCCAGTTGCCATCGGTATGCTTCTGGGAATCGGCTTATTTTCCTACCCGATTGAATACCTGCTTGAAAATTATCAGGTCTTTGTCTTATGGAGCTTTGCGGGTGCCATCATTGGTACAGTTCCTAGCCTTCTCAAAGAATCAACTCGAGAATCTGACCGAGACAAGATTGATTTGGCTTGGTTCTGGATAACCTTTATCATTTCTGGATTAGGACTCTATGCCTTAAATTTTGTCGTTGGAACCTTAAGTGCCAGCTTTCTTAATTTCGTCCTAGCTGGTGCACTGCTAGCTCTTGGCGTATTAGTTCCTGGCCTCAGTCCATCAAATCTACTTTTGATTTTGGGTCTCTATGCTCCTATGTTGACTGGTTTTAAAACATTTGACCTCTTGGGAACCTTCTTTCCGATTGGAATCGGAGCAGGCGCAACTCTCGTTATTTTTTCAAAATTGATGGATTATGCCTTAAACAACTACCACTCACGCGTCTATCATTTCATCATCGGAATCGTCTTATCAAGTACTCTTTTGATCTTGATTCCAAATGCAGGAAACGCTGAAAGTATCCAATACACTGGTATTTCTCTTGTTGGGTATGTCATCATCGCCTTCTTCTTTGCACTTGGAATCTGGCTTGGTATTTGGATGAGCCAATTGGAGGATAAGTATAAATAATGGCAAAAAAAGTTAAAATCAAAAAAACATTGGTAGAACAAATTCTGTCTAAAGCAGGTATCCCACATCAGGGGATTCAAATCAATGCCCTAGAAGGAGAACTTCCTCAAGGTTATGAACGAGATCAGATTTTCAAAACCTTGGCGCTTTTGGGAGATAAAACAGGACCGATTATCGGAATTGTCCCTATCACCCAACACTTGTCGGAAAAGAAACTAGCCAAAATTTCTGGCAATAAAAAAGTGAGTATGATTCCACAAAAGGACTTGGAAAAAACAACTGGTTACATTCATGGAGCCAATAATCCTGTCGGCATTCGTCAGAAACACAATTATCCCATTTTTATCGATAAAATTGCTCTAGATTTGGATCAAATGATTGTCTCTGCTGGCGAAGTTGGTCACAGCATTATCGTCGCACCACAAGACTTGGCTAGCTTTGTAAAGGCTGACTTTGCAGATATTTTGGAGGACAGCAATTAATGAAACTCTACTTTGTCCGCCACGGCCGCACCGTCTGGAATCAGGAAGGACGCTTTCAAGGTGCTAGTGGCGATTCTCCCCTACTTCCTGAATCCATTGACACCCTCAAAAAACTCGGCCAGTATCTCAAGGATATTCCTTTTGATCAGATTTATGCAAGTGATTTACCTCGAGCTGTTAAATCTGCTGAAATTATCCAAAGTCAACTCCAGACGTCCTGTCCTTTAGAAAGTGTTCCTAATCTCCGTGAATGGCAGCTGGGGAAATTAGAAGGTTTAAAGATTGCAACCTTGGAAGCTATTTACCCACAACAAATCAAAGCTTTCCGTACGAATCTTGCCAAGTTTGACACTCAAATGTTCGGAGCCGAATCCCTCTATAGCACAACTCAACGGACCATCCAATTTATCAAATCACTCAAAGATAGTCCGGCTGAGCGTATTCTAATTGTCGGTCACGGCGCTAATCTTACTGCTAGTCTTCGTACTCTTCTAGGTTATAAAGAGCCTCTTCTTCGTAAAGACGGCGGTCTAGCAAATGCCAGCCTGACCATCTTAGAAACCCATGATTTTGAAACATTTACTCTCGATACTTGGAATGATACTTCCTATCAATAACAGAACTTGATTTTATCGTCAAGTTCTTTTTAGTTTTGAAAGATTATCCGTGAATTTCTTGGCTATTTATGATAAAATGGGAGTATCGCAAAAAATGACTCATCGTATTCAATTTTGAGTAAAACTAGGAGGATCCCATGTCAACAGAACATATGGAAGAACTAAATGACCAGCAGATCGTTCGCCGTGAAAAAATGGCTGCGCTCCGTGAACAAGGAATCGATCCCTTTGGAAAACGTTTTGAACGTACTGCTAACTCTCAAGAATTAAAAGATAAATATGCTGACCTCGATAAAGAACAATTACATGATAAAAACGAAACAACTACTATCGCAGGACGCTTGGTAACTAAACGTGGTAAAGGTAAAGTTGGTTTTGCCCACCTTCAAGATCGCGAGGGTCAAATCCAAATCTACGTTCGTAAAGATGCTGTCGGCGAAGAAAACTACGAAATCTTCAAAAAAGCAGACCTTGGTGACTTCCTTGGTGTCGAAGGCGAAGTGATGCGTACAGATATGGGAGAACTCTCTATCAAGGCGACTCACATTACACACTTGTCTAAGGCACTTCGTCCACTTCCAGAGAAATTCCACGGTTTGACAGACGTTGAAACAATTTACCGTAAACGTTACCTGGACTTGATTTCTAACCGTGAAAGCTTCGAACGCTTTGTCACTCGTTCAAAAATCATCTCTGAAATTCGTCGTTACCTTGACCAAAAAGGCTTCCTTGAAGTGGAAACACCTGTTCTTCACAACGAAGCTGGTGGTGCTGCTGCCCGTCCATTTATCACCCACCACAATGCCCAAAACATTGATATGGTGCTTCGTATCGCAACCGAGCTTCACTTGAAACGCCTTATCGTTGGTGGTATGGAACGTGTCTATGAAATTGGCCGTATCTTCCGTAACGAAGGAATGGATGCTACTCACAACCCTGAGTTCACTTCTATCGAAGTTTACCAAGCTTATGCAGACTTCCAAGATATCATGGACTTGACGGAAGGCATTATCCAACACGCTGCTAAGGCAGTTAAAGGAGATGGTCCAGTTAACTACCAAGGAACTGAAATCAAGATTAACGAACCATTTAAACGTGTTCACATGGTGGATGCTATCAAAGAAATTACTGGTGTAGATTTCTGGCAAGACATGACTTTCGAGGAAGCCAAAGCTATCGCTGCTGAGAAGAAAGTTCCAGTTGAGAAACACTACACTGAAGTTGGTCACATTATCAATGCTTTCTTTGAAGAATTTGTTGAAGAAACCTTGATCCAACCAACCTTTGTCTATGGACATCCAGTCGCTGTATCTCCACTCGCTAAGAAAAATCCTGAGGACGAACGCTTTACAGACCGTTTCGAGCTCTTCATCATGACTAAGGAGTACGGTAATGCCTTTACTGAGTTGAACGACCCAATCGACCAACTTAGCCGTTTTGAAGCCCAAGCTAAAGCTAAAGAACTTGGTGACGATGAAGCAACCGGCATCGACTATGACTACATCGAAGCTCTTGAATATGGTATGCCTCCAACAGGTGGTTTGGGAATCGGTATCGACCGTCTCTGCATGCTCCTCACTGATACAACCACTATCCGTGATGTATTGCTCTTCCCAACAATGAAATAATACTCTTATCCTCTGGTACTTGCCAGGGGATTTTTTGGTGCAAAAAGAAATAGACTGAAGTTTTCACCTCAGTCTATTTTTCTATTGAACCTTAGAAAGGAAGGATCTTTCTTAGTCTTCTTTTTTCTTACGAGCTACAAGTCCGAATGCACTCAACATTCCAAGAAGTCCAAGACTAGCTAGACCAGCCTTATCTTCTGTACCAGTATTTGGTAATTCCTTCTTGTCATTGGCTACGGTTGTTTCAACGGCTACTTGTTTAGAATCTGTAGAACTTGTCTGAACTGGAGTAGCTACTGGTTTTTCTGGACTTGTAGGAGTCTCTGGAGAGCTTGGTTGCTCAGAACGGGTTGGGGTAACTACTTTCTTATAGATATGAATCACATTGCCATTTTTATCTGTCTTAGTGCCAGTATATTCATAACCTTCTAAAGTCTTAGGTCCATGGCTACCATTTTCTTCTGGAGAAATTTCTTTACCATCACCATCTTGGTAACGTGTTACGATATGAGTTGTTGAACTACCATTATTACCGTGACTATTACCATGATTAGATTTAGGAGTCACCTTCACAGGAACTTCTACTGTCACTTTACGTCCATCCGGTAACTCAATCTCAACAGTTACAGATGGTTTATCTCCTGGTGTATTCGTTTTTGGAATTTCTCCAACTTTAGTAATCTTCCATCCTTCTGGAAGGTCAACATGTTTTTTCACC
This sequence comes from Streptococcus mitis, assembly GCF_901542415.1. Taxonomy (NCBI): domain Bacteria; kingdom Bacillati; phylum Bacillota; class Bacilli; order Lactobacillales; family Streptococcaceae; genus Streptococcus; species Streptococcus mitis. The sequence goes on along the minus strand of NZ_CABEHV010000004.1, from coordinate 274,972 downwards.
ATATCCTCTGTAATCGGTGTTCCTACCTCAACCACTACAGGAGTTGTTTTTGGAGTAACAATAACAGGGACTTTAACGGTTACTCGTTTACCTCCAGGTAATTCGATTACTACTGGAACACTTGGTCTTTCTCCCGGTACATCTGTAGATGGCTTATCGCCGATACTAATGATTTTTCCACCTTCTGGTATTTGAATATGTTTTTCAACATCATCATTTGTAATTGGATCCCCCAATTTCTTCACAATATCTTTAATTGGAGTTACTTTGACAGGAACTTCAACTTCGATTTGTTTACCATTAGGAAGTTCAATTTTAACTTTGACAGTACCTTTATCTCCTGGAGTATTTACTTTTGGAATTTCACCTACTCCAATAATTTTTCCACCTTCAGGAACTTTCACATGTTTTTCAATATCCTCTGGAGTTAATGGTGTATCTGTTACAGGTGTTTCAATTCCAGTAGCTGGCGTTACATTAACCGGAACTTCAACGGTAATTGTTTTGCCATTTGGTAATTCTACCGTTACTTTAACTGGAGTTTTCTTACCTGGCGTTGTTAAGTCTGGAACATTTTCTACATTCGTTACCTTACCACCTTCTGGAATGGTAATTCCCTTGGTGTAATTCTCTGGAGTTAATGGTGTATTCGTAACTGGGGTTTCGATACCTTTAACTGGTGTTACATTAACCGGAATATCAACAGTAATTGTTTTGCCATTTGGTAATTCTACCGTTACTTTAACTGGAGTTTTCTTACCTGGCGTTGTTAAGTCTGGAATATTCTCAACATTCGTTACCTTGCCACCTTCTGGAATGGCAATTCCCTTGGTGTAATCCTCTGGAGTTAATGGTGTATTCGTAACTGGGGTTTCGATACCTTTAACTGGTGTTACATTAACCGGAATATCAACAGTAATTGTTTTGCCATTTGGTAATTCTACCGTTACTTTAACTGGAGTTTTCTTACCTGGCGTTGTTAAGTCTGGAACATTTTCTACATTCGTTACCTTACCACCTTCTGGAATGGTAATTCCCTTGGTGTAATTCTCTGGAGTTAATGGTGTATTCGTAACTGGGGTTTCGATACCTTTAACTGGTGTTACATTAACCGGAACATCAACGGTAATTGTTTTGCCATTTGGTAATTCTACCGTTACTTTAACTGGAGTTTTCTTACCTGGTGTTGTTAAGTCTGGAACGTTTTCTACATTCGTAACTTTACCGCCTTCTGGAATGGTAATTCCCTTAGTGTAATCCTCTGGAGTTAATGGTGTATTCGTAACTGGGGTTTCGATACCTTTAACTGGTGTTACATTAACCGGAATATCAACAGTAATTGTTTTGCCATTTGGTAATTCTACCGTTACTTTAACTGGAGTTTTCTTACCTGGCGTTGTTAAGTCTGGAATATTCTCAACATTCGTAACTTTTCCACCTTCTGGAATGGTAATTCCCTTGGTGTAATCCTCTGGAGTTAATGGTGTATTCGTAACTGGGGTTTCGATACCTTTAACTGGTGTTACATTAACCGGAATATCAACAGTAATTGTTTTGCCATTTGGTAATTCTACCGTTACTTTAACTGGAGTTTTCTTACCTGGCGTTGTTAAGTCTGGAACATTTTCTACATTCGTTACCTTACCACCTTCTGGAATGGTAATTCCCTTGGTGTAATTCTCTGGAGTTAATGGTGTATTCGTAACTGGGGTTTCGATACCTTTAACTGGTGTTACATTAACCGGAACATCAACGGTAATTGTTTTGCCATTTGGTAATTCTACCGTTACTTTAACTGGAGTTTTCTTACCTGGTGTTGTTAAGTCTGGAACGTTTTCTACATTCGTAACTTTACCGCCTTCTGGAATGGTAATTCCCTTAGTGTAATCCTCTGGAGTTAATGGTGTATTCGTAACTGGGGTTTCGATACCTTTAACTGGTGTTACATTAACCGGAACATCAACGGTAATTGTTTTGCCATTTGGTAATTCTACCGTTACTTTAACAGGATCTTTCTTACCTGGGGTTGTTAAGTCTGGAATGTTCTCAACATTCGTAACTTTTCCACCTTCTGGAATGGTAATTCCCTTAGTGTAATCATCTGGGATTAGTGGAGTCTTCGTAACCGGTGTTTCAATGCCTTTAACTGGAGTTACATTAACTGGAACCTCTACTGTCGTTGTTTTACCATTTGGTAAGGTAACAGTTACTTTAACAGGAGTTTTCTTACCTGGGGTTATTAAGTCTGGAACGTTTTCTACATTCGTAACTTTTCCACCTTCTGGGACTTTGACATATTTAGCAATATCATCCTTTGTTAAAGGTGTATTTGTCACTGGTGTTTCAATTGGTTTTGGTTTAGCTTCCACTACTTTAATCGTTGCTGGAACTTCTACCAATACATTTCCATTTTTATCTTTTACTACAACTGTTACTAGTTTATCACCAACAGTTGTTGCATCGAACGGTTCAGTCTGTCCATCTGGAACTTTGTACTCAAATGTTGAACCTTCTGGATAATCACTTGGAGTAATACTGTCTCTTGCTTGTGGTTTTTCAGTTGGATTTACAGGAATTAATTGTTCCTTGCCTTCCACTACTTTCACCTTAGCAGGAACTTCTACAAGTTTATCTTCCCCATCTTTTGCTTCTACAATAACATCTTTTTCGCCTGGTGTTGTTGTATCTACTGGAGTTTTATATTTGAATGTTACTCCATCTGGATATTGTTCAGGATCAATACTCTTAGATGCATCTGGTTGTTTATTAGATTTATCAACCGGCACATATTGTGTCTTACTATCGACTACTACAATTTTAGCAGGAATCTCTGCAACTATTTCTGTACCTAGCTTAGCTACAACTGTTACATCTTTGTCTCCTGTGGAACCAGTATTTGGTTTTTCTTTATACTCAAACGTGGTTCCTTCTGGGAATTTACTTGGATCAATACTATCTTTCGGTGAGATACCTTCTTTGTTTACTGGAACATACTGAGGATAACTTTCTACCACACGTACCGTTGCTGGAACTTCGACAAGTTTATTACCTGCTTTGTCTTTAACAACTACTGTAACATTCTTGTCCCCTGCCTCTGAAGTATTGACTTCTTCTTTATATTCAAATGTTGAACCTTCTGGATATTGATCTGGATCAATACTATCTTTGACACTAGGTTGTTCATTCCCTTCACTAACTGGAACAATTTGAGGATAACCTTTTGCGACTACTACAGTTGCTGGAACTTCAACTAATGGATTTCCATCTTTATCCGTTACTACAACCGTTGTTTCCTTGTCTCCTGCCTTACTTGTTTCAACTGGTTCTTTAAATTTAAACTTAGAACCTTCAGGATAATTTTCTTCATCAACACTCTTAGAGGCGTCTGGTTGTGTATTCTCTTTATTTTCTGCCACATATTGTGTCTTACTATCGACTACTACAATTTTAGCAGGAATCTCCGCAACTATTTCTGTACCTAGCTTAGCTACAACTGTTACATCTTTGTCTCCTGTGGAACCAGTATTCGGTTTTTCTTTATACTCAAACGTGGTTCCTTCTGGGAATTTACTTGGATCAATACTATCTTTCGGTGAGATACCTTCTTTGTTTACTGGAACATACTGAGGATAACTTTCTACCACCCGTACCGTTGCCGGAACTTCGACAAGTTTATTACCTGCTTTGTCTTTAACAACTACTGTAACATTCTTGTCCCCTGCCTCTGAAGTATTGACTTCTTCTTTATATTCAAATGTTGAACCTTCTGGATATTGATCTGGATCAATACTATCTTTGACACTAGGTTGTTCATTCCCTTCACTAACTGGAACAATTTGAGGATAACCTTTTGCGACTACTACAGTTGCTGGAACTTCAACTAATGGATTTCCATCTTTATCCGTTACTACAACCGTTGTTTCCTTGTCTCCTGCCTTACTTGTTTCAACTGGTTCTTTAAATTTAAACTTAGAACCTTCAGGATAATTTTCTTCATCAACACTCTTAGAGGCGTCTGGTTGTGTATTCTCTTTATTTTCTGCCACATATTGTGTCTTACTATCGACTACTACAATTTTAGCAGGAATCTCTGCAACTATTTCTGTACCTAGCTTAGCTACAACTGTTACATCTTTGTCTCCTGTGGAACCAGTATTCGGTTTTTCTTTATACTCAAACGTGGTTCCTTCTGGGAATTTACTTGGATCAATACTATCTTTCGGTGAGATACCTTCTTTGTTTACTGGAACATACTGAGGATAACTTTCTACCACCCGTACCGTTGCCGGAACTTCGACAAGTTTATTACCTGCTTTGTCTTTAACAACTACTGTAACATTCTTGTCCCCTGCCTCTGAAGTATTGACTTCTTCTTTATATTCAAATGTAGCATCATCAGGAAATTGACTTTTATCTATATTTTTCAGAACATCTGGTTGAATATTGTTATCACTAACTGATACAATTTGAGGAATTCCTTCAACTACTACAACATCAAATTTATCAGTATCGTCATTTTTTTCAACTGAGTCTTTTCCCTCACTATCTGTAGCCTTTAAAGTTACTGTATAGACACCTGGTTTAGAAGTATCTAATACCTGATCATCAATAACTGAAACATTTGGTTTTGTTGTTTCCTTATTATCCCTATCATCTTCTAAATCAGCTACTTCAATACCTGCTTTTCCATCAACAATAGTATCTGATACTTGTTTCAAAAGTTTTTCAGTATTAACTTTATTAGACACATCCGTTTTAGGAACATATATAACATCTTTATTGACATTTAAAGTTGGAGCTTCATTTAAAACATTCGCATAAGCAACATCTGAATCATTTCCTGCTTTATCTTGAACAGTTACTTTGATACGTTTGTCAGGAGATAAAGCATTATTTGCTTCATTTAAATTAATATCTTCTGTTAAAGGTAATACTAATTTTCCATCAACTTTTTTTAATTTTTCAGAATCTTTGTACCATTCATCACCTTTTTTAGTTAATTTAATTGTTTTCGCACCGTTTGGTAATGTTACTGTTATACTAGTTACACCACCAATCGCATGATTAATTTTTTCAACTTCTGTTGTAGCTTCATCGTCTGCTAACTTATGCTGATTATCCTTGTTATTATTGTTCTTATCGTTTTCAATAACATCCTTTTTCTCTCTTACAGGGTCAGTTAAGCCTGTCTCTTCCTCCGGAATAGAAATCAAGAGGTTTCTTTCCTGATTTTTATTAGTACTATTTCCCTGCACTCCATCGGTATGTATTGTTTCAACTGTTGGTGCTTTAGGTTTTGTTGAATCTATATAAATCGTCTTATTATAATAGTAGTTTGGATTTTCAGAATTTCTTACACCAGATACTGTATTTCTATACTTACCATTTTCATTTGTAACATCTGCTGTATTTAGTACTTTATTCTCCTCAGCATCTTGTAAACCGTTAGGTAAAAATGTTCGTACTTTAAAAGTCGCAGTCCCTTTATAATCCGGAGATGTTGTAAATTTTACTCGGAAAGAACGAACTCCATCATTTTTATTACTATTCGATCCAATTCCTATGTACGGCCCTATACCATTATTTTTTTGAGAAGTTTGATACTTTATTCGCAATTTTCTTCCTACAGGATCATACGAAATATTATTTTTATGAATTGGTACATTCCCAAACCATATCCAATCTGATTTTGGTGCAGTAATTTCCGTGTCTAGTTCTACTCCTTTGGGAACTTCAATTTCTGTTTCTGCATGACCATAAAGTCTTATACCACCGACACTATTCACTGTAAACTCTAATTCACCTTTTTGATCAGATTTATATAGTTTCTTATCTCCATACCCCCCCTCTTTATTATTAGTTTTAACATTAGTAGTCATTTCGGTACCTGTACCAACAGTTAAATTTACAGCTCCAACAAAATATCCATCTGTTACAGAGATATTTCTGTTACTATCACCTTTCAAAAAAGAATTATGGATAGCAGTTCCATCATCCAAAGCTTCGATTTCAACTTTAATTCGTTTTGTTTCTTTTGGAGTTTCATAAATTGCTCTATACTCGGTCCAACCATCTCCATTACCTCCACTTCCAGTAGGTACAGATATATGTGATTCTTCCATTCCAGCATGATTATCATCTTCTATTGTTGAAATTTTTTTATTAGTATCAGCATCATAGACGGTTATTCTTATTTTTTCACCTGTTCCGGCAGTCCCCATTACTCCGTAAGCACCACCAGTAATAGCGCTTAATAATAGCCGAGAATTTCCATTTACATTAAACTCTTTTGCAATTTTTGTACCCTTTTTCCCAAGTTCTAAATAGTATCCTTTAGGTAAATTATGAGTTCCAACAACTCCAGAATAATTAACACCATTCGCATAATTTTGATTGGCAGCATTTACACCTAATGGATGCCAATCACTTGGTTGTTCATTATTATCCCTGGGAATTTTTCCATTTAAATCATAAATCTTCGAAGGTTTGGGAGGAAATTCTGAAGGTCTATTTGTATCAAAATTTGTAGGATCTACTGGCTTAATTGCAGTAACCTTTTCTCCACTTTCTATTTTCCATCCATTTAATGCATTTTTAGTATCAGCATCAGCTTTTGTGATTTCTTTTTCCTTCCATTTATAGGTTATTCTACCTAAAATTTTAGTTTCACCACCAGTTGATGCTGTACTTCTTGACCATTGTTTTTCAACCTTTTTCTCACTAACTACAGCATCATCAAAATTAATATCACCAAATTGCTCTTTTGCACTCTCAAAAACTCCATTTTGGGGATTATTTCCATAACCCAGTTTATTATTATTTGTTGGTCCTTCTATCGCTTTACTAATTGTATTTGCAGAATTTGATACAGCTTCTCTAAATCCACTCTCTCCTTTTCCTGGAATGGCTTTTCCATTTCGTGGATCTTGATTTTTGTTTTCTTTTTCTTTTTCTAATTTCTTTTCAATGGATGCTTTTGGTATACTTTTAAGAATAAAATCTATATTATTAAGAGAACTTAATTCTTTGTCGATATCTCCCTGTATTACTTTATCATTAGATAATAAGTCTTGTGCTTTAGCTAATTCTTCATTCGCACTTTTGATTACTTCTTCTGTTTTTTCATTCACTTCAGTTTTTTCAAGTAACGCTTGAACACGAGCAACAGCTAATTCTAATTTACTTGTATCAGCTTTAATAAACTGTTTTTCCTCTTGTCTACTCTCATTATTAAAAGATTCAGTTGAAGAAATAACATCTTTAGATTCTGTATTTTCAGAAGTTGCTTCTGATACCTTAAGATTAGAAGTATTAACTCTATCCTCATTATCTGTTTTCTTATCATATTCCTTTTGTTGATGATTTGAAGATACTGAGGCAGCACTACTATCATTACTTTGAATAGCATCTGCCTGAACAGTACCTCCACCAATAAACATCATAAAAGCAGCAATCGCGACTGAAGCTGCTCCAAAACTTACTTTGCGAATAGAAAAACGTAGTTGTTTTTCACGATCATGTTTACCTTTATAAAACATCTGATTTCCTCCGTTATAAATATCTTATTATATATTATGATACTCTTTTTATCTAATAAATCAATAGAGTTTTTCGCAAAGTTTTATATCACAAAAGGAACAATATCCGTATATATATATATATATATATATACGGATATTGTTCGCTATTCTTTATAAATATTACATTCTATGAAACATGATGTTTATTGTCTGAAAAATTACGTTTTTATAACATTTTAAATCACATAAATATTTAGCCTATGTATTTTCCAATCAGCTATTAGTTCCTAGCGCTAATTATTTATCATCAAGTAGTACAACCTGTTTCGAATCAGGTTGATAAATGGCTTCCATTTACTTCCTTCTTTCCTAGTTAATCTATTTACACTTCAATCCTACCAAATATTCCTTGAAAGAAGTATCACAATCATTACAAAACATATCTACAATAAATAAGTAAAACATTTATATTAGTTAAAAACTTTATAAAAAGGGCTCTATAATATTTGTAGTGGGTAAATCCCCTATGGATCTTATGGAGCCTTTTTTGTGTAGAAAAAAAGTCCCATAAGATCTATAATGAAAAGCGACAAAACAACTCATTAGAAAGATTCATATGGAACAATTACATTTTATCACAAAACTACTCGATATCAAAGACCCTAATATCCAATTTATAGATATCATCAATAGGGATACACACAAAGAAATCATCGCCAAACTGGACTACAATGCTCCATCTTGCCCTGAGTGCGGAAGTCAAATGAAGAAATATGATTTTCAAAAACCGTCTAAGATCCCTTACCTCGAAACGACTGGTATGCCTACTAGAATTCTACTTAAAAAGCGTCGTTTCAAGTGCTATCACTGTTCAAAAATGATGGTCGCTGAAACTTCTATCGTCAAGAAGAATCACCAAATTCCTCGTATTATCAACCAAAAAATTGCGCAAAAGTTGATTGAAAAGACTTCTATGACCGATATTGCTCATCAGTTAGCCATTTCAACATCAACTGTTATTCGCAAGCTTAATGACTTCCGTTTTAAGCCTGATTTTTCGTACCTCCCTGAGATTATGTCTTGGGACGAGTATGCTTTCACTAAGGGAAAGATGAGTTTTATTGCTCAAAATTTTGATAATCTTAATATCATCACTGTTCTTGAAGGAAGAACACAAGCTATCATTCGGAATCACTTTCTTCGCTACGATAGAGCCGTGCGCTGTCAGGTGAAAATCATTACTATGGATATGTTTAGTCCTTACTATGACTTGGCTAAACAGCTTTTTCCAAACGCTAAAATCGTGTTGGATCGTTTCCATATTGTCCAACACATGAGCCGTGCTATGAGTCGTATGCGTGTCCAAATCATGAATCAGTTTCATCGAAAATCTCATGAATACAAGGCTACCAAGCGCTACTGGAAACTCATCCAACAAGATAGCCGTAAACTGAGTGATAAGCGATTTTATCGCCCTACTTTTCGCATGCACTTAACCAATAAAGAGATTTTAGACAAGCTTTTGAGCTATTCAGAAGACTTGAAACACCACTACAATGTCTATCAGCTCTTACTCTTTCACTTTCAGAACAAGGAGGCAGATAAATTTTTCGGACTCATTGAGGACAATCTTAAGCTGGTTCATCCTCTTTTTCAGACTGTCTTTAAGACCTTTCTAAAGGACAAAGAGAAAATCGTCAATGCTCTTCAGTTACCCTATTCCAACGCAAAATTGGAAGCGACGAATAATCTCATCAAACTTATCAAACGCAATGCCTTTGGTTTTCGGAACTTTGAAAACTTCAAAAAACGGATTTTTATCGCTCTGAATATCAAAAAAGAAAGGACGAAATTTGTCCTTTCTCGGTTTTAGCTTTTATTCAACCCACTACAGTTGACAAAGAGCCTAAAAAAACGCATAGTATCAGACTTTTTTAAGTTACTGATACTATACGTTCCTGTGATCCTGATATTTTTTCAGCATCAACAATCTTTATATTATTATCCAAATACTATTTCGTAAAGTTTTTATATAGGTCTGGATTTAATATTACACAAGATAAATAATCGACAAATCTTTAATCTTCTTTTTTCTTACGAGCTACGAGTCCGAATGCACCCAACATTCCAAGAAGTCCAAGACTAGCTAGACCAGCCTTATCTTCTGTACCAGTATTTGGTAATTCCTTCTTGTCATTGGCTTCGGCTGTTTCAACAGCTACTGGTTTAGAATCTGTAGAACTTGTCTGAACTGGAGTAGCTACTGGTTTTTCTGGACTTGTAGGAGTCTCTGGAGAGCTTGGTTGCTCTTGATTGATTGGGTTTGTCACTTTCTTATAGTGATGTAGGGTATTTCCTTTAGCATCCGTTGTTGAATGACTAAATTCATATCCTTCCAACTCTATTGGATTGTGTTTTCCTTCTTTATCTGAAGTAATACGGTTTCCATTTTCATCTAGGTATTCCGTTACAATCACTTGTGTTGAATCTCCATTTTGAGCAATTGCTCCTCCACCATTTTGTGATTTAGGTGTTACCGTTACTGGTACTTCTACTGTAATAATACGACCATCCGGTAATTTTACTTTCACTTTAACCACTGGTTTTGCTCCAGGTGTTTCAGTTGTTGGGATTTTTCCTACTTCAACAATTTCCCATCCTTCTGGTAAATCGACTTTCTTCTTAACATCATCTTCTGTAATAGGAGTTCCAACTTCCACTACAATAGGTGTTACTTTCGGTGTTACGATTACAGGCACATCTACTTCAATAATCTCACCAGTTGGAACTTTGATTTTCACTTTAACGCTTGGTTTTACTCCAGCTGGAATTGTTGTTGGAATTTCTCCTACTTCTACAATTTTCCATCCTGGTTCTTTTGGTAAGTCAATATGACCTTTTATATCATCTGGTGTAATCGGTGTTCCTTGTGGTACAACTATTTGTCTAACAGTTGGCGTTACGATGACTGGTACATCAACTGTAATCTTACGTCCATCTGGTAATTCAATTTCCACTGGAACAACTGGTTTTGTTCCTGGTGTAGTTGTTGTTGGAATTTCTCCTACTTTTGTTACTTTCCATCCTTTTGGTAATTCAATATGTTTCTGAACATCTTCTGGTGTAACTGGTGTTCCTACTGGAACTACTACAGGTGTTACTTTCGGTGTTACGATTACTGGAATGTTCATCGTTACGCGAATTCCATTTGGTAATTCAATCTCTACTGGGATACTTGGTCTTTCACCTGGAATATCTGTTGTAGGTTTATCACCAATATTGATAACTTTTACTCCTTTTGGAATGTGTTTTTCAACATCCTCAGTAGTAATTGGATCTCCTTGTTTTTTAACAATATCTTCAATAGGTGTAACATTTACTGGAATTTCTACAATCACAACTTTACCGTTTGGTAATGTAATCGTTACTTTTACAGGATCCTTCTTACCAGGTGTTGTTAAGTCTGGGAGATCTCCTACTTTAACTGTTGCTCCTTCTGGTATCTTAATTTGTTTTAGGACATCCTCTGGAGTCAGTTTTTCTTTTGTTATTGGTGTTTCAATTGGTGTAATTGGTGTTACATTCACTGGTACTTCTACCGTAACTACTTTTCCATTTGGTAAGGTAATCGTTACTTTAACTGGATCTTTCTTACCTGGCGTTGTCAAGTCTGGAATGTTTTCAACATTTGTGACCTTGCCACCTTCTGGAATCTTGATGCCTTTAGTGTAATCCTCCGGTGTTAATGGGGTAGATGTGACTGGTGTCTCAATCTCTTTAACAGGTGTTACATTAACTGGGACTTCTACTGTAATCACTTTTCCATTTGGTAATTCTACAGTGACTTTAACTGGATCTTTCTTACCTGGCGTTGTTAAGTCTGGAATGTTTTCAACATTTGTGACCTTGCCACCTTCTGGAATCTTGATGCCTTTAGTGTAATCCTCTGGTGTTAATGGGGTAGATGTGACTGGTGTCTCAATCTCTTTAACAGGTGTTACATTCACTGGGACTTCTACTGTAATCACTTTTCCATTTGGTAATTCAACCGTTACTTTAACTGGATCCTTCTTACCTGGAGTTGTCAAGTCTGGAATGTTTTCAACATTTGTGACCTTGCCACCTTCTGGAATCTTGATGCCTTTAGTGTAGTCCTCTGGCGTTAACGGAGTATTCGTTACTGGCGTTTCAATTTCCTTAACTGGCGTTACATTAACTGGAACGTCAACAGTAATTGTTTTTCCATTTGGTAATTCAACCGTTACTTTAACTGGATCCTTCTTACCTGGAGTTGTCAAGTCTGGAATGTTTTCAACATTTGTGACCTTGCCACCCTCTGGAATTTTAATTCCTTTGGTGTAATCCTCTGGCGTTAACGGAGTATTCGTTACTGGCGTTTCAATTTCCTTAACTGGAGTTACATTAACTGGAATGTCAACAGTAATCACTTTTCCATTTGGTAATTCAACTGTTACCTTAACTGGATCTTTCTTACCTGGAGTTGTTAAGTCTGGAATGTTCTCAACATTTGTGACCTTGCCACCTTCTGGAATCGTGATTCCTTTTGTATAATCCTCTGGCGTTAACGGAGTATTCGTTACTGGCGTTTCAATTTCATTAACTGGAGTTACATTAACTGGAACGTCAACAGTAATCACTTTTCCATTTGGTAATTCTACAGTGACTTTAACTGGATCTTTCTCACCTGGAGTTGTCAAGTCTGGAATATTTTCTACATTGGTTACTTTTCCACCTTCTGGAACTTTAACAAATTTAGCAATATCCTCTTTTGTTAAAGGTGTATTCGTTACTGGCGTTTCAATTGGTGTTGGTTTAGCTTCTACCACCTTAATCGTTGCCGGAACTTCAACTAATACATTTCCATTTTTATCTTTTACAACAACCGTTACTGGTTTATCCCCAACAGTTGTTGCATCAAATGGTTCTTTTTGTCCTTCTGGAACTTTGTATTCAAATGTTGAACCTTCTGGATAATCACTTGGAGTAATACTGTCTCTTGCTTGAGGTTTCTCAGTTGGATTTACAGGAATTAATTGTTCTTTACCTTCCACTACTTTAACCTTAGCTGGAACTTCTACAAGTTTATCTTCTCCGTCTTTTGCTTCTACAATAACATCTTTTTCGCCTAGTGTTGTTGTATCTACTGGAGTTTTATATTTGAATGTTACTCCATCTGGATATTGTTCAGGATCAACACTCTTAGATGCATCTGGTTGTTTGTTTGATTTATCAACTGGTACATATTGTGTCTTCGGTTCAACAACCATCACTTTTGCAGGGACTTTTGCAATAACCTTATCTCCAATTTTTGCTACTACAACAACATCTTTTTCGCCTGGTGTTGTTGTATCTACTGGAGTTTCATAAGAAAACTCTGTCTCTTTAGGGAATGCTTTAGGGTCAATACTTCCTTCAACAGCTGGTTGTTTGTTATCCTTATCTACTGGGACAAATTGTGGATAGCTTTCAACAACTCGTACAGTTGCTGGTACTTCTGCAATAGGATTACCATCTTTATCCAGCACTTCAACAATCACATTCTTATCTCCAGTTGTTGTTACATCGATTGGAGATGTTTGTCCATCTGGAGTCTTATATCTAAATGTAGATCCTTCTGGATAATCTGTTTTATCAATGCTCTTCTCTGGATCTGGTTGTTTGTTGTTTTCATCCACTGGAACAATTTGTGGTACACCTTCAACTACTGTAACTGGGACTGTAACAGTAGTTGTTTTCACTTCACCATCTACAGTGTATTTAACAGTCACATCTACTTCAGTATCATCTGTTAAGTCAGGAACTGTTACTGGAGCTGTTTTATCAATCTCAACTCTAGCACCTTGTGGTAGTTTACCTGTAAATGTTCCATCAGCAATCGCTTTTTCAGCTTGAGCAAGCACTTTTTCTTTTGCTTTTTCTTTGTTGCCATTTTTAGGAACAAGAATTTCATCTGCTTCTGGTTTTGGTAAAACTGTTACTGGAACTTTCACTGTTTCAGTTAACTTACCATTGTCATATGTTACTGGGACTGTTACTTCTTTATTTCCTGATGTAGCAGTAATGTCATCAGCAATTACAGGCTCACCTTTTGTTCCGTCTGTACCTTCAGTTACAGCACCTTTCACATCGTCTTTTGTTACTGTATCACCTTCAAATACAACTAATTTCTTAGCTGTTGAACCTACTACTGTTACTGGGACTGTTACTTCTCTAGATGCAACTACTTTACCATCTTTTAAATACTCAACTACTACTGTTGCTGGAGTTTGCACTCCAGTTGCAGTTGTTGCTGGTACTGTTCCTTGTTTAACTTCCTTAACAGATACTGTTACACCATCTGGTAATTTATCAGTTGGAACAGCATTTGCGGCTTCCACTGCTTTCGCTTTAACAGCTTCTTCTAATCCTGTACTATCTTTAAGAACTGTTACACCTGTAGGTGTTACTTTCGGCAAGACAACAACATCTACTTTTGTTTCTACCTGAATTGTTTCAGTATCTTTTGTATACGTAATTGTTGCAGGAGTTGATAATGTCTTACCAGCTTGACCTGAAGTTGCAGGGAGATCTGTGATATCATTTTTAGTCGAAGTAAAGCCGTCTACAGCTGTAGGGTTTACTTTTTCTTTCAACTGATCATTTGTTACTGCATCATCTTCAACTGTATACAATTTATTCGTTTCTTGATCTTTTACAGTAATTTTATAAGTAGTTGAATTCACAGCAGTGTCTGCACCTTTATTTGTTCCAGTATCCGTTTCAGTATCTGCAGTAACGACATTTCCGTTACTATCTTTTACTTCAACTTTAACTGTATAAGTACCTACTTCTGATAATTTAACAGCTGCTGCTTCTGCTGCACTGCTATATTCTGTTACTGTTCCTGAAGGAGATGTTAATGTTACTTTCGTAACTGTTGTTTCCTTTTTATTTGGAGCAGTTGTCGCATCATCTTCTCTATCTGTAATTGTTACTGCAGCTGATTTTTGTTTTACTAAGTCTACTGTAGCACCTTTTACCGTAGTATAAGAAGTGGAGCTAATAGATGGAGCATCATTTAATACAGACGCTTTATCTGAAGAACTTGCTGTTTGCACTACATCGACTGTTCCATTGAACCCAGATGTAGTAGAAATCGTCCACTTATCTCCAGTTTTCGTTGCTGTTACAGTAGAATTATCATCAGCAGTCCATTTATTTAGGCCTTTATCGTATCTAACCGTTACAACCATGCCTTTATTGGTATCAGTTGCTGAATTCGCTGAACTGTTCGCAGTATTTTCTTTTTTATATGTCGTTAACGTACGAGTAGGATCTTTAACTTCTGTTACTTTTCCTGCTGCATTTAATGTACGAGTATATTCGTAAACATTAAAAATCGTTTCGCCATCTTTATTCACATCGACATATAGGTCACGTTTTAACCAAGTTGTTGTTCCATCGCTGTTAGGAGTTTTCTTCTCAGCGATTTCATTTGGTAAATGCCAACGACCAGTTGTTTTATCAAATGATGCTGTTACATTTTCTTCAAGTTTAGTTTTTAAGGTTACTTCTGCTCTTGTGAATGTAGCTGTTATATTTTCACTATTTGCAGTTACGTTAATCGTATCTGTTGCGGCATTTGCTGTTGCTGTTGGAAGAACTTTTAAATTGAAAGTTTCACCAACTGTACCAATTTCATCATTGACATTTACAGCTGTATTTGTTGTTTCCGATACAACCCACTTACCATTTTTAGCAACAATTTTTGTATTTGTTCCATCTGGTAATGTAATCGTTGCTTCTGAAGCCCCTTTAGAAATTGTAATCGGAACTTCTGTATCGTAAGCATGAACATTTTTTATAGATACTGAAGGTGCAATTTTAAATGTTGCATGTGCATATGCTTCATTGGCATTTGTCTCTTTATAATCTCTTGCATAGATTGAAACTCTGTAAATTCCAGCTTCTGTTGGTGTTCCTTTAAATCCATTTGGATTATTTTCAGTCATATCAGCTGATGCAATAGTAAAACCGACACCTGGAATTTTTGTCTCATTTCCTGTTAATTCTGTAGGAGTAGCAGCATCGGTACCTGTCGTTCCTGTAATCTTCGCTCCAGAAACCCCAAGAATTGCACGTCCTACAGTTTCTGTAATTGTAGTTGTACGTCCAATTGGAGCTCCATTTTCATCCGTTAAAGTATAAGAAACTTTTCTATCATTTGGTACTCCAGCATGCGAAGCTCCAGCATCTCTATATTCTACTGGAACCGTTAGTTCTTCTCCTACTTTACCTTCTTTAACAGCATTGTTGATTTCTAAGGTAGGTGGTGTTCCATCTTTCCATGCTGTTCCAGCAAATCTATGATCATCTAGTGGAATCGTAACACTTTTACCAGTAATAGTATTTTTAAACGTTACTCGAGCTTTTACTTGTTGATAGTTAAATGGGCTTCTATGAGTTACAACCCCTTGCACGCTATCCGTTGCCTTATCATAAAACAAACCATTTGGAAAATTAAATACATTGAAATCTGAAACAGTCCATCCAGCCTTTTTAGCAGCTTCTGTTACTTCAATACGTTTACGTACATCTTTAATGTATACTTTATCGATTCCTTGTTCATATCCAAGTTTATAGATACTAGAAAGCAGATATTCATATGGTCCATTTCCATAGTAAGTCGCTGCGACTTGACTTGAAATTCTAGTATTATTATATTTTAGTTTTCCACGCCATAGAGGTGCTTCTTCGATAAGTTTTTGAACTTCTGCTGCTGGTAACTTCAAGCCGTAATCAATACGTCCTTTTACATCATTTTCTTTACCATTATATGTATAGTTAGATGGTCCAGGACTTGGTCTTGTAGCAGCTCTTTGATCAGAGAACACTCTAAACTCTAAGCCTGCAGCATCTGCTTTTTTCTCTTGCGTATTAACACCTAAATCCCCTTCTCCATCATGGTGACTACCAAATGGCATTTTATAGGTATCCCAACCAGTAAAGTTTTCGAGTGATACTGTACTTGTACTTCCGATAATATCTTTCGCAGTTGGTTGCGCTGGATTTGTTGGTGTGATTGTATCACTTGTTCCTGTGGTTGTTGTAGAAGTAGCTGCAGCATCGTTACTAGATGTACCTGTAGCATCATTAGTTGCTGTATCTCCTCTAAAACCACTCTCACCTTTTCCAGGAATAGCTTGACCATTACGTGGATCTTGGTTTTTATTTACTTTTTCTTCTTCAGTTGCATCAGATTTGATACTGTTTAGAACGCTAAGGCTACTTGAAAGTTGTTTAGCAAGTGCATCAACTTTTGCCTGTGTTTTTGTATCATCATTTAAAAGCTCTTTTGCTTTATTAACCAAAAGTTTAGTATCATCGATGAATGATTTTGTTCTCTTACTTTCAGTTAATTGACTCAATCGACTTTCAGCTTTAGCAACTAAATCTTCTAACGATGCTGTATTAACAGCAACTTTTTCCGTCACTACCTCTGGAGTTTCAACTTCACTGGTTTGTTTGTCAGTAGCAGACTCTTTTACAGAAGTATTATTTTGTCCATCGGGCTCTTTAGCAGTAGCAGTTCCTTGTCCAGTAACTTCCTTAGAAGGTTCCGACGGCTTATCATTTAGATTTTGAACTTCTGTATGTTCTGTATTAGTTAGTTGTTCAGCCGCTTGGACGCTTCCTCCACCAAGGAAAAACAATCCAGTAGCTACAGCCACACTAGCCGCACCGAAACTAACCTTACGAATACTGTAACGTGTGAATTTCTCCACTTGCGATTGGCGAACATGACGCCCTTTGAGTTTAAACATTCTTTACTCCTTTTCTGATAATTATCAGTTAATATATTCAAGAAGGCTAAATAAAAAGCCCCCCCCCTAAAATATATGGGCATATTTTAAAAGGTAACAGTTCATTATACTCTTTTTATGAATATAAATCAAGCATTTTGAGATATACTCGCCAAAGTAATTTCACAAAGCTAATTTCTCAAAGTAACTTCCACTTGCCCAACCAAAGTGGAAATTAGTCTAAAACGGATTTTTATGGTGGAATTAAGTGTGAGACGTTTGAGTTAGAAATGAGGTCTACTATGACAAAACATAAACACCTTACCCTTTCAGACCGTAATGATATCCAATTAGGCTTAGAGCGCGGTGAAACCTTCAAAGCTATCGGACAATCCATTCTAAAAGACCCAACTACTGTTTCCAAAGAAGTCAAACGAAACAGACAAGTCCGAGAGTCTACATGCGATAACCTTCCTTGCCCTTTACTCGATAAGGCTCCCTTTGTCTGTAATGGATGCCCTAAAAGAAGACAAAATTGTGGATTTAAAAAAATCTTCTACCTTGCTAAACAAGCTCAAAAACAGTACGAACAAACTCTTGTCGAAGCTCGTGAAGGAACTCCCCTTAATTCCAAGGCCTTCTGGGACATGGACAAAGTCATTTCTGATGGTGTTAAAAAGGGACAACACATCTATCATATCCTCAAAACTCATAACCTTGATGTCAGTTCCTCAACCGTCTATCGACACATCCGAAAAGGATACCTATCTATCGCTCATATTGACCTAGCCAGAGCCGTTAAATTCAAAGAAAGACGGAAAAGGAAACTACCTTCCATCCCTAAAGAAGCTAAAAAAGGCCGTTCCTATGAGGATTTCCAAAACTATTTAGTCCTTAATCAACTAGACTCTTGGCTGGAAATGGACACAGTTCTGGGGAGGATGGGAGGTAAAGTCCTACTTACCTTCAACCTGTCTTTCTGTAACTTTATCTTCGCTAGGCTTCTGGATAATAAAACTGCCCTTGAGGTTACCAAACACCTCTATACCATCAAGAACACTCTTCATGAAGCTGATAAAGATTTCTTCCAACTCTTTCCTGTCATTCTTACCGATAATGGTGGAGAGTTTGCCAGGGTTGATGATATCGAAATGGATGTGCGAGGAGAGAGTAAACTCTTCTTTTGTGACCCTAATCGCTCTGACCAGAAAGGGAGAATTGAGAAAAACCACACACTGATTCGAGACATTCTACCTAAGGGAACTGCTTTTGACAACTTAACTCAAGAGGACATCAATCTCGTCTGCTCTCATGTCAACAGTGTCAAACGTGCTGCTTTGAATGGAAAGTCAGCCTATGAGCTCTTTGCCTTTACCTATGGAGAAGAGATTCCTAAGCTTCTAGGTATTTCTAAAATACCTGCAGAAGACGTCTGTCAGTCTTCGAAATTACTCCAACATAAGTTCTAAAAACTAACCTTTAACCGCATTCAAACGTCTCACACTAACTTCCACCATAGCGGAACTTAATCTGAAACGCTTTCAGATGAGGGGATTTTGTGCGCTCTTTTTTTCGATTCCTTTTGGTTACAAAAGCGATGAAATCAAGCATTAGTAAAACCAGTGGAACTTACCCTGACACGGATTTCCACTGGTTTTTAGGATTTTTATCAGACTAACTTCCACTTCTACTAGCGGTGGAACTTAGTTTGCGAATTTACCGTAATTTCACAAACTCCATCTTCTAGTAAGCCCTTACAAAAATATAATTTATATTAATTCACATGTTTTCTATATTATTTGATTACTCATATGATTTGATTACAAAAACGAATTTTCTGATATTTTTTATCAGGTCTTCATTGACTTTTAGCAATAGATAAGGGATTACAGAATGAAGCTAGATGCACAAGATCCCAAAATAGCTGTAAAATCTAGAAGTTCCTCCAGCTTTATAAAATAAAGTCTATAAAAAAACAAGGCCCAGTTTTAAAGACAAAACTAGGCTTGCTATCTATTTTATTTTCCATCCTTCACTTCTTTGGTTGCTACATCTTCTCCAAACCATTTCTGGCTGATTTCTTGGAACTTCCCTTCTTGGTATAGTTGAATAAAGGCTTGGTTTAATGCTTGCAATAATCTCTTGTCTGCTGGTCTAACTCCGACCGCAAAGGATTCACTTTCAAATCCTGCTGAAAAGACATTGTAGTCACTTAATATTCCTTCAGACTGAAGATAATAATTGGCATACACTCGGTCAATCAACAAAGCATCAATACGGTCATTTTTTAAGTCAATCAAGGCTTCATTGAAACTCTGGTACTGATTAGCCTTCTGGTCTTTGACACGACTTTTCAGTAAATCTGGCTGAGCTTCAAAGTCTAAATAACCAGAGGAACCGGCTTGCGCTCCCAAGGTCTTATCCTTCATATCCTCTACTGAATGGATTTGCTGGCTTTTTTTCGTCACCAGAACTTGCTGATTTTCCATATATGGAATGCTAAAGGCAACCTTCTCTCGGCGTTCATCAGTGGCAGAATAGCCATTCCAGATGGCGTCTATAGTTCCATTTTGTAGTTCCGTTTCCTTCATATCCCAGTCAATTGGCTGAAATTGAACCTTAAAACCTATTTTTTCAGAGACAGCTTGTGCTAAGTCAATATCAAAGCCTGTATATTGGCCATTCTTTTCTTCAAATCCCATAGGTACAAAGGTATTGTCAAAACCAATAGTAATGGTCCCCTGCTCTTGATACTTATCCCAATTATCCTGCTTGGGATCACTAGCCTTCTGAGTACATGCAGTTAAAAAGAGGGTTAGGAGCGAAACCAATACTAAAGCAATTTTCTTATTAGTCATTGGCACCTCCTACTTGGGCTCAACCTTGAGAATCTGATCTGCGATATTTTCCGCAAATTGTAAATCGTGGGTAACCACAATCTGTGTCATTCCAAGTTCCCTATTTTGCAAGATTAGTTTTTCCACTTCCAAGCGTAATTCTGGATCTAGGGCAGAAGTTGGTTCATCGTAGCCAATGATTTCCGGGTCAATCATCATAGCACGCGCCAAGGCTACCCGCTGCTTTTGCCCACCTGATAGTGAGAATGGATAGGCATCTGCATGTCCTGCCAGTCCTAATTGTTCCAAAAGACCTCGCGCTTTCAGCTCAGCCTCATCCTGCTTCATTCCCATGGTTTTCACAGGCGATAAGGTCAAATTATCTAGAACAGATAAATGAGGGAACAGTTGAAAATCTTGGAATACAAATCCCAGTAGATTGCGCTTCTCCAGTTCATCCAATTCTAAAGGTTCTCCATTATAAAAGATTTGCCCTGAATCAATGGTTTCAAGACCTGCAAGCATACGTAAGAGAGTTGTCTTACCTCCACCCGAAGGCCCAACGATAGCTAGGATTTGCTTTTCAGGAATTTTTAGACTGAAATTGGACAAAATTTGCTTTTCACCAAAGCCTTTATTGATATTTCGTAATTCTAACATGGCAGCCTCCTATCTATAGTAACTGTACTTCTTCTCAACTTTTTTGGCAAGAATGGTCACAATACCAATCAAAATCAAGTAAATGGCTCCTGCCAAGAACATAGGAACCAGACTAGCATCACGGTTTGCAGCTGTTCTACTAGCCAAGATAAGGTCTGAAATGCCTAGAGCATAAACCAAGGAAGTATCCTTGACCAGACTCATGACTTCATTAAAGACACTGGGAAGAACAATTTTGGTCACCTGAGGCAAAATAATATAGCGCACTGTGTCAAAAGGACTGAACTTCAAGACCTTAGCAGCCTCATATTGACCTTTAGGAATGGTATCAATCCCTCCACGGAAGATTTCAGCAAAGTAAGCCGCATAATTCAACACAAAGGCAATGATAGCCGCAGGAAGACGGTCCAAACGAATCCCAATACTTGGCAGCACATAATAGATAAAGATTAATTGCAAGAGCAAGGGTGTGCCTCGCATAATCCAAATATAAATATTAATCAAATGATGGAGGGGCTTCCAATGGACTTGCAAGGCAAAGGCAATCAAAACGCCCAAGGGAATAGAAAAAATCAAGACCAGTGCAAAAACCTGTAAAGTCATGCTTGCACCGCTCAATAAACTCGGTAATATCTCAAACAAATAAGACATACTGCACCTCCTAAAAATAATTGTTCCTATTATAGCATAAATAAACAAAATAACCAATAATTTTTGTAAAAAAATTCTCTTTAAAAAAGAAAAACTATATCTATCAA
Organism: Streptococcus mitis; assembly: GCF_901542415.1. NCBI lineage: Bacteria > Bacillati > Bacillota > Bacilli > Lactobacillales > Streptococcaceae > Streptococcus > Streptococcus mitis. The sequence continues at coordinate 253,394 of NZ_CABEHV010000004.1, read as the reverse complement.
AAATGATTAGATACAGTTTTTAAAAATATATTCTTACAATCTCTCAAATAGTTCTTGCATTTGCACATCATCTGGAACCAGTTTTAAGTAAGCTTGAGCATTGACTTTTGCTTCCTCAAAGTAGCCCAGTTCACGCAAGAGATAGATATAGTGTTCCAGAAACTCTGGATTGTCCTTCAAATCTCCTACTAATTCTTGGTAATGCTCGTAGGCAGAATCCAAATCGTCCATTTCTTGATAGGAACGAGCAATCATCCACTTGGTCAAAAGATTTTCTGGCTCCTCACTTTGCAAGTCTAGAATGTCTTCATAACGCTCCTGCTCCAGATAAATAGTTGCTAGACGGAGTAAGATTTCTTCCGTATCCTCAGCATCTTCTTTAGCAGTAAGGAGGTAATTTTCTGCACCACTAGCATCATGCAATTCATAAGAGAATTGTGAAGCAGCTAGCAAGAGGCGAGTTTCAAAGGGATTTTTCTCTAAGCCTTGCTTAGCGATACGCAGGGCTTCTTGAACTTGATGCTCCTTATGTAAGGCCTGACTGTAACCATACTCATATCCTTCAAAATCAGGTGAAATGGTATCAAGTTGCTTAAAGTAGAGGACAGCTTTTTGGTATTCTTCCTGATCAAAACAAAGACTGGCTAACTCAAAAGCTGTTAGGTCATCGTATTCTAACTCCAGGGCTTTTTCTAAAAACTCTGTAGCCGTTTCAAATTTCCCTAACTGGGCATAGGCAAAGCCAATCCGTTGATAGGTAGAAATGCCTGTTTGCTCATAAATAGTACGATTATCTAACTGGGCGTAGCCTTGAATGGCCTCTTGGTAATTTTCCAACTCACTATCCAACTCTGCCAAGCCCAATATCAAGAGAGGATCCTCTGAATAACTCAAAGCCTCCAGTAATTTCTCACGCGCCACATCTGTTAAACCTTCCAGCTGGTAAAGGTCTGCCTTCAGAGCCAAAGCCGAAACATACCAGTCGCTGTCAGGTTGGATTTCCTCTAGGTAAGCAAAAGCTTCTTCGATCTGACCATCCTCACTAGCAATAGATGCTAGATTAAGATTAACCTCTGGAAAGTCCTCTACGATTTTCAGGTAAATTTCCTTGGCTTGAGGATAAAAACCAATCCCTTCAAGATAAGTAGCTAACTCATATAGAAGGTCACTTGGATCATTTTCTAAAGCTTTGACGAAATAGTGCTCAGCCTTAGTTAAATCTTGCTTCTCCAAGGCATGTAACATCTGTTGACTATTGTTCACTCTTGATTTCCTCTCCCTCTAATTCATATAGACCACTGACTACCTTATACCACTCAAAAATGGCTGAAATCACAACCTTAGAAGAAGCATAAACTGGAATACCAAGTAAAACTCCCCAAATACCAAACATGGATCCTGAAGTTAATAAGACAAAGAGAACATTAATGGGATGGATATTCAATTGACTTCCCAAAATCAATGGAGAGACAAAACGTCCTTCAATAGTTTGTTCTACGATAAAGACAATTACTACTTTCAAAAGCATGACTGGCCCAGCAATCAAGCCCAATACTAGGGCAGGAAGCATGGCTAGGAAGCTGCCAAGATAAGGAACCAAATTTAAAATACCAGCAGTAACACCCAGCGTAACCGCATAACGTAGACCGATAATCTTGAAGAAGATCATAAACATTACCGCAACAATAATAGCCACTGTTACTTGTCCTCGAACATAGTTGGACAACTGCTGATTCACATCTGATAAAACTTGTCCAACAGGTTCTTTCAATTTCGTTGGCATGAATTGGGTCAAATAGTGACGCAGGCCTTTCCCATCACGTAAGAGATAAAAGAGCATGAAAGGAACGATAATCAAGGCAACAATCACTTGAGATGCCCCACTAATAAAGGCACTCACCCAGTTTACTGCCTGAGAAGAAACCTTGCTCGCCCAAACTGTAGCCTGACTAGAGAAGTTTGTCAAAACTTGTTCTAACTGAGGCCTGAAATCATCTGGTAAACGCTTGGTTACCAAATCGTCAATAACCCTGTCAGCATCTTCAAGATAGATTGGTACATTTCTTGCAAATGTTAAAACTTGACGTTGCAGATTTGGAATCGCTACTGCCAAGCCCCAAATGATAAAGAGAGCGATGATGACAAAGACAATAGTGATAGCTATAACACGATTAATTTTGTGTTTCTCCATCCAATCAACAATGGGATTCAGTAAATAATATAGCAAACCAGATAGAATGACTGGTAACATCACAACTGCCAAAAAGTCCAAAACAGGTGAAAATAGAAAACTAATCTTACTTAAAATAAAAAGATTCAGTCCCAATAATAAGGTTACCAAAAATACCGTAATGGCCTTGTTATCCAAAAACCACTTAAAAAACCAAGATAGGCTAAAATGTTTCTCTTTTTGTTCCATATATAATTCCTTTCTGTCATTCTCTCATTATACCATTTTTAGGTCAAAATAACTCTTTTTTAAAGTGCTTACATAGAGACAGCGACATAAAAAATCCCCTCAAAAGAGGAGATTCGATTAGTCTTGAATATGACGGTCTAAGTTCTTCTGATAATCTGCGTTGGATTTGGCTTTTTCATCAGCAAATTTCTTGCGGAACTCATCCATTTCTTTAGTAGTGACAATCTTATCTTGGATTTTCAGATACTTGTAGCTATTTTCACTAGTCTTGTCACCTACCCAGCCACCGGCACCACTGCCAGGAACCATTTTCGTCACTAGCATTTGAGCACCATCAGAGTATACTGGAATAACAAGTGCACTATCTGACAACCAAGCTTGGGCCTTAGAATATTTGGAATAACGTTTTTGAAGGTCTGTTTTCTCACTATTTGCATCATCAATCAGTTCTTTGTATTTATCCAATCCAACTGTTTTAATAACTGGATTGTCTGTTCCTGGTGCCACACCAAGAGCACTTAGGAGACTTGGACCTGAAGTTGGATCAAATACATCTAGATAAGTCGATGGATCTGCAAAGTCTGGAGTCCAACCACTGACTGCATTAATATCCCAGTCAGTATTTGCATTGGAAGTAGCTAGAGTAGTCATACTTCCCAATTCGTCATCAGAAACTTGTTGAATATCAACAACTACATTGTCAGAGCCTAAGGCTTCCTCAATGGATTGTTTATAAGACTGAACCTGACGAATAAAATCTGGATTTGATGAAGAAATTGGCAAATCTAAATGAATTGGGAACTGTACTCCATCAGCTTGAAGAGTTTTCTTAGCAGCTTCAAACTTAGTTTTAGCCTTGTCTACATTATGAAGTGAATCTTGGGCATCATCAAGACTGACATCTTTCCAGACATTATCCAATTTATCCAATTCTGTCTTAGTAACTTGACCAAATGTTTGATCTCCTACTTGTACAAATGTTGGAGGAGTGAAACTTGTCCGTAACTTACGAGGTCCTACTTCATCACCAAATACTTGAGAGATCCCTGCTTTACGATCTACCGCAAAAGCCAAGGCTTGACGGAAATCTTTGTTTAACAAGGCTTTCTTAGTAGAAGTTTTTTCTGTATCACTTGTTTTAGCAGTGTGATTGTAATTTACACGGTCGATATTGGTTGAGATATAAAAAACTCCTCCACGCTGTTGACCATACACAATATTATCCTTGTATTTTTCTTTTAGACGTTCATAGTTAGCAGAGTTTTTAAAGAGTGGTGCAGCTGGATAGTGTCCCTCATCAAAACCGCGTCCTAGAGAGTCTGCATCTTGACCATCAAAGAAGGATAACTTGATATCATCAATAAAGACATTTTGTTTATCCCAGTAGTTTTGATTTTTGGTCATTTCGATAGAAGACTTAGATGTAAGACCCTTGAGGAGATAAGGACCGTTGTAGAGAATGCTCGTAACATCAGTGGGTTTACCAAAGTCATCTCCTTTAGAAGCTAAAAAGTCTTCATTAACTGGTGCAAGGACTCCCATTGTTGTTTTTGAATTCCAGAAAGATTCTGGATGATTCAAAGTATAGACTACAGTATAATCGTCAGTTGCTTTTACCCCAACACTAGAAAAATCTGTTGTTTTCCCATTTACATAGTCATCCAATCCTTTGATAGAATCCTGTACAAGATAAAGAGCCTTTGATTTCTTATCTGCTGCGTGTTTCAGACCAGTCACAAAGTCTTGAGCCTTGACTTCACCATACTCTTCCCCCTCATTGGTATACCATTTGACACCCTGACGGATTTTATAGGTATAGGTCAAACCATCTTTGGAAACAGTCCAATCTTCTGCAACTGATGGAACAAGATTCCCATATTGGTCATTTTCAAGCAAACCGTCAATAACGTTACCTGTGACCTGTTTAGTGCTGACATTTCCAGAAACTGTATAATCCAGAGTCGAAGGATCTGATGAAAATACATAGGCATAAGTAACTGGTTTATTTGCTTCCTTATTCCCATTACCAGATGAACACGCTGCTAGAACAGCTGCCGAGAGTACAGCAACTCCTGCTGCTAAGAAAACACGTTTTTTCATAAAAAACTCCTTTGCAATTTGTATAGGATTATTATAGCACTTTTAAGAAGAAAAGTAAGGAAAACAATTTCAATATTATTATATTTTTCAAAAAACCAATCAATTATTTTTTTAAAGTGCTTACATCTAATTGGATGTCTTTAATTGGCTTATTTTTGTGATATAATAGTCTTATCTTTATATAGAGGTAAAGTTATGAAAGAAACTGTTTATTTTGGAACTTATACACGTCGGACTTCCCAAGGGATTTACAAGGCTGACTTTGATACAGAAACTGGTCAGCTTTCAAATCTAGAACTTTTTGCACCTGAGCCAAGTCCGACCTACCTTGCCTTTGACCAGCACCAACATTTATACACCGTTGGTAGTCAAGACGATAAGGGGGGAGTCGCAGCCTATCAAACTGACGGGACTTTATTAAATCATGTCGTTGAAGAAGGAGCTCCCCACTGTTATGTTGCTGTGGATGAAAAGCGTGATTTGGTATATGCTGCCAACTACCACAAGGGACAAGTCCTTGTTTATAAACGTCAGGAAGATGGTTATCTTCTACTTAGTGATGTTGATCAACACAGTGGCCAAGGTCCACATGAAAATCAAGCTTCTCCACATGTTCACTATACAGATTTAACACCTGACCACTATCTAGTGACCTGCGACTTGGGTACTGACCAAGTAATTACTTACGATCTTGATTCAGAAGGAAAATTATCTAAGCTCTATACCTATCATAGCCAGCCAGGAGCAGGCTCACGCCATATTATTTTCCATAACCATTATAAAATTGCTTATCTCATTTGTGAACTCAATAGCACTATCGAGGTTCTAATCTACGATGGTGTTGGCGAATTTGAACGCATGCAAGTCATTTCAACTCTACCAGACGGTTATGAAGGCTTTAATGGTACTGCTGCTATTCGTCTCTCTAAAGATGGTAAATACCTCTACGCTTCTAACCGTGGTCATGATTCTATCGCAGTATATACAATTCTTGCGGACGGTAGCCTAGAGTTGTTAGAAATCGTTCCGACACATGGTCAGACTCCACGTGATTTTGATTTGACACCAGATCAAGAATTCCTTATTGCTGTCCATCAGGACTCTGACAATGCAACTGTCTTTAAACGCAATTCTGAATCTGGACGTCTAGCAGAACTTTCTAATGACTTCCATGTCCCAGAAGCAGTCTGCATCAGTTTTGCCCCTTAAGAAAACATAAAAAATGAACTTGGTAACTCAAGTTCATTTTTTTCTTATAGTCTATTTCCGACATTAATACGGTTAATGGCACGTTGCAGTGCAATCTTCGCACGACGTTCTTGGTCAATCAAGTGTTTGTCTTGTGCTTCTTCAATTTCACGCTCTGCTCGAAGTTTGGCACGTTCTGCACGACTAACGTCGATATCACGAGCCCGTTCTGCAGAGTCAGCAACGATTGTGATAACACCATTAGCAACTTCGATAACGCCTCCGTTCACTGCAATCCAGTTCACGTGATTTTCATCATCTACACGTTTAACCTTAACCTCATCAACTGCTAAAACTGCAATCATATTTTCATGTCGTGGCAAGATTCCCATCTCACCATCCAGAGTTCGAACTGATACAAAGCTGGCATGGTGATCATAGACGAGACCATCTGGTGTCACGATCTGGACAGTTAACTGAGCCATAGATCACCTCTTAAAATCCCATTTTTTCAGCTTTTGCAATCACATCTTCGATAGAACCAACCCCACGGAAGGCATCTTCTGGCAAGTGGTCGTGTTTACCATCAAGGATTTCCTTAAAGCCACGAACAGTTTCAGCAACTGGAACATAAGAACCTGGCTGACCAGTGAATTGTTCCGCAACGTTGAAGTTTTGTGACAAGAAGAACTGGATACGACGGGCACGAGCAACCAAGGTCTTTTCTTCATCAGAAAGCTCATCCATACCAAGGATAGCAATGATATCTTGCAATTCATGGTAACGTTGAAGAACGCGTTTTACTTCAGCAGCAACTGCATAGTGCTCTTCTCCAACGATTTCAGGTGCCAAGGCACGTGAGCTTGAAGCAAGTGGGTCAACGGCTGGGTAGATACCCAATTGTACCAACTTACGTTCCAAGTTAGTTGTTGAGTCCAAATGAGCGAAGGCTGTTGCTGGCGCTGGGTCAGTATAGTCATCCGCTGGCACATAGATAGCCTGGATAGAGGTTACAGAACCCTTTTTAGTTGATGTAATACGCTCTTGCAATTGACCCATTTCCGTAGCAAGTGTTGGTTGGTAACCAACGGCTGATGGCATACGACCCAAAAGGGCAGATACTTCTGAACCAGCCTGAGTGAAACGGAAGATATTATCGATAAAGAGAAGCACGTCTTGGCCTTCCACATCACGGAAGTATTCAGCGATTGTCAAACCAGTAAGGGCAACACGCATACGTGCTCCTGGTGGCTCATTCATCTGACCAAATACCATGGCTGTTTTCTCGATAACGCCTGATTCTTTCATTTCCCAGTAAAGGTCGTTCCCCTCACGAGTACGTTCCCCAACACCGGTAAATACTGAAATACCACCGTGTTCTTGGGCAATGTTGTGAATCAATTCTTGGATTAAGACGGTTTTACCAACTCCGGCACCACCGAAAAGTCCAACTTTACCACCTTTAAGGTAAGGGGCAAGAAGGTCGATAACCTTAATCCCTGTTTCAAGGATTTCAGAAGAGGTAGACAACTCATCAAAAGTTGGAGCTTTCTTATGAATTGGCTGACGCTCTGCGTCTTCTGTAAAAGGAGCTTCCAAGTCAATGGTGTCTCCCAAAACATTGAAGACACGTCCCAAAGTTTCTTTACCTACTGGTACAGAGATTGGACGACCTGTGTCCAATACTTCCATTCCACGAGTCAAACCATCTGTTGATTCCATGGCGATAGTACGGACCATACCATCTCCCAACTCCAAGGCTACTTCAAGGACGATTTTTGTTTTTATTTCGTCATTTTTGTAGACGACAAGTGCATTGTTAATCTCAGGAAGTTTTTCCCCTGCTGCAAACAAGACGTCTACAACGGGACCGATAACCTGAGCAATTTTACCTGAACTCATCTCCTTCTCCTATTCTATATAAGATACTGTCGGTTCCTAGTTCAACTAGGTCCTAATACTCTTCGAAAATCAAATTCAAACCACATCAGCGTCGCCTTACCGTACTCAAGTACAGCCTGCGGCTAGCTTCCTACTTTGCTCTTTGATTTTCATTGAGTATAAGTTCATTTTCATACGAGCTGGACTAGAGCCTATTCTAAGGCACTAGCTCCTGCTACGATTTCTGTAATTTCTTGTGTAATCGCCGCCTGTCTGGCACGGTTATACTGAATTGTCAAATCATTAATGACTTTCTTAGCATTATCTGTCGCTGTTTGCATGGCTGTCATACCCGCAGCATTTTCAGCTGTCTTAGCGTCGATAATAGCACCATAAATCATACTTTCTGCAAACTGAGGCAACAACTGCTCCAAAATTTCTTCTCGGCTAGTTTCCAATTCAAAGGTCAAGCTGTAACTGTCATCCGCTTCATTTGGATCCAAGTCAACAATTGGAAGCATTTGTTCCACACGCATTTGACTGGTTAGCGTATTGACATGGTGGTTGTAGCAGACATAGAGTTCATCAAATAGTTCATTTTGGTACATTTCAACAGTTTTTGAAATAATCTTACGGACTTCATCAAAGCTTGGTTGATCTGCCAAGCCACGTAGTTCATAAAGTGGTTGAATACCACGAGCCTTAAAGAAATCAGCTCCCATTCCACCGATACAGATCATTTCAAAACCTTGACCATCTGGATGGTATTCTTCCTTCAACTCCATAACGGCTTTCAGAATAGAAGAATTATAACCTCCAACCAAACCGCGATCTGAAGTAATGACGATATAGCCTGTCTTCTTCACAGGACGGCTAATCAACATCGGATTGGTTGAACCACCAGCTCCATTACCATGAAGAATATCTGTCAAAAGTTTACGCACTTTCTGAGCATAAACTTGGAAGTTACGAGCTGCTTCTTCAGAGCGTCCTAGCTTAGCAGCCGATACCATTTGCATGGCATTAGTGATTTGACTCGTATTTTTTGTTGAGGCGATTTTTGTTTTAATATCATTTAGAGATACTGCCATCTGACACCTCTATTCTTATTGGAAGCTGGTTTGATTGAGAAACTCTGTAATCGCAGCATCCAAGACTGCTTCTTCTGGCAAGTCTTTTGTATCACGAATGGTTTCCAAAATCTCTGGATGTTGAGCGTCAAAGAAGGCATGGAACTCTTCCTCGAAACGAACAATATCATCTACTGGAACAGTATCCAAGAAACCATGTGTCAAAGCATAGAGAATGGTTACTTGTTTCTCAACAGGTAATGGCTTGTGAACAGGTTGTTTCAAGACCTCAACGGTACGACGTCCACGGTTCAATTTAGCCTGTGTTGCCGCATCTAAGTCAGAACCAAACTTAGTGAAGGCTTCCAACTCACGGTATGAAGCAAGGTCGATACGAAGTGTACCAGCAACCTTCTTCATGGCTTTGATTTGTGCAGAACCACCTACACGAGATACAGATGAACCCGCATCGATGGCTGGACGAATACCTGCATTGAAAAGACCATCACCAAGGAAGATTTGTCCATCAGTGATTGAAATCACGTTGGTTGCGATATAGGCTGAGATATCTCCTGCTTGTGTCTCGATAAATGGTAGGGCTGTAATTGATCCACCCCCAAGCTCATCAGATACTTTAGCTGAGCGCTCAAGCAAACGGCTGTGAAGGTAGAAAACATCCCCTGGGAAGGCCTCACGACCTGGAGGACGACGAAGTAAGAGAGACAGTTCACGATAAGCCACCGCTTGTTTTGAAAGATCATCATAAACGATCAAAACATGCTTCCCTTGGTACATAAATTCTTCCGCCATGGCAACCCCAGCATAAGGAGCTAGGAAAAGCAATGGAGATGGTTGTGAAGCAGAGGCTGTCACAACGATTGTGTAGTCCAAGGCACCGTACTGACGTAGTGTTTCTACTTGCGTACGAACTGTTGATTCTTTTTGTCCAATCGCAACATAGATACAGATCATATCTTGACCTTTCTGGTTCAAGATTGTATCAATCGCAATGGTTGTTTTCCCTGTCTGACGGTCACCGATAATCAACTCACGTTGACCACGACCAATCGGTACAAGGGCGTCAATAGCTTTCAAACCAGTTTGCAATGGTTCTGATACAGACTTACGTTGCATAACACCAGGAGCTGGCGCTTCTACTGGACGAGTTTTATCAGTGTGGATTTCTCCAAGACCGTCAACTGGACGACCAAGCGGATCCACAACACGACCAATCAGACTTTCACCTACTGGGACTTCCATGATTTTACCTGTACGGCGGATTGTATCGCCTTCACGGATATCTGTAAAGTCACCTAGGATGATAATACCAACGTCTGTTGACTCCAAGTTTTGAGCCATACCATAAGAGCCGTTTTCAAAAATCAACAACTCTCCACTCATGGCATTTTCAAGGCCGTGAGCACGCGCGATACCGTCCCCGATATAGGTTACAACACCTGTTTCAGTCACATCAAAATTGGGTTTGAAATTTTCAATTTGTTGCTTAATTAAAGCGCTGATTTCTTGTGCGTTAATTGCCAAAAGAACACCACTTTCTATTTCAAATTTTCTTTAACAACTTTAAGTTGTTGTTTAATACTCACATCAATTGTCTTGTGATTGGCAAAAATGACAAAACCACCAATAAGACTTTCATCGATTTGTTCTTTTATACTCCTTACTTTAAGAGACATTTTTTTCTCAATCAAAGGGAGCAAGCGATTCTTCTGTTCATCAGTTAAAGGATGAGCTGACGTAATCGTCACTTCAAATCGATTTGTTTCTTTTTCAAGTCGGTTCAAGCAATCTACAAGAATATCATAAAAAAGATTTGCTCTGTGATTGTAGATAAGAACCTGGATAAAGTTTTGCAATAAAGTCGACACTGAATCTTGGAAGAACGCAATCGTTTTTTCCTTGTCAGACTCGTCTACTGCCACTTTTTTTAAAAAAGAAGGTAAACCTGTTTCTTCAGCAACTTGCTTGATTTGAGCTAAGTCTGAAAATATACGGTCTTCTTCTCCTTTTTCTAAAACCAATTGGACAAAAGGCATGCTGTATTTTTCAATTACCTTTACTGTTTTCTTGTCCATTAAGCTTCTCCTAACTGATCGATATACTGATCAATGAGTTCTTTATGGGCATGACCGTCAAGGTTTTGTGAGATGATTTTACCAGCCAAGCTGATTGTCAAATCTGCTACCTCACCCTTAACGCTTTGTAAAGCTTCAGCTTTATTTTGAGCAATTTCTTGGTTCGCTTTTTCTTTCAAGCGTCCTGCTTCTAGCTTAGCATCTGCTAAAATACTAGCTTTGCTTTTCTCAGCTGTTTCTTTCGCATTCTCAATGATTGTCTTAGCTTCTTTACGGCTACCAGCCAATTCATCTTCGCGTTTCTGAGCCAATACTTCTGCTTTTTGACGTGCTTGTTCAGCTCCGTCAATATCTGCTGCAATTTTTTCTGCTCTTTGTTCGAAAATGCTAGTCAAATTTGACCAAGCGTATTTCTTAACCAAGACTAGCAAGAGAATAAAGGAACCAGCGATTAGTATAAAATCACCAAGTAATTCACCTACTGTTACATTCATAAACTACTCCTTTCTATTCTTCATCATTAATTTTATTTCCTAGGTACATTGAAGATAACAATGTAAATACATATGCTTGTACACAAGAAATAAAAACAGAAAATGCAGTCCAGATTAGATTTGTTCCAAAAGCAATAGGATACCAATAGAAGGCCTGATGAGAAAGTAGGACTAACATACTTGCCATCACTTCCCCTGCAAAGATATTACCAAAGACCCGCAATGCAAGTGAAAGGAGATTGGTAACTTCTTCTAAGAGATTCATTGGTGTCATAAAACCTGGTGTTACAAATGCTTTTAAATACTTTTTGATTCCACGACGACGAATTCCTTCTACGTGAGTCATTAAGATAATTGTAAAAGACAAGACCAAGTCAAATGACAAATTTGCTGTTGGTGAGGTCCAAAGATTTACACCATCTGTAGTCTGAATTCTAGCCATTAAGCCAATATTATTTGCAATGGCCATAAATAGGAATAGACAGAAATAAAAGAGAGAATAATCCTTTATCATTGGACCAAGGTTTGATTTTGTAAATCCAACAACAAAATCAAATAAATACTCTAATACATTTTGTTTTCCTGTGGGTCTCAAAGTCATATTTCGAGTTGCCCAATAAATAAAGCCAAAAATAAGTGCTACAGTCAACAAAGTCAAAACTACTATGGTTAAATTAAAGGTAACAGGACCAATATTGATGGTTGGATTAATACTTTCTTCCATCTAAAATCCTCCCTTTTTCAATTTATACTTCTTTTATTTGATGATAAATGAAAAGACAAGAGTAACAAAGAAAGTACCTTCAATAAAGGCAACCCCTAGGATCATCAAACTACGTAGTTCTGAGATGATATCTGGTTGGCGAGCAACTGATTTCAACAAACCGTTCATCAACATACCTTCACCAAGAGATACACCCATACAGGCAAGACATAGACCGAAAAATGTTAAATTCATGACGAATTCTCCTTTTAATTAAAATTTACTTACTTAGTTTAGTCCTAAAAATTGGATTTGTCAACTTTTTACTAACATTGAAAGCGTTTAATGAAAATTATTTACAATTTTACTATTTTTAAGCCTATTATATAGAAAACTTTGGAAAAAACTTGTAATAAATCCGACCATTATCTAGAGATTTCTGAAAAATATTGAAAAAATCCGAGATGAAATCTCGGATGGAAATTAATATATTTTCTTTAACCTAATGCTCTTTTAGTAAGAAGAATTAAAGGGAAAGCAACCAGAAATCATTCATTTCCTTCATGCTTCTTAAGCTCGAACTGTGACGCTGGTTCCATCTTCCTTATAAAGATTGATAAGACCTTCTTTTAATGCACGAACCATGTCTCCTGCTTGAACAGGTTGAGGCACCTTAATAGTCAAGAGTTCCATTGGATTTGGTGCGCGGTCAATTTTATTGCCTTTAGCATCGTGCAAATCTTCAATATAAGTTTCAAAATGACGGAAACCTGGGCCATAAAACTCAACTTGGTCCCCCTCGTTAATGACATTCCGTTGACGAATGGTTGCTGTTTGTGTCGCATCATCATAAGAAACGACTTCAGCGACAAACTTATACTCAGGAATTTTACGACGAGCACCAAATAACTGCTCATTTTCAGATGGTGTACCGTAGTAGAAACCTGTTGCTAATTCACGTTGGGCAACCTTCCACATCTCGTCCACCAAATCTTGTTTGATAGATTCAAATTTTTCTGGACTTTCTAGATAAGCATCAACAGCCGCCTTGTAGCAGTTGGTTACTGTTGATACGTAGTGAATAGACTTCATACGTCCTTCAATCTTAAGACTGTCTACACCATTTTCAATCATATCTGGAATATGGTCAATCATAGACATATCAACGGCTGACATTGAAAATTCTTCAGGAATTTCACCCTTCAAGCTCTTGCGTTCTTGACCAAATGGCATGTCGTAAAGGTCGTATTTCCAACGACAAGATTGTGAACAACCCCCACGGTTGGCATCACGCATACTCATGTGGTTTGAAAGAGTGCAACGACCAGAGTAAGAAATACACATGGCTCCATGTACAAAAGCTTCAATCTCAACATCTGTACGTTTGCGGATTTCTGCCAATTCTTCCATCGAAACCTCACGCGCCAAAACGACACGCGTCAAGCCCAATTCTTTCCAGAACTCAAGAGTTTCATAGTTAGTGGCACTGGCTTGAGTAGAGAGGTGAATTTCAAGACCCGGTGCTTCAGTCGCTGCAATCATAATCAAGGCTGGGTCAGATACGATAACTGCTGCAATCCCGATATCACGCAGTTTACGGAACCACTCACCAGCACCAGCTTCATTTCCTTCGTGCATAACCATGTTGGCAGCTACATAGACCTTAGCCCCATACTTGGCCGCAAACTGGACACCTTCTTCCATTTGTTCAAAGGTAAAGTTTCCGGCACGGCTGCGAAGACCATAGGCCTGACCACCGATAAAGACAGCGTCTGCTCCATACTGAACAGCCACTTTTAGCTTCTCTAAAGTCCCTGCAGGTGATAATACCTCAGGACGTTTTAATGTTTTTGTCATGTTTTCTCCTATTTGCAATATAAAAGTTTGACGTTTTTCCTTCTCATTTTATAGTAAATAAACCATAAAATCAAGCCTAGACAGATTGTTTTGACAATTCTAATCTTTTAATACTCTTCAAAAATCTCTTCAAACCAGGTCAGCTTCACCTTGGATTATATATTCGTCAGTCTTATCTACAACCTTAAAGTAGTGCTTTGAGCAACCTTCTGCTGCCTTCCTAGCTTGATCTTTGATTTTCATAATGGCTGATAAACTATCGAAAATTCACCCAGTTTTAACAAGTAATCAAAAATCTAGATAAAGTAAAAAACCAGTATTCAAAGATACTGGCTCGTTAAACTACATAAATTAGTCCTTAGATGACTATTCCCACTCAACTGTTGCAGGTGGTTTACTTGTAATATCGTAGACGATGCGGTTAACATGGTCTACTTCGTTTACGATACGTACAGAAATCTTTTGAAGAACTTCCCAAGGAATCTTTGCAAAGTCAGCTGTCATACCATCGATAGAGGTAATAGCACGGATTGCAATCGTGTAGTCATAAGTACGACCGTCACCCATAACCCCAACTGAGCGAACGCCTGTGTTAACAGTGAAATATTGCCAAATATCGCGGTCAAGGCCAGCTTTGGCAATTTCCTCACGCAGAATAGCGTCTGACTCACGAACAGTCTCTAGTTTCTCTTCAGTAATTTCTCCCATGACACGGATAGCAAGGCCTGGTCCTGGGAATGGTTGGCGCCATACGATATGGTCTGGCATACCAAGCTCTGTACCAAGAGCACGAACTTCGTCTTTATAGAGAGTGTTGAGTGGTTCGATCAATTCAAACTGCATGTCTTCTGGAAGACCACCCACGTTGTGGTGTGACTTGATAGTTTGAGCTGTATCTGTACCAGACTCGATAACGTCTGTATATAAGGTACCTTGAGCAAGGAATTTCACATCTTTGAGCTTGCTTGCTTCGTCATCGAATACATACACAAATTCATTACCGATGATTTTACGTTTTTGCTCAGGGTCAGAAACGCCAGCAAGTTTGTCAAGGAAACGTTTAGCAGCGTCTGCTTTGACGATATTCAAACCAAACTTACCACCAAGCATGTCCATAACTTGGTCTGCTTCTCCTTTACGAAGAAGACCGTGGTCTACAAAGATACAGATCAATTGATCGCCAATAGCCTTTTGGAGAAGAACTCCAACTACAGATGAGTCAACTCCACCTGATAGGCCAAGAAGGACACGTTTATCTCCAACTGTTTCACGGATTTTTTTGATCTGCATATCAATAAAGTTATCCATTGACCAATCACCTTTAGCCTTACAAATGTTAAGGGCAAAGTTACGAAGGATATCATTTCCGTATACAGAATGACGAACTTCTGGGTGGAATTGGATACCGTAAATGTGTTTATCTGGGTTTTCGATGGCTGCGTATGGGCAGTCAGCTGATGTACCTGTACGAACAAAGTCAGCAGGAATCTCAGTAACTGCATCACCATGGCTCATCAAAACAGTCTGCTCATCAGGTGTTGATTCAAAAAGAGCTGATGGTGTGTGAGTTAGGGTTGATTGACCATATTCACGATTTCCAGCATCACCTGCAGGAACAACTTTTCCTCCAAGTTTATGGGTCAACAACTGCATACCATAACAGATTCCCAAAATTGGAATTCCAAGTTCGAAAATTTCTGGGTCAATATCGAATGAACCATCTTCGTATACAGAGTTTGGACCACCTGAAAGGATGATTCCTACCGGATTGATTTCACGAACTTCAGCAGCTGAAATTTTATGGCTCTTTAGTTCTGAAAAAACACCAATCTCACGGATACGGCGTGAAATCAGCTGGTTGTATTGGCTACCATAGTCCAATACGATGATTTTTTCTACATCTTGCAAATCAGTTGAAATGTTGCTCATCTTTTTCCTTTCTCAAAAGAAATATCTTTTCTCAATATTCTATCACAAATACTAGTGAATTACCAACTAAACAAGGCGAAGATTGACTTTTTCTTGTTTATTAGGGTACAATAGAGAAAAGATAGAAATGAAGTGAAAAATATGCTACCCGCTTATATGAAAATCCATGATCAGATTAAAAAGGATATTGACGAAAATCGTTGGGCCATTGGTGAGAGACTTCCCAGTGAAAGAGATTTAGCAGAGCAGTTTGAGGTCAGCCGCATGACCCTCCGCCAAGCAATTTCCCTCTTGGTCGAAGAAGGTGTTCTGGAGCGCAGAGTTGGAAGTGGCACCTTTGTGTCTAGTACTCGAGTACAAGAAAAGATGCGAGGAACAACCAGTTTTACTGAAATTGTCAAATCCCAAGGTAAAGTTCCCTCTAGCCAACTCATTTCCTACAGAAAAACCATTCCCAATGAGCAGGAAGTTGCAAAGTTAGGAATTTCTCCAACGGAGAATATTATCCGAATGGAACGGGTTCGCTATGCCGACCAAGTTCCTCTGGTTTATGAAGTTGCTTCTATTCCTGAAAAATTCATTAAGGACTTTAAAAAAGAAGAAATCACAAGTCATTTCTTCCAAACCTTACAAAAACATGGCTACCGTATCGGCAAATCACAGCAGACTATTTATGCGCGCCTTGCTAAAGAAAAAATTGCCCACTATTTAAAAGTTGAAAAAGGACATGCTATTCTTGGGCTGACTCAGGTTTCTTACCTAGAAGATGGGACAGCTTTTGAATACGTAAAAAGTCAGTATGTAGGCGAACGCTTTGAATTTTATCTTGAAAACAATTAGATTACTACACAAAAACTCTCTGTCACGGACAAAGAGTCTTTTTTTATTTTTCTAAAAGTAAATCTTTCAAAGAAATCAGAGTTACAGCAAACAATATCATGACCATACCAAGAAAATCAATTGGATAAAATTGTTCATTCATAATTAGGAAAGCAAAGAAAATCGCAGAGATTGGCTCAATTGAAGCCAACAAACTTGACTTAACTGGTCCAATCAAACTGGCTCCTTTTAGAAAGGCTGTATAGGCAAAGACAGTCCCGATAAGGATAATACCTGCAAAAGCAAGGAGAAAATCAAGACTAGTTGGGATAGCAGTCTGTAGAACTCCTGTAAAAGGAAGGGCGACCAAACCTGCTACGACCATTCCCACACCGATGACCAAGCTGCTCCCCCACTTCTTAATCAAGGCTATGGGCAAAATGATATAAAGTGCGTAAGTCAGAGCAGAAAAGAGACCCCAGAACAGACCTGCAGGTGTCATAGATAACTGGTCCAACTGCCCATGTGTTGCGATCAGGAAGGTTCCTCCGATAGCTAATATGATTGAAATAATCTCTCCCAGTGTTGGCGCCACCTTATCCTTGATACAGCTATAAATCAAAATCCCTACAGGACAAACATACTGAAGCACCGTCGCGGTTCCTGCATTGGTCTCCTGAATAGCAGTTAGATAGGCAAATTGATTGAGGAAGAGGCCAATCAGAGCAAAAATAAGAAGAGACAGCAAACTCTCTCTATCCTTTAAAAAGGCCAGCATTCTATCCTTTGCAGTAGCATAAGCCAAGACCATGAGAATTCCACCAGCGATTAAAAGACGCAAGTTGGTCAAAACCAGAGCCGAAATTCCGTGCGCCATCAGGTATTGGCCACTCGTTCCTGACAGACCCCAAGCAATCCCAGCCACAACTGTTAATAGAATCCCTTTTAAACTATTTGACATGTCTCTCCTTACTCTTCTTTGCGAATCAAGTCCATCACTTGATTGCGGTCTACAATCCATTGAGCCCTCTCATCCTTTTCATAGGTACGGTTCGATAGGAAAATGACCGCTTCTTGCTTCTGACGATTCCACATGATAAAGGTACCTGTATAGCCCGTATGGTCTAGCCATTCTCCTTCCAAATTCCATGCTAAAGAACGTTCCTTGTCATCCAAAGGAGAAAAATTTTGACTCAAATCTCTTGCAAAATCATCTGCTAAATAGTGTTCTAAAAAGATTTGTAAATCCTTTACAGTCGAAAACAAACCAGCACTACCTGCATGTCTGCCCAGGAGACGAGCCTTGGGATCATGTACCAGACCCGCCTCTACACCTCTGACTGTTGGAATAGCAAGCTCAACAGGGCCAAACTTGGTTTCAGCCATTCCCCAAAAATTCCAGACTTGTTCTTGTAAAATTACATCCAGGTCTTGATCAAAAATTCTCTCTAAAATAAAACCTAAAAGCAAAAAGTGGACATCTGAATAAAGAAAGGCTGGCTGACTTCGTCTCTTAAGATGAAACATCGCTTCCTTTAATTCAGGTGCTGTTAAAAGATCACGATTGGGAATAAAAGGATCCAGATTTGTAGCATGGGTTAAGAGCTGGCGAATAGTGATATCTGGATAATCACTCTCATCTAAAAAATCTGTTACAGGTCTATCAATATCTAATTTGCCTTTTTCCCACAAGAAGGTAAAAACGGTGCCAACTCCAACAACCTTACTGACACTGGCTAGGTCATAAACCAGTCCTGGATCAGTATCCAAGCCATGCTCTGGGTCACTCTGTCCTAAATAGAACTCCGTCCATTTATTGCCCTTAAAATACGCAAAAGAGGCTCCGGGATAAATCCCTGCCTCGATTTGTTCTTCTATTTTTTTAATAATCTTGGTCCACTTCATACTTCTTCAAACCACAATTCAACATTATTTCTATCTTTACCAAGGAAGAATTTTTCAGACTTAGGAATAAAATATTCGGTAGACTCAAACTTCTGGCGAAGACTTTCTATATCTAGTTCATTGACTAAGAACTTGAGCATAGATAAGTCCCAAGTAACCGTATTGTCCACAGTCAAATCCTGCCCCTGTGCTGGGATAAAATCAAGTGACGCCCCAATTTCAGATAGTTCCAAGAAACTATCTACATCCGTTGGGAGGTGTAATTCCATAGAAATTTCAAATTTACTTAAAGAAATTGACTCCAGATCTGTTTGAAATTCTGGCTTTTCTCCTACTTCTACTAGACTTGCTCTGTCATCTTCCGCATGAATCAAAATCAAATCATCTTCGGGTGAAAAAATCTCAAAAGCGTAGCCATTTTGACCTTTATATAATTGATGAATCGAATCTGTTTTAGCTAATAAGGCCTCGATTTCTAAGGGATTTTCCACCTTGACAATCAATCTAGCTAGTTTTTTTCTTCCCTCTACCTTACGAGTGCGCATACTTGGAGCTTCTTCTAAAACCAGCTTTTCTAAACCTGTTTGATCACCTAGTGACAGAAAGGCTGACTCTTCTAACAAGGCCTTCATGCCAAGGGTTTCTATATAAAATGTTTCATTTAATTTTCTATTATTAACTTTTAAAGTAGGAATAATCCGTACAATCTGATTTACATTCATAAATTCCTCCAACTCTTTTATTTTAAAGGATTTTAGAATTTTTTACAAGAAATTATGCTCAGATTTACCTTTTTTTCGTAAAATTTCATCTAAAAAACCGAGGATTTCCTCGGTTTCAATTTCTTATAGGTAAAGGAATTTGAAGATAGCTACTGCCGCAATTGCTGCTGCGATCGGTGCTACTACTGGTACCCAAGAATACCACCATTTTGAATCACCTTTGTGCTCACCAAGAACTGATTTTGGAAGGAAAGCATGAAGGAGACGTGGTCCCAAGTCACGGGCTGGGTTCAAGGCAGGCCCTGTAGGTCCACCAAGTGATGTTACCAAAGCCATAACAAGGAATCCAAGTGCCAAGTGAGCAATTCCAAGACCTGATGTCATAAATGGCGCTACTTGTTCTTTAGCTTGGTCAAGTGCTGCTGTTACTTGTTCTTGAGGAATGGTTTGACCTTGAGTAGTTGCTTGTGCAACTTGAGCATTAATAGCCGCTTGTGCTTTTGATACTAGTTCAGCACCAAAGAAGTTTTTAGTCATTCCAAGAGCTGCAAAGAAAAGAACAAATGAACCAACAAACTCGTTTACAAAACCGTTAACAGTTGCTGCAAAACGTGATTCTTTTGTACCATTATCCAAACTTGAAATGGTTGAGAAAGTACCCAAAATGTTGTTTGGATTTTCAGTTTTCAAGTAATATGGGCGGTGTGTTGCCACAACCAAGGCTTGACCAAAGATAGCACCCAAAACTTGTGCGATGATATAAGGCGCAACTTGTGCCCAAGGGAAGAGACCGCTGATCGCAAGTCCAAGAGTGAAGGCTGGGTTAATGTGGTTACCTGATACGTTACCAAACATCAAGGCTGGGATCATAACCCCCATACCATAACCAACAGCGATAACGATCCAGCCACTTTGGTGACCTTTCGTACCTTTAAGTTCAACGTTGGCAACTGCACCATTTCCAAGAATGATCAAAATAGCAGTGGCCAAAAATTCAGTGGCATATTTAATTGCCCATGTGAAATCCATTTGATAGATTCTCCTTAAAATTTTTTAGACAATCCTTATTCTATCAATTTTTATATCTTTTAGCAACAGGTTTTCTAAAAGAATATATGGGAAAGCGGTTTTATTTCTCTTATTGAAACAAAAGGATTAAGGAGGTGCATTTCCTTAATCCGAGAGTTCTTATTCTTGACGTTGTCCGAAATCAGCAATCATCTGCTCCATTTCTTGTCGACTCGGAGTTGTCAACATATAAAGGTAATCCCCTTGAAGTTCCGCAAAGGCTGCAGGCATGATTTTTTTCACCTTGAACTGCTGGCTATATTTAGCAAGCAAGTCCTCTTCTGAATAAACATAATGAGCATTTGCACGGCGAGAAGTAGCCAAACAATACTGAGGTTCAAAGTCTGACGCTGGGAACTCTTCCCCTGCTACAATAGCAGCATAGCCACGATAAAGATCCAAAGAATGAGCAAAGTTATAAACATCAATAGTGAAACCACCTGCAGGCCGGTTATTGTACTCAATGGCGATGTAATCATCCCCTTCACGGAAGAACTCGATATGGAAGAACCGTTCTTTCATACCAAATTCCTTGACAATGGCCTCACCATATTTACGTAATTTGGGATCCATATCCTTGAGCACATAGTAGGAATTGTCCATCTTGTAAATCATGAGATCCAGCGGTGTATAGGCGTAGTCGAAGGTCGTTGAAAAAACAATCTTTCCATCCTTACCCACTAGACCATCAAAGGTACAAATTTCGCTAGAAGTAACAAATTTCTCAAAGAAATAAACAGTTGAATGATCCCACTCAGACTTGAAGTGATTGATATCATCTTCTGTCTCAAGTTTAAAGGTTGCGGCTGCTCCCACTCCATTATCAGGTTTGGCAATCATTGGAAGACCGATTTCATTCACTGCTTGATCCACATCTGCTTCTGTCTGGATAACAGCGCCTGGTACCACGGGGACACCTGCTTTTTTGAAGAGTTTCTTCATTTCAGACTTAAATTTCGTCTTTTTGAGATCCTCTGGTTTGGCACCAAAGACATTGAATTGTTCCCTGAGTGTTGCATCCAGCTCAAGCCAGTATTCATTGTGGGATTCAATACGGTCTATCGGGCCATGTTTATAAAAGAGAAAAGCAACCGCTCTCTTGACTTCATCTATATTTTCAAGATTGTCCACACGGAAATACTCGGTCAGGCTATTGCGTAAAGGTTCATCCAATTGCTCGTATGGTTCTTGGCCAATCCCCAAGACTGTGATACCTTTATTGGCTAGCTCAATGGTAAACTGTTGAAAGTTTTGCGGATAGTAGGGAGAAATAACAAGGTAATTCATAGGTAACTCCTTTTATAAATAGAGATTTCCAAGGAAATAAGGCATTTGTTTGCGCCACCATTCCCAGTCGTGGGCGACATCGTGTCCCCATTCAGCAAACCAGGCTGGAATTTGTTTCTGGTCAAAGGCTTCTTTGAGCTTGTAAAAGGATGGTAGACCGTCTTGTTCCCAGGCACCAAGACCCGTACACAGCACAATCTCTGCCTGACGATAACGGTCAATAAACCAGCCGTCGTTCTGGTTCCAGATATAATCTACTGGCGAGTTTTGGTAAATAGCATCGTCATTGTAGTAATCGCCGACAAAGAAACGTGCGTCGTAAACACCACTGAGAGCAATCACCTTGGTAAAGACATCTGGATGTTGGAGGAAAAAGTTGACTGCATGGTAGGCGCCCATGGAGCAACCTGTCGTCATCATACCATCAAACCAACCTGTCTTGTGCTTGATAAAAGGAATAGCCTCCTCAATCACATAACGCTCGTAGGCACGGTGCATCTCTGCTTGGTCATGACCATTTTTCCAAGTGGCCAACCAGCTCTCACTATCTACACTGGATAGGGTAAAGAACTGAACACGGCCTTCCTCGATAAAAGAAGCACAAGCATCAATCATGCCAAAATCATAGTATTCATTGTGACTACCACCTGATGAAGCAAAGACCACAACTGGAATCCCTGCATGTCCATAACGATTAAGGTACATTTCACGGTTAAGATTGCCACTCCAGTGGCTAAGGTTTTCAATATGCATTGGCTTTCTCCTTTTCTAACTTACCATTTCTCTGCAAAAAATCTCAGACAGTCTGGTAAATTCTCCGACCAAGGGATTTCACTATGGATGGCACCAGATTGAACTTTCAAGACAAGATTATCTAAGTGTACCCCACCTGCTATCAAATCATGGTAATACCGAAGAGACGAATCGATATAGGCTTGTTTGATATTACCAGCCATCAGGGTCTTGTCCGTATCATCTGCTTCTTCAGTTCCAACATAGATAAAGATACGCTGGTCAGGCGATAGTTTCTTGCGTTCAATATAGCGATTAAAGGCTTCTTGATGGAGCCAGTTGGCAGATGAAAAGACGCCCAAGCAACCAATTTGGTCTTGGTATTCCAAACCGATAAACTGGGTAATATTGCCTCCTAGTGAAGACCCAATCATAGCCGTATGCTGGCAGTCAGCTTTAGTACGGTAGGTCTCATCGATAAATGGCTTGACCACCTCCATAACAAACTCGGCATACTCCACGCCCTTACCGCCAAATTGCTGTCCTGGGATAGGAGATTCTTGGAACTTCCAAGCCGCATACTCATTCATCCGCCCCATACCATCATTGTCAATGGCGACGACAATCATGCGACTGATATCAGGATTACGCTTAATAGCTGGGATAATCTTCCATGAATGGCCAATGAAAGACTCCTTGCTATAAAAAACATTTTGCCCGTCATGAAAGTAAACAACAGGATAGGAACGATCCGTGTCTTTCTCATAATCTTTAGGAAGCAGAACACGTACACGGCGTTCCTTACCTATATAAGGAACCTTGAGTTTGTGTTCTTTCATTTTTAAATAAAAGTAGGATTGATTCATTGTCAGAAAACTCTCTATATTCAAAATTTTATCTCATTATATCATAAAAATAGAAAAAAAGTCAGTTTTGCTTCCATTTTTGGATTAAAAACTAACTTTTTCATTTAACTTTCTAAATTCTTTTGGATTTTCTGATTAGAGAAGATTGTCAATCAAGTCATCGACTTCATCTTTTTCAGCCTGCGGTGTAATCTCAGTAATCATGATTCCAGCCACTGCTCGCTCAACTAAACCTTCAACATCCATACGAGCTTCATACTGCTCCGCATTCTTAATCTTAGGATTTGTTTTCGGACGATCTGGCGCAAAAATGGTACAACAGTCTTCAAAAGGCTGGATAGAAATTTCAAAGGTGTCAATTTCCTGAGCAATGTCAATGATTTCCAACTTATCCATTGTCACAACTGGACGGATGATGGGAGTGTTGGTAACTGCATTGATAGCCTGCATGCTCTCCAAGGTTTGGCTGGCTACTTGACCTAGGCTTTCCCCATTGATGATAACTAAACCATTTCGTACCTCACGAATACGATCTGTAATCCGCATCATAAAACGACGCGTTAGAGTCATCAAGTAAGCTTCTGGCGCTTTGGCCTTGATTTCCTCTTGAATCTCTGTGAAAGGTACTTCGATAAACTGGATATTTCCCCCAAACTTGGTTAATTTACGGGTCAAATCTTGGGCTTTTTTAAGAGCGCCTGGACTCGTGTAAGGTGGGCTGGCAAAATGAACAGCCTCAATATCCACCCCACGCTTAAGTGCAAGATAACCTGCTACAGGTGAGTCGATCCCTCCTGACAACATGAGCATCCCTTTACCTGAAGTTCCAACTGGCAAACCACCAGCCCCACGAATGGTTTCATAAGAAAGATAGGCTGCTTCTTCACGGATTTCCACCTGAAGATTGATGTCAGGACTTTTCATTTGAGCTTGCACATTTGGAATGGCTTCGAAAACAGCTCCTCCAAGTGTTTGATTGAGTTCACGACTATCCAACTCAAAGTTGTGGTCGCTACGCTTGCCAGAAATTTTAAAGGTCATGCCATCCTTGTAGATGTCCTGCATAATCTCTTGGACAGCAGACTTCAGAACTTCTACAGATTTTTCGACCTTATAAACAGGAGAAAAGTTTTGAATCCCAAAAACTTGTTTGAGTGATTCTGCTACTGCTGTGTAATCTGCTCCATTTAGGTAAGCGTGGGCACGGTCACGATCTGCCGTTACCTTAACTTGGGGATAGATAGACAAAACGTCTGATATATTATTGCGAAGTTTATTGATGAAACGCATACGATTTTTACCCTTGGTTGACAACTCTCCGTAGCGAATCATAATTTCTGAATACTGCATGAATGCTCCTATCTTACTTTTCTAGTTTGATTGTAAATTAATTTTAACTTGGTCAAAAACTGCTCGACCTGACTCATATCATTTTCAAGGTCTAGGCTTAAACGCACAGCTGACTGAGCCTTATCCTTGTCCACTCCCATAGCAATCAGGGTTCCGGCTGGTTTTCCTGCCTTTGACGAACAAGCAGAGGTCGTTGAGATAAAAATATCATAGTCTTCAAAGGCGTGAACGATGACTTCACCACGAACACCCTTGATTCCAAAAGTCAGAATATGAGGGGCAAAGTCTTCCTCATCTGAAAAGACAAAAATATCTGGATAGTCCAGAAGGGCTTGGCGAATCACTGCCTTCATCTGCCCAGTCTTGCTAGTAAAGAAACCTAGCTTTTCCATAGACAAACGGAGAGCCTTGGCTGTCGCTGCAATTCCTGCCACATTTTCAGTTGTTGAACGATAATCACGCTCCTGACCACCACCAGTCAACAGAGGCGTAATCTTCTTGCCAGACTTGATATAGACAAATCCAACACCTCGAACTCCGTGAAACTTGTGACTAGAGAAAGTCGCAAAATCCACTCGTTCTGTCAGATACTTTTCAGTCGGAATCTTGGCAAGTGCCTGAACCGCATCAACGTGGAAGGAAATAGTTGGCTTGTCTGCCAATAGTTCTGAAATAGCTTGAATAGGTTGAATCGAGCCGATTTCATTGTTCACAGCCATGACGGAAACGAGGGTCGTATCAGGTCTTATCAAATCTGATAACGCTTCAACATCTACAAATCCTTTGTTATCAACTGGAGCAAAATCTACTTCAAATCCTTGACTTTTCAACCAGAGGGCTGACTCTTTGACTGCCGGATGTTCAATGGCTGATACAATGATGTGTTTTCCAAACTGAGCCTTTTCAAAGGCCACACCCTTGATAACCCAGTTATCTCCTTCTGTCCCACCAGAAGTAAAGAAGATTTCATCACTTTTCTTACCGATTAAATCTGCAATCTGTTGACGAGAAGCATCTAAGATTCGTGTTGCCTGGTCTCCCAAACGATGGAGACTAGATGGATTTCCTAAAATTTTTGAAGCCACCTGCATATAGGTTTCAAGGGCTTCAGGATAGGGCTTGGTCGTCGCCGAATTATCAAAGTAAATCATGTTTTCTCACGCTTTCTAAAATCACTCCTTCTATTGTATCATGAAACGAAGCTTGCGACAAGAAAGGGCAATTCCTCTTTTTTTAAGATTTTTTTAAAGAAATGAGGTATAATAAATTTTAATTAAAGGAGAGAATGCATGTCTAATTATCGTAGAACTTCAAAACCAAAAACAGAACACATCAAAAAAGGCTTTACAGTCTTTCAAAAAACCGTTGCTACTATCGGTAGTATCCTCGGCTTAATTACCGCAAGTATCACTATCATGAACGCCTTGGATAATAACAAAAATACTAAAAAAGAACCTACGACAAGCCAGACGACAACAATTGTCAAAGAAATTCAAAAGGAATCCCCTCAGGAAAACACCAGCCCTAATAAGGAAAATAACACTACCCAAGAAAAAACACAACAAGAAGAAACGCCAAAATCTAGCGTCAAGGAAGAGAAAAAAGAAGAGCAGAAAGCAGCAACTCAGGAATCTACTACTCCTGCTCCAAGTAAGCCTACTACTGAAAATGAAAAACAGTCCAATACCCCAACTTCGGAAAATAAAACTAATCAATAATCACTAAAATAGCCTCCTTCCAAACTTGGAAAGAAGCTATTTTTTTATTGTTGTAAAACTTTTCTTGGTTTGGTACCTTCAGCTGGGCCAATGACACCTGCCATCTCAAGTTCTTCCATAAGGCGGGTCGCACGGTTAAATCCAACTGACAAACGACGCTGAATCATAGATGCGCTGGCTTTCTGGGTCTCAATGACCAAAGCCTTGGCTTCTTCAAAGAGCGGGTCACCACCAGATTCACCATCTGAAAATTCTCCTTCATTTTCAGAAACCTCACCTGGATCAAAACTCTCATCGTAGTCCGCATCTGCCTGAGCCTTGATAAAGTTTACGATGCTTTCAACATCATCATCCGAGATAAAGGATCCTTGGAGACGAACTGGATGATTTTCATCGATTGGTTTAAAGAGCATATCTCCACGTCCAAGCAGTTTCTCAGCTCCATTTTCATCTAAAATAGTACGGGAGTCTGTTCCTGATGAAACTGCGAAAGCAACACGAGATGGGACATTGGCCTTGATCAGACCAGAAATGACGTCAACGGACGGACGCTGGGTTGCAAGAATCATGTGGATACCTGCAGCACGCGCCTTCTGTCCGAGACGAATGATAGCATCTTCCACTTCCTTGCTGGCTACCATCATAAGGTCAGCCAACTCATCCACAATTACAACAATGAGTGGTAGCGGAACCTGCTTGTACTCAGACTGAGCATTAAACTCTTCTACCTTGGCATTAAAACCTGCAATATTCCGAACTCCCACCTTGGCAAAGAGTTCATAACGATTTTCCATTTCATCCACGACCTTTTGCAAAGCCTTGCTGGCCTTACGTGGATTGGTCACGACTGGAATCAAGAGGTGGGGAATATCATTGTAAACAGACAACTCAACCATCTTGGGATCGACCATCATAAATTTAACTTGGTCAGGTCTCGCCTTCATGAGGATGCTAGCGATAATGCCGTTAACAGCTACTGACTTCCCTGAACCCGTTGAACCTGCAACTAGCAAGTGGGGCATCTTGGAAAGGTCAAAAGCTCTTGCGGTGCCATTAACTGCCTTTCCTAGAGGAATTTCTAAGAGATTTTCTGCTTTCGTTTGAGATTGTTCCCATAGTTCGCGGAAAGAAACTGTCGCAATTTCAGAGTTGGGTACTTCGATTCCGACCAGGGATTTCCCAGGAATTGGTGCTTCAATTCGGACATCCTTGGCTGCCAAGGCTAGAGCGAGGTCATCTGCTAGATTGGAAATGCGGTTAACCCGTACACCGACTGCTGGCTTGACTTCATACTTGGTCACTGACGGCCCAATTTCAGCCCGTTCAACCGTTACCTTGATACCAAAGCTAGCAAAGGTTTCTTCTAGGATTTTGATATTTTCTCGAACAATCTTCTTCTCTTTCGACTGGTCTTTTGGTTTATCTGGGGCAAAGAGTTGTAAGCTTGGAAGTTTATATTCAAGAGCCTCCTTGGCTGAAAAATCAACTTGTACATCTTCATCATCAAAGACCTCCTCATGTTCAGGGAATTCATGTTCAGCTTGAGGCAGGATGATTTCTGGTTCTACCCACTCTTCTTCCGGAACAGATGGAACGTCAAGAACAACATCTTCTGTCAGAATTTCACCCGTTTCCATATCAACAGGAGGCATATCGAGTAAGGCTTTTTCAGCCTCTTCTTTTTCTAATCTAGCCTCTTCCTCAGCCTTTTGGCGAGCTTTTTCTTCTTGTTTAACAAATCGTTCCTCTTTTCGACGCTCATGCCCTTCCCACCATTTGGCAAAGCCTCTACTGAAAAATTCAGCAATATCGTAAACAGACCAAGGACTGACTAGGAGAGCACCCACTAAAATCAAGATAGAACCAATAAAGTAAGTACCGATATTTGAGAAGAGAAAGGCTGTTGGCACATAGAGTCCAACACCAATCAAGCCTCCACCAGCAAAACTGGTCGTTCGAAAACCAGTCAAATCAGTCACAACCTGAGCCATAGTTCCTTTTAAGACCGACTTGTCCAAACCATATTTCCAAACCAAGTAGGCCTCAAAAATCAAGAGTAAGCCAGCAAATATGGTGAAAAATCCTGATAAGAGTCCTTCCTGTTTTCGTATCCACTTGAAGAAGAAGAGATAGAGCAGGATACCAAATATTGCCAAATAAGCTAGGCTACCTACCAGCAAGCGAATTAGATTGTAAAGGGTGATACCTGCAGCCCCTAATTTAAAGGCTGCAAAAATCAATAAAAGGGCGATTCCCAACGAAATCAACATTCGTTGAATCGCTTCTTTTCTTTCGAGTTCTGCTTTAGACGGTCTCCGTCTTGTTTTACTTGTATTCTTGTTTGCCATTCTTCTATTATACCATATTTCACAGGCATTTCGGAAAGAGAAAAAGACTGCACCAAACGGTACAATCTTTTCATTTTTCTATTTTTTATGCTTGTGGTTTGCGTAGGTAACCATAGACTACACCACTTACGATTGCTCCTACCAAGACAGACACGAGGTAAAGAAGAGCATTAGAAGTAAGGGCGATAACGAAGATTCCTCCGTGTGGCGCCATTAGTTTGATACCAGTAAGACCAACGAGTCCACCTGCTACTGCTGAACCAAGGATGAAGCTTGGGATCGCACGAGCTGGGTCAGCTGCACCAAACGGAATCGCTCCCTCAGTGATAAATGACAAGCCCATGATGATGTTTGTCAAACCAGAGTTGCGTTCTTCCTTAGTAAATTTGTCTTTAAAGAGAAGAGTTGCGACAAAGATGGCAAGTGGTGGCACCATTCCTCCAGCCATAACTGCTGCCATAGCCACAGAACCACCTGAAGAAACAGTCGCTGCAAGCGTACCTGTACCAAATACATAAGCCGCTTTGTTAACTGGTCCACCCATGTCAACAGCCATCATTCCACCAAGGACGATACCAAGAAGGACAGCTGAACCTCCTCCAAGACCGCCTAGGAAGTCATTCATAGCAGTATTGATTGCTGCCATTGGGATATTCACAGCTAGCATGACAAATCCAGTCAAGATTGTTCCAAGAAGTGGCAAGAGAAGAATTGATTTAGCACCTTCGAGTGAACGAGGAACTTTAACGTATTTCTTGATAGCAAGAACTAAAGCACCTGCGATAAATCCACCAACAAGGGCACCTAGGAAACCAGATGAGACACCTGCAAGAGTTGAAGTTGCTTCACCACCTGCGGCATAAGGAATTTTACCAAAGGCAAAACCTTCTTTGGCAATAGCACCAGCCACGAAACCTGCTACCAAACCTGGTTTTTCAGCGATAGAGTAGGCAACATAACCTGCAAAGACTGGGAGCATCAAACCAAAGGCAGCTCCACCAATTTTCATAAACATAGAAGCTAGCTCATGGTAGGAACCAAGATTACCAAGATTTTCATTTGGAACACCCAAAGCACCGTCAATCAAGAAGGCAAGGGCAATCATGATACCACCACCTATAACGAATGGCAACATTTGAGATACACCACTCATCAAGTGTTTGTAGAAGGCACCACCAAGGCTTTGTTTTTCGTTGCTTGCTGTCGAAGCTTTTGCTCCATTAGCAGCACGGTAGACTTCAGCATCTCCTGAAAGAGCCAAGTTAATCAATTCTTCTGTTTTACGGATACCGTCAGCAACTGGACGATTGATCAATGGTTTGCCATCGAAACGATCCATTTCAACGGCCTTGTCTGCTGCGATGATAACAGCTTTAGCCTTGCGGATATCTTCTGCAGTTAGTTGATTTCCAACACCGCTAGCACCATTAGTCTCAACCTTGATCCCAACACCCATTTCAGCAGCTACTTTTTGAAGAGCTTCTTGAGCCATGTAAGTGTGGGCAATACCTGTTGTACAAGCTGTAACAGCTACGATAAAGTCACCCGAGTTATTAGCAGGTACTTGAACAGGCTCTTCAGTTTTTTCTGAAGCTTGGTTAAAAAGTTCGATAACTTGGTCAGCTGATGTTACTTGACGAAGTTTGTCAGCAAAACCGTCTTTCATCAAGTATTGAGACAATTCTGCCAAGGCTGCCAAGTGAGTATCATTGGCACCTTCTGGAGCTGCAATCATAAAGAAGAGGTCAGTTGATTGTCCATCCAAGCTCTCGTAGTCAACACCCTTGTTTGACTTGGCAAAGAGAACTGTCGCTTCTTTGACAGCAGCATTTTTGCTGTGAGGCATTGCGATACCATCACCCAAACCTGTAGAAGTGAGAGCTTCACGCGCCAAAATTCCTTCTTTAAAGGTTTCAAAATCTGTCACATAACCGTGGTCTGTCAAACTTTTAATCATCTCGTCGATGACAGCTGTTTTTTCAGTTGCTTGCAAATCCAGCAACATAACATCTTTTCTCAATAGGTCTTGAATTTTCATCGTTTTTCTACCTCAACTTTTTCATATGTTTCTTTAATAAATTCTGCTGTTGCCAAGTCATCTGAGAAGGTGGTTGCCGTTCCGCAAGCCACTCCCCATTTGAAGGCTTCTACTGCATCTTTAGATTTGACAAATTCACCTGTGAATCCGGCAACCATAGAATCACCAGCACCAACTGAATTTTTGACTGTTCCCTTGATAGGTTTTGCGAAATAAGCTCCCTCAGATGTGACAAGAAGGGCACCGTCCCCAGCCATGGAGATAATGACATTTTGAGCTCCTTTGGCCAGTAACTGACGAGCATAGTTCTCGATTTCATCTAAACTTTCGAGTTTCACTCCAAAGATAGCTCCCAGTTCATGATTGTTTGGTTTGACCAAAAGCGGCTGGTAGTCCAAACTATCAATCAAGGTCTGTCCTTCAAAGTCACAAACCACTTGCGCACCCGTCTGACGCGTCAAGGTAATCAAATCCTTATAGATAACATTGCCTAGATTTTTAGCACTTGAACCCGCAAATACAACCGTGTCTTCTGCAGTCAAACTAGACAAAATATCTTTCAATTCTTCTAGCTGAGCTGGTTCCACATTTGGACCCGTTCCGTTGATTTCTGTTTCTTGGTCTGCTTTGATTTTAACATTGATACGAGTATCTTCTGCCACTTGGACAAAACATGTCTCGATTTCTTCCTCTGCAAGGGTATCTGTGATAAATTTACCAGTAAAGCCTCCGATAAATCCCGTCGCTGTATTTGGTATATCCAAACGTTTCAAGACACGGCTGACATTGATTCCTTTCCCACCAGCAAACTTATCATCACTGTCCATACGATTGACACTACCAACTTGGACTTGGTCCAAACGAACGATATAGTCAATGGATGGATTGAGTGTGACTGTATAAATCATACTTCTATTACCTCCGTTTTCTCCTTAATAGCCTGCAAGAGCTCATGCCCTTGACTTGTGATAACAATAGCTCGTTTGAGTGGTGCTACCTTGGCAAAGCAAGTTTGTCCAATTTTTGACGAATCCACCAAGACATAGGTCTGTTTTGCATTTTCTAAAATAGCACGCTTCACAGCCCCCTCCTCCATATCAGGAGTCGTATAATAGCCATCGTCCACACCATTCATCCCGATAAAGGCACGGTCAAAGTGCAATTGGTTAATCTGGTTAAGAGCAACGCCCCCGATGCTAGCATCTGTTGCCATCTTGACACTTCCTCCAACCATGACAGTTGGAATCTGCTTTTCAACCAACTGTGCGGCATGGTGAATCGAATTTGTCACAACAGTAATATTCTTATTGACCAATTCATGGATCAAAAAAGCAGTTGTTGTTCCAGCATCGATAAAGATGACATCTTGTTCCTTAATGAGAGAGGCTGCTTTCTGAGCCAGCAACTTCTTTTCTTGAAGGTTTTTGACAGATTTTTCTTGAATGGTTTCTTCTTCCTGCAAGGAATGGGGCAATTCTGCTCCACCATGCACGCGACGAAGCTTGTTTTCCGCTTCCAACTCATCCAAGTCTCTTCGAACCGTTGATTCTGAGGTCTCTAGCAAACTAACTAATTTTTCTAGAGAAACTACATGATGTTGATTTAACTCCTCTAAAATCAGTTGTTTCCGCTCTGTTTTTAACACTGAATCACCTCCTGTTATCGTTTACACTATTCATTCTATCACACTTTCTTTCAAAGTCAAGCATTTTTTATCATTTTCTTTCAAAATCTATCATTTTTCTTATTTCTAGAATTTTTATTGCAAGATAGGGGCCTTTATGGTAGACTATTTGAGTAAGTATTGGAAGATTACTCAAGAGGCTTAAGAGGCCGTGTTGGAAACGCGGTAGGCGTGTAACAGCGTGCGTGGGTTCGAATCCCATGTCTTCCGTTTATTTTAAAAAAGATACCCAAGAAATCTTGAGTCCACTGAAAAAACAGGTCTCTTACTTTTAATGAAATGAAAACCGAGGAATCTCTCGTTAATTTGAGCGAATTCCTCGGTTATTTTGTATTTATTAAGGTCATAATTCGTTTCATATTGACCACGAAAATGGTTGTTGCTGCCTGTAACTCCATGCTGAAAAGACCCGATGCTCTCGCGACATCAAAGCCATGTCTCTGTTTTAGTTCGGCATTCTTTGCTTCGATTTTATAGCGATGTCTGGCCATTTCTTTAAAATAAGGTGTTTCCTGAAATTTCTTCTGGAAAAGATGGTCGTCACTCTTAATGGCTATTGAATAAGTTTTAGACTTTGCCCCCTCCTTATAACATCCTTCCTTGGAAAGGCAACTCTTGCACTTCTCAATGTCAAAGTAATGAGTGACAACTTGATTCTTATTTTGATATTTTTTCCCTGTCCTTGCTTTGCGAACAGCCATGTGTCCT
Organism: Streptococcus mitis; assembly: GCF_901542415.1. Lineage (NCBI taxonomy): Bacteria > Bacillati > Bacillota > Bacilli > Lactobacillales > Streptococcaceae > Streptococcus > Streptococcus mitis. The sequence continues at coordinate 220,415 of NZ_CABEHV010000004.1, read as the reverse complement.
TCTGGACAGACAAATAGCCCTGCATCTTTATTAAATTCAAACGCATCCTCTTCTTTACGGTAACCTTTTGAAACAGAAGGATTCAGTTTTGAAACCAAATGAATCTTTTCTTTGCGAGCTAGTTGAATGTTGTCCTTTCCTGAATAAGCCGCATCACCAATAATAGTCTCGATGTCCAGACTATTTTCCTTTGTTTTGGCATATAATTCAGGTAAATATTTCCCATCGCTTTGTTCACCAGAAGTAACCACACAAGCAGTAATAATCCGTTCATCCGTCATAGCGATATGACTTTTATATCCATAGAAAGAGCTGTCGGCTGTCTTATGTCCGAGCCTAGCCTCCTCCTTAACAGAAGCTTCCAAATGTTCTAAGTCGTCCTCGACAGCCTCTTTTAGGTAATTGAACTTTTGAGAAACAGCCGGTAGGGCTAAGAGTTCCTCGTGTTTTTCAACCACAGCCATTAACTCCTCTGTATAGGTCAACTCTGCTTCGAGGTTATCTTCTTGAGGTTTCTTTGGAAATTCTATTTTGATATCTTCTGAATGTTGATAAATTGTTTTACGTAAAGCTTTTGAACGCTCTCTAAGGATTTCTTGGGGTTTCTTATGATTATAATGAGATTTGGTGTGAGTGGCATCCACAATGAGGATTTTACTCTTAATCAAGTTATGTTCGAGTGCAATTTGAACAGACTTCTGAATCAATACATCAAGCAGTTTGTCATCTTTAATTCTTAGCTTTCTAAATTTTGTCAGAGAGGATGGCTCGATAACAGAATCTTCAGGAGCTAGACCAAGAAAAAATTTAAAGGCCATATCTGACAAGGAACGTCCTACCACATCTACATCTGATAACTTATAAATATCTTTTAACAAGAGATATTTGAACATCATAATCGGTGAATAAGCTTTACGCCCAAAATCGGGACGATAATTCTTTTCTAGTTCATCATAAATAAAGCTAAAATCACAGAGTTCAGTTAGCTGACGTAAAAAGTGGTTTTTAGGAACCACGATATCATACAAACTAGAATAAGGACTGACATCCATAGTTAACTGATTATCAAGCATCATTTCACCTCATCTCTAGTATAACAAAAAAGCCATCAATTTGATGACTTTTTCAGTAGGCTCGAAATCTTGGGTATCTTTTTTCTTATATGCTTGTTTTATAACTCGGGTGAATTTCTTAGAAAATATCAAATAACAATTTCACATTGAGAATTGTTAAGATAATGGAAACGATATAGCCAAGGATGGTATTCCATTTGGCATTGGTAAATTCTCCCATCAGTGATTTCTTAGAAGTTAGATAAATCAGTGGGAAGATTGAAAATGGAAGAGCAATCGAAAGAAAGACTTGTGAATAAACCAATAACTGATCCAATGTTTTTTCCTGATGACCAAACAGAACCGCTACAATCATGACAGGCAACAAGGCAAAGAGACGAGTTGCCAAACGAATGAACCATTGAGGTAATCTCATATGCAAGAAACCTTCCATAACGATTTGTCCAGTCAAGGTACCCGTAATTGTCGAATTTTGACCACTGGCTAATAAAGCCAAGGCAAACAAGGTTGATAAGGTCGAGCTAGCTATAGCTCCTGCAATAGTAGAATCCTGCAAGGCATTATACATTTGAGAGAAGGCAGAAATCTCAGATGCATGGCCGAAAAAGAGAGCCGCCCCGAGAATTAATAGAAGGGAGTTAACCACAAAGGCCAAGGATAATTGGAGATTTGAATCCCAGGTCATAAAGCGCACCGCTTTTCGAACATCATCCTTGTCCTTGTGATTGATTTTCCGAGTTTGAGACAAGGAAGAATGCAAATAGAGGTTATGGGGCATAACCGTTGCTCCCACGATCCCTAGTGCCAAGGTTAATTGACTTTCATGCCCTGGCAAGGGACTTTCAAATAAGGTTGCATTCGGTAGATAACCCTCAACGATTCCTTGGAAGCTTGGATGTGACAAAGCTACCAGATAGGTAAAAATTGCTAGAATGGTTAAAATCAGTGTTGTCACAATAGCTTCAATCTTCTTAAAGCCAAATTTCATCAGAAGCAATAAGAGAAAAACATCCAACACGGTCAAGAGAATTGCTATCATAATCGGAATCTTAAAGAGAAGATTGAGAGCAATCGCTGAACCTAGAACTTCTGCCAGATCTGTCGCCATCAAGGCTAATTCTAAAATCACCCATAGACTATAACGAAGCCATTTAGGTGAATGATGAGCCGTTGCTTGAGCCAGGTCCATCTGGGTTACAATACCAAGCTTTCCTGCCATCTGCTGAAGTTGCATGGCAATGAGAGATGAAATCAAGATAACAAACAAGAGACTATACTTATAGGAAGCACCACCGACTACACTGGTAATCCAGTTTCCTGGATCCATATAACCAACTGCGACAAGAGCACCCGGACCTAAAAAGGCATTTAAATTTTGCCAGAAATGATTGTTATTTGGAGTATCGATAGATTGATTAATCTCAGAGAGTGACACTTTTTTATGAGAAGACATAGATACTTACCTCTTTCTAAACCTACTTTTTCATTATTTTCTATTAGAGAAAAATAAGATTGACTTTAAACTATTAAAACAATGAAAACTATATGAAAAACATTTAGTTTTTTCATTATTTTTCTTAAGGCACCTTAATATTTTTCTTAAGGCACCTTAATTATAACACAAAAATGAAAACTATATGAAAAACATTTAGTTTTTTCATTATTTTTCTTAAGGCACCTTAATTATAACAGAAAATATGATAAAAACTTAAGAAAATTCAGGACTTGATTTAATATTTAGGATACAACAAAATGTTGTATTCTTTTTTTGCAAAAGAATACCAAAGACAAAAACAAAAAACGTTGATTTAACAACGTTTTACCAAGGAATGCAAAAGAATGCAAAGGAATAATGGAGCCGGTGGGAGTCTCTGATACACTATTAAATCAAGCTATATTTTATTTTGTAACTCCTTTTATAACTCTTTAACAAAAAAGCGTTTATTCGATTTACATTACTTGGATTTTAAATCCAACCTTTTTCAGAGCAAACAAAAAAACCGCAAGCCTAAGCCTGCGGTGAAAGAACTATTCTTTGTCTTTGTTTTTATTTTGACTATTCCCTGTGAACAAACCAATTAGCCCTAGTGCAGTAGTTCCAGTTAAAACACTACCTGCAATTTGTTTATCTGTAGCTATTAAATAAATTCCACCAATAATAACAACGAGGGCGATTAAAAAACCAAATAGCTGTCCTAATTTATGAGAAGAGATATTCCCTGATAAGTATTTATCTTCCATCTCTCTACGATGTTGGCTTTCTGCAATACCATTATCAATAATCTTTTGTGCAGCATCAGGATATAGCTCTTGATATCCTTTGAGGATATCTGGATGTGGTAGATCACCTTGATAGATTTCCAACTTCTGCAGAACTACTTGACGCTGTTCATGTGGTAAGCGCTCGACTTCATCAACAATATTATTGACTTCAATCAATTCTTTATTCTCGGTATCCAAATTTCATTACCTCTTTCTGAATGCCCATCGTTGATTTCTTGTAATCACTTTTGACTTTCTTCCAGTCTGGGACTGTATCAGCTTTTACTTTTGAAATGCTCTGGTTAAAGCTAAAAACAGGCAATACAATTGCTGTCATACCAAGTAAAAAAGACTTAAAGTATTGAGGTTGTTTTGTATTTTTTAACATACCAAATTCCTCCTACTCGCTCCATAATATTTTTTGAATTAACTTGATTATGACATCTTTCTTTAAAAAAGTCAATGTTTCTTACTCTTTTTAACGAAAAAATCCCCACAAGAACGAGTCCTGTGGGGTAGAAAGAACAATTTAGAAAGTTTCCTTTCTATTTATTTAACTGTAACCAAGCCTTCTGGCTCTACTGTGAACTCTGGTTTGTCTGCCATCGTTCCGTCTGCTTTGAGGTAGTACCAGCCTTTTCCGTCCGCTGATTGGACAAATGAGTTAGATACCATGTTGCCATTCTTACGGTCAAGATAGTACCAAGTCAGCTTATGCTTGATCCAACCAGTGACCATCTTGCCGTCTTCATCAAAGTAATACCAAGCGTTATTGATACGAGCCCAGCCAGTAGCCATAGACCCTGAATCCGTGAACCAGTACCAAGCATCTTTGTAGTTCAACCAAGTACTACGCTTCATGAAGCCTTTATCATTGAAATAGTACCAAACGTCATTGATTTTCTCCCATTTGTCAGTTGGGTATGTACCGTCTTCACGAACCCACCACCAGCCGTACTGGTTCTGTTGCCAGCCAATTTCGACTTCTTCAGGCGGTACAATATACCCAACGATTTCATCGACAGAGCGCTCGTTGTAGCGACAAGGGCCACCTACTTCCAAGTAGTCCCAGTTGCCATCGATGTTCTGCTCAATCGTCTTGATAGTATTTCCGTCTGAGTCTTCATAGACAAGTCCTGTATGCCCGTAGTTGACACCGTCGCCAGCTACGTAGGATTTTACGAAGAACCAACCAGCTTTTGGATAGTCAGCGTCATACACGACTTTCAAGCCTTGTGAACGTGCTGACTCAAGCAAGTCGTAAGCATTGCCCCAAAGGGTCACACCGTACCAATGACGGAGGCCGTAACAAGGTACGTCAGCGCACTGAAAGCCATAGGCTCCATCATTATCCACTCCATCGCCAGAATCGGCCTTGTCGATGAAGAATTGAATCATTTCTTGTTTTTTTGACATACCTACTCCTCACTTGGTTTCTTATATTCTAGCGCTCGTGTGCTGTCTGTGATTCCGCTTGTGGTTGGGTCATTGACCAATCCGATTGCAGTCAAGAATACGAAGACCGCATTGACAAGCAAAATCAGCTTGTTGCCGATATCACCCAAATCAAGACGATATCCAAAGACTGCTGCACCAGCTTGCAAAACAAGCAAGAATGCTGGGATAGCAGACAGGTAAAAGTATTTATTTTCTAGTCGTAGTTTCCAGTTAATCATATGTTTTTCCTTTCTACCTTAAAAATTTAATTATTTTTGCTTTTTTTGTGTATTTTTCTATTTTTCCCCCTATTGAGTCATCTCCGACTAATGTTATTTCAAAAAAATTTCCATCATTATAAAGATAAGATATTCCTGGTAATGAAAGAGGTGGTTTATCGTCGGCTTGCATAGATTTTATTTGTTTATAATCAAAATTGTTAGGTATGATTAATGTATTGGGTAGATAAAAAGATATAGTAGCTTTATAACCGGAAGAACCACTTGGTTCTATTGTTAATAAAATTTCTCCTCCACCACTCCACACCAACCTATCGCCAATATACCGCTTAACAATCTCCTGATTGCCTAACATTATCCTTATTCTATCTTTCATAACTACACCTGCTTAAAGATATCATAAATCGTGTTAGGGTCTTTGGTTGGAAGAGCATCGTACTGCGCTTGTGTTCCTGCCCAATACTTCAGTGCTTGTTGTCCCTGTTGGTTGATGATGTTCTGACCAGGCGCTCCGTTTGCTCCTCTGGGGCCATCGTTTACGTTATCTAAATGAGTGAACCCAGAGGCCTTAAGACCTCTGTAATTCACTTCAATGCGGACTTCGAACCAACCACCAGAGCGCTGGGTAGCACTCCATGTTCCAAATTTACCAGCTGAATCAGGAGTCTGATTTCTCAATACCCCCCAGTTGTTATTCCCAAAACCACGGTAATAATAATCAAGAGTATAACCACTCGTGATTGCTTCGCCATCGTAGAATACATCCGCAAACAGATTCAATTGGCTAGTAGCGCCATTTCGATAAGATCCTTCGATACGGACATTGACACTTAAGCTATGACCATTCTCACCCTTCAATCTATCACGTTGAGTCGGTGTCAGCGTATCGAATGATGGACGGTTTTCTAACGCACTAATCCTTGCCTTAATTGGGATATCATTGTACAACTCCGATTTCAATGCGTAACCCGACAAGGATTGATGGCTTGTCAGATAGGCTTTTTGTTCCAGCTCATCTTTCGTAACCTGTTGCTCTTTAATGCCCTTGATATCCTTACCAATTTCAGCCGCTAGACTTTCAAGGTTATTCATAGGCTTCACGCTTTCGCTTGGTTGTAAGTCGCTACCAAATCAAGATTGACAATCTGGTCTACACGTCCACCAACTTCTGTGATTTTTCCAAGGAGTGCGCCGTTTTCGTCTTGTCCCATGTTCGTGATTTTGTCAGCAATTTCTTTCAAAGTATCAAGATTTTCAGGTACAGACTCACCCAAGATTTCAGCTTTAACTTCTGATTTAGCTTGAGTGACTGCCTGAGAGATAGCTTGCGTCATTGCTGAAGATTCTACTTTTGTGCTGACGCTTTGTTTTACTTCTTTGATATCTGCTCCGACAGCTTGTGCGAATGCTGTTAATTTTGTTGTGTCCATTGTTTTACACCTTTCCTAAGTTATAATAAAAGAGCAAGTCAGGGATTTCCTGACATGCTCCACCTTCGCTTGCAGGTCTTTCTGCAAGCTGTTTTTTTACTTCTTTTTCGATATCTAACTCCTTCAAAGTGTAGACATCTTCCGTAACCAATTCCCTATCTGAGTCTTCAATTTCAATATAAGTATCTCTATCGCTTGGGAAGATATACCCTCCAACCGAGATTTCCACTCGGTATTTTCCGCTTGGTAGAACACTGTCTAAATTGAAATTGACAGAATGGCTAGTGACGGGAGCAGTTGTCTTCCATCTTCGTTGTCCCTTTGTCAGAGTGACAACCGCATCTTGACCTTCAAACAAAGTCATGACACGGTAATTCTCGTCTAACAACTCAAACCCAAAGGTAGAAGACAAATCCCCTTGTTTAATAAGGTCGCCACCATCAATTCGAGCCAAATTGGTTGTATTAACTCTACGTTTGTTACAACCCACTCTGCGCCCCTTTCTATCTAATCATCTATTAAGATGCCTTCTTTGATATCCAATTTTTCAAAATCGCTGAATAAACGGTCTATGTAGCCGTTACCTCCTAGAGTTTTATAGCTTTTATGCATGCTTTCCACTAGGGAGAATTCATCTCTAGAGGTATATCCTCTGTTAATAGCTCGTCGCATATCACGGTCAAGGCGCAACTTCATGGTATTTAGATGCGCCTCATCGTGTATTTTTAATTTTTCTTGCACTTCGTCGATTTTGGAATTGCTATCTTTAGCGGTAGTCTGGACATCTTTAATCTGTTTCTTAACATCGGTTAGTTCCGAGACGATTTTCTCCGTCTCTTCTTTGGCTTTTTTCGGCAATTTGTAGCTAAGCCAAGCGATGATAATTGGTGAAGCCGATGGTAGCACGTTCATGAAGAAATGTTCTATCTGTTGTAAGACGTCCATAAACACCTCTCTAGTTCGCCAAATTGCTCAAGCCAAGGCGTTCCAATTCTTTACGCACACGGTCTCGGAAGCGTTTATTGACAAATGAAAAGTCAATCGCTCCACGTTTAAGCAGGTTGATGTACATGTCGATTTTAGCTTGGTCTAATGTAATCTTACTCATTGTTGCTACCTCCATTGTTTTCACTAGTGCTCGCTTCGCTTGTCGGTGTAGGAATTTCATGTTCTGTCTCGCTTTCTGTTGGTTGTTCTACTGCTGGTGCAGGTTGTGTAGGCGCTTCTGCTACTGGTTGTTCAGTAGTTGGTTGCGCTGGTGCTGGTTCAGATACGACCACGTTAGGAACTCCGTTTGTGGCTACTTCTGTAGCTGGTTGGGGTTCTGGTTGAACTGGTTGAGTTACTGGAGCAGGTTCAGCAGGATGGGTTTCTGGCTCGGCAACGTGAGGTGCTTCCTCACGCCCCTCTGCTTTGTCCTCATGCTCATGATCGATACCATTGTGTTTCTCAAGCACTTCCAAGCGTGCAAAGAGTTCCTCGATATCGTCAGTATTATGCAAGCTGACCTTCTGCATACCTTCCATAAGCTGATTCGCTTGTTCAAGGGCTGCAGTTGTTTTAGCCAATTGTTCTTGGTTTTTGACAATGGCACTTGTTGGGTCTAATTCGGTTCGTAGAATCTCTTTGACTGCTTCAATGAGCGTTTCGTCCGTATCACCCAAGCGGTCACCCTCCAACTCACGAGTGAAAAAAGTTAACGGCTTGTCACATTGAATAGAGACTTCCGTCTTGCCAACTCTAAAAAATTTATTTACTAATACAAATTCCATGTTAAATTACCTCTTTTTCTCTTTAGAATAAAATTGAAGACCACGATAGTTACGACTAGACAAAAATTGATCTTTATCTGTTGAATTGTAAAACTCTAAAGTAACTTTGTAGTAGGTCCTGTTGTTCCAGCTATTAGTATAGATTTCTGCTGTTGCTGACTTGACTAATGTTGTTCGACCTGCAATGATTAACTTACCATTTCCCCAACGACCTGTACTATAACCATATCCAGTTCGTTCCTTTTCCAAAGAAACTGTTAATCCGCTGCCACCACTGATTGAAACTTCTTCTGAGATGTCTATTTGTTTTACAAATACCCACCTCTCCCAAACCAATCTTGAGCCAACATATCGTTCTACAATCTCATGCCCTCCGACATAGATTCCTTCTCTTGTAGCCATAGCATCACCTACTCATAAACATCATAGATTGTGTTAGGATCTTTTGTACCAATTACATTATATTGCGCTTTAGACCCATACCAATACTTCATTTGCTGATTTCCGTTTTGGTTAATCAGCTTGTGAGCAACTACTTCGGACGGTGTACTTGGAATCCCAAGCGCTGACCTGTTTACTCGTAAAACACCCGAATTATCGACTGTAATCGTTGAATTATCAGGTCTGACAACTCCGTTTGAACCAGCTGTTGCGGTTGAGGGAGTTGGACTCACTCCGTTTTTAAAAGTTTGCACAGACACTTTTTTCAACCCACGCCCATCATGAATCATGATGTTGTCCGAGTTGTTGACCTGATATGTTTGTGGTAAATCAGTTACTTTCCGTGTCTGTGTACTAATTACTGCCATATTATACCTCCATTCTATATTTCCAATCTGCGACAATCACATGACCGTTTTCATCAGCAAGCAAGGTATGTTCTGTACCGTCTTCCGTACGAATCGGAGCAGTGAAATCGTTCTGCAAGAACATGTACTCGATAGCATTTAGTCTATCTTCGTGTTCCTGAACCTCACGCTTCAAAGCCTCTACAGACTCATAGCTTGCTTGTCTTACGTTGTCTACGTTGCCCAGACCAACTTGAGATTTCGTCACATTGTGCGGATTGTTACTATTAGTTGCGTGAGCGTTGAACTCCTGCTTACTAGCCTGTTCCACATTCGTAACATTCCCCAAACCTACCTGTGTCTTTGTGACACCGTGAGGATTGTTGCGGTTGTTCGAATGGTCTTGAAAATCAACTTTACTTGCTTGTTCGACATTTGCGACATTCCCTAGCCCAACCTGTTGTTTCGTCACATTGTGTGGGTTGTTTCGGTTATTGATGTGAGCAGTAAGGTCTGCTTGATTCGCTTTATTTGTTGTTTGATTGCCAATAATCGCTTCAAGACCGTCGATGTCTGCAACCTTATGACGGTGGGTTGCGTCGGCTTTCCCATTCCAGCGTGTGCGCTCTTGGTCAGAAACGTGACGGGCAGTGTCTCTAATGTGATTATCAATATTGGTTTGTAGCTTTCTTTCTGTCGCTTTCAATTCAGGGACAGTTGCATAAACCAAGTCAGTCGCATTGTATTGAATGGTAATCTGACTATTCTTACTAATAGTCGTGTTGAAATCATAATCTCGATATACGTAAGCAGATGTTTTGGGAGGAATCACATCTCCCTGTTCTGCCCAAGTGTACATGTACATGAACTCTTCATGATTACCACGTTTTGCAAATACACCGATTTCATTCACAATCATTTCACGTTCAATCCGTGAATTATCAAACCTCGCTGTTAGACGAATCGTATCAGCTACATCCGTCGCTAAAGACTGTGTCACTTGCAGTGAATGAACAATTTGTACGATATTGTTTTTCTTACTAATATCCGTCCGATGCCGTCCGCTACCCAAAGCTATTCGAGAAAAAACCAGTGGTTCTCTATTCTGAATTGCTAAGGCTGTTTCGCTAATTGCTTTATCGGTCACAATAGGCTGGATAAAATATCCCATTTATTTCCTCCTATTCAAATCGAACTGAACGAACGTCTCTGAATGTATGAGCGCCGATATAAATCGCGTTCATCATTGGTGCTTCAACCGAGAATTGGATCCCTAAATGAGCAGGAATCAATTCACGCACATACTTTAAAAAACGGTTCAAATATCCAGTCGGTAGTTCTCCTAAAAATCGGATATGTACCGCCGAACCCTTGACCGTTACTAAATTATTGACATTCGTAAAGCTCTTTGTAATTTTTTGTAAACTCTCTGAGTTGATTTTAATCTTGGAAGAAATTAAAGTGATTAGATACCGCCTTCGCTCTTCCAAATCAATTGTTTTCGGTTTTACCTGAAGGGCCTTTTCCCAACGGGTAATCCAGTCTTCCGTCGCTTCTGGCAACAACATCAACCGTCTGGTATCAAAGATTAAGTCTGTAATCAATTCCAGCTCTGGAATCTCAGCTTCAAACAAATCATTGATGGTTGGATCTAAGACCTCTGGCAAAGCCGATAACATACGATATCTAACGTGCGACATTGATAGTTACCTCCGCTAACTTAGGAAGCATGTTCGTAGAAAGCTCAATACTTTGTTCCCTATCATTCAACAAAATACGGTCCACATCTCGAACCCCATTGATTCTGTCAATGATTGTGGCAACTTTATAGTTCCGAACCTCTTTCTCTTCAAATGCTTCTTCACGTAAGTATTTAATGAGTTGTACTCCCGCCTCATTCTTGATTGTTTCGACATCTACATCTTCATCAATCTTAATAGTTGCAGCAATACGGACATTGTAGCCACTTACTGACTGCACGGTTACATAAGCACCAATCGGAGCCACACCTAATCCATGGCCACTTGGCTCAGGATCCAAGTAATTCTTGAATTTCTTTACCAGCTCTGGACTTGCTTCATTGCCGTCAGCATCCGTAATAGATACACGTACCGTGTTTTCTCCCTTCCAAAGTGGTTCAATAAGTGCTGAACCAACACCAACGAACTCACTTGCCCATTTCTTGTATTGGGCAATGTTCCCGTTTAAAGTCGGTGTTTTCAAGTACTCAATAGTCCGTTTGCGGAGTTGTTTATCTGTCTCTTCGTCTTCTCCTACGACGATAACAGAGCCGATTTCTGCCCCTTTAAAATCACTTAGCACATCAATATTGATGAGTTGACCTCTTACATAGTTAGGTGCATTTCCGACTTGCTCAGCTACTACACTATACTCAAATCCAGAGCGGCGTTCCAAAACACGGAAATTATACTCACTATTAACCACGCTGAAACGGGTTCCAAGTGGGATTTCCTGTTTGAATTGAACCAATCGAACTGATGCTGTGGCTGGCAAACGTTCAACTCCGAACTGCCTACATAATCGAGTTAGGAAGATTCCTGTACTCGTGTCTAAAAAGTTGACTTCCTCATACGATTTTAAGACCGTATACTGAATGGCAACTTCTCGAGCTGCAGGCGCTACTAAATTGTACAAGACAGACCCTTGTCTTTTGTCGTACTTATCATCAAACAAGGCCAGCATATCCTCTAAAATTTCTGGATATGTTTTTACCTTTATCATCGTTTCACCTCCAAATCCATTTCAAATGTTCCAAAATCACTATCAACCATGAACTGCACGTAAAATTCATCTTTCTTTACCTTCGTAGAAAAAGAGTGAGCCTCATGAATCCTGTCATCTTCATACAAGGCCTCTTTTATGCGCCGAGCGATATCCATCTGGGCATAATCCATATCCCCACCAAATAGAGCATCTAACTCAACACCGTAGCGATGATCATAAATTGTATAGATGAACCGTTCAGTTGTCAGCATGCGTCTGATTGATTGCTTCAGAGCATGAATGCCATCTGTTTCTAGCAAGATATTGGTTTCATCTAGTGTTAAGCTAGGCTGTTTCTTAGCTTCGACAACATTTTTAGCGATGTTTAAAAAGTTTGTTTTAGGAGTACTCATTCATCAGAACCCCCTTTCACTTTGCGCTTGTAGTGGAAAATTTTCTTGTACAAGACATAATAAAACCCTCCACCATCTTGTCTGATGAGATGAAGGGTTTGACCTACGTACTCAGGATCCAATGCCTCATCGGTCCATGTGACAGCAAGCATAGAATCATCTAAAATCAACTCATTGGTCAATTGGATTTTGAGTGGAGAAACCGATAAAACTACACCAGTCGTTATCTTTGCGAACTGGCGATTTTCAATGAAATTACTAATCAATTTCTTTAGATTTTCTATTACTTCCATCTACTCACTTCCTGCCATGAATAATTTAATTTCCATCGTATGCTTTTCTGCACTGAAGGAATGAGTTGCCTCTTCAATGACATACCATCCCTTCTTCTCAATATCCTTAACATCCACATAGACTGCATGGCCTGCTAAAAAGTCAATACTTCCAATATCGGCTTTTAGACTGAAAGTTTCTTTAGGACGGTTTTTCATCTTCAAGAGCATTTCGCCCCATTGCTTTATTTGCCCCTCAGTCGCTTTCTCATCCACTTTTTTCATATACTGGAGTTTTCCCCAGGCGCCGATGTTGTAGCTGTCCTGATAGATGTAGACTTCTCTCTTTTTAGTTTCTTTGTTCTCTTGGATCAAGCGGACAATATTAGCACTATCCTCAATCGAACCTTCAAACTCAAAGCTAGACATAAAGGATTCATTTCCGATAATGTACTGGATTGGTAAGTTTTTCGGAGTCGTTAGTGTCAACTCTCCGAACTTGTCATACAAAACCAGCAATTCTCCACTTTGCACCAAGGTCTCATCCATGGCCTCTTGGATAATATCCAGAGCCTTCTTGTCCTCCTTTAGTTGAGGGGATAAGGTCACGGCTGGGGCTTTTAGTTCCCCAATCTTCAAATCAAAATCTCCTGCTATTGCCGAGACGATTTGATTGACGTTTTTGTCCTTAGCAACAAAGTTGATATTGCGTAGTAAGTATTTTATCTGGTCGTGGAAGGTCAAGGTTGTTTTGGTATCTTTTTCGTACTTGATTTTCGTCAAATAACCAAAGAATACCTCTTTATCATCTAGCTTAAAAGCGAGCGGAGAACCGTATTCAAAGGCTACTTTTGTAGAGTTGTACAAGGTAATCTCCACGCTCCAAGCCGACCCTTTTCTAGTTGTCTTGAATTCGACCTTTTCAGACACAGTAGCTAAATCCCATGTATCTCCAGTTTTATTGTTCTGATAGAATAATTGCATCATGGTATCACGAACTCCTGTCCAGGATAAATCCAATGAGGGTCTTTGATTTTGTCTTTATTGGCTTCGTAAATTTCAGTATATCGGCTGCCATCTCCGTAAAAGGTCTGAGCAATCCCCCACAGAGTATCACCGCTCACAACCGAGTCCACTGAAAAAACAGGTCTCTTACTTTTAATGAAATGAAAACCGAGGAATCTCTCGTTAATTTGAGCGAATTCCTCGGTTATTTTGTATTTATTAAGGTCATAATTCGTTTCATATTGACCACGAAAATGGTTGTTGCTGCCTGTAACTCCATGCTGAAAAGACCCGATGCTCTCGCGACATCAAAGCCATGTCTCTGTTTTAGTTCGGCATTCTTTGCTTCGATTTTATAGCGATGTCTGGCCATTTCTTTAAAATAAGGTGTTTCCTGAAATTTCTTCTGGAAAAGATGGTCGTCACTCTTAATGGCTATTGAATAAGTTTTAGACTTTGCCCCCTCCTTATAACATCCTTCCTTGGAAAGGCAACTCTTGCACTTCTCAATGTCAAAGTAATGAGTGACAACTTGATTCTTATTTTGATATTTTTTCCCTGTCCTTGCTTTGCGAACAGCCATGTGTCCTTCTGGACAGACAAATAGCCCTGCATCTTTATTAAATTCAAACGCATCCTCTTCTTTACGGTAACCTTTTGAAACAGAAGGATTCAGTTTTGAAACCAAATGAATCTTTTCTTTGCGAGCTAGTTGAATGTTGTCCTTTCCTGAATAAGCCGCATCACCAATAATAGTCTCGATGTCCAGACTATTTTCCTTTGTTTTGGCATATAATTCAGGTAAATATTTCCCATCGCTTTGTTCACCAGAAGTAACCACACAAGCAGTAATAATCCGTTCATCCGTCATAGCGATATGACTTTTATATCCATAGAAAGAGCTGTCGGCTGTCTTATGTCCGAGCCTAGCCTCCTCCTTAACAGAAGCTTCCAAATGTTCTAAGTCGTCCTCGACAGCCTCTTTTAGGTAATTGAACTTTTGAGAAACAGCCGGTAGGGCTAAGAGTTCCTCGTGTTTTTCAACCACAGCCATTAACTCCTCTGTATAGGTCAACTCTGCTTCGAGGTTATCTTCTTGAGGTTTCTTTGGAAATTCTATTTTGATATCTTCTGAATGTTGATAAATTGTTTTACGTAAAGCTTTTGAACGCTCTCTAAGGATTTCTTGGGGTTTCTTATGATTATAATGAGATTTGGTGTGAGTGGCATCCACAATGAGGATTTTACTCTTAATCAAGTTATGTTCGAGTGCAATTTGAACAGACTTCTGAATCAATACATCAAGCAGTTTGTCATCTTTAATTCTTAGCTTTCTAAATTTTGTCAGAGAGGATGGCTCGATAACAGAATCTTCAGGAGCTAGACCAAGAAAAAATTTAAAGGCCATATCTGACAAGGAACGTCCTACCACATCTACATCTGATAACTTATAAATATCTTTTAACAAGAGATATTTGAACATCATAATCGGTGAATAAGCTTTACGCCCAAAATCGGGACGATAATTCTTTTCTAGTTCATCATAAATAAAGCTAAAATCACAGAGTTCAGTTAGCTGACGTAAAAAGTGGTTTTTAGGAACCACGATATCATACAAACTAGAATAAGGACTGACATCCATAGTTAACTGATTATCAAGCATCATTTCACCTCATCTCTAGTATAACAAAAAAGCCATCAATTTGATGACTTTTTCAGTAGGCTCCTCACAACCGTATGGCTTTTTTGAGCAGGTTTCTCAGTCGTAGGGCTACGTTCTTCAGTAGCTTTTGCCTGAGGTTTCTTTTTAGTAGCCTCAAGTGCTTTTTTGTCTTTAATAGTGACCTTACGTGGTTTATGAGACCGATATTGTAAGAACTTAATCTTGTATATCAGGTCATTTTCATATCCTGTCTTAGTAGAGACATCGAACTGCTCCACTAGAAATTTCCCGTTAATAGCAGAACCAAAAGCACCCCCAATCATGAGTTGAATAGGAGTGCCTTCCGTCTTAAATTTACGAATAGATGATACAAAGGATTCTGGAGAAACACGGCTATTCCGTTGGTAGTTTCCATCGTATCTTCCACTAGGAATAAAGGATTCAAACTCAATCGATTGAAGCTCTGGATTTCCGACAAGCGGAACGTTACCAGTATCGATGATAGCGACTGTCTCAATTCCTTGTTTGTCCTCCAGTTTGATTTCTTCTGGATTCACTGGCAATTTAATGCCTTCAATAAATATAAACATCTGCTACCTCCTTCCTAGTAAGCCATAAGGCCGTCAGCGCCGTTATTCAAAGCGTCTACAATGGTTGCATTCAAATCATCCAATACGTTGGCATACTGGCCAGCGTTATTAATGGAGTCAATGTTGGTAACAATCTCTGGTTTCAAGGTAATAAAGTTCTGTTGCCACTTCATGGTCGCAACGTCCTTAATTAACTTGATGTATTCATCGTCCAGTTTGATTTCATCTTCAATCTTGCCGACTTTGTCTAATTTACCACCAGTAGGATTGTGGCCGCCGCCACCTTGTCCTCCATCTCCTTGTCCAGGTACTGAACTTGCTGGGCTTAGTTCGTAAGGTGTCTTTCCTTGGTCACCTAAGAAATTATTTCCTGCACCGTTGGCATCGCCCGCTCCTTTGAAGAAACCACCGACAGCCTTATCGATACCTTGCCCGATTTCATACCCTTTATTAAAAGCTCCCATTCGGTCTCCAAGTTCAAGATAACCCAGTTGCGGAGTGTCAAGGTGCGGAGTTTCTAAACTAGCCTTGTGTTGTTTGAGATCATCTGCTAAGTGCAGACCTTCAAAGGTCTTTTTAACTGGTTTCTGCATGCTATCGATCGCACCAGCTACATCTCATGCGAAATTAGTTCTACCAAGCGAAACCGAACCAACTGCACTGATATTCAACCCAAGACCATTCAAGAAGCCAATCATGCTATTAAATCCGCTAAGAACAGAGTTAATCATCCCTTCAACCGAACTAATAACACTATTGACCATGCTATCTACAAATCCTGCAATAGCGACAGCCATATCACGTCCACCTTGGGCAATATCATACCAAGCACTTTGAACTTGGAAAGACATCTCATTCCATAAGTTAACTGCACCAGTAACAAACCCGTCGATAAAGTCTAAAATACCTATCAAAATAGTTAAGATAGCCTGATAGAGAAACATCCAGAATGCTATTGCAGTATTCACATACCAAAAGACACCCTGCAACATCATATTAATTACCCAGATAGCTGCATTGGCAATACTAAGAAGTATATTCCAAATGGTCATTCCTAGGTAAAATATCGCTCCCATGATAATTCCTGTGGCTGATAAAGCTGCACCAGTAAGATTGTTAAACCATGCGACCAAGGCATAGAAGAGGCCGATAAGAATAATGACTGCCATGACGATCAACATGATTGGATTCATTGCCATCACTGCATTCAAACCAGCCATTGCAGATTTCGCAACATTTGTAGCAATACTAAATAGATTGGTCACTATACTTGCTGCGTTCATTGCGACTATATAAGTTCCTATAGCAATTGCTACGGCAATAATAATCGGTTGAATCACAGACCAGTTATCGATGACAAATTGAGCAATCGGAGCCAACATACTCCAAACAGCCCCAATCATATCCATAGCAAAGATAACCGCTTGAACGACATATTGAAGCACCGTGGCTACAATCTGGGCAAACTGTTGGAAAGCAGATGAGTTCACTATCTGATTAATCTTAATCGATATTGGCTCAATCGCCTTGGTCACAAAGTTCAAGAAGTTCTGCCATGCCCTGCCCCAAGTTAAGGGCATATTACGAAACTGCTTGTCAATTGTATCACTTGCTTCTAGCATGGCAGTTTTTACAATGTCAGCTGTAATCTTCCCGTCTGCCCCAAGTTTCTTAACCTCGCCACGGCTGACTCCTAACTTGTTTGCAATAGCTTGGATTAATGCTGGTGAAGTTTCAGCTAGAGAACGTAACTCATCGCCCTGTAACTTACCACTAGCCATAGCCTGAGTAAGCTGAAGCATGGCGCTTTTTTGTTCTTCAATACTTGCACCACCAACAACAAAGGATTTGTTCATAGTTTCCAAAAAGGCAATTGTTTCACCGTTGTTTTGGAAAACATCGCCAGCTTGCATCCGCATCTTAGCGACACCGTTTGCCATGGTTGTATAGGCTGAACCTGTACGTTGTGCGGATGTATAAATAGACTTTTGAAGTTCCTCTGTCGTCTGCGTACCGTCACGAATCATATCTAAACGGGCGTGCATATTAGCATACTCGTCTGACATATTTATAGCTTGTTTGGCAGTTTTAACGGCTGCAATACTAGCTAAAGCAGTCTTCAATAGACCTTTCAAAGATCCTAACTTACTTAATTTATTAGAAGCATGGTTCGATGCATTCCCTAAATCTCGTAGGGCTAGTTCTTCTTTTTTTAGTCCTGCAGCTGCTAGAGTTGAACTGCTTATAAATCTACCGTTGATATCAATGACTCGCCCGGCTTTATTTACAAAATATTGGCCAGAATCACCAGCTTTTTTCATAGCGGATTCTTGAGCCTTCATGACTTTATCTATGCCAGAACCTGCATTTTTGACACGATCCATAGTCGCATAGATTTTATTTAAAGTGCCTGTGACTCTATCGGTCAAAGACATGGTTGTTTGTATATTGGCCAATAGAATCACCTCACTTCTTCATTCTTTTACGTTGTTTCGCCTCTTCATGCATGACTGCAGCGAAAAAGGCTTTTTCTTCTACATTCATATTCACAAATTCACTAGGACGAATGTAATAGTTTACGAGGGCGAAGTAGGCAAGTTGTGCCTCCGCGTCCTCTTTTATTAGTTTTTTGCCTCGTCAACCTTGTCTTGGAATGTTTGGTTGATACCGCTAAGTTCAGTCACAGCTTCCAAAATCAAGGCGCTTTCGCCCCAATTAAACATGGTACCGAATAACTCAGAAGCTCCCATTGTTCCATAAGAATCTTGCAATTCTTTATCGTTAAGGTCAGGAACCACGATAGACGCAATACAGATTTCACGGTTATATTTAACACCGTCAAAAACACGCTCTTGTCGTCCGTTACGACCAGGCTTATTGACAAAGCAACGGTCATTAATTAAGTCCGCTTCACGAGCACTCAACACTCGAATTTTAACTGGTTCCTCAAAAGAAGGAAGCAAGACATCCTTGGTCTCTTCCCCCTTTTTATTTTGTTTTAAAAACGCTTGTAATCCACTCACCGCTATTTCCTCCTTGTGTTAGTATTTAATTTCTTGGAATTCTGATAGGATATCAAAATCTTGGAATGTGAAGTCCGTTTCTTCGTCAATAACTTCATCCGCCGACCCATCTAGTTTAAAGATAAGTGATTCTTTGAACAGAACCCCTTTCAAAACGATGGTATAGCGACCTGCACGAGATGTACGGTCTTCGTTGGTACACTTGATATCAATACGAGGCAAAATACCTTGTTTGACATAGTTTAAAGCCATAGTCTTTAATTCTGGGCGGTGGTAGTACATTTTCAAGGAACCTGTACCTTCTGCACCGACAATCTTACCACCCTTCATACGAGAGTTGAGAGGGGTAACATCAGCTTTTGTGTATTCAACCTTTGCTTCTAACGAGATAAGTTCCGCTAGTTCATACTGTTTGTCATTTATTGTAAAGAAGACTGTTCCTTCTTTAGCTGACAGAGCATCTAATTGGTTCATAATAGCCATTAGCTAGTTTCTCCTTTCTTAATCACAGATAACCGTCATGTACAAGATTTCCATAGCATCTGTCAAGACAACTGGCAAGTTAACCACAACGGATTCTTTGGTGATACCTTGTGAAATCTCAATATCTTTGGCTTTATACTCCAAAGCCTGCTTTTGAGCAAGTGGGTCAAGAACCATAGTGATGATCCGTTGTTTAAACAACTCACGACCATTCACGTTGTTTGGTACTTTACCGATGAAGTAGTTCTCAAAGATATACTTGACATTGGTATTGATATTATCCATAGTGCGGACAAGTTTGTTCTTACCAAAAATACGGCTGTGTTCTGCCGTATAGCTAGTAAATGAGTTCACATCTGACAGGATAATAACTTTTTCATTTCGATAAGCAAAAATAAGCTGACCTTTATTGATGAGCTTTTCAGCCTCTGCTTCGTTCTTACGTTCACAGTCGATAGCCCCTGGATAAGACTTGAATGTATTGGATTGCAAGCCAGCCCCTGCATACTTACCAGCTACGAAGTATACACAGTCCTTAGCGCCTAGTTTCGTACCGTCGCTTAATGTAACTCCGTTACCGACTGATACAACACCTTCATCGTCAGCGTCCGTGTAGTCATTCAATACTGCAATGACTGAACGACCAGCGTCACGCCATTTTTTGATGTGAGCCGTAACAAGTGCTTTCGTTGCACTTTCATCTGTACCTAAAGCCAAGACACGGAAGTCTTGAGTATCGAGTTTATTTAGGAAATCTTCAACCTCTGAATTGGTTGTAGCTCCATCGGTACCACCTTCAAGCAAGATTGTTTTATCTTCTGTTGTCAGAGTACCCGTTACATTCACATAGTCATTTTTAAACGGCAAGGCTGTGATGATTTGTTTATCAACTTCTTTTCCAAAGAAAACAGTTGTCACTTCAAAGCCAGTCTCAACTTGTTTCTTGAAGATAACATGAATATGGTTACCAGCCAATCCTTTGTATTTAGCTGTAACGACCATATTGTTTTCTGTTTTCGTTGCCTGCACTCCAGTGTTGTTCACACCATTGTAAACAAGAACCTTACCAGTTCCTTTCAAGGCTTCACGAATCGGAAGAAGTTCATCAATCGGTTTACCAAATAGTCGACGGAAGTTGCTCGTACCGTCAACAAGTGTGAAAGCACCAGGTTCTCCCCAAGATCCAGCAATCATGACTGCTGCAATCGTATTGTCTTCCAAAGGAATAATCACATCATCTCTTGATACGAAATTGATGTAGGCCTTTGGAACTCGTTTATTCTGTACTGTCCATTGCGCCATTAGTTAGCCACACCCTTTCTCCAGTCTTCTAAAATACGTCTTACTTCTGCTAGTGAGTATGACTGTTCATCTTCCAGCAAAATGTTTAACAAAGTTGCATCATCTTCAAAATACTTGAGTAGTGCCTCTTTGCCAAATTTATCTTCAGTGGTTGTTACCACTGCTTCGGTTACGTAACCTACTTCTTCATTCATTTCCATGAGAAGTTTCACCTATCCTTTCTAATATTTGCATTGTCGGTTCTTCTTCAACCCATCGAACGTATCGAGTGATTGTAAATGTGCATATCAAGTCATTGGCATTGTATTCTACCTTCAAATCATTGATAGGGTATTGATCCCCTAAATAACGAAAAGAAGGCGAATTAAACACCGCTTCAATCTCTTCAAACTTCTGATATAAGTCTGTTGTTTTTTCGGTGTAGTAATGCAGCAAGACAATAAAAACCTGCTTATCGTTTTGGTTAGCTAACCGTTGCCGAGTCACAGGTTTCACATCTACAATAAAACAAGGCGTTTTCAATCCTTGCTGGATCTGTTCATCATACACCTTGCACCCAAACACATCTTTGAGTTGCTTGATGACGAGTGGTCTAATACTATAATCCACCTAGTTCCTCCTTTAGCCTCTCTTCGATTTGTTGCGTGATTTGTGGGATTTTCTGTTTAATCTGTTCTTCTGTCAGCCTCATCATGAAGCGCCCTTCTACCCAAGGATTGACCAAACGCTTACCAATTGCAGGGACATAGCGCCCTACTTGTTGACGGTGTCCACTTTCGACGAAAGAAGCATACTCCATAGGGTTAAATGCGATAACCTCGTACACATTCCCATTTTTGCTTACTTCCATCTTCCAGGATTGATTGAGTTTACCTGTTAAGCCTTTTGGTGTTCGTTCCTTAACCTCTTTCAAAAAGGCTAGGCCGATATCTTTAGCAGCCTGCATAAACTCAGAATCAATAATTGCCTGAGCTCGTTCAAGCCGTTTCAAGAACTCTTGAACATCACTATCATCATAGCCACTCATGTCGTCTCACCACAATTTCTTGATGTGTGACATAGACCATCGGGTCTTCACTGGTCAGGTATTTAACGCCGTCCACAATCAATTTACTACCGGCTTTTATAGCAAATTTAGGCGAACAGAAAATCTTGTGTTCTGTCTTGAGTTGGTGCGCTTCGTTCTGCTCTGTATTCACTAAGTTACGAACAGAGATACGACAGGGAACCTTCTTGTGGATTTCTTTGAATTCTACAAAATCAGCTCCGTTGGGCTTCGTCCCCTCGACAGTAGCAAACACATCCATCTTTTTATCATAGGTCCATTCAATACTTGGCGTTGCCCGAGATAGGACATCATTGATATTCATCCTACCACCTCAACTTTCTGAACCGCTGTAGTTGACTGGTAAAGTCCAGCAAAACACTTTCAGCATGTCTGGCAAGGTCTGACTTAGCTAATTCAACACGAGTATCTCCAACGGAAATATTCTTACCTTGGACAGCTTGGTCAGGATTACAAACAATATAAACCATCTGAATGGCCACAAATCGCAACTCTAAAGGAAAATCCTCACGATTACAGTAATTAAGAATGTTCTGCATGACTTCATCGACTACTAACTCTTCTGGATAGCATGAATAACGTTGTTCATACAAGTCAATCAAGGCTTGTCTAGCATCTTCATTATGCTTTTGGATTTCTTCCGATGTTCTCTTCTCCATCAGCAGAACCTCTCTTTCTACTTATCGTCCTTAGTGGATTTCTTAGATAGTTTTTCAAGATCAGCTAGAGCATTATCACGTTCTGCAAGAGCCTGGTCACGTTCTGCAACTACTGCTTTGTACTCTTGAATAGTGTAAGTACGTCCGTTAGTCGCTGGCTCTACGACTACATACTCTCCATCTTGGATTTCAACCACATCGTAACCATCTTCAAGGAAGGTTACTTTTTCTAGTTCATCAATATCTAGTACACGATTGTCTTTTTTTACTGTTAACATTTTCTATCCTCCTTCTTTAAGGTGCGACGACAAATGCTAGACCTTCATGTTTAGTCTGGAATAGCAATACATCATCGTAAGATTGTTCGTAGTACAAGTAGTTACCGCTTGAAGAAGCGCTTGGTGCGTCAAGTCCTACAAATTCATATTTTTGTGGCGCTGCCATAC
Organism: Streptococcus mitis; assembly: GCF_901542415.1. Classification (NCBI taxonomy): domain Bacteria; kingdom Bacillati; phylum Bacillota; class Bacilli; order Lactobacillales; family Streptococcaceae; genus Streptococcus; species Streptococcus mitis. The sequence goes on along the minus strand of NZ_CABEHV010000004.1, from coordinate 197,768 downwards.
ATGGAATATGAATCAAGAAGAAATGGATTTGTTTAGCAGTTGGGTCAACCTTAGCGCCATTTGTGAAGTTGTACAAGGTCTTCATACGATCAGATGGAATAGATGGTTCAATAGTCACATCATCCAAACGACCAACTGAACGGTCAATCACTGTCCCTTGGCCATGGATATTGACTGTACGACCAAATTGCTTGATGTTCTTGATCATACGTTTAACTGCTGGGGTACAGAAAATAACACGACCTTCTGCTGGTACTCCAGCTTCGTCCATTTGTTCCATCAGCTCATCGAAGATTGCTAGGAAGTTTTCCTCAGTCAAATTCAATGACTTAATTTGTTTGCTTTCCGTATCAAGTTCTTTTTTACGAGAGAACAATTTAGACACCATAAATTTATCCATTTCTGGAACTTTTTCAGTATCGTTGAATGTCTTAGTAATGTTGGCAATTGAAGTAACATAGTTAGTTTCATCAACATCTGATGGGTCTACTAGTGTTGACCAGTAACGCTCATTGGTCAATGTGTATGTTTCCCATTGGTTTTCATAGTTAGCGTCAATGTTCGTAATCGTGCGACGTGTACGATCTTTACGCCCTTCCTTAATCAAAAGACGGGGTACTTTTACTTCCTTAGCTCCTGTGAACTTCAAAAGTGTGTTGGATGGAGAGTTCCAAAGTTTCTGAGTGAATAACAATCCGTTTTCACTGTAGCGGGTTTGCAAACCTTGTTGGTAAGATTCTGCATAGTTCAATGTTGCTGGCATATCTGTTCCTCTTTTCTATTTTTTGATTATAGATCTGACGTGAACGCATTAATCATCTGCGTTGTCAGGTCGTTAGCAACTGTTTCTTCTTGTGTTGTCCCGTGTGGCTTAGCACCAGCGATATGTGGTTCTACAGCCTTTTCTGGAGTAAATAAAAAGCCTTTAGATTCCTTCAAAGCCGTCAACTGTTCATCTAATCCAGTCACCGCTCCGTTGTCACCTAATCCCAATTTAGACTTATCTAGTAGACTAGACACGATTCCAGCGTCATGAACCTTACCGCTCAAGTGCATTTCAATAGCATGGTCTAACTGCATTGTCTCGAGTTGTTGTTCATGTTCCTTTTGTTGTGTCTTGTACTTGCTGTCCAAGTCTGAGTATTTTTGTTGTAGGTCAGCATTACCCTCAGCGTCTTGTTTGAGCTGTTTCATGTCCTTATCACGCTCTTTCAACTGGTCTTGCAAGCCTTTGGCATTATCTTCTGCAGCAGATACCTTTGCTTGTAGGTCCTGTGTTGATTTCCCGTGTTCGGTCATAACTGCTTCAACTTGTTCTTCAGTCAATCCTAACTGTTCCAAAAATTTACGATTCATTTCTTTTCCTCCTGTACGTTTGTTTAACGTGGCAACGACCACGACATCTTGGTAAAGTAAAAAAGCCTTTTAACGCCATGCCCAGGGCGAAAGAAAACCGTACGGGATTCCATACGGTTAGGTTATTTTTTGATTTCTTTGACTACTTGTTTTACAAATGCTATGATAAACAGCATTAAAAACAAAAATACCAACCAACCGAAAGCGATTGATACCCAATCCCAAATAAACATGTCTTTACTCCTTTTAATGTCACAATCAAGTAACTTCATACGATAATGAATGAATGTCGGTTAATATTTTAGGTAGTAACTCAATCGCGCTAAACATATCCGTCCCATAAATATCTAACTCTAATTTCACTGTTACTGAGTCTACTGAGTCATTTTCGCTTGATCCTGAAAATTCTACGTTAGTTATCCCAATTCTTGCTGTATCCATTTTTAATCCTTTCTGAGTACGAAAAAAGCACTTAGATTCTTCTAGGTGCTCTTAGTAATTATATCCAGCTTCTTTTTTCATTTTGTCGAAATCACTTTTTACTTTAGGATTCAACATGTATTTTTCAGCTAAAGGGCCATAACCTACATTTTCCGGATGTTGCAGTATTTCTCTTACAGTATCTATATCGTCCTCACTTGGAGAATTAGGAAATTCCATCCATTTGTAAAAAGAATCTAACAAGATTTCAACAACAAAAACCCTTCTTTTCAAATCAACCAAAGCGCAACGTCCGTCCACTAAGGTTACTAGCACATTTTTCCTTGCAACATCTAACCCGATTATATTATTTAATTCGAACAAATCTATCACCTTCTCTCATAAATAATTTTATTCCGATTTTTTTCAGTGCTTCCACTTGTTTATTTGTTGGCTTGCTGTCTGTAAAATACATGCTAGAAACATCAGATAAGAGAACTTCTCCATGATATTGAGCTTCAACATATCTTATTCCTAATGATTTACTTACTTTTTCTGGAGTGTCTATATTCGTGTTTTTCAAGATAGAAGTATAATCTTCCAGATAATCTTTATCGATTCCTACAAGACGAGGTTTGTTAGGATTGTCAGCAACAAGGTCTTTGAAAGCGGCTGGACCCAAACTATTGTTTATTGTAAAGGTTGTTCTATCAGCTATTTTCTCTTTTGAAAAATGAACGATAATATCACCATACTGTTCAACACCAGCGTAGGCTTTTAGATTATAGATAAAATCTTCATAAGGATCTTTATTTCCAAAGTAGCCATACTTTTCAAATTCAGGTTTTTTCAGCCTTTTACCTTGCAAACCAAAAAGTTGTTCATTTGCTTGACGACGATACTTCGCATTTACAGTACCACCGCTTGTTCCAGTTTCAAACTGGTTCAAAAATCTACTTGAATCTATCAATTTATCTATATTTTCAGATTTGAAACGCATAGCATAACTGCTATTAGCGAAAACTTCTTTTAATTTTTCGCTAACATTTTCAATATCTTCAATAGACAAAGTTTTCTCTACGTAATCATTATACCATTTTCTAGAATTATTAGAGAAATTTGCTAAAGTTTTTATCTTTGTATCTAATCCTTCAGAGAATTTATCCGTAGATTTCGTATCTTCCTTATAGTCTTTCGCAAACAGTTTTTCTTTAACCGCTTCCCCTTCACGCTCCCATCCTGCAAAGATTTCGTCCAAAGAACGTTGCTCAGTGGCTAGTTTTACTGAGCCGTCGTTTTGCAAGATATTGAAGTAAGGACTAGGCTTATCAGACTTAACCGCAGGCCTGATAGTAGAACGACAACGAACATGAAATGGCGGTGCGGTTCGACCTGGTTCATATTCCTTAACAGAATGAACCTCGTGATTTTCTAATCTGCAAATCTCACTTGTACGACTGTCTAATACCGCTACAATTTCGTAGTGGTCGCCACCTAATTCCTTGATAGAATCTAGTGTCGCAAGGTTATTATAAAAGGTCGTCTCAGTCCTGACAAGCGTATCAGCCCTATGATAGGCGACTCCTGTACGTTCAGAAAGAGCTCTAGCCATTCTATCAATAGACCAGCCACCTGTTAGGCCTTTATTGATTGTATCACTGATAGATTTATAAACAGCTGCATCATGCCCCCACACATTCGTTGAGAATGTTTTACCACTCCAGTTACTCCCCATCTTATGTTTTACTGCATCAACACCCAATATTGGTTTTTCTATGATTCCGAAGTGTGCCAAGTTCTTAGCTTGATGGATTTTACCTTTGATGTAGACGTCACTCAGAGCCTCTGTGACCTTGTCATGTATACCATCTGGCTTTCCATATAGTTCAGCTGTTAGACGCTCAATTTCGGCAAGCAAAGCCTCCTTGCGACTAATACGATGGCGGTAACTCAAGGCATCCAACAGCGGTGTCGGTGTGTCAGGATTCAAGGCCATCTCACGGAATCTTTCAAGAGTTACATGCTTAAACTCTCTACGCTCTTTATCCGTCAGATATTGCTTGGCCTCTGCATGAGTCATTTTATTATCAATCGCATACCTGGCATAGAACTTCTCAATCTCAGAAACCAGCTGGTGTTTATAATCTGCTAAGGATTGACCAATCTGGGCCATATACCTATCAGCAACTATCTGCGCGTTTTGTTCTTGTTGTAAAGCACGCTCAGTCCAGTACTCATCTATCTTTTTCTTGTCCTTGGTCGTCATGGTCATCCTCTACCTTTTTGAAATTAGTTTCAGAGTATGGATCTTGTCCTTGTTCCTGTTGTTCTTTCAATCGTTCCTCAACCTCTGGTTGATACCATGGATGTTGTTCACGAATACTTAGGTCATCTAAGATACCGATTGAGTTCACACAATCTTGAATGGCTTCAGACTCGTTTGAAATGATGTCACGGTTAAAGACATAAGTAAATTTAGATGCGTCAAATGCTACTCCTTTGTTAGCTGCATACTGTTCTACAAACCAAAGGAATTGCTTGATACCTTTTTGAAACTCGTTTTCTAGCTCATTACAGTCCAAATCAAGGTCTGTATAGCGCCATTTAAGAGCTTGGCCACTTGCATTGCCTAGATTATCATCTTGGGTATCAATGGCTCGAGCAGCCTCATACAAGAACTTACGAGAACGTTCGATATCCGCTTCAACTCCGCTAGTATCATTGTCTGCTTGTAGGGTATCTACACCACCATCACTAGAAACCTTAATAGAGCGGAACTTATTCAGATTATTCATGAACTCACCCAAGTCTGCGCCCTGATAGTTTTTCAAAACATAAATCAGTTTCGGCATATCTGCCAACATATCTGCGTTAGTAGACATTTGAAGTTGAATATTATCAATCAGAGACTTGGTTTGGACTAAAAGACCGTCCTCATACTCGTTGTAGCGGAATGGAATCAGAGGCACTTTCTCCCAAGTGTAAGGAATCCGTGTGCCATCAGAGTTGACATAATAAAAATTCCCCTTGGTCTCCTTAGACAGTGGATTGAGTTCAAGGTGTGAACCTGTCCAGATATAATCTGTAATTCCTTGTTCATCGTAGTATTCTACAAAGGTTTTGGTCTTCTTCATTCCGCTTTCATAAACTGCTTGTTTGTAGACACGTACAAAGGCAGATAATTCCAAATGACGCTCGTCTTTCCAGAAAGGGATAATCTGTTCACTTGGGATTTTAAACAAGCGTAGACGGCCATTCTCGTCGTAATAAGGCAAGCCGTAAGCTATCCCTTTCATCACTGCTTCCTTGCCGAGCGACTTAATTGTAGATAAAAGGTCCTCGTCAAACACGCTATCTAAAAAGTCTTGTGATTCTTCTCCTTCAAGAGAGATTGTTGGTTTTTTAGAAAATAAATACCCGACCTTCTGGTCTACCAGTTTCTTAAACAAACCTAATTCAATCCTTGAATTCGTCCGCCAATCCACATCTACCTTCTTATTTCGAATATCCGTGCGATTTCGATAATAGTTGTAAGCTTCTTTCATTGTGCTTACTTTCTCAGAATTCTGGTGTTCTTTTATCTCAATCTCTAGTATTTCATTTTGGGTTGTATTCTTAATCAACAACCGCCTGATTAACCATTTAAACCAATTACTCAACATTTCTCCTTCTCCTACCAGAATGATATTCCTGGCTGTCTCATATCGTCTTCAAACGCATATCTTGTAGCGTCGATTGTGTGGTCGTTTACTTCTTCTAGCTTGGGTTTGGGATTTCCATCACGGTCAACTGCATAGTCCGCACTTTCGAATTCTCGTGCAATATTCGGTGTGCGTTCTGGATCTATCACAATGGCATCCAAATCATCCAGCCAGCGTTCTCCATACTCACGACTATCAGGGCCTTTCTTCGCGCCTTGAACAAGCGGAATATTTAGATGCAGTTTTAACTCATCAATCGACTTAGGTTCTGCGCTATCACAGGTTATCATCTGAGATTGATAGCCTTTCTCACGGATTCTTTCAGCCAATTCACGGTTGCTAATCTTCACGCCATAAATCTCATCGATTGCATAGATAACACGTTTCTTCTTATCGTAATGCCAGCGAACAAAAGCCAAAGGGTCGTTAGCATATCCAAAGTCGTTACCTTGTCGAATGTTATCAAACCTTGCTATCTCCTCGTCTGTAATCTTGCGGAATACCAGATTTTCAAATGGTGCTACACCCGAACCGATAGCCTCGCCCAGATACTCCCAACGATAACGCTTCTCTGAACGTTCTCTCGTGGCCTCTGCTTCTTCTATGAATGCTTGGGATATATATGGGTTATCTAAGTAAGTCGAATGGTGTACGTGGGTGTTTGGAGGCTGTATAACACTCTCGTATTTCTTATTCACCCAAGACTGTTTTCTTTTTGGAGGATTGTAAGAGTAAAAGAATTTATAAAAAAGACCATCATCCAATTCTCCACGAAGAAGGGAGTTGGTGATTGTCTTTACTTCATCTTCGGTTTTAAACTCAGCTAACTCCTCAATCCAGCCTATCGCAAATGGGAAGCGACTATCTTTCAAGGATTTGATACGCTCTGGATCTTGTGCACCACGGAAGATAATATAATTTCCTCTTGGGATATAGGTTATCTTCAAAGGGGACTTATTAATTTTAAATAAATGACTAACCCCTTGCTCACTAATCGCCCATTTCAATTGCTCATAGACCGATTGTTCTAAGGTATTATCCGTCTTACGAATACATACGGCATTGACTGGATAGCGCATAATCAGTTGAATGATAGTGTGTCCGAGGTCGCTTGACTTACCAGAACCACGCCCACCTTTCTCAACTACATGTAAGATTTTAGGGTCGAATGCTGCACGCCACATAGAGTAAAAAGCCTTTGGGATAAATTCGCTCATTCTACGCTTCATTGCTAACTCCTATATCATCAACGAATTGAACAACCGAAGACATCTCGATTTCTTTTCTCTCTAAATACGCGCCATTCACTCTGAATATGTGGTCTATAGAGCGTTGTCTTTCTTCAATTGTCGGAGTAAATTCATAAGTCGTTTCTGATACCTCCACACCTTCAGCGGTCTTTACAGTTTTTTTAGAATAGCCTTGTTGAGTTTCCCCTCTAGCAATACTAGCAGAGATTGCCAAGGCTTCTGCGATTGACATCGAACGTTCGTCAAAAAGTTCTTCTGTACGTTTTTTAATGTATTCAGAAATGTCAACTTTTGTCAACAATCTTTGTCCTATAGACCTCGCTGTTTTATCAGAATACCCTGCTTTTATTGCAGATTGTGTTGCGTTTCTGCTGATGATGTACTCATCTGCGAATCGTCTTTGTCTTTCATTCAATTTTCCATCACCACCTTTCAAATAATCAAAAAAAGCCACACGATGTGCGACTTTTTTAAGACCTCTCACTGCGAATTAAAATCGCAATTGGAACGACAGGATTCGAACCTGTGACGTCATCCATCTACCATATATCCATTAATCAGCATGAGACTACTGCTTTAAGCGAGTGACTTTCGATAACTTATAGTTTATTATCTTGTCCACAAATATTCCTACTTGTATCACTCATGCACGATTGGTTAGACCAATCACTCCTTACATCACAAACTACTAAGCCATTTTTCAATTAACGAAGACCCCGCTAAAAGTCTAAGCTGCTTTACTCTTTGACTTTACTCTTATCCTTGCGAGACTTGAGTAGGCAATCTAATTGCCGAAGTACACTTTCATTTACGACGGGCGATGCCTTTTGCTTTTTTGAGTTTTTTCTATCTTGAATAGCTTTTAAAATATAAAAATCATCTTTCATCTATCACAGACACGCATTGCCATGTGTTTCATTCTCTTTTGAAGAACAAAATGCACAGCGCCTGCTTGTTATCGATTGTTTTGCGGACAATCAACTCACCTTACATACTTTTGGGAGGCGCCCAATTTTTGTAAGATATGGTATTAAGCTCTTGTTGCACCTCGAACCAAATACCTCTTTCCTCTTATAGACTCGTTTCACAGCCAAACTGCCACGTTTGCATTTCCTCAGCACCTTGCCGTTGGAATCTCTCTGCTTTAACTTCGCCTACCTATTCCAAAACTGAAATAGTTAAGATTAAATTGCTTAGATTGACCATTGCTGGCAGGATGTTTGATAGATTTAAAAACATCCTTTTCCTGAGTTACCACAGATTATCTAGGCTAAGCCCTAAAAATGCAAAGTGACTACTACCTTGCGTGTTAATTAGTAATCATTTTGAAAGTTTTCCTTTTTTATTTTTTGTAGTCTTTAACGGCGATGCCCGGAATCGAACCAAGGGAAACATAGGAGAGAAACCACTTGCCTGTCACCGCCAAAACGAGACCGAAGCCTCGGAAAAATATAATAAAGTATAAAGGAGACGTCAATTGACCTATCACTTGACAATACTATTTTACCATGTAAAATAAGCCATTTCCTAGCAATTTACTCGCAAATATCTCCCGAAATTTTACGAAAGACAATCAGCTTACCTTTTCGATAGGCTTCCGCAAATTCCAAAGCACCTCTGCTAAGCATGCGGTAGAACTCACTTTCAGAATAGCCTAAGTCCATATAGATAACCTTGTCTGATAATTGGATTTCCATATCCATGTACTTCTTTGCGATAACCTGCCGAACATATGGATCCATAATGCAGTTGACTGCTCTCTCAATCTCCAAAACCTCTGCCTCTGCATCCACATGGTCGATAACCATATTCTCAGCAGCTGTGTTCTTACCAGTGAATGTCTTTGGTTCAAATGAGTAGGTCGTTGTGATTTTAGGCAAATACTCAGCGCCTGCCATTCGGACATACGATCGATAACTCTCTAGAACGTCATAGACATTTCTCTTGGTGAATTGCACGTCAACCTTTTTTAATAACCTCACAACATCGCTCCTTTATGATATAATATTTTTATCGGAATATCACAAAGGAGTCAGCTGTGCTGGCTTTTTTTATATCTCAATCCCAAAGTTTGATAGCATCCAAAAGTTCTAAGATTATTCGGTTCCATTCTTCTGTTGTTGTTTCTCTAAAATCAAACTGAGACATCATTTCAGCTCTTTTGAATAATGCCCTCTTAAAGAATGAAGCTTTTTTGGAAAAATCCATATCATCTGTTTTAAACTCAGTCGTGATTTTCTTTCCATAACCCTCTATCTCTACATGAACTCTTGTTTTTCCATAGAGATGTAGAGGCTCCGCCCAAACACTTCCTTTCAAGGCAGATTCATCGACTTTTTTAAGCATTAACGATATCTTCTTAGCTTCACTCTCTTTTTTAGCACCACTGAAAGGGTATCTTTTTGGTCTCATTCCTTATCCTCCAAAAGCTCAGGGTTTTCATATACATTCCCCGCGACCTCGCAATCCGTATGTCGTAACCACAATTCACATCCGTGTTGTTTAGATTCAAGACGATAGGCTCCGCCACGATGTCTTACAACCTCGTAATAAGTCGGTTCAGAATAAACATCTTTGGCCATTCTGACTATGTCGCCTCCAAAGATAATCTTGCCATTCCTATCAACCATATCTGTTGATTGCATGAGTTCGATTTCGTCAAGCTTCACTAACCCACTATATGTATTTCCACGGAAAGATAGATGAGCTATTTCTCCTGATTTTTTGTAACGAATAAAGGTTATCCGACCCATTTCTTCCCACGTCTTGTGCCACGCTCTAAATTTCAGTATCATCCCAAAGCCTCCTATTCCTTTTTAAAATAATTTTATTTGTTTTTCATAATCATTGAGTCTCTGTTTAGCAAGATTAAAGATGTCTCTATCTAACTCGCAACCTACATACTCAAAACCTAATTCTTGACAAGCCATTAAACTACTTGCTGAACCAACATGAGTATCAAGAATCTTGTCTCCGTCTTTTGCGTAAGTTTGAAGTAACCAAAGATAAAGATTTATCGGTTTTTGTGTCGGATGGATTCTAACCTCATTCAAGGTCTTATTTCCTTGTTGTATATGACCTTCAGATATTGACTTGCCTTGCATCATACCATTCCACATATAGCGAAACAGTCGTGTACTATCATGTAAGCTGCAGTATGCTATCTCACAATCTGAAAAACTTGAATGACCATTAACTTTGTCCCAAACGATACGGCCAGAACCAAAAGAATAGTCGAAGTAGTTCACTCCCCAAATGATTTGATTTTTTGAAACTCTAAATAACTCATCAAAATAATCTCTATTTGGAATTTGCCACTCTGATATTTCGCTATACAGCTTGCTTACACCTATTGGACTGACTTTTCGACCATAGTATTTTCTTTTTTCTGGCCCGGAAAAATATGGCGGATCGACAATAGATAAATCAAAATAGTTGTCAGGATATCTTTTCATGACGTCCATACAATCTTCGTGAAGAAATAATTTCACAACATCACCTCATCCCCTACTCTGATTTTCTCAAATTGCTCTCTAGTAACTACGAACACCCCGTAATCTCTGATAGTCACTGTGTATAGCTTGCCGTGCCGTCCTTTCTCGACCACCTTACCAAATATCTCAGCGCCTGCGTTATCGGCCTTATAGATAATCATCGGCTTCTTTTCTTCCAAATCTCGAATCCTGTCCATCTGCCAGATATTCAATCCAGCAGATAATAAAATCCAGATAGCTATGAATCGTTTCAATCTGTGACCTCCTCAAATTTCATAAACGTCATCCAATGCGTAGTACCTCTTTGTTGCCCAAACAATGGTTTAAAAGGTACAGATTTAAGAACTTCTTTAACGTTGATTTGACAATCAGACCATTTAAAAACTAGAGTACCTCCAACTTTTAGAACCCTCATACATTCTTCAAAACCCTTGGCTAAATCTTCCGACCAGGTAACTTTATCCAACTGGCCATATTGTGATCGCATAATTGAGTTTTGACCTGCCCATTTTAGATGTGGCGGATCAAATACTACTAGATTAAATGTTTCATCATCGAATGGCATGTCACGAAAATCACCGATAATATCAGGATTGACATTGACCTTTTTGCCATGTATCTCAAATGTTTCTTGCCTAATATCCATGAATGTCGTATGTGGTTCGTGTTTATCAAACCAGAACATCCTAGAACCACAGCACGCATCTAGTATTCGTATATCTCCCATCACTCAATCTCCTCAATCTTTATTATTTTTATTATTTTTAAAGAACTTATAAAAAATTACTGACCAATATGAAGTCCACATAAGGTGGGATAACGATTGAAGGAATTGTTCTACTGTCATTCTTCAACCTCCTCAATCTCAACCCCTGGGCAATCGAATACCCAGCCGAAATCTGCTTCTTCGAGTTCTTTGCGGGTGTGGCATGTGCGATATTCCTCATTCTCTATATTGTCGCTAAATACCCAAACATGACCGTGCTTAAAATTTAGGTATTCTAAGTCTTTATCTAATCCTTTAAAACGAACCAAATACCGCTTTTCTTCCTCGACCTCGTAGCCGTCAAGCCATGCACGAGCGAAGGTGTTTTGATTATTTGCATCCATTAACCAGTCAATGCATTTGTCAGAGAGATTATTTTCTTCCCATACGATGGGTTGCAATGCAAAAGATAGACTCACAGTAAAATGCTTAAATGTTTTACATTTCTCAATCCAATCCGCTACACACTGCGGAATTTTGACTTTCTGCGGCTCGTCTAGTAGTCTGATTAAATCAAGGACAACTCTCTTGTCAATCCAAGGTCTTGTTCTTGTATTATGTGCTGGTACGGCTTCGATTCCCTCAATCAATTCCTGCTTATTCATCTTCCCTTCCTCCATAAATCAAATAAACTGCAATAACTACCTGAGCCATGCTTGGCGAATAGCCAACCCAATCATCAAACTCCTTAGATTTTGGCAACCAACCCTTAGTAGCTCCCAAAGCATAGTCTGTAGGCTTTTCATCAGCGAAGATGCATTCCATCACTCCCGTAAATGTCATACCATCTTCTGCCATTTCCCAAAAATAGTTCGCCCGGTCTTTCACCGCTTGTGGTAAATTTTGCTTGGGAGGTTTGGGCTTCCCGTCTTCTACCGTCCAGTTGTATACTGCATTAATTTTTTGCTTTAAATCTTCCATCATCCTCTAACTCCTTTACTTTCTTTTTTAATTCTTTATTCTTTTTCTTCAACAAATCGCGCTCTAGCGCTCTAATGCGTCTTTTCCGTGAATCGCACGGCTTCGAATACTCGATTATCTTCTCTTCGTTTTGCTCGACCGTACGTTTCAGTCCGTCAATCACAATCTGTTTGTCAAATCCCATCTACTATCCTCTGCAATATCTCGTGATATTCATAAATCTCTAATTCAATTCTGTAATTCTTATTTCCAGACTTACCACCGTGCATAAACTCAGTTGATACAATCACGTTGTAATTATCATCTGTCCAAATCTTTGCGTCCGTCAATCCGTCAAACAAAGCCTTGCTTGTTGGTGACCAATTCGGTGGGTCATACTTCCTATTTGTCGGAGGATATATCCGAACCTTAACCTTGCAAGGCTTGTCCTCGCTATAAGGCAACCCAAAGTAATCTCTCAGTACATTGTTGCCCTCGTATTCAGCTAATTGCCGTAAGAACTTAGTGATTTTAGCCTTTTGATGAAAGTGAGGTCTGTCGTTTGAGTTGATCATCTGTTTCCTGTTCAACTCAAATTTCAAAATCAATCGTTCTTTCATACCTTTGCGAACACCTCATTCAGTTCCATAATCTCCTCGTTGTTGTTATACGGATCATACGCTAACCGCCCAAAACCTGCTTTATTCGTACTTGTCGGTGTGTTGCCCGTCCATTTCAAATGCAGGAATTTACTGCACGCTCTACAACGAATTGATGAAGGTTTAATCTTAACCATTCTGTGATAACATTCCCCACAAAACGGACACTGCACATCTACTTTTACTAATTCAGTCATATTTTTCCAATCTATCAAATATCAAAACGGCAAATCGTCATCTGAAATATCCATCGGATTTGAATTTCTTGCAAAATTCGGTGCTTGCTGGTCGTGGTTATCAACTGTTTGTTGACTACCATCTTTTCTAGATTCCAAAAGCTGGAAATTCTCAGCAACCACTTCTGTCACATAGACACGTTGTCCTTGTTGGTTATCATATGTCCGAGTCTGAATGCGTCCAGTGATTCCAATTAAAGCGCCTTTTTTAGCCCAATTAGCCAGATTTTCAGCTTGCTTACGCCACATAACGCAATTGATAAAATCAGCTTCACGCTCCCCATTTTCACTTTTAAATGTGCGATTAACTGCAAGAGTAAACGTAGCAACTGCCACATTTGATTGTGTGTAACGTAGCTCTGCGTCTTTGGTCAAACGACCAACTAATACGACATTATTTATCATTTTCTAGTTTCCTTTCAATTTCCCAAGTAACATATCTGCATCTTCAATCTGTGATTGCTTAATCATCTTATAATCAACTACTCCAAGGTGGTTCAAGAACCATTTAACGATAGAACCATCCTCTTTGCCTTTTTCAGTAGAAATAGCAGCAATTTCTTTCAGGTAGTAGTTTGCTTTTTCAACTGAGATAACAGGTTCATCTTTTTTCTTAGCTGGTGCTTTCTTTTTTGTTTGCGTAGCCTCATTCCCATCATCGTCTGGGTCACTTGTTATCCCAAAAATAGCAGATAATGCGTAGCGTTTAGCATAAGTGATGGCTGACCCGATTGATTGAGGGTCATTTTTGACTGGCTTCATTTTGATTGGATCATATTCAATCCATTCGCCTGAACTATGCATTACTAGTGTCCCAACCGTTACATTCCCAGCTTCGTCGCTTGACGGAAATTGAGTGAATGATAGACCATTCTTACTTGCTGACTCTGTGATAGCTTCTACCACATTCTCAAGCGGTACATACTTGCTTTTAAAAAATGGATTGTTAGCATCTTTTAAAGGTTGTTTCATTTCTTGTTGAGTTTTCGCAAAAGCCTTACTGAACTCTGTTAATGTTTCTGATTTTTTCATATCCTAACTCCTATCTGATTCTAACCCCTTCTGTTTGAGTTTGAGAAACTCCTGAGATTTCAATTCCATCCTTCAATGCCTTCTTGATAGCGTCTTTATCCAGTTCACGAACCATCTTGAAATATTCATCTGGAATTGCTTGTTCATCATATTCAATTTTTACAGGATTCTTTTGCACCCAGAAACTATATTCTTCTGTCTTTAACTTATGTTCCTCTAATCTGCTTAACACTCTAAAAGCTACTTCATTTCGTCGTTCAATTCGCTTTTCTGCTGATCTAATCTTGTCAGTCATCTTATCTTTCTGCGTCTTTGCAGCATCCTTCAAAGCTTTATCATTGCTATTAGCCCATGCCACGTTATTCATCAACCGTTTGATGTCCGCTTCCTCTACAACTGACTCAATAGTATCTCGTAGAGTCTCTTCGTCTAATTCCATACTTTCAAGCCAATCTAATGTTTTATCTAAATCGTAAACATTCATTTTATTTTCTCCTATTTCAATACGTTTCGGTTCTATGCACTGCGCCAATATTCTTCTAAATCCACTGCCATAACTGCTGAAAGATTTTTCTGCTCTGTTAAAATCTGCCTGCGATAAGGTGCAGTTCCTGCTTGGCGCTCTTCCTCATTCCGTGGAATATAATATCCACTTGGTTGAGTTTTTTTAGCCACAATTGGATGTCCAAAATTCACTCGCAAACTCTCAATAATCATTTCAAGCCTACGCTTAGATAGATTAAATTTCCATTTGATAGTTAGCGAACTAACAGGCTGTTCAAAAGTCCCGTGATTTACTATGTAGTTCAACACATTCGCTTCTTGGTTATCCATTTCTCTGCTTACTGTCATTCAGTCGTATGCCCTCCCTTTAAATTCATTGTTCAACTCACAACTGCCACACACTTTACACTCAATAGGTGCGTAGCTATCTATACATTCAAATTCATACCCACAATCAATGCAGGCGCATTCCCAAATATACATTTTTCAGCCTCAATGCAATACTTTCATAATCGTCTTCTTAGGTTCTGGCAAAGCTAACGGCTCTGGCTTCAAACCTTCAGGGCGTTCGTTATCAAACGTAAATCCTTGAAACTCTCTACGGATGTTTTGACGAATCTCCTCACGTTCAAGTTCACGACCGATTTCAACCGCTTCGTTAAACGCTTGTATAATCTTCGTATCACGTTCTTCCAACTTTCGTTGTTTCTCAAGTTCGTGCAGTTCCATTTGTCGTGCTAAAATCCCAGCACCGATAAATCCCAAAATCACTGCGCCAGTTCCTAAAAGCTGATTAATTAATGGCGGTTCAAACATTTTTCTCTCTCCTTTATTTTGCTAACTGACTCTGAAATCTAAGTACATCGTTCAAGTCATATAAATACTTACCGCCTTTAGCATTTTGCTGATAGCGGAACTTCCCTGCGTCTCTGAAATCTTCGATTTTCTTGCGACCCCAGCCCGTCTTTTCCTGAACATCTTTGATGGAAGCCCAGTTTGTACCTCTTGCCACTCGTAGTTTAGCTTCAGTCATAGCTTTCACATTCAACTGGACAAGTTCTTCAAGCAGTTCATTTTTGAAATCTTCTCCAAACAATTCCAAAGCCATTGGCATTTCCTCTCCTTCTTAATTGTCTTCATCTTGTTTAGGCAAGCTAGGAATAGTCAACGACCCTTTTCTGTTGATGAAGTATTGAATTAAAGAAGGGTGATCATCACTCCATCTTCCGTTGTAGATTTCTAAAAAAATTCAATAATAATTTTTTCTTCGCAAATCCTTCAATGTCTTCTGACGTCAAATCCGACTTTTTCAATTGTGTCAACATTCTATTTTCATCAAAAACAGATGTTGTGTACAAAGTCCATAAAACAGATTGCAGAAATGGTTTATTAGGAAGTTTTGTTTCGTTTAAAACACGTTCGTAGAACTTACAAAACTCTCTTAACTGTTTTTCATTTGAAAACACATAATCGCCATTTCTTAATCTCTTGATTACTTGTGACGCTGTACCGTCACGTCTCCCCGAACCAGCTACGATAACCATCTTGTCACTAAGCAATTCATTCTCTTCTAAAAATTTAGATAATTTAATAAACTCAGGATCTCCTTCCAAAGCGAACGAATACACATAATCTTGTAATGCCCAGTTGACAGCCGATGTGTTCATTGAAATTACCGTCTTAAAATTAGCGGTTGGGTCAATTATGTAGCGCACTGATTTTCTATGTTTTCTCAAGTAATAAAGACGATGTTGCCCGTCGATGACTTCCATTTTTTGATTTACCAAAATCGGTTGACGCTGACCTTCAGAAAGTAGCTCCTCTTCTAATTTAGGATTTTCAGTTATTTTTCTATTACTAATTTTGCGAAACATATCATAATCAGTAGTTGTTAAAATTTCATTTGTATTTAAGTTCATATTCATGTTATAATCCTCTTGTAAAGTTTTTTTTGATAAGTGCCTGATTGCAGTCAGGTGCTTTTTTGTTTATAAATCTGAAATCTTAATAAGAATTTCTTCTAATTTCTCTCTGCCTTCGATGTAACCAATCACATCATCGGTTATTCCTGACTTGTAATCTAAGTCCCACGAACCTGTTTTCTTGTTGTGTTTGACGACTGCTAATTCAAGCCCATAAGAATACTTGTTGTGAACCACACTAGCGCCATATCCGTTAGCAAAATGGTATTCATGTCTTGGATATTGAAAAAAACTATCTGTGTGATCTGTAAATTCTTCGCAAGGTATTTCAACTTTAGGGATTTCGTATCTCTCCATATTGCTCTCCTAAATCGTATAAATCCCGCCATTTTTGGCAAAGGTTCGTAGTTCATTCATCTTTCTTGTGAACTGGTAGTCACTTGTAATCAGCAACCGCTCCTTCAGCAAGCTAGATAATCCGTAATGCTTTTCTTCAAAATCGTCTATCTGCTCTTGTCTTGTTTGTTGTTTCATCAAAATGGTAATGTCCTCCTGTCTTCTGCACTATCAGGATATTTGAAAGTCATTTCTTTCGCACCTTTGGCTACTCGACTAACCAGACTTGCATCAAATATCTGAACCATGTCCTTACCAATCAAATTAGTTGTAACAATCGTCTTATCCCTTGAATCAAGCAAGTTATAGAGAAAGTCCTGCTTCCATTGTGACTGATCGCCTTTTCCAAAGTCGTCTAGTATCAAGTAGTCGACTTTTTTTAGTAGGTCAAGCCATTCGTCAGTTGTCCGAGCGTCCTTTTTATTAAATCCACTCTGGATTTTTTGGAACATAGCAGGTACATTCATAAATAGCACACTCTTGGGATTGTTATTAGCCTTGAAATCTATATTCAACTTCTTAGCAATCGCAATAGCTAAATGTGTCTTACCTCTGCCAGCTTGTCCAACTATCACTGCATTCCCTCGTCCATCTTTGAAGTAATGCCTTGCTACTCTCAGAGCGAAGTTCTTAGCGTGTTCGTCTGTCTCATTAGATACAGTGAACGTACTGAAACTAGCATCTTTCATATCGCTTGGCATTAAGCTATTTCTAGCTAACACTTCAAACGTGTTACTCAAGATAGACGAGATATAAGCCTTTCCGACCATTTGCAGTTGCTCTCGTTCCATATCTTCACGCTTGCACTCAGGGCAAAACGTAGGCTGATACGGTTCTTTCCGATTGGTAGCCCGAACTGGTTGTTTAAACGTCCACATGAAGCAGGAATGCTTTTGGCAAATCTCTTTCTCATTCACATAGTGGAGCGGTTCAAATCCTAATTTCTGCATCTTATCCCCTCCTAGAATGGCAACTCGCCATGATATTCCTGACGCACTGCCCTAGCGCTACCAGAATAAGCAGGTTGTTTCTTCGGTTTCTGCCTATTCTCCACCAACTCAACAGTCACTAGACCCTTCTGCTTCCAATCTCTCAAAATGCTACTGAGATACTTGAAGTACGGCTTACCATTTCCCACGCATTCCTTGATTGCTAACTTGATAACCTCTTTACTATGGTCTTGCAAGAAATATTTCAAATCCTCAATCTCAAATGGTGTTGGGTATCTTCCAAACTCTGAATAAATCCAGTTATAGACAATTCCCAAGTCATTTTCTGCGGGTGCGTCTTCTATACTATCTATATAGTTACCACCAGCACCCTCTGGTTCAGTAAGTCTTGATAAATTAGTATTGATATTATCAGTCTTGATTATGTGTACTTTTGACACTTCTTGACGTGTACTTTCTACACTTCCTTTGTGTACTTTTGACACTTCTTGACGTGTACTTTCTACACTTCCAGAAATATATAGACGATTAGGTTTGTTCACACCTTGCCGAACCTCTCTCAGTAGTCCGATATCATGCAATTCTTTCTTTGCTTGAATAATAGGTTTGTTACTGCAATTAAGCTTCTCCATAAGTTGCTCATTTGTAAAGTAAACGAACACATCTCCTTTTTCATCAAACCATTTGTTTTGAATTGATAAAGTGCGCCTATCGAAGAGAAACATATATATCTGCTTAGCTTTATCACTTAGCACATTGTAAGGTGGTTCATAAAGCCATTGTGGCATCTGATAAAAAGCATTGTTTTTGACTTCGCTTATTTTCAATCATTCTTTCTCCTTTCTACTCTTTTATTACGGTTAAACCGCAATATCAGGTAAAAAAATAATATCATCTACTGATACATCGAAAACACTAGCGATTTGATATGCTTTCGAAACACTAGGTTCTGTTATCCCACGTTCCCAATGCCCCCACGTATCAACTGATACATTCACAGCTGCTGCCGCATCACTTTGTCTCCAGTTTTTGAGTGTTCTTAGTGTTTTTAATGTCATTTTCGGCACGTTCCTACCTCCTTATCTTAATTCGTCTAAGCTGACTTCCAGTGCATCAGCGATTTTACACATATTCTTAAAAGAAATACGCTCGGTTTTGATATTTCTGATTGTATTTGGACTTATACCAGCTTTTTCAGCTAATGCCTTCTGTGTCATCCCTTTTTCAATCAACAAATGCTTAAACTTCTTCCACACACATTGTTCCTTTCCCAATATATTGTGTTTTAAACATATAAAAACACTACATATTGTTATTTAATTTAGATTATGCTATAATCATTATTGACTAAGATCTCTCACGTTTTAGTCAAAATTCCAACAGAAAGGAGAAAATTATGGATTTCAATCAAATTGCAATAACTTTTTTAACTTCCTGCGTCCCTGCATTTCTTGTTTATCTCACTAACAAACATCAAACAAATGCCAAAATAAAAGAATTAAAAACACAATCTGAAAATGAGTTACAGAGACTTGAAAAAGAACATGAATTGAAACTAGATGCCTTGAAACAAAGCCAACAAGTAGACATCGCTTCAAAATTTTTTACAGGCGAAGTTGATATCAAAAATATTACTAAAGCAGTTAACGGAATCGCAGAACTTCAAAAAGTTGTAGATAAGCTATCAAAATAATTCGATGAAAGTGGAGAACTTACTCTGCTTTTTTTAAAATTTTCAAAAGTATTGAAAGTCCGCTAGCTAAACCAGATAGATACCCTCGTCCGTAGTCTGTCATTAAGAATTTCAATAATTCGATTGTTTCTTCTTCAGTCATCTTCCCCTCCTAAAGGCTAGTCATAATTTGGTCTTAGTCTTACAACATATCCTGCAGCAGGAGTTACATCATCTAGTGTGACTTCTGCTATTTTTTTTGCTCCATCCTCTGTTTCAACAATTAGCCGTGTATAGAAGCGACTATCTAAAATGTTCATCAGATTCGGTTTGAAACTATACGGATATCGTCTTGGTCTCATTTCCTCACCCCCTTTCAAATGTGGTATAATCAAAATAAAATGATTGGAGAAATCTTATGGATTCTAGTAAACTATTCTGCTTATTTTGCGGTTATTCTGTCCCAAACCACTACGATACATTCCGAGAGGACGAACACCACTTTTTGATTCGTCGTTCACATTTTATAAGTGATGAAAATATGAGTGATAAAATAAAAATACAATCAATGAAGTGTCCAAACTGTCATAAAGTTTCGATTGATATCGTGGGCGTTGGTAGTCAATTTCCAAATCGTATTATGCACTTCAACCCTATTTCACTTGCAAAAGTCTATCCAGACTACATCCCTCAGGCTATCAGAAGTGATTATGAAGAAGCTCACGCTATCTTAAATCTAAGCCCCAAAGCTTCTGCTACCCTCTCTAGACGTTGCCTACAAGGAATGATTAGAGATTTTTGGGGAATTTCTAAAGCAAGGTTAGTAGATGAGATAGACGCTTTAAAAGAGTCTGTTGACCCTAGCACTAAAAATGTACTCGATGCTCTACGAAAACTTGGGAATATTGGCGCCCATCCAGAAAAAGATATAAATCTTATAGTGGATATCGAACCGAATGAGGCTCACAAGCTGCTGAAGTTTATAGAATTACTTATGCAAAAATGGTATATCGAGCGTCATGACAACGAGCAATTACTACAAGATATTTTAGATTTGGACAAAGATAAACAAGATCAACGCAAACCTAAAAATTCTTGATAATGTGGAGAACAAGGATCTAATTCAAATATTAGAATGCCGTCCATATTGTAATACTGCTCGACAACTCGAATACTATCCGCTTCAGTTCCTTCTCCTCTCAAAATTGAAAGGTGGATAACTTTTTCAACCGTCAACCCATCAGGTCTACCACGTCTATCGTGGTATTTTTCTTTTTGTTCCATCATTTGCCTTACCTCCTTTTCCTTAAGCTTGATTATATCATACTGCGGTTAAACCGCAATGTCAAGTATTTTTTGCGTTTTTTTCGCAATTTTTTATTTTATTCTTTACTTTTTTGCGTTTTTGCCGTAAAATATACTATGTAAGGAGGGGTGGAAATGAAAGTCGGAAATAAAGAAATTTTTGCCAACAATCTAAGTTTTTATATGGAGAAAAAAGGGGTAGACAGGAATACACTATGCGCTGACCTTAATTTGAAATATACTACCGTCCGAGATTGGCTAAAAGGAATAACTTATCCTCGGATTGGGAAGATTGAACTTTTGGCAAACTATTTCAATATAAATAAATCAGACCTTATTGAAAATAAGGCTACTACCACACAACCATCAGACTCACTTTTAGAAGCAATTACAAACACGGCTAGGCAGCTAAATACTGATAATAAAAAAACTGTATTACGAACTTCTGAAGAACTACTTGAAGCACAAATGAATACAGAAGAAGCGAAGATAAACGAAGTATCAGAGAAAATTGTTCAACTCTATGGTTACGACTACTACGACCACGCTGCTTCTGCTGGTACTGGACAGTATTTGAACGATGTACGAGTGGAGCGGATTGACTTGCCAGTGGATGTCGATGCCGACTTTGTTATTCCGATTAAAGGTGACTCCATGGAGCCTGATTATCATGATGGCGACCTAGTGTTTATCCAGACAAGTGTTGATTTGAATGATGGTGTTATCGGAGTGTTTAACTACAACGGAGAGGCATATATCAAGCAACTGGTTATTGATACAGAACAAGCCTATCTACATAGCTTGAACCCTGATTACAAAGATATGCCAATCACACCAGAAACAGACTTCCGAATCATTGGAGAAGTCGTAGATTTGTATAGAGAAAAATAGACGGAGAATAACAATGGTTGAATTAAATGAAGAATTTTCTTCAATTTCCTTTAATGAAAAAATATCGAACATTCGTTTTGTACACTTAGAAAATGAAAAACTTTTGACAACTGCTTCTTCTTTGGATGAATTTCCTGCTTCTTTTTCGCTTGGAGTAGACATTGATTTGTTCAATATTAAAGCTAATTACAAATACCAAATCCATGTTTTCTTTCAAGGAGATGGACAACTCCATGATCAACTCATACACGTTTCAAACGTATACATCCATGAAGAAGAATTTATCTTCTCCAAAAATAATTACGGTATAACTACAGGAAGTTTTATCTTTGGATTGACCCCTAAAAAACAAGGTGATTATAGAATTACTCTCAAACTTGTTGACGCGGAATATCAAAAGGTTCTCGATGAATTTCATCAATATATCTATCTTTACAAGAGGTAACAGGCATGAGTGGTACAAGCGAGTTTAAAACAAAAACTACAGACAAAGTCACAGAATTGCGTTCCCAAAATTATGCTAATGGTGATATAATGAAAGCAAAGATTCAGGAGGAACAAAGTATGGAACGTGAAATGTATACTAAAACAGAAATTGATTTAAAACTTGATAAAATCAATTCTGATGTCAAACATGGTTTTGAAAAAGTTGATTTAAAATTCGACCAAGTCAGAACTGAAATGCGTGACGGATTTGAAAACATGGGACTTCGAATGGAAAAAATGTTCTCTGATTTCAAACTGGAGCAACAAAAAGAGAAAGAAGAAAACAAAAAATGGTTAATCGCATTAACCATCGGATCTCTTCTTTCAATTATCGGGATTGTTGTTTCAATTATCGCCATCCTAGCCCAAAAATAAAAACCACACTCTCTTTGAACATTACATATCGTTGGAATCGATTTAATTTTATGGTGTAGATAAAATCAATAGTAAAAACCAACTGTTTCCATTTTGGAAACAACTACTTGACAAAAATTAAAAAAAGAAGTACACTAATAATGTCAAAAGCCTTGTTCGTCAAGGATACGATATTTACTTATAAAGCCTTGTTCGTCAAGGACAAAACGGTCTGGTGTACTTCTAAGAGGTACACCTTATTTTATTATCTGGAGCATTATATGAAATTTCAACAAGGCGAAGTTTATCTAATCAACTTCCCACAAAAAGGTGGGAATGAATTTTACGGAAAACACTACGCTATAATCTTAACAATTCCTGACAAAGCTGATGGGACACTTCTAGTAGCACCTTTAACTGGTAAAAAATCAGGAAAGAAATATCGTGGTGGTATCACGATTGAAAATAGTAAATATCAAAACACTCCTTCCAAGCCAAAAGCTTATGCTTATGTCCGAAAAATCCAAGAAATAGACAAACGGAAAATCGTCTATAAAACAAAGAAAAAGACTGATAGTGATGGACAAGTAATGCTAGATTCAGCGGGAAAAGAGTTATATGATAAAGTTTATAGACCAGCTTACAAGCTAGATGCAAACGATCATAAAAAACTACTAGACAAGATAAAAGAAGTTCTTGGACTAGATTTATATTAAATAAAAAATTGACTTTTTTTAAAATTAGGGTTAGAATTAAATCATAAAGTCGCTTGACGACAAAATAGATGATACTGTCCCAAGAGGACATCTCTAGCCCTGCTCTTATGAGTTGGGCTTTTAATTTTTTATTTAACAACTATTCCTATTTTGGAAATAGTTGCGTAAAACGGAAATAAAAAATGTGCAATAACTGATCCACATTAAAAGCTGAGAGAGGTTTCATTATGAATGAAGAACGCAAAGTTTTAGGTATTTTGGCTATTATTTTTGGAGCGATTGCTCTATTTGGGTCTTGGATGCCTATTATTAACAATCTATCTTTTGTTATTGCTATCTTAGCGCTTATATTGGGCTTGATAGGTCTAGCCATTAACAGAAAAAGACCAAAAATGTTGGCTATCATTGGTACAGTCTTAGCAGTTGTGTCAATGGTTATTGTTATCGCTACGCAATTGATGTATGCCCGTGCTTTGAACGACGCTGCTAAAAACGTTGAAGAAACTGTTAGCTCAGTAAGTTCTTCTATCGAATCATCACAAAAAGAAGAGGATGCTAAATTTAACTGGACAAAAGAACAGTTTGATGCTCTTCAGATGGGTGACATCACGAATTATGGAGCTGGTGGAACTAACTACGATGATATTGTTAGCGTTCATGGAGAACCAAATAGCATAAACACTACTACTGTTAATGATCATGAAAGCAGAACAATTTCATATTCTTCAGCAGGGACAAAACTCCGAAGTATTACTTTGACATTTAGCAAACAAGAAAATGGTGCTTATTTATTGACTGCTAAAGTCGGCATCGGATTGGAATAATTCAAAATAAAAAAATCCCCACACTCGCCATCGCCAAATTTTGAGTGTGAGGATATCGTCTATAAGGAAACAACCATTCAAAAGGTCGTTTTCTTGTACCCATTTTATCAAGAAATGAGGTGAAAATCAATGGAAATAAAGTCTTATAAAAAGAAAAACGGCGAGACGGCTTTTGGTTTTAGAATTTACGTCGGAAAAGAAAACGGAAAAGGCAAGTATATTAAACGAAGAGGATTTGCGACTAAAGCTAAAGCAAGAGCAGCACTACTTCAACTTCAGGAAGATATAGAAAGCGGAGAACAAAGCAGGAAAGAAATCACGGTTGAGGAAATCGCAAAAAAATGGCTCAAAGATTATTCTGAGACAGTGCAAGAAAGTACATACATCAAGACATCTAGGAATTTCAAGAATCACATCTATCCAGCTTTCGGCAATAGAAAGATAGCTACGATAACACCACTTCAAATGCAGGAACAAGCTAACGAGTGGTCGAAGAAACTGGTCTATGGCCGTAAGTTAAAGGGGTTGATGAATAATGTTTTTAAGTATGCAATCAGACATGGTTACATTGATACCAATCCAGTAGACAGCGTGATTACATCAACAAGAAAGAAATCAGATAACAAGAGCGACTTCTATAGCAAAGACGAACTGAAAAAATTTTTAAAACTTGTCTCCAAAACAAAGGATCTAGAGAAGATAACTCTATTCCGTCTTCTGGCCTTCACAGGGGCACGAAAAGGGGAGATTTTAGCCCTTGAGTGGAATGACTGGACAGATAATACTCTTGACATAAATAAGGCCATTACAAGAGGTTTTGCAGGCGAAGAGATAGGCAATACCAAAACGGTAAGCAGTAATCGGCTAATCAGTCTGGACAAGAAAACAAAAAGTATTTTGAAAAAATGGAAAAATCAAAATCCAAACACCAAATACATTTTTGAAAATGAATTTAAAAAGCCAATTCCAAGCACTCTTCCTAGAAAGTGGCTTATCAAAATTGTGGAAGGTAGCGACCTACGTCCAATTAAAATCCATGGATTCAGACATACACATGCCAGCCTTTGTTTTGACGCTGGTATGACTTTGAAGCAAGTCCAACATCGGTTAGGACATTCCGACTTGAAGACGACCATGAACGTTTATACTCACATAACTAAGCAAGCAAAGGACGACATCGGAGAACGCTTTGCCAATTATATTAATTTTTAAACACGACAGACCTTCTTCAAAAAGAGGGTCTGTTTTAGGGTCTGCCTTTTTCGCAAAAGAATACCAAGGAATACCAAAGACAAAAATAAAAAACGTTGATTTAACAACGTTTTACCAAGTTTTGCAAAAGAATGCAAAGGAATAATGGAGCCGGTGGGAGTCGAACCCACGTCCAAACACCTGCTAACATATTTGTCTACAACCATAGGTTATGTATTGTTTTAACAATCCCTCGACACATAACTCAAGCCTAGGAACTGCGAGTCTATAAATCTCTTACCAAACTGCTAGACAAAGCTTGATCGTATCTCGCTAATAATAAGACCCATCATCAGACACGAGCAATCCGAATCGGGTCACGCCTGCTGGTTTTTAGGCAGCTAGAGCGTAAGAAGTGTTATTTTTTGCAGTTATATTTAACTGAGCGTTTACGTCGCCACACGAGTCGCAAAATATGCCTCATAATGCCTGTCGAATCCGTAACGACCCCAAAAGACAATAAAACCATTATACCTTATCTAAATCAAAAACGCAAAAAGGAAATCAACTAACTACAAAAGATAGTCTTTCAAAGCTTTGGTCAAAACATGATAACCGGGAACACTAAGGTGCAACCCATCAGTTGTATAATCTTTTTTGAGTTGACCTTCTTGGTCTATCAAACTATCAAAAACTGGCACAAATTCTACCTGCATATAGGCAGAAGCAAGCTCTTGATAGGCTTGATTCCATTTCTGAATTTTTTCATTCGTGCGGATATAGACTGTCTGCTTGTACTCCTCTCCCTCATTGACTGGCAAAATAGAAAGCAATTTAATCTCAGTCAATGGATAATCGCGGGCAATGGATTGTATGATAGCTTCGAGATTATTGAGAGCCTCATTCACTGGAACATCTTTTCCGATATCATTTGTCCCAATCAAAAGGACAATTTTATCTACTGCTCCACCGTACAGATGCGCATCTAGATTCTCTAGTAACAGCCCTGTCTGATAACCTCGAATACCTCGATTGACAATCGTCTTTGAAGTCCCAAATAGTTCCTGCAGAGGATAATATTCGACAATGGAATCCCCAATAAAAAGAATATCTGGCTCTACAACAGAAACCTGATTTAAGTGACGATACTTGGTTTGAATTTTTTCTTGTTCCTTTAGTAACCAATTTTCTAATAACTGTACTGCCACTTCATTCTCCTTTTTCTAACCAGTTTTCCAAGACTTGATAAACTCCGCCTTGGCTGTTGACTGGCGCTAGAGCCGTCGCCACAGCTTTGGCCTTATCATCAGCATTTTCCATCGCATAGGCAATTCCAGCCATTTCAAGCATTTCAACATCATTTTCACTGTCACCAAAAGCCATGATTTGTTGGGAGGTCAAGTCCCAGCGCTTGAGTAATTCTTCCAAGCCCCATGCTTTATGAATTCCAGCTTGAAGGATATCAATGCAACCATAGCCACTGGATACAGCACGAACACGGCCATCAAAGAGGTCATTGATTTCTTCCAAGACCGAACTCATACGTTCCTCACCAACAACCATACTCATCTTGAGCACACCACCAAAGAGGTCAGAGGTTAATTCGTCCACAAATTGCATCCGTTGGTAGAATTTTTCAATCATTTCTGGAGTCATAAAACTTTCAAGATCTGTAAAAATCGTACCTTCTTTGACGAAACCACCCTTCATAGCCGTCACAACAAACTGGTCCTGACACGCTCGACCCTGGAAATGAGTCAAAGCCTTATCGACAATGGCATCATCCCAAGTCTGAGCCTGAAGCAGTTCATTGTTTTCAAAAATACGAGCTCCATTGGCAACAACCAAAACCACTCGATCGACCAAGTGCTCCAGCAGTTGTCTCATACGGTGAATTTCATTCCCAGTCGCAATGACAAAACGAATACCCCTTTGATCCAACTGATCTAAAATCTTTTCCAAGCGTGGGAGATCAAGCTGGCCTCTAGCATCCAGCAAGGTCCCGTCCATATCTGTTGCAATTACCTTAATCGTCATTTACTTCCCTCTGGATTCAAGCTAATCCCACTTCAATCCCACATGTTCGTTCATTTCTTTATAGGCTGTATCAATTCGTTCCTTAGTCGCTTCATCTAACTGGTCACGATGACTACCACCCTCGATAAAATCTTCTAAGATATAGGTTTGGTAAAGGAAGAGTGGATAACCTTCTGGAGAATAGGTTCCTTTTGGTGTACGGTTTACCCAAGAAGGATGCGCTTTTGCAGTTTCGATTGTCGTCTTACCGGCTTTTTTCTTAATAGTCACATCCATGAGCACGCCGCGCTCTGTCCACTTAGCATTCTCTTCATCTTGCATGGTTTCAATTCGTTGATTGGAAATGAAGTTCCCCATTGAATAGATAATGAGTTTCTTGTCCCCATCTTTTTCAACCGTTTCAGATGGTTCAACTACGTGAGGGTGCCCTCCAAAGATAATATCCGCTCCCCAATCGATCATCTTGTGATAAAGAGCCTTTTGTTCTTCAGTTGGTTCCAAGCGATACTCCACACCCATCTGAGGCATGATAATGGTGATATCTGCTTCCTTCTCTGCTCGTTCAATTTCAGCCTTCATCTTGTCTTCATTTAGGTCTGAAAGATAGCGGTTATAGTCTTCTTGAGAAATACTTTGCTCAATTCCATTAAAACCATAAGAATAGGCTAAAAGTGCAACCTTGATGCCGTTCACTTCCTTGATAACCAGTGGAGCTTGATCACGTGACTCATGCGTATACACTCCAATAGGTGTCATTCCTGCCTTCTCAATAGCATCTGCTGTTGAAACCACACCTTCTATTTGTGAATCTAGGATATGGTTATGCGCCAAGTCTAGCACTTGATAACCGGCATCCTTGATGGCATCCATAACTTCACCAGGTGCATTAAATAGAGGATAACCTGCCAAATAGTGGTCCTTGTTCACAGTACCTTCAAAATCACCTATAATTAGGTCTGCTTGTTTGAGCCATGGTTTCACATAATCAAAATTCTCATGAAAATCATAGGTCCCATCTTCTTTTAAAGCCGAACGATAAATAGGAATATGATAAAGGAGGTCCCCATTGGCCATAATTCTAGCAGTTTTTTCCTCTTCCTGATCTTTAGTATTTTGATTGGTCTTATTTGCTTCTTGAGAAATGGCATCCTTTTTTTGACTGGTTAAGGGGATTCCTTGGAAGCTTTCAAACAACAAGACCAAGCCCATTGATAAAGCAACTGCTAGCAAGAGTATCGCCACAAATCCCTTATTGCTCCACTTGCGATAACTCCTAAAAAAGTTTACAAAGCCTCTCACAAAATGAAAAACTGGTCCACGTTTATGTCTATCTTGTCTTCTTTGCATCTTCATTCTCCCTACTTTCTAATGCAAGCCTTTTCTTTTTATTATATCACAGATAAGTATTTCTTTCACAATTGAATTGAACTTCCTATCTATTTTCTATAAATCCTAAAGGCTGTAATACTTTCAATCCTTGTCATTTTGTGATATCATGTAGAGGTAATGAAAGGAGAGAAAATGTCTGCAATAGAACGTATTACAAAAGCTGCTCACTTAATTGATATGAAAGATATTATCCGCGAGGGAAATCCAACTCTACGCGCGGTTGCTGAGGAAGTCACTTTCCCCTTGTCTGACCAGGAAATCATTCTCGGTGAAAAGATGATGCAATTCCTCAAACATTCCCAAGATCCTGTCATGGCTGAAAAGATGGGGCTCCGAGGTGGTGTTGGACTTGCTGCTCCTCAATTAGATATCTCAAAACGTATTATCGCTGTTTTGGTACCAAACATTGTTGAAGAAGGTGAAACTCCGCAGGAAGCCTACGACTTACAAGCCATTATGTACAATCCAAAAATCGTCTCTCACTCTGTTCAAGACGCTGCTCTTGGCGAAGGAGAAGGTTGCCTCTCTGTTGACCGCAATGTGCCTGGCTATGTTGTTCGCCATGCTCGCGTTACTGTTGACTACTTTGACAAGGACGGCGAAAAACACCGTATCAAGCTCAAAGGCTACAACTCCATCGTTGTTCAGCATGAAATTGACCACATCAACGGAATCATGTTTTACGATCGTATCAATGAAAAAGACCCATTTGAAGTTAAAGATGGTCTACTGATTCTTGAATAAATAAAATCCCGTTGCAAGACGGGGTTTTGTGTTATAATAGAGGCATGAAAACAAATGATATTGTCTATGGCGTCCACGCCGTTACCGAAGCCCTCCTTGCAAACACAGGGAACAAACTTTACCTCCAAGAAGATCTCCGAGGTAAGAATGTTGAGAAAGTCAAGGAACTGGCTACAGAAAAAAAAGTATCCATTTCTTGGACTTCAAAAAAATCCCTCTCTGAGATGACTGAAGGTGCTGTCCACCAAGGTTTCGTTCTACGAGTATCCGAATTTGCCTATAGCGAACTGGACCAAATCCTTGCCAAAACACGCCAAGAAGAAAATCCACTTCTATTGATTCTGGATGGGTTAACTGACCCTCATAATCTAGGTTCCATCTTGAGAACAGCTGATGCGACCAACGTTTCAGGTGTCATCATTCCCAAGCACCGTGCTGTCGGAGTTACTCCTGTCGTTGCCAAAACGGCCACAGGTGCTATTGAACACGTTCCAATTGCCCGTGTGACTAATCTGAGCCAAACTCTAGATAAACTCAAGGATGAAGGTTTCTGGACCTTTGGAACGGATATGAACGGTACTCCTTGCCACAAGTGGAATACAAAAGGGAAAATCGCCCTCATCATCGGAAATGAAGGAAAAGGCATCTCTAGCAACATTAAAAAACAAGTCGATGAAATGATTACCATTCCGATGAATGGACATGTTCAAAGTCTTAATGCCAGTGTTGCTGCAGCCATCCTCATGTACGAAGTTTTCCGAAATAGACTATAAAAAAGTTTCCAGTCATCTGATTGGAAACTTTTTTTATGATTAACTATGTTCGGTGATAAACTTGTAAGCTTCTTGACCAGCGATAGCTCCATCTCCAACTGCTGTTGTTACTTGTCGAAGGTCTTTCAAGCGAACATCTCCAACTGCAAAGATACCGTCAACTGCAGTTTTCATGTGATTATCTGTCACAATCCATCCTGCCTGATCTTGGATATTCAATCCTTTAACAAAATCGCTAAGAGGGTCCAAACCAACATAGATAAAGACACCACCGAAGGCCTGCTCTGTCACTTGACCTGTTTTCACATTTTCAAATACGACAGATTCTACTCGGTTTTCACCCTTGATTTCCTTCACTACAGAATCCCAGATAAAGCTGATTTTCTCATTCGCAAAGGCGCGGTCTTGTAAAACTTTTTGGGCACGAAGTTGGTCACGACGGTGAACAATGGTAACAGTCTTGGCAAAACGAGTCAAGAAGAGGGCTTCTTCAACAGCTGAATCTCCACCACCAACTACCAATAAATCTTGGTCACGGAAGAAAGCACCATCACAAACGGCACAATAAGAAACACCACGACTGTTCAGTTCTTCTTCTCCAGGTACTCCCAAAGGACGGTGTTTAGAACCAGTTGCTACGATAACTGTACGTGTTTCATAAGTTTGGTCATCAGTCATCACTTTCTTAAAATCACCATGGTCTTCGACATTTTCAACATAACCATAAATGTGCTCAACACCAAGATTTTCAAGCGGTTCAAACATTTTTTCTGCCAATTCTGGCCCACTAATATTAGCGTATCCTGGGTAATTTTCAATATCAGATGTATTATTCATCTGACCACCTGGCAGACCACCTTCAATCAAGGCTACTTTCAGATTGCTTCGAGCAGCATACAAGGCTGCAGTCATCCCTGCAGGTCCAGCACCGATAATAATAGTATCGTACATATAGTTTCCTTCTTTCTTGTTGTAACTATCTTTATTCTAACTCTTTCTTGTCAATCACGCAAGGATTATGCTTTGAAAACAAGAATTAAACTCATAACCGCAAAGGATAATACTGGAACAACCAAGACTCCAATCATAATCATATCATAGAGATGGGCTTGGCGAGCCTTGGCTGTCTTATCAACTCCCGACATGGCTCTCAGTCCAATCCAAATCCCTAAAAAAATCAGGACGAGGATGGTAGTCAAGATCAAACTCTCGAAATATAAAGAAAATAGTTGCAGTAGCATGTTTCTCTCATTTCTATCTTTTTTAAAGAGTAAACTCAGCTAGTCCAGCTAACTGAGTTTTTCTTTATCTATTATATCAAATATAAGTCCGTTTGTAACTAGCGAAGAATTCTTTTGTCCGCTCTTCTTTAGGATGGTGGATAATCTCATCCGGAGTTCCAGACTCAATGATTTTCCCCTTATCTAGGAAGAGAATCTTATCAGCCACTTGGGCTACAAAGGACATATCGTGACTGACCAAAATCATAGTCTGTCCTGACTTAGCAGCATCTGCAATAGATTTTTCTACTTCACCAACCAATTCTGGGTCAAGAGCTGAAGTTGGTTCATCTAAGAGTAAGACATCTGGTTTCATAGCAAGCGCACGCGCCAAGGCAACCCGTTGCTTTTGTCCACCTGATAAATGGCGAGGGTAATGTTTTTCACGGTCAGAAAGCCCAACTTTAGCCAACTCTTCCTTGGCAATCTTAGTCGCTTCTTGGTCAGATAATTTCTTGACCACAACCAAGCCTTCTTTCACATTATCAAGTGCTGTGCGGCGTTCAAACAAATTAAACTGCTGAAAAACCATAGACAACTTACGACGAAGGGCAAGGATTTCTTCTTGAGTGATTTTAGAAAAATCAACTGAGAAATCATCAATCTGAATAGAGCCACTGTCAGGTGTTTCAAGATAATTGAGACTGCGAAGAAAAGTTGATTTTCCAGCTCCTGAAGAACCAATCAAGGCTACAACTTCCCCTTTTTGAATATCCAAGTCCAGATGATCCAAGACAGTCTGTCCTGAAAAGGATTTGCTTAAATTCGAAATCTTAATCATTAACGAAGGTCTCCTTTCGCATCTGTTTGCACTGTATCAGGTGCAGAAATAGCCATTTTTCTCTCGATAAAACGACCTAGGCTTTCAATTCCGATATTGACTACCCAATAAACAAGGGCAACGGAGATGAATCGCTCAAAGTAACGATAATCAGCTCCACCTAGAATCTGAGCTTGGGCAAAGACTTCCACAACACCCGCACTAAATGCTAGGGAAGTTCCCTTGGTCAAACCGATTAGGGAATTGATTAAAGTTGGAGTTGCCACAACTGCTGCATTTGGAATAATTACGCGACGATAAACTTGCGCTCGGGTCATACCCAGACTTCGTGCCGCCTCAATCTCACCAGGATTGACTGAGAGAATGGCTGCACGAATGGTTTCACTCGCATAAGCTGCCTCATTAAATGCAAAGGCGACAATCGCAAAAACAGCCGCTGGAATAGCATTGATATTGAGACCAGTTCCCCATTGCTGATTGAGGGCTTTCAAGGCCAAAGGGATTCCGTAGTAGGTCAACATGAGTTGCACCAAAATCGGTGTCCCTTTTAGGAAGCTAACAAAGAAGGCCTGCAAGGGATATAAAATCTTGACACGATTGATTTTCACAATGGCAAAAAGAAGTGCCAAAACCAAGCCAAAAAGAGCACCACCAATGGTCAACATAATCGTTATTGGAAGTTGTTGGACAATTCTCGGAATTCCATCAAAGACCGAACGCAGACTAAAAAGTTTGCCATCCGGAATCAATTGCATCAAGTTTTGGTACCAATCTGATGCTAAAATCATTGTAACATTCATAAAAACATCCTCTCCTGATAATGATTCATTCTACCATACTTCTGCCGTCAATGAAATTATTTGCTACGGTCAGATACAGACTTTGTCTACCTACTAGTTTATCATACTTTGAAACAGGGAGGTTATATATTTTATCTATCAAAGAGATAGATAAAAACTATTTCAATCCCAATTCTTCATAAGGTTTTCGATAACCGATTTGCTTAACAGTTCCATTTTCTACTAAAATGGGCCGTTTTAACAACATACCGTCACTTGCTAGCAACTCAGCCGCTTCTTGGTTCGATAAACTTCCTACCTTATCTTTCAATCCTAATTCACGGTATTTGATTCCACTGGTGTTGAAAAATTGCTTTAGCTCGAACCCTGAGGTCTCTAGCCAATTTAAAATGACTTCTTGGCTGGGTGTTTCTTCTACGATGTGAACAGCTTTGTAGTCCACACCGAGTTGGTTTAATTCTTGTTTTGCTTTTTTACAAGTTGAACATTTTGGGTATTCGATAAATTCTAACATGTCTTTCACTCTCTATTTTATATCTTTAAAATCTGCACCTTCATGCTCCAAGAGCCAAGCTTTCTTTTCCACTCCTGCAGCATACCCTGTCAGACGCTTGCCTGCTCCTAGCACACGATGACAAGGTACTAGGATAGACCAAGGATTGCGCCCCACTGCTCCACCAATTGCTTGAGCAGAAGCCACTTGCAGGTCTTGGGCTATTTGTCCATAGGTCACTGTCTGGCCATAAGGAATTCTCTGTAAATAGTACCAAACTCGCTTTTCAAAATCAGTTCCGATTGGAGCCAAAGGCAAGTCGGATAAATCCTGAGGCTTGCCTTTAAAGTAAGCATCTAAGCAAGCAATAACTGGATCTAAAATGGGATGACTAACAACTGCTTCTATCGGCTCATCTCCTAGTCCCCTCTCAAAATGCTTCTGCTCCTGAACCCAAATTCCATACAGATATTGCTCGTCGGCAACCAAAGACAAGGTTCCTATTGGCGAAAAGTAGAGGATTTTTACGTACATCTTTTGCATTATTTCTTCAATTTTTGATAGGCCAAGCGTTCGCCATCAACTGGAACCTTACCAACCTGTTTAAAACCTAGTTTTTCAAAGATATGCTGCATGACCTTGTTTGCAACATGCGTATCTGAGCGAAAATCTAGATAGTCAAAACCTTCAATCAAGCCCTCTAAAAAGGTTTGAGCAACTCCCTGTCCCTGGACATCTGCTGCCACAGCAATACGGTGAAAGACTAGGTACTCTGACTCCCCAGCTTGCCAGTTGCCTTCATAAATGGCTTCATAGGCTGCCTCTGGACTCTTGGTCACAGATGCATAAGCTAGTAGTTCTCCCTCTTCCAAGGCTACGTAAGCTTGACCTGAGATAATATCCTCAATAATAATATCAGCATTTGGATAACCATTTTGCCACTGGTCACTACCAGCATCTGCTAAACATTTTTTAGCATCCTCCATCACCTGCATGATGGCATCTACTTCATTTGGAAAAGCTAAACGAATTTCCATCTTTTCTCCTCATTTCTGACTAGTTTCTCCCATCATAGCATAATTTAAGTCTTTCTACAAGCAGTTAAAACTTGACTTTCTGTTTTTGTTATTTTATAATCTAGTTATTAAAACTAGATAAAAAGGAGTTGAAAATGAAAACTACCTTTTCCTACCCAAAATGGGCAGAAATTCCAAACATTGACCTCTATCTGGACCAGGTTTTACTCTATGTCAATCAGGTCTGCGCCCCTATCTCTCCTGATAAAGACAAGGGCCTAACAGCATCTATGGTCAATAATTATGTGAAACATGGTTACCTGACAAAGCCTGACAAGAAAAAATACCAACGCCAACAGATTGCCCGTCTGATTGCTATCACAACCCTCAAGTCAGTATTCTCTATTCAAGAAATAGCACAGACACTTAATACTCTACAAAGTCAAGCAAGTTCAGACCAACTCTACGATGCTTTTGTAAACTACATGAACCAAGGAATGGACCCAGCTAACCCCATCATCCAAACCAGCTGCCAAACTGTTAAACTCTATCATCAAACTCTAGACTTAATCCATCATACTCAAGAGGAGGTAATCCAATGAACACTAGTCTTAAACTCAGCAAACAACTCAGTTTTGGAGAGGAAATTGCTAATAGCGTGACCCATGCTGTGGGGGCCGTTATCATGCTCATCTTACTCCCTATTTCATCCACCTATAGTTATGAAGCACACGGTTTTTTATCATCTATCGGCGTTTCCATTTTCGTTATTAGTCTCTTTCTCATGTTTCTATCATCCACCATTTATCACTCTATGGCCTATGGTTCGACCCACAAATATGTCTTGCGAATCATTGACCATTCTATGATTTATGTTGCTATTGCAGGCTCATACACGCCCGTCGTCTTGACCTTAATGAATAACCGGTTTGGCTATCTGATTATTGCCATCCAATGGGGAACGACCATCTTTGGTATTCTCTATAAAATCTTTGCTAAAAAAGTCAATGAGAAATTTAGCCTTGCTCTTTACCTGATTATGGGCTGGTTGGTTTTAGCTATCATTCCTGCCATTATCAGTCAAACAACGCCCATTTTCTGGAGTCTCATGGTAACTGGCGGACTCTGTTATACAGTTGGGGCTGGATTTTACGCCAAGAAAAAACCTTATTTCCACATGATTTGGCACCTCTTTATCCTAGCTGCATCTGCCCTCCAATACATCGCAATTGTTTATTACATGTAAAAAAGTTGAGAAATTCAGTCTCAACTTTTTTGTTTGCACATATTGATAAAATACTGATGCAAGCGCACATCATCCGTCAACTCTGGATGAAAAGAAGTTACCAACATATTTTTTTCTTGGGCTGCAACGATTTGATTGTCAACTGTTGCTAGAATTTCTACATCTTCTCCAACACTACTGATAATCGGCCCGCGAATAAAGGTCATCGGAATCTTGCCAACTCCCTTACATTCTGCTTCCGTATAGAAACTTCCTAGTTGGCGCCCATAGGCATTGCGCTCGACTACCATATCCATAGTTCCTAGATGACTCTCTTCCTGAGAAGTAATTTCCTTAGCCAGCAAAATTAAACCTGCACAGGTCCCAAACACTGGTAAGCCAGATAGAATGGCTTCTCGAATGGGAATCAGCATGTCCTGCTCACGTAAGAGCTTGCCCATGGTTGTAGATTCTCCACCAGGTAATATCAATCCCGACAAATCACTCTGATGTTTCTGAAAATCATCTAGATTTCTGATTTCAACACTCTCGACACCTAATTGATCTAGCACTTTTGCATGTTCTGCAAAGGCACCTTGCAAGGCCAATATTCCAATTTTCATCTATTTCCCTCGCTCAGCCATGAGAATTTGGATTTCATTTTCATTAATACCCACCATGGCTTCTCCTAGATCTTCAGAGATTTGAGCTAGGATCTGAGGATTTCGGAAATTGGTTACCGCTTTGACAATGGCACTCGCTCGTTTAACAGGATCTCCTGACTTGAAAATACCTGAACCGACAAATACACCTTCTGCCCCTAATTGCATCATCAGCGCGGCATCTGCTGGTGTTGCAACACCTCCAGCAGCAAAGTTTACAACTGGCAATTTTCCATGCTCATGGACGTATTGAACCAATTCTACAGGGACTTGTAAGTCCTTAGCAGCAACATAAAGTTCGTCCTCACGTAGGTTTTGAATGCGGCGAATTTCCTGATTCATCATACGCATATGACGAACAGCTTGGACGATATCCCCCGTACCCGGTTCTCCTTTGGTACGAATCATAGAAGCACCTTCAGCGATACGACGCAAGGCTTCGCCCAAATCCTTAGCTCCACAGACAAAAGGAACTTGGAATTCTTTCTTATCCACATGGAAACGGTCGTCAGCTGGAGATAAAACTTCACTCTCATCGATATAGTCAATTTCAATAGCCTCTAAAATCTGAGCTTCAACAAAGTGCCCGATTCTGACCTTGGCCATTACTGGAATGCTAACCGCTTCTTGGATTTCCTTAATCATCTTTGGATCACTCATACGGGAAACCCCACCAGCCGCACGGATATCAGCCGGAATTCGTTCCAAGGCCATCACAGCTGCCGCACCAGCAGCCTCTGCAATACGGGCTTGTTCAGGGTTCTGAACGTCCATGATAACCCCACCCTTGAGCATCTGCGCCAAGTTTTTATTTAGTTCATAACGATTTTCAGTCATTTCTTTATCCTCATCATTTGTATTGGTAGCTACCATTTCATTTTAAGTTAGATTAGAAGGAATCACAAGATAAAAATAATGTAATTGTATGGGTACACATTGATTAAAAAACTATCTGACCTTAACTTAAGGACAGATAGTTCATCAAATTTTATTTTTCAGCTGTAAGTGCAGCCATTGTGATGTAGTTATATGGTTTGTTAAAGTGTGGCAAGAAGAATAGGTCTGTCAATGCCAATTTATCAATTGTTACATGCTCTTGGATAGCAAGTGAGAACATGTGGATTCCCATGCTGATTGCAGAATCGTGTGAAACCATTTGTGCACCAAGAATTTCACGGCTATCTTTGTCAAAGACAATCTTGATGGCAACTTCATGGTTGTCATGCTTCATAAATTCTGGTTTTTGAAGATCGTTAAAGCCTGTTTCAGTTGCGTTGTAACCAGCAGCTTTAGCTTTTTCAAGAGTCAAACCAGTTGAAACCATGTGAAGACCGTAGATTGAGATACCATTTGAACCTTGAACACCAATTCCTTCCAATTCATGTCCACAAGCGTTGTATGCACCAACGATACCAGTACGAACAGCATTTGAAGCAAGAGCGATGTAGCTAGTGTCTTTACGAGCGTTGTCATAAACAGTCGCACAGTCACCTACTGCGTAAACGCCTGGGATAGATGTTTCTTGTTTCTTGTCTACAAGGAAGGCACCGTTACGGAAGAGTTCAATTTTTCCATCAGCAAGGGCTGTGTTTGGACGGAAACCAACTGCAAGGATAACCATATCCACATCGAAAGTTTCTTTATCAGTAATCAAGCGTTCAACTTTACCGTCACCCTCAATTGCTTTAACAGTTTGACCAAGCGCCAAGCGGATGTTGTGGTCTTCCAAGTTCTTCGCCATCATTTGAGTGAAGTCTTTGTCGTAGTATCCGTTCAAGACAGTATCTACGATGTCAACAAGGACAACTTCTTTTCCAAGACGCTCAAAAGCTTCAGCAAGTTCAACACCGATGTATCCACCACCAACAACGGCGATACGGTCAAGGTGTTGGCTCTTGTCAGCCAATTTATGAATCACTTCTTCAGCATTTTGGTACAATTTAACGAATTGTACATTTTCAAGAGTTGCTTTAAATTCACGGTTTCCTTTAACAATTTCAACACCTTCGATTGGTGGCAAGATTGGTGTAGAACCTGTAGCGAAAATCAATTTATCGTATGATTCTTTGTGCTCTTTCCCTTCAACTTCTGCTGTAACTACTTTGTTATCATAGTCGATTGAAAGAACTGGTGAATTCATGTATACCTTAGCACCTTTAGCTTCCAATTTTTCTTTATCAGAATAGAACAAGCCTTCAGCACCGTCAATTTGTTCACCGATCCAAAGGGCCATTCCACATCCTAGGAAAGAGATGTTAGAGTTTTGGTCGAATACAACAATTTCGTTCTCATTTCCAAAATTATCCAACATAGTATTAATACATGCTGTACCAGCGTGGTTAGCACCAACTACAACGATTTTACTCATAGAAAAATTCCTACCTTCAATTTTAAATTTACCTTTCTAGTATAACATTTACTGTTAGCGTTTACAAGAGTTTAGCTAATTTTCCCGATTTTTTTGTAAAAAAATGTAAATAATCTGTATTTTATCAGCCTTTCTTACAATTACTCTTTATTTTCTGAGCATATTTCTTGACAAGTTTACAAATTTTATTTGTGAAAACGCTGACTTTATGGTATGCTAGTATCATGGAAAGAAAATGTAAGGGGTTAAATTTAATATAAATTTACAATGTTTCAACCTTCTTTTCATAAGAGAAAGGAGTTGGTAGCTTGCCTCTTAGTTCACATTCCGAACGGCTAATGGGGACTACTATCACTATTTCATTAGTAGATGAGCGAGCCGATAGCTTGCTCCAAAAATCCTTTGATTTGCTCAAAGAGCTTGAATACCGCTTCAATGCCAATAGTCAAGAATCGGAGTTGATGGAAATCAATTATCAAGCTGGAATAGCTCCAGTCAAAGTTCATCCTGATTTGTTTGAATTGATTTCACTTGGATTAGAGCATAGCCTAGCGCCCTCTAGTCATCTCAACATCAGCATTGGTCCCTTGATTCAAACCTGGCGTATCGGTTTTTCAGATGCCAAAGTTGCCCAGCCTCAAGAAATTGAATCAGTACTTCCTTTAATCAATCCTCATTCTATCGAGTTAGATTCTTCCACTTCCACTGTGTTTTTAAAACAAAAAGGAATGAAAATCGATCTTGGTTGTTTAGCCAAGGGTTATAGTGCGGATAAGGTTGCCCAATTTCTGAGAGAAGAGGGAGTGACATCTGCCTTGATCAATCTGGGAGGGAATATCCTGACTATTGGAAAAAATCAGGCAAGAGGAAATCAGCCTTGGCAAATCGGGATTAAAGACCCAGCCAATCCGAGGGGAAATCACTTAATGACCATCCCTGTTGTCAATAAATCTGTCGTGACTTCAGGCATTTATGAACGTCACCTGACAGTCGATGGAAAAGATTACCATCATATTTTTGACAGTCAAACAGGATATCCTGTTGAAACGAAACTAGCAAGTCTCACAATCATCTCTGATAAATCAGTTGATGGTGAAATATGGACAACTCGTTTATTTGGAGAAAGACCTGCTTCTATCCTCTGGCAAGTCGAAAGTTTGGAGGGCATCGAAGCTATCCTCATCGATAAGGAAGGTCACCTAAGCTGTTCTTCAGGAATTCCTACTCTATAGAAATAGATGTTTCAATGGAGTTTTAAAATCGTATTATGTAAAAAGAGAAAGGAAATCTCATGTTAAAACTTATTGCTATTGTTGGAACAAATTCAAAACGTTCTACAAACCGTCAATTGCTTCAATACATGCAAAAACACTTTGCTGAAAAAGCTGAAATTGAACTTGTTGAAATCAAGGATATCCCTGTCTTCAACAAACCAGCTGACAAGCAAGTACCTGTTGAAATTTTAGAAATTGCTGCTAAAATTGAAGAGGCAGATGGCGTTATTATCGGCACTCCTGAGTATGACCACTCTATTCCTGCAGTTTTGATGAGCGCTCTAGCTTGGTTGTCATACGGTATTTACCCACTTTTGAACAAACCAATCATGATTACAGGTGCTTCTTACGGTACGCTTGGTTCATCACGTGCCCAATTACAACTTCGCCAAATCTTGAATGCCCCAGAAATTAAAGCAAGTGTCCTTCCAGATGAATTCTTGCTTTCACATTCTCTTCAAGCTTTCAACCCAAGTGGAGACCTAGTAGATCTTGATGTGATCAAAAAACTGGATGCTACTTTTGACGACTACCGTATCTTTGTAAAAATCACAGAAAAATTGCGCAATGCACAAGAATTACTTCGCAAAGATGCAGAAGACTTTGACTGGGAAAATTTGTAAGATAGGAGACCAAAAAGAATGAAATTTGTTGGACTTGTAGGATCAAACTACGATCAATCATATAACCGTAAACTCTTGGAATTCATCCGTCGTCACTTCAAACTCAAA
Source organism: Streptococcus mitis (assembly GCF_901542415.1). NCBI lineage: Bacteria > Bacillati > Bacillota > Bacilli > Lactobacillales > Streptococcaceae > Streptococcus > Streptococcus mitis. The sequence continues at coordinate 157,170 of NZ_CABEHV010000004.1, read as the reverse complement.
TTTGAATTAGAAGTCCTTGAAATTGACGAAGTTCCAATGTTTAACCAGGACGAAAAATGGGATGAAAGTTTCCAATTACGTCTTTTGTATAACAGAATTACTCGTGCTGATGGTGTTATCATTGCTACGCCTGAGCACAACCACACAATCTCAGCTTCCCTAAAATCTGTTCTTGAATGGCTTTCATATGAAGTTCATCCATTTGAAAACAAACCAGTCATGATTGTGGGTGCTTCTTACTATGACCAAGGTACTTCACGTGCCCAAGTTCACCTTCGTAAGATTCTTGACGCTCCAGGTGTCAATGCCTACACACTTCCAGGAAATGAATTCCTTCTTGGTAAAGCTAAAGAAGCTTTTGATGTTAATGGAAATATCACAAATGAAGGAACTGTTAATTTCCTTGAAACATGTTTAGACAACTTTGTAAAATACGTGGGAGTCGTTTCAAAATTGAAAAAACCAAAACCAATTGAGCCAGAAGATTTATATTGTACAAATTCAATTGCAACTACCATCCAAGGTGTTGATCCAGATGATCCTGAATGGGTAGAAAAAGCTGCTGAACTTGTTGGAGCTGTTTCTGGAGATACTTACGTTAAATTAGACCACGGTATCTTGACAGTTAACCAAATTGACATGTTCTTGAAAGCAATGCCATTTGAATTGACATTTGCAGATGATAACAATCAATTTTTGTACTTTAATAACGCACACCAAGACCCAGATACAATGTTTGGTAAACGTGTACGTGCTCAATCAGGAAATAGATTAGGAACAGTACACGGTACATTGCCAGATTCTAGAATGAAAAACGTTGAATGGGTTGTCGGCGTATTGCGTAACGGGGATCAAGAATATGTCCGTACAATTGTGCCAGGAACACCTGAAGGTGTTATTAATACCCATAATTACCAAGCAATGTACTACCCAGATGGTTCATATGCTGGAATTAATGAGATTATCTTTAATTTCCAACCATGGCTTGATTGGTACCTCAATACAACTGGTCAACGTTTAGTCGGTGGAAATGCTGCAGCTCCTGCTGGCGGACATGGTCACGGCGATGCAGATGCTACATCTGGAGCTTCTGATTCAGGTGATGCCGGTGGTCACGGTGGTGGCGCTGACGCTACATCTGGAGCAAGTAACTAATCATTTTAGGAACCATCTTGGTTCCTTTTTTATCAAAAAAAAGACTAGCAGTTTTTGTCTGCTAGTCTTTTACTTATTATTTCATCTATCTTTGTTAAAAGAGAGAATGCTTATTATGAGTTTGGATCATCGAGACTACGACCATGTAATCCTTTTTCACGTTGAACTTGGCGTAGTTTTTCTGGTGTAACATCGTTTCCTTCTTCGTCCACAATTTTGATTCCCTCAATGTGGTGACGAACAGAGCGACGATAACCTTCGATGTACTCCTCACGTAGTTTAGCTTGTTCCACTTTTTCTTCTGGTGTCAAGCCTTCTGCTTTTTTCTTTTTAGCAAGCTCGTTGATACGATCAATTTTTTTAGGATCCATGTTTCTCTCCTTTATGATAAGATTTAATCCGTTTAACAGATTTTATTTGGTATTGATTTGGTTAAAACGTGCAAGTTTAGCTGCTTTTTGAGTTAAATGAGACAAGATTGCCAAACGATTTTGACGGACTGCTTCATTTTCAGCCATAACCATGGTATTCTCAAAGAATGCATCAATGACTGGGCTAAGCGCAAAGAGTTGTTTCAATTGCTGACTTGCAGAACCTGATAAAACGAGTGTTTCTACTGCTTCCGCCAAAGCTTTTTCTTGGTCATTTTCAAAAAGTGCTGAATCAACTGTTGCAACTCCTTCTACCTTTTCAGCCAAGTTAAAGGCACGAGAAAGTGATTCAACAGATGGTTTGAAGTCTTCTTCCTTGCTTGCTTCTACGAGAGCACTTGCTGCTTCCAACATATCCGCCACAACAAAGTTTGATCCTGCAAGAACGGCTTCCTTGATATCTTTTGGAGTAGAACCCATCATCTTATCAACACGAGCCTTGATAAAATCCATAACCTCTGCCTTATTTTCATAAGTCAAGCTATCAAATTTCAATGCATAAAGGCTATCTATCAGCTCGTCCATAGCAATGTGCCAACCAAAGGCATCCAAGATACGAACAACACCTTGGGTCGCACGACGAAGGGCATAAGGGTCATTAGAACCTGATGGAATCAAGCCTACTGAGAAGAAACTCAAAATCGTATCCAATTTGTCTGCAATGGCTAGAATGGCTCCAACCTTGCTCTCTGGAAGTTCTCCTTCAGCTGAAGTAGGCATGTAGTGTTCACGAATAGCAGCTGCCACCGCTGGAGTTTCACCAGCAAGAAGGGCATATTTCTCACCCATAATTCCTTGGAGCTCGTCAAATTCGCCAACCATACCTGTCAACAAGTCAAACTTGTAAATGGCTGCTGCACGAGCTAAGTCAATCGTTTCATCCGCTGACAAACCAGCTTTTTCTGCCAAGAGAATAGCAATCTGCCCCGTACGAATCATGTGTTCACGAAGGGAACCAATCTTCTCATGGAAGGTGACATTGTTTAATTTTTCAACAAGATCTGAAATCACCAATTTTTGGTCTTCACGCCAGAAGAATTCACCGTCTTCTAAGCGAGCTACTAAGACTTTTTCATTTCCTTTAATGACATTTTCCAAATACTCTGCGTTTCCGTTACGAACAGAAATGAAGTTTGGCAATAGTTTACCGTCTTGATCACGAACAACAAAGTAACGTTGGTGTTCTTTCATTGAAGTCACCAAAACTTCTTCTGGAACTTCAAGGTATTTGGCATCAAAACTTCCCATAAAGGCAGTTGGGTATTCAACCAAGTTCAAGACTTCATTAAGCAAATCAGCATCAATTTCGATACGTACACCATGCTCAGTTTCGATTGCTTTGATTTGGTCAACAATCATTTGCTCACGTTCACGAGGATCCGCGATTACAAACTGCTTACGAAGGTCTTCTTCGTAGCTCAATGCTGACTGAATCTTAGTTTCTTGTCCCAAGAAACGATGACCACGGCTGACACGATCTCCCTTGATATCAAGGAAATCCAAATCAAACTCTTCTTCATCTAAAAGAACAGTTAAAGTGTGAACAGGGCGGATATATTCAAAGGTGTTGTTAGCCCAGTGCATGCTGACAGGGAAAGTCAAGGACTTCAAGACATCTACAACACCAGGAACAATGGCTTCAACTGCTTGACCAATTTCTTCCTTGGTAACATAGACATATTCTTCACCCTTAATTTCACGAAATTCGATATCTTCAACAGTCAAGCCTTTTCCTCGGACAAATCCTTGAGCTGCTTTGGTGAAATTTCCATCACTATCCAAGGCAATTTTCTTTGCTGGCCCCTTAAAATCTTCTGTCAAATCAGACTGTTTGTCTGCAAGACCAGTTACACGAACAGCTAAACGACGTGGTGTTGAGAAGGTTTGAACAGCTTCAAAAGACAGGCGGTTTTCCTTGAGGAAGGCTGCCATTTTTTCGCCTAGTTGTTTTTCACTTGGTGTGACAACATAGGCTGGTAATTCTTCAAGACCGAGTTCTACTAATAAGTTTTTTGTCATGTTTTTTCTCCGAAAAATATCTTTTTATTTTCCAGTTTGCCTTATGTGATTGGCACGCAAGCAACCAACTTCATTGTTTCATTGCTAAAATTGGAGCCAAAAGTCTCCAATTTTGCCTAGTATCCTTAGCTTCACTAAGGATACCTTCATCACTGCGGCAACTGGTTCAGGGCTCACACTGTTCGCCCATTTTCGTAATTTGTCACTTTCTTTATTCTGCGTCTTCTGCTAGGAGTTTAGCTCGTGTTGCTTCATCCAAAAGCGGGTAGCCTAGGCGTTTGCGTTCTGCGACAAAGGTTTTAGCTACGACACGGGCCAAGTTACGGATACGAGCGATATAGCCTGCGCGCTCTGTTACAGATACGGCACCACGCGCGTCAAGCAGGTTAAAGGTGTGTGAACATTTGAGAACATAGTCATAGGCGGGGTGAACCAAGCCTTCTTCCAAAGCGCGACCAGCTTCTTTTTCAAACTTATCAAAGTTTTCAAGCAACATTTCTTGGTCCGAAATTTCAAATGAATATTTTGAATGCTCGTACTCAGGCTGGATAAAGATTTCTCCGTATTTTACACCATCAGCCCACTCAATATCATAGACAGAATCTACTTCTTGAATGTAAGAAGCTAAGCGTTCCAAACCATAGGTCACTTCCGCAGTCACAGGGCCAGTTGCCAATCCACCAACTTGTTGGAAATAAGTAAATTGAGTGATTTCCATTCCATCAAGCCAAACTTCCCAACCAAGACCAGCTGAACCAGTTGATGGGTTTTCCCAGTTATCCTCAACAAAACGAATATCGTGTTCCAAAGGATTGATTCCCAATTTTTCCAAAGACTCAAGGTAAAGTTCTTGGATGTTTGATGGAGAAGGCTTCATAACCACTTGGAATTGGTGGTGTTGGTAAAGACGGTTAGGATTTTCTCCGTAACGACCGTCAGCAGGACGACGTGATGGCTCTGCATACGCTGCATTCCATGGCTCAGGTCCGATAGCACGAAGGAAAGTGTAAGGACTCATTGTCCCCGCACCTTTTTCATTATCATAAGCCTGCATAAGCATACAACCTTGGTCATTCCAAAATTGTTGCAAAGTCAAAATAATTTCTTGAAATGTTAATTTTTTAGACATTGTTTACTCCTTTAAATTATATTATCTTCTTAGGTTTATTTATCAAGCAACCAAGAAAAGGCTGGGTCCTGAAAAATATGACGTTTAGGAACAGTTTGTAAATTCTGATCGCATTCATCTATTGTACCTAATTTCAAAGCACAGACTTCTGGTATATTTTCTTGAACAGTGAAAATTTGACTATGACAGTTCTGGCAGTAATAACGCTGTTTTCCTGGAGAAGAACTATAGGAAACAAGCTTTTCTTTTCCATGCAATACTAGCTTTTCACTGCTAACTTTAGCATTAACTGTATAGGCAGACGCAGTTGCTTTCCGACAAAATGAGCAATGACAAAAAACTAATTCCGATAATTCCTCATCTAGAGTGTAGGTCACTGCTTTACATAAACAAGATCCTTTAAGCATTATGCTCCTTTCTACTTAGGCATTAGACGAATTCAAAAAGAACCGAATTTCAACACCCAAGCCTTGCGACTAGGGGCGTCAGAAACGCGGTTCCACCCTAATTTATTACTTCATTGTTTTTGAAAATACTACAGAAAGCGCCAGTTCTTTATTTTGCCCTACTTGGCTCCCACTATCCCAAGCTCGCTTGAAGAACGCCATAAGACTTTCTTTCCTGCTGACTATTATATCAAAAATTGGAACAATGTACAATTCTTTTTATGATTTTCTAGAAATCCATATCATCAACTCGTGGAGCACCAGACTGAACAGCAATTGTTTTTAAGGTTTCACGTTCCTCATGACTCAATTCAATTCCAAAGCAATCAAGATTAGCCTGAATACGAGATGCTGTGACAGATTTCGGAAGCGGTAAAAATCCTTCTGCCAAGCTCCAGGCCAAGGCTATTTGAGCAACCGATTTTCCGTGATTTAGCGCTATTTCTTGCACTTGCTTGCTATCAAACAGTTCTCCCTGACCAAAAGGTCCCCAAGCTTCCAATAAAATTCCTTTTTCTCGACAGTAATCTACGACTTCCTCTTGATACACACCTGGCGCCAAGCGGATTTGATTGACCGCTGGAAGAATTTTTGCTGTTTCAAGCAAGGCATCCAAATGATGGGGAAGGAAATTACTAACTCCAATAGCACGGATTTTGCCTTCTTGATAGAGGTCTTCCATCGCTCTCCAAACTTCTGCATTTCGGATTTTCCATTGGTCATTTTCTCTGAGCGGTTTTGGATTTGGCCAATGAATCAAATACAAATCCAAATATTCCAAGCCCAGCTTCTCTAAAGACTCTTCAAAAGCCTGACGAGATTGCTCATAGCTATGATTTGTATTCCACAATTTACTGGTTACAAAAATTTCCTCACGCGGAACGCCACTATCTTGAATGGCACGACCAACGCTTTCTTCATTTTTATAAATAGCTGCCGTATCGATATGGCGATAGCCTGCCTTTAAAGCCTCTAGTACAGCTTGATAGGCAATCTCTCCATTTTCAGCTTTCCAGGTTCCAAATCCCAGTACTGGAATTGTAACACCATTGTTTAAAGTATAAGATTTCATTATTTTTCCTTTCTATGAGAAGAAAATCCAAAGAGCCAAATTTTCAAGGAAAACTTTTCTCTTTAGATTTTGTGTATTATTGATTGCGGTCGTAATAGAGCTGATGAGCTTTAAGACGAGAGTCTAACAAATCTGGAATTGTCACAAAGTCATAACCCTGACCTTTCAAATAGTCAATGACCTTTGGTAAAGCATTCACTGTTTCAGCATGGATATCATGCATGAGAATAATAGAACCATTCTTGACTTCACGCTGAATTTCTGTCAAAATAGATGCTTCATTTTTACTCTTCCAGTCCAGACTATCTACATCCCACATAATAAAGCTCAAATCTAAGCTATTGCGAATGTCGTCTGTAATGGCTCCATAAGGCGGACGCATGAGTTTGGAACTAGAACCCAACACTTTAGTTAGCGCATCCTCAGTATCAGTAATTTGTTTTTTAGCTTCATCAAGGGAAAGTTTTGAAAGCACTGGATGACTCCAACTATGGTTTCCAATGATATGTCCATCCGATTTCATGCGTTTCAAAATCTCTTCATTACCAGAAACATTCTTACCTAAAACAAAGAAAGTTGCCTTGATACCATACTTGGAAAGAGTATCTAATGCTTGATTTGTCGTCGTAGGATTTGGTCCATCATCAAAAGTCAAGGCCACTACTTTACGATTTTTCTTTTCATAATAAGCCTTATATAGCTCTGCATCCTTATCTAATAAATAAGAGGACTGAATAACTTCAAAGAAACTAGATACTGGCAAGGCAATCTCATCTAAATTTTCCACTGCCTGACTCGGATAAAAAATCATTTGGCTATCCTTATAATCAAAGTTCCATGCAGACAAGTCTTGGTCAGAGAAGCCTTTAACAACTTGATCAATCTTTTCTTGCTCCAATTTCTTATCCTGTAAGAAAGAGGTGATTTCTTTTAACAACTGCTCTTTGGCTTTACTAGCATCTGAAAATAATTGATTAAGTGTAAAAGGTTTACCATCTTCTGTCAAATGTACTTTTGCCAGACTAGTTTTTTCAGTCTCTTCAACTTTTGACGAAGTTAAATCATAGACTTGTTTCATCACACTTCGGTTGACAATCCCTTTTAAAGTCGAATCCTGTTTCTCCGTATAATAAAAAACCAGATTTTCCTTGTCTTCCAGATTTTCCTTAATATCCTGTGTCATGATTTCTTTTACAGATGAAATCACTTGCTCCCCTTGGAGAGGATAATAGGCAATTACTTCTGCTTGTCCCTTACGAAAATGATCTTTCTGATTTCCCTCACTTAATTGATCATCTTTCTCTTTTTTGAGAGATTCAATTCTTTGTTCAAAACTTTGCTTTGTATATACTTTGTATCCAATCATTGAACCAAGGACGCAAATACTTACCGAAAAGATAGCTACCAGGGCTATTAAACCGATTCTCTTTTTATCGTGCTCAACACGTTTTGCTCTACTTTTATCCATAGAGATATCATATCAAATTCAGGCTATAATTTCAATTATTTTAGAGGAAATAGTATATTAAAAAGAGGGGAACTCCCTCTTAAAATCTTATTTTACTGCTTCTTTCAAAGCATCTACCTTGTCCAAACGTTCCCATGGAAGGTCAATATCTGTACGTCCCATGTGTCCATAAGCCGCTGTTTGACGGTAAATTGGACGCTTGAGGTCCAGCATTTGGATAATTCCTGCAGGGCGAAGGTCAAAGATTCGACGGGCTGCTTTTTCAAGCTTGCTTTCAGCTACTATTCCTGTACCAAAGGTATCGATACGAACAGAGACGGGTTGAGCAACACCGATAGCATAGGCCAATTGCACTTCTGCTTTCTTAGCAAGACCTGCTGCAACGATATTCTTGGCAATATAGCGAGCCGCATATGACGCAGAACGGTCTACCTTAGTCGCATCTTTACCAGAGAAAGCACCACCACCGTGACGAGAGTAGCCACCATAAGTATCTACGATAATCTTACGACCAGTCAAACCTGAGTCCCCTTGAGGTCCACCGATTACAAAACGACCAGTAGGATTGATGAAGAATTTTGTTTGCTCATCCAAGTAAGAGGCTGGAATAACCTCTTTGATAACCTTGTTAATGACATCATTGTGAATTTGTTCGTTGCTGACTTCTGGATCGTGCTGAGTTGAAATCACGACTGTGTCCACACGTACTGGACGGTCATTTTCATCATACTCAACTGTAACTTGTGATTTAGCATCAGGACGAAGATAGCTGATTTCACCAGACTTGCGAAGTTCTGCCAAACGACGAACCAACTTATGACTGAGTGAAATCGGCAATGGCATGAGCTCTTCTGTTTCATCCACTGCAAAGCCAAACATGAGACCTTGGTCTCCAGCACCAATCAAATCAAGTGGATCTTGGTCTACATTCCCACGAACCTCCAAGGCTTCGTTAACACCTTGGGCGATATCTGGTGACTGCTCAACAAGTGACGGATGGACTCCCACCGTCTCAGCAGAAAATCCATACTCAGTATTAGTATACCCAATCTCTGCAATGGTATCACGAACCACACGGTTAATATCCACATAGGCATTTGTAGAAATTTCACCAAAAACGTGGACGGAACCAGTATATACAGCTGTCTCCGCAGCAACGTGCGCCTCTGGATCCTTGGCTAAAATAGCATCCAAAATCGCATCTGAGATTTGGTCTGCAATCTTATCTGGATGCCCCTCAGATACAGATTCAGACGTGAATAATTTACGTTCTGACATAAAAATGTCCCCCCTTAAAAATAGTGTTATAGAGTTACAAAGTACTGATAGGTATTTTCATTTTCTAAGAGTTACAACGCGTAAGAAATAAAAACGATACTTTTTTATTTCTGAAGCTAGTAAGGCGCATAGGGTGACCGCCCTATAGCGACAACCGTAAAATGACGAGCGACTACTTTAGAGCCGTCATTCTTTGCGAATTACAAAGTACTGATGGGAAAACTCTTAGTGATAAATACCTACCATCTTATCGGGACTATATAACTTTATCATTATACCATTTTTTAGCGCAATTTGCAGTCTTTAATGTAGTGTTTCTATTTAGATAGTTCGTTCTCATAAATAAAAAAATTGGAGCTCAGTACTCCAACTTTTTCTATTAAAATGTTTGGCGTTTTGCTTTACGCTCTGCACGACCGCGAGCACGATTTTCAGCACGCTTGGTCTTGCGACGTTTTTCATCAACCGCCCATTTAATTTTTTTCTTATAACCTGGTTTGACTTTTTTCTTTTTCTTTTTAACCAAACCAATCATTTCGATATCAAGTTTATCTTGTTTTTTCTCACGGTTGGCACGACGATCACGGTCATAAGTATCTTGAAATTCCCCGTCTTTGACCATCTTAGGAGTAAACTTGATTCCCAATTTCTCCAACTCACGGATATCCGAGTCATCACTTGGCTGATAAAGGGTAATAGCTGTACCTGGTAGGCCATTACGCCCAGTTCGACCAACACGGTGCACAAAGAAAGACAAATCTTGCGGAATAGCATCATTGATGACATGGCTGACACCTTCAATATCAATTCCACGCGCCGCCAAATCTGTTGCGACAATATACTCAAAATCCAGATTTTTCACCTGGTTCATGATACGTTTGCGCTCACGAGGGGCAATATCCCCATGGATTTTTGCAACCTTCAAGCCTTGAGCAGTCAGATATGAATGCAATTCATCAGCACGCGTTTTAGTGTTAACAAAAATCATTGCCAAATACGGTTGCATCAACTGAGTCAACTGGTAAATTTGAGCATTCTTATCTCGGCCCTTGGTCGAAATCAACCAATTATCAATGGTATCAGAAATGACCGTTTTGGTCTTGATTTTCTCCATAACAGGATTTGATAAGTATTTTTTCAAGAATGGTTGCAGTTTTTGTGGAATAGTCGCTGAGAAGACCATGAATTGCAAGTCTTTTGGAAGGCTTCCAGCAATCTTATCAACAGTTTCCAAGAATCCCATATCCAAGGTCATATCTGCCTCATCGACCACAAAGGTCTTAGCCTTGTGAATAGCTAGGTCACCAGACTTAACTAAGTCATAAATACGGCCAGGCGTTCCGATAACAATATGAGGCTGGTTACTTGCCAATTTGTCAATCTGGCGAGCCTTATCTGTACCACCCACATAATTAACCACACGAATTTCTACCTCTGAGTGGGCTGCAATCTGACGGGCTGCTTGGTAAATTTGAGTAGCTAATTCACGGCTCGGTGCAGTAATGACTGCTTGAACACTATCGCTGGCTTCATCTAATTGCTGGAAAATCGGCAATAGGAAAGTATGAGTCTTACCCGAACCTGTTTTTGATTCACCGACTAGGTCACGACCTGCCAAAACAATAGGAATCAACTTGTCTTGCACCTCTGTTGGAGTTGTAAATTTCAACTCCTCCAAGGCTTCACTAATATATTTTTTAAATTGAAATTTCGTAAATGACATAATATCCTCGATTCTATCTATCCTATCAATTATACCATATTTTATTCCATTTCAGTAGTCTCACTTATAGAGCTTACTTTCAGTAGCTTTTCTAGTCAGAAAAAGGCTGGAATGTTATAATTCCAACCTCTTTTCAGTCATTATTTCCAGTTTAAAATAGCATTCAAGCCATAGTGATCACTAACTTGTGGACTCTTGTTGCCATCAAATACGACATGTAAATTTTCCACCGCTAACTCTTTGGTAATAAAAACATAGTCGATTCGAAGGGGTTCTGTGTTCCCCTTCCAGCCATCAATTTCTGGTGGAACAGTATAGCTACCACTTTTATCTTGAGCAACTTCAAATGCGTCTTGTAAACCTAATGGGCTAGCTAAAATAGCTTTGTAACCTTCCTGACCAGCTGGGTTATTGAAATCTCCAGCCAGCAAAAGTGGCTTGTTCAATTCTTTCAAGACAGCCTCAAATCGTGCCCATTCTTCTTGGAAACCTTTATCCCACCAAGAAAGATGGACACTGGCAACTGCAAGTTCATTACCATCGACTACAGTTTCAGCCAGGGCGACACGGCGAGTATGATAGTCTGTTGGATCATCCACATCTGAAACCAAAATTTCTCTTGCTTCAATAGGTGTTTTAGACAAGATAGCCACACCTTCATGGTAGCGGTCATAACCAATATGGTTATAGGCCCAAGTCCAGTAGTAATCTTTCCCTTGCTCTGACAACTTTTCAACCAAGAGTCTAACATAGTGATCATGATGAATAGGCTCAGCAGCTGGCAAAGCTTGATAAAGGTCATTAACCTCCACCTCTGGCGAAGTAATCTCCTGATTGATTTCTTGGAAACATATCAAATCATAGTCTTTATCAAGAATATCTTCAAGCAAGAGCTGGAATTTTTCCTCGGCTTCTTTTTCCATCCAGCTATGAGTATTGAGTGTTAAAAATTTCATGCTTTTCTCCCAAAACAAGAGGTTGGAAAACAGCTTCCAACCTCAAGTGTATTACAATTCTACTTTAGCAACTGCTGTTTTAGCTGCAAGAGAACCTGTTTGTTCTAATTTAACTGATTTAATAGCTTCAGCATTTGTGAAGACAACTACTGTAGAAGTTTCACGACCTGCTGCACGGATAGCATCCAAGTCAGCTGTGACAAGAAGATCACCTGCTGCAACTTTTTGTCCTTCAGCTACATGAACAGTAAATGGTTTTCCTTCAAGACTTACTGTGTCCAAACCAATGTGAACAAGTACTTCAAGACCTGCTTCAGTCACAAGACCAAGAGCATGTTTTGTAGGGAAGATGCTTGATACAGTACCTGAAACTGGAGATACAATGTTTCCATTTGCAGGTTCTACAGCAAATCCGTCACCCATCATTTTTTGAGCAAATACTGGATCTTTTACTTGTTCCAAAGCAACAACTTGACCGTCAGCTACTGAGTAAACTTCCTCTGTTACACCTTTGTAGTGTACAGTGTTTTGTTGTGCTTCTGTCATTTGACTTGGAAGAGTTTCAGGAATGATTTCACCTGAATCAAGGATATCTTGGATATCAGATTTCAATACGTCTGCTTTTGGACCGTAGATAGCTTGAACTCCTTGTCCTTTCATGACAAGACCCATAGCTCCTTCTGCTTTCCATTGTTCTGCATCACCGACTTTGTCAGCATCTTTTACAGTTACACGAAGACGAGTCATACATGCATCAACATCAACGATGTTTGCACGTCCACCAAGAAGGTTGATAATGTTTACAGCTTGAGAACCTGCTGCAACTTTCACTTCACTGCTAGCTTCTTCTGAACCTTCAGCAGTTTCGTAGTTTCCGTTACGTCCTGGAGTTGCGTAGTTGAATTTTTGAATCATGAAGTTTGCGATAAAGTACATGATTACGGCAAAGAGAACAGTTACCCAGATAAAGTTAACAATATCCATACCAATACCAGCGCTAATCGCAATAGGTGTACGAGTCAAGAACTCGATTGAACCGAATGAGTGCATACGTAGGTTTACTACATCAGACATAGCGAAGGCCGCACCTTGAACAAGTGAGTAAACAAGGTACATAGGTGTTGCTACAAACATGAACATGTATTCGATTGGTTCAGTAACCCCTGTCAAGAATGTTGCAAGAGCTGTCGCAATCATCATACCTTTATATTGATGTTTCTTATCAGCATCGACATTACGGTAGATAGCCACAATCACACCCATCAAGATACCGAACGAACCGATCATTTGTCCAACTTTGAAACGAGCTGGGTGAACAGTATCTAACAATTGTTGGTAGTGACTTGCATCTGTACCTTTAAGGTTAACAAGGTCTGTTACCCATGCAAGCCAAAGTGGATCTTGACCAAATACTTGGCTACCTTTTGCTGCACCAGTTAAGACTTCATAAGTACCACCAAGAGCTGTGTAGTTCATTGGGATAGTCAACATGTGGTGAAGACCAAATGGCAAGAGCAAGCGTTCCAATGTACCATACAAGAATGGTGCAAGGATTGGAGCAGTTTCTTGTGAGTTAGCAATCCAGATACCAAAGCTATTGATACCAGTTTGCACAAGTGGCCAGAAAGCTGAAAGTACGATTGCAGCAATTACTGAACGAAGAATAACTACAAACGGTACAAAACGTTTTCCGTTAAAGAATGAAAGTGCATCAGGAAGCTTACGGAAGTTGTAGTATTTGTTGTAAGCAGTTGCTCCAATAAAACCAGAAATAATCCCTACGAAGACACCCATGTTAAGTGCTGGAGCTTCCATAACACTAATGAAGTAATCAGCAACTTTGATTGATCCACCAAAGAGAGTTGTTACCATAGCTTCTGGATTTTTCAACATATCTCCTGATACGCCAAAGATTGTACCAGTGATACGATTGATTAGGACAAAGGCAAGACCTGCCGCAAACGCACCACCAGCGCGTTCCTTAGCCCAGCTTCCTCCAATAGCGAGGGCAAACAAGATATGAAGGTTAACGATGACTCCCCAACCGATTTGCTCTAGTACACCACCAGTAGTAACGAGTGGGGCAAAGTTAGGGTTGATCATCACAAGTGACTTACCGATTGAAATCATCAAACCAGCAGCCGGCATAACCGCGATAACCACCATCAAAGCCTTACCGAATTTTTGCCAAAACTCGAAAGACAAGACATTTTTGAATGTATCTTTCATCATTCAAATCTCCTTTATTTTTATTTAGGCAAACGTTTTACGAAAACGTTTGCACTTTCTATAATTCAATTATACCACTTTAATTTTTTTTGTAAAGGCTTTTATAAAAAAAAGTAGACTTTTTTCTAAAATTTTTGTAGTAAAAAAGGAGATATTAAAATCTCCTCAAATATACTTCTATTTTAGATTTTCAGGAATCGGCGCATTGAAATTCCTGATCCGATTGAACCGATAAAAATTCCAATCACAAATAATAAGGCAATCATCAGTGGACTGAATACTTCTGGTGATATCATTGAAAGGTTCTGACCAACCAATGACTTATTAACCGATTGGTAAACCATTTTATAGACAATAAATACCAGAACTGATGGAAGTGTTGCTCCAAGCAAACCAATGAAGGCACCTTCAAGCAAGAAAGGTCCGCGGATATAGCCATTCTTAGCACCTACTAAACGCATGATTTGAATTTCACGGCTTCGTGAAATGATGGTGATACGTATAGTATTAGAAATCAAGAACACCGCAATGAAAATCAATAATCCAGCGATAACTAGTCCCCAGACACGAATAAATGAGGCTAACTTAAACAAGCGTTCTGTATTAGCACCACCATCTTGAACTTCTGATACACCTTCGATTTTTTTAGCTTCTTCTGCTACTGTCTTTACATCACTGGGTGTATTTGTATCAACGATATATGCATCATAAAGAGGATTGGCATCGCCTTCAAAGATTTTCCAGTTGTCCCCCATTGTTTCTGTCAACTTTTCATATTGTTCTTCTTTACTTGAAAACGTAACACTTTTAACGGTTGACATACCTTTCAAAGCATCATATACCTTATGGTAGTCGTTATTTGTAACAGTTTGACCTTCTTTTTCAATCGTCTCACTATTATCAGCTACGTCCTTACGAATGTATACCATTACTCGGACATTATTTTCGATATCTGTAGCTAGTTTAGCCGTATTAAAGATAACAGATGCAAATATTGCAACCAAGGTCAAAGTAATCATAACTGAACTAACAGCAGCTACTGTCATCCAGCCATTTCGTTTCAAACTTTTTAACGATTCAAATAAATGACGAAAAAATCTACTAATCATCGTATCCATATTCTCCTTTAGCTTCGTCACGAACGACACGGCCATTTTCAATGGCAATGACACGGTGGCGCAAGGTATTTACAATCTGACTGTTGTGGGTAGCCATCAAGACAGTTGTACCTTGGAGATTGATGCGTTCCAGCAAGTTCATAATTTCCCATGAATTATCTGGGTCCAAGTTTCCTGTTGGTTCGTCCGCAATCAATACTTTTGGATTGTTTACAATGGCACGTGCAATTGCAATCCGTTGCTGTTCTCCCCCTGAAAGTTCATTTGGGAAAGAACGAACCTTATGCTTCAATCCAACCAAGTCTAAGACTTCCATAACACGTTTTTTGATATTACGGCGACTTTCTCCAATTACCTCCATTGCATAAGCAATATTTTCATAAACGGTTTTCTTTGGTAACAGTTTATAATCTTGGAAGACAACCCCAACACTACGACGTAGGAGAGGAACATCTTTCTTTTTAATTTTAACCAGATTAAAACCAGCAACAGATAAGCTTCCTTTTTCGATTTTTACTTCGCGATACAAAGAACGAATAAAGGTTGATTTCCCAGCTCCTGAAGGTCCTACGATGTAAACAAATTCCCCTGGTTGAACGCTTACCGAAACACCACGTAGGGCAGTCGTTCCGTTGTCGTATTTTTTGACGACATCTCTCATTTCAATAATTGACATGTGAGTTCCTTTCTATCTTAGCTGATTCTCCACTTGAGATAGGCATCAATAAAACCATCTAGGTCTCCATCCATAACCTTATCTACTTGTGCAACTTCAAAGTTAGTTCGATGGTCTTTTACCATAGTATATGGCGTGAAAACATAAGAACGAATTTGACTTCCCCATGTGATTTCCTTTTTCTCACCCTTGAGGGAATCGACTTCCGCAGCTTTCTTCTCCTGCTCCATTTGATAGAGCTTAGCCTGCAACATCTTCATGGCACGATCTCTATTTCCATACTGGGTACGATCTACCGTTGACTGAACAACAGTTCCCGTAGGAATGTGTGTCAAACGTACTCCAGTTGAAACCTTATTGACGTTTTGTCCACCAGCACCACCTGAACGGAAGGTATCCATCTTGATATCATCTTCACGGATTTCCACTTCAATGGTATCATCCAATTCTGGCATTACTTCCACCGATGTGAAAGAGGTATGGCGACGTTTGGCAGAGTCAAATGGCGAGATTCGCACCAAACGGTGTACACCCATTTCTGACTTGAGAAGACCATAGGCATTGGGCCCTTCAAATGATAGGGTTACTGACTTGATACCAGCTTCATCTCCTGCTTGGTAATCCAATACTTCCACTTTAAAGCCTTTAGCATTTCCATAGCGAGTGTACATACGAAGCAACATATCACCCCAGTCCTGAGCCTCAGTACCACCGGATCCTGGATGGATTTCCAAGATGGCATTATTATGGTCATAAGGTTCTGACAAGAGCAAGGTCATCTCGTAACTGGTCATCATCTTATCAAGTTCGGATAACTGCGTTACCAATTCTTCATGAACCGACTCATCTTCAGCTAAAAAGTCTAATAAAATTTCGACTTCATCCTGCAACTCTTCCATTTTGTGGAAGGTGTTATAGGTGTTTTTTAATTCATTTAATTCTTGCGACGTTTTTTGGGCCGCGATATTATCGTTCCAAAAATCAGGTTCTGTCATCTTGTTTTCCAAGATGGCAATCTCTTCCTCTAGACCCTCGAGGTCAAAGAGACCCCCTGAAAGAAGCTAATTTTTCACGATTTGCGTCAATTTTCTGACGAATTTCTGAAATGTCCATAAATACTCCTTTTTTATATCGTTTTATTATACCATAATCTATCATTTCTTTCCATCTTTTGCTCTACTCCCTTATTACACGTAAAAAGAAGCCTTTCGGCTTCCCTTCTTACAAAATTTTTGCTGAAGTACGAGTAATCTCTTCTACTTGAATATTCTCTGATTCAAATTTTTCTTTCAAAGCTGGTAAATCAATTGATCCATCGATTTGAACTTCGATAATCACCTTACCATCTTTACGCGGAATATTGACTGTATGCGAGATATTCAAATTTTCTTCTACAATCAAAGAAACAATCTTTCCAAGAACGCCAACTTCGTTTTCTGTAACAAAGCGTACACGAATCCCTTCTTCGCCATAACCAGCAATTTCAAGAAAGGCTTGGAAAACGTCACGGTCCGTAATAACCCCATAGACTTGATGATTATCTACGACAGGAAGAATACCAATCTTGTTTTTCAACATCAAATAAGTTGCATCCTCTAGACTCGCATAGCCTGAAACAGTGACAACATCGCGAATCATCACATCTTTTACTTTTGTCTTATTTAGAAGATAATTCATCTCATAGATAGAAAGACTGGTTGCTTTTGATGGACTAGCTTGGGCAATGGTTCCTTCAGTTACCAAACCAACTAATTGATCATTTTCGATAACAGGCAAGCGGTGCAACCCTTGCTCTCTCATCAAATCTGCTGCATGAGATACTGTTGTATCTGGACTAATATATACTACCTTGCGGGTCATAAAATCTTTAACTGCCATGAGACTTCTCCTTTTCTATTCTCATCCCTATTATACAATCTTTTTGTAAATCAATCAAACGCTTACATTTCTTTTTCAAAATTCAGAAAAGTATGAATAAGCTAGCAAAAAGAGCTCTGAAATCGAGCTCTGTGAATGAAGATAGGAAACGTTTCATTCGATTTTTTCAATTATTAGAAATTCATCTTTCAGTGTAGATGTAGATTTGTTTGCAATCTAAATATGTCAACTAAAATAATCTACTGGAAATGATGATTACTTCGTAATTTTCATCTGCCGACTAAAACAATCCACTGGATTGTTTTAGCCACCTAGATATGCTTTTCTGACTTCTTCTGATGAGGCGAGTTCTTTTCCTGTTCCTGATAGAACGATTTTTCCTGTTTCCAGTACGTATCCTCGGTCAGAGATTGCAAGTGCTTTATTGGCATTTTGTTCAATCAAGAGGACGGTTGTTCCTTGTTTCTGGATGTCTTGAATGATATCAAAAATTTCTTGGATAAAGATTGGGGCAAGTCCCATTGATGGTTCATCTAAAAGAAGAAGTTTTGGTGTTGACATAAGAGCGCGTCCCATGGCAAGCATTTGTTGTTCCCCCCCTGAAAGAGTAGCTGCATCTTGGTTCTTGCGTTCTTCAAGACGTGGGAAGCGTGAGAAAACTTTCTTCAAGTTAGCTTGATTTTCTTCACGATTTTTCTTTAAGAAAGCTCCCATTTCTAGATTTTCCATAACAGTCAAGCCAGGGAAGACGTGGCGTCCTTCTGGAACTTGTGAAAGACCACCTGCCACGATTTTTTGAGCTGGCATTTTTTGGATTTCTTGACCTAAAAATTCAATCTTTCCTGAACTCGGTCTAACCAAACCAGACAAGGTACGGAGAATGGTTGTCTTACCTGCACCATTGGCACCGATAAGGGAAACGACTTCTCCTTCATTCACTTCAAAGCTTACATCACGGACTGCTTGGATCATACCGTAATGCACAGAAAGATTATCAACTTTTAACATAGACATTAGGCTTCACCTCCTAGATAAGCTTCGATAACGCGTTTATTGGTCTTAATTTCGTCTGGAGTTCCCTGAGCAATCAAACGACCATATTCAAGTACGTAGATACGTTCTGTTACTTCCATGACCAGATTCATATCGTGTTCAATCAGCATGATCGTAATCTTAAATTCATCTTTGATACGACGAATTAACTCAGTCAATTCTGCTGTTTCCTGTGGATTCATACCTGCTGCTGGTTCATCTAAAAAGAGAATTTTAGGTTCCGTAGCAAGGGCACGAACAATTTCCAAACGACGTTGTTGTCCGTAGGCAAGATTTTTAGCAAGAGTTTCTGCATCACCATCTAAATCAAAGATTTTAAGCAATTCCAAAGCTTTAGCTTTTAATTCTTTTTCACTCTTGTAAAAAGCTGGTAAGCGCAAAAAACTAGCAAAAACATGTTGTTTGTGATGATTGCCAAAAGCAATCAAAACATTGTCCAAAACTGTTAAATCTTTAAAGAGACGGATATTTTGGAATGTACGTCCAAGTCCCAAAGAAGCAATCTTATATGGTGACTTTCCATTCAAAAGATGACCATCTAGTGTTACTGTTCCCTCGCTTGGTTCATAAACACCCGTCAAGAGGTTGAAAAGGGTTGTTTTCCCAGCTCCATTTGGACCGATTAGTCCAACCAGTTCCCCTTCGTTCAATTCAAGAGTCACATCTCCAACAGCTGTTAGACCGCCAAAATGTTTGGTTAACTGTTTTACTTCAAGTAATGCCATTAGTTTTGTTCCTCCTTCTTAGATTTTTTAAAGAAACGTGATAGGCTCAATTCCCATGTTCCAAGGAGTCCACCTGGTCTGAAAATCATTACCAATACCAAGGCCAAAGCGTAAATAATCATACGCACGCTGGCAACATCTTGGAGAAGCATATTCAAAATTCCAAGAACAATAGCTGAAACGATGGCACCTGTAATGGAACCAAGTCCACCAAATACAACAATAATCAATACGTTGATTGAGTTAATGAATGTGTAATCTTTCGGTACAACAGACCCGATAAATCCTGCCTGAAGTGACCCTGCAATACTTGCAGTAATAGCACCAAAGACAAAGGCGATGATTTTAATTTTAGTCGTATTAACCCCAACTGACTCAGCAGCGATTTCATCCTCACGAACGGATAGGGTTGAACGACCAATTGGACTACGCAAGAAGTTCAAGGTTGCAATGGTTGTAATCACGACAAAGAAGTAAACCATTTGCCAAGTTGTAAAGTTTGGAATTCCCAAGATACCTGCCGCACCGTTTGTAAGGCTTCCACCATTGATGATAAAGATACGGATAATTTCAGAAACCCCAAGAGTCGCTACCGCAAGATAATCCCCCTTCAAGCGTAAGGTTGGAATTCCGACAAGCAAGGCAACTGCTCCTGAAAGTAAAGCCCCTACAAGCATGGCTCCAAAGAAGGCACCGTAGGTTGGTGATTTAGAACCAATAATAGCAGCGGCATAGGCACCAATCGCCATGAAACCAGCATGCCCAAGTGAAAATTGTCCTGAAAAACCAACGATTAAGTTGAGACCAACAGCCAGAATAATATTAATTCCAATTTGTTGTAAAATCTGTACATAGAATAGGTTTAGTACTCCAACTGAAACCAATACACTAATCAAGCCATAGCCAGCTAACAAAAGGAGTAACCATAGAATATTAACTTTTAAATTTTCTTTCATCGTTTACACCTTCTCTTTCACATTTTTACCAAGAATACCTGCTGGGCGGACAATCAAGATCAACAACAGGATTCCATAAACAATGGCATCACGGAAGTCTGACATTCCAAAGGCTGTCGCAAAGGTTTCCAATAGACCAATCACAAAGCCACCAAGAGCCGCACCAGGAATAATTCCGATACCACCAAGTACTGCGGCAACGAAAGACTTAAGACCTGGAGTAACCCCCATCAAAGGCTCAAGAGAGTTATAATAAAGGGCAATCAGAACACCAGCCGCACCCGCAAGAGCTGACCCCAAAGCGAAGGTAAAGCTGATAGTACGGTTTACATTGATCCCCATCAATTGCGCTGCATCGCTATCTACGGATACTGCACGCATGGCTTTCCCCATCTTAGTCTTTTGGACAATGACTTGTAACAAAATCATCAAAATCAAGGAAATGGCCAAAATCATTAACTGCACGTTTGTTAGGCTAACTGGTCCCAAATCATAGCGAACTGTTTGAATCGCTTGAGGGAAGGCACGGGTATTAGCACCAACCAGATAGACCATCCCATATTCCAATAGGAAAGAAACCCCAATAGCTGTAATCAAAACAGCAATACGAGTAGAGTGACGCAAAGGTCGGTAAGCAAGGAACTCAATCACGACACCAAGAATGGCTGTCGCTAACATAGCTACAATAAGCGCTACAAAGAAATTCATTTGGAAAGAATTAATCAAGAAATAACCGATAAAGGCTCCCATCATATAAATATCACCGTGGGCGAAGTTGATGAGCTTGATAATTCCGTAAACCATGGTATATCCTAGGGCTAACAGCGCATAAACACTACCTAGAATCAAACCATTTACTAGTTGTTGGAGCATAAGATTCACTCTTTCTATTTATAATTTTGAGGGTTTCCCCTCACTTTTTGATAGGTTCTTAAACACCGAAACAGGGAGTGAGTCAGAGGCTCATTCCCTATTTCAACATTTTTCTATTATGGTTTTACAACTTCTGCTGCTTCAACCTTACCATTGTTCATGGTCATCATGTAAGCAGTTTTGACTGTGTTGTGGTCTGCATCGAAGCTTGTTTGACCAGTTACACCTTCAAAATCTTTTGTTTTAGCAAGGTTATCCTTGATTTCACCTGAGTTTTTAGCACCTTTTGCTGCGTTTGCTACAAGGTGAACTGAGTCATAAGCCAAGGCTGCAAATGTTGAAGGCTCTTCGTTGTACTTAGCACGGTAAGCATCAAGGAAAGCTTTTGCTTTAGCTGAAACTTCTACAGTAGTTGAGAAGCCTGAGATAAAGTAGATGTTTGATGCTTTTTCAGCAGTTGCTTGTTGTACAAACTCTTCACCGTTGAATCCATCACCACCAACGATTGGTTTATCAATTCCCATACCACGCGCTTGGTTTACAATTTTACCAGCTTCAGTGTAGTAACCAGGGACGATGATAGCATCAAAGTCTTTCCCTTTCATTTTTGTAAGGGCTGCTTGAAAGTCTGTGTCACCTGCTACGAAAGTTTCATCTGCAACGATTTCACCTTTGTAAGCTTCACGGAAGGCTTTAGCAATACCTTTAGCATAGTCGCTGGCATTGTCAGTGTAAAGAACAACTTTCTTAGCGTTTAATTTTTCAGTAACATAGTTTGAGATAATTTTTCCTTGGAAGCTATCTTGGAATGTTCCGATAAAGAGGTAATCTTGACCTTTAGTCAATCCATCTTGAGTCGCACTTGGCGAAATCAATGGAACACCTGCTTTTGTAGCGTTCGCTACCGCAGCTGCAGTTGCACCAGATGTCGCAGGTCCTACGATTGCTGATACCTTAGATTGGGTTACTAGGTTAGTTGTTACTGAAGCCGCCTCAGCAGTTTCAGATTTATTATCTTTATCAACTACTTCGATTTGTTTTCCGTCGATACCACCTGCTGCATTGATTTCATCAACAGCAAGTTGGGCACCTTTTTGTTCAGATGTACCGTAAGCTGCTACGGCACCAGTTTCTTCAAAGTTAAATCCGATTTTGATTGTCTTTTCATCTACTGAGTTACCAGCAGCGTTTGACGCTCCAGACTTCACTTCTCCACAGGCTGCAAGAAGTGCTACACTTGCAAGCGCCACAAACGATAGGGCAAATTTTTTCTTCATCTTTTTTTGTCTCCTTATTTCTTAAATAGCATGTTAAGAATATACCGAATTATCAGAAAATTGTCAACACTTTTCTTGAACTTTTTCGATGATAACGTTTTCCTCTCGATGAAGATTGCCCACAAAAGGTGTTTCCAGCTCTTGGATATGACAAACCCTGACTTTTTTTATAAACTTTTCCTTGCCCAAGCGCCCGACCAATTGCTCCATTTCTTGAGTTGGAACATAGAGTTGTAAGTAACGATGTTTCTTGGAATGATAGGTAATATCTCCATAATCCTGCAATTTTTTGGCATCACGATTATAGTAAAGATAGATAATCAAGCCAGATCGTTTGACTTTTTCAAACATGATAAATCCTCTTTCTAAGAAATCTCTCCCTATTATACCAAAAAAAGCAAACCCAGTCGAGTTTGCCTTCTTTCATCATTAATTCAATGAATTGTTGGCCATGATTTCATCAATAAAGCCATATTCAAGTGTTTCTTGGGCACTCATCCAGTTATCGCGTTCTGCATCTGCGTGAACTTTTTCGATTGACTGACCTGAATTTTCAGCCAAGATTTTTTCCAAGGTATTACGAGTTTTAAGCAAGTGTTCTGCAGCGATCGCCATATCGGTTTGCTGAGTACCTCCACCTGTACCACCCATTGGTTGGTGGATCATATACTCTGCATTTGGAAGCATGAAACGTTTGCCTTTTGCTCCACTTGATGCAATGACCGTCCCCATAGATGCTGCCATTCCCATAACAATGGTTTGGACATCTGCCTTGATAAAGTTCATGGTATCAACGATTGCCAAACCAGCTGAAACGGAACCACCAGGTGTATTTACATAAAGGTAAATATCCTTTGTACTATCTTGGGCATCCAAGAAAAGCAACTGGGCAATAACAGAGTTGGCCATATTGTCTTCAACTGGGCCTGTCAGCATAATGATGCGGTCTTTGAGAAGACGTGAGTAAATATCGTAAGAACGTTCTCCACGGCTTGTTTGTTCAATAACTACAGGAATCATTTATTTCTCCTTTTGAGTTTTAATTTTGTTGGTCAAATGACTGAAGATAAGACTATTATAATATCTTGGTCAAAAAAGGTCAAATTTTTGCTCTGTTTTCATCAGACAGAAACAAAAATTCAACCTCCTTTCGTGACTGGAGCTTCTTTTCCAAGTCATTCTTCTTTTCGATCTTATTTCGTACCGAACAAGCGGTCTCCAGCATCTCCAAGACCTGGAACGATATAACCGTGTTCGTTCAAGCGTTCATCCAAGGCTGCTGTAAAGATTTCTACATCTGGATGAGCTTCTTGAAGGGCTTTAACACCTTCTGGAGCAGATACAAGGCAGACAAATTTGATATTTGATGCACCACGTTTTTTAAGAGAGTCAACAGCCAAGATTGCTGATCCACCTGTTGCCAACATTGGGTCTACCACAAAAATTTGACGTTGGTCAATATCTTCAGGTAATTTCACCAAGTACTCAACTGGTTGAAGCGTTTCTTCATCACGGTACATACCAATGTGGCCAACTTTAGCAGCTGGAACCAAGCTCAAGAGCCCATCGACCATCCCGATACCTGCACGCAAGATTGGAACGATGGCCAATTTCTTACCTGCCAATTGTTTTTGAACTGTTTTTGTGATTGGTGTTTCGATTTCCACATCTTCTAGTGGAAGATCACGAAGTACTTCATACCCCATCAACATTGCAATCTCATCTACTAGCTCACGAAAAGCTTTTGTAGAAGTATCTGTACGACGCAAGATTGACAATTTGTGTTGAATCAGTGGATGATTAATAACTTCAATTTTTCCCATTTTTGGAATTCCTTCTTTCAATTTATTCTTCTTATTATACCAAAAAACGGTTTAAAAATCTTTCCAAACTATTTATTTTTGATAATTTTTACATTAAATCTGCCTCTTTAAGAGCTGCCTGTACTGTCTCAAGTGGTAGATGGGTCAATTCTGTTCCTTTTTCTTGATAAAGGTATTGGGCGTAGTCGTCCATTCTGTACTGGTTGATATAAACCACGCGCTTGCAGCCGACCTGCAATAATTGTTTGGTACAATTCAGACAAGGAAAATGGGTTACATAGGCTGTGAAACCTTTAGGAACACCACGTTCTGCACCTTGAAGGATAGCATTGACCTCAGCGTGAAGGGTGCGAACACAGTGTCCTTCAATGACTAGACATTCGTGGTCAATACAATGCTCGGTTCCTGACACTGAACCATTGTAACCAGTTGAAATTACCTTATTATCCTTAACCAGAATCGCGCCCACTTTGGCACGTTTACAAGTGGAACGATTGGCAATTAGTAATGCTTGGGCTGCAAAATACTCATCCCAGGCCAGTCTTTTTTCAGTCATATCTCTTCTCCTTTTTCTCTATTTTTTAAAAAATGGTAACCGTAAATCTGCAATCTTTTCAGCAGGTACCTTCATGCCATCCTTGATCCATTTTAAAAGGACTGAGACGATGGCTGAACTCCAGAAGGAATGAAGATAAGAGCTGACACCTTTTGATTTTCCATGGTATTTTTCCAGAAACTCCTGCATGGCTTGGACAAAGATTTTTTCCAGATGGTAATCTAAGGCCAATTGAATCACTCTGGCTTCCTTTCTTGCTTCTCGGAAAAGGTGAACCCAGACCAGATAAAGGTCTGTCTTTAAATCATAATGATGCAACTGTTCCATAATGTTGTGGACAGTTCGTTTAAAGACGCTTTCTAAAATCTCCTCTTTGGAATCATAATTACGGTAAAAGGCTGCACGAGAAACGCCTGCACGTTTGACCAATTCAGAAATACTAATCTTGGTCAAGTCCTTTTTTTCCAAGAGCTGCAAGAGGGCTGTTTCGATGGCTTCTCTAGTTAATAAATTGGATTCTTGGTTTGATTTTCTGAGATTTTCAAGAGACTTTTCAGAGATTCTACGTTCAGACATAACATTTTCTTTCTACTTGTCACAACAGACGGATGAGGCTTTTGTTTCAAGGGCTTTCATGATATAATTGTAAAAAAAGACAGAACCTTTGTCAATGTATAACTGACAAAGATGGAGAATTTCTATGACTTGGAAGATTATTGCTGACTCTGGTTGTGATTATCGTCAGCTGGCAAGACCAGCTATTGACACGACCTTTGTAAGTGTGCCCTTAACCATTCAAGTAGCTGATCAGGTCTTTGTTGATGATGCCAGTCTTGACATTGACCAAATGATGGAAACCATGTATGCAACTGCAGAAGCTTCAAAATCAGCTTGTCCAAGCCCAGATGATTATTTGCGAGCATTTGAAGGAGCCAAAAACATTTTCATAGTAACCATCACTGGTACTCTTTCTGGAAGCCACAATAGTGCTCAACTAGCAAAAAATATTTATCTGGAAGAACATCCTGATACTAAAATTCATATAATTGATAGTTTGTCTGCTGGTGGGGAAGTTGACTTGCTCGTAGAAAAAGTGAATGACTTGATCGACCAGGGCTTATCTTTTGAAGAAGTGGTTGAATCTATCACTGCCTATCAAGAAAAAACCAAGTTACTTTTTGTCCTAGCTAAAGTCGATAACTTGGTGAAGAACGGCCGTTTGAGCAAGCTTATCGGTACGGTCGTTGGCCTTCTCAATATCCGTATGGTCGGAGAAGCTAGTGAAACTGGAACTCTCGAATTGCTACAAAAAGCACGAGGACCAAAGAAATCAGTTCAAGCTGCCTATGATGAAATCATTAAAGCTGGATATGCTGGTGGTCGTATTGTCATGGCCCAACGCAATAACGAGAAATGTTGCCAACAGCTCTCAGAGCGAATCCGCGAAAATTTCCCACAGGCGGATATTAAAATTCTCCCAACATCTGGTCTCTGCAGTTTTTATGCAGAAGATGGTGGTTTGCTGATGGGGTATGAAATTGATTAATTGCATTCTTGACAAGAGGTGACTTCATCTCTTGTTTTTTTGTGGTACAATAGAGCTATGAAACATTTTGATACTATCGTCATTGGTGGAGGTCCTGCTGGTATGATGGCTACGATTTCCAGTAGCTTTTATGGACAGAAAACCCTCCTCATCGAAAAAAATCGGAAACTTGGAAAAAAATTAGCTGGTACTGGCGGGGGACGTTGCAATGTAACCAACAACGGAACTCTAGATGACCTACTAGCTGGCATCCCTGGAAATGGGCGCTTTCTCTACAGTGTCTTCTCCCAATTTGATAACCATGATATCATTAATTTTTTTACAGAAAATGGTGTTAAACTTAAGGTCGAAGACCACGGACGCGTCTTTCCTGCTAGTGACAAGTCTCGGACCATTATCGAGGCCTTGGAAAAGAAAATCACTGAACTCGGTGGTCGAGTTGCTACTCAAACGGAGATTGTTTCGGTTAAAAAGATAGACGACCAGTTTGTCCTTAAGTCCGCAGACCAAACCTTCACTTGTGAGAAACTCATTGTCACAACAGGTGGGAAATCCTATCCTTCGACTGGTTCAACTGGGTTTGGTCACGAGATTGCCCGTCATTTTAAGCACACCATCACCGAACTTGAGGCCGCTGAGAGTCCTTTGTTGACAGATTTTCCACACAAGGTCTTGCAGGGTATTTCGCTGGACGATGTGACCCTAAGCTATGGTAAGCATGTCATCACTCACGATTTGCTCTTTACCCACTTTGGTTTGTCTGGCCCTGCTGCCCTACGTATGTCTAGTTTTGTCAAGGGTGGTGAAATCCTTTCACTGGATGTCTTGCCTCATCTTTCTGAAAATGACTTGACTACATTTCTAGAAGAAAATCGGGAAAAATCCTTGAAAAATGCCTTAAAAACTTTGCTTCCAGAACGCTTGGCAGATTTTTTTGTTCAAGGCTATCCTGACAAAGTCAAACAGTTGAGTGAAAAGGAACAAGAACAACTTCTCCAGTCTATTAAGACCCTCAAAATCCCTGTGACTGGTAAAATGTCTCTCGCCAAATCCTTTGTTACCAAGGGTGGTGTCAGTCTTAAGGAAATCAACCCTAAAACCCTTGAAAGTAAGCTGGTACCTGGCCTTCACTTTGCTGGCGAAGTCATGGATATCAATGCCCACACGGGTGGCTTTAATATCACTTCAGCCCTCTGTACCGGTTGGGTGGCAGGCTCAAATCAAATATATAAATAATTGAATGACTAAAATACAAAATAAGAAAGGAAGTCCTTTGGAACATATTATTTTACTAAGAGGTGTTACTCCTAATGGAAAAAATGCTATCCCGAAAATGTCTTATTTGGTAGATATTTTAACAGAAGCTGGTTTTCAACACGTTCGAACCTATATTCAAAGTGGGAATATCATTCTTGAAAGTGATTTAGATTTAGAAGAAATACGAGAATGTGTTCATACTCTGATAAAGGAAAAAATTGGGGCCGACTTAAAAATGGTTATCAAGAACAAAAGTGATTTTAAAAAAATTGTCCAAGAAAACCCGTTTGGAGAACACTATCTTTATGACCGTATACATGTGATTTTTTATCAAGAATCTATTCAAAGTCTCCCTTTAGAAAAATTGAAAATTGATTACGGTGAAGAAGAAATTTGTATCGGTAACCATTGTCTTTACCTCTATCTCCCTAGAACTGCAAAACGAAAAAAGCTCAGTACCAACTATCTTGAAAAGCTTTTTAATGTAGATTTGACAATGCGAAAACTAAATGTAGTAGAAAAATTATTAAGCAAGTAGTGCTTTAATTTAGTAAAAATCGGAAGAATACTCCTCCGATTTTATTTTGTCTGAGTTTGGACATAATGAGCGATCACATCTGATGTGTACTGGGCTGTTCCAGGTCCAAATTTGTCAATGTTTTCCTTAAACTCTGGGTTATAAACGTAGCCTTTACCGATATAACCGAATACTTCAATAGTACAATCAAATCCATAAGTACGGATGGCTTGCAAGAGCTTGGCTGCTTGCTCTTGGTTTTCAGTTGCTGTTGCAGGCAAACCAGCTTGAAGATTTTGTGCCAAGGCTCGAAAGACTTGATTGAAGGCAGCCGTAGCTTCGTCTTCGTGACCTTTTTGGCGCTCGAGCGCTTGGTCCATCACATCTTGTCCATACTTCTCTACCGCCTCTTGGTGGTATTTTTGATGGTCTTGATAGTTAAATCCTGCGAATTTCTCTTGAATGCTCATTTCTCTTTCTCCTTTTTGTTCTTGAATGGTTTTTTGCAAGGTGGAAATCAAGGTATCCAGATGTTGCCTTTCTCGAGTCAAATAGTCCAACTGTCTAGTCAAGTGAGGCAATAAATCTGATCTATCTTCCTTTAACAGCTCTGCTATTTTTTCTAAAGAAAAACCTAGATATTTGTAGTAAAGAATGACCTGTAGGCGTTCCAAATCCTCTTGGCTGTATGTTCGATAGCCGTTTTCCGACTTTAAGGGAACCAAGAGTCCTATCTTGTCGTAGTGGTGCAGGGTCTTGACAGAGACACCTGAAAGCTGCGCAGCTTCTTTTATATGGTACATGATTTCCTCCTTACATTGATAGTATAACCCCTCACCTTAGGTCAGAGTCAAGCGTTTTTGCGAAATTTTTAAACTTTTTGAGAAGGGGCTAAAAGCTTGAAAATGGTTTTCTTGACAGACCTTAGAAAACATGATAGGATAGTCAAGTCTATCAAGCAAAAGAAAGGCTCATCTTGAGTACTTGTGCGGCTATTTGCCAAGGGCAGTAGCTTTTTCTTTTGTAACATTAATTTTAGGAGTTTAACTATGTCTGAAAAATCGCAATGGGGTTCTAAACTGGGCTTTATCCTAGCATCTGCTGGTTCAGCCATCGGACTTGGAGCAGTTTGGAAATTCCCCTATATGACTGCTGCTAATGGCGGAGGAGGCTTTTTACTGGTCTTTCTCATCTCCACTATTTTAATAGGTTTCCCCCTTTTGCTAGCTGAATTTGCCCTCGGCCGAAGCGCTGGTGTCTCTGGGATTAAAACCTTTGGAAAACTAGGAAAGAATAGCAAATACAACTTTATCGGTTGGATTGGTGCCTTTGCCCTCTTTATCCTCTTATCTTTCTACAGTGTTATTGGCGGCTGGATTTTAGTCTATCTAGGCATTGAGTTTGGAAAATTGTTCCAACTTGGTGGAACGGGTGATTACGCGCAACTATTTACTTCAATCATTTCAAATCCAACCATTGCACTAGGAGCTCAAGCTGCCTTTATCTTATTGAATATCTTTATTGTATCACGTGGGGTTCAAAAAGGAATTGAAAGAGCTTCTAAGGTCATGATGCCCCTACTCTTTATCATCTTTGTTGTCATCATCGGACGCTCTCTCAGTTTGCCAAATGCCATGGAAGGCGTTCTCTACTTCCTCAAACCAGACTTTTCAAAACTGACCAGTGCTGGTCTCCTCTATGCTCTGGGACAATCTTTCTTTGCCCTCTCACTAGGGGTTACAGCCATGCTGACATATGCTTCTTATTTGGATCAGAAAACCAATCTAGTCCAGTCAGGAATTTCTATTGTAGCAATGAACATCTCGGTGTCCATCATGGCAGGTCTAGCCATTTTCCCTGCTATGTCAGCCTTCAATATCCAATCTGAAGGGGGACCAAGCCTGCTCTTTATCGTCTTGCCTCAACTCTTTGACAAGATGCCTTTTGGAACCATTTTCTACATCCTCTTCCTCTTGCTCTTCCTCTTTGCGACAGTCACTTCTTCCGTTGTTATGCTGGAAATCAATGTGGGCAATATCACCAATCAGGACAACAGCAAGCGTGCTAAATGGAGTGTGATTTTAGGAATTTTGACCTTTGTCTTTGGAATTCCTTCAGCCCTATCTTACGGTGTCATGGCAGATGTTCACATCTTTGGGAAGACCTTCTTTGACGCTATGGACTTCTTGGTTTCCAATCTCCTCATGCCATTTGGAGCTCTCTGCCTTTCACTTTTTACAGGCTATATCTTTAAAAAGGCTCTTGCAATGGAGGAACTCCATCTCGATGAAAGAGCATGGAAACAGGGACTGTTCCAAGTCTGGCTCTTCCTTCTTCGTTTCATCATTCCAATCATCATCATCGTGGTCTTTATCGCCCAATTTATGTAATCAAAAAGGACTTGAGTAATGAACTCAGGCCCTTTCTTTTTTATGGATGGCTAACAATCAATTCCAAATCTTGTCCTTCCAAGGTCCAAGCTTCAACATCACTTGGTAGGATAAAGTGGCTGCCTTTTTGGATTTGATAGTTTTTTCCGTCAACAGTCAGTTGACCTTGACCAGCTAAGACACTGAATAAGCTGTAATCAGCTGTCTTCTCAAAATCAACTTTTCCAGTGATTTCCCACTTGTAAACTGCAAAAAAATCATTGGATACAAGGAGAGTGGAACGCAAATCATCTGCTTTAACAGTTACAGGACGGCTATTTGCAGGCTCGCCGATGTTCAAGACATCAATGGATTTTTCAAGGTGAAGTTCACGCAAGTTACCATTATCATCCTTACGGTCAAAGTCATAGACACGGTAGGTTGTGTCACTAGATTGTTGTGTTTCAAGGATTAAAATACCTGCACCAATAGCATGCATGGTGCCACTCGGCACATAGAAGAAATCTCCAGCTTTAACTGGTACTTTTGTCAACAAGGCATCCCAGTTCTTGTCCTCGATTTGCTGGCGGAGTTCTTCTTTTGACTTGGCATTGTGACCGTAGATAATCTCTGAACCTTCATCCGCAGCGATGATGTACCAGCATTCTGTTTTTCCAAGTTCGCCTTCATGCTCGAGTCCGTAAGCATCGTCTGGATGAACTTGAACACTGAGCCAGTCGTTGGCATCCAGAATCTTAGTCAAAAGCGGAAATACAGGCTCAGGACGATTGCCAAACAATTCACGGTGTTCCGCATACAAAGTGGCTAGGTCTGTTCCCTCGTAACGACCATTGACCACCTTTGAAACTCCATTTGGATGAGCTGAGATGGCCCAGTATTCCCCTATTTTTTCACTTGGGATGTCGTATCCAAACTCATCACGTAGCTTTGTACCACCCCAAATTTTTTCTTGCATAACTGATTGTAAAAATAATGGTTCTGACATGTCGATCTCCTATCTGATTTTTCTCCCCTCATTATAGCAAAAAAAGAGTTCCAGTTGAACTCTTTTTCACATCTTATAAAGTAGGGAGAAGATTTTATAAAAATAGTGAATAAAACCCTTCTTATGCTATAACTTTTGTTGGCGATCAAACTCTACTATGTCCTATTTCATACGATAAAAATCAAGCACTAGACCAGCTGGACCTTTAACTAATAAGGACTCTGTTCCCCAATCGGTTACAGTTGGACCGTTTAAAACCTGGATACCAAGCTCGTTCAACCGTTTGTAGTTCTGGTCTACATCCTCAACCTCGATATGAAGAATGACTCCTGACTGAAAATCTTCCAAAGGAATCAAATGATTTTGGGATAGCATCAGACAGTGACTGCCAATCGTAAACTGAGCAAAACTGTCATCAACATAATCGGATTTTTTATCCAAAATACGCTCCAAGTCAGCACAGACTTGGGGAACATCGGAAACGATAATATCTAATTGATTTAAATTCATTTACTATCCTCCATAAAAAGACCGGATTGCTCCGATCTTTTTAAGTTCCACGAAGGAATTATTTAATTGCGCGTGATTGCAACCCTTCTTCTTCCAAGAAGAGGCGGAATGGTACGAGTTCTTCTGCTTCGTATTTTTCCTTGAAAGCTTTGATTGCTTCTTCTGAGTGAAGTTTTGGATCCAATTCAAGTACTTCTACTGGAAGTGGACGGTGTTCAGTGATGCGAGCATCGATAACAACAGTTTTACCTTCTTTGCTCAATTTAACAGCTTCTGCAACAACTGCATCGATGTCTTCGATACGGTCAACTGTAAATCCAACAGCTCCTTGAGCTTCAGCGATTTTTGCATAGTCAGCATTAGGGAAGTCACAACCAAACAAGTGTTTGTTTGTGTCTTCGTATTTGTCCTTGATGAAGGCATATTTACCATTTGAGAAGACAACGTTGATAACTGGAAGGTCGTATTGAACGTTTGTGATAACGTCTGGGTAGCACATGTTGAATGCACCGTCACCCATGATGTTCCATACTTGGCGATCTGGATTGTCTTTCTTAGCAGCGATACCACCAGGAAGGGCAATACCCATTGTCGCAAAGAGTGGAGATGTACGCCACATGTTCTTAGGTGTCATGTGAAGGTGACGAGTAGATGTTTGAGTAGTGTCACCTACGTCGATTGAATAGATAGCGTCTTGATCAGCATGTTTGTTGATTGCATTGTAAACTTGATACAATTGCAATTCACCCTCAGTTTTACCTTCGATTTTGTTCATGTAATCACGCCAGTTTTGGTTGTTCTTAACGTTTGCACGCCACCATGGAGTAGATTCAACTGGGTTCACTTTGTCAAGGATAGCTTTAGCTGCTTGACCTGCATCACCAAGGATTGAAGCGTCTAGGGCATGACGTTTACCAAGTTTGTAAGGGTCGATATCCACTTGGATGAATTTTTCAGTATTCTTGAATGCTTCGTAAACTTCAGCAAATGGGAAGTTTGAACCAAGGAAAAGAACTGTGTCTGCTTCAAAGACCACTTCGTTGGCTGGTTTCCAACCAACACGGTAAGCAGAACCTGTCAAACCTTCATAGTTCCATTCGAAAGCTTCAAAGTTTTTACCAGTTGTGATGATTGGTGCTTTGATTTTACGTGACAATTCAGTGATCACTTCACCAGCTTTCACACCACCGTAACCAGCATAGATAACTGGACGTTCAGCATTGTTCAAGATTTCAACAGCTTTATCGATTTCAACTTCGTTCAAAGCAGGAGCGATGAATGAACGCTCGTATGAACCTGATCCATAGTATGAGTTTTCGTCGATTTCTTGGAAACCGAAGTTTACTGGGATTTCAACAACAGCTGGACCTTTTTTAGAAACTGCAGCACGGCAAGCTTCGTCAATTACTTTTGGCAATTGCTCAGCGTAAGCTACACGTTTGTTATATACAGCGATACCATTGTACATTGGGTTTTGGTTCAATTCTTGGAAAGCATCCATGTTGAGTTCGTTAACTGGACGTGATCCAAGGATTGCTAGGAATGGAGTGTTATCCATAGCTGCATCGTAAACACCGTTAATCAAGTGAGTCGCACCTGGACCACCTGAACCAACTGCAACCCCGATTGAGCCGCCGAATTTAGCTTGCATAACCGCTGCAAGAGCACCTGTTTCTTCGTGGCGAACTTGCAAGAAACGGATATCTTTGTCTTCAGCCAAAGCATCCATCAATGAGCTGAGTGTTCCTGATGGGATACCGTAGATTGTGTCTACGCCCCATGTTTTCAATACATTAAGCATTGCTGCAGATGCAGTAATTTTCCCTTGAGTCATAATGATAACTCTCCTTCAAATATTTTTAAATCTACTAAAAAAGGTTTCATATAGTTTTTGAAAACGTTTCAGTAAATTTTTACAATACTAATTTATCACATTTATTTTGACTTTACTAAGAATCTGCTCAGAAGTTTTTATTCTCTATTACAGTACAGTTTGAAAACGTTTTTAGCTTCTGTTTTATAATAAAAAGCGAGCAAGCCCGCTTTTAATCTATTTTACTAAAGTTTAGTAAGAGTGAACTAGTCAGAACGGATACAGAACTAAAGGCCATAGCTAGACCTGCCAGTTCTGGATTGAGGGCCAGTCCAACACCAGAAAAGACTCCTGCTGCAATCGGAATTCCGGCGACATTGTAGATAAAGGCCCAGAAAAGATTGAGCAGAATTCGATTAAAGGTTTTCTTACTCATGTCAAAGGCACGAACCACGCCTAGGAGGTTATTGGTTGTCAACACTAAATCTGCTGACTCGATAGCGATATCCGTTCCAGCTCCCATAGCAATCCCCACATCTGCTACACTAAGCGCAGGAGCGTCATTGATACCGTCCCCAACAAAGGCTACTTTGCCAGCCGCTTGTAGTTTATGGATTTCATGAGCTTTTTCTTCTGGCAAGACACCTGCAATGACCTCTTCGATTCCGATTTGATCTGCAATAGCACGCGCCACACCAGCATTGTCTCCTGTCAGCATGACTGTTTTAAGACCTCGTTTTTTCAACTGACTGATGGCAAGCTTAGCATTTTCCTTAGGAATATCTTGCAGAGCAAGCAAGCCTTTGATTTCATTCTCAACAGCCAAGAACACAACTGTCTTAGCTTCTTTTTCCAGTTCTTCTAGTTTTTCTTGATAAGTGCTAGAAATGTTCATGCCATCCAGCATTTTAGCATTTCCAAGCAGAACTTGTTTTCCATTGATTTGCCCTGAGACACCTTTTCCGTGCAAGGCTTGGAAATTTTCAACAGTTTGAAGCTCAAGTCCAGCTTCACTCGCTCGTTTCACAACGGCTTCAGCCAGTGGGTGTTGAGAAGCTTCTTCCAAGGAAGCTGCCAATCCAAGCACTTCTACTTCGTCGCCGATGATATCTGTGACCACAGGTTTCCCTTCAGTCAAAGTTCCGGTCTTATCAAAGACAATGGTTTGGACTTTCTGGATTTCCTGTAGAACCGTTCCATTTTTGAGGAGAACTCCCATCTTGGCACTGCGACCTGTCCCCACCATAAGGGCTGTCGGTGTTGCAAGTCCCAATGCACAAGGGCAGGCAATAATCAGAACTGCTACTCCATAGAGAAGCGAAGACACAAAGCTCGCTCCAAGCACAACTACACTATCCCTGAGCAAGACGAACCAAACCCAAAAGGTCACAATCCCTAAAATGACAACTGCTGGGACAAAAATCCCTGAAATCTTATCCGTCAAGTCCTGAATCGGCGCACGACTGGTCTGAGCTTTCTTCACAAAATCCACAATCTGAGCCAAAACAGTCTCTGAACCAACTTTTTCTGCTCTAAAAACAAGTGTTCCACTATTATTGATGGTTGAACCAATGACGGTATCTCCAACTGTCTTGTCCACAGGCAGACTCTCACCTGTCACCATAGACTCATCAATACTAGAGATACCTTCTACTACGACACCATCAACCGCAATCTTTTCACCGGGACGCACTCGAATCAGGTCACCTACCTTGACTTGCTCCAAAGGGACTTGAACATAGTTATCCTCACGCAAGACTTCTGCAGTTTTAGCCTGCAAGTCAAGTAATTTCTCCACAGCTTGGGAAGTATTTTTCCGCATTTTCTCCTCAAAAACGGCTCCCATAAGAACGAAGAAGAAGATAAAGGCAGCACTTTCAAAGTAAACGGGGAGGCCAGCGAAGAGGGCAACTAAGCTATAGAAATAGGCCACTAGGGTTCCCAGAGCAACCAAGGTATCCATGTTGGCATTGTGCTTTTTAAAACTAGCCCAAGCACTTTGGATATAAGGACCACCTGCTACTAGCATAATCGGTGTTGTGGCTAAAAAGGTGCCCCAACGCATGACTTGGTGACTGATTCCTCCTGTCGACATCCCAATCATGAGGATTACAAGAGGCACAGTAAAGATACTAGTAATCCAAAAACGCTGTAAAAGTGATAGAGATTTTCGAGTCTTCTCAACAACTGTATAACTTCCCTTTTGCATCTTCATACCACAAGAAAATTCATGTTGACCTAATTCTTGAGGTGTAAAACGAATGACTTTCTCCTCATCTACGCCGATTGGTTCCAAGATGCCTTCTTCTTCAAACAGAATTTCCTTGTAACAGTTTGAAGGAGTTGCTCGATGAAAGGTAATCTCAGCTGGAATCCCTTTTTGCAGTTGAATGTGGGCTGGATGGTAGCCTTTGTCTGCCGTGATACGGATTTTTTGAACACCATTTTCAAGACTTGCTTTTACAATTTCAGTCATATCATTCTCCTATTCTACAATCATCTTACCGTGCATCATATTCATGCCACAAGAGAAACCATACTCTCCAGCCTGCTCAGGCGTGATTTCCACTACATACTCTTCCCCCATTGGCAGATCCGCATGTACACCAAAGTCTGGAAATACGATCTGATCCAAACATGGTGAAGGATCTTTGCGGTCAAAGACAATGCGGGCTGGCACTGATTTCTTGAGGATAATCAACTCAGGCGTATAGCCCCCCATGACCTCCACTCGAATCTCTTGGTAGCCGTTTTTTTGCTGGGCCTTTTGTCCAGATTTTTCAGGCTTTTTGAAAAACCAGAACAAGATAAAGGCGATAAGGGCAATACAAACAATGGTTACAATACTATTTAACATGACGTCTCCTTTACATACAATTACATCTTACTTCTGTTACAGCGCTTGATTTCTTCTCAGAAATCACAGCTTCCAAGTCTTCCAAGTCAGCCTGAGTAAAATCACATTCAGCAATCAAATCAGCTAACAAGTTCTTAATCCTACGAGAACAAACCTTGTCCTTGATATCTTGGACAAGCAAATCTCGACTTTGGTCCAAAGTTAAAAGGGCTGAATAGACAAAGGACTTGCCTTCTTTTTTCCGAGTCAAACACTCTTTATCAACCAAACGAGCCAAAAGAGTTTGAATGGTCGACTTGGACCAGTCGAACCGCTCCGCCAGAACCCTAATCAAATCTGAACTAGTCTGCTCTCCTTGCATCCAAATAATCTTCATGACCTGCCATTCTGCATCTGAAATCTGCATTAGCACACCTCCAAAATCTACATTTGTCAATTACAATTATCAGTATACTCTTAAAATCTACATTTGTCAATTATAAAATTAATCTTTTCTTCGAAAAATAGAATTTTAATCATTTGAAAAACAATTTGCAGTCATTTTTTACTATATAAACTATAAAAATATGCTATACTAAAGAAAAAAGAAAACAACCACTAGGGGTGCGTAAAGCTGAGATTAACAACTGTTAGATCCCTTTGACTCAATCTAGGTAATGCTAGCTGATGGAAGTGGAAATGATAATGTGGACTAGCAGTCTTCTATTACCTTTCTAAAACAGACCAGCTTGTTCTTAAGAATACAAACTTCAGTTGGTTGGGAGGTTTTAGATGACTTATTTACCCGTTGCTTTGACCATTGCAGGGACTGACCCTAGTGGCGGTGCTGGCATTATGGCAGATTTAAAGTCATTCCAAGCTAGAGATGTCTATGGAATGGCTGTTGTGACAAGTCTTGTCGCTCAAAATACCAGCGGCGTTCAATTGATCGAACACGTTTCTCCTCAAATGTTGAAAGCCCAATTAGAGAGTGTCTTTTCGGATATCCCACCTCAGGCTGTAAAAACTGGGATGTTGGCAACTACTGAAATTATGGAAATCATCCAGCCCTATCTTAAAAAGCTAGATTGTCCCTACGTCCTTGACCCTGTTATGGTCGCAACAAGCGGTGACACCCTGATTGATACCAGTGCCAGAAGCTACCTAAAAACAAATCTGCTTCCACTTGCAAGTATTATCACTCCGAATCTTCCTGAGGCAGAAGAAATTGTTGGTTTTTCAATCCATGATCCTGAAGACATGCAGCGTGCCGGTCGCCTGATTTTAAAAGAATTTGGTCCTCAGTCTGTGGTCATCAAAGGTGGGCATCTCGAAGGCGGTGCCAAGGATTTCCTCTTTACCAAGGAGGACCAATTTGTCTGGGAAAGTCCACGAATTCAAACCTGTCATACACATGGTACTGGATGTACCTTTGCTGCAGTGATTACGGCTGAACTAGCCAAGGGGAAAACCCTCTATCAAGCAGTCGATAAAGCCAAGGCCTTTATCACGAAAGCCATCCAAGACGCCCCTCAACTCGGTCATGGTTCTGGCCCAGTCAACCATACAAGCTTTAAAGATTAAAAAAACTCTCTAGTTCCCACTTTAAGGGAATTAGAGAGTTTTTATAGTCTTCGAAAATCTCTTCAAACTACGTCAGCTTTATCTGCAACCTCAAAGCTGTGCTTTGAGCAACCTGTGACTAGCTTCCTAGTTTGCTCTTTGATTTTCATTGAGTATTAATTAGAAAATAATGTCATCCAACTTTGTCAAAAAAGCTTGTGTTTTTGCCTCTATATCTTCTGCCTGCATCAAATCACGCACTACAGCTACTCCAGCTATGCCAGTACCAATAAGCTGTTCAATGTTATCTGACGTCAAACCTCCGATAGCAACTACTGGAATAGCGACTCTTTGGCAAATTGTTTTCAAGGTTGAAATCAGGGTGATAGGCGCATTTTCCTTGGTCGTAGTCGGGAAAATGGCTCCTGTCCCCAAGTAATCCGCACCTCCTTCTTCTGCCTCGAGGGCTCTTGTTACAGTTTTAGCTGTGACACCAAGGATTTTTTCAGGACCCAAGACTTGTCTGGCAACCGAAACTGGTAGTTCATCGTCGCCGATATGCAGACCTGCAGCATCAACCGCAAGACAGACATCCAAGCGATCATCGATTATCAAGGGTACCTGATAGGCATCTGTTATTTCCTTGACTTGTTTCGCCAGTTGATAATATTGATTGGTTGTGAGATTTTTTTCTCGTAATTGGACTATGGTAACACCTGAACGGCAGGCAGTCTCAACTTTTGCAAGAAAGCTTTCCACGGAATCTTGGTAGCGATTGGTTACCAGATACAGTCTAAGCGCCTCTCTGTTCATAAACATCTCCTTTGATAGCATCTAGCCAGTTTTCATCTCTTTTGAGGAGCGAAAGCTGATTGAGTACTTGGTATCGAAAATCTTCCAATCCCATTCCTTGAACAACTATTCTCTCAGCAGAGATATTGAGATAAGAAACCGCTAGGCAAGAAGCTTCAAAGGCAGTTTTTCCCTGGCTGAGAAAAACAGCTGTTAAAGCTCCAACTAAATCTCCTGTTCCTGTTATCCAGTCTAATTCTGTACAGCCATTTCCCAGTACAGCGACCTGACTCTTCGAAACGATGAGGTCCTTAGGGCCAGTAACTAAGAATGACATACCAGGATAGGTCTGACACCAGTCTTTCAAGACTTGAAGTAAATCCTCAGTTTCTTGATCTTTAGCACTCGCATCGACCCCAACGCCGTGGTGTTTTAAGCCAACAAGACTCCGGATTTCCGACATATTTCCTTTAAGGACCGTAGGTCTATAGTCTAAAATGTCTTTAACTAAGCTCTTACGAATGACTGAAGCCGTTATGCCAACCGCATCTACCACCATTGGGAGAGAAAGTTGAGCTGCATAAGAAGCTGCTATACGGATTGCTTTTTCCTTCTCAGCTGACAAATGCCCCAAATTGATGAAGAGAGCCTGGCTCTGTTTGGTAAAATCAAGAACCTCACGGGGATCATCTGCCATGACAGGTTTACATCCCAGAGCCAAAATCCCATTTGCTAGCATCTCACAAGAAATCTCATTGGTAATACAGTGAATGAGGGAACTAGAGCCTATAGGAAAAGGATTTGTCAATTCCTGCATCAGTCTATCCTTTCATCAAAGAAATATCCCTGCACTTTTTTAAAGAATTCCTGCTTGATTAAAAATCGAAAGGCAATAAAGGAAATCGCTGTACCAATCAAGGTTGCTCCGAAAAATCGAGGAGTGTAGATAAACCAGCTAAGCTTAGCGGCCGATCCTGTAAAGAGTACCATAACAGGATAGGAGACAATAGAACCAATGATACCTGTTCCCAAAATTTCTCCCAAGGCAGAAAAGTAAAATTTTCGACCATACTTATAAAAGAGACCTGCTAGAAGGGCTCCAAAAGTCGCTCCTGTGAGAGCTAAAGGCGGAATCCCTTGAGTCGTCATACGGATAAAGGCTGTCACTGTAGCCATAGCCAAGGCATAAACAGGTCCCATCATGATTCCTGCTAGAATATTGACTACACTGGACATCGGTGCCATTCCCTCAATCCGAAAGATAGGAGTAAGGACTACATCAAGGGCAATCATCATGGATAAAATGGTTAATTTGTGAACCTGTAATTGGTGCTTTCTCATGTTTCTATTCTTCTCCTGTTTCTAAAGACTGTAAATCGCTCTTCCATGTCTGGTGTTGGTAGGCCATTTCCCAAAACTTAGCTTCCATATGAACACTGATGTGGAAGGCATCTAGCATTTTTTTCTTGTCTGTCTCATCACTTTCGCGATAGAGTTGATTGACTAGCGCTCCCTCCTCTCTGATCTGCTGCTCCAACTCATCCGTAATATAAGTTTCAATCCATTGTTGGTAGAGAGGATTTGGTGATGGTTTAAGATTAAGTGATTTGCCTATATCATGGTATAACCAAGGACAAGGCAGCAAGCTCGCAAAAGCAATGGCTAGATTTGCTTCTTCAAATTGACGATAAATGTGAGAGATATAATGATAGCAGGTTGGAGCGATTAGATGTTGCTCCATTTCCTGGTCGCTGATTTCCAATTCCTTGAAAAATTGTTGGCGGATAAATAACTCACCTTCCACTAAACTCTGAGCATTTTGTTTCAAGAGTCTTTTCATCTCTTGGTTTGAAGTCTTATCAGCCAAGAGGTGATAGGCTTCTGAGAAGGCCTTCAAATAGTAGGCATCCTGAATCAAGTAATAGCGAAAGATGGACGGGTCTAAATTTCCCTCTTGCAACTGTAAAACAAAGGGATGATGAAAGGAAGCCTGCCAAGCTTCCTTGGATAATTCCATCGCAATATCTGTAAATTCCATAATAACTCCTTTATAAAAATAGACTGGTTTGAAGCAATAAAAAGAACAGCAGGTAGATGAATTTTGTTTTTTTAGCAATATAAAAAGTCCGATAGCGATTCTCCACCTGTGCATGTTCGTCATATCCATGCGCTGACAGAGCTCTCAGATAAAGATGACGCCACCTAAAGACTGTCATCAGAACCTTGCTGTAAATCAAGGGAGACCAAACATGCAGTTCTTGACCACGTAATAGACAAGCTTCTTTGAGGGACTTGATTTCTTGCTGAATAAGGGGGAAGGAATTGAATACCACAATCAAGGCATAGGCCCAAGAGCGTGATAACCCCTTTTGAGCCAAGTACAAGAGAAGCTCTTTTAGGGAAATAGAGGAAACAAAAACAAGACCAATACAAACGGTCACAAAGGCCCTCGTTCCAAGCATGACTGCCTGCGAAGCATCTCCATGTAACTGAACTGCCCAGTAGTTGGCAAAGGATGGCAAAATGGCAAGCAGAATCATCCAAGCCAATACTTTAAATCGACGGTAATAGAGCATAAAGAGAATACAAAATGCGACTACCGAAAGATTTAGAGCAATCGAAGGAATGAAAGATGTTTCCAGCGATAAAATCAGCAAGAAGAGACTGATAATTGGTGTCTTAGTTGCTACTTTGACCATACTATCTCACCTCCCCTTGGGTATTACTACTCTGAGATGTGAGTGGTTTGGTAATTGTCACTTCTTTCACATGACTGAGACCTTGACTAGTCATCTCAATCCAATAATCAACCACAGAGATCAAGGGATCTAAACGATGGCTAATGATCAGAAAACTTCTTCCCTGATTTCTGTCCTCCAACATCCACTGACAAAAATAATGGCAAGCTCTATCATCCAAACCAGCAAATGGTTCATCTAGCAAGATTACAGAAGCCTTGCTAGTCAAGATGGTCAAGAGCTGTAGAATCTTTTGCTGACCACCACTTAATTGATAGGGACTCTTATCAAGAGCCTGCTCCAGATCAAAATATCGTAAAGCTTGGAGTATCCGCTGATTTCTTTCAGAATCAGGTCCATCTAATTGAAGCTCTTCTCGCAGACTGGCTCTGATAAACTGCTTCTCAGCTTCCTGAACAACACCCGTCAGGTCACGATACAAACCCTTTTTCCTTTTCAGGACCCTCCCCTTCCAAGTAATACGACCCTTATACTTTTGAAATTGAAGAATAGACCGAAAGAGGGTTGATTTCCCGACACCATTGTCACCCAAAATACAGGAAATTCCTTGGTAGAATGTAAAATCCGCAATTGAAAAGAGGGGGCGATTATTAAGCTCACAAGTTGTTCGATCCATATGAAACAGTTCTAGGCTAGAACCAACTTCCTTTGAAGCAACCTGTGTCATCTCAGAGGTAGGGATTTGAAACACTTCCCTTAGTCGTCCATCTCTTAGCTCCACCATATGGTCGATATAGACTTCATAGTCCGTTAAATCATGGTCGCACAAAATAACTGTCTTCCCATCAGAGACCAACTCTTTTAGAATCTCCAATATCTCTATCCTACTCTTGCGGTCAATGGAAGCAAAAGGTTCATCCAATAGATAGACCCTAGGATTCATAGAAAATAGAACAGCCAAGGCAGCCTTTTGCTTTTCTCCACCTGATAAGTGATGGATGGGACGGTGCAAGATCTTCTCACAGCGACATTGTCGAACCACCTCTGCTATTTTAGAATCAATTTCCTGAATAGGATGCCCAATATTTTCCAAGGTAAAAATCAGCTCTTCAAACAAGTTCTCCATGGTAAATTGATGATTGGGATTTTGAAAGAGAATACCAACCGTCTGGACACGTTCGATGATAGAAAGCTGACTGACCTCGCTCCTATCTATCAGGACTTGACCACTATAGGAAAGAGAACTGACTTGGGCAATCATTTGAAAGAGGCTAGATTTTCCTGAACCACTGCTCCCAACTAGCAAGGTAAAGGCTTGCTCATGAAAAGTAAAATCAAGCGGCTCAGAGAAGATTGGGGACTGAATCGCTCGTAGTTCCAACCCCATCTATGCCTTGCCCCCAGCTGCAAACTGATGATAAAGTTTGACAATGGCACGAACCAAGATAGTACAGAAGAAAAAGACGGAAATAAAACGTACTACAAGCAAAGAAAGGACAAAAGGAAGGGAGAAGGCATAGTAACCTAACTTAATGTATTCATAGACAAAGCTAACAAGCGTAATCCCAATACTATTAGCAGTTAGAGAGAGCCAACTTTCATAGCGATTCTTGGTTACGATAAAACCAAGTTCACTTCCCAAACCTTGAACCAAGCCAGACAAAAGGGCACCTAGACCGAATTGGCTACCATAAAGGACTTCAGCAAGCGCAGCTAGCACTTCTCCAATCGTTGCACTTCCCACTCTTGGAACAAAAATGGCAGCAATAGGCGCAGCCATACACCAGAGACCAAAGAGGATTTCATTGGCAAAGGCCTGTAAACCAAGAGGTGCTAAAATCAGAGTGAGGATATCAAACAGATATCCGGATCCTACAAAAACGCCACCAAAAAAGATAGACAAGAAAGCAAGTAAAATAACATCTTTTAACTGCCATTTTTTCAACATAAAAAAACTCCTTTTTTAAAGAAAAGTGGGGCATTCAAGGTGAGCTACCTAAATGCTTTGTATCATCTTCATCCAGTTTCGTAAAAGAAAAAACTCTAATTACAGATAGAAATTAGAGTTCAGCTTACAAGATTAGATGGTTAGTTTCTATAAATACAAAACCATTTCACATTTCCCTTCGCCAGTCTTAACTGTATCAGGTTCAATGGGTATCATCTCAGCCTAAAGCACCCCAAATGTCTTTATTATTTAATTATATAATTATTTTAACAGACGATTTATTCTAGTTCAAGGAATTGAACTGGGAAATACAGCCTTGCACTCACAAAGACAGCAGATATTTCTTTTGCAAAAACCAAATGTCTTGTTTGATAGATTAGCCATTTGAGCTGAATCTGGACATAGCTTTTTAGAAAAGGAAAACTTCCACTTACTTAGAATCCAAGGATAGATACCTATTGCTCACTCATTTCTCGAACAGTTTTTTCTATATTTTTTGCATACGATATTGATGAAATGATTGAAACACCGTCAACATTGGTCTTCATAATGTCTTTAATATGTTGCGTCTGTATCCCACCAATTGCAACTAAGGGCATTTGTGGCAATAGTTTTCTCATCAATTTAAGACCTTCATAACCTATAGCACCACCAGCATCATCCTTTGACTGGGTATCAAATACAGGACCAACACCAACATAATCGACATATTCAACTTTTGATTGTTGAAATTCTTCCTCGTTTTTTATAGAAAGACCAATTATTTTATCTGGCATCAATTTTCTAATTTCATCAACTCCAAGGTCATCTTGTCCTACATGTACGCCATCAGCGTCAATTTCCATTGCCAAATCAATATCATCATTAACAATAAACGGAACATTGTATTTTTTACAAAGATCCTGTAGTTTTATTGCTAATTCGACTTTTTCTTTACCTTCTAATGCTCCCTCCCCTTTTTCACGGAATTGAAATAAGGTTATACCACCTTTTAAGGCTTCCTCAACGACCGTATATAGATCTTTTCCTTGGCAAGTAGTCGTTCCACAAATAAAATATAGTTTTAGTAATTCTTTATGAAACATTTTACTTCACTCTTTTGAATTCCTTTACATCTTCATCTGTAATC
This sequence comes from Streptococcus mitis, assembly GCF_901542415.1. Taxonomy (NCBI): domain Bacteria; kingdom Bacillati; phylum Bacillota; class Bacilli; order Lactobacillales; family Streptococcaceae; genus Streptococcus; species Streptococcus mitis. Next base: position 112,344 of record NZ_CABEHV010000004.1, on the reverse strand, counting down.
TCATATAAGGCATTTATAAATTCAACTTTAAATGTTCCAGGAAGATGTCCATTTGGACGTTTTTCTGCCATTTCTCCAGCGATATTGTAAACCAACATTGCTGTTTCTAATGATTTCAATTCTTGACCTTTTTCAAGTCCGATAAAGCTTGCTACTACAGCACCTAATAAGCATCCTGTCCCAATAACTTTTGGCATCATGGCACTACCATTATGAATCGTTACCACTTCTCCATTTACCGCAATAGCATCCACTTCACCTGTTACTACAATTGGAATATTGAACTTCTCATTTGCTGCTAGAGCAATTTCGTCAATATTATCTACACCCGCACTATCTACTCCTTTAGATGCCACATTTATTCCCACTAAAGAAGCAATCTCGCCAGCATTTCCTCTAATCGCAGCTAGTTTGTAATTATTGATTAGATCATCTGCTACTTTTTTTCTATATTCTCCTGCTCCACAGGCTACAGGATCTAAAACTGCTGGGACATTATATTTCTCTGCAATTTTCAGAGCAGCTTGGTATAATTTCCAATTTTCATCTGTCAATGTTCCTATGTTTATTAATAAACCTCCAGCATACTTTAACAAATCCTCTAAATCTGCTGGAAACTCACTCATGGCTGGTGATGCACCCAGTGCTACTAATCCATTTGCTGTGAAATTTTTTACTACATCATTGGTTATGCAAATGACCAAAGGTGCTTTTTCTTTTAATAATTTTAAACTTGTCATATTGAAATCCTTCCTTTTCACTTTATACGATTTACTGATTTCGATTTATCTCTATCTTTCGTTAAGAAATTTTTTTATTTACATTGAATGATTTACCTCATCAAATTTGTAAATATCCTAAACCTTCTCTAGGCGTCATAGCCAATATCAAAAAAGGCTAATTCTAAAGCAACCGCTTGATTCCAACGTTCCTGAAGTTCTGTCAAATCCTCTCTACCTTTCCCGACACGATTAAGTTCGTCAACCAGAAATTGAACCCACTCTGCAAAGAAAGGACCTCTGTGGAGATTAATCCATTCCGAATGAATGTAGGCTTCAGGTAGAGCCAAATCTTTAGAACCCCAGTCTAAATAGAGACCTTCTGCAATAACCAGCATGACCAAAAGATGGGCATAGTTTGATGAATCCACTGCCGAATACATTAGATCCTGAAAGGCTTTTGTTACAGGATGCAAGGTCACTTCCAGATAATCATTCTCAGATACTTTTAACTCTTTGAAAGCCTTCTGGAAATAACCGTCTTCATCTGCTTCAAGAAAGCCTAGTTGCTTGGCAAAACGAAGCTTGGATTCAAGCTGGTCTGCGTGGGCTACGCAGGCACCCAGCATGGATAAGAAGGCATCAAAGAAGTGATAATCTTGAATTAGGTAGTCTTTTAAGACCTTATTCTCAATTCTCCCCGCAAAAAGTTCCTTAACAAAACGATGATTGATTGCAGCCTGCCAATCCTTCTGACTGCTTTTTAATAATTCTCCAACAGTCAAACCTGGCTCAAATGCATAGTCTTGTGTTTCCATATTTACTTCTCCTCTCTTTACTCATTAGTAATTAATAAAACACCAAGAAATACAAAGCAAAATCGTAATTCCACCTGATACTTTTAAAGAACATCGAGGGCATTTGCAGAGAGATACCTAATACTCTTCGAAAATCAAATTCAATCCACGTCAGCTTCGCCTTACCGTACTCAAGTACAGCCTGCGGCTAGCTTCCTAGTTTGCTCTTTGATTTTCATTGAGTATAAACAAGCCTATCCAGTTTATATAAACAAAAAAACTCCAATTACAATCAAGAATTAGAGTTTAGCTTACAAGATTAGATTGTTCATTTCGACATACGAAAAAAACTGTTCACATTTCCCTTCGCCAGTCTTAACTGTATCAGGTTCAATGGGTATCATCTCAGCCTAAAGCACCCCAAATGTCTTTATTATTTAATTACTGGACTAGTATAACAGAAATTGAAAACCTTATCAAGATATTTGACTAGAAAATATATTTATATAGATTTTGATACGATTTCCCTTTATTAAAACGTTTAAAACACAAGCAAAAACCTCCACACTTAGTGGAGGCAAGCTGTTTTATCAATACAATTTTAAGTCACGAGGGTCAACTGGGAAGGTTGGGTTGTATGGGTTATGACGAAGTTTAAAGTGTTTGACATCTTCAATTGTCTGAGTTCCAGACAATTGCATGACTGTCTTCAATTCTGCATTCAAGTGTTCAAAGACTTGACGCACACCAACACTACCGCCGAGAGCCAAGCCATAGATAACCGGGCGGCCAATAGCTACCAAGTCTGCTCCTGAAGCCAAGGCTTTAAAGACGTGTTGACCACGACGAATACCTGAGTCAAAGACAATTGGCACACGTTTATCAACTGCTTCTGCCACTTCTTGAAGTGAGTCAAAGGCAGCTGGTCCACCGTCGATTTGGCGGCCACCGTGGTTGGTTACCCAGATACCAGACGCCCCTGCAGCAAGCGAACGTTCAACGTCCTCACGGCATTGTGGTCCCTTGACATACACAGGAAGTCCTGAGTATTCAGCGATAAATTCTACATCACGTGGAGACAAGCGTTGTTTAGCTGATTTGTAAACAAAGTCCATTGATTTTCCAGCACCTTCTGGCAGGTATTCTTCAACAATCGGCATGCCAACTGGGAAGACAAAACCATTACGCTTATCAACCTCACGATTGCCCCCTACAGTAGCATCTGCTGTCAAAACAATCGCCTTATAACCTTCAGCCTTCACACGGTCCATGATATGGCGGTTAATGCCATCATCTTTACTAAAGTAAAATTGGAACCAATGTGGTGTCCCTTGAAGGGCTTCCGTAATTTCTGGAAGGTCGACAGTAGAGTAAGAGCTGGTTGTATAAAGAGAACCAAACTCATGCACACCACGCGCAGTAGCCACTTCACCCTGTTCATTTGCCAATTTATGAGCTGCAACAGGCGCCATAATGATTGGTGAAGACAATTTTTCACCTGCAAATTCAATCTCTGTACTTGGATTTTCAACATTGCAAAGAGTATGCGGGACGATGAGTTTGTGGTTAAAGGCACGAATATTCTCGCGTAAAGTGAAAGTATCTTCCGCTCCACTAGCGATATAGCCAAATGCTGCTTTAGGGATAACTTGTTGCGCCATTGGCTCCAAATCGTAGGTATTGATGAAATCTACATGACCTTCTGCATTGCTTGTTTTGTATGACATAAAATGCCCTCCTAGATAAGTAAGCGTTTACTTTGTATATTACAAAAAATATTCTAACTCTTTTTTCAAAATTTTTCAAATATTTTGTTTGGAAATTTCATACTTTCAATCATTTTACAGCGATAATTAAAAATGATGAACTTTCTTAAGTTATGGAAATTCAAATAATCTTTTCATTTTCTAATACTTTATCATCAAATTGTTCAGCTAGTATAGTTGCTGAGTGATAAAGTTCCTTTGCTTTATTTTTATCATTTTCAAAATAAAGATAGCACTTAGCTTCAAATACTGAAATTCCAGGTTTATAGACTTGCAACGTTGTTACTGATAAAATTTCATTCATCTTTTTTACTAGAGATATCATATGTTTATAGTCATTATGAACAACATAAACAACCGCTATGGCACAAAGAACTGATAGTAGCTCTACATTATACATTTCATCACTAACTAATTGCTGTTTCAACAACTTAATCCGAAAATCATCTAATGCTCTCTTCTATAAATCAAGTCTTGACATTGCATAGCAAAATAATCAATTAATAGTAAATCATTGAATGTGTAAACTTGCTTTAGTGTTACTTGCTTAAAATAATCATCAAAAATATCTTCAGCGAAACTACCTGTCCCTGTTCTTATCAAGTCTAATATTCTTTCAATCAAGTCTAGACTCAGCAACTCTTCCTCAGGAAGAGCTAGTTCTTTATTTTCAAGAAAAGTATCTATCGGAACTTCTAATCGCTTAGATAAATATTGTAACTTAGTAATTGTTGGCAAGGATTGCCCAAGCTCAGTACGCATCAGCTGTTTGATTATTAAGTCAGCTTCTGTCCACAGACCTCTTCTCTCATCAATTTGTGACGTTCACGTTCCTGTCTTACTCTATGACCAATTTCAGTTTTAATATCTGTTGTCATTCTTACCTCTTAACCACAATCCATAAATTAACATACTTTTAATTCTTCGGCTAAAAATTAACAATAATTCTTTTTCAAATCCGTCATATTATTTTCTAAAACTTGGATGTCTTGGCTGACTTTGAGAATGACAATGCTGCCTTGAATACTGGAGATGACTTGACGGGCCTGCAACTGCGCCCGCTCTTCTGACCAGTCAGCATGCAGGTCTTGCAAGAGGCTGGCTAACTTCTCTGTCCATTGGGTCATAAAATCATTGAGAGGACAGCGGAAGTTCTCATCTTCTGTGGACAATTCCACAATCAGATTACCAATTGGGCAACCATAAAAGACCGTCTGACTTTCATGAAATTGACAAACCCAGTCAATCATATCCGAAAACTTGTCACTGTCAGACTTGTCTGCTTCAAAAATATCTTCAAAAAGCTCTTTTCGCCACTTTGCTAAAATATCTTGAATGACCGTCAAACCAATTTCCTTCTTAGATTTGAAATAATAATAAAGCTGTCCCTTGCCAACATCAGCTGCCTCCATGATGTCACTGATGGAGGTGGCCACATAACCCTTCTGATAAATCAATTCCTCAGCACTTTGTAAAATACGCTCTTTAACGCTCATCTACTCACCTCTCTTTTTTCCTATTATAGCAGATTCAGAGTCTGAGACCAAACAATTGAAACCACCTCCTTTTGCCACTGTTTTATCATTAAAATTTTTTGTTCTGAGCAAATTAATTTACAAATTCAATTTTAGATGTTATTATAATTGTACCGAATGGTCAGTATATAACTAAAACTACCATTTGGAAAATCATCAAACTAACAGTCTAAATTCCTATTGGCTGTTAATCAAATCATATTAGGAGGAACCTCATGTTCAATCAGAAAAATGTCGCATTTGTTATCACAGACCCACAAGTTGAATTCCTAAAACATCCTGGTAAAGGATTCGGAGCAACTAAAGACGTTCTTGAAAAAGTTAATACTATTGAAAATCTGACAAAGCTTTTCGCTCTTGCTCAAGAGCGTGGCTACAAGCGTTTTATCTCACCGCACTACTTCTATCCACACGATCACAAGTGGCAATTTAAAGCTGCTGGTGAAACGATGATGATTGAAAACGAAATGTTTTGGCGTGATAGCCAGTATTCAGCAATTCCAGAAGGCTCTGGAGCAGATATGATTGAAGAGATTAAACCATTTTTGGATGAAGATACTATTGTTGTCAACGGACATAAAATCTTTGGCCCAGAAAGCAACGACCTTAACCTTCAACTCCGCAAAAATGGTATCGACACCGTCATCTTGGCTGGTATGAATGCTAATCTCTGCGTGGATTCACACATGCGTGAACTCATAGAATTAGGTTACAATGTCATTGTTGTTAACGATGCTGTCGGTGCTCCAGGTGAAGAAGCCTACCAAGCTGCACTAACAAACTACGGCTACATTGCCAACCAAGTTTTGACAACTGAGGAAGTTATCGCTCAACTTTAGTATTAAAAACAAAATCAGGTAATCCTAGTGACTACCTGATTTTCTATGTCTTAAGCATCTTGCCAATTTTCTTGGTCTTCTTTAAAGCGTTTTAGAAGGTCGAGACCTTCTGGTGTGATATAGCCTTCTTCTTGGGCTAGGTGGATGAGTTCACTGTAGTTAGAAAGCGTCACAAGTTTGACACCTGCGTCTGAGAAGTTCTTATCTGCTTTTGGCAATTGGTAACTGAAAATCGCTACAACTCCAAGCACATCTGCTCCTTCTCGTTTAGCAGCTGCTACTGCTTCAAGAACAGAACCACCTGTTGAAATAAGGTCTTCAACCACTACCATTTTTTGACCCTGAGCTACGCGGCCTTCGATTTGGTTACCGGCTCCGTGGTCTTTTGGTTTGCTACGGATGTAGGCAAATGGCAGATTCATCTTATCAGCAATGATAGCTCCGTGTGGAATCCCAGCTGTCGCAGTTCCTGCAATCCCTTCAACCTCAGGAAAGGCTTCTTTGATAGCATCTACAAAACCATTTTCAATGAGAGTACGAGTTTCTGGATAGGCTAGTGTCACACGATTATCAGTATAAATCGGTGACTTGATACCAGATGCCCAAGTGAAAGGCTCTTCTGGTTTGAGGTAAACGGCTTGAATTTTCAAGAGGTGGCTAGCGATATCTTTAGCAAGTGTCATGGTATTCTCCTTTTATTTTTCTAATCTAGTTCTTTAATTCCAGTCCTGTGTCCATTCATCCTTGATGACATGGTAAGCTGCAACAGGATCCTCAGCTTGGGTAATGGGACGTCCCACCACGATATAGTCACTACCGATTTGATAGGCATCCGCTGGCGTCATCACGCGTTTTTGGTCTCCAACTGCAGCACCTGCTGGACGAATGCCCGGTGTCAGACAGATAAAATCTGGATTGGTGGCCTGCTTGATGACTTGTACTTCCTGAGCCGAGCAAACGACACCATCCAAGCCAGCTTCAGCTGTCTTCTTGGCATAGTGGATCACAGACTCTTGCAGACTGGTTTGGATATTTTGAAAATCCTGCATCTGGGATTCCGATGTTGATGTCAGCTGAGTGACGGCAATCAATTTGGCTTGGCTTCCAAGACCTTCACGCGCAGCCTTCATCATCTCTACACCACCAGCCGCATGAACATTGGTCATATCGACACCAAGCTGAGACAAGACCTTCATGGCTGATTTGACTGTATTGGGAATGTCATGAAGTTTGAGATCAAGAAAGACGCTGTGACCCAGACCTTTCAAGTAAGACACAATCTCAGGACCCGCTGCGTAATAAAGCTCCATCCCTACCTTGAGATAAAGGCTTTCTTCTGCTGGGAAATGAGCTAAAAATTCCTTGACCGCCTCAAAACTAGGAAAATCAAGAGCAATGACTGGACGATGTTCTCGCATAGGTTTCTCCTTCTACCTTTGCTAGTGAGAGAGTCTGGCCAACAGAAGCCACGAAAAAAGGAACCTGCCAACAGCAAGGTTCCACGAAAAATGGGTAGTCTCCACCCTTTCACCGTCTAACCTTAGCTGCCTCTCTGGACTGCTTTAAAGGTTTTCTATTATTCTATTATTTCTACTAGCGCTTGTCAAGTAAAAACTTGGTCACTAAAGAGCTATAGGAGAAAAGCTAAACCTAGCGGCGCGATGAACGTCGGGTCGTTTGGTTTTGATTGCCCTCTTCCTCCAATTTTTTCTTCTCTTCTTCCAATTTATTCTGCTGTTCTTCCAGTCTTTTCTTCTCTTCCTCTTTCTGTTTCTTCTCAGCTTCTTTAGCCTCTTGTTTGGCTTTTTCCTCAGCCTCCATAATTAATTTATCCGCCACTGTGTAGCTGTAAATTCCAGCTTCCATGTCAATCACACTCGGTTCTGACAATTGTGGCTTAATCTTACTATAATAAGGCAATTTCTTACTCATTTCAGAAAGGGGAACCAAGACCTCGTCCGAATCATTCATCGTCAATCGAATTAAATCTGAAGTCACCTTGCTTGGGGCTAATTCTACCTTTTGGATAGCAGACTTGAGTTCTGGACTAATTTGAGCAAGTTCTGACGTAAAGGTCTTGATTTGTTCGCTGTCATTAAAGAGAACTGATAAATAAGTTTCTGGCAGACTCACCAAACTTACCGCACTGGTCTCAAGCTGACCGCTTGAAAGGATTGGATAATGACTTTCTCCAGAAACATAGTAGGCCACAATATCATATTCCTTAACCTTGATAGTAAACTTGGTTGGAAATTGATAGACAAGCTGAGCTGATTCAACCCAATAGTTAGACTTGATCTGCTCTTCATATTTTGTCTTATCTAGCAGAAGGTTAATCGTATAATCCGAATCCTGAATGCCTGAAGCCTGTCGAATATCATCAGCTGTAGTTTGCACTGTTCCCTCAACACGAATATCCTTCATGGTCGCATAAGGACTAAGCAAATAAGCAGAGACAACCAATAAAATCAGACTGAGAAACAAAATCGAGATAGCCCGCCAGATATGAACTCCTGGAATTTTCGGTTTGACCGGTTTTTCCTTTACAGGCTTTTTCTCTGCCTTTTTATCCCGTTTATCCTCTTTCTCTGTCTTTTTAGACTTTTGTTCTTCTTTAGATACTTCTTTTTTGACGTCTTCTGACTCTTCTACTTTTTCTTCAGTATCATCCTTAGCTGATTTTGAGTCTTTTGGATCAGATTCACTCTCTTGCTCCTCGGTTGCATCTGACTTTTCAGATTTTGAAGCCATTCGAGCTTGTCTTTCCTTTTCCTTCTCCTCAGCTAGGGCCGCCTCTTCCTCAGCCTTCTTTTTTAGATATTCCTGGTTTCGTTTCTGCCATTCTGATAACTCTTTAAATTCTTCGAGGATTTCTTTGCCCTCTTTTTTCTTATCTTTTGACATTTACTTTCCTTATGATAAATCTTTTTTCAACAATTGATAAAAATCTGCTAGAGATTTCAATTCCTTAGAAGCCTTCATCTTAGCTTTGTATTCTTCCTTATGACTTAGTAAGTGAGAAAGCTTCTCTTCTAAACTGTCCAAGGTCAAATCGCTTTCTTGAAGCTCTTCTGCATAGCCTTTTTTTACAAAGTAGGCTGCGTTCTCAATCTGATCTCCACGACTAGCTTCACGACCAAGTGGCACAATAACATGCAATTTTGCCATGGCTAAGAGCTCAAAAATCGTATTGGCACCACCTCGTGTCACAACAATATCAGCCAATTCCATCAAGGGTTGATAGAGATTGGTCACATAGTCAACACGAAAGAGATTTTGACTCAACTCATTCAAGCTAGAATCTCCAGTTAGATTAATAATATTGTAGCGCTCTGTCAGTTCTTTCTTATGGTCTGTCACCAATTGGTTAAAGACACGAGCGCCCGCAGAACCACCGACAAACAATATAGTTGGCAATTGGGGATTAAAGTGGGTTTGAATATCTACCAATTCATCTGGTTCTGGAGTTTTTTGGTCTGAAACCTTTGTCACTGCTCCCACATGCTCGACCTTAGACAAACTTGAAGCTTGCTCAAAGGTTGAATACATCTTAGTCGCAAATTTATAAGCGATTTTATTGGCCAAGCCCATAGACAGGTCAGATTCGTGAATAAAGACAGGCACTCCTGACACACGCGCAGCGATAACAGGTGGCACAGAGACAAAGCCTCCCTTTGAAAAAAGGGCCTGTGGACGAAGTCGTAACATGATAAAGAGCGATTGGACAATTCCCCAGCCAACTTTGAAGACGTCCAGCATATTTTGCCAAGAGAAATAGCGACGCAATTTGCCAGTCGCAATGGAATGGAAGGTGACATCTAAACCCGACTTGAGGATTTCTTGGTGTTCGATACCACGCTTGTCCCCGATATAGTGGACTTCCCAGCCATCTTCGATGAACTTGGGCATCAACAAAAGGTTGAGGGTAACATGTCCAACCGTCCCCCCACCTGTAAAGACAATTTTTTTCATATTATTCCTTTAACTCCGCTACTGTGTCGATAAAGAGGTCGCCACGTACTTCAAAGTTAGCATACATATCCCAGCTGGCATTGGCAGGACTGAGAAGGACTACATCTCCTTGAGTCGCTAGCTCATAGGCCTTGCGGGTCGCATCTGCAATATCGGTCGCATCCACATAAGCCACACCAGCCTTGTCTGCTGCCCGTTTGACACGTTCGGCAGACTGACCGAGGATGACCATCTTCTTAAGTCCAGTAATGTCTGGAACCAATTCGTCAAACTCATTGCCACGGTCCAAACCACCTGCAATCAAAATGACCTTGCTGTTGTCAAATCCTGACAAGGCTTTTTGAGTAGCCAAGATATTGGTTGACTTGCTATCATTATAGAATTTGACACCCTTGATTTCATCCACAAATTGGAGACGGTGTTTGACACCACCAAAGGCTGAAAGAGTTTCTTTGATGGTTTGGTTATCAACACCACGAAGCTTGGCTACAGCAATTGTCGCAAGGGCATTTTCCACATTGTGGCTACCTGGAACTCCGATTTCATTCGCTTCCATGACTACTTCCCCACGGAAGTAGAGTTGACCATCTTCCAGATAAGCTCCATCAACCTTTTCAAGTGTTGAGAATGGTACAAGGGTAGCTTGTGTTTTGGTAGCCAATTCTTTTGCTAAGTCTTGGTTAAAGTTCAAGACAAGGAAATCAGCTGTTGTCATCTTGTTCTGGATATTCCACTTGGCTGCTACATATTCCTCAAAAGAACCATGATAATCGATATGAGTTGGCATGAGGTTGGTAATAACCGCAATCTCAGGATGGAATTCTTGAACGCCCATGAGTTGGAAAGAAGAAAGTTCCATAACAAGCGTGTCCTTATCTGACGCAGTTTGGGCCACTTGACTAGCTGGATAGCCGATATTCCCTGATAAAAGACCATGTTGTCCAGCAGCAGTCAAAACTTCCCCAATCATGGTCGTTGTGGTTGTTTTACCGTTCGAACCTGTGATACCGATAATTGGCGCTTCAGAAATCAAGTAAGCCAATTCCACCTCGGTCAAGACTGGAATTCCCTTGGCCAAAGCCTTTTCAATCATGGGATTGCTGTAAGGGATACCTGGATTTTTCACCATAAGGGCAAACTCTTCATCCAAGAGTTCCAAAGGATGGCCACCTGTGATAACTTTGATCCCTTCTTCCAGCAAACTTTGCGCAGCTGGATTGTCCTCGAATGGTTTCCCGTCATTTACTGTCACAATAGCACCTAGTTTATCCAACAAACGAGCTGCAGATTCACCAGACTTGGCCAAACCTAAAACAAGGACTTTCTTATTTTTAAATTGATCTATTACTTTCATGTCTCGAACTCCATTTCTACTCTTACTATTTTACCATTTTTATGGAAATAATTCTAAACGAAAATGCTCATATTCAGCATTCTAACAAGCAAAAAGAGAGCTAAAACTCTCTTTTTATCTTCTTTTGTTTTTACTAACCGACATGAGGGTAATATCTCGCAAGCTAAAGTATGCTAGGAAGAGCATGGCGATTGCGATAAAAAATTCTGTCGGTAGCTGAAAGATTTGCAGAACAGACAGCATGAGTAAAATCAAGAGTGCTACGAAAGCAAAGACGACAAGGACGATATTGACTGTCCCTTTAATGCTTTCTGGTGTCGCAAATACATAGAGTAGTAATAAGAGGAGTCCTATGATTAAATAAACCATCTTTATCTCTTTCTAGCTCTTATTCAGCTGATTTTTTCTTCTTGTTAGCTTTCTCACGCTCTGCTTTGTTAAGGATTTGTTTACGCAAACGGATAGACTCAGGAGTTACTTCCATGTACTCATCGTCGTTCAAGAACTCAAGAGATTCTTCAAGTGTCAAGATACGAGGTGTCTTGATAACAGCTGTTTGGTCCTTAGTAGCTGAACGAACGTTGGTCATTTGTTTAGCCTTAGTGATGTTAACTGTCAAGTCGTTCTCACGAGAGTTTTCACCAATGATCATTCCTTCATAAACCTCAGTACCTGGGTTGACAAAGATCGTACCACGTTCTTCGATAGACATGATTGAGTAAGTTGTAGCCTTACCAGCATCGATAGAAACAAGGGCACCACGGTGACGACCACCAATTTCCCCTGGAATCAATGGCAAGTATTGGTCGAAGGTATGGTTCATAATACCGTAACCACGAGTCATTGACAAGAACTCAGTTGAGTATCCAATCAAACCACGCGCTGGAACAAGGAAGACCAAACGAGTTTGACCATTACCAGTTGAAATCATATCCAACATTTCACCCTTACGTTCAGAAAGGCTTTGGATAACAGACCCTTGGTATTCTTCTGGAGTGTCGATTTGAACACGTTCAAATGGCTCACATTTAACACCGTCGATTTCTTTTACGATAACTTCTGGACGAGATACTTGAAGTTCATATCCCTCACGACGCATTGTTTCGATAAGGATTGACAAGTGCAATTCTCCACGTCCTGAAACAGTCCATTTATCTGGAGAGTCAGTTGGATCAACACGAAGGGAAACGTCTGTTTGCAATTCTGCCTGCAAACGTTCTTCCACCTTACGAGAAGTCACCCATTTACCTTCTTTACCAGCAAATGGTGAGTTGTTGACCAAGAAAGTCATTTGAAGAGTTGGCTCATCGATGTGTAGGATTGGAAGAGCTTCAACTGCATCTGTCGGAGTGATAGTTTCACCGACAAAGATATCTTCCATACCAGAAACGGCAATCAAATCACCTGCTTTTGCTTCTTGGATTTCACGACGTTCCAAACCAAAGAAACCGAAGAGTTTTGTAACACGGAAGTTTTTAGTTGTGCCGTCAAGTTTAGAAAGGGTAACTTGGTCCCCAACCTTAACAGTACCACGGAAGACACGACCGATACCGATACGTCCAACGAAGTCATTGTAGTCCAAAAGTGACACTTGGAACTGCAAAGGCTCATCTGAGTTATCTACTGGAGCTGGGATATGGTCGATAATTGTGTCAAAGATTGGTGACATAGTAGCTTCTTGGTCAGCTGGATCATCTGACAATGAAGAAGTTCCGTTGATCGCTGAAGCATACACTACTGGGAAATCAAGCTGGTCATCATCTGCACCAAGCTCGATGAAAAGTTCCAATACTTCATCCACTACTTCAGCTGGGCGAGCTGATGGTTTGTCGATTTTGTTAACAACCACGATTGGGACAAGGTCTTGTTCCAAGGCTTTTTTCAATACAAAACGAGTCTGTGGCATTGTTCCTTCGTAGGCATCTACGACCAAAACAACACCGTCAACCATTTTCATGATACGCTCAACTTCTCCACCGAAGTCCGCGTGTCCTGGTGTGTCCATGATATTGATACGAGTTCCGTTATAGGCAACGGCTGTATTTTTAGCAAGGATAGTAATTCCACGCTCTTTTTCGATATCGTTTGAGTCCATAGCACGCTCAGCCAATTCAGTACGTGCATCAAGCGTTTCTGATTGTTTCAATAATTCGTCAACGAGGGTTGTTTTACCGTGGTCAACGTGGGCGATAATCGCAATGTTACGGATATCTTCTCTTAATTTTGTCATGATTTCCTCTATAATATTCAAAATTTATTTTCTAACTGAACGATTATACCATAATTTCAAGTAAATAACATAATTCAAGCAAGTGTAAATGTTTTCACTCCGCTTTTCTTTTCACGTCAAGCCTTTTCAAAGCAAGCGACTTATGATAAGATAGGCACAGTATGCGTTTAGATAATTTATTAGCCAAAGAAAAAATCAGCCGAAAGGCCATGAAACAAGCCTTACTCAAAGAGGAAATTCTAGTCGATGGTCGCCCAGCCCGCTCCCTAGCCCAAAATATCGATACAGGACTACAAAAACTCCTTTTTCAAGACCAAATCATTCGAGGCTATGAGCACACCTATCTTATGCTTCATAAACCTGCTGGTGTCGTTACAGCCAACAAAGACAAGAAACTTCCAACCGTCATGGACCTCCTTCCGCCTGACATCCAGTCTGACAAGCTCTATGCCGTCGGCCGACTGGACCGAGATACGACAGGACTCCTTCTCTTGACCGATAACGGTCCCTTGGGCTTCCAACTCCTCCATCCCCAATATCATGTCGATAAGACTTATCAAGTTGAGGTTAATGGACTTCTAACACCTGACCATATCCAAGCCTTTCAAAAGGGAATTGTCTTTTTAGATGGCACTGTCTGTAAACCTGCAAGACTAAAGATTCTATCTGCAAGTCCTTCCCACAGCCAAGCCTCTATTACCATTTCAGAAGGAAAATTTCATCAGGTTAAGAAAATGTTCCTCTCGATTGGTGTCAAGGTGACTAGCCTCAAGAGAATCCAATTTGGGGACTTCACATTGAACCCAGATTTAGCAGAAGGTAACTACCGCCCTTTGAACCAAAAAGAGTTACAAATCATTAAAAACTATTTAGAGATGAGTCGATAAAACAAAAAAGCTTTAAAATTAAAGCTTTTTTATTTTACACTACTTAATTCATAAAAAAGAATCAATCCTAAAACCCAATTAATTACGGAAACTACAATCCCTACAATAGCTATAATTTTTTCTGTTTTATAGTCTAGTCCAGATTCTTTTTGAAGTGAGTTAGCATACAATAAACTGGTAATACCTAAACCAATACCTCCCAACGGAAATAACAAAGCAAGAATAATCGACAAGATACCAACAAAAAGTGGATTTTTCTTCTTTTCTTTCATGTTCTAAGAACTCCTTAAATTTATACAAATTAATTATACTATAAAACAATAGCTTCATCCTATCATTCGACTAATTTGGAAATAAGGTTAGCTAGTCTTCACTTTCCCTTTCCAAGAATCCAAACCATAAGAAAGGATATAAATCTCAGAAAAACCTTGTTTTTTCAAGTAAAGGGCTGCATTTGTCACACGTTGCGCACGTTGGTTTTCGTAAAGAAGGACAGGTTTATCTTTACGAAGGGCTGCAAGACTAGTCTTCAACTGACTTGAAGGAATATTGCGGGCCCCAAGGATATGTTTTCTGTGGAATTCTGCTGGATCACGCAAATCAATCAATTGACCTGTACGAATCAAGGCTTCAAACTCCTCATTGTCTACGATTTTAGCCGCACGGCGAATACGAAGATAGTTAAAGCCCATCCATGCCAACATTGCTAGTATAAGTGCCCACAAAATCCAAGTAACCATTAGTTCTTTTCTCCATTTTTCTCAATATAATCCAATTCTACCTTGTGCTCTCTGCGAAGAACCGCTTCTGCTTCTAGATAGTCTAATTTGTCCATCAACCCTGCATCGTAAATCCGAGAGAGTTCCAACTTCATCAGTTCAATATCATATAAGCGTTTTCCCATGTAAACAATAATACCAAATCGTTTGAGGAATTGCTGCACATCATAGAATGTTTTCATAAGACTCATTCTAGCAAAATTTTGTGTTTTTTTCAAGAAGAGAATCACACACTCCTCCTGATTTTCCTATCTTCCTTGGCGATTCTGACGCAAGTGTGGTACAATAAAAACATGAGAATTCAACAATTACACTATATTATCAAAATCGTCGAAACTGGCTCCATGAATGAGGCAGCCAAGCAACTCTTTATCACCCAACCTAGTCTTTCCAATGCTGTGAGAGATTTGGAAAATGAAATGGGCATTGAAATCTTTATCCGCAATCCCAAGGGCATTACCTTGACCCGTGATGGGATGGAGTTCCTCTCTTATGCCCGTCAGGTTGTCGAGCAAACCCAGCTTCTGGAGGAACGCTATAAAAATCCTGTCGCCCACCGCGAACTCTTTAGCGTTTCGTCTCAACACTATGCCTTTGTGGTCAATGCCTTTGTCTCTTTGCTCAAGAAAAGCGATATGGAGAAATACGAGCTCTTCCTTCGTGAAACTCGTACTTGGGAGATTATCGACGACGTCAAGAACTTCCGTAGTGAGGTCGGTGTCCTATTTTTTAACAGCTACAACCGTGATGTTTTAACGAAAATGCTGGATGACAACCACCTGCTGGCTCACCATCTCTTCACAGCGCAACCGCATATCTTTGTCAGCAAGACCAACCCTCTGGCAAAAAAAGACAAGGTCAAACTATCTGATTTGGAAAACTTCCCTTACCTCAGCTATGACCAAGGGACGCACAACTCCTTCTACTTTTCAGAAGAGATTCTTTCTCAAGAACACCACAAGAAATCTATCGTAGTCAGTGACCGTGCCACCCTCTTTAATCTCTTGATTGGTCTGGATGGATATACCATTGCGACAGGGATTTTGAACAGTAACCTCAACGGAGACAATATCGTTTCTATCCCATTGGATATTGATGACCCCATTGAGCTGGTCTATATCCAGCATGAAAAAACCAGCCTATCTAAGATGGGCGAACGCTTTATCGACTATCTACTAGAAGAAGTCCAGTTTGATAGTTGAGAAAAAATAAGAACCAATATGTAGGCTAGCAACAACCTGCATATTGGTTCTTTTTACTTATAATTAAAAGTCTCCCCTGCCAGCTTATCAGCTAGCTTTGGAAAGAGGGTATAAAACTTATGAGCTAGGTTCAACAAAACTGGGAGATTGAGTTCCCGTTTATTTTTTCCTATAATCTTGACAATCTTTTTAGCCACTGCATCTGGTTCTAGCAGGAAACGGTCAACAGACTTGAGATAGGTTCCATCTGGATCGGCCTGGTCAAAAAATCCTGTTCGGATTGGTCCTGGATTGACTGTTGTCACATAGACTCCATAGGGCATGAGTTCGAGGCGCAGAGCATTTGAAAAACCAATGGCCGCAAACTTGGTCGCTGAGTAGAGACTAGACTTGCCAGTAGCGATCAAACCTGCCATGCTGACGATATTGATGATATGGCCTTTTCGGCTTTCCTTCATTCGAGCCGCAAGGCGACGAGACAGATTCATTAGGGCAAAGGTATTGACCTCGAACATCTGATGAATATCTTGATCGGAAATCTGGTCAAATTCCTCAAAAATTCCGTAACCAGCGTTGTTTATCAAAATATCAATCTTGCCATAACGGAGATAGAGGTCAGTTACCAGAGATTCTAAGGCTGAGTCATCGGTAATATCGATTTCCATCAATTCTGCACGGGGATGATTTCCGTAGAGTTGGGCTAATTTTTCCTTCTTTCTTCCAAGCAAGATGAGTTGGTCATTTTGCAAGAGTTTGACCATTTCTTGGGCTAGGCCACCGCTAGCTCCGGTAATGAGAATAGTAGGCATACTTATCCTTTCTCAAGCTTTTAGATTTCCACTTCTTCCAAGTCTTTGACCACATGGACATTTTCAAAGACACTAGCAGCGTCTTTTTTAAGCTTGCTGATATCTTTTGAGAGGAAACGGGCACTGATATGATTGAGCAATAGTCGTTTGGCACCTGCTTCTACCGCTACTTGTGCAGCTTGCATGTTAGTAGAGTGGCCATGGTTACGAGCAATTTTTTCATCACCCTTGCCATAAGTCGATTCATGGACTAGGACATCGGCATTGACAGCCAGACGCACACTGGCATCCGTTTTTCGAGTGTCTCCTAAAATAGTAATAATCTTACCAGGACGTGGCGCTGAGATATAGTCTGCTGCCTTGATTTCAGTTCCGTCTTCCAAAACAACATCCTGGCCGTTTTTGATTTTCCCAAAAAGTGGGCCAAATGGGACACCAGCTGCCTTGAGTTTTTCTGCATCCAAGGTACCTTCTAGGTCCTTTTGCATGACACGATAACCAACACAGAAAATAGTGTGGTCCAGCTCCTCTGCATACACCGTGAATTTATCGGTTTCAAGGATTTTCCCTAAAGAATCTTGGTCAAACTCATGGAAATGAATGCGGTAGGGCAGACGAGAACCTGACACACGAAGGCTGGTTAAGACAAATGACTTGATTCCTTGAGGTCCATAGATTTCCAAATCTGTCTGCTCTTCATTGGCCTGAAAGGCACGGCTAGAAAGGAAACCTGGTAAGCCAAAAATGTGGTCTCCATGCAGGTGGGTAATAAAGATTTTGCTGACCTTACGTGGTCGAATTGTGGTTTCCAGAATGCGATTTTGCGTACCTTCTCCACAGTCAAAGAGCCAAACTTCGTTAATCTCGTCCAAGAGTTTCAGGGCGAGACTTGAAACGTTGCGGGCTTTAGAGGGCTGACCAGCCCCCGTTCCTAAAAATTGAATATCCATTCGATACTTTCTAATTAATCAATATATAACATGGCTGTGCGGTTTTCCGATCGGAAATAGCGTTTGCCAGAAAAAGAAGCAGCTTCTTGCAGTAAATCCTCTTGACTATAACCTTTTAGACGTTTGCGACCATCAGCCAAGCTTTCTAAATCAGTTAAAGCTGTGAGACTCTCCATGCTAACAACTTCCTCATCTCCAACAGCCTTCATGTAAATCTTGCGAGACTCCTCAAAGACTAGTTGATGGGGGAAAATTTGTGCAATTTCAAAAAGCAAGTCATCCGAAATCTTCTCTTCATTCTCAGAGAAAATTCGACCCAGTCCCTCACTCTCATAACAAAAACCAAAGGATTTGCCAGATAGGTTAAGACGAATAAAAGGCTTGTTTTCTATGGTGAAACTTGGCTCAACGTTGTAAAGATTCAGTTCCTGACTGAGTTCCGCAAAATAATCCGTCGCTGCTTCAGGACTCTTTTTTTGGTAGAGTTCTGCAAAGTAAGCATTGACCACGCTGGGCGGAGGAGTGATCAGTGCCAACTGCTCCTGCTCTGTTCTACCAGCTAGAAGTTGAGCCAGATAGACCTTATCCAGACTTGTATAGCCCCCATATTTTAGAGCCAAGGTTTTAATATCAGTCATAAAATTCCTCTAACCTCCATTTGTTTTTCTCAGAAATGTAGCCTGTAATCACTTCGCCGTCCTCCTGATAATCGCGTTCTTCCAGAATCGCAACACTTTCTAAATCGTGAATCTTGTAGGACTTAGAAAAAGGCACTCGCAGGGTAAAAGATTCAAAAATATCCTTGATTTTCTCTAAAAATAGTGCCTGCAAGTTCTCACGACTATCCTCAGCCTTAGCTGAAATAAGAGCATAAGGGGTTTGGGTAGGAGTAAAATCCTCCACCAAATCCGCTTTATTATAAAGTGTCAGACGAGGAATATCTTCCATATCTAAGTCTTTCATGATGGAAAGAACTGTTTTTTCATGTTCCTCGTGGTAAGGATTGCTGGCATCGATAACATGAACCAGAAGATCCACATGCTTGCTTTCTTCCAAGGTTGATTTGAAACTGGACACCAACTCTGTCGGCAAATCTTGGATAAAGCCCACTGTATCTGTCAAAGTTACTTGAAGATTACCCCCTAGATGGATACTCTTAGTCGTCGCATCTAGAGTCGCAAATAGCTCGTCAGCCTCATACTGGGTCTTACTGGTCAAGGTATTCATGATGGTTGATTTCCCAGCATTAGTGTAACTAATCAAACCAATCTTAAAAGTGCTTGACTCCAAACGTTTTTCTCTGACAGTCGCCCGATTTTTCTCGACGATCTTAAGTTGGCGTTCGATATCTGTGATTTGATTGCGAACGCTACGACGGTTCAGCTCCAACTGGCTTTCACCAGGACCACGGGAACCAATTCCCCCTGCCTGACGGCTGAGCATAATTCCCTGACCAACCAAGCGAGGCAAGAGGTATTTGAGCTGGGCTAGGTGAACTTGGAGCTTCCCTTCATGGCTTCGAGCCCGCATGGCAAAGATATCCAAAATCAACTGCATACGGTCAATGACCTTAACACCCAGAACTTCCTCTAGATTGACATTTTGCCTTGGGGTCAGACGGTTGTTGACGATGACAGTGGTAATTTCTTCTGCATCCACCATAAGCGCAATTTCTTCCAACTTACCAGAGCCGACGAAGGTCTTAGAATCATATTTTTCACGTTTTTGTCTGTAGCTATCTACAACGACTGCCCCAGCTGTCTTAGCTAGACTGGCCAATTCTTCCATAGAGAGGTCAAAATTGTCCATGCCCTGCAATTCTACACCTATGAGCAGGACTCGCTCCTCTTTTTTCTCCGTATCAATCATCTAAAAACTCCTCTATCTGGCTTAAAATGCGGTCTTGCACACCAGACTCTCCAATCTGATAAAAGGTGACCTGCATGCGATTACGGAACCAAGTTAGCTGACGCTTGGCAAAACGACGAGTCGCCTGTTTGAGACTCTCACTGGCTTCCTCCAAGGTCTGCTCTCCACGGAAGTAAGGAAAGAGTTCCTTATAGCCAATTCCTTTAGCAGCCTGCACATCTGGATAATGGTCAAACAACCACTTGGCTTCGTCTAGAAGTCCAGCTTCAAACATCAGGTCCACTCGGTGATTGATACGTTCATATAATTGACTGCGCTCATCATCCAAGCAGATAATCAGTGGTTCATATAGACTCTCTTGATTTTCCAAATCCTGACCAAAATGGGCAATTTCCAATGCACGCATAGCACGACGACGATTAAACTGGGGAATCTCAAAGCCTGCTTGCGCCACAAGATGAGCTAATTCCTCATCTGTATAAGGCTCCAAACTAGCCCGATAGGCCAGAATCTCCTCATGGGGAGTCTCCCCACCCAGGTGGTAACCTTCTAGCAAGCTCTGGATATAAAGTCCAGTCCCACCAGCAATAATGGCAAGCTTGCCACGGCTGTGAATATCTCCAATAGCCATCTTAGCTTCTGAAACAAAATCAAAAGCCGAGTAAGACTCGGTTACCTCTCTAACATCAATCAAATGATGGGGAACAGCTGCCTGCTCCTCTGGGCTAGCCTTGGCCGTCCCAATATCCAGACCTCGATAGACTTGCTGACTATCACCACTAACCACTTCGCCATTAAAACGCTTGGCTACTTCAATGGCTAGAGCCGTCTTTCCAACTGCAGTCGGTCCAACAATCACAATTATTTTTGTTTTCATCTTTTTTCCTTGAAAAATTCCCATTTTTTCGTTACTATTATTATAACACAAAAAGGTCAGTCAGAAAAATGTGACCTCTTGAAGGGGCTGGCTGATTAATAAGATAAAGGAGGAAGACTCATGGCTAAAGGATTCGCTAAAGGTCTTGTAACAGGTGTCGCAGGAACTGTCGCTGCAGTCGCAGGTGCAGTATACGCATTTAAAAAGAAAGTGATTGAACCAGAAGAGCAAAAAGCAGCTTTCATCGAAGAAAACCGTAAAAAAGCAGCTCGTCGCCGCGTATCACGTTAAGAAATAAAAGAAGTTGGGATTTATTGTCTCAACTTCTTTTTTCTATTCTTTTAAATAGCTAGGTCAAACTTCAACTGCGGCTTGACAGGGTCATAATCCACCAACTCAAAATCTTCTGCTTTGATATCAAAGAAATTAGTCCCATCAGGAACATTCAAAACCAAGCGTGGTTGGCAGTCAGACGGTTCACGACGAAGCAATTCCTGAGCTTGTTCAAATTGATTGTCATAGATATGGAGGTTGTTGATGAAGTAAAAGAACTTCCCAACCTTCCATCCAAAATGCTTGGCAATCATCATTTGAAGAGCCACATACTGCATAGCATTGATGTGGTGGGCCACCAACATATCATTCGAACGCTGAGTCAAGGTCGCATCCAGATAGATTTCTCCATCTACACGGCGGACATCAAACATGGTCTGAAAGGCGCATGGAAGCAACCCGTCTGTTTCTTCGAAAGCTTGGTAATCCCAGAGAGAAATGATATTGCGGCGGTTCCAAGGGTTGGCTTCCAACTGCTTGAGAAGCTTATTGATGATGTCGTGTTTCTTAACGACCGCCCCGTAACGCTCACCAATAGTTCCCGTATCTCCCACTTCCCAGTCATTCCAGTAGTGAACATTGTACTTGCTATTCAGCACTTCTAAGCTATTAGACTGATCTTGGTAAATCCAGAGCACTTCCTTGATGGCGGATTTGATGGCAATGGGACGCAAGGTTGTGATAGGAAATTCCCCTTTTGCCAAGTCATACTCTGCAAAGGCACCCGTTACGTATTTGGAGTTGGCAACTGTCCCATCCTTGTACTTGGGACGGGCCTGCTCAGAAAAGACACCGTCTTTGAGGATTCGTTCAATATTCTCTTTAAAAATCGTATCTGCTTTTGTCATTTACTCTCACCTCATTTATTTCCTAACTAGTATAGCATAAAAAAGAAAAGAGGAACATTACTAACTCTAGGTTAGCATTTTTCCCCTTTTTCTATCTTATTGTAAAACAAGTGATGCTGCTCCGATAACCCCAGCATCATTTCCTAGAGTTGCAAGAGCCAATTTAGTGGATGTGCGTACTTGTGGGAAACTATTTTCATCATAGACTTTTTGAACACCTTGTAGAAGGAATTCTCCTGCAGCTGACACACCGCCACCGATGACGATTGTTGATGGGTTTAGGATTGAGCCAATGTTAGCACAAGCGATTCCTAAGTAACGTGAGAAGTTACGGTAAACGATCAAAGCAAGGTCATCTCCTTCTTTTGCGAGGTCAAAGACTGTCTTAGCGGTTACTTCTTCTCCATTATCAATCAAGCGTTTCAAAGCTGCATCGCCTTCGTATTCATCCGCATAGCGACGAGTCAAGTTGACAATTCCTGTTGCAGAAGCCACTGTCTCAAGACATCCTTTTTTACCACAAGTACATGCGATTGGTTGGTCAAAATCAACAGTGATGTGGCCAAGCTCACCTGCTGCACCAGCAACACCGTGAAGCAATTTTCCTTCTGCGACGATACCACCACCAACACCTGTACCAAGTGTCATAAAGACAACATCTGGTTGGTTATCACCAGCCCCCATCCAACGTTCACCAAGAGCCGCTACGTTGGCATCATTATCGATGAAGAATGGAATGCCCAAGGCTTTTTCAATTTTTTCTTTAATTGGTTGAAGAGTTTTCCAGTTCAAGTTGTAGGCACCAATAACAGTTCCTTTTTCACGATCAACCACACCTGGTGAACCCATTCCAATACCTTGGAAGTCTGCTGCTGCTAATCCAAGCAAGTCCAAACGATGTTGAATAGACTCAATCATATCATCTACGATATGACTTCCCTCATCCAAAATATTAGTCTTGATAGACCATTTTTCTTGGATTTCTCCTGCTGTTGTTAAGATTGCAAATTTGATAGAAGTTCCACCAAGGTCAATCCCAATAATCTTTTGACTCATCATATTCTCCTTTTTAATTATGAATTAATTGAAAATGCTTACAGTACTAGTATAACAAAATTCACTCATTTATGCAAAGGTTTGCATTAACTTTCTAGATTTTATCCTTACTTATGGTTTCCATAGACCTGAAGCATCTACATAGTAGCGGCCTCCATCAACTCGCTCATTTTTAGCCATTTTACCATCTGATTTCAAATAGTAGTTTCCTTGCCATGCATTGCGAGCATAAGAACCATCTGATTTCAAGTAATACCAGGCTTGATAAGAAGAGTCATAAACCCACTCACCTTGTGCCATTTTACCGTTTGATTTAAGGTAATAAGCTCCTTGCCATGCATTTTTTGCGTAAGAACCATCTGATTTCAAATAATACCAAGCTTGATAAGAAGAGTCATAAATCCATTCACTCTGTGCCATTTTACCATCAGCTTTCAGGTAATAGCTTCCCTGCCATGCATTTTTCGCTGGATTTCCATTTCCATCAAAATAATACCAAGCGCCGTCCTGCTTAACCCAACCACTTGCTGTGGATGAAGTTGTATCGGTTTGAGTTGTAGCCGCTTGTTTTGCTTTAAAAGCACCCTTAGGAGCATTTTTCAATTCGCAAGCCACACCATCATGATCGCGGTCTAACTTGGCAGAATAACCAGGTTCTCCCTCGTGAATATCTGCGTATCCATTCGCCCAAGCTTCTTTACAACTAGAAAAATGAATGTTTTCTTCTGCTAACACAGGTTGTGAAAACAAGGCTAAGACTGGCAAGGTAGCCAGACTCATTTTTAAAAATAGACGTTTATTCATTTCGTTCTCCTATAACGATGTTATCGATTTCACTATTATTTTATCAAACTTATTTCAGCAATTCAAGGAAACTTCTGGTTATTTCTGCAAACTCTTTTGGTTTAGCTCTATTCAGAATATGAGGGCCGTCAGGGATAATCTGAAACTGAGAATTTGGCATCAGTTCTTGAATAGTTTTCATTGAACTGAGATTCGGTTTATCTTTGCTGCCACAAATTAGTAAGGTTGGATAAGAACAAGTTCTTGATATATCAGTTAAATCAAATGTCTTCAATTCCTCAGAAATTCCGACCATAAGAGCTTTGTCTGCTCCCTGTTTTTCAAATACCCTTTTGGGAAGTAGTTTAAAAATCAGCAACTGAATGTAAAAAAGGATATTACCGGACAATTTAAGTGGGCATCCTGATAGAACCAAAGCTCGGAAATTTGGTAAATCGTAACTGGAAAGTTCTAGTGCCAGAGCAGCACCTAAGGATAATCCAACCAAAATAAAAGGTTCTGTCTCTTGAGCTAGATGCTGATAAACTCGCTCTTTAGCTTGTTGATAGTTGCTAACTCCAGAAGGAAATAACTAAATAGCCTCAGAAGGATAATCTGTCAGTAGATTCCGAACTTCTTTCCAACTCTCTGCTGACTGCCCTAACCCGTGTAAAAATATCAGTTTCATCTAGTTCTCCTAAAGGCTTAACGCATACAAGCCTCTCACTGCATTACAGCCGTAAATAGCTTCTGCTTGGGTTAAATCTGCCAAGGTCAAGACTTTCTCTTCTACCTCTCCTGTTTCCAGCAAATGCTGACGGTAAATTCCTGGCAAGATTCCAAGTCGGATAGGCGGTGTGTATAGTTTCCCATCGATTTTCAGAACCAAATTTCCGATAGAGGTTTCAAGCAATTCTCCTCTTACATTATGGTAAATCTTCTCTTGTTCCCCTAGGCTCAAATGAGGTCGGTGAGTGGTTTTAAAATAGGTAAATGATTGATTCAAATCCGCTTCCTGCAGGCAAAGTTTTGCTTGGCAAAAGGACGAACTGAGAGGTTCCAATGCTTGACAATCAACTGCTATCTCTCCAGATTTGCTAAGGCTAATTCGCAAACGGTAATCTTGATTATCATCACAAGCCTGATACTCTTCCTCTATCTTTTGTTTCAAGTTTTCTAAATCAAAAGGAAAAGCAAAATACCGACTAGCTGTTCTCAATCTTTCCAAATGCTGATCTTCAAACAACAAGTTCTTCTGGCTGATTTTTCCAGTTGTAATTAATTGGAAGCGAGCTTGTTTACGATAGAGAACTGCTGCCTTTTGATGAACCTCGCGGTATTCAGACTCCCAAGTGCTATCCCATGTAATGCCTCCGCCAACTCCATAGATGGCTTTCCCTTGATGCAGTTGAATAGTTCGGATAGCAACATTGAAAATCCGGCGCCCATTTGGAAGCAAGAGACCAATGGTTCCACAGTAGACTCCACGCGGTTGTGGCTCCAAGTTCTCAATGATTTCCATAGTTGCAATTTTCGGTGCTCCCGTTATGGAGCCACATGGAAAGAGCGAACGGAAGATTTCTACTAGATCAACATCCGGTCGTAATTGACTCTTGATGGTTGAAGTCATCTGCCAAACAGTCGAATACTGCTCCACTTGACACAGACGCTCTACATGCTCACTGCCCACTTCAGAAATACGGTTCATGTCGTTGCGCAAGAGGTCCACAATCATCATATTTTCAGAGCGATTTTTGGGATCCTGTTCCAACCAACTGGCCTGCTCCAAGTCTTCTTGGTCGGTCATGCCACGCTGAGTCGTTCCCTTCATTGGTCGCGTTGTCAACTCGCGGCCATTTTGCTCAAAAAAGAGCTCTGGGCTCATGGAAATCACTGCCATCTCGTCATGTTCAACATAAGCATTGTAACCCGCCTCCTGCTCTATCACCATACGATTGTAGATGGCAAAAGGATTAGCGCTTAAGTCTTGCTTGAGTTGGACAGTGTAGTTGACCTGATAAGTGTCTCCCTGTCGCAAATGATGGTGAATCTGGGCAATAGCCTTTTCATAGTCTGTTGCAGACGTCACTTCCTGCCAGTTTGTAGGCAAATCAACCTCATCATAAGTCAGAGGAATAGGGGATGTTTCTACGCTGTCATGAACTGTAAAATATAGCAGGTACTCTCCCAGTAAAGGAGCTTTATGAACTGCTAATTTCTCCTCAAAAGCAGGTGCAGCCTCGTAGCTGACATAGCCCACCACATAGTAGCCTTGCTCTTGATAGCTTTCCACTTGTGCCAGCAAATCTGCCACTTCTGCTACATTTCTCGTTTTCAACTCTTTAATGGGCTGGGTAAAGGTGTATCTCTCCCCCAAAGCCCCAAAATCAATCACTGTTTTTCTATGCATATCTTAAGTATAGCACAAAATAAGAAAACCCTCATCCGCAAAGCAGATGAGAGATTTCGATTATTTAAAGATTGAAGTTTTAAAGCTATTTGTTTGTTGAAGAAGTTTCTTGAAGATTTTCTCTTTAAGTGATACGGTATTATCAAATTTAACTGAGCCATTTTTAAGAGTAGCTTTATCTTTATCAACAGCTGCAGCAAATGCATTCTTCAAGTCATCGTAACTACTATATGTAGTGCCGTCAATTGTAACTGGGTTAAATCCTGCTTTCGCTTTATCAACAACTTCTTTGAAGTATTCTTTCTTCCAATCTTCTAGAGTATTAAATTTACCATCAGAAACTTTCTTAATGATGAAGTCATCTCCTAGAGTAGCATGACCTGCTTGTTTAGACTCATTTTTCAGCATGTTAGAAGCATAATTTAGGAAGCCTTTTTCATATCCAAAGTAACCCCACATACGGAAGGTGTTATGTTTGAATGACATTGCTCCTGGAGCTCCTTCACTTGTGTTACCTCCGTAGATACCAGCGGTAATTGGTACAGTTACATAGGCAGAGCCAAATCCAGTTGGGTCATACTGACCATTGCCAGGACCGTGCTTAGTCATGAAGTTTTTCTCTACTAAGTCGTTAACAGATGTTAAATTATATTCTTTTTCTTCTGCATTTAAATCTCTAACGTTGTCGTATTGGTTCTTCGTATTAGCTCCACGAAGTTTCTTATCTACTTTCTTGAACCAAGCGTTGTTTAGTTCTTTACTGCCTTTATCAATTACAGCTTCTCCTTCAAGGTAATCAAGAAGCATAAGCGTATCATTGAAACCTTTCATGTAATGATCGATTTCAGCGCGAGAAGTAAGGTCATTTGGATTTGTGTTATACCATTGGTTTCCATCGTTTGGACGTTCGTATGCCATGTTCAGTCCTAGTGCTTTAAAGTCACCGTTTGGACTTGTTTCAGCAGGCGATTGCAACATACCTTGTGCGAACGCTTCTAGGTCAGTACCTTCACGGTGTCTTGAACCACCTAAATAAACCATACGGTCATTTACGTGAGTCGTTTCGTGAGTGAAGGCTGAGATACCAAAGTCACTAATCATATCAGTAACCATAAAGAAGACTGAATCATCCTTATAAGGATTACCATAAATACGAGCTACAGCTCCCATACGCCAGTCAGTAGCATGATAACGACCTGTTGGTCCGTATAATTCACGGATAGGTGCTACGTCTTTACCACTAGCAGTGTGCCCGTATTTATCTGTGCTGATTCCCTTGTAATTTTGGTTATCTAGTACTGGTGTAGGTACCATGTTGTTGCTCTTAAGCAGTTGATTACGAACTTTATCTAATGATAAGCGAGACCAGAAGTCTAGGTAATTTTGTTGACCTTTAGCAACTTTATTGATTTCAGCTTTGAATGCTTCGCGTTCTTCCGCAGTATTCTTACCGTATTTTTCAAATGAACTGTAAGCCATAGTGTTATATGTTGAGATTAAGAACATATGTGCATCTTTTAAATTCAGAAGTGGCAGAATCATCTTACCGTGAACATCGTTGTTTAATCCTTCGTATGCTCTGTGTTTCTTATCAGCAAATTCAGGAGTTGTTGTTTTTGGTTCAACGACATATACATTATCTTTAGTTGCTTTTATGAACCAATCATTTAAGTCTGTATCACTTGTGAATAGACGCATATTATAGTCTAAGAAACTGTTTAACTCGCCTATACCGATAACTCCACCGATCGTTTCGCGATAAGCTTCTAAAGTTCTATCACCTTTAATGTTACTTTCTTTAGAACCAACCTTAATCAAGAAGTCTAACACACCAACATTCTTACCGTAGAAGTCAGGTTTGAATAGCATTAATTCTTTAATATTAAAGTCATCGAATTTAACTCCGTAGTATCGGTTGAGGTAAGACAAACCAAGAAGGACTGCGGCCTTATTGTCATCGATTTTCTTAATCAAGGCACGTTTCGCAGCTTCATCAGTGTTAAGCTGGTGATCTTCATTTTGAACTAACTTCGTAACGAATTTATTAAGATTATCTTTAACGTACTTGAAGCTTTCTTCTAAGTACAAATCCTTAATTGCATTGACTTTGTTGCCACCAGTTCTACCCAAGTGTTGGTAAATCGGATCAGATTGTAATTCTACTGGACTTAACTTGCTTTCGATAGCGCTGATTAAATCTGTACGATCTTTAACAACCATGTTTGGTGTATAAACGACTTCACCCAATTCAGCCACGCTGTATTCTTTCACTTGTTTCACTTTAGATTCTTTCGGTGAAATTGTAAAGATTTCTTTTGTCTTATCTGCGTAGTGAACCATAATATGGTCAGCATCTGTAAGGTCTGTGACAAAGTCATTTCCTTTCATTGCAGTTACAGACAATACTTCTTTAGTTAACAAGTTTGAACCTTCTGCAAGCTTGTTCCCTTGGTTGACAATCCATTCTTTGTTATAGAATGGCTGAAGTTTTTCGATGTTACGGTAAGCAAGCTCACGAGAAGCATCGTAGTCATCAATATTTTTGTATTGATTAGCTTTACTTACAATATTGTTCAGTTTATCTTCAACAGGAAGTGTGCTTTCGAATTTATCAGCAGTGATTCCCATTTTAGCAATTAATTCATCAGCTTTTTCTTTAGTTATGCTAGGAATTTTTTTAGAATTAGTATAAGTTGTTTTACCTTCACTTACACCCTCAACACTGTAGTTGCGCTTCGTTCTAGAGTATGTAAAGTAATCATCAGCATCAATATCAGAGTGACCAAAGACCATTTCACCAGTCTTAACTTTCATCATAGTGATGTTGTCTTCTATAGCCCCTAGTGCCCAGTTAGTCCCTAGCAGTCCACCAGACATAACGGCTTCTTTGAGTTCAATAGAGCCTTTTGCTACAGAGTTTCGAAGAGTACCTTCTTTACCTAAAGTATTGTTGTTGCCACCGTTTTGAGATGAATATACAATTCCGGCAGCTTTAGCTTTGTTACCTGTGATTTCAGCATCAACATAAGCTTTTTCTACAATACCTTTCCAGTTTTCACCGACGATACCTGTTAAGTAACCACCTCGATTTCCAGCAGCGTGTACTTTACCGATAAATGCAACGTTACTTAATTTTCCACTACCATCAATTTTATTGATAACACCAGATACATCATTATTACCAACAACGTTACCTGTTACTTTAATGTTCTCTACAGTCGCATTATTTTTGATAACATTCGCTAGCGGTGCAATCCTATCAGTCCCTGGCATGTCGATATTTACATTTTCAAGTAGTAAATCTTTAACAGTACCACCGACAATATCACCGAATAAAGGTCTGTTCATATTGCTAATGGTAAATTTATTACCGTCAGTGCTTGTCAATGTTCCTTTGAAAGCATTAGTAACATAAGATTTTCCTGCTGGTTTAACGTTAGCAGCATTGATATTGCTACCAAGCTTAAATGTGCCAGTCGGGTCTTTTTGAATAGCTTTTACAAGGTCGTCAAAGCTATAATATACATCACCTTCGTGTGTTTTTTGTTTTTCAAAGTAATGAACATACTCTTCGCTAAGTGTGTTATCAGCATTCCGTTGAATCAAATCAGGTGCTTTGGCAGTAACTTTGTATAAAGTTTTTCCGTCTTTTTCTACTTCTTCAATCTTATCAACAGCCAGTCTTGTTATTTTATTGTCATGAGTGGTCACTCGTAAATAAAGTGGAGCAACATCAGCTGGTTCTGCTGTCAATAAACTAGTATCTGTTTCATTACCATCAGCGTCCACACTCATCAAGCTTGTTTCTTTGATGTTTTTGATTTCAACTTTTTTGAGGTCAATTCTTAGCGGTTCTTCCTTCAGAACTTCTTCCTCATCACCCTCACCACGGTCATAAACCATCTTCGTTTCAAGTTTATAATCCTTGTAGTACTGTAAATCTGTCAGGGTAGTTGTCAAGTCATCTGGTGAAACATTCAAGGTTTTGACAATCTCATCACCTTTTTTCAGAGTTAAGGTAATAGATTTAATGGCTGCCTTACTTGGATTTTCTAGACTATACTTAACATCTGAAGTCCGTTTCAAATCCTTAGGCTCAACTGCTGTGATGGTCAATACTGGTTTTTCAAAGCTCTTGGTACCACGTTTCAAAATTTTGTCTTGAGGTGCTTCAAGGATTTCCTCTGTAACTTTTGGGGCATCCTCTGTTTTAACTCCCTTAATGGTATTAAAGGTCTTGGTGATTTTTTTCTGGCCTTCTTTTCCTTCTTGAGCTACAACTTCTAAGCCTTTTTTCAGTTGGTCATCTTCTTTAACAACTTCCTTAAATGGAATCTTTTCAAGACTTTCTTCTACAAGAGTTCCTTCAATTGGTTTTGTCCCACGACTTACCTGTTGGTTTACAGGTTCCTTGGTTACTTCTGTACTAGTTGAAAGAACTTGGTCAGTTTTAGCACCTTCTACTGTTTTATAAGTTGTTTTAGTAACTTGACTACCTTTTTCTCCATTTCTTACGACAGTTTCTTCGTCCGTATACTTGGTTGGATCCTCAATCGTTTCAGTTTTGTAGTCTAGGTCTGTAGACGATGTTTCAACAAGGGTTCCCTCAGTTACTTTGTACTCTGGTAACTGTTCTTGTACAAGAGCTTGACCTGCTTTGCCTTCCTCTTGTGTACCTTTTACTTCGATTGGAGCTTCTGGCAATTCTGGCTGTGTGAGAGCTTGGCCTGCTTTGCCTTCTTCTTGGGTTCCTTTTGTTTCAACTGGAGCCTCTGGCAATTCTGGTTGTGTTAAGGCTTGGCCAGTTTTACCTTCCTCTTGAGTTCCTTTAGCTACTTGGTGACTTGGTTCAGCTTGTGGTACTGGAGTTGGAGCAGGTTGCACCTCTTTCTTAGTTCCGACTGCAATGACTTGCGACACAGGATTTTGAACCACTTGGTCTTCGATAACTTCTCTAACTTCTTGACCATTAACCATTGATACTTTGGTTACAAGGCGGCGCTGACCATTTACTCCGGCTGTGACGATACGAGTCTGTCCTTCTGCTAGATTCGCATCTGGGCTTGTGACTGTTTCAAACGGAATCTCTACCAAGCTCTCTTCCTGTCTAGTTTGAGGCTTCTCAGAAACTGGTGTTTCTTCAATAGCAGGAGCAACCGGAGTTTGTGCCAAAGGTTTTTCAACAACAGGTTCGGGTGTGACAGTAGGTGTTTCTTGAACTACTTCTGTCTTCCCGATTTCATTTGCACTTTGCTTTTCTACTGGCAACTGAGGCTTCTCAGCTGAAGCTGGTCTTGATGGATGGAGTTCTACTTCCTTGAAGTATCCAATGTATTCATAGCCATCAATGTGGATAATCCCTTCAGCCAAACCTTCATGTGTAGAGGCCGAAATAGTTTGATTATAAGAAAGCAATTCTTTATTTTCAAACGCAAATGTTCCATAAGGTACAAAAGTGCTAGCTCCTAAAGAACCAATCAAGAGAACACCTAGGACCTCTTTGCGACCTTTTTTGGACACCAAAAAGACTGCTAGTGAGGCTGTTGCCAAGCCAAGACCAGCTAGAGCGACTTCCTTACTTCCCGTGTAAGGAAGTTGTTGACTGTGAGTTGCCTTCTTGCGATAAACTACATAGAGGATATCCTCATCTTGAAATTCTGTAGGAACCTCATGATGAATCAAGGCTTTTTCAGACTCGGTCAATTCCTGCTCCGCCAAATATCGGTAATGAACGCTATGAGCACCACCAACTTCATTGGCTTGAACCTTATCTACTGAAAGGGTAGCAGCACCAAAAAGGAAGGCCCCAATGGCTACAGGACCTACCCCAACAGTTAGCTTACGAATCGAATATTTGGTAATCTTTTCTAGTTGTTGTTTTGTTTTTCTCATTTTCACGACTTTCTAATAGAATCTTGTGGATAATGCGCACGCGCACCTCCAATTAATTTTGGACGACTAGCCAACGCCGTTACGTGGGCATGCCCAATCTCTCTCAAAAGAGGGCGAATCGGAACCTGAACATGCTTGACATGCATGCCAATTGCAGTGTCTCCGATATCCAATCCAGCATGAGCCTTGATAAATTCAACCTCAACTGGATCTTGCATAAACTTGAAGGCTGCCAACTGACCTGAACCTCCTGCATGAAGGGTAGGAAGGACACTGACGATTTCCAGACCAAACTGCTCCGCTACCTGACGTTCAACGACGAGGGCCCGATTGACATGTTCACAACCTTGAACAGCTAGATGAATTCCTTTTTCCTCTAGGATATCTAGGATGGTCTTCACGATAATTTCCCCAATTTCTTGGCTGGATTCCTTGCCAATCTGACCACCTATCACTTCACTAGAAGAAAGGCCCAAAACAAAGATAGATCCTTGCTTCAAATTGGCCTTTTCTAATACATCTTTTACAATCTGGCTTGTTTCTCTTTGAATGTCTTTTTCCTTCATACTTGATACCTCTTTTGTCATTATCTATCATATCGTTTTTTCTACGTTTTAGCAAGATAGACAACCTAGAAAGCTTGCCCAATTACGCATAAAACTCCCAGAATTGACTGGGAGTTAACTAGTTTCTATTCTATTTATGTATATTTCTACTGTCGTACCTTTTGAGGGAATAGAATCAATCTTCATTTGGTAATCTTCTCCAAAATGAAGTTTGAGCCGCTGTTCAACATTTTGAAGACCAACTCCCCCACGTTTGAGTTGACTTTGACTACTATCGCTAGCATCTTGGAAACCAACCCCATCATCCTCAATGCGGATGACTAGTCCTGTCTCCTGTTTCTGGACAGAAACTCTAATATGTCCCTGACCTTCCTTCTCCTTGATACCATGGTAAAGGGCATTCTCTACAAGGGGTTGTAGGACCAGCTTAGGCAAGACTAGCTTATCAAAGGCTGGATTTTCAGCAATCTCGTATTCCAGCTTATCTCCATAGCGTTGTTTCTGGATAAAGAGATACTGGCGGACATGATTGATTTCATCAGACAGGCAAATCAAATCCTTGCCTTGATTGAGCGCCAAGCGGAAATAGGTTGCCAAGGACTTGGTCACCTGAACCACTCTCTGACTATCCTGAAATTCAGCCATCCAGATGATAGTGTCCAAGGTGTTATAGAGGAAATGCGGATTAATCTGGCTTGATAAAGCTTGAAGTTCATACTGACGTGTCCTTTCTTCTTGCCTGCGAACATCTGCCATGAGCTGACCAATCTGATCCAACATAGCATTGAACTGGCGAGTCACCTCTCTCAGTTCATAAGCACCCGCTTCCTTGGCACGAAGATTCTGATTACCAGAAGCAATCTCCAGCATGGTTTCTCTCAAGTCATTCAGAGGAGCAATCCAGCGTTTAAGACTAAGCCACACCAAGCAGAGACAGGCAAGAAGAGAGGTGACACTGGCTCCAAGCAAGGTCCACATGAGTTGACTCCGAACCTGGTCTAACTTCTCCAGCGAAGACACACCAAGCACCGTCCAATCAGTTCCTGCTATCTTTTCCTGACTGACGTAGGATTTGTAATCTGGAGTATAGCCCTGCCCTGTCTCAATATAGGGTTTCATGGCCTCCATTTCGCTAGACGAACTATAAACTGTGTGTTGAGGATGATAAACAAATTCATGCTTTTCATTGATGATAAAGGCAAAACCCTGCTGACCCAACTGAAGTTGATTGAGATAGGCTTCCAGAGTTTCATAAGAAATATCCAAACGAATCACACCCAGATTGGCTCCCTTTACATCAACAAGTTCTTGAGTGACAGAAATGACCCATTGACTGTCCGATTTACGAGCTGGTGTCAAAACGGGCATGGCTCCCTGATGAATGGCCTTTTGATACCAATCCTCAGCCATCATATCTGAGGAGGTTTTCATTTGCACACTATCATCTGTAGAAATGACCTGACCGGATTTGGTCACCAGCACAACAGTTTTCAAGTCCTGATCTGACTTTAAGATGGTCAAAAACAGATTTCGGATTCCCTTAATCTTGTCTTGACTAGAATTCTCAGCATAGGCTAGAACATCCGTCTGCTGGGTCAAACTGGTCGAGGTGCTTTCTAATTTTTTGATATAAGACTGAATAAAGTGGCTAGTCTGGCTTATAGTCGTTTGGCTATTGCCTTCAATGGTAGCCTCAATGGCTGAAGAACTAGATTGATAGTAGAAAGTCCCAACTAGAGCTAGGAGAATGAGAAAGACCAGAAAGATGGAAATAACCATTCTGACTAGGAGAGAAGAACGCTTCATCGACCTTACCCCTTCTTAAACTGACGAGGTGTCACACCTGCAATCTGTTTAAAACGTTGGGTAAAATAGTTCATATCTTCAAAACCAACCTTTTCGGCTATCTCATAAATCTTCAGATCTGTAGTCAAAAGCAAGAGTTTGGCTTGTTTGACACGTTCTCTCACCAGATAATCCTGAAAAGGCAGTCCCAACTCTTTCTTAATCAAAGAACTCAGATAAGTCGGACTAAAGCCCAAGTCACTGGCCAAAGACTTTAAACTAAACTGGCTATCAGCCAGATGGGACTGGATTTTCTGGGCCATGTTTCCTTCAAACTTATCGGTCAATAGATCTTGTAACTGCTCTTCTTTCTCTTCCTTATCCAACTTTTGCTTGATTTTCCCCAACATTTCTTCGATATCCTGACGAGAAAAGGGTTTAAGCAGGTAGTCGTCCACACCTAGTTTGACAGCAGACAAGGCATAATCAAAATCATCGTAGCCTGTTAAAAAGACCAAATGAACCTGAGGATAGGTTTCTCGGACCAGACTGGCTAACTGGATTCCATTTAGCTGAGGCATGTTGATATCGGTTAAAATGATATCTGGCACCTGCTTTTGTATCAATTCCCAAGCCTGTCTTCCATTTTCAGCTTGACCGATGATTTCCATATCGTAGGCTGCTACATTGACCAGTTTAGTCAAGCCTTGTCTTACCAGATATTCATCTTCTACGATTAAGATTGTATAGGTCATGGTCTGCTCCTTTGTCACTTACTAGTATCAGTATAGCAAAATTCTCCTCTAACTGCTTAGGAAAGCCCTCTTAATCAACATAATCTAGTAAATAAGCGTAGCCTTTTTCTTCCATTTGGTCTTTGGGAATAAATCGAATAGAGAGACTATTGATACAGTAGCGCAAGCCACCCTTGTCCTGTGGTCCATCCGTAAAGACATGGCCAAGGTGAGAATCTCCAACTCGGCTCCGCACTTCCATGCGTGTCATATTGTAAGACTTATCTTCCTTGTAGGTGGCGACATCTGGACTAATGGGTTGGGTGAAACTAGGCCAGCCACAACCAGACTCAAACTTATCCTTTGATGAAAAGAGGGGTTCACCAGTTGCCACATCCACATAGATACCAGATTCAAATTTATCCCAGTATCGATTTGAGAAAGCTCGTTCTGTTTGGTTTTTCTGGGTGACTGCATACTCCTCAGGTGACAGGGTCTTTTTCAATTCTTCATCACTTGGTTTTGGATATTTGCTGGCATCTATGACGGGATAGGCCGCCTGATTAACATTGATATGGCAGTAGCCATTTGGATTTTTCTTGAGATAGTCTTGGTGGTAATCCTCTGCCACTACAAAATTCTTCAAAGCCTCCTTTTCAACTGCTAGAGGTTGATCGTATTTCTTAGCTACCTCATCAAAGACTTGGTTGATTACCTCTAAATCCTTGTCATCTGTGTAATAAACGCCGGTACGGTACTGGGTTCCCACATCATTTCCTTGTTTATTTTTGCTGGTTGGATTGATAATGCGGAAATAATGAAGCAGGATTTCCTTGAGAGAAATTTGATTGGCATCATAAGTAACATGGACAGTTTCCGCATGTCCTGTTTGGTTAATCAACTCGTACTTGGTTGTTTCCCCTCTACCATTTGCATAGCCTGATACGGCATCTGTCACCCCGGGAACGCGTGAGAAGTATTCCTCCACTCCCCAGAAACATCCCCCAGCTAGATAAATTTCGTGCAAGTCTGCATCTTTACTAACTTCTGTTTTTTTCACTGTTTTTCCTCCTTGGCTAACTGATGCTTTCTCAATTTGCGAGCTATCTGTCTGCCCTGCATTTCGCATCAATAGAAAATAGAAACCGGTTATGGCTAGGAAAAAAATCCCTGCCAAGACAAACAATTTTACTTTATCATTCATGACCTTTCTCTACCCCATTTCTTTCAATGTCTTTAAAATCATATCCTTATCCATAAAGCCTGGTTGTGTTTTGACCAGCTTGCCTTCCTTGTCTATAAAGGCTTGAGTTGGGTAAGAACGGACACCATAGCTTTCTAAAAGTTTGCCTGACGGGTCAATTAGAACTGGAAAATTTTTATAATCCAAACCCTTGTACCAGTTCTTAAAGTCTGCTTCAGCTTGTTCCCCCTTGTGTCCAGGAGACACCACTGTCAAGACCACATAATCATCACCAGCATCCTTAGCAATCTCATCCGTATCTGGAAGACTAGCTAGACAGATGGAACACCAAGAAGCCCAGAATTTGAGATAGACTTTCTTACCCTTATAATCAGACAAGCGGTAGGTCTTGCCATCTACTCCCGTCAGTTCAAAATCAGCAACCGCCTGACCTTTAGTCGCAGTTTGCGCACTGACTTGTTCTGTTTTTGTTTGCTCCTTCATAGTAGATTCGTCTGACATATTTTTAGCCGAACAGGCTGCTAAACAACAGATTGAGCCTACTCCAAGGAGACATGTTTGCCATTTTTTCATTTCTTCTTCCTCTCTATTCAAATAATGTAGTCAAAATGGAAGCATTTCCTAAAAGAACCAAAATTCCCATCACGATAATGAGGAAACCACCCACTTTTTTGAGGATTCCTAGATAAGGATGGAGTTTTCGGAAATGTTTCAAAACATAGCTGGAGGCTAGAGCTAGAACCAAAAATGGTAGTGCCAAACCTAGCGTGTAAACCAACATGAGAGCAGCCCCCTGCCAAACACCTGAACCACCTGAAGCCGCCAAGGCCAAAACAGAACCAAGAACTGGCCCTACACAAGGCATCCAAGCAAAACTAAAGGTCAAGCCCAGTAAAAATGCCTGACTATAGCCCTTACCCTTTTGCCCCTGTCTCTTTAATTGTAGTCTTCTTTCCTTGTAGAGTCCCTGAAAATGTAAGATTTCCATCTGGTGCAAGCCCAAGAGAATGATAACCGCACCCGTCACATACTGAAACCAAGAGGCATACAACAAGTCTCCTAAAAAGCCAGCTCCATAACCCAGTAGGATAAAGATAAAGGAAATCCCCGCTATGAAAGCTAGAGTTCTCAATAAACTAACAATTGAGATTGAAAATTTGCCGCTAGAAGCCTGACCGCCATCTTTATCATCCAACAAGACCCCTGCATAGACCGGTAACAAGGGTAAAATACAAGGAGAAAAGAAGGAAAGAATTCCAGCAAGAAAAACACTGATAAAAAAGATAATCGTATCCATTACCTCCCTCCATTCTTTGATTTGATAGGACTATTATAGCCCCAACACTCCAGAAAAAACAGGGATAATGATAGGGAAAAATAGGAATTTAATCAGGTTATATTTCAAAAAAATAAAAAGAAGCATGAAGACAAAAGGTAAGCTATCTTATCCCCAATGAAAATCAAAGAGCAAACTAGGAAGCTAGCCGCAGGTTACTCAAAATACAGCTTTGAGATTGCAGATAAAACTGACGAAGTCAGCTCAAAACATACGGCAAGGTGAAGCTGACGTGGTTTGAAGAGATTTTCGAAGAGTATTACTGTTGCATAGCTCACATCTAGCATAACTAAAAACAGATTCTTCCATCTATCACGGAAAAATCTGTCATTGACTTACTGATTTAGAAAAATTCCAATCACAGCTTGCAAACCTTATCTTTGCTAGTTTCTCTGTATTTTTTAATTCCAAGAATGCCATCTGGTGATGGTCTTACAACAGCGCCTCAAACTCAGCGACAGTCATGCCCAGCTGCTCACTCGCAACCTCTGAAGTCAGAAGACCTTGGCGAACCATATCTAAGAAAGCAAAGACTCTTCCTTCAACCTTCCCACGTTCAAGTCCCTCTGCTCGTCCTCGTTCAAGACCACGTTCTAAGCCTTTTTCTTCAGCTTGTTCCAAGGCATAGTCCTGTGCTAACAAGGCTTGTTCTTCGCGTCTGCGTTGTTCACTAAACATTTTCCTGTCCTCCTCGGACCAGCTCTTGTAATCCAGCAGTTGGTCTGCTTGGCTGATGGCTCGCTCGGGTTGTTGGGTAAAGGGCTTATTGCCAAAAAACTCCAACCACGGCTTGCGAACCTTGTCCTTGCTGGTTTCTCTGTACTTTTTTAGTTCCAAGAATGCCATCTTGACCAAATGGTTTTCTTGTCCATTATTGGTTATGGTTAAAACCTCTCCTGTCGTGTCCTCTCGCATGCTAAAGCTATGAAAAGCTAAATCATCTGAGAAGTAATTGCTATCCACAATAGCGATAGCGTATACTGGGGCAATATGTTTGTAGCTCTGGTGGGTATTGCCTTCTTGCTGACGAATTTTTTCTAGGTTTTGATTGACCTGACTGCACAAGTAAGCCCACAGGCGATTGATGAAAAAATTCTGATGATGCACCTGAATCTCAATGATTACTTGAGTTCCATTATCTAGTTCAGTTAAAACATCTATACTGGTATAGAAATCCTGGGCCGAGTACGGCAGGGAAGGCAAGACATGAATATTGCTTCCCTCCAAAATCGTCACATTTTTGGCTGGTAAGTCCAGCATATCACGGATAAATTGACAAGTGATTTCTGGATTACTAAAGATTTTCTTAGCAACCAAGTCATTTGTTGGGCTAATGCCCGGATGTCTTAGAATCATCCTTTTCCTCCTTTTATTATATCACAGTTTTAAATCTAGGTTTACTAGATTCACTGCTACTATCTATTTATTCGGAAAAAAATGGATAAATGAAATAGAAAATAATAAACTAAGATAGCGGATAAACGCTAAATTATCAGTAAAATTTTAAACTTATCTGTCTTTCCTACTTATCTGATAATAAATTAGGTCCGCCAGATAGCCTTTTCTCTCTACACCATTGACAATTGTTTTTAAATAGGACATTCCAGCCTTCTCCATGACACGACCTGAAGCTGGATTGAGACTAGCATATCGTGCTCTAACATTTTGAAAACCTGCTTGAGTAAAACAAAAGTACAAAACAGCTTTCAAGGCCTCTGTCATAATCCCACGTCCCCAGTAAGCCTTGCCTAGAATATAGCCAATTTCACAACTTGAATCTTCCTCGTGTATTTCAACAATGCTGATATCTCCAATCACTTGCTCTGGATTTTCTTTGAGACAAATAGCCCATTTGTAATAGTTGGGATTATCATAGGAAACAACCCAATTTCGGATCGAATTTCGAGTCACTTCGACATCAGGATGGGGGTTCCAAGTGACATAGGTCAGATTCTCAGCAGACGAAGACCAATTTTGAAACATGGCCTCTGCATCACTCTCCACAAATCTTCTTAAAATCAAACGTTCTGTTTGTAATATTTGCGTACCGATTGCTTTCATGATACTACCTCACTTTCTGATAGATGATTCTATATCCAATCTCAATTGAAACTTGTTTTGATTTTGAATATCAAGGTAATAAGCTAAAAAGGTCCACCGGACCTTCTCTCACTTTCTTATTTCAAGGTGAGAGGCTGAAAACCTCCACTGGCCCTTCCTCGTTTTCCTATTTTTAGACTCAGGGTAAAAAGACTAAATTCAGTAACAGCTAGAAAACGAGTTTTTTATCTAATCCCTTGACGCAGTCGCTGTCTGGTTTGAAATGCGCTCTAGCAAGCTTTTTCAAACCTAGTCATCGTTGCGGGGGTGAGACAAGGAAAATCAAACTCTGCGAGTTACCGGACCTTCCTCGCTTACCTGTTTCCATGCTCGGGGTAAAAACCTCCACTGGAGGTTTTTCTTGCTTTTTAATTTCAGGGCAAGAAGCTAAAAAGGTCCACTGGACCTTCTCTCACTTTCTTATTTCAAGGTGAGAGGCTGAAAATCTCCACCGGAGATTTTCACTCCCAAAAGTCATCAAATACGGTGATTGGTAGGTGGCGTTTGTGTTGGCCTTTGTGCCACCAGTTTTCGATAGTTGTTTGGGCTTCTGGGTTGATTGTTTTGCCTTCTAGGTAGTCGTCAATCTCTTCATAAGTGACTCCGAGGGCTACTTCGTCAGCTAGGCCTGGTTTGTCTTCTTCGAGGTCTGCTGTTGGGATTTTTTCATAAAGGGCTGGGTCTGCGCCAAGTTCCTGCAAGAGTTGTTTTCCTTGACGTTTATTAAGGCGGTAAAGAGGGAGAATATCCGCACCCCCGTCACCAAACTTGGTAAAGAAACCTGTGATATTTTCCGCAGCGTGGTCTGTTCCAATGACCGCTCCGCTATGTGCACCAGCAAGGGCATATTGAGCAATCATACGACAACGAGCCTTGATATTACCCTTGTTGAAGTCTGAAACAGGACTATCTGTCGCTTCAACTGCTGCCGTCATAGCATCTGCCGATTCCTTAATATTAACTACCAAGCTGACATCTGGCTGGATGAAGGCTAGGGCTTTTTGAGCGTCTGCTTCATCAGCTTGCACTCCATAAGGCAGGCGGACAGCAATAAATTTGTAACTATCGTCGCCCGTCTCTGCTCGCAGTTCTTCCATAGCTAATTGGGCCAATCGACCTGCTAAGGTTGAGTCTTGTCCCCCAGAAATCCCTAGTACAAAGGTTTTTAGAAAGGGATGTTTTTTCAGGTATCTTTTTAAGAAATCAATAGAACGACGGATTTCTCCCTGGGCATCAATGACTGGTTTCACGCCAAGTTCTTGGATAATCGTTTCTTGCAAGCTCATTCTTCTTCTCCTTCACCGAGGGCTTCCTTGCGCATCTTGTCAATCAAGTCCATCTTATCTTGCCATACATCACGCGCCAAATCCACTGGATAATGCTGCGGATTGAGCACACGCTTGTACTCATCCCAAAGCTTGTCAAATTCCTTACGAGCATAATCCTGAATCTCAGTCAGGCTAGGCAGGTTGTAAATCAATTTTCCGTCTTTGAAGATATCCACCAAGAGAGGAACGGCATCAAAATTACGAACGGTCTTCTTGATGTAGGTATAGGTCGGATGGAACATCTTGATTTCTGTCATGTCGCTCACATCCACACCGTCATAAGTGATGTAGTCGCCTTCTGACTTGCCTTTTTCACGACTGGTAATGCGCCACACCTGCTTCTTACCTGGTGTAGACACTTTTTCAGCATTATTTGACAGCTTAATCGTATTGCGCATGTTCCCATTTTCATCTTCAATTGCAACAATCTTATAAACTGCCCCAAGAGCTGGCTGATCATAGGCTGTAATCAGCTTGGTTCCCACACCCCAGACATCAATCTTGGCCTTTTGCATCTTGAGGTTGAGAATGGTATTTTCGTCCAAATCATTTGAAGCATAAATCTTAGCCTCTGTAAATCCAGCCTCGTCCAGTTGCTGACGGACTTTCTTAGAAATGTAGGCAATATCCCCAGAGTCAATTCGCACACCCATAAAGTTAATCTGGTCACCTAGCTCACGCGCCACCTGAATGGCAGCTGGAACTCCGATGCGAAGGGTGTCATAGGTATCCACAAGAAAGACGCAATTTTTGTGGGTCGCAGCATAAGCCTTGAAAGCTTCATAGTCGTTACCATAAACCTGCACCAAGGAATGGGCATGGGTACCCAAAACAGGAATGTCAAAGAGCTTACCCGCACGCACGTTGCTAGTTCCATTAGCGCCACCAATCACCGC
Organism: Streptococcus mitis; assembly: GCF_901542415.1. Lineage (NCBI taxonomy): Bacteria > Bacillati > Bacillota > Bacilli > Lactobacillales > Streptococcaceae > Streptococcus > Streptococcus mitis. The sequence goes on along the minus strand of NZ_CABEHV010000004.1, from coordinate 70,488 downwards.
TGCGCGTGTTCCCCAGATGGCCGCATCCATCTCTTGCGCCCGACGTGTCCCAAACTCCATCAATGGTTCATCCTCAATGACTGAACGAATACGAGCTGCCTTCGTCGCCACCAAGGTCTGGTAGTTGACGATGTTCAAAAGAGCTGTTTCTACCAATTGACATTGGGCTAGAGGTCCTTCCACCTGCACAATCGGTTCATTGGCAAAAACCAAATCCCCTTCTTGGGCAGAACGAACGGTCAACTCCAACTTGAAATTGCGGAGATAGTCTAAGAATGCCCCATGATAGCCTAGCGACTCCAAATAGGCAATATCACTATCTGAAAAACGCAGGTCTTCAAGATAACTCACAATTCTTTCCAAACCTGCAAAAACCGCATAGCCATTATTGAACGGTTGCTGACGGAAATAGACCTCAAAAACCGCCTTTTTATTGTGAATCCCTTGGTCAAAGTAAACCTGCATCATGTTAATCTGGTACAAGTCCGTGTGCAATGTTAAACTATCATCTGGATACATACTTTTCCTACTTCCTTAGCTAGAAACCAATGAAAAATTTCAAGAACTTTCATGTGTTCCAATAAATCAGTACTATTATATCACATTTTGGCTGGATTGAGAAAAGAGTAACAAGCTATTCACCACCCTCCAGTTCATCCATGTCTTGTTCAAACTTTTTCTGGGCCCATTCGCCATAGCTCTTAAGACCAAGATTGCCAATAAAGACCCAGGGAAGGTAAATGACATAAGTAATTGCCCAAGCAGATAGGTATTTAACGTTCAAAGGATTGTGCTGATAAATTTCTATGTTGAATTGATAATTCTGCAGCATCAAAAGAGCCGTAATAGCCAAGGTTAGGAAAAAACAACCCAAAATTGTAAAATGAAAACGACTATAGTAGTTCACACCCAAATCTCGAGCACGGCCGAAAAAGTAAAAAGTTCCAATAATGATAATGATGAGAATCATTCTCGGATTAAAAAGACTTGGTGCTAATACTGCAATCATATAAGATAAAAGCAAGAAAGCTATAGAGATATAGAAACTTTCAACCCCCGCTTTATTGATCAGTTGTTCTTCTCTTTCGTCTAGTAATTGATAATAAAAAATCTATTTTTCATCTTCTTCCTCCCAAAATAATTGATCCAAAGTTTTGCCTAAGCATCTGCAAATGGACTGGCAGAGGGAAAGACTGGGATTGTATTTCCCCGCTTCTATCAAACCAATAGTCTGGCGCGTCACCCCGACAGCATCTGCTAGTTGACCTTGAGTTAAATCAAGCTCTACCCGAGCTAATTTTAATTTTAAATTTTTAGCCACCTGCGTCCTCCTTTTAATTTAAAAAAGTTGCGCCTCTTTTTAACAACATTATATCATATATCTAACCTAATGCAATATATAAATGTCATTTTGTAAAATTTTATTAACAAAAAACTCTCTACCATAAAAAATAGAGAGTGTTAAGTTTAAATATAGGGTTTCAAAATATCGACGACATCACTTCTTTTCTTAACCTGATAAAACTTGATTCCCAATTTCTCAGCTACGATTGCATTGTCTTCAATATCGTCTAGAAAGACACAATTTGTAGAATTTAACTGGTATTTATCGAGAATCCCCTTCATACTTATGTCAAGAACTCCTCTCTGCCTTATACTTTCATATTCACCTTACAAATCCTTTTGGTAATAATATCTTTGCCCAATGTAGGGATAGTCTTGTAACCTAAAGACTTCCTTGTAGCCATGCATTTTATAAAAATCTGGAGCTTGAAACTGGTAGGTATTGACAAAAGCAAAACGACAGTTTCGATTCTTAGCTTCAGTTTCTGCTTGCTGCAATAGTTTTGAACCGATTCCTTGCCCTCTCAGTTCCTCTTTTACAAACAAATATTCGATTTCCAACCAATTTCCAAAAGTCTCTGCTATCAAACCTGCCAGGAGATTGCCCTTTTCATCTTCGACATAAAGATTAAGTGGCTCACTTTCAGATTCTTCTCTTTTTGAACGGTTATAAACACGAATCAGATTCCCTATTTCTTGTGATTTATGGGATTCTTTATTTTCCAATCTAAAGTACATCTAAACCTCCTCGAAAACTGATACAGCTTGATTATAGTCTTATTTCAATAGACTGTCAAACTAGCAAAAACCCACCAACCGGAGTTGATGAGTTTCAAATACATCCCCTCTTGGAGATGCTTGTTTGATTAGTTGTGAAGGTATATTTTTAACAATTTATATTTCCATATTATTCATCATAGAATATTGATATTGAACTCTTTCTTGCATTGCTACTACTAGCAAATGGAACTTATATACTAGATTCTAATCAACTCATTTTTACACTGATGAATACCTTTAAACTACTTTCATCTAATTTGGAAACCTTTCAAACGATTTAGTTTTCATTCCATATGTCTCTGCGTTCATTGGTAACATATAAAACTTGATTATGTTTTACAGCTTTCCTCCATATGAAGAATCCAAAAGCTGGAGCGGCTAATGTTATCCAAAAATAAACCAAGATATACTGTAAAATAGTTTTCTTTACTAATCCCCAGAATGTTCCATAACGAACTAGACCATCCAAGAAATTCTGTATAATTCCCCCTTGATAATTCCAATAAGAATAGTGCCAAAACACAAAAGATAACCAGGTTAAGACAACAGCAATTAGAAAACCAAAAATCCCTAAAGGAGGAACCCAAAACATTATCCAAAAAAGAAATACCAAGAAACTACATAATGTTTTTCTAATTACATATTGTTTACGATAGTCTTCTCTTAAATGATCCCTTACAGATTGTAAAAAATTACCAAATTTTTCTTTAGTGGCTCCTGCAGATGGTGGGGTTACATATTCTTTCTTAAAATTATCTGACATATACTTTCTTTCCTCTTTCTATTATATATAACAATTCTCCAAGACTTCATTAGGTATCATCTCTATTATCTCTATATTATTCTCAAATAGATACATCGCTACCTTACGTAAAATTTTCTCATTTTGGTTTCTAACCCAGCGTCCGTTACTGAAATCATTGCTTCTTTCAAAATTATTTTTCAGAAGTTTTTGATATGCTTCTACATCTACTTTATAACCTTTACTTACTAGATCATTTAGACCAATCTGATACAATTGCCCAATAGAATAATCTTCAAAATGAAATACATTTGGAATACGACTCCGCAATCCTTCATTCATTTCTAAGAATTTTTCCATATCCTTTGTATAACCTGCAAAAATTAAGACAATATCCTCTCGATGATCTTCCATGAATTTCAAGATTTCATCAATAGCTTCTGATCCAAAATCTTTTTCTCCACCTTTTGCAAGTGTATAGGCCTCATCAATAAAGAGTACTCCACCTAGTGCAGATTCTAATACTTTTCTTGTTTTGATAGCAGTATGACCTATATGCTGACCGACTAAATCACTTCTGGATGTTTCTACATACTTATCTGTTGGAATGATATTATTTTCATAAAGTAGTTTACCCATCAATCTAGCAACTGTAGTTTTACCAGTACCAGGATTTCCTAAAAACAATGAATGCAAAGTTACTCCAGATGTATTAAAGCCCTTATCTTTTCGGGATTTATTCATATTAGTAATAGCAATAAATTCTTGAACTTCATTTTTGACACTATCAAGTCCAATCATATCCTGTAACTTTTCAAACGTTGTTTTCTCACCGAAACGACGAATAGATACTTCATCATTTACTAAGGTATATTGATTATTTTCATCTAAGATAACATCTGTATAATCTTCATTAGTTTTTACTCTCAGTAATTCACCTACTTGGAATTTAACATTTCGTTCCAGTTTTATATCTGGGTTTGTTTTCATTCCTACAATTATTTTATTTAATCGTAGGTTAGAATGACTGTCAGAGTATACATTAATCTTATTATGATTTCCTCCTAAAACCATTAAGATATTTCCAGTAACAGATGAATGATCTTCAAAATCTCCAAGTTCTACCAATCCCAGATGATCTTCAATATGTACTGTGGACTTCACTGTTTTAATAGAATGCATCATTACAAACCCTACAGATAAGGAACTTTCTTTTAGAAAACAAGCATTTACATACTCCTCATCATTATCTAGAAAAACTCTCGTATCCAGTAAGGTCAAGCTTGATTGTGTACACTCAATTGTAGAGCGCTTATTTTCAAAACTACCTGCAAATAAAATAGAACTTTTAATGCTTCCTTCTGATTTTGTTCCTAAGAATATTCCATTGTTATCCGAAACTTCTAACTCAATATTTGATAATTCAAATCTTGAGTTATCAAATACTGTTTGAACATAGATACTCGTATCTTGAATTAGAACTGTAGAATTATCAAAATATATGCGCTGACGTTTATCTGGTTGAAAAGAACGAACTACAGAATTTTTAATCGTAACGGTTGAATCTTTAGAATAACAGATCGGGTAAATTTCACCTTCAGTCTGATTTGATTCTAAAATAACGGTATCTAATAGTACAGATGATCCTGGTTTTATGTTCAAACAATTATATTTTTCTTCTTTGACATTTAAAGCTAGATTTTTAAATGTCACATTTACACCATCAATAGCAAACAAACCATCCAATGCAGGTAAAATGAGTTGCTCCTCTTCAATAACATTTCCAATAAATGATAAATTTTTATCAATTAGGATTGATCCAAATTCTACTCTAAAATTTTCTTGGATTTCAATTGTATCTCCATCACTTGCAGCCGCAATTGCAGCGTCAAAATCCCAAGTTGTTCTTTTAGAAAATAAAGAAGAATTATCTTTACCAACTAAAAAATAAGCCATTATTATTCTCCTTAAATGTGATATATCTAAAATATATTTTATCTATCATGTATGACTATAGCTCTGTCACTCCTACACCCACTCACCATTAGAATTTACGCGATAGCCATCTGGTGTTGTAGTATTAACTAAAAGAGCTCCTGAATTTGTGAAGTAATACCAGGATTTTTCAACTTTAGACCAGCCACCTTTATTCATATCACCTGAACCGTTGAGGTAGTACCAGACATTTCCTACCCCTGCCATCAGTAGACTCAACCCCATTGCTGATCCTGCCAGTACATGTTTTAGTTTCATCTTCTATTTTTCCTTTTTATTCACTAATCTTATAGTAAAATTCGTTTGGATCTGCTAATGCCCCCCCATACTGGGTAATTAATAAACGATCTTTACTGCTGTCAGAAGCATCTTCATAAGATGTATTACCTCCATTAAGAGGAGGATGCACAATTCCTTTGGGAATTAGAGTGACAGCTGCTCCACCTACGCCACCACTAAATCCGATTCCAAATTTTGCCATATTATCTACAATTCTAGGTGGAGCCGGTGTTACTTCAGCTCCGTTTGTAAATCCATTTTCATCAAAAGTGACTTCGCCACCCTTGTTATTCTTCCAAGTACCTTTGATACTACTAAAGTTTTTCTGATGAATCTCAGCCAGATGAGCACCAGGTTCCTTAGCCTGCTCCTCTAGGTCAATAAAGGGACGACTAGCTGAAGCATCATCAAAAATCAACCAGTTCAAGCCTTCCAAATCAATCTTTTTAATCCCATCTAGCCCTTGTAAATTTGAAGGATCATCTGTCTCTCTTAAATCATAGTTGACTGAGCTGGCTTCCTGATAACGACCATCTGCAAAGAGATAAGTTTTAGCAATGGCCTCTGGCCTAGAAGCACTAAAAATCAAGTAAGAGATAGCGCCATTTTCATAAGGAATCAAGATTTGACGTGAACCACCTTTCCCCGCAACTCCACCAGCCTTGACCAGCTGAGCTCCCTGATCTGTCAGATAGTAAATCCCAAGTAGAACCTTATCTTGCTTAATCAGCAATTCTTTCTTTCCATCCTTATTGATATCGTAGAAAGTATAGCTGATATCTTTCCCTTGATAATCAAACAAAATGGAATCAATATAAGACTCTTCCTTATCACCTGTCGAATTCTGTGGCATTTGTTGTTTTTGCGCTGTCTTAACTCGCTCTCTATAGGAATCTAAGATATTCTGATAGACGATTTGGTAATCAATCTTTGCTTGTTCAGCTTTTTTATCTTCTGAAGCACTGGTTTGAACTGTAGCATCAGCCGACTCCCCTTCGCTTGTCTGGCTAGCTTGCTGCCCACAGGCTACTAATAAAATGACTGAGCCAGACAATAACAAGCCACTTAAAATGCTTTTCTTGGACATAATACCTCCTTTATTTCTTTTTAAAAGATTTACCAGCTAGTATACCAGAAGGATCTGAAGTAATAGTCAACTCTCCACCTTTAATCTCATAACCTAGTTTCAGTGAAGACAATTCAAGAGTCTTTTCTTTCTGATTGACCTTCATCTCATCTGTCTGCTCTGTTGGCTTGCCTTCTGTCAGGATACCAATCGTTTTTCCTTTGGTATGAACTTTTCCCTTGTCACCCTTGATTTGGATGGTTACAGTTGCTTCTTCCATAAATGGCATGCTACCTTGGTAGACATAAGTTCCATCTGCTGATGAGCAGGCTGCCAGAAGCAATAAGCTAGTTACTAAGGATAATACAAATGCAACTTTTTTTTCAATTTTTATCCCTCTTTTTTCTTTAAAATAATTCCTAATCCTACCAAGAATCCATATCCTAATAAAGCTAGTAGGCTGATTTGACTGCCGGTATTTGGCAATGCTTTTTGTCCAGCTTCTTCTTGGGCTGGAGATAGAACTGCAGGTGCTTGGTAGCTTGGTGCTGGTCCCACAGGTTTCACGTTCTGGTCCCCAGCTTGACCTGGTTTGTCGGCATTCTGTTGGTCACTTGGTCTGTCACCTTTAGGAACTTTATTTGGTTCTTCACCTTTTGGTTGCTCTACTTTTGGTTTTTCAGCTTTTGGTTTTTCAACCTTTGGTTGTTCTACCTTCGGTTCTTCTGTCTTAGGCTGTTCGACTCTTGGCTGTTCTACTTTTGGTTCGTCAATTTTCAGCTCTTGCTTAGGTAATTTATCAAGCGGGAAATCTGGTTGTTCTGGTTGAATCGCACCTGGTCCGTTTACACCACCTTTGAATTCTGGTTGTTCTGGAATAAGTGCGTCGTCGATTGTCTTACGTAGGAGCAATTTTTGATACTCGCGTTCTGCATCATCTTTAACTTTACGAGCTTTTTCAGCTTCGTCTTCTTTTTGCTTCACGTCACGTTTCAAATCATCTACGTGCTTGCAGAGTTCATCCAACTCTTTTGACTTAGCTTTCAATTCAGCTTCTAAATTGGCTTTTTCTTGGCTTAAGCGAATTGTTTCCGCCAACTTGTCTTTTGCTTTTTGAAGTGCGTCTTCTGCATCTTTCAACTCTTTATCGGCTTTCAAACGCTCAATCTGGGCATTTTCCAAATCTTTGTCTTTTTGCTGACTTTCCGCCAATTTCTTAGCCAATTCTTTGTCGGCTTCGTCTTTTTCCTTGCGAGCTTTTTCCAGACGCAATGATTTGGCATTATCGTCAAGTGTCGCACGTTCTAGCTTACGTTGAGCGTCTTCTGCTTTTTCTTTAGCTTTTTCAAGCTCTTTGACAGCTTCCGCACGTTTTGCTTCTTTGGCTGGTGTTTCAGATACTTCTTTTTCTAGGTCGGTAATGCGTTTCTCAATTTCTTGAAGCTCTGTTTTCACTTGTTCCAAATTAGCTTCAGCAGTCTTCTTATCAGCTTTAGCTTTTTCCAATTCGGCTTCTACTTCTTGTTTGTTTTGTAGAGTTGGTGTTGGAAGGTTAGCTGTTGAATTTGGTCCATAGAGGTCATCATACTTAGCTTTTTGGATGTCTGTGTTATCGTTGTCAATATATTTTTCACTTTTCACTTTCAAAACGTGAATACGGTATACGTGTGTGAAATCAGGGTCACCAAGGTCAGTTAAAAGTTGTCCACCTTTGATGATTGATGTATTTAATCCTACGGTGTCGGCTTGTAACAAACTATAAAAATGACCGTAGCCACCTGTCAAGTAACCTTCAGCAAAGAATGACATAAATGACTCTGTCATACGTGCAAGCAATTCACGTTTAGTCATTCTATCTGAACCCATTGGAACATTCATGAGGTCTTCATAATATTGTGTATGCGTATCAACACCAGGATCTTCGGACGGTTTTAATCCTCTTTTTCGAGCAACATCATTAATTCCTCGCCCAAAGTGACTTAGGTCTTGATAGCCATTGTCTTTATAAATTTTTGCTACTTCTTTGGCAAAATCTTTATTGTTTGTATTGAGTTTGGCTTCTGACAGACCTAATTGTTTACGAAGACTGTTTAAAAGAGTAACAAAATGGTTGTTTAAATCATCCACAACATCTTGAGGTAGATTGTTTGGGTCATATTTAACATCATTTTCCCCATCTTGGATTCCAGTCTCACTAATATTACTGATACGTTCCATCCAGTTCTCATTTGTTTCACGGTCTAGTTTAGTCAACTCTTCTTCTAGTCGGCGAATATCTTTACGATATTGTTCCAACCAAACGTTATAGCGAGCGTTCCATTCTTCATCCGCTTTGTCAATTTGGTCTGCATCCATGCCTGTCATATCTGGATATGGCTCTGGGTACTTATCCATACGTCGTTTGATGAGCTCTTTAGCTTTTTCTCGCCATTCTGGAGTTACAGTTACATCTGTTGGATACTGTACGGTTTTCAATTTTTCTTTAGCGTCTTTGATGGCTTGTTCTGCGTCTTTGACAAGACCTTCTTTTACAGTTTTTTCCGCTTCTTTGTCGGTTTTGTTTTGGCGTTCTTGAACTTTCTTAGCTTCGCGCGTTTTATCGTCTTCTTTTGCTTTTTCAAGCTCTATTTCCGCATCGCGTTTAGCTTGGTCTTTTACAAGAACGTCTTTATCCGCGGCATCTTTTTCTTGTTGAGCCTTTTCTTTCGCAGCTGGGTCAAAGTCGTCCGTTGCGTCTTTCAACTCTTTGTCAGCCTTTTCTACACCTGTACGGGCCTTATCAAGCTCGTCTTTAGAGAGTTTGGCTTCGTCAGACTTTTTAGTCACTTGGTCAGCCTTATCTTTGGCTTCGGCTTCTTTGTCTGTTTTAGCCTTTTCTTTAGCGTCTACATCTTCTGTTTCCTTTTGGATTTTCTCAGGTGTAGCATCTTTTGCCTTTTCAAGGGCTTTTTCAAGAACTTCTTTTTCAGTTTTCTTTGCGTCTTTATCTTTTTGCGCTTTATCAAGCGTATCTTTGGCTTGTTCAGCATCTTTTGCTTTTTGGTCGGCATCTTTAGCTGTATCCACAGCACGTTTTTCAGCGTCAGATAGGTCTTTGTCTGTGACCTTATTGTTGATAGTAGAGTTGACTGTGTTTTCAGTTGGAGCTTCAGTAGCGAGAACTGTTGTAGCAGTTGCAGCGACTCCCAAACCAGCAACTGTAGCAGTTGTTATAACCAGGGACTTTTTCATCCTTATCTCCTTTATTTTTGATTGACTTGATTATACAGTAAATAATCCCCTTTTTGGATATTTCTACTGAAAACAGTAGAAATTTATCCCCCCCCCCCGACTTTTTCAAAAAAATCTACTAAAAACAGTAGTTTTTTCCAAAAATGGAGAAATTTAAGTTATAATAAAACCAATAAAGTTCAAGGAGAACATTATGGAATCAAAACACTATGGAGAAATCGTTTATAAAATCCGTCAAGATCGCAATATGAGCCTTAAAGAGGCTGCTGGAGATGCCATTACTCCCAACAACCTCAGTCGCTTTGAAAAAGGTTTAGCAACTGTCAAAGTCGATACTTTTTTTGAAATTTTGAACAGATTTAATTTAGATCCAGCAGACTATGCAGAATTGTTACATATTCAAGATGAGCATACTCAAAGATTAAAACAAATTTCCAATGCAATCAGTAAAGATGATATAGCTAAAGCCAGACAACTATTAGGGGAAAAAAGTGAATGGATAGATCTCATAGAATATTACACCCTAAAATTAGCCACTAGCAAACGTTCAATGAGATTGGGTGAATTCACTCCTGATGAACTAGAAGCTATTCATTACTTGATTGACTATATCTTAAGTATAGATACACTTTATATTCGTGATTTTACTATTGTTCTTGTTCTCTTTCTATTTGAAGATAAATTTTTTGAAGTACAATTCCTTGAATACCTCGAAAATCTAATCGTTAAAGGATTAGATAAGTTTAAATATAGAACTGTAGATTTTGCTCGCTTATATATTCAGTGTGGTACTAGCTTGGTGAGGACTTACTCTCGCTATGGCTACTATGACAAAGCTGAAAAACTCATCTATAAGTTAAAACTAATACTAACTCAAGAAGCCTACACTGACATTGCAATAAATCCCCTATTTCACTTAAACATGTATGAAGTATACAATCTACTTCGACAAAACAATCCTAAGGCTATTGAACTAGCTAATACTCTTCTTCATTACATTGATGCCCAGAACGACCTTTTCCCACTACCAAATATGTTTTATATAAAAAACTCATTTATCCAAGAGGTTCAACGACTAAATGAAACGGGTATTCCATTCCCTACGGAAGATGTATAATAACTATCAACAGCAGTTTAGAGCAAAATATTTACAACTTTAAAGCACCAAAGTCACTTTAGACCTTGGTGCTTTTTGACTTGATTTTAAAAGAAAAACCCACCAAGCTGAGTTGATGAGTCCTTAATCTATTTTCTAAATTTCCACTGGCTGTAAATCCCAAAACCGATAATCCAGATAGCTGATCCGATTGCTCCTACAAATGTAGACTCTTGTAAAAAGAGGGTTACAAAGACAAAGGCAAAGAAGAGCATGGTTAAAGGATTTAGGAAACGATAATGGGGCATGAGATAGCCATCCGCCATAAAGTCTGGTGACTTGCGGTATTTAAGGTGAGCCACCATAATCAAGATATAAATGGCGATATAGACACCTGATGATGATGCCGTAATCAAGGCAAAGGCATCGGAAACTCCTGGCAAGACATTGATAAAGGCTGCTAGGGCAATCAAGATTGCTGAAGCGATGATAGCATTTTGTGGCACATTGTGTCTAGAGAGAGTATCTGCCTTAATAGCCTTCAAGAATAGATTTGGTGAATCATGAGCAATCTGGTACAAATGACGACCTGTTGAATAAAGGGTTGAGTTAAGAGCAGATGCTGCTGAGGTCAAAACGACGAAGTTAATCAAGGCTGCTGCCCACTTGATACCTGCCAATTCAAATACCGTAACAAAGGGAGAATCAGCTGAAGCAAGTTCACGCCACGGAATGATAGCCATGATGGCTAAGAGGGCACCACCGTAGAAAAAGGCGATACGCAAAGGAATTTCCTTAACGGCTTTTGGCAAGACCTGACGTGGATTTTTGGTTTCAGAAGTTGTTACCCCGATAAATTCAATCATGAGGTAAGCAAAAAAAACCATCTGAAAGGCCATGACAAAGTTCACTCCACCATTAGGGAAGAGGGAGAAATTGTCGGTGATATTGGCCAAACTTGCTACTCCATGAGGTGTCTTAAAGCCTGTCAAGACCATAAAGACCCCTGTCGCAATCATGGCTAAAATAGCCACAATCTTGACCATCGCAAACCAAAACTCAACTTCCCCAAAGAGCTTCACCGCAATCAAATTGACCAAGGCTAGAATGGTCAAAAATCCAATCTCAATCATCCAACTCGGCCAAGTTGGGAACCAAAATTGCACATAATGTGCGATAGCAGTGATTTCCGCCATACCGATAAAGACAACGGATAGCCAGTAAGACCAAACTGAGAAATAGCCCCAGCACTTACCCAAATGGCGCGTGATAAAGTTGATAAAGGTATGTTGCTCAGGGTCTTGGTAGAGCATTTCCCCAACTGCACGCATCATGAGGAACATGAAAGCCCCAGTAATCATATAAATCAGTACAATGGAAGGACCTGTTAGGCTGATAGAGCGACCTGCTCCCAAAAAGAGTCCTGTTCCGATTGTTCCCGCAATGGCCATAACCTGCACGTGACGATTGGTCAGACCACGCTCCATCTTATTTTTTTTCTTCTTTGAACTCATATCGTCTCCAATTCAATTTAATTTATACTCAATGAAAATCAAAGAGCAAACTAGGAAGCTAGCCGCAGGCTGTACTTGAGTACGGCAAGGCTACGCTGACGTGGTTTGAATTTGATTTTCGAAGAGTAGCAAAATGGAAAAAGGAGTGAGTGAAGCGCATCGCCTCCCCACTCCTTTTTTCTATTTTTAGGCTGTTTTTTCAACCTTCAAGATTTTTACATCATAGCTACCAACAGGTGTTTCAATGGTTGCTGTGTCACCTGTTTTCTTGCCAATCAAGGCTTGTCCAATTGGGCTTTCATTTGAAACTTTACCTGCAAAGGCATCCGCACCCGCTGAACCTACAATAATATAAACTTCTTCTTCGTCCTCACCAATTTCTTGGATAGTGACTGTTTTACCAATCGCTACTTCATCTTGAGCAACTGAGTCGCTATTGACGATTTCAGCATAGCGAATTTTTGTTTCCAAGCTAGAGATTTGCCCTTCGACAAAGGCTTGTTCATCCTTAGCTGCTTCGTATTCACTGTTTTCAGAAAGATCACCGTATGAACGGGCAATCTTAATGCGTTCTACCACTTCTGGACGGCGAACCAATTTCAATTCTTCTAATTCTTTTTCAAGTTTTTCCTTTTCCTCAAGGGTCATAGGATATGTTTTTTCTGCCATTTTTCTCAACTTTCTTTCGATAGTATTGAATCTCTATCTGAGATTCTCATTTTTGTAGTCTTAGTTTGAACTACTATTTTGAGTAAGCTTGCTATTGACGTGCTCAGCTACATTACGATCATGTTCTTCCTGTGTCACTGCGTAATAGACTTTACCATCTGTAACATTGGCTACAAAGTAGAGGTTCTCACTCTTTGTTTGGTTAATACTTGCTTCAATCGCGTCCTGACTTGGACTATCTACTGGACCAGGCATCAAACCAGGTTTGGTATAAACATTATATGGTGAATTAATCGATGTGTCAATTCCAGCATCATCTGCTAGGCTAATATTTTGGCCAAGTTTCCCTTGGGCATACAAGATTGCAATATTGCTTTGAAGTGGCATACCAAGGTTCAAACGATTGTAGAAGACACCTGCAATCAACTTACGGTCTTCAGTCTTAGCACCTTCTTTTTCAACAAGTGACGCAATTGTTAGCAATTCATTGACTGTCAAGTTTTTAGACTTGATTGCACTATAGTGCGGAGTCAAGGCCTTATCCATAGCTGCCAGCATCTCATCAATCAAGCTTTCAATAGTTGTGCTTTCCTTGATAGAGTAAGTCGCTGGGAAGAGGAAACCTTCTAAACGATAACGAACCCCACTTTCTTTCGTTGGCAAGCTTTCGAGTAGGTTTGGATATTTAGCAACTTCTTGACTGATAAAGTTGTCATCTTGAACTTTAGCCAAGAAAGCATCCGCGGTCAAAGGCTCTTTAAATTCACCTTGTAATTGGCCTACAGCTTGGGCGATTTGATCAATGGTATATCCTTCTGGAATCGTTAAATCTGCAAGTGAAGGTTCTTGAGGTTCAGGAGTACCACCTTTTTGTAGTTCCTTAATGATATCCTCTGTACTCATGCTCTTTTGCAAATTGTAATATCCAGCCTTCAAATCTGAATAATTCTTATATTTAGCATAAAAAGCAAAAATCACTCCGTGTTTAATCACACCAGAATGTTCAAGTGCTGATCCAATCTCTTGGACATTGGATCCTTCTGGGATTTGAACCGTTACATATTCCTTAGAATTTGCATCAACTGGTAATAAAGATGATTGAACGTACTGGTAACCAAAGTAACCACCTGCTGAAATCAAGGCAAGGAAAATCAGTAGTGAAATGAAGAAAGCCTTCAAATGTGATTTTTTCTTCTTAACTGGTTTAACTGTCTCACGACGACTACGACGTGGAGTTTCAGTAATGACTTCAACAGCTTCCGATTCCGTGACTTGTTCTGGTTTTGCTACTTCTTTCTGAGGTTCTTTTTCAGCTTCAGTCTTATAAGAAACAGCTACTCTTGTTGGAATCTCATTGAATTCCTTTTCTACTTTTCTAGGTCTAACAGGACCTGGTCCTGGTCTTGAGGCACTTTCTTCCGCTGGAGAAGACGGCACATCTTGACTTGGATGGGTTGGGACGGCAGGAGTTTCTCTTTGAAGCTCATCTGCTGGTGAAGCTGGAACATCTTGACTAGGGTGACTAGGAACGATTGGAGCTTCCTCTCTTAGTTCCTTTGCCGGTGATGCAGGCACATCTTCACTAGGATGCTGTGGAACACGTGGTGCATTCTCCATAATTTTTTCAACAGCTGATAGGGATGCATTCATCACTTCTTCATCAGCAATTTTTGTGTCAGGGACAGACAAAGCTGATTTTTTTTCATCAAATTCAGCGGCCTCTTGACGAATCCCTTCATAACGTTTTACTTTTTCTAAATCACGTAAAATCTGCTCTTTAAAGCTTAATTTTTCGTCTTCTCTTGACTTTTCACTCAAAAGTTTATCCTCCTCGTTGACAATCCATAATATTATATCTTAAAAACGAAAGAAAAGCAACCTAGCATGCTTTTCTAGCTTATTTTTTAGCTTCCCAGACCATATCATACCAGGTTTCTCCTGCAAAGGTTGACTGGGACTGGCCTTCATTAAAAAATCCATGTTTTTCGTAGTAGGCGATGAGATAGTCATGACAGGTTAGATTAATGCCTTCTCTTTCGTGTTCAAGCGCCAACTCTTTCAAGGATGTTAATAATTTCTGGCCAAGTCCAAGGCCCTGTGCCTCCTTGGCAATAGAAAGACAGGTCACAGAGATATAACCACCAGACTCATGACTATAATCTTCTATTTCTTCTGTAAAAGACTGATCTAGCAGATGGCGGTGGGGGCCAACTGGTCCTTCTATATACCCCATGATTCTGCCTTCTTTTTCTGCAACCAGAAATGAGGTCTGAATTTCTCGCAAATGCGCCTCAAAAACAGAGCGAGGGATGGCTTCTTCAATCGAGAAATTTTCTAGTTCAATCTCAACGATACGATCCAAATCTTCTAATCTTGCTTGTCTGATTTTCATTGTTCCTCCAGATAAAAGGGATTAAACCAAATCATACTAAAACCTTGACTAGCTGCATAAAGCGAAGTTGCTTCTTCTTCATCAATAAAACCGTTCATTTCAAAATAGGAAAGCAGCTCATCAGGACTCTTCAAACGAATAGCCTTGTAATCCAGCTCTACCGCCACCTCTTTCAAAGCCGCAAGAAGAAGCGTGCCCAAGCCCTGTCTCTGATGGTCAGTATCAATGACTAAAGAATGTATTTCTAGACATTGCGGATTGTGGGGCTGAGGACCACCTAGAACATAGCCCAAAAGCTGATTTTCATCCCTAGCTAGAAGAAAGGTATCCGCACACTTACGGATACTTTCTTCTAAAATATGGGAAGGTTGCTGCTTTTCAGCTGGAAACACTGAGGCCTGAAGTACCTCTATCTCAGCTAAATTTGACTTACTTGCCTGAATAATCTTAATTGGAATTTCCATAAGAACATCCTATTGAACATTGCTTGTCAAATTAGACAAGAGACGTTCAAATGAATACTCATAGGTTTGGATGTCTCCTGCTCCCATAAAGACATAGACAGCATTGTCATGGTCTAGGAGTGGAGAAACATTTTCAACAGTGATCACTTGGTGTTTCTTGTTGATTTTGTTGGCTAGGTCTTCCACTTTAACATCACCATGGTCTACTTCACGAGCAGATCCATAAATTTGGGCTAGGTAAACAGCATCCGCTTGATTCAAAGCGTGGGCAAAGTCATCCAACAAGGCAATAGTTCTTGTAAAGGTATGAGGTTGGAAGACTGCAACAATTTCCTTGCTTGGGTATTTCTGACGAGCCGCATCCAAGGTCGCAATGATTTCTGTTGGATGGTGGGCAAAGTCATCGATAATCACCGTGTCATTGACAATTTTCTCAGTGAAACGACGCTTAACACCGGCAAATGTTTTCAAGTGCTCACGCACCAAGTTCAAATCAAATCCTGCTGTGTAAAGAAGACCAATAACGGCTGTCGCATTCATGATATTATGACGACCAAAGGTTGGAATGTGGAATTGCCCTAATTCTTGACCACGGAAATGAACTGTGAAGGTTGAACCAGTTGTTGAACGAAGAAGATCACTAGCGACAAAGTCATTACCTTCTGCTTCAAAACCATAATAATAAATTGGTGCATCAGACGTAATCTTACGCAATTCAGCATCTTCACCGTAGATAAACAAACCTTTGGTAATTTGTTTAGCATAGTCGTTAAAGGCATTGAAAACATCCTCTAGACTTGTGAAATAGTCTGGATGGTCAAAGTCAATGTTGGTGATGATAGAGTATTCTGGGTGGTAAGGCATGAAGTGGCGCTCATATTCGTCAGATTCAAAGACAAAATATTTGGCATTGGCTGAACCACGACCTGTCCCGTCTCCAATCAAGAAGCTAGTATCTGTGATATGAGACAAGACATGAGACAACATACCTGTTGTTGAAGTTTTTCCGTGCGCTCCAGCAACTCCCATGCTAACAAAGTCACGCATAAAGCTACCTAGGAACTCATGGTAGCGTTTGTAGCTAATGCCATTTTGGTCCGCATAGGCAATTTCGACGTTGTTATCTGGACGAAAGGCATTTCCAGCGATAATTTCCATATCACCGTCTAGATTCTTTTCATCAAAAGGAAGAATAGTAATCCCTGCCTGCTCAAGACCACGTTGAGTAAAGTAGTACTTTTCAACATCTGATCCCTGTACCTTATGCCCCATTTGGTGCAACATCAAGGCCAAGGCACTCATACCTGATCCCTTAATTCCGATAAAATGATATGTCTTTGACATGTTTTCTCCCCTATTCCGTAATTCTTGTCAGATTCAACTCTTGGGCAACCTGACGTTCTTGTTCTTTTTGTTGATTCTTTTTATTGTAGATTTGGCTCTTCTTCAGAAAATCATAATTGTTTTTCTTTGGGCCTGAAGTTTCTTTTGGCTCAGCTTGAGTCGAAATATTGTTCACTTCTTCCGCCAAGATGTAATGAGACTGGGTCAATTTTTGACTATATTTAACAAATTCACCAGGATTTTCCTTTTGGAAAGGCGCAGTAGGTTGATTGCCCTGTCTATCCAAACGTTGCTGAGAAGGGCGCCTTGTAGGAGTAATATCCTTAGTCAGATAACTTGCTGAGCGTTTCTTTTTCAAGTCCGCACGTGCTTCTTCACGCGCCTGCTCCGCATAGCTCTTTCCTTCTTTTTTAACTCCTAAACCAGACTTCTTAGGTTTCTCTACTGGCTTTTCAATCGGTTTTGCTGGTTTTTCTTCAGTAATAGGGGCCCACTCCAGATAATTCTTATCACGGTATTCTCCCTTGATATTACTGATAAAATCAGATTCATCGTAGAGATCCATAACCGGCATTTCAGTCAGCATGACCTCATCATCTGACACCAATGGAAATCGTTCTTCTCTCATTTTCTATTTCCTTTCAACACTTCATTATAGCGTATTGTCTTGATTTTTCAAGTGCTGGCTTCAGAAATTCCCAAAATTTCTCTAATTTCTGCTAGGGTCAGACTGCCACGTGACTCTGTGCCGTCCAATACTTGTGACACCAGATGTTTCTTCTGTTCTTGGAGTTCCTGAATTTTTTCTTCAATAGTTCCCTTGGTCACCAAGCGATAGACCTCAACCGTTTCTTCCTGACCCATCCGATGGGCACGGCCAATAGCTTGCGCCTCCACCGCAGGATTCCACCAAAGGTCAACCAAGATTACTGTATCAGCACCTGTCAGGTTCAGACCGACACCACCAGCCTTAAGGGAAATCAGAAAGGCATCTCTTTCCCCTTGGTTAAAGGCCTTGGTCATATCTTGTCTTTCCTTGGCTGGGGTTGAACCCGTAATTTTAAAAGATGTCAATCCCAAGTCTGGCAGGTCTTGTTCAATTTTCTCTAACATTCCCTTGAACTGCGAGAAAATCAAGACACGGTGTCCTCCGTCTGCCACCTGGACCAGCAGGTCTCGAAGACTATCCAGTTTCCCACTGGCTCCCTGATAATCTTCCATAAAGAGGGCAGGAGTGTCACAGATTTGACGCAGGCGCATCAGACCAGACAAGATTTCCACCCGACTTCGCTGAAATTCCTGATCTGAAACTTGAGCCAAATGTTCTCGCATCTGTTGCAACTGGGCTAGATAAATAGCCTTTTGCTGGTCTTCCAGTTCATTCTTATAAACCACTTCAATCAAGTCTGGCAATTCGGTCAGAACTTCTTCTTTCTTGCGCCGCATAACGAAAGGCTTGATAAACTGAGCCACTCGCTCTGCTGTCAATTTCATAAATTCTTTCTTTCTTGGCAGGAGTCCTGGCATGACGATTTGGAAAATAGACCACAGCTCACCTAGGTGATTTTCAATAGGAGTTCCTGACAGGGCAAAGACCGACGGCACCACAAACTCTCTCAATGTCTGGGCAATCTTGGTCTGGGCGTTTTTCATAACCTGAGCTTCATCTAAGAAAAGAAAGTCAAAGGACATCCCCTGATAAAGCTCACTGTCCTGACGGAAGGTGGCATAGCTCGTTACATAGATTTGATGGCTCTCAGCAAGAATCTCTTCACGACTAGCTTTCAAACCATGAACAACAGCCACATCCAACTGTGGGGCAAATTTCTGAAACTCATCTGCCCAGTTGTAGATCAAACCAGATGGAGCTAAAATCAAAACCCGACTTTCTTTTGTCACTTGACTGGTCAAAAAAGCAATGGTCTGCAGGGTTTTACCAAGTCCCATATCATCAGCCAAAATCCCACCAAAACCATAATGATGGAGCATTTGTAGCCAGCCGATTCCCTTTTCCTGATAATCACGCAAGTCAGCCTTAACCTGAGTTGCTTGTCGTGGGAAGTCCTCTGGATGCGTCAAATCCTGGGCCAAATTCTGGAATTCTTGTGAAAAAGAAATGCGGTCTCGCCCTTCAAAAAGATGAGCTAAACTGTAGGCTAAGGATTTCCGAGCTTGTAAGGAGCCATCTTTTAGTTCAAATTGTCCTAGTTCCTGTAGATTTTGGCGAATTTTCTTGGTTTCTTCATCGAAAAAGTAGACTTGGTTAGACGAATCAATGTAAAAATCCTTGTTGGTGACCAAGGCTTGCATGGCTTGGTCAATTTCTTCTTGGGCAATGTCTTGAAAATCAAACTGGATTTCCAAGAGACCTCCCTTAGAAGCAATCTGCACTTGAGGGCTTGCTAGGCTATAAAGCTCTTCTAGCTTATCTGATAGGTCAACATTCCCGAGTTTTTCAAAGACTGGAATGATTTCGTGGAAGAAATGATAAACAGACTCCGCTTTTAAGGCCTGGCGCCAAGATTGAAAGTCCGCTTCAAAACCAGCTGCCAAACAGACTTGGAAAATTCTTTCTTCTAAGTCAGCATCACTCGAAAATGGTAATTCTTCTAGCTCTTGTCGGCTAGATACCTGTCTATTACCATAATCAAACTGAATTTCTAAACGAATCCGATTATCCTCTTCCCTATCAAAGTAAAAAGAGGGCGCAAAGGATTTGATTTGTAAGCGTTCTGGAGCTGAAACGGTGCCCATCTGACTAAAAAGAGTTAAGCAAGAAGCCAACTTATCTCGGTCACTGCTATCAAATTGCAGATATTTCTTTCCATGCTGATCCAAAGGCAGCGCTTTAATTTCCTGGAGAAGACGCGTCTGCTGATCTGTTAGAAAATAAACCTGTCCTTTATGAAACAGCACAGCTCCCTGATAAAAGACATTGATCCTGGGGCTCTCGCTGATTTCCATTTCAAAATAGTCAGAGTATTCTGTTACTGTAAAGGCAAATAGATTAGCATCCGCATTCATATCCTGAAAGAGCATGGTTTGGTAACTATCTACTTGATGGTCAAATTGAAAATGGGGTAAGCTCATCAATAAATTCACACCCTGCTCAAAAAAGGTCAGAGGGAAAAAGAGATGCCGACCTTGGTTTTGGAAAAAGAGGTCTGGAGTCGTTCCTTCCTCTATTAGTCCGCGCAAGAAAGTAATAAGTTCTTGACTGGCCTCATC
Source organism: Streptococcus mitis (assembly GCF_901542415.1). Taxonomy (NCBI): domain Bacteria; kingdom Bacillati; phylum Bacillota; class Bacilli; order Lactobacillales; family Streptococcaceae; genus Streptococcus; species Streptococcus mitis. Next base: position 50,344 of record NZ_CABEHV010000004.1, on the reverse strand, counting down.
AAAGGCTTCCCAAGACAGAGACTCCTCATAAGTTTTTCCAATCATATAAGGTTTTCTCTTCTCAACAACTCTTAAAAAGAGAGGAATATCCCGAATGACATAGTATTTTTGACTATTGATTTGCCCGATTCTCAGGGTCCACAAGATATGATTAGTTCCTGCTTCCACTTGTCCCACAGCCGACAACTCATAGGAGCGGTCTGATTTTGAGGTCAAGATTCGTTCCAAAAATTTGCCACCCAAGGTCACCTTGGTTTCAACGTCCTCTTTTTCTTCATGACCTTCTTCCAGACTCTGCAAGATTTCCTGGCCACGCTCATCATTTTTCAGAAAATGCTCCAGCGCCGCCAAATGCACACAGTAGCCCCTCTTTTGGAAAAAATCGCAAGCACAAAAAACCAAATCATCCTCTAGACTATAGCGCAGTTCTTCTTCTGCAACGCGAGCATAGAGCCGATTGTTCTTTTCCTTGATGATGTCAACTTTACCAGTTTCATAAAGGGCAACGCCTTCGATACGGACTTTCCCCGGAATCAATTTAGCCATATTTCTACCTTTACCTTATCTTTTTATTATACCATATTTTCGTCCACGAAAATAGCCTCCTAGGGATACTTTTCTCCTAGAAGGCTTGATTTTTAAGGTTTGGCAAAAGTCGTCACAATCCGCTGACAAACTTCTTGCAGTAGAGATTTAGGCATGGCTACATTGAGGCGGGCATGGAGACTTCCTTCCTCCCCAAAATCCAAACCACGATTAAGAATAACCTTGGCTTCATTTCTCAACAGCTCTTGCAATCTTTCATCAGTCAGGTCATAGTCTGAAAAATCCAGCCAAATCAAATAGGTTCCTTGCGGTTTCATAACCTTGATTTTAGTCTCTTTTCCAAATAATTCCACCACATAATTGATATGGTCTTCAAATACTTGCTTGAGTTCCTCTAGCCAATCCTTCCCATAGCGATAGGCAGCTTCTGTCGCCAAATAACCCAAGCCCGAAATTTCATGCTGATTATTAGCCAACTGGCGTTTCTGGTAAGCCAGTCTCAACTTAGGATTTTCAATGACGGCATAGGAATTTTTTGTCCCAGCGATGTTAAAGGTTTTAGTAGCACTACTCAAGACGATCGCAAAATCTTTGAAGGCAGGATTAATGGTATTGAAAGACTGGTGTTTGTGACCAAAGAGGGCCAAATCTTGATGAATCTCATCTGAAACCAGCAAAACACCGTGTTTTTGGCAGAGTTGACCAATCTTCTCCAACACTTCCTTTTCCCACACACGTCCACCAGGATTGTGAGGGTTGCAAAGAATGTATAGTTTGACATCCTCTTCCACCAAATCTTTCTCCAGTTGGTCAAAGTCAATCTCAAACAGACCATCCTTTTCTACCAAGGAATTAGTAATCAATCTACGATTGTTCAACTTGACACTGCGAGCAAAAGGTGGATAGACAGGCGTGTTAATCAAAACAGCTTCGCCTTCTTTTGTGAAGACTTGAATAGCTGTTGAGATGGCTGGTACCACACCCTCGATAAAGACAAGGGCCTCTTTGTCAAAGTGGTAACCGTGTTGTGTAGCTTCCCACTTTTGAACTTCCTTAATTAACTCTTCACTGGCATAGGTATAGCCATAGACCAGTTGATCAGCGTAAGTCTGCACGGCTTGGCGAATTTCAGGCAAGACTACAAAATCCATATCCGCTATCCAGGCTGGTAGGACTTCACTATCCGTTTCCGCCTCTTTCCATTTATAAGTATGGTGCCCTAAGCGATTGGGCAGGCTTGTAAAATCATATTTTCCCATCTTTTTCTTATCCTTCTAGGGCTTGGCGCAAATCTGCTATCAAATCTCTAGCATCCTCAATCCCAATCGACAAGCGCAAGAGGTCGTCTGTCAAACCATAAGAATGGCGCACTTCTGCTGGAATATCAGCATGAGTTTGTGTCGTTGGATAAGTAATAAGACTTTCCACCCCACCCAAACTTTCCGCAAAAGAGAAGACCTTGAGGCTGTTCAAAATATGAGGAATGCGTGTTTCATCGGCTACTTTAAAGGAAATCATCCCCCCACGACCAGTGTAGAGAACTTCCTTAACTGCTGGAGAATCCTTCAAAAAGTCAACCACTTCTTGGGCATTAGCTGTTGAGCGCTCCATACGAAGAGACAAGGTCTTGAGACCACGAATCAATTGATAACTGTCAAACGGAGACAAGACTGCCCCTGTCGTATTGAGATTGTAGAAGAGTTTCTCGTATAGTTCTAAACTATTGGTCACAACCACTCCAGCCAAGACATCATTGTGTCCTGCTAGATACTTGGTTGCTGAATGAAGAACGATATCTGCTCCATCTTCAATCGGACGTTGGTAGATAGGGCTGTAGAAGGTATTGTCCACCACTACTTTGGCACCCTTATCATGAGCCAATTTTGCTAGTTTTTCGATATCAAATTCCAACATCAAGGGATTGGTTGGCGTTTCGATATAGAGAACATCCACGTCCTTCTCCAACTCGGCAATCAACTCTTCTTCTGTATTGGCATAGTTAAAATGGAAACGGCCTTCTTGCTCCACTTGGTTGAACCAGCGGAAAGAACCACCATAAAGGTCACGGACAGCCAAGACCTTACTACCTACTGGAAAGACACTAAAGGCCAATACAATAGCTGACATACCTGAGCTAGTAGCTAGAGCATAGTCTGCTGACTCAATAGCTGCCAAGACTTCTTCAGCCTTACTGCGAGTTGGGTTTTTGGTACGCGTATAGTCAAATCCAGTAGATTGACCAAACTCTGGATGCTGATAGGTTGTTGAAAAATGAAGCGGTGTCACCAATGCACCTGTCGCTTCATCTGACTTGATACCCGCCTGGGCTAAAATTGTGTTGATGTGTAATTCCTTGCTCATACAATACCTCCAAATCTATAGTAACTATTTTACCACTTATTTTCATCAACTCATTTTCTTCTTTTCAAGAGCTAGTTATAGTTTCAAACTATATAAAAAACGACAGCTTCTTTCGAAACCATCATTTTTCTTGAAAAATCCTTATTTGACATGTTTTGCCAATTCTTCTTGGGCTTTTTTATTAGATTCTTCTTTTTCTTTCAACCATTTTTCTTTGGCTTTTTCATATTCATCTTTTGTGACTGTTTTATCTTGTACTTTGAGATATTTATATGATTCGATACCTTTATTACCAGCTAATGAATATGGTGTTGAGAAAGGAACAACTTTTCTCAATGTTGGTGTTCCACCCTTAGAAACATTTGGAATCGCTAAAGCGCTATCTACCAACCACGCTTGGATATCAGCATACTTTTCATAGCGTTTTGCAAGATCTTGTTCCTTATTAGCTTCTTCCAACATTTGAGTGTAGACATCCAGTCCAACAGCCTTGGCCTTGTCATTGGCTTCACCTGGCTCTATACCTAGATTTTGCAACAAACCGCCTGATTTAACGTTAAAGACATCAAGATAGGTTGAAGGATCTTGGTAATCAGGACCCCAACCACTGTTGTATAGATCGTAATCTTTCTGAGCTGCTGTCTGAGCCAAATAGCTTGTATTATCATAATCTTCAGTAGTGAGTTGTTGAATATCAATTACAACATTTTCTGCACCTAAAGCTGCTTCAATAGATCGCTTCATAGAATTTGCCTCTTGAACACTCTGTTTAGCAGCTTGGTCAACTGTCATGTCCAAGTGGATAGGGAATTGAACTCCTTTAGCTTGGAGTTCTTTCTTAGCCTCTGCAAATTTAGCCTTGGCTTTTTCAGCATTGTAGTATGGATCTTGAGCATCAGCAAAGTTGATTCCTTGCCATTCCTTACCGTAGTTAACCATTTTAGACGCAACTACTTCACCAAAGTCTTTGCCATTGATACTTACGAAGTTTGGTGGAACGACTAGGTTACGCAAAATCTTGGTTGCACCATCCTCTCCTTGAGATTGAGCCCCGTATGCTGTACGGTCATAGGCAAAGTTAATGGCTTGACGGAAGTTTTTATTAAGAACCGCTTCCTGAGTCGATTTCTTTTCAGCATCACTTGTCTTGGAAGTGAATTTATAAGATTTTCTATCTAGGTTAAAGTTTAAGAAATAAGAAGTGGCATCTTGCAAGCTATAGATGATATTGTCCTTATTCTTTTCTTTAATCCCTTCAAAGCTTGCACTATTTGGATAAAGACGAGCATAACTATAAGCTCCCTCAACAAAGTTACGAGCTAGTGCATCTTGGTCACTACCATCATAATAAGCCAATTTCACATCATCTACAAAGACATTTTTAGCATCCCAGTAGTTCGGATTTTTCTTAAATTCAATAACAGATTTTGAAACAAAGGATTTCATCAAGAAAGGTCCATTGTACAAAATACTAGATGGGTCTACCTTCCCAAAATCATCCCCTTTTGATTTCAAGAAATCAGCGTTAACTGGGAAGAGAATGGTTGAAGTTGTTTTTGAGTTCCAATAAGATTCTGGTCGTGTCAAGGTATATTGTACAGTTTGGTCATCAAGAGCCTTAACTCCGACAGTTGAAAAGTCGCTTGTTTTACCATTAATGTAATCATCCAAACCTGCAACGGATTCTTGAACTAAGTACAAGGCTTCTGATTTTTTATCAGCCGCATATTTCAAACCAGTTACAAAATCTTGGGCAGTTACAGGGGCATATTCTTCTCCATCTGCAGTATACCATTTAGCATCTTTACGCAATTTGTAGGTATAGGTCAAGCCGTCTTGTGAAACACTCCAATCCTCTGCCAAGGATGGGATATAGTTCCCATACTGGTCATTTTCCATAAGACCATCTACTAGATTGGTCACAATATCATTGGTTGTTGCACGGTTTTCTGCTAGATAATTCAAACTAGACGGATCACTAGTATAAACATAGTTGTATGTTTTTGACGCTGTGCTAGAACTTCCACACGCGCTTAATAAAATACCTGCACTTAACACGACACCTGCAAGTGCTGCATACTTGGCTTTAGACTTTTTCATCTCCAGAACCTCCTGATTTAAATATTTGTCTTATTATACAACTTGAGTTTTATTTAGTCAATAGCTTTTTAAGTAAAATTTAAGAAAAATAAAATTTCTATCTACAAACTATAGAAATTATTCTACAAAATAATAAAAAGAGAATAATTCAAGCATTTCATGATAGAAATGTTCAAATTATCCCTTTTATTTATAAAAAAATTATTGAGAAATTCTTAATTTTGCTCGTAGACGATTTGCTTGGGCTTTTCCAATCACCTTGTCCAATAGACGGGTACGGAGACTCAAGAATCCGTAAACTCCTCCCCCCATGGCACCGACAAGGGCTACATATAGGAAACTCCACAAACGTCCACTTGGTTGGAAGACAAATCCTAAAATCCACTGGAATATCCCAACTACTAGAAACATGAAAATAGTTAACAAACTGATTAAAATGGTTCGTTTCAAAATCACTTTGCGCTTAACACCAGTTACCTTGCAAATGTCCCGATACATCAAAACATTAGGAATGATGAGCCCAATTGTTGTAGAAATCAAAGGCCCGTAACTGTGAAAGAGAGCAATGGTTGGCAGTTGCAAGACCAGCTTGGCAATGGAACCATAGATAAAATAGAGAACGGCCTTGCGGTTGCGGAACATGGCTTGAAGCATTGGAGACAAGACCATGTACAAGCCTAAAATAGTAGACTGCAAAACTGCAAAGACAAACAAGCCCATAGCCAAACTATCTGGCTTGCCATAGAAGACTGTATAGAGAGGTTCTCCTACCATGACTACTCCAACCGTTGCTGGTAGCAAGAATAGGAAAAGCATAGTGATGCTATCCTGAACTAGACGAGAAGCCGCCTTCAAGTCTCCCTTGACATAGTTTTCAGTCAAAAGTGGCAAACCTACACTCCCAATCGAAACCCCAACAGAAATCAAAATCATAGTGATTTTATTAGGATTGGCAGAGAAATAAGAAAACATGACAACCAAGTCTTCATTACTATAGTTGGTAAACCAGCTCATACTATTGATAAAAGTCATCTGGTCCAAAATCTGGAAAAGCTGGATAGCAGATCCTGTCAGGATAAAAGGAATAGCTTCCTTAATGGTGTCGACCAAAAGACGCTTGCTGTTTATCTTATCTCCTGTTTCAAGGACTCTTTTAAGTAATCCTTCTTTGGCAAGGAAATAGATCAAAACTGCAAAACTAGCTACCATGCCGACAAAGGCAGCAAATGTGGATTGGGTAACGGCTGATAGGTAGTCACCAGAACCCATCTTCATAATGAAGAAGGTTGCCATCAACATCCAGATAACACGAATGACCTGCTCAGCGATTTGGCTCATAGCATAAGGCTTGAGGTTATTCATCCCTTGGAAGAAGCCTCGGATAACACTCATAGATGGGAAAATCAAGACCGCCCAAGCCAAGCTCTGCATGATTGGGATCAGGTCTTTCCCTACACCCGACAAATCTGCTAGCCAAGGAGCAAAGACATACAAGACTAAAGCAAAAACCAGACCTAGTCCAGTCATAAAGCCCAAAAAACTCCGAATCAGGGCGAAGCTATGCTCTTCTTCTCGCATGGTATTATACTTGGCAACTTGCTTGGCCACCGCAACTGGAATCCCTGCTGTTGAAACCAGCAAGAACCAGGCATAGATATTGTAGCCCATGGTAAAGAGACCATTTGCTGTAGCCGCATAAGACCCCATCCAGATATACCAAGGGATGATATAAATGGCACCGAGTAGACGACTGATAAAGTTACTAGCCGTTAGCCAAGCAGTCCCCCGTAACATCTGGGCCTGCTGGTGATTGTTTTCGTTAGACATAGATTCCTCATTTAATTTTAATCACTAGGAAAACTTCCTCATCTTCCATTATAAACTTTTCCTTGTCACTTGTAAATTTACGACTTTCGGTTTACAATAGAAAGTATGATTAAGATTGAAACCGTATTAGATATTTTAAAGAAAGATGGTCTCTTCCGTGAGATTATCGACCAAGGACATTATCACTACAACTACAGCCATGTCGTATTTGACACCATCTGTTATGACAGCCGCAAGGCCAAAGAGAAGAGCCTCTTTTTCGTCAAGGGTGCTGCCTTTAAGAAGGAATTCCTGATTTCTGCCATCTCTCAAGGCCTCGGTTGGTATGTGGCTGAAAAAGATTATGAGGTTGGTATTCCTGCTATTATCGTCAGCGATATCAAGAAAGCCATGAGTTTGGTAGCTATGGAATTTTATGGAAATCCACAGGAAAAACTCAAACTCCTTGCCTTTACTGGTACTAAGGGTAAAACAACAGCAGCCTATTTCGCTTATAATATCTTATCTCAAGGGCATCGACCGGCTATGCTCTCGACTATGAATACAACTCTAGATGGCAAGACTTTCTTTAAGTCTGCATTGACAACTCCTGAGAGCATTGACCTATTTGACATGATGAATCAAGCTGTACAAAATGACCGCACCCACCTCATCATGGAGGTATCTAGTCAAGCCTATCTGGTCAAACGTGTCTATGGTCTAACCTTTGATGTGGGAGTTTTCCTCAATATCAGCCCAGACCATATCGGCCCGATTGAACACCCTAACTTTGAAGACTACTTCTACCACAAACGTCTCTTGATGGAAAATAGCCGAGCAGTCATCATTAATAGTGACATGGATCACTTTTCTGTCTTGAAAGAACAAGTAGAAGATCAAGACCATGATTTCTACGGCAGCCAGTCTGATAACCAAATCGAGAATTCCAAAGCCTTTAGCTTTTCAGCTACGGGTAAACTCGCTGGAGATTATGATATTCAACTCATTGGCCACTTTAACCAAGAAAATGCCGTTGCTGCTGGACTTGCTTGCCTCCGTCTCGGAGCTAGTCTTGAGGACATCAAAAAAGGAATCGCTGCAACCCGTGTTCCTGGTCGTATGGAAGTCCTCACTCAGAAAAACGGAGCCAAGGTTTTCATCGACTACGCCCACAATGGTGACAGTCTCAAAAAACTCATCAATGTTGTAGAGACTCATCAAACAGGAAAGATTGCTCTGGTGTTAGGTTCGACAGGAAATAAGGGAGAAAGTCGTCGTAAGGACTTTGGACTTCTCCTCAATCAACACCCTGAGATTCAAGTCTTTTTGACTGCTGATGACCCTAACTATGAAGACCCAATGGCCATTGCAGATGAAATTAGGAGTTACATCAATCATCCTGTTGAAAAAATTGCGGATCGCCAAGAAGCCATCAAGGCAGCTATGGCTATCACAAATCACGAATTAGATGCAGTTATTATCGCCGGTAAGGGAGCCGATTGCTACCAAATCGTCCAAGGCAAGAAAGAAGCCTATCCAGGAGATGCAGCCGTCGCAGAAAATTATTTATAAGATAGTAAAAAATCAAGGGAAATGAAACCCTTGATTTTTTCTATTTTTATTTAAAAGCGTTTTTCAAACCTTCAACGGCACCTTCTACAGCACCTTTAGCATCTTCAACTACCTCTTTTGCCTTAGCAACTGTCTTTTCTACAGCGCCTTCTGCTTCAGTCTTGCTATCCCCAGTAACTTTACCAAATCCTTCTTTGATAGCGCCTGTTGCTTGTTCCAATTTGTTTTCAAGTGACATATGATTGTCTCCTTTAATTTTATTCCGATATGTGTTACCGGTTACATATAGTTTATACCGAATACTAAGGAAAGTCAAACAATGTGCTCAGAAACAAAATTTCACGCTAAGTAGAAAGTTAATCTCTCCTTATCCAAATCGATAGCCAACTCATACTTCCCCTCTTCATTTTGGACAATATAGTCTAGGACGACCAAACTTTCCACAAAGATATCACGTCGTTTCTGTATAAGCTGGTCTTTTTTGAGAAATTTCAACAAAAAAGTTGTCATATATTTAAGAGCATACTCAGGATTAACATCTCCCAAAATGTCATAGAGTTCCTGCTGTTTTTCTGTCAAAGGATACTGATGTTTGACCTTGTAGAAATAATTAGACAGGGTCATTTTTGATCTCGCAAAGTCTGTCTTTTCAACTAAAATAGCTGCATTGGTTTGATTTCGTAATTCCGTCTCAAAACTCTGCTCTAACAAGGCTTGATAGGTCGGACTATCTTCGCTGACAAAAATCTCTTGATCCAGTTCGAGACTATCGAGTGACTCTAGCATAGGAAGATTAAGGTAATAACGCTTATTTTCTCGTAGAATCAAGCCTGCCTTTATATACTCTTCCATGAGTTTATCAACTGCAACATCTGGAAATTGAGCCTTGATTTCCCGTAAAATCACATCCTCATGCTGGTCCAGATAGCGGATCAATTCTCCAAAAAATGGCTGTCTCGTCAAACGAGATGGATTAAAAATCTGAATCATGAAGATTCCTTTCTTTACATTCTAACAGAGGCGATGCTGCCAACTGACTAGGATTGGTTCCCGGCTGGTTCAAAGGAATAGGCAGACCAATCTCCCTATAATACTCCCTCCAAAAATCACTAATCTCCTGAGTCCCATCTCCTAATTTCATGGGAATAGTTTCAAAAATCGGTAGAATTTCTGCTATATACTGGGAACAGTAGAAACTAGCGCCATCTGGATAGAAAGAAGCATTGTAGGAAGCTCCAAGATGTTTGCAAGCTTTTTCCTTCACAGACTGGATATCCATTTCTGGGTAAACATAGAGGTCGTACAAGTGATTGGACTCAAAGAAGTCTGCTGGTTCCTGACAGATAACACCCGCCTTTCCACTAGCATGGTAAATCATCCCATCCAAATAAATCGCAACATGGTTATAGTTGCCTGTGGAAGTCTGGATGGCCTGCCCCATATCTGACTCATCTCTCACAAAAATCAAATCGCCATTTTCTAACATGCTTCACTCCTAGAAAAAAAGGAGCTGAAACTCCTTTCGATATAAGTCAAACTAGCCTTTCCTAATTTGAATTAACACTCAAAATCTTAAGCATTAAAGCTTTCAGTCAATTGAGGTACCACTTGCTTCTTACGTGAAACAGCACCAGCAAGGAAGGCATGATTGTTTTCAAGTTTGAAGTTGAAAGCCGCTTCGACCTTGCCCATATTGGCACCAAGAGCCAAGATTTCCGAGTTTGAGTTGACGATATCTGTAATCATCAAGACAAAGTCAGAATAACCATTTGCTGCGTTAGCGGCTTGCATTGCAGCTTCAATTTCTGCTTGACGTTCTAAAACTTCAGCGATGTCAACTGTGTTTACTTGAGCAACACGGACATTGTTTCCGTTGAGTTCAAAAGTTTTAGCATCGATGTCAATCAATTCTTCAGCAGATTTGCTAGCCAAGTTGGTACCAGCTTTCAACATAGCTAAACCATATTCTTCCAAGTTGACACCAGCCAATTCAGCCAATTCCGGAGCAATGACTTTATCTGTTGGGTGTGTTGTTGGTGATTTCAAAAGAAGGGTATCTGAAATCAAACCTGAAAGCATCAAACCAGCAATCTCTTTAGGCACAGCTACACCATGTTCTTTGAACATACGGTAAACGATTGAAGACGCTGAACCAACTGGCTCCAAACGCATGTAAAGTGGGCTTGCAGTCTCAAAGTTAGCCACACGGTGGTGATCTACAACACCATAAACTTCTACTTCAGCGATATCTGATACAGATTGTTGGAATTCATTGTGGTCAGTCAGGATAACTTGCTCTGCACCTTCTGCTTTGGCAGAAGTGATAACACGCGGTGCTTCTACACCAAAATAGTTCAAGACAAAGGCTGTTTCTTCATTTGGAGTTCCAAGGGCAACAGCTTCCGTATCCAAACCGTAAGCTTCTTTTGCAAGGTAGGCAAAGGCTACAGATGACCCGATGGCATCTGAGTCTGGATTTTGGTGACCAAATACTAGAATCTTAGACATGATAATACCTCATTTTGTTTATTCTCTTTATTGTAGCATTTTTTTCGCTTTTTGACAAAAGTAAGAGGAGTCAAAGGGCTCCTCACAATTCTTCAAAATAACTGATACTCTTCGAAAATCAAATTCAAACCACGTCAGCTTCGCCTTGCCGTACTCAAGTACTGCCTACGGCTAGCTTCCTAGTTTGCTCTTTGATTTTCATTGAGTATAAGCAAATTTCTATCTTGATTTTCAGATAAAAATTTTTCCTTCTGTGGCCTCTTCTTACGCTTGAGAAGGGCTTCAGCCGACATGGCTTCAGCCTTACTGGCAAAACCTTGAGCATAGATAAGTTTGACTGGCAAGCGTGCTCGTGTGTATTTGGCTCCCTTCCCACTGTTGTGGACAGCCAGGCGTCTTCTCACATCAGTTGTATAACCCGTATAGTAGGATCCGTCACGACACTCCAGCACGTACATATAAGCCTTATGATCCATAATAAATCTCTTCAAGTTCAGGCGTATAAGAGCCATCATCATTGTGGACAATGAGAGGTGGCAAGACCTTAAAGCCACTTGTCGAGCCATCCTTGATAGCCTCAATCAAAAGCATATTGGCTTCTTTTTCCCTCTTTGGATAAACAAACTGCAGGCGCTTAGGCGCTAGATTGTGCCGTTGCAACATGTCCAGAATATCCAAGAGGCGATCAGGACGATGAACCATGGCCAAACGCCCATTAGACTTGAGAATACTCTGGGCACTACGACAGATTTCCTGCAAATTGGTCGTGATTTCGTGGCGCGCCAAGAGATAATGTTCACTCTCGTTCAAGTTGGAATGAGGATCCACCTTGAAATAGGGTGGATTACACAAAATCATATCCACCTTACTTCCCTGGATGTAAGCAGGCATATTTTTCAAATCATCACAGATGACCTCCATCTGCTCTTCTAAACCATTCAGACGGACAGAGCGTTCAGCCATATCCGCCAAACGCTCCTGAATCTCAACAGCCAATATATGTGCTTGAGTACGAGTGCTAGCAAATAGCCCCACTGCTCCATTTCCAGCGCAAAAATCCACTATCAATCCCTTTTTAGGAAAACGTGGAAAACGTGACAAGAGAACACTATCCACCGAATAGCTAAAAACCTCTCTATTTTGAATGATTTTGATATCTGTCGAAAAGAGCTGGTTAATGCGCTCCCCCGATTTTAATAATTGTTCTTCTTCCATGTTCCTATTATAGCAAATTCATATTAACATTACAAAAGATAGAGATTTCTAACTAGTGCTTCTGATTTTTCAAATGTTGGAGGGCTTCCTTGGTCCAAATTGGCATCATTCGTTTAAGAGGAGCAAAGCCATAGTTAAAACGGTCGCTTGAAAAGCGTCGCCGTCTCGGAAACTGGTGCTTTTCTTCCTCCAAAGTGCGGATAGAAAGACTAGCTTTCCCTGTAAATTCATCTAAATCCACTACCTGAACCTGAACCTCTTCATCGACTTTCAAGGCTTCTTGGATATTTTCAATAAAGCCTGTCCGAATCTCTGAAATGTGAATCAGCCCCGTATCACCCGTCTCTAGCTCAACAAAGGCTCCGTAGGGCTGAATCCCTGTAATACGACCCTTTAGCTTATCACCGATTTTCATCCTAGTCCTCGATTTCAATTGTTTCAATCACGACATCTTCAACTGGCTTGTCCATAGCCCCTGTCTCAACAGAAGCAATGGCATCCAAAACAGCGTAAGACGCTTCATCAGCTAGCTGACCAAAAACAGTATGACGGCGGTCTAAGTGAGGAGTTCCTCCTTGGTTGGCATAGATTTCCGCAATCGGTTCTGGCCAACCACCACGAGCAATTTCTTTCTTAGAATAAGGCAAATGTTGATTTTGCACGATAAAGAACTGGCTGCCGTTGGTATTTGGACCAGCATTGGCCATAGAAAGGGCACCACGGATATTGTAAAGTTCTTCAGAGAATTCATCCTCAAATGATTCGCCGTAGATTGACTCGCCACCCATACCAGTTCCAGTTGGGTCTCCACCTTGGATCATAAAGTCCTTGATAATACGGTGGAAAATGACACCATCATAGTAGCCATCTTTTGAAAGAGCAACAAAGTTAGCCACTGTTTTAGGAGCATGTTCAGGGAAGAGCTTGATACGCAAGTCTCCGTGATTGGTTTTAATGGTCGCAAGAGGACCTTCTACTGTTTCAATATCTACTTGTGGGAAATGCAATTCCTTTTCTACCATACCAAATCCTTCTAAGGCATCAAAAATGCCATCTTCTTCTAATGTTTTTGTAATATAATCTGCTTTTTCTTTGATGTTATCATGAGAAATTCCCATTGCAACGCTGATTCCAGCATAATCAAAGAGTTCCAAGTCATTCAGCCCATCTCCAAAAACCATGACGTTCTCTGGTTTCAAGCCAAGGTATTCCACAACCTTTTCCACACCCGTCGCTTTGGAGCCTGAAATCGGAACAATATCAGACGAATGTTGATGCCAACGAACCATGCGAAGTTTGTCTGAGAGACTATCAGGCAAGTGCAAGTCATCTCCTTTATCTTCAAAAGTCCACATCTGATAGATATCTTCTTTTTCATGGAAATCTGGATCTACATCTAAGTCGGGATAAATTGGATTGATAGCTTCACTAATCATATCGGTGCGAGTCGACAACTTGGCATCATGACTCCCAACCAAACCATACTCAATTCCCTCTTGCTTGGCCCAAGAGATATACTCCTCAACATCTGACTTCTCAATCTGATGTTGATAAATAACCTGACCTTTTTTATCTTCGATATAGGCCCCATTTAAGGTCACAAAAAAGTCAGGCTTGAGCTCACGAATCTCCGGAACGACACCAAAAATCCCTCGTCCAGAAGCAATACCTGTCAAAATTCCTTTCTCACGTAATTGCTTAAAAACAGTTGGGATTGAAGACGGAATAAAACCTGTCTTGGAATTTCTCAATGTATCATCAATATCAAAAAAGACAATCTTAATCTTCTTTGCCTTGTATCTTAATTTCGCATCCATCTCACTACCTCTTTCAATCTAACTCTTTCCATTATACCATAAAGTAGCTAAATCCCCTATTTTCAAAAAGTTTCCAGTTTTATTGTAAGTCCTTGGATAAGTATAAAACTAAATCATTATCATTTTGACAACTTGCACCCATTTCTAGCGGTTTATTTCTATACCACACACCTGTCCCATCTGGAATGTATCCTCGTTTGATATACAATCTCTGGGCAGGACCATACCCCGAGTGCAAACCTACACCTAGAGTGACCTTACTAGAAACAAACTTGACTCGTTTTTCTGCTTCTTCTAGCAGTTGATTCCCAACCCCTTGATTTCGAAAAGGCTCAAACACATTAAAATCTGATAATTCTGGATAGACTTCTGCAAAAGGACCATGTTTAACCAAAGGTAAAATGGTAATATAACCTGCCACTACTCCATTCATAGTCGCTACCAAGACTTCTCTATCGCCACTTGCTTGCTCCCAAAAATAGCTAGCTAAGATTTCTTCTCTAGCAGGCCAACCTTGATTCATAAATCCATGAGATAAGGATTCAATATCAGACTTAATCATATTTCTAATCGTACAATTCATCTTTGACTTACCCACCTTTACTCTTTCTATTACCATTATATCACGCCAAAGTCAGAAAAAAACTATCTCGTGAAAAAAGATCCAACCGAGTCTGAAAAAGAGGTCCACTGGACCCCAACTCGCTCTCTCATTTCAAGTCTCGTGAAAAAAAGACCCGTCGGGGTCTTCATTCGCTTTCTTTTTTCCGAGCTCATGAAAAAGAGGTCCACTGGACCCCTTTTTTTAATCTTCGTTTACGAAAGGCATCAAAGCCATTACGCGAGCGCGTTTGATAGCTGTTGTTACTTTACGTTGGTTTTTAGCTGAAGTTCCTGTTACACGACGAGGAAGGATTTTCCCACGTTCTGAAACGAAACGGCTAAGAAGCTCAGTATCTTTGTAATCAACATATTCAATTTTGTTTGCTGCGATGTAATCAACTTTTTTACGGCGTTTGAATCCGCCACGACGTTGTTGAGCCATGTTTTTTCTCCTTTATAATTTTAGTTGTCCATTAGAATGGTAAATCATCATCTGAAATATCCAACGGATTTGTTGCTCCAAATGGATTTTCATCACGTGAAAAGTCTGGTACTGAATTTGTAGGCGCTGAATAGTTTGCAGTTGGTGCAGAATAAGCTCCACCTGTGTGACCCTCACGCACACTACGGCTTTCCAACATTTGGAAATTCTCAGCCACGACCTCTGTCACGTAGACACGTTGTCCTTGCTGGTTATCGTAACTACGAGTCTGGATACGACCTGTCACCCCGATAAGTGAGCCTTTTTTAGCCCAATTAGCAAGGTTCTCAGCCTGTTGACGCCACATAACGACATTGATAAAATCAGCCTCACGTTCGCCATTTTGACTCTTAAATGTACGGTTTACTGCAAGAGTAAAAGTCGCAACTGCTACATTTGATGGGGTATAACGCAACTCAGCGTCACGTGTCATACGCCCTACAAGTACAACATTGTTAATCATAGTTTACCTTCTTACGCGTCAGTTTTGACGATCATGTGACGAAGAATGTCAGCGTTGATTTTTGAAAGACGGTCAAACTCTTTAAGAGCTGCATCGTCGTTTGCTTCAACGTTAACGATGTGGTAAAGTCCTTCACGGAAATCTTTGATTTCGTATGCAAGACGACGTTTTTCCCAAGATTTTGATTCAACAACAGTTGCACCGTTGTCAGTCAAAATAGAGTCAAAACGTGCTACCAAAGCGTTTTTAGCTTCTTCTTCAATGTTTGGACGAATAATATAAAGAATTTCGTATTTAGCCATTGATATGTTCCTCCTTTTGGTCTAATGACCCCAAGACTTTGCAAGGGGTAAGTGAGGTTCGCTCACAATAAACTATTATACTAGAAAACAATTTTTTACGCAAGTAAAAACTCTGAAATGCGAAAAAACGCCACATGGGCGTTTTCCTATTCTTACGGTTTGATACGGTGCAACATACGTGGGAACGGAATGGCTTCACGGATGTGTTTTGTACCTGCTGCGAAGGTTACCATACGCTCAATACCAATACCAAATCCTCCGTGTGGTACTGTACCGTATTTACGAAGATCAAGGTAGAATTCATACTCAGTACGATCCATGCCAAGTTCATCCATCTTAGCAACTAATGCATCGTAGTCTTCCTCACGCATAGATCCACCGATGATTTCTCCGTAACCTTCTGGGGCAAGCAAGTCTGCACAAAGCACGCGCTCTGGATTTCCAGGAACTGGTTTCATGTAGAAGGCCTTGATGGCTGCTGGATAGTTCATAACAAAAGTTGGCACACCAAAGTGGTTTGAAATCCAAGTTTCATGTGGTGAACCAAAGTCATCTCCATGCTCAAGATGCTCGTAGTCAGCGTCTTCATCATTTTCATGTTCTTGCAAGAGGTCAATTGCTTGATCGTAAGTGATGCGTTTGAATGGCTCTGCAATATAGCGTTTCAAAAGCTCAGTATCACGTTCCAAGGTTTCCAAGGCTTGAGGCGCCCGGTCAAGAACACCTTGAAGAAGAGCTTTTACATAAGCTTCTTGCAAGTCAAGTGACTCGTCGTGTGTCAAGTATGAATACTCTGCGTCCATCATCCAGAACTCAGTCAAGTGACGGCGTGTTTTTGATTTTTCAGCACGGAATACTGGACCAAAGTCAAAGACACGACCAAGGGCCATAGCACCTGCTTCTAGGTAAAGCTGACCTGACTGGCTCAAATAAGCTGGCGTTCCGAAGTAGTCAGTTTCAAAGAGTTCTGTTGAATCTTCTGCTGCATTTCCTGAAAGAATTGGGCTATCAAACTTCATGAAGCCGTTCTTGTCAAAAAACTCATAAGTTGCATAGATAATCGCGTTACGAATTTGCATCACCGCTACTTGCTTACGAGAACGGAGCCACAAGTGACGGTTGTCCATCAAGAAGTCTGTCCCGTGTTCTTTTGGTGTGATTGGGTAGTCTTGAGATTCACCGATTACTTCGATGTCTGTAATATCCAGCTCATAGCCAAACTTAGAACGTTCGTCTTCTTTGACAATACCTGTCACATAAACAGACGTTTCTTGACTCAAGCGTTTGATAACATCAAACTTTTCAGCTCCTACTTCTTCACCAAATTTTTCTACAAAGTTTGGTTTAAAGGCTACACCTTGGAAAAAGGCTGTTCCGTCACGCAATTGCAAAAAGGCAATTTTTCCTTTTCCTGATTTATTGGCAACCCAAGCCCCAATCGTCACTTCCTGACCAACATAGTCTTTTACATCAATAATCGTTACACGTTTTGTCATTATTTTTCCTTTTCTTTTATTTTTCCATAAATACTTTCAAGCGTTTAACTGCTTCTTTAAGCGTGTCTAGGTCTGTCGCATAGCTGAGGCGGACATTTTCTGGCGCTCCAAAGCCTGCTCCTGTTACCAAGGCTACTTCAGCTTCTTCTAAGATAGCGGTTGTAAATTCTGTCACATCTGTATAGCCTTTCATCTCCATGGCCTTTTTGACATTTGGGAAGAGGTAGAAGGCTCCTTGCGGTTTGACCACTTCAAATCCTGGCACTTCTGCAAGAAGGGGATAAATGGTATTGAGACGTTCTTCAAAAGCCTGACGCATGCTTTCTACAGTATCTTGTTCACCTAATAGAGCCTCAACTGCTGCATATTGGGCTACTGCTGACGGATTCGAGGTTGTTTGACCTGCAATCTTGGACATGGCAGCGATAATGTCTGCTTCACCGACAGCATAACCAATCCGCCAACCAGTCATAGCATAGGTTTTAGACACACCATTGATGACCACTGTTTGCTTGCGAATCGCTTCCGATAGGCTAGAAATCGGTGTGAACTCATGACCATTATAGACCAAGCGACCATAGATATCATCTGCTAGGATGAGAATATCCTTTTCTACAGCCCAGTTTCCGATTGCCAAGAGTTCCTCACGGGTGTAAATCATACCTGTGGGGTTAGATGGCGAATTCAACACCAAAACCTTGGTCTTGTCAGTGCGAGCTGCTTCCAACTGCTCTACGGTTACCTTAAAATGATTGTCTTCCTTAGCAAGAACAAAGACTGGAACGCCCTCTGCCATCTTGACTTGATCTCCATAGCTGACCCAGTAAGGGGTTGGGATGATCACTTCATCACCTGGATTGACCACAGCCATAAAGAAGGTATAGAGAGAAAATTTGGCTCCCGCAGCGACTGTCACTTGATTTGGCGCTACAGAATAACCGTAAAAGCGTTCAAAGTAAGTATTGACCGCTGCCTTGAGTTCTGGCAGGCCTGAGGTTACTGTATAAAAAGAAGCACGCCCATCTTGAATCGATGCAATGGCGGCATCTTGGATATTCTTGGGAGTAGTGAAATCTGGCTCACCTAAGGTTAGAGACAAAATATCTCTGCCCTCAGCCTTGAGTGTTTTGGCACGAGCTCCAGCAGCCAAGGTTACACTTTCTTCCATTTCTAAAACACGGTTGGATAGTTTCATAGGCCCTCCTTATTGACCAATGCTCCTGTTTCAAAATCTACTAGATAAAAATCAGTTCCTGACTTGACTTCCCAAATTGGCTTATCTTGATAACGGCCAAAGGTAATCTTGTCAATCTCGCCAGCTCCTTTTTCCTTAGAAAGAGCTTCTGCTTTTTCTTGTGAAACACCCTGATTTAGCTGATAAACGTAAATCTTATGGTCATCTTTTCCAATCAGGACAGCAAGTGATTCTTGTTTTTTATTGCGACCAAGAACGCTGTAATAGGATTCTAAGCCATTGTATAAGTCAACCTGATCAGCCTGCTCTAATCCTGCATACTGCTGAGCTAATTTTTCTCCTTCACTTTTAGCAGTTTGATAGGGTTTCATCCCCAAAAACACCAGATACAGAAAGGAAGCACTGATAACCACAAACAAAATCGTCATCCCTAGACCATACTGCCACAGTAGATTATTTTTTGCTTTGTTTTGTCTTTTTTTCACTCGTCTATTTTACCATCTATTAGGCTTTATTACAAGTGAATATAAGAATACTCTGCGAAAATCCAATTCAAACTTTGTCAGCTTCGCCTTGCCGTAGATATGGTTACTGACTTCGTCAGTTCTATCTGCAACCTCAAAGCTGTGCTTTGAGCAACCTGCGGCTTGCTTCCTAGTTTGCTCTTTGATTTTCATTGAGTATAAGAAACCAATTCTATTTCTTCCTTCAAAGGAAACAGATTTTTCTTGATTAAAACCGAGCAAGAAAAGTAAAGACAGCTCCAAAATCAACCTATTAAAAAACCTGAGCTTGACACTCAAGTTTTCGTAAGTTTTTTAATCTATAGAATCACTTTATCATCCATTCTTTTAGCCATTTTTCCTAAAAAGACAGGCAGTAGAAGACTAATCATGACTAAAAAGAAGCCTAGATAAAGAAATGTTACTACAAATCCTAAATGGTCAATCAACCAACCTGTCAGTGGGAAAAACACAATCATACTCAGGCTAAACATCATAGAGTAGACACTCAGCATGGTTGCCCTTACTTCACTTGGGAGCCGCTCTTGCAAATCATTGTCAAAAATCGGCTGAAAAAGAGCATATAGAGCATTACTAATCAAATAGACCAAAATATAGATTAGAGGTGTTCCAAAGTAGGACAACATATAGGTGACGCCAGTCAGCAGCACGAGGATAGGGAAAAGCTTCAAGGCAGCATAGTTCTTTCCAATCTTACTCGCTAGATAGACTGCGACGATATTTAAGAGACTACCAAGTAGCATAACTGCTGAAATTTGCCAACCACTTAAATCTGGTAACTGATTTTGATAGTAAAAATAAAACATGCACATGAGTGTTCCGACAATCTGAGACAAAATCATCCAGTTGAACAGCATGGGATTTCGCTTCAACTCATCCTTAACAGTCCAAATAATTTGTTTCATGGTCACACTATCAGCTTTTTCTACCTTGACACTTGGTTCTTTCAGCATCCAAATCAGGAAAAGAACTATGATAGAAGTCGCAATCATGATATAGTAGGTCAGGTGCAATTGACCATGGACAAAAAATCCCGCCAACACTGTCCCCAAAGACCGAGTTCCTTCTGCTACTCCTGACATAAAACTTGAAATAGATAAGTAACGCTTCTTGAGTCCAGCTTCCACGGCTGAATCATAAACCATTGCTGCGCTTGTGCCTGAATCAAAATTATAAGACAAGGCACTTACCGCCATAGCTAGTGCATAAATCCAAAAATTTCCTTGCCCAGCCAACATGAGAATAGAAGACACAATTCCTGCTATACGACTTAAATAAAGGTTGGTCTTATAGGAATAGCGGTCAGCTAACATACCAGATGGAATTTCACAGAGAAGACTGGTCGTATGAAAAATACTCTCCAGAAGTCCAATCTGCCAAAGAGACATGCCGTTTTGACTGAGAAAGAGAATCCAAAAACTGGTAATCCCTAGAAATGCAAAAAACTCAACTCCGGCCATCAGGCCAATATTTTTCCGATAATTTCTTATTAACATCTTTTCTCCTTAACAAGTGTATTATTATTTCTTTTGTCCGTCACTTGTTAATCTGTGCCTTACATGATCTCCACCCCTTTTAGAAGCATTCTTGAAATGCCATTATTTTCGTTTAATTGTTTATGAAATGATACCGGAAAATAGCTGTTCTGCGGTTTCTATTGCGAGTTTTCTTGTTTATTTTAGCACTTATGTCATCATATTACAAGAGAATGTTAGAATACTCTTCGAAAATCAAATGCATTCCAGTAGCAAGTGACTAGAGTTTCGGCAATTTTATAGTTTTAATTATCTTTGAGCAAATTTCTTGCAAGTCCTTTTGTTTTGTTGTAATATGTTTTATAACAACGAGAGAGTTCTCGAAAATTTAAGAAAAAGGAGACACATCATGTCTAAAAAAGTATTATTTATCGTCGGATCACTACGTCAAGGTTCTTTTAACCACCAAATGGCTCTCGAAGCTGAGAAAGCACTTGATGGTCAAGCAGAAGTTAGCTACCTTGATTATTCAACTCTTCCTCTCTTCAGCCAAGATTTAGAAGTTCCAACTCACCCAGCTGTAGCTGCTGCTCGTGAAGCGGTTTTCGCTGCGGATGCTATCTGGATCTTCTCTCCAGTCTACAACTTCTCTATCCCTGGAACAGTGAAAAATTTGCTTGACTGGCTATCTCGTGCCCTTGACTTGTCTGATACACGTGGTGCTTCTGCCCTTCAAGACAAGTTTGTCACCGTATCATCTGTAGCTAATGCCGGTCACGATCAACTCTTCGCTATTTACAAAGATCTCTTGCCATTTATCCGTACACAAGTCGTTGGTGATTTCACTGCTGCACGTGTCAATGACTCTGCTTGGGCAGACGGAAAATTGGTTCTCGAAGAATCAGTCCTAAACTCACTTGAAAAACAAGCGGAAGACTTGGTCAATGCGATCAAGTAACTAACATAATAAAAGCGAACAAGACTACTTTTCTGACACTCAGAAGACTAGCTTGTTCGCTTTTTTCTCATTTATAAACTAAAATAGCTGATGATACATATTGCCAAATACAAAATATCTGATTTCTATACTTCCTTTACAAAAACCAATTCCTGTGGTTGGGACAGGTCTTCTCTGTAAACAAATCCTGTAAAGCTTAAGCGACGAGCTTCTTCTACCGTCTGTACTTGATTTTCTATCAGAGACGTTAGGAAGGCACCACGCGCTTTCTTAGAAATAGTTGAATGAATCTTCAGCTGACCACCTCTATCCTCCATGAATTTGAAGGTCACCATTTTTTCTCTGATTTCCTTAGAAAATACAGTCTCAAACTCGGACGACAAGAGAGAGAAAATCACTTCTTCCAGCTTCAGAGCTTCATCGTAGGCTGTCTTCCAATGATTCTTCAAAGTCTTACCAGCGACTTTTAACTTCATCAAAAAATCCAAACGGTGAGGGGCCATAGGTGACAAGGCTGGTACGACTCCGTACAAAGCCGAAGTAATAAATACATGATTTTCAAGATAGGCTTGTTCTACCTCGGTCAGTTTGTCTCGCTTGATATGGCGATACATAAGCCCATCAAAAAGTTTCAGAGCTGGATAGTGTTGAGCAGTTTGCCTTTTCAAAGCTTGGATATGTTGAAATTCCTCCACTGCCTTCTCGGCTGAAACTTTGTAAAAACTCTCCAATTGACTAGAAGAATAGAGAGCCAAGACATCCAGCACAGCCTGACTTTCTGATTTTAAAGGAGCGACTTCAATACTTGGCAAATCTGTGTTCATTTCTTTTGCTGTTGGGATTAAAATTTTCATATTAATAGTGTAGCATATTTTTTAGCCACAACCAAGAAATTCATCTGAAAAACCTCGGTTTGACCGAGGTTTCTCTGTTTATTTGGGCCATCCTAACCAGACAGCCACGAGAACAAGGGCTATACCAGCTAAACTTGTTAAGATAGATAAGAATTTATCTTTTTTCTCCTTGAACTGAGAAAAACCTATCTTCAAAGCGAGCAGTCCGAGTAACATTGAAGCAAGCATCACATAAAAACCCATTTGTTTGTCCTCCATTAGTATTAATTTATCTTATAACATATATTTCTTAAATAAACCTTTTTTACTGCACTTTAAAGGTCTTGAGATAATTGTCTTTTCCTACTTGACCTTCGAAGGTTTTACCATTTTCAAGGTAAGGAAGATCATCTGATACTGAGGCCTTAACCTTGTATATCTTGCCATCAACTTTAAAGAAGTAGACGGTGTCGCCCTTGATAACAGCTGATTTGAGATCTGCCACCACACCCTTAATGCTTTCTGTTGTTGCATTGTCAATTTCAAGGTCGTTTTTATTGGCGTACTTGCTGAGTAGCTCTTCCACCGTAGTAGCTACAATAACATTTTGGTACTCGACTGCGTCAACCAGAGCGTACTCTTTAACCAAGCCAGCATTGTCCTTCAAGCCCATGATGTATAGAGGCTTGTCATTGAGGTTGATGAGGATTGGGAAGGTTGCCTTGTAGGATTTCTCCTGAACAGCACCTTCAGCTGATTCACGGGCTGATTCTTCGGTCGCAGAAGCCAAGCTATACTTAGTGATTTCTCCTGTTCGCATATTTTCTAGGATGAAACCAAGATTACTTTCATCTGCATTGGCCGATGTCACACCTGTGTAGAGGTAGATGTCATTGCCGATAGACAAGTAATTATAGCCTTTGGTAGTCTGGGTCACGTTTTTCTTGGAAATCATAGCATTCCAGAAACCGTCCTTATACTTGCCGTTGTAGTTGATTTGCTCAATAGTTTCCTCTGCTGGATAGACCCTGTCCACCCATTCTGGAACATCTGATAAGCTGTATTCCTTGGTCTCTCCATTTGTGGCGTCCAAGATAATGACTGAAATAGGACGAGGAACCGCAAGCCCAAATTGCTTTTGGTAAACCGTTGCTACATAGAAAGGATTTCCCTCATCGTCCACCTCGAAGGATGGAGTTTTGAAGATCTTGGTTGGGTACTTCAAGCGCAGGTGACGCTTGACATCACGGTTAAAATACTCCGAGTCCGAATACTTGATTGGTGTCTCCAAATCCACCAAGTTGGCATTTCCAGTTACCATGTCAACCTTGATATACTCGCCGATTCCCTTGGCCTGATTGTTAAACCATTTGATAGGGTCAGCGTATTCTAGTGGCGTAACCCGATAAGGCTTCCCATCAATCGTCAATTGGGTATAGGTGTCTGCCGCTACATATTGCGATACCTTATCTGTTAGGGAACCCAAGTAGCGGTCACCAATTTTTTCAGCGGTACTTCTATCTAAGATAGGAACCTTACTGGTGTCAGTCTTAGGAAATTCAGTAAACTCTTTTTCCGTAACTGTAACTACATTGGCATAATTTTTAGCCTGAAAAATACTAGAAGTCACCAAGGAAACCAAGGCTGTTAAGAGAAGAATTCCTCCAATAGAAGCTAAAAGGATTTTCCCTAACCGATTGATTTTGAAACCCTCTAGATTTAAGGCAGCTTCTGCCTTGCCGTGGCGCACATGAACCGTTTTGACCCAATTGATTCCCTTGCCAAAGCCAAATAAGATTGCTACAACCAGCAAATGCCCACAGAGGAAAAAGAGAAATTCCCAGCTGGTCAGGTTAAGAGGCGGTAAAAAGATATACCAGGTCGTTGCGATAAAAATAAGTTCAAAGACTATTCGTTTCATTTACTTTCCTCCTAAATGATTCGTCCTTCCAAGTGATCCAGTTCATGCTGGCAAATCTGAGCTGGGAAGCCTGTCAAGGTAATGGTCTGTTCCTGCCACTTGCTGTCACGATAGGCAACCCTTATAGTTTCATAACGCCTAGTAGGTCTCACACCTGTCAAGGACAAACAGCCTTCTTCTGTCTCGTAAAGGCCTTCAGAGGACAGGAGCACTGGGTTAAACATGACCACAGGAATCAAGCCAAGATTAAAGATAATCACGCGCTTCTGCACCCCAATCATATTGGCAGCTAGACCAACACAGGTCTCACGATTTGCTAAGAGCGTATCTTGTAAATCTCTGGCAAGATACAGGTCTTCCTGACTTGCAGGCTGAGACACCTGAGATAAAAACAAAATATCCTTTACAATTTTCTTTTCCACTTCCTCACACTCCTCTTGCTTTTTACTATATTATAGCAATTATAGCACAAAAGACGATAACTGCAAGCCCTTTCCCTCAACTGTAGTAAAAAGCCATCCGAAGATGACTTTTTTGCTATTTGTAAATTCTTAATCTTTTTTACCTTTAAACAATAGGATGCCAGATAGGGCTGATAAGAATCCGACTACTAGCAAAATAGAATCATGACTAGCTGTCTCTGGTAGTTTACCAGCTTCCTTTGTTTCACTTATTATTGGAGTTTCTGGGTGCTTTGGCTCCTCAGGCGCTGGACTTGCTGGAGTCTTTGGTTGCTCAGCAGTCGAAACTTCAGGTTGCTTGGGTTCCTTAGGGGATGGTTTTTCGGGATCCTTAGGTTGAGCAACAGCTGGAACTTCGGGACGCTTTGGCTCCTCAGGTACTGGACTTGCTGGAGTTTTTGGTTGCTCAACAGTCGGCATGTCCGGCTGTTTAGGGTCCTCAGGGGTTGGCTTTTCAGGATCCTTAGGTTGATCTACCGTCGGTACTTCTGGGTGCTTTGGCTCCTCAGGTGTTGGAGCTTCTGGCGTCTTAGGTTGATCACCTCTTGGTGGTTCTGGTTCAGTAGCTTTCACAGGTAGATAATGAATCACTGTATCTTTTGTGAAATCTTCTGGAACTTCTGGTAATAAATAACCCAATTCTGGATGCGAAGAATCCTTCAACACCAAATCAATAGCTGATGTCACGGCCTTATAGCCTTTAAGATAAGGAATTGTTCTCAAACCTGGATTGCTAGCAAGACCTGCTTTCGCAGGATTACCATCTTGGTCATTGGGATATTGAATCAAAGCCAGATTCTCATTTGCAGTTGGAGAAATGGCTATCCATTTTCCTAATTGTTTGTAGTAGACAATTTCCCTAATTACAGGATCTGTTACTGCCACTGTTTTCTCTGCAACTGCTTCTTTATCTGCCACCAAGCCTTTTAGCAGTGGTGTCGCTACTTTAGATAGATTTGGTTGATCACTCGTCCAATCACGATAATAAAGGTCTCCTCTTACAAAATCAACCTTGGCAACGCGTTTGAAATCAACTTGATCATTTCGATCTGCAACAACCTTATCATGTGTCACAAAATCTAGATAGGAAATGTTACGATCAATAGATTTTTTATTGACGATTTTAGAAACACTGGCAGGCCATAAAGGTGAATCTTGAACATCCTCATCAACTTTTTTATGAGCAGTTGGAATTCTATCTTCAGGATAAATAAATTCTAGGCGAGGGGTTAAAGCAACCTTAAATATTTGATCAGTCTTACTATCTTGGTCAAAATATTGTAAACCTCGATCATAATCACTTGATACAAGATCGTATCCTTGTCGCTTGTAGTCACTAATCGTTTTTAGCGTACTGTATTCAATAGGATAACCAGATTCCCCAGTAACTGTATCTTCCTTCAGTAGCTTGTTTTCACTGATATCCACATAGCTAATCTTGGCTGTTTGATTTTTAACATGCTCCTGTTTTATTTTCCAGTTAGAATAGGAAATTTCCTTAGTAACAAGATTAACAGTCGCATAGTGTTCAAAGGAAATACTTTGTTTTTTCTCAGCAAAAGCTTCTTTACCATTATTTTTATATTTAAATTTAATGGTTCTTTGAATCGTTCTCTCTAAAGGCAGTTATTGGTTCTGATTTTTTCAGCATCTGCAGGCCACTTAGGACTATCGACAACACCAGCTTCCACCTCTTCATTTGACTTAGGATTAGTCTGGTTTTGTAAGCTAATCACTTCATGTTTTGGAGTTAATTTAATAGTATATGTTTGCGGATTCTTATCATCTTGAAACAGCTTCTTCGATTCATCCGTTTTCAAATAGCCATCCTCAACCAATACATAGCCATTCCTTTTAAACTCACTAATTTTCTTTCTCGTATCGTAGTGAAGATCCTCTCCCACCTTACCAGTACGCTCATCTGAAAAAAGTTTTTTCCCTGTTGATTCATCAATATAATTAAATTCAACACGAGATTCCTTTTCAGTCACTTTAGGAGTATCTAAATGTTTTTCTTCAAAATGTTGCTCTTCTGAAGCAGTAGCTTCTTTTTCTGAACCCCCGACAGACTTATCCTTGTCTATGATTTCGATAGAAGGTTTGTCTGTTTCTAAGATATGACTAGCTGCGAGCATTTCATCTGCAGATACACTTCCAACAGAGCCAGCTAAAAACCCTAAACCACAAGCCACAACAACTGAAGCAACACCCAAACTCAATTTACGGATAGAGTAAATACATTTTTTATTTCCCATGATTTCCTCCCAAGTCATTCTTTGCTATTCTTATATCTAATATTTTAGTAAGCGACTTTACTTTTAACATCTCCTATTTAAAGTTTTTTCTATCCTTTTTAAAGTAATTTAAAAAAGCCATCCGAAGATGACTTTTTTTAAATCGCATTCTTGTCAAAACCGAGTTTGCGTTGAATAAACTTAACAATTTCGACGATAATAATCATTGAGAAGCTTCCGCCCATCACGATTCCCCATTGTGACAAGTCTAGTTTGGTTACGTGGAAGATTCCTTCAAGCGGTTCTACGACGATTGTTGCCATGAGAAGGATGAAGGATACCAAGATGGACCAGTTGAAGGTCTTAGACTTGAATGGGCCAACTGTTAAGATGGATTGGTAAACAGATTTCACATTGTAGGCATGGAAGAGCTGAATCAAGCCAAGGGTTGCAAAGGCCATAGTAAGGGCATCTGCGTGAATGGCATGATTGTCACCCACATGAACTGGGTAAGTAATCGCAAGGCCATAAACACTCATAACAATAGCTGCTTGGAGTACACCTTGATAGATGATAGAACTCAAAACACCACCTGAGAAGAAGCTTGCCTTTCGTCCACGTGGTTTATGGTTCATGACACCAGGCTCAGCAGGTTCAACACCTAGTGCAATTGCTGGGAAAGTATCGGTTACCAAGTTGATCCACAAAAGATGAACTGGCTGTAAGACATCCCAACCAAACAAGGTTGATAGGAAGATGGTTAATACTTCAGCAGTATTGGCAGAAAGTAAGTACTGAATAGTCTTTTGAATATTTGAGAAGACCTTACGTCCTTCTTCCACTGCAACGATAATAGTCGCAAAGTTATCATCTGCAAGAATCATGTCAGAAGCCCCCTTAGAAACCTCTGTACCAGTGATTCCCATACCGATACCGATGTCGGCTGTTTTCAGAGCTGGCGCATCATTGACACCGTCACCTGTCATGGCAACGACCTTACCTTGTTTTTGCCAAGCCTTGACGATACGAACCTTATGCTCTGGAGATACACGCGCATAAACAGAGTATTGACCAACTACTTTTTCAAAGTCTTCATCTGACAGTTCGTTGAGCTCAGCACCAGTTAAAACGTGGCCTTCTGTATCATTTGCGTCAATGATTCCCAAACGTTTAGCAATAGCTTCTGCAGTGTCTTGATGGTCACCTGTGATCATGATTGGACGAATTCCCGCTTCCTTAGCCACACGAACAGCCTCAGCAGCTTCAGGACGTTCAGGGTCAATCATCCCAATCAAACCAGTAAAGATTAAATCATTTTCAAGCTCTTCAGAAGTGAGGTTTTCTGGAATGCTGTCAATAATCTTATAAGCACCAGCAAGGACACGCAAGGCTTGGTGAGCCATTTCAGAGTTGTTTGTATGGATGAGATTTGCAACCTTCTCATCAATCGGAGCAATATCCCCAGCCTTATCACGAAGAACACAACGTTTCAAGAGTTGGTCTGGCGCACCTTTAACAGCTACGAGGAAGCGTCCATCTGCAAGTGGATGAACTGTTGACATGAGCTTACGTTCAGAATCAAATGGCAACTCAGCCACACGAGGATATTTCTCTAAAAATCCTTTGACATCGTAGCCCTTGTCCAAAGCATATTGGATAAAGGCTGTTTCGGTTGGATCACCAATCAAGTTTCCTTCCACATCAATTTTCGTATCATTGGCCAAGACAACTGAACGAAGCAGGGGCATTTCAAGACCTAGTTCAATGTCATCAGCTGAGTCATGTAGAACCGCATCGTAGAAGACTTTTTCGACGGTCATCTTGTTCATAGTCAGCGTACCAGTCTTGTCAGAAGCGATGATTTCTGTTGAACCAAGAGTTTCTACAGCTGGCAACTTACGAACGATAGAGTTTCTTTTAGCCAAAACTTGAGTACCGAGGGCAAGAACGATAGTTACGATAGCTGGGAGACCTTCTGGAATGGCTGCAACGGCAAGGGCAACAGAGGTCATCAACTCACCGAGTGGATTTTTCCCTTGAATGAAAACACCAACTACAAAAGTAACAAGGGCAATGACCAAAATTGCATAAGTCAAGACCTTAGAAAGGTTGTTCAAGTTTTGTTTAAGTGGTGTGTCTGTCTCATCTGCATCTTGGAGCATGCCAGCGATATGACCAACTTCCGTGTACATACCTGTATTGACAACAACTCCAAGACCACGACCATAAGTCACATTTGAGTTTTGGAAAGCCATATTGACACGATCACCAATACCAGCATCTGCAGCAAGCTCGACTGACAAGTCTTTTTCGACTGGCACAGACTCACCTGTAAGAGCTGCTTCTTCAATTTTAAGAGAGTTGGCTTCAAGCAAACGTAGGTCTGCTGGTACTACATCACCTGCTTCGAGGGCAACGATATCACCTGGTACCAATTCTTTTGAATCAATCTCTGCCATATGCCCATCACGAAGAACGCGGGCAGCTGGACTAGACATTGATTTGAGAGCTTCGATAGCTTCTTCTGCTTTCCCTTCTTGGTAAACACCAAAGGCAGCATTGATGATTACCACGGCTAAGATGATAATGGCATCTGCGATATCTTCCCCACCAGAAGTCAAGACTGACAAGATTGCTGCCGCAACTAGGATGATAATCATCAAATCCTTAAATTGCTCGATGAATTTGACCAGGATTGATCGTTTCTCGCCTTCTTCGAGTTCATTGTGGCCAAATTCTGCAAGGCGTTTTTCTGCCTCACTTGATGACAAACCTTGCTCGGTCGCATCCACAGCCTTCAAGACCTCTTCAGGACTCTGAGTGTAAAACGCTTGGCGTTTTTGTTCTTTTGACATGTGTCTCCTCCTTGACATTGTGTGCAAAACAGACTCTCTTTTCCCTCATCGCATCTTTTCACGACAAACAAAAAGAGACCTGTTAATCATAACAAGTCTCGCTGTTTAAGATAGTGCCGGAAAGCATACTTTTCAGTATAAAATTCGGAATGACGACACTATCACAGGTTTCTGCCAGCTACTCCCTTGAGTAGTACTATTATACCAAATTTTGAAAAGTTTTCAAAGAGTAAAAAATGACTTATTTGAATTTTCCCTTGAAAACCAGTATAATGGTAGAATGCTATATGACTAGAAAGGAAGTTGAATGAAGCAATCTATCTCAAATCTCAAGTTAGCTGAGCGTGGGGCCATTATCAGTATTTCGACCTATTTGATCTTGTCTGCAGCGAAATTAGCAACTGGGCACCTCCTCCATTCATCCAGTTTGGTGGCCGATGGTTTTAACAACGTGTCGGACATCATTGGAAATGTGGCCCTCTTGATTGGAATCCGGATGGCACGCCAGCCTGCTGACCGAGACCACCGTTTTGGCCACTGGAAGATTGAAGATTTGGCTAGCTTGGTCACTTCTATCATCATGTTTTATGTTGGCTTTGATGTACTAAGGGATACCATTCAAAAGATTCTCAGTCGTGAAGAAACAGTCATTGACCCTCTGGGTGCAACTCTGGGAATCATTTCTGCAACGATTATGTTTCTAGTTTATCTCTACAATACTCGCCTCAGTAAGAAATCCAACTCCAAGGCACTGAAGGCTGCCGCCAAGGACAATCTTTCTGATGCTGTCACCTCACTTGGTACTACCATTGCAATCCTGGCTAGCAGTTTCAATTATCCCATTGTGGATAAACTGGTTGCCATTATCATCACTTTCTTTATCTTGAAAACTGCCTATGATATCTTCATCGAGTCTTCCTTTAGCCTTTCGGATGGCTTTGATGACCGTCTGCTCGAGGACTACCAAAAGGCTATCATGGAAATTCCCAAAATCAGCAAGGTTAAGTCGCAAAGAGGTCGCACCTACGGTAGCAACATCTACCTGGATATTACGCTAGAGATGAACCCTGACCTGTCTGTTTTTGAAAGCCATGAAATTGCGGATCAGGTCGAGTCTATGCTGGAAGAACGTTTTGGAGTCTTTGATACCGATGTCCATATCGAGCCAGCACCTATCCCTGAAGATGAAATTTTAGACAATGTCTATAAAAAATTGCTTATGCGCGAACAATTGATTGACCAAGGAAATCAACTGGAAGAACTCTTGGCTGACGATTTTGTCTATATTCGTCAAGATGGAGAGCAGATGGATAAAGAGGCCTATAAAGCCGAAAAAGACTTGAATTCCGCTATCAAGGATATTCAGATCACTTCCATCAGTCAGAAGACCAAACTCATCTCCTATGAGTTAGATGGTATCATCCATACCAGTATCTGGCGTCGCCACGAAACCTGGCAAAATATCTTTCACCAAGAAACAAAAAAAGAATAGAGAAATCCTGTCATGAGACGGGATTTTTCCATTCTTCTAGCTATCAAAGTCACTGAGATACTCATAGCGTTCGTATTTTTCAAGGAGTGCTTCGTTTTTCTCATCCAGTTCTTTTTGGAGAGTAGCCAGTTTGCCAAAGTCAGAGCCGTTGGCCTGCATCTCCTCTTCAATAGCAGCGATACGATTTTCCAAGGTTTCAATATCGCCTTCAATGCTTGCCCACTCCTGCTTTTCTTGGTAGGTCATGCGTTTCTTGTCTTCACGGACCTTGATCACTTTCTCCTTTTCGGCCTTTTGCACTTGATTGGCCATCTCTGTTTCAAAGGCTTTTTCATCAAGATAGTCGGTGTAATGACCAAAGAAAGGACGAATCTTGCGATCCTCAAAAGCCAGAATCTTGGTCGCTACCTTATCCAAGAAATAACGGTCGTGACTAACTGTCAAAACAGGTCCCGCAAATCCTTGCAAGAAATTCTCCAAAACTGTCAAGGTTGCAATATCTAAATCATTGGTTGGCTCGTCTAAAAGAAGAACATTTGGTTTTTCCAAGAGCAGTTTGAGGAGATAAAGGCGTTTTTTCTCTCCCCCAGACAATTTCTCAATCAAGGTTCCATGCGTCGAACGTGGGAAAAGGAACTGCTCCAGCAACTCTGCAATCGAAGTTGTAGAACCACCGCTGGTCTTGACCTCTTCTGCCACTTCCTGCAAGTAATTGATCACTCGCTTGCTTTCATCCAAACCCTCAATTTGCTGAGAGAAATAGGCGATGCGAACAGTTTCCCCAATCACAACTTGTCCTGCTGTCGGCTCAAGACTTCCTGCAATCAAGTTAAGGAGAGTTGATTTCCCAACACCGTTGTCCCCAACAATTCCAATACGATCTTTAGCCTGCACCAAGAGATTAAAATCTTGCAAAATAGGCTTGTTTTCATAGGCAAAGGAAACATCCTGAAACTCGATGACTTTCTTCCCAATACGACTGGTTTCAAAGTTCATAGTCAAGTCTGTCTCAGCACTACTGCCTGAAACCTCTTTCTTCAAGTCATGGAAACGATTGATACGAGCCTGCTGCTTGGTCGCACGCGCCTGCGGTTGTCTGCGCATCCAGGCCAATTCTTGCTTATAAAGTTGTTCCTTTTTGTGGAGAAGAGCCGCATCACGCTCATCCTGTTCTGCCTTTAGGCGAACATAGTCCTGATAATTGCCCTGATACTCCGTCAATCCAGCTCGGTCCAACTCGAAAATCCTTGTTGATAAAGCATCTAGGAAATAACGATCATGGGTAATAAAAAGGACGGTCTTCTTGGAATTTTTCAAAAAGAGGGTCAGCCACTCAATAGTCGCAATGTCCAGATGGTTGGTCGGCTCATCCAGCAGCAAGAGGTCGTGGTTGCCAAGAAGAACTTGCGCCAACTGGACCCGTCTTCTTAGACCGCCTGACAATTCCCCAACTGGAGTGGATAAGTCCTGAATCCCCAGCTTGCTGAGAACTGTCTTGACCTGACTCTCAATTTCCCAAGCTTGAAGAGAGTCCATCTCTGCCATGACACGTTCCAAACGCGCCTGCTTGTCCTCACTGTAGTTGAGCATGATCAACTCATACTCACGAATGAGCTGGATTTCCTTGAGGTCGCTGGAGAGAACCGTATCCAAGACCGTCTTGCTATCATCAAAATCAGGATCTTGGGTCAAGTAACCAATCTGGTAATCATTCTTAGCTGAAAAGGGACTGACATCTCCATCAAATCCAGAAACACCAGAAAGGACGTCCAAAAGGGTGGTCTTGCCCGTTCCATTGACACCAATCAGACCAATTCTATCTAGGTCATGGATAATAAAGGAAATATCCTTAAAAACGGTCTTGTCACCAACGGATTTACTTAGTTTTTCAACGATAAAATCACTCATTTTTTCTCCCTTAGATAAGCATGGATGGCTTGACGGTTATTTTCCAATTCTCCATCGACAATGGCATATTCAATCTCTGTTAAAATCTCTCCCAAGTCTGGGCCCGGCTGATAACCATATTCCTTGATCAAAATACCACCGTTGATTTGGATTTCTTTCTTGTCATGAATGGTCAGACTCTGGTAGGTTTCTGTGATGACTTGTGGGTTGACTGGTTTTCCCTGAGCCTGACGAAGATTTTCAGCCTGTAAAAGAAAATCCAAGTCAAAGCGATAACAATCGCGCTTGCTCAATTCTCCCTTTTCACGCAAGGCCAAAATAGTCAGTAAATCCTGAACTTGCTTAGCAAACTGACGTGAGGTCTTCCAAGCCTTCAAAAATGGCTGCGCATTTTCAATCTCCAAAGCCCACAGTAGAGCAGCCCAGGCTTGCTCTGAAGATTCAAAGGTGAAATCAGTCTCCAAATCAAACAGTCTGT
This sequence comes from Streptococcus mitis, assembly GCF_901542415.1. Taxonomy (NCBI): domain Bacteria; kingdom Bacillati; phylum Bacillota; class Bacilli; order Lactobacillales; family Streptococcaceae; genus Streptococcus; species Streptococcus mitis. Next base: position 16,740 of record NZ_CABEHV010000004.1, on the reverse strand, counting down.
TAAGTTTGTCTTTGCTAGATGCCATATCAGGGAGATAGTCATAAGCTTGACTCTCAATCATGGAAGCCAAACCCCTTCTCCAAAATGGAGCCAGCAAGAGTTTATCAAACTCAACGAAGGTACGCTCCACAGAAATTTTCTCCAAAAGTGGCGTCAAGGTCTTCATTGCTTTAAACGTTTCTGTCTCAAGTTCAAAACCAAGACTGGCTTGAAAACGGAAACCACGCATAATCCGCAAAGCATCTTCGTTGAAACGCTCACTTGCCACTCCAACTGCTCGTAAGACTTGCTTTTCCAAATCTTCTAAACCATGAAACAAGTCAATGATTTCTCCTGTATCGTCCAAGGCAAAGGCGTTGACTGTGAAATCACGGCGTTTGAGGTCTTCTTCTAGCGAGCGCACAAAAGAGACCGCACTGGGTCTGCGATAGTCCACATAGACATCCTCTGTCCGAAAAGTAGTCACCTCATACTCCTCGTCCCCATCTAAGACCAAGACAGTTCCATGCTCGATTCCGATATCGGCTGTTCGCGGAAAAATCTGCTTGGTTTCTTCTGGATAAGAAGACGTCGCAATATCCACATCATGGATAGGACGATTGAGGAGGGCATCTCGAACAGAACCTCCAACAAAATAGGCCTCAAAACCTGCTTCTTTAATTTTTTCTAATACTGGTAAAGCCTTCTGAAATTCAGAAGGCATTTGCGTTAATCTCATAATAAGTGTTCTAATCCATAGACAAGCTCATGACGCTTGACAACTTCTTTAATTCCCAAATTCACCCCTGTCATGAAGGAGCTGCGATCATAGGAGTCATGACGGAGTGTCAATCCTTCTCCCTGATTGCCAAAGATGACTTCCTGATGGGCTACCAAGCCTGGCAAACGAACTGAGTGGATGCGCATGCCATCAAAGTCAGCACCACGAGCACCTGCAATCAATTCTTCCTCATCTGCTGCACCCTGCTGGATAGACTCTCGAACTTCTGCCATTAACTCAGCTGTTTTAATAGCAGTTCCACTCGGAGCATCCTTTTTCTTGTCATGATGGAGCTCGATAATCTCCACATTTGGGAAATATTTAGCAGCCTGCCTTGCAAATTGCATGAGTAAAACAGCACCCAAGGCAAAGTTAGGAGCGATCAAGCCACCCAAATCTTGAGCACGAGAAAATGCTTTTAGCTCTGCAATCTCTTCACTCGTGAAACCTGTTGTCCCAACTACTGGAGCAAAGCCATTTTCAAGAGCAAAGCGTGTATTTTCATAGGCAACAGCTGGTGTAGTAAAGTCTACCCAGACATCTGCTTCAAAACCGACCAAATCAGCCTTATCCTTGAAAACAGGAATACCCTGCCATTCTGATTCAGACTCAAAGGGATCCAAAACTGCTACCAAGTCCAAGTCTGGATCAGCCAAGACCATCTGACAAGCAGCCTGGCCCATCTTTCCCTTAAAACCAGCAATAATTACTCGAATACTCATCTCTACTCCTGACTAAGATACAAAGGACGATAGCTGCCCTTGAAAAATAGGGAATGACGCTGACTTTCCATGAAAGGCAAGACAGGCATCTTTTTTCAAGAGGCAGGTAGTCCGTGTTCAATTTCTAAGATACAAAGCCTGTAAGAATACAGAGTGAAAATAGGAGTTCTAATCAAGGAGTGTCTCCTCCTTGGAAGAACTATCTTTTTCACAGAGGGTTCCAGGCGTGTTCAATTATCAAGATACAAAGGGCCTTAGCTGCCCGTGAAAAATAGGGGATGGCGCTGACTTTCCATGAAAGGTAAGACAGGCATCTTTTTTCAAGAGGCAGGTAGTCCGTGTTCAATTGCTATTTCTTAACTAGCCTAGAAGCGCAAACTAAATTACTGGAATATAACCTAGAGCAATGCTTCCTGCTCCTAGGTGTGTTCCAATGACACTACCAAATGTAGCAAGTGAAACATCCGAACCTACTCCAGATTCAAGTAAGTGCTGACGCAATTCCTCAGCCTTTTCAGGGGCATTTCCGTGAATGACAATGATACGGTATTGGCCTGAAGCTGTTGCTTCCTTGATAATTTCAATTAAGCGCTTGGTTGCTTTCTTTTCAGTACGGACTTTTTCGTACACTTCAATCACACCTTGGTTATTGAAATAGAGGATTGGCTTAATGCTTAGCAGATTGCCCAAAATCGCAGCTCCATTTGAAAGGCGTCCACCTTTAACCAAGTGGTCCAAATCATCGACCATGATGAAAGCAGATGTGTGACTAATTTGGATAGCTAGCTTATCCTGAATAATGGCAAAGTCATCACCCTGGTCTCGCCAGTTAAAGACACTTTCAACCATGATACCCAGAGGAGCACTTGTAATCAAAGTGTCTGGGAAGGCAATGGTTAATCCCTCATAATCATCGACCATGTACTGGATATTTTGGTAAAAACCTGAAATTCCAGAAGATAGGAAAAGCCCCAAAGCATGTGTATAGCCTTGTTATTTAAGCGAAGTTAGAATCTCATCTAACTTGGCAATACTTGGTTGACTGGTCTTAGGCAATTCAGAAGCCTGAGCCATTTTTTGGTAAAATTCCTCAGCAGTCAGATTGATCCCTTCGACATACTCCTCACCATCAATATTAACAGGAATATCCAAGACAAATAAATCTTCTCTTTGCAAGGTATCTGCACTGAGATAGGCAGAGGAATCTGTGATAACAGCTAATTTCATATTAGAACTCCAAATTGATTCCTGGTAAGTCTAATGCAATTTCAGTTACTTCATAAGTCAAACGGTTGAGCATGTTCAAACATGGACGAGCCAAGGTTTCCACTTCTTCTTGGTTCAATTCACTTGGTTCGTTAACAATACGACCATCGATATGGTTCACCTGTGAAATGGTTCCACTGATGACAAATTTATCAAATACAATCATAAAACTCAAGATAACAATCAAGGAAGTCACTTGATTTTCTTGGTCATGTTGAATTAATTGGAAGTTCACATCCACCTTAGTTTCAGGAGCTCCATTTTCATTTTCCCATTCAAAATTACGCGCATCAAAATGATACTGACTAACAAATTCTTGTTCACGTTTAAGATTCATGTCTTTCTCCCTCGGCTACAATATTATAAGCTATTGTACCATAATTTTTTATTTTCATCTAGTTTTCTAGGATTTAGTCAATCCCGATTTCAGCTCGAACTACGTCTGCGATAGTATCAACATAGTAGTCCACTTCTTCTGTTGTAGGCGCTTCTGCCATAACACGCAAAAGGGGCTCTGTTCCACTTGGGCGTACTAGGATACGACCATTCCCTGCCATTTCTTCTTCCATCTTCTCGATGATATCCTTAATAGCTGGCACTTCCATAGCCTTTTCCTTCATGGCATTTTCCACTCGGATATTGACTAATTTTTGTGGATAGATGGTTACTTCTGCAGCCAACTCTGATAAGCTCTTACCAGTTTCCTTCATGATTTTAGTCAATTGGACAGCTGATAATTGGCCATCACCTGTGGTATTGTAATCCATCAAGATCACGTGACCAGACTGTTCACCACCAAGGTTGTAACCTGATTTTCTCATTTCTTCAACAACATAGCGGTCGCCGACTGCAGTGACTGCCTTGTTAATACCTTCACGGTCCAAGGCCTTGTGGAAACCAAGGTTAGACATAACAGTTGTCACAATTGTATTTTGGGCCAATTGTCCTTTTTCAGAAAGGTATTTTCCGATGATGTACATGATTTTGTCACCATCAACGATATCACCATTCTCATCGACAGCAATCAAACGGTCACTGTCTCCGTCAAAGGCCAAACCAATAGCTGAGCCGCTTTCTTTGACCACTTCTTGAAGGGTTTCTGGGTGGGTTGAACCAACATTAAGGTTAATGTTAAGCCCATCTGGTGTTTCTCCGATAACCGTCAATTGAGCACCGAGGTCTGCAAAGATTTGACGGGCACTTGTAGACGCTGCACCGTTTGCTGTGTCCAAGGCAACCTTCATTCCTTCAAGTGGAGTTCCAGTTGAAACAAGGTAGCCTTCGTACTTACGCAAACCTTCTGGATAATCTACCAAAGTTCCCAAACCTTCTGCACTTGGACGAGGAAGAGTATCTTCCGCAGCATCTAGCAAGGCTTCAATTTCTGCTTCTTTTTCGTCATCTAGTTTGAAACCATCACCACCAAAGAACTTAATCCCATTATCAAGGGCTGGGTTATGGCTAGCAGAAATCATGACACCGACACTTGCTCCTTCAGTTTTAACCAAGTAAGCTACTGCTGGTGTTGCCAGAACGCCTAGTTTGTATACGTGAATCCCTACTGAAAGGAGACCTGCTACCAGGACAGATTCTAGCATTTCCCCTGAAATACGTGTATCGCGTCCTACAAAGACTTTCGGTGCTTCCGTTTCATGTTGACTCAGAACATGGCCTCCAAAACGTCCTAATTTAAAGGCCAATTCTGGTGTTAGTTCTACGTTAGCTTCTCCACGGACTCCATCAGTCCCAAAATATTTACCCATTTTTATAAAATCCTTTTTCTATTTTTAATTCGTTTTTGAACTAGTTGCTTTCGTTGACGAAGATGTCTCCGACGAACTGCTTGTAGTTGAATTTGATGTGCTTGAACTTGGTGCTACTGGTTTTGTAGTCACCTTCATTGTTGTATCGAACGGAGTAATAACTGCCGGTAAGACAACACCATTGCGGTCGATTGCCTGCAAAGGTACTGAACCACTGTAATTACCTGTTATACGTTCGCTAGTTGGTAAAAGCGCAATAATACGATCAATTTTAGCTAATGTTTCTTGGTCAGTTGTGACAGAAACTCGTTCGTTTGACACGGTTACACTATCAATTTGTAGCTTGGGATCAATCTGGCTTTGGTCAACTTGTGGCACAACAATCATCCCATCTCGCTTAACCTTCTTCCCAACTTTCACTGTAATCTTTTGAGGCGTTGCCACAGCGGTCAATCCACTTGGAAGATTTTCAATGTTCAAGGGAACTTCAATCGTTCCAACACTGGCATACGTCAAATCAGCAGTTACCTTAAACTTACGAGTGCTCTCCTGCATTTCGCTAGCCAAGGTCACACGATTGGCTCCGGTTAATATCACTGAAACTTCTGATGCAAATCCACTAATGAAATACTGGTCAGCATCATAGTGAATATCGATAGGAACGTTCGTTATCGTATTGGTGTAGGTTTCTGATTTGACCTGCCTTGCGGTATTGCTATTTTGAAAGTTGGTTGACGTTGCATAGATAAATAAGACACAAGCAAAAAAGAGAGATGAAATGATATATAGACTATTTTTTCTCATATTTCCAACCTCCTAGCAAACGGTCCTTGAAACTGACTTTTTCCTCAACAGCTGGCAAAAGAATTGCTCGTAGCTCTGCTTCAAATTCTTCAATCGTCAAGTCGTGCTTGAAAACCCCATTATAGGTAATAGAAATGCCACCTGTTTCCTCTGAGACGATAAAGGTCAAGGCATCTGATACTTCTGATAAACCGATAGCCGCCCGGTGTCTGGTCCCAAATTCCTTGGAAATCCCTGTACTTTCTGTCAAGGGCAGATAGGCAGAGGTTACTGCTATTCGATTTTCTCTGATAATCACAGCACCATCGTGTAGAGGAGTGTTGGGAATAAAAATATTGATGAGGAGTTCTGCCGAAATATTGGCATCCAAAGGAATCCCTGTCGCGATGTATTCTTGTAAGGTCCGAACTCGTTGAATGGCAACCAGAGCACCAATCTTACGGGGACTCATATATTCAACCGACTTGACAAAGGCACGAATCATTTGCTCTTCTGCACTAATTTGAGCAGTAGAAAAGAAATCTGTCGCCCTTCCCAAGCGTTCCAAACCAGTCCGAATCTCTGGAGAGAAGATAACAACCGCAGCAATGACTCCATAGGTGATAATCTGATTAATCAACCAAGAAATCGTTGTTAAACCAAGGATATTGGCCACAACCTGGGCTAATACAAAGATCATGACCCCACGCACCAAAATCATAATCTTGGTGCCAGCTATCGCTTTTGTAAAACGATATAAAATATAGGCCACAATCAAAATATCAAACAGATTGATGGCAATACTCCAAGGACTAGAAAACAAGCTAGTCCAATATTGCAGGTTGGATAATTGTTGAAAGTTCATCTACTGTCTCCTCTCTGTCCAAACACGTTCCTTTCTATTATACCATTTTTCTGATATTTTTTTCCCTATCCTACTTCATTTTAAATTAAAGAAAAAATATGATAAAATAAACTGATACTCAATGAAAATCAAAGAGCAAACTAGGAAGCTAGCCGCAGGCTGTACTTGAGTACGGTAAGGCGACGCTGACGCGGTTTGAATTTGATTTTCGAAGAGTATGACTAGAAAAAATAAAGGAGAAACCATGTCTCAACTCTATGATATTACCATTGTAGGTGGTGGTCCTGTCGGGCTTTTTGCGGCCTTCTATGCCCACCTACGCCAAGCCAAGGTCCAAATCATCGACTCTCTTCCCCAACTAGGTGGACAACCTGCTATTCTCTACCCTGAAAAGGAAATCCTAGACGTACCAGGTTTCCCAAACCTAACTGGAGAAGAGTTGACCAACCGCTTGATTGAACAGTTAAACAGCTTTGATACCCCTATTCATCTCAACGAAACGGTTCTTGAGATTGAAAAACAAGAGGAAGGCTTTGTAATTACAACTTCTAAAGGAAGTCACCTGTCTAAAACAGTTATCATCGCTATGGGTGGCGGTGCCTTCAAACCACGTCCGCTGGAACTAGAAGGCGTTGAGGGTTATGAAAATATCCACTACCACGTTTCCAACATCCAGCAATATGCTGGTAAGAAAGTGACGATTCTTGGTGGAGGAGACTCGGCTGTGGATTGGGCTTTGGCTTTTGAAAAAATTGCGCCAACTACCCTTGTCCACCGCAGAGATAATTTCCGTGCCTTGGAACACAGTGTCCAAGCCTTACAGGAATCATCTGTGACCATCAAGACACCATTCGTCCCTAGCCAACTCCTTGGAGATGGAAAAACGCTCGATAAACTTGAAATCACAAAAGTCAAATCTGATGAAACCGAAACGATTGACCTAGACCACCTCTTTGTCAACTATGGTTTCAAATCTTCTGTCGGTAACCTTAAAAACTGGGGTCTGGACCTCAACCGTCATAAGATTATCGTCAACAGCAAGCAAGAATCTAGCCAAGCAGGTATCTATGCTATCGGTGACTGTTGCTACTATGACGGAAAAATTGACTTGATTGCGACAGGGCTTGGAGAGGCACCAACCGCTGTTAACAATGCCATCAACTACATTGACCCAGAACAAAAGGTACAACCAAAACACTCAACCAGTTTATAAAAAAGAACCACGAGTCACATAGGATTCGTGGTTTTATAGTTCATCTACGATCTGATCAGCTTATACCTTTCCCCTTCTTTTTCAAAAATCAAAAATGTCCTATCAAATTGATAAAGCATGTGATATAATAACGACGGCACTAACAATACGCCTTGGAAAAGGAGGTATTACAGATGCTAGAACTTCTCAAAATAGTACTTATCGCAGTCATCGAGAGTATCATCTCATGGCTGGTGACTCGTTGGTTAGACGATCACTTCGACAAGTAACCTTCCTGGTTAGTGCTATCTAACCCAGAAAAAAATCCCCTCAGTATGGCAGTACCGAGGGGATTTCTGTTAGCACTAAAATGCTAGAACTTCTCAATTCCCCTTTATTATCTCACATACTCTATTTAATTGTCAAGAAAGAGGTGTTTTATATCTTTATAACTCATCGGCTATCTTATTGATTTTTCTGAGTCTGTGGTTGACACCACTTTTGGTCAGAGGGGTGCTGAGGCTATCTGCTAACTGCTGGATAGAGTAGTCTGGGTGCTGAATCCGCAACTGTGCTACTTCCTGCAAATCCACTGGCAGATTTTCTAAGCCCATGATATCTTTGATTTTACTGATATTGTTGATAGTCTTCATGCTGGCAGAAACTGTCCGAGCAATATTGGCTGTCTCGGCATTATTGGCTCGATTGAGATCATTACGGGTTTCTCGCAAAATCTTAACCCGCTCAAAATCATCACGCGCCTTCATGGCCCCGATGACAATCAAGAAGTCCATGATATCTTCAGCACGCTGGAGATAGGTCACAGCCCCCTTCTTGCGCTCAAGCACCTTAGCATCCAGTAAAAATTGCTGGAGAAGTGAGGCAATCCCTTGCGCGTGGTCCAGATAAACAGAACTGATTTCCAACTGATACTTGCCTGACTCAGGGTCACGAATACTTCCATTTGCCAAGAAAGCGCCACAGAGATAAGCACGACCTGCTTCCTCGTCTGATAAAATCGCCCCATCAATACCTGTTTCCAGACCAAAAAAGGAGTCTGCCAAGTGTAAATCACTCAGCAGGTCCTGCACCTTTTCATCTGTAAAAACGGTATAGACCCGATTCTTACGGAGATTGCTCCTCTGGTGGTGGCGAATTTCCGATTTGATTTCATAGAAATGGAGAAAGGACTCATAGAGGTGCCGAGCCAGTTTGGCATTTTCTGTCACGACAGACAAGGTCAAGCCCGAAGTCGAAAGACCGATGCTACCAGACATCTTGATAATGGCAGATAATTCATGCCGGCTCAGATGGTGCTGACCTAGAATTTCTTCTTTTACTGCTACTGTGAAACTCATTTTCTCACCTGTATAATCCGCATCAATTCATCCACAATCAAATCCCCATCGTGGAAGGCACCCCCATTTTCCAGACGAAGGAAGTTGGATGAAATCACACGCGGAACTTGCTTACAAAGACCAGCAAAATCATGTTCCACCTGCACCAAATATTCATCAAACCGGTTAGAATTCATGTATTCCTGAGGCACTTTTTCGATATTCACCAAGACAGTGTCGATAAAAGGTCGGCCAAGGTGACGATGCAAGACTTCCACGTGGTCACTATCTGTAAAGTGCTCCGTCTCCCCACGTTGGGTCATGATATTGCAGACATAAGCGATTTCTGCCTTGGTTTCCAAAAGCGCCTGCCCGATCTCCTTAATCACGATATTGGGTAAAATCGAGGTAAAGAGGGAACCAGGCCCGAGGACAATCATGTCACTTTCAAGAATAGTCTGCACTACTCGACGACTGGCCAGAGGCGTATCATCGTTGAGAGTATTGGTCACATAGACATGGTCAATCATGCCTGGATGGTCTGCAATATGGCTCTCTCCAGCCACTTCTGTCCCATCCTGAAAGACTGCGTGCAGGGTCAAAGGATGGTCACTGGAAGGATAAATCTTCCCAGTTGTATGGAAAAATTTGCTCAACAACTGCATGGCATTATAGGTCGAACCCTGCATTTCTGATAGGCCAGCGATAATGAGATTTCCCAATGGATGGCCAGCAAAGGCTCCAGCATCCTCAGAAAAGCGGTACTGAAAGACCTTCTCATAGAATTTAGGCATATCCGACATGGCCACAAGGACATTACGGAGATCGCCTGGCGGTGTCAACTGCTGCATATTTTTTCTGAGTTCACCTGAAGAACCACCATCATCTGCCACCGTTACGATAGCTGCGATTTCCACATCTTTTTCCCGCAGACTCTTAAGAATGACAGGAATCCCAGTCCCTCCACCAATCACCGTTATCTTTGGTTTTCTCATGAACGGTTTACCGTTTCCTTTCTTCGGTCTTTGTCGCGATGCCCTTCATTAACAGGCCAATTCTTGGATAAGTCCTGCGCCAAGCGTTTAGCAAAGGCCACACTACGGTGTTGCCCACCCGTACAACCCATGGCAATGGTCAAAACGGACTTACCTTCCTTTTGGTAACTTGGCAAAATCGGCTCAATCAAGGCCAATAAATGTTGATAGAAGTCTTCTGACTCAGGATGGTTCATGACATAATCATAAACAGGTTCATCCACACCCGTTTGGTTTCTCAGTTCTGGAAGATAATATGGATTTGGCAAGAATCGGACATCAAAAACTAAATCCGCATCAATTGGGATTCCGTATTTAAAGCCAAAAGACATAACTTCAATACGGAAAGACTGAGCTTTCTCTTGATCAGAAAACTGCTCTGCAATGGTTTTACGCAGCTCACGAGGAGTCAGTTCAGTCGTATCCACCACATTTTGGCTCATGTTTTTCAAAGGCGCCAAGAGCTCACGCTCCAGTTTTATTCCATCCAAAATCCGTCCATCTGCAGCTAGAGGGTGACTTCGTCTAGTTTCCTTGTAACGCGCGACCAATTCCTTATCAGCTGCATCCAAAAAGAGAATTTTAAAGTCCAGTTCTTCCTTGTTTTCCAACTCATCCAAAACAGTTTGAATCTCGGAAAAGAAAGAACGGCTACGCATATCCACTACCAAGGCCAACTTATGGTCGTCTTCCTTTGTTTCCACCAACTGCAAAAACTTAGGCAAGAGAGCTGGCGGCATATTATCAATAGTGAAATATCCCAAATCCTCGAAAGACTGAATGGCTACAGTTTTCCCTGCACCACTCATCCCTGTCACAATCACCAAGTGAAGTTGTTTCTTTGTCATCTTTTTCTCCTTATATCAAAAGAAGTTTGGCAACACCAAACTTCAACTAGCTTATCCAATCTCTGCGATGACTTCGATTTCGACTTTTACATCACGAGGAAGACGAGCTACCTCTACGGCTGAACGAGCTGGAAATTCCTCTTTAAAGGCCGTTTGGTAAACCTCATTAAAAGGAACAAAGTCGTTCATATCACTCAAGAAACAAGTTGTTTTGACAACATGGTCAAAGTCAGTTCCTGCCTCTGCCAAAATAGCACCGATGTTTTTCAAGACTTGTTCTGTCTGTTCTTGGATCGTTTCTCCAACGATTTCCCCAGTTTCAGGAGATAGGGGAACTTGACCACTAGCAAACAAAAGGTTGCCAACGATTTTTCCTTGAACATATGGTCCAATAGCCTTTGGAGCTTTGTCTGTATGAATTGTTTTTGCCATTTTCTTTTCCTCACAATTTTTCTAAGATTGCATCCCAAGCTTCATCCATCCCTGCCTTGCTGACAGATGAAAAGAGGATAAAGTCGTCACTTGGGTCAAAGTTTAATTTCTTTTTGATTGCTGATTCGTGCTTGTTCCATTTACCACGTGGAATCTTGTCTGCCTTGGTCGCCACAATGATGACTGGAATCTCATAATACTTAAGAAATTCGTACATCTGCACATCATCTGCTGACGGGTCATGACGAAGGTCAACTAGACTGACCACTGCACGGAGATTTTCCCGAGTCGTTAGATACTCCTCAATCATGCGCCCCCACTTTTCACGTTCCTTTTTGGAAACGCGGGCATAGCCATAACCAGGCACATCCACAAAGCGCATCTTGTCGTCGATATTAAAGAAGTTGAGCAGCTGAGTTTTACCAGGTTTACCTGATGTTCGGGCTAGATTCTTACGGTTCAGCATGGTATTGATAAAGCTAGATTTACCAACATTTGAACGCCCTGCTAGGGCAATCTCTGGCAGTTCATCCTGCGGATAGTGGGATTTATTAGCCGCACTGAGCAAGATTTCAGCATTATGTGTATTAAGTTCCATAGTCACCTCTAGGCTGTTTCTAGGATTGGTTTATCTGTTCCATCGACAGCTTCTTTAGTGATGCGGACCAATTTCACATTTTCCTGACTCGGTACTTCAAACATGACATCTAGCATGGTTTCTTCGATAATCGAGCGAAGACCACGCGCACCGGTTTTGCGTTCGATGGCCTTATTTGCAATCTCTTGAAGGGCTTCGTCGTCAAACTCCAACTCGACATCATCATAAGAAAGCAAGGTTTGGTACTGTTTCACCAAAGCATTTCTTGGCTCTTTCAAGATACGAACCAAGTCATCCACTGTCAATTGCTCAAGAGCAGCAAAGACAGGCAAGAGTCCAATCAACTCAGGGATAATACCAAATTTTTGAATATCTTCTGCGATGATTTCTTGCATGTAAGAGCTGTTTTCATCAATTGCTTTATTATTTTGACCAAATCCGATGACTTTTTCTCCCAGACGTTGTTTGACGATTTCTTCAATACCATCAAAAGCACCACCCACGATGAAGAGGATATTTTTAGTATCCACTTGAATCATCTCTTGTTGCGGATGCTTGCGTCCACCTTGAGGCGGAACACTAGCAACGGTCCCCTCGATAATCTTGAGAAGGGCTTGTTGCACACCTTCACCAGAAACATCACGTGTGATCGATACGTTCTCGCTCTTCTTAGCAATCTTGTCAATTTCATCCACGTAGATAATCCCACGCTCTGCACGTTCAATATTAAAGTCAGCAGCCTGCAATAGTTTGAGGAGGATATTTTCCACATCCTCACCAACATAACCAGCCTCAGTAAGAGCTGTTGCATCCGCAATCGCAAAAGGCACATTCAAGCTCTTAGCCAAGGTCTGGGCCAGGAAAGTTTTCCCTGAACCAGTTGGGCCAATCATCAAGATGTTTGACTTCTGCAAATCCACATCTTCCGACTCTTCACGCGTATCGTGGAAATTGATGCGTTTGTAGTGGTTGTATACTGCTACTGCTAAAGCACGTTTGGCACGATCTTGACCGATTACATAGTGGTTCAAGATATGGAGGAGTTCGATTGGTTTTGGAACTTCAGACAAGTCTGCCAAGACTTCTTCCGCCAACTCCTCTCGAATGATTTCCTGAGCCAACTCCACACATTCATTACAGATAAAGGCGTTGTTGCCTGCGATTATTTTTTGTACTTCTTCTTGGCTTTTGCCACAAAATGAGCAATAAACCATCATATCATTATTCCTATTTGTAGGCATGATTTCCTTCCGTTCTATTCTATACTGTCATTCTATCTAAAATAAGGTCATGTAAAAAGCATGGATACTATTGACCAAATTGGTAAAGGCATTTAACCAGAGCAGGACAGAAAGTCCATAACGCTTTTTACGAAAAGCCTGTGCTCCTGCAAGCAAGCAGACCAAACACAGCATGGCTGTGAAAAAACCAAATATACTACGTTCCATTAGACTTCCTTTCTCTTGCGGTATTGGATGGTAAAATCATAAGGATTTTTCTCATCTTTGGTATAGGATTTGCTTGAAACTGTCTCAAAAAGAGACAAATCAAACTCCTCAGGGAAATAGGTATCTCCCTCCACCCGAGCATGAATTTGAGTCACAATTACTTCGTCAAGGTAGGGTTCAAAAGCCTGAAAAATTTGCTTCCCACCGATAATATAAAGATTCTTTTCTTGAGCCTGATACCAGTCCAAGACAGACTGGACATCCTGAAAAGTAGTAACCCCGTCTATCTTTTCTTCAGAATTACGCGTCAAAATCAGAGTTTCCCGTTGTGGAAGCAAGCGACGCCCCATCCCATCAAAGGTCACACGCCCCATCAAGATAGCATGATTCAGAGTTGTTTCTTTGAAGTGTTGCAGTTCTGCTGGCAAATGCCAAGGCAGGCGATTTCCCTTACCAATCACACCCTCTTCATCCTGGGCCCAAATAGCTACGATTTTCTTAGTCATGCTTCCATCCTTTTCACTGATAGTACTATTTTATCAAAAAACTCAAAAAAAGACTGGTTTGGAATAGCTTACAGAATAGAAAAAAATCTGTAAGAGGCATCCTACAGATTTTTATATGATTATTCTATTTCTTACAAACCAGGTGCTTGTCCAAGTTCTGCGGCAAGCATCCAGATTGTTTTATCAGTTTCAGTTTTAGCATCTGTAAAGATACCGTTTGTCACATCGTCACCTTCTTCATCAGTAACATCCAAACCTTTTTGGAAGAGTTCTGACAAGTAACGGTAGATAGCAAGGACACGTTCCAAGCTTTCTTCAACATTACGGTATTCACCAGCTTCTTCTTCGATTTCACTGTTTTGAAGGAATTCTGTCAATGTAGAGAATGGGCTACCACCAAGTGTGATCAAACGCTCACTGATTTCATCCAATTGACCATCAAGAGCATCCATGTACTCATCCATTTTTGGATGCCATACAAGGAAACCACGACCACGCATGTACCAGTGTACTTGGTGCAAAGCAACGTGGGCTACGTACAAATCAGCAACAGCTTGATTCAATACTTCCTTTGTTTTCGCCAATGCTACTGGCGCTGATTTTGTCAATGTTGTTACGTCTTTTACTGCTTCTTTTTTAAATTCTACCATTTTCTTTACCTCATTCATTATTTTTTGTAACCACTTCTTAATGATTACTACCTTAGTATACTACTAAGAAAAACCAATAGCAAGCCAAAAGACTCACATGAGAAAAGTTGCAATAGACTGATAATTTAAGAATTATTTAGAGATTTTTTGATTAATACTTAATGAAGATCAAACTAGAAATCTAGCCGCAGGTTGCTCAAAGTACAGCTTTGAGGTTGCAAATAAAACCGACGTGGTTTGAAGAGATTTTCGTAGAGTATAAATTTCATACCCCTTTGCTTCAGTAAAATAAAGAAAAAGAGGATGCAAATTTCTTGCACACTCCTTTCTCAACTTTATATCTTAATACCAGACGCTAACATCAACATGACCCCTAATCCCTTTAAGAGAGTCAGATGAAGTATATTGCCATCCTTTTTCTCCTGAATAATGAGGATTATTCCAATCAAGCACATCCGTATAGGCTGCAACCCAGTTGACATGTTGTAAAATATCTGGATGATTCAAACGAGTTTGCAAGAGTTGACGATAGCTATAAACTTTCACATTTTGATAACCAGCCTGCTTCATTGTTGTCATATACTTATTGATAATCTTGACCCAGATTCCAGTATCATTTGAAGCTCTCTTTGTTTTATTGACATATTCCCAGTTCTCAACATCATAGTAGATTGGATAAGACAAGTTCATCTTGTATTTCTTCAAGAGTTCAATAGTCTGTTTGGCATCATTCTCAGCATCTGTTTCATTTTCGGCATAGGTATAAAGATAAACACCATAAGGAATGCCTAGTCGATTCAATTCTTGAATATTATAAGCCAATTCCTTATCTTCTACACCACTATATCCCAAGCGAACAATGACGCCATCAACTCCATTTTCCTGGATAACCTTTTTCCAATCACTAATGCGACCATTATGTTCACTGACATCAATAACCTTCTTAGCACGATCTGTTCCAACCTGTTCTTCACGATGGTTAAAGAAATAACGGTGGCCGTTTCGATAAACCCAACCAACATTCAAGGCTTTCTTTTCTTTCAGTTCCCCTGAATCAGCAAAAGTATAGCGAGTATCGTCCATCACTAACTCACCAGTCGCCATAGCACCACTTTCAGTAAGATAGTAATTACCTTGCCACTCATCTTGAGCCATGTAGCCCCACTTCTTGAAATAGTACCACTTGCCATCAATCTTTTGCCACTGTTCATTAGCGTAAGAACCATCTGCCTTAAGATAGAACCAAGTCTTATAATGCTTATCGTAAAGCCATTCGTTTTGCATCATGGCACCTTGACCATTCAAGAAATAATTTCCTTGCCACTGACTTTTAGCCATAGAGCCCCATTTCTTGAAATAATACCATTTACCATTAATTTTCTGCCATTCTTGATTTGCATAAGAACCGTCTATCTTGAGGTAGAACCAGCTATTATAATTGTTATCGTAAACCCATTCATTTTTAGCCATGTAACCACCCATTTTGAGGTAATAGTTTTCCCATGCCATTCTTTTTGGGCATAACGACCATCTGATTTTATATAGAACCAACTACTGTAGCTAGTATCGAAAATCCACTCACTCTTCGCTTTGGAACCATCAGCTTTTACATAGAAATCTCCTTCCCAGTGTGCTGATGTTAAATTTGGCTTACTTTCTTCTTTCTGACTACTACTAGCTCGCGTCTCTTTTACTTCTTCCATCTTCTCTTCTTCTTTTTGACTTGTAGTCGTTTCTGATTTCTTTTCTTCTACCTTGCTAGAAGAATCTTGAACTCTGCTTCCTTCCGAAGATGATTTCACTTCAGTTTCATTTTGCAGCGACATGACTAACTGCCAAGCCCAGTAAACAGAGACTTGCTAATCCAATTTTTCCAATCTTGATTTTCAATCTTTCTTCTCCTATAAAAAATGGAACAGACATCTTGAATGCTGTTCCACCTAGCTTTTGCTACTGATTATTTTACAAAGTCAAGCAAAGCCAAGAAGCTTTCTGCTTCAAGTGACGCACCACCTACAAGGGCACCGTCAACATCTGGGCAAGCCATGTATGAAGCAACGTTTTCAGGTTTAACAGAACCACCGTATTGAACACGAACTTTGTCTGCAACTTCTTGACCAAAGTCAGCAGCTACAACGTCACGAACAACTTTACACATTTTTTGTGCATCGTCTTGTGAAGCTGATTTACCAGTACCGATAGCCCAGATTGGCTCGTAAGCGATAACTGATGCAGCAACTTGTTCAGCAGTCAATCCAGCCAATGCAGCAGATACTTGAGCACCTACGAATTCAGCAGCTTTACCAGCTTCGTAAGTTTCAAGTGACTCACCACAACAGATGATTGGAAGCATACCGTTTGCAAAGATTGCTTTTGCTTTTTTGTTGATATCTTCGTCAGTTTCATGGAAGTAGTCACGGCGTTCTGAGTGACCGATAACAACATAGTCAGTACCGATTTCTTTCAAAACTTGTGGGCTAGTTTCACCAGTGAAAGCACCTGCATTTTCAAAGTAGCAGTTTTGAGCAGCAACTTT